>JBGPPK010000009.1:0-330328 GCA_041488515.1 Terriglobia bacterium | reverse complement strand
CGCATGCTGGTCAAGAAGCCCACATTCACGATCGTGGCTGTCCTGACGCTGGCTCTGGGCGTGGGAGCCAACACGGCCATTTTCAGCATCGTGAATGCCGTGTTGCTGCGTTCTCTGCCCTACCGGGATCCCGATCGTTTGGTACGAATCTTCTTTAACGAGCCCGGCGTAGGATTGCGGGACGTTAGGTTTTCCAAGCCCGAACTGGATGACCTGCAGACGCGAGCGGGTGTATTTGAAGATGTGACCCCGATCCTTGAGGGTAGCGAGGATGTGACCGGCGCCGGACAGCCCGAGCGCGTCGAGGGGGTCAATACCAGTTTTAGCTACTTTTCCATGCTGGGTGTGGTCCCGCAAATTGGACGATTGTTTGGTCCGCAGGACTTCGCGCCTGGTTTCGCTCCAGAGGCCGTGATCAGCGATGACCTGTGGCGCCGTGCCTATGGAGCGGACCCGAATGTTGTCGGCCGTACCATCCGGCTCGACAATGATCCCCTTACAATTATTGGGGTTCTGCCACGCGGATTTCGCCATCCTGGACCGACGATTTCCGGCGACGCGGAAGTGTTTTGCGCCGGCGGATTCAGCGCAGATCCCTTTCCCAAGCCAATGCGTGGTACCCGGATTTTAGTATCTGGAATTGGACGACTTAAGCCTGGCCTGACACTGGCGCAAGCACAGGCGCGGCTCACTGCCATGGCTGCCGAATTGCGCCACGACTTTCCCACCGATTACCAGCCGCAGGCGCAATGGACAATTGAGATTCAACCATTGCAAGAAACTTTGGTGGGCAAGGTTCGGCCCATGCTGCTGGTGTTACTGGGTGCGGTAATCCTGATCGTTTTCATCGTATCGTTGAACATCGCCAATCTCCTCTTGGCGCGCGCTTCGGGGCGACAACAAGAGATGGCGGTGCGGGTAGCGCTGGGGGCGAGCCGCGGCCGCATGGTGCGCCAGATGCTGACCGAGTCCATGCTGCTGGCGCTCATCGGCGGTGCCGCGGGAATCGCAACCGCAGTGGGTACTTTGCGTTTCATCCTGCGCTTTGTGCCATCGAACGTTCCCCGGCTCAGCGAAGTACGAATCGACTGGGTGATGCTGGCTTTCGCTCTGCTGATTTCCATTCTCTCCGGCTTAATGTTTGGACTTGCTCCAGCGCTTCATTCGGCAAAAGGCGCTCTCTCCTCGGCCATTCGTGAAGGCGGTCGAGGGTCCGGCTACAGCACGAAGACCGGCCGATTGCGTGATGTTCTAATCGTCTCTGAACTGGCATTTGCCGTCATACTGATGGTCGGAGCCGGCTTGCTGCTGCGTACGCTGCGGGATCTGTTGCAGGAAAATCCAGGCTTTAATCCAACCCAAGTTGTCACGGCAAATATACAGCTTCCGAATCCCAACGAATCGGAGGCGGATCCGTATCTCGATGTTCCTCACAGAGCCGCCTTTGATCGTGAGTTGCTGCGGCGCATGAAAGCAATTCCGGGAGTGGAACTCGCCGCAATCACCTCAGCTCTACCGAGCACCAATACCAACCCCAATGCGGTCGGTGGCATAGCGAATGAAGGCTTCGCGATTGAAGATAGACCGGTCGAGTCCTCGCAGAATCTGAGCGCCGAGAGAATTCGGATAAGCCCCGATTATTTTAAGGTGTTACAGTCGACGCTCCTACGCGGCCGCTCATTCACTGAGGGCGATGAAGACGGCAAACCGCTGGTGGCCATCATTGATGAAAGCACCGCGCGTAAGTATTGGCCAACCCAAGATCCCGTGGGCCGCCGAGTGCGATTCGCACGAGACCATACCAAGCCATGGACGACCATCGTGGGTGTTGTCAAGGATATCAAGAGTGACGGTCTCGACATCGATGGCATTCCCCACATCTATGTTTCGACCTATCAAGACTCCAGCAAGCGACTGAGCGTGGTGTTGCGGACGTCTCTGCCCGCGACCCTGCTCGAACCAGAGATTCGGCATGAAATCGAGAGCATTGATCCCGGTTTGCCGGTATTTGGTGTCTCTTCTATGAACGACGTCCTTGATCGGTCACTGGCTTCACGCCGTTTTTCTGCCGATCTGGTGGGCGGATTTGCTGGACTGGCGGTGCTTCTGGCCTCCATCGGAATTTACGGCTTGTTGGCTTATATGGTCGGCCAAAGATCTCGGGAGATCGGTATCCGCATGGCCCTGGGCGCGCGGCGGGACGACATACTGAGAATATTCTTACGCAAGGGGGTCGTGCTTGCTGGCGTGGGCATCGTTGCCGGATTGGTCTTCTCTGCATCCACTGCGTCCTTGATGGCAAGTTTGCTCTACGGTGTTCGCCCGCATGATCCGGCTGTGTTTCTGATCGTGCCTCTGCTTTTACTTGCAGTGGCCGCGCTGGCGAGCTATCTCCCAGCACGCCGCGCGACCAAAGTGAATCCGATGATTGCCCTTCGCGAAGTATGAACTCAGTAGACGAATGATCAGTTGCACATCAAAGAAATCGAGGAAACGCAATTCGTGCGAACTTAGCCGAACGAAGCCAACACTATCTCGGAAAGGGTAATAGGGCAGGAATGTTCGATCCTACTGCACCGGGCGTTCGCGCCACATTCATAATCCAGCACACCATGACGAAGTAGCCAACCAAAGCAGTGAGTTCAACGACTCCAGCTTCTCCCAAATGAGATATCACTTCGACGTATGTCTGGTCGCAGACGCCGTGACGCGACATCAATTCCTTGACGAAATCAACTACGCACGCTTGTTCTGATTCGAGCCCGCCTGGACGGCGGCCCTCACCTAGGCCGTCAATAGCGATCTCGGGAACGCCCGCCTGAATGGCTAGTGGGGCGTGCGTTTGCCATTCGAACTGGTTCCCTGTCTCTCTCGCGACAATGCATATGGCAAGTTCACGGATGTGGTTCGGCAACGTTCCTTGAAATCGGAGAGCTTCGCCAACCTTCCCGACGTGCTCCAACAGCACCGGAGTCTGTAGTAAGGGAACGAATGGGCCGAAGATCACCTTGCGGGGGCCATTGATGATCGCGTCGGCCGCCGCGCGCTGGGCACCGTTCATCGCGCTCCGTTCGGGGCAAGGCAGACGTTCTGTCTTCGTATTGCCGAAGCCCTGCGGGGTAGCGTAGGCATCAACCCTCTTTTCCATCTCAATGCTCCTTGATCCGATTTCGCTCACGATTTTCGTACGACAGATACATCGCACTGGCTATCAAACTCGCGGCCGCTAACAGCATCGCGTAGCTCAGTGCAAACGAAGCATCAGCGGTGATTCGACCAAGAGCCGCGGACACCACCGGTCCAGCCAATTGTCCGAACGCAAAACCTGCGGTCATTTGCGCCAGGATAACGGTGGCGTTATCCTCGGCACGGGCCCGCGCCTCCTGCATCCCAACCATGGTAATGACCATGAAAGTGCCGCCGACAAGCAACGCCGCAACCACAATACTTATGATCGATCGCCAGAGGGTTGGCAGAAGCACGCCGGCTGCCATCAGCACGCTTGATGCGGTCCATACCTGGACACGACTGAATCGTTGCAGTCCCCACGATGTGATCACGGTAGACAGGGCCGCGGCGATTCCGAAAACCGGCCAAGCCCAACCAAATACCCTGGGATCGTCCACCAGTTGGCGGGCAAGCGCGGGCAGATAGGTTGCCGGAAGAATATATCCAAACCCGAAGATGCTGTAGCATACGACTAAGCCAGTGGTTCGCGAACGCCAGGCGTCCTCCGTAGTGTGAATGTCTACGCTGTGATCGTTGCCGCTGGTCTGGGGACCGATTCGGCTCACGATTAGCGGTAACAACGCTGCGGCGCATGCCAGCACCGCAAGTTCAACCCACAACCTTTCAGCAGGCACACCGGGGCGAGCCGCAATCAGGCAGAACACTCCAGCCCCGGCAATGCCGACGCCAACGCCTGCGAACACTGTGCCTGCCAAGTTGGCGCGACCGAGCCTGGCTAACCATGCGAGGGTCCATGCTGTCGTCGCCACGAGCGACCATGCGCTTAGTACACCAGCAAGGAATCGCAGCAGCACCCAGGCCAAGACGGAAGATGTCCAGCCAACACCCGCGGTGACAAGCACGATCCCGATGAGACCCAGCCTTAACAGCGACGTCGCACCCATCCGTAGACGAGCAGCCAACGTCGCGCCCACCAGGTACCCAAGATAATTGCTGGCTGCAAGCAGTGCGCCGGTGTCGCTTGTGAGCAGTCCATCCCGGACCATGAGCGGAAACAGCGGAGTAAAGGCGAATCGTCCCACTCCCATGGCGACTGCTAGAGAGATCATGCCGGCGGCAGAGATCGCCACGGGTGACGCCGATGCCCGCTCCGTCAACGCCGACCGAATCGAAAACATGCTCAACAACCTCGCCAACATTAGACTGGAAGACAATCATTTCTGACAAATGAATTGTTATGAACTATTATTCTCTTTATGGAAACTATCAATTTGGAGTCGGTGGCCATTTTCAAAGCCGTGGTGGAAGAAGGCGGGGTGGTCCGTGCGGCAGCCAAGCTCCACCGCGTGCCTTCGAATGTGACTAAGCGGATCCGCCAACTCGAGGAGTATCTCGGCGTTCGGCTTTTCAGAAGACAAGGCCGGACCCTCAACCTCTCTGCGGAAGGTCGCACGCTCCACAACTACTCTTTGCGCCTGCTGCGCCTTGCGGATGAGGCGGTACACGAACTTCGCACGGGAAAAACCCAGGGCACATTCCGTCTTGGTGCTCTGGAAAGCACCGCCGGATCCCGGTTGGCGCCGATTCTATCCCGGTACCATGCCGAGTTTCCAGGCGTAGTGGTGGAACTGGTTACGGGGACAACGGGGGCTCTAATTCATCGCGTAATGAACTTCGACATCGAAGCCGCGTTTGTCTCCGAGCCGTTCACCTCGTCAGAGCTCAAATCTGCTGCGGTATTCAGGGAGGAATTGGTACTGATCACGTCGAAGCAGACGGCAAACGTTCAAAAGGCGAGAGACCTCGGGCGAAGCACGATAATTGCATTCGCCCATGGCTGTTCGTATCGCAAACGCCTTGAAGAATGGTTGGGCAGTGAAAATGTATTGCCGGAGCGAGCGCTTGAGTTTGCGTCTTATCAAGGCATGATTGCCTGCGTAGCTGCCGGCACGGGTTTTGCCATTGTGCCCAAGTCCGTGCTGACTACGTTAAATGCAGCGGAGAAAGTCAACCAGCACACCCTGCCGCCACACGTTTCCGCGAACCGTACTCATCTGGTCTGGCGAGGTGAACCTTCGCTAGCGTTGAAAGGTCTGATTACGCTGCTGCAAACAGTTAAAAAAGGACATATTCGTGCGCGCAGGCGTTAACTCGGTGGTAGGGTGTCCTGTTAGTAAAAGCAAGCGGTCTACTACTTCGAAAATAACAGCTGGTCGAACCCACGCACCAGGCCCCGAATCCGCATGACTTCCTGTCTAGCGAGTAATGTGCCTGCCACATATGGCTGCGCACCAGAACCGGAAACATGCCGAATGGTGAACACCATTACCTGTGTCGCTACTGGACTCCCGCCTGGCCCTGCTGAATCCAAAACTCGAGGAGACGCGTGAGGCCCGAAACCATCAACAGGCCGACGGCCGCAATCGCCCAACGGGCCACACCACGGCCATGCGTGTAGTTGATGATCGCCATGACAACGCACAAGGCCGCTCCGACCGGCGCAATCACGTTACCAACCCAATTAACCAGGTTGAGGAACGCTCCCTCGGGTTGGGATGCAGTCTGTCCCTGGACAGCCTTGTTGGTCGCCGGTGCTCCGCCAAGGTTTTGAGTTTGAATAAGCAAAGGAAAGAGTTGAAGGAGAACGATTAGAACGAGAAATAACCCTGCGCTCCGCGCCGAACATTGTTTGGACTTTAGAAACTGCATACCGCACTCTCAGCGACGCCCCTTGCATATGTCGCTCGCAGGGACAACATAGGGCTGACCGAACACTCGCGCCAGGGGCCGTGATCAAAGACCTGATGCGCCATGCTGATATTCGGACCACGTTCAACGAATATGGCAATGGACTGCCGGCCCCGATGCGTGAAGCCAACAGCAAAGTCGTGCGAATGGTTTTACGCTGAACGGTTCGGTATTTTGTAGTTTTTTCGCAATTGGACGGTAGTGGACGGTAAGATTTTCACTAACTCACTGATTCAAAAAGAGAAAATTGGGGTGGGTAGTGGGGGTCGAACCCACGACATCCAGAGCCACAGTCTGGCGTTCTGCCACTGAACTATACCCACCGCATGGCTAGAGCTCCATTTTACATGATTCGTGCCATGGGCCGCGAGGAATACCGATGACGGGTAGTGGCTCAGTTTTGGATATCGTTGGCAAAGCCGACCGGCTTCTTTCGCACGTCAACCCGACGTGTCGTCAGCGAACACGCGCATTCGGGCCCCATTCGCGTCGGATTTTGGCGTGAATGGGCAGAGCGTGTGAGCAGGCCGGAGGAACTTGTGTTTGTTTTTTGAATTGTAAGCACAAGGTCCTTCGGTCCTACTCGCCCGCTGAAGAAAACGCGGGCTCGCTTAACGAACCTCAGGATGACGAACCTTGGCGCGGTGTAATGGGATTTCACGCGGCTTAGTTCAAACCGACCACTACCCGATGACTGCGGTTATTCCTACCAACGCGAAAAGAAGCAGTCGCGGAAGAAGCAGCTGAAGCTAATTTATGGAGCAGGAACCCGGCCCGCGAGGGTCGCCGCACGTCCCGCAGGCGCCGCTCGGGCTGGGGGCTTGCTGTGATTTTTCCCCACCGACGGCAAAGCTTGAAAGCTGCTGGCTCAGCCGTTTGCTCTCACATTTGGGGCACGCGGCCTTCTTGTTCCCCAGAACGATGGCTTCAAACTGGTGGTGGCACTGCTGGCAGACGTATTCGAATATCGGCATATCAGGGTGGCTCAGCTAAAATTGTAAGCGCACCTTATTATAGGCTGCAAAGAATTATAGGCTGCAAAGAATTTTGATCCAAGAAGCGTGTTCCGTTCAAGCATGGCTGAAATCTCCAGTGCTCCGGTTTTCGATCCCTTTGTAGCGCGGCCGTATCTGCGCAATCGCCACGCCATGACACTGGCGGGCAACTTCCTTCCCCGGAAGAGCAACTTGCCCGAGCCGGAGGAGCGTTTGTATCGTGTGGAAACCGACACCCAGGTCTTGTGCCACTGTCACTGGCAGCCGGACGCCGAACTCAGGCCGACGGTGATTATCGTCCATGGCCTTGAGGGGTCGAGCTGTTCGCAATACGTGGTGGGCAACGCCGGCAAAGCCTGGGACGCGGGGATGAACGTTGTCCGTATGAACATGCGCACCTGCGGAGGCACAGGGCAGTTTACCCCAACGCTGTATCATTCCGGACTCTCGGGTGACGTGGCGGCGGTTCTGCGCGCAGTGATTACAGAGAAGCGTGTGCGGCGCGTGGGGCTGATCGGGTACTCGATGGGCGGCAACCTGGTTTTGAAACTTGCCGGCGAACTCGGCGGGGACGCGCCGGCCGAACTGAAAGTGGTTGCCGCGGTCTCGCCCGCCGCCGACCTGGCCGCGTCCGCCGATGCCATGCACCTGGGCGGCAACAAAATCTACGAATGGAAATTTCTGCTCAGCCTGATGCGCACCTTCGAACGCAAACGCAAGCTGTTTCCCGACATATATAAGAAGCCTGAGCGCTTTCCGGCGAGCATTCGTGAATTCGACGATGTGATCACCGCGCGCTATTGCGGGTTCGAAGGCGCGCAGGACTATTACACTCGCGCCGCCGCGGCTCGCGTGATCGACAAGATCGCGCTGCCGACGTTGATGGTCCATGCCGCCGACGATCCCTTTATCCGACTGCTGCCGGAAACCCGCGCCAGGATTGTGGCTAACTCGCATATCACCCTGCTGGAAACCACGCATGGCGGACACTGCGCCTTTCTCGCCCAGCCCAACGGATATGACGGTCGCTGGGCGGAACGGCAGATCATGCATTTCTTCCGCCATTACGGGATGAGCTGATGCATGCCGACTTTTCTGTGGAACTTGGCCGCGACGATCCGGCTCTGGAACTCCCCTGGAGCGCTGGCGATCCGTCCGTGCGTTACTACGATCTGAAGAACTCTCCTGAGCTGGTGCTGCAAGTCCCCGAAGCCGCGGCATACCCGGAACTCGGCGCGTTTCTTACCCGGATCAACGCGCCCGGTTTCCCGCTTGCCACCGCGAAGTGTGACGCATGGTGCAGCCGGGAAATCGCTCCGGAGGAAGAGATCTTTAGCGCGGATCGCAAGTTTGTTTCTTACATCGACTTGGTGTTTGCGGATGAAACGAGTTGCTGCTCGTTCGAAAAACATGAAGAGTTTGCCCGGGAGCTTTGCCGTCTGCTCAGCCACGCGCCGGACATTGCGGCCACAGTTGAAGTGGTGGTCCGCCGTTGCTATTACCATCGGGCGAGCGTTGACTCGCTGAACGGCTTCTGCCTTACCGCGTACGTCACGGGCTTCGGCGACAAAGAGCACGAACCACGTCGTCGGTGGGAGATAGCCCTTGCCCTTCTTCAGCATGCCTTGGTGCAGCTGGCACGCACTTGATGCGTGTTGGACTGGCTGCAATCACATTCCATTTTGTATCTGATTTCTGTATCTGATTTCTGTATCCGATTTCTGTATCTGATTTCTTAGGGCAGATCGACAGGAACGTCCCCGCTGGACTGAAGGTGCACATCGTCGTGGACAGCTACGCGACGCATAAGCATCCACGCGTCCGACGCTGGCTGGCGATGCGACACTTTCATGTGCACTTCTCACTTATATCTCGTGGCTTAAGCAGGTGGAGGCTGAGCCAAGTAGAGGCTCAGGCAGGTCGAGGTTCAACCATGTGGAGGTTCAACCGCATACCGCAACACGCCCGGCGGGGAGGCCTTGCCGGGCGAGGAGACCTTGCTCATCGTAAGAGAACTGGCAGCCTGGGTTGATCAATTCGTGCGCACCAAACGACTGCAACGAGCAACCCCTTCGCCTGGATCGCCGCGGCCGATCCATCTCGCTATAGTCCAACGAATATACGGACGTATTTCGGGACGGTGCACTAGTCGAGTAAAGCAGATAAGGGCTGGACAGCTTCCAAGAGCATGAAGCTCATCCATGCTCAGAATGAATTGCGTATTGAAAGCCCAAGATGCCCATACGCTGTTAGAATCATAAAAAGAGCGAGCCCGTAGCTCAGGTGGATAGAGCATCTGCCTTCTAAGCAGAGGGTCGCATTTAATAAATTTAGAAACACTTCCTGATAGACGACGAAAAAAACTGTTGGTTCGGCGAGAAATAAAAGGCAAAAAGTAAAAGTAGCTTAGGCCGATTGCTCGGGAATGGGACGCCATGAATGTATGGCTTTAGCATCGCCGATCTTGGCGAGTAGTAGATTCTGCAGCCTGAGTTATGGAACCAGGACGCCGCGATGGGAAGAGAACGACAATGGCGGGATGGTCGTCAGGCATTGAACGGCATTATGGATTTTGTGAAACTCGGCGCAAGTGGCAAGATCTGCTCGATTGTATCCGCCCTATATCTGGCCTGCACTTAGCCTTTGAACAGGATTTATGCTGCCGTCCTTTCAACTTTTGCTGATTCCGGGCTGTGTCCCAACGCTAACAAGACACTATCTGATTCCGTGTCGAGTGGCGTCCTGCTCTAACAAGGTGCGTAACCGCTTTAAGACAAGTTCAGGCCCTCCTTGCTCCTGTCGCGGACGCGTGGACAAACCCGAGCTAGTAACAATACAAATGTGTCGTACACAACAGTCCACACTAAACACAGCGTGATGAACAGCCGTTGCGCGGCAGCTTAGCGCAGCTAGCTTTCCTTGGAGTCCTCACCGCTGTTCCGGCGCATGCTCAGGTGGGGCGCAAAATGGAACGGGACACATTTGTTCGTGTCGCCACAGGCGAACTCTTTTTTTACCCCAAATACTCCGCTCACGCGTGTTAGTTTGGACTCTTTCGGCCTGTGGCGGTGAAGCTTGGTATCTCCATTCAGACCGTATCTTATATTCGTGCTGTGTAGTGACTGCACACGAGCCTAGGACGTAAAAAATTTTCTCTTTATGCTTTGCAGCCCGACTGAAGCTGAGCCCTGACACTTGTTTTCGCGAGCCAAAAGAGCAGGCAAGGACATAGAAGCGAATCTAAACTTGCGCAAGAACCAAAGCTAAACCAGCCTTTTGGGCTGGGCTACCGTGGGTTCGCGCCTTCCGGCGCTGATTGATGGAAACGACAGGTTTATAGCGACGGGATAAAAGCAAAGCGGCAGTTGCAGATTGCAGCTAATTGCTAACAGTTCATTGCTACTTAGCGTTTCCCGCAAAACTCCTCACGAACTCCACCAGGCTCCGCACGGCGATCCCGGACGGTCCCTTGGCGATCCAGCTCTTGTTTTCTTCCATCCACGCGGTACCGGCAATATCCAGATGCAGCCAGGGCGTGTCATCGACAAATTCTTTCAGAAAGACCGCGGCGGTGCTGGCGCCGCCCCAGCGCCCGCCGGTGTTCATGATGTCGGCGATGTTGGAGCGGATCTGCTCGAGATATTCCTGGTCGAGCGGCAAGCGCCAGAATTTTTCTCCAGAGCGTTCGAGGGCGCGAGTGAAGTGCTGGTAGGCATCTTCGTCGTTCGCGAAGACGCCGGCATTGGCGTAGCCGAGCGCGACAACGCAAGCGCCGGTCAGGGTGGCGGCGTCGATCAGATGAGTGCAGCCGAGGGTGCGCGCGTAAAACAGGCCATCAGCCAGAACAAGACGGCCTTCGGCATCAGTATTAATGATCTCAATGGACTTGCCGGACATGGCAATCTGCACGTCACCCGGTTTCTGGGCCTTGCCGCTGGGCATGTTTTCCGTGGCGCAGACAATGCCAATGACTTTGACTTTCGGTTTGAGCAGGGCAATGGCGCGCATGGCGCCGATCATGGCCGCGCCGCCGGCCATGTCATATTTCATTTTTTCCATTCCGTCGGCCGGCTTAATGGAGATGCCGCCGGTATCGAAGGTGATTCCTTTGCCCACCAGGCCGAGGACGGGTTTTTCCGGCGCTCCCTGCGGTTCATAACGCATCACGATCAGCCGAGGCTCTTCGTCGGAGCCCTGGGCCACGCTCCAGAACGCGCCCATCTTGAGCTCTTTGATTTTGTCCGGACCATAGGTTTCGCATTTGAGGCCAACGCTCTCACACATCTTTTTGGCGCGATCGGCCAGCATGGTGGGGGTGAGGCGGTTGCTGGGCTCGTTGACCAGTTCGCGGGTAAAGTTCTGCGATTCACCGACGATGCGCGCCTGCGCCAGAGATTGTTGCAGCTTGCCCTGGTCTGACGCGGACGGCGCGACCACGGCGATCTCTTTCATGCTGAGGTCTTTGCGATCGCTGCGGTAAGTGTCCGGATCGAAGTCGGCGACCAGAGCGCCTTCAACGATGGCGCGCACGGCGTCCTCAGCCCCGCTGGGAAGATCGGGTAAGGTAAAGGCGCAGCTCTTGATCATTTTGGGCTTCAGGCAACGGACGGCGCTGCCGGCAGCCTTGCGCACTTCGGCGTGGGAGAAAGATTTGACCTTGCCCGCGCCAACCACAAGCAGCCTTTTCGCTTTCAGTCCCTGAGGGCGGTGGAGAAGTACGGTTTCATGGGCCTTACCCGTGACCTCACCGCTTGCAATCAGGTCCGATACGGCTTTTTCCAGAGCGGGGTCTTTTATCGTGAGACGAGGCTCGTTCTTCTGGTTGCTGCCGTGGTCCAAGGTAAAAGCGACCAGGCATTCGGTGTCAACTTCGGCGGGATTGGCTGCGATCAGGCGGGTATCCATGATGGCGTTTTTCAGCTCCTATTGATCAAACAAGCGTTGGCTATCGTTTCGGGGCTATTGTTTACGAGATCGGGCAATGGCTTCGCGGGCTTCCTTGTCCGCGGTGCGCCGGCGTTCGGTTTCACGTTTATCCCAGCTTTGTTTGCCCTTGGCCAAAGCAATCTCACATTTGATCTTACCGTTTTTGAAATACATGCGTGTTGGAACCAGGGTGTAACCCTTTTGCTGGGTCTTGCCGTGGAGTTTGCGCAGCTCGTCGGCGTGCACCAGCAGTTTGCGGGTGCGGAGCGGAGTGTGTCCGGCGTAGCCCGCGTTTTCATAGGCGCCAATGTGGGCGTTGAGCAGCCACAGTTCGCCGTCCTTGAGCAGGGCGTAACCATCTTTAAGGTTGGCGCGGCCGGCGCGGACAGATTTGACTTCTGACCCGGTAAGGACAATGCCCGCTTCCAGCTTGTCTTCAAGAAAATAATTGTGGCCGGCGGCGCGATTGAACGTGGCGTCGCGCTCGCCGGAAGCGATGGGATCGCGCTTGACGTTCCTGGGCTTGTTCGGCTCAGTCTGATGGGCGGTGTGGCGGGCCATAAGCAGGTTCGATCGGTCACGGCAAACTTTTTATGCTATCACAGCGCAAAATTTGTTACGAAAGTCGTTCTAGGAAAGGCACCAAATCCGGTGTATAATCTGGCTTCCGAAAAGTCTAATTTCGGGCAAGACGACGGGTAGTGCCCCCACCATTTCCCTGAAAATGAAGGACTTAGACAAAGCCTAGAAGTGAGCAGGAGCATAATGAGGAAGGTAACAGCAACCCTCACAGTTTTATTCATTTTTGCGGCATTTTTGTCCGCCGCGGAGTCAGCCAAATCGCTTTTTCAAAAAGGAGCGAAGGCAGAGGCGCGCCAGGATTACGAAGCAGCATTTGAATTTTACAAAGCCGCCTATCAGCAGAAACCGGAAGAGTTGAAGTATCGTGTCCCCTATGAGCGCACGCGCTCGCTGTCTGCGTCCAGCAAGATCCGGAGGGGGCAAAAGTTGCGCGATCAGGGCAATCTGCAGGACGCGTTGATTCTGTTCCAGCAGGCAATTGAGGTCGACCCAAGCAACGACATGGCAGCGCAGGAGATCCGGCGCACACAACAGATGATGCAGAAGGGACCTGGGGGCGGCGGGCAGGCCGTTGCAAGCCCACCTTCGCGGCGCGACGAAGATGATCCGTTGCGCAAACGCCTGGAAGGGGCAAGCTCTCCGGTGGCGCTGGCCCAGTTTCCTGATTCGCCCATCAGCGCTCTGGAAATGAGCAACGAAGATTCCAAAGTGGAATATGAGACCATTGGCAAGCTCGCCGGCATCAACGTTCTGTTTGATCCTGATTACACTTCCCGGCGGCTCACCATCAAGCTGCAAAAGGTCACCCTGCAGGAAGCGCTGGACATTATTGCCCTGGAGTCGCGCACATTCTGGCGGCCGGTCACCCCGAACACGATTTTTGTAGCGCAGGACACGCAGGCGAAACGGCGCGAGCTGGAGCAAAACGTCGTCAAGACTTTTTATCTGGGAAACGTCTCCGGCCCCACCGATCTTCAGGACATTGTGAACGCCATCCGCACCGTGCTTGAGGTGCAGCGCATTCAGCAGATCCCTTCACAGAGCGCAATCGTGATCAAGGGCACACCGGACCAGCTGGCGCTGGCTTCCAAGATGATCGATGACATCGACAAGTCAAAGCCGGAAGTGATTGTGGATGTGTGGGTGGCACAGGTGCGGCGTGACAAGCTGCGCAACCTGGGCATTACACCACCGCAGAACCTCACTGTGAACCTGCAGGGCACCAACGTTGCGAGCACGGGCACAGGCGGGACCACCACCACCACCGGGGGTGGATTGAATTTTAACGATCTGCAACATCTCAACTCGACGAACTACGCGGTCACGATCGATTCCCTGAAGGCCGTTGCGCTGTTTTCCGATGCGGACACCAAAATCATGCAGAACCCGAAGATCCGCGCCACGGACAATGAGAAGGCGACGCTCACCATCGCGGACAAGATTCCCATCGCCACGGGTTCGTTCGGCACGCCGCTGGGCGTGGGCACGGCCGTAGGCGCCGTGGGCGTGAATACGCAATTCACTTATACGGACGTAGGCGTAAAGATGGAAATCACGCCGCGCGTGCATCCTGACGGCCAGGTCACGCTGAAGACGTCCATGGAAATCTCAAACCTGAACGGTTCGCAGACGATCGGCGGCATTACGCAGCCGATTATCAGCACGCGCAAAGTGGAGCAAACCATCCGCTTGATGGATGGAGAGACCAATCTGCTGGGCGGAATCCTGGAGGTATCAGACTCCAGCACCACCAGCGGCACGCCGTTTCTGGGTGAAATTCCGATTTTGAAGTACCTGTTTACTTCGCACCAAACCGAAAAGGTCACGAACGAGCTGGTTTTCCTGCTCATACCGCACATCGTGCGTTCGCAAGAACTTTCCGACCTGAACCGTCGCGCGTTTGACGTGGGCACAGGCAGCGGTATCGATCTGAGGATGGCCAGCAAACCTGTGGCCGCGGCCCCGGGCGCCGGAGCGCCAGCGGCGGCCAATCCAGCGCAGCCACCGGCCGGCGGAGCGCAGCAAACGCCCTCTCGCCAGCCAGTTCAACCGCCAGCACAACAGCAACAGCCCCCGGCGCAACAGCAGGCGCCGCAACAAACCCAGGCGCCGGCCAGCACGCCTTCCGTTCCCCAAACGCTTAAGCCGGGCCAGGTAGGACTCAGGCTGGATCCCGGCAGCCTTACACAGCAACAGGGGAGCATGTTCTCATTGACGATTCTGCTGTCGCATGGGCAGGACGTTGCTTCGGTCCCCATCCAGGTCAGTTATGATCCCGCCGTGATGCAGTTCGTGAACGTCACCAACGGCGAGTTCCTGGCCAAAGATGGACAGAATGTGGTGATTGTGCACCGCGACGATCCGTCCACGGGCAAGCTCCAGATCACCGCGCAGCGTCCCCCGGGGACTGCGGGTGTTTCCGGCGACGGCACTGTGTTCAGCCTGGTGTTTACGGCGAAGGCCAAGGGAACGGGGACCATTTCCATCTCCGTGCCAGGCGCGCGCAACAGCAAGAACCAGCCGCTGGATGTGCTGGGCTCGCAGACCACGGTTACCGTAAACTAGAAGCGGAAGGTCCAGGATGATGTTGAGCAAAACCGGACTTACGAACCGCGGCTTCTGGAACAAGCGGGTGTTCGCGGCGCGGCAGCGCGGCGTGACCCTGCTGGAGATGATCGTGGTGATCACGATCCTGCTGATCCTGATGGGAGCGGCAGTTCCGATAGTGAAAGTGAGCGTGCGCCGCCAGCGGGAAGTGGAGCTGCGGCGGGCGCTGTGGGAGATGCGCACCGCCATCGACCGTTACAAGGACGCAGCGGACAAGAACGCTTTTCAGATCAAGCTGGGTACGGAAGGGTATCCTCCGGACCTGGACACGTTGGTCAACGGCGTGGAGATTGCGGGCGGAAAGAAGCTGCGTTTCTTGCGCCACGTCCCCGTGGACCCCATGACGGGCAACACCGATTGGGGCATGCGCTCCATGCAGGACGATCCGCAATCAGATTCGTGGGGCGGGCAGAACGTGTTCGATGTGTACACAAAATCGACGGGCACGGCATTGAACGGCACGAAATACAAGGATTGGTAACGACTATGACCGGTCTAACTACGATCGCTTTGGCCAAGAGCAAGAGGCAGCGCGGGTTCACGCTGATTGAGATGATCATCGTGTGCGCCATGATCTCCATTTTGCTGGGCATCATGGTGCCGGTCTACAAAATCCATATCCTGCACGCGAATGAAGCGGTGTTGAAAGAAGACCTCTATAACATGAGGACTGCCATCGATCAGTACACCCAGGACAAGAGCAAGGCGCCGCAGGACCTCAATGACATTGTGACTGCGGGCTATCTGCACGCTATCCCGAAAGACCCGTTTACGCACGCCCCCGACTGGCAGGTGGTGCAGGAAGACGTGATGCAGAGCATCGACCAGACCGCGCCGGGCATCAGCGACGTGAAAAGCAGCTCCAATCTGATGAGCTCCGAAGGAACGGCTTACAGCTCCTGGTAATGTCGCTTCGCTCCAAACCGCTACAGGGCATGGCCCAGAGCAGCTTTCCTTCTGCTCCTAAAGCAGGCGGCTCGGTGCGCAAGCCGGCCTCGCCGCATTCGTAGCTTCCTGGGTTTTGAAATATGCTCCGCGAAGCAATGGGAACCTTTTCCAGCAAAGTGCTACCATTTCGATATGCCGGTCGAAACTGAAGTCCAAGCTACCCACCTGCCTCCGCTCAAGGCTCCACGTGGAACCGAGCTGACATGCAAAGCATGGCCCCAGGAAGCCGCCATGCGCATGTTGATGAACAACCTGGATGACGAAGTAGGAGAGCGTCCGCGCGACCTTGTGGTCTATGGCGGAACGGGCAAGGCAGCGCGCAACCAGCAGTGTCTGGATGCGATCCTGGGATCATTGAAAGCGTTGGAGAGCGACGAGACGCTGCTGGTGCAGTCGGGCAAGCCGGTGGGAATCTTTAAGACGCATGACTACGCGCCGCGGGTGCTGATCGCCAACTCGAACCTTGTCGGCCACTGGTCGAACTGGGAGAAGTTCAACGAACTGGAACGCGCCGGGCTCATGATGTATGGGCAGATGACGGCCGGTTCGTGGATTTACATCGGCTCGCAGGGAATTATTCAGGGGACGTTTGAGACCTTTGCCGCGGCCGCGGAAAAACATTTTGGCGGCGAACTGGCAGGCAAGCTGGTGGTAAGCGGCGGCATGGGCGGCATGGGCGGCGCGCAGCCGTTGGCGGCCACCATGGCCGGCGCCTGCTTCCTGGGGATCGACGTGGACGCGGAGCGCATCAAGAAACGCCTGAAGACCGGTTACTGCGACCACATGGCGAATACCCTCGATGAGGCGCTGACGGTCCTGAAGACCGCCATGAGCAAGAAGGAGGCGATCTCGGTCGGGCTGATTGGAAATTGCGCGGACGTGATTCCGGAACTGGCCGAGCGCGGCGTGACGCCGGACATTCTCACAGACCAGACTTCGGCGCACGATCCGCTGAACGGCTACGTGCCCAACGGCATGGCGCTGGAGCAGGCGCTGGCGTTGCGCCAGCGCGATCCGAAGGCGTATCTGGAGCGGTCGCTCGATGCTATGGCCCGGCACGTAGAAGGCATGCTGCGTTTGCAGAAGATGGGCAGCGTGACTTTTGATTATGGCAATAACATCCGCACGTTTGCCTTCCAGCGCGGCGTGAAGAATGCCTATGATTTTCCCGGCTTTGTGCCGGCCTACATCCGTCCGCTGTTTTGTGAGGGCCGCGGACCGTTCCGCTGGGTGGCGCTTTCGGGCGATCCCGCCGACATCGCCGTGACCGACGATCTGGTTCTAGAACTATTTCCGCAGAACCGCATTCTGAGCCGCTGGATCAACCTGGCACGCAAGCGTATCCAGTTTCAGGGACTGCCGGCGCGCATCTGCTGGTTGGGCTATGGCGAGCGGGCACAGTTCGGGCTGGCCATGAACGACCTGGTCAGAAAAGGCAAGATCAAAGCGCCGATTGTGATCGGCCGTGACCATCTGGACTGCGGCTCGGTGGCCTCGCCGTATCGCGAGACCGAGAGCATGAAAGACGGGAGCGACGCCGTGGCCGACTGGCCGCTTTTGAACGCGCTTCTCAACACCGCCAGCGGCGCAAGCTGGGTTTCCATCCATAACGGCGGCGGCGTGGGCATTGGCTATTCATTGCATGCCGGGCAGGTCACCGTGGCTGACGGCACGGAGATGATGGCGAAACGCATTGAGCGAGTGCTGACGAATGATCCGGGAATCGGCGTGGCGCGGCATGTGGATGCAGGGTATGAAGAGGCAGCGCGGTTCGCGGAGAAGACCGGTGTGAAGGTGCCGATGCGTTAGTTCCTCCGAAGCGCAGCGATGGAGCCCTGACCACGAAGGACACGAGGGGAGCGCAAAAAGTGAATTTTGTCGAGGCCTTTACCAGAGTACGTGACGCCTTGACCCGAGCCGTGTAACCTGAACTTTGCCTAAAACACACAAATCTTCCTATCTGCTTCTGGCCAACATCGGGCAGCTGCTTACGCTGCGCGGCGATTCTGCGCCGCGGCGGGGGCATGCCCTGGGCGAGATTGGCATCATTGAAGATGCGGCGGTCCTGTGTGGCGGAGGAAAGATTCTGGCTGCCGGGCCTCAGCGTGAGTTGCTGCGCGATCCGTGGCTGCGCAAGAATCGGCGCAAGATCACCGAGTTGGACTGCGACGGCGGTGTAGTGCTGCCTGGCTTGATCGACTGCCACACGCACCCGGTGTTCGCCGCGCCGCGCCTGGTAGATTTTGAGAAGCGCATCGCCGGAGCGGGCTATGAAGAGATTGCCGCGGCGGGCGGCGGAATCCGTTCCAGCGTTGCCGCGGTCCGCCGGGCAAGCCGCGGTGGGCTGAGCAGGAAAGTGCTTACGGCGCTGAATGCCATGCTGGAGCAGGGAACCAGCGTGGTGGAGGCCAAGTCCGGCTATGGCCTGACCATGGAAGATGAGATCAAGTCGCTGGAAGCGATACGCGATGCTGCGCGGCACTGGCCTGGAACCGTGGCGGCAACGTTGCTGGCGGCGCACGTGGTCCCGCAGGAGTATGCCGGCAGGCCCGACGAATATGTGCGGAAGGTCTGCGAGGAGATGATTCCGCTGGCGGCCAGGAAGAAGCTGGCGCAGTACGTGGATGTCTTCTGCGAGCGCGGCGCGTTCACGCTGGAGCAATCGGAAAGAGTGCTGGCAGCCGCGCGCGAACATGGCTTAGGCACGCGGGCGCACGTTTGCCAGTTCACACCCTGCAAACTGAGCGGGCTGCTTGAGCATCAGCCGGCATCGCTCGACCATATGGATTGCGTGCAGGCGGAAGATATTGGGCTGCTGGCGCGAGGAGACACGGTCGCGGTCCTGCTGCCGGGAGCGAATTACTTTCTGGGGCACAAGGAATTTCCGGACGCGCGCAGGCTGATCGAGGCAGGAGCGTCGGTGGCGCTGGCAACGGACTTCAACCCCGGCACATCACCTACACCAAGCCTGCCGTTCGTGATATCGCTAGCGTGCACGCATATGAAGATGAGCCCGGCGGAAGCCATTGCGGCCACGACCATCAATGCCGCGTGCGCGCTGCGGCTGCAAGAGCGCAAGGGCAGCATTGAGGCCGGGAAAGACGCGGACCTGGCGGTTTTTAACGTGAAGGACTACAGGGAAATCGCTTATTGGTTTGCCTGGGACCGATGTGTTGAAATGATAGTTGCCGGGCAACCGGCATGGAGTCGAGGGTAGCTGTGGCGCAAGGTGCAAGAATCTGGGGAATGAATAGGCAGGTAAGGATTGCGGTCGTTGTTATTGCGCTGATCATGGCGGTCGTCTCGGGCGCCCAGGAGACAACGCAGCGGCAGATGGAAAAGCCTAAACCAGCGCCGTCCCCAAGTCCCGTAGAGGAGTTGCAAATACCTTCGCCCACGCCGACTCCTTCGCCCAGCCCAGTCTCCAGGCCGCCGAAAGAAACAGCCACTCCGACTCCTTCACCCAGCGCGACGCCGCAGTCGGCTGCCATGCCCACGCCATCGCCGAGTCCCACCTCCACGCCGCCACCACTCACGGGGCTTCTAAACGACAGCGAAATCATAGTGACCGCCGTCGGCGACGTGATGCTGGGGACGACGTTTCCTGACGAATCCACGCTGCCGCCGAACGATGGCGCCGATTTGCTGGCCGAGGTAGCGCCGTTTCTGAAGCGCGGCGATGTGGTGTTTGGCAACCTGGAAGGCCCAATCGTGGATGGCGGCGTCTCAGCCAAGTGTCGCGGCAAGAAAGAGGGTACGTGCTTTGCGTTTCGCGTTCCCACGCGCTATGGCAAGTATCTGAAGGAGGCGGGATTCACGGCGATGGGGCTGGCCAATAATCACGCCATGGATTTCGGCCTCGAGGGCCGGGCCAGTTCGCGCCAGGTGCTGGATGCGATGCAGATTGCGCATAGCGGCGAAATTGGAGACATTGCGCACCTTACGGTGAAAGGCAGGAAGATCGCGATCATCGCACTGGCGACTTATCCGGGAGCGTACAACCTGCTCGATCTGGAAGAGTCATTGCAGACGATCCGCGCGGCGCGTGCGGAAGCAGATTTGGTGATCGTGGGTTTTCACGGCGGAGCGGAGGGCGCGACGCACCAGCACGTTCTGGAGGGCGATGAGACATTTCTGGGCGAAGACCGGGGCGATCTGCGCCGCTTCACGCACACCGCTATCGACGCGGGAGCCGATCTGGTGCTGGGCTCCGGGCCGCATGTGGTCCGCGCGATGGAAGTTTACCGGGGCAAACTGATCGCATACTCGCTGGGAAACTTCGCCACCTATGGGCCGTTCAATCTGAATGCAGAGAATGGGCTTTCACTGGTACTGGAAGCGCACCTGGGCGCGGACGGAACATTTCTGCGCGGCAAGGCCTATCCGGTGAAGCAGGAAAAACCAGGTGGGCCGAAGCTGGATCCGGAGATGAAGGTCTTGCCGGTGTTGCGGGCCCTCTCCCAGACCGACTTCAAGCAGACGGCGATCGTGGTGGGGCCGCAAGGCGAGCTGTGGCTGCCCGGGACGGAAGTGCCGCCGTGCGCCAATGCCCCGGACCTGCTTGAGCAACGGTCCAGCGCGATGCCATGTGGTATCTTCCCTTAATAGCTCTAAATGACGCAGGTTTCCAGGGACCCATGGACAGATTCAATACGGTATTGTTTGTCGTTCTTCTCAGCGGGACAATGATCGCAGGTGCGGCGCCGCCAGAAAGCTTGTCCCCGGACTTGAAGGCTGCAGTCCTTAAGGACGCCGCTTGCGCAACGCCAGGCGATGCTCAAGGCGCCAATACTCAAAACAATGATCCGGCCCTGACCGCTGCGTCGATTCGCGCCGGCGGCCGCGAACTGGGGACAATCGTGGAGGTGCAGGGGGCGTGCCACTGCCAGAGCAGCAATTGCGATACCCTTGTGTACCTGCACAACGGTCAGGGATACCGCCTGGCTTTGCATGAAAAATACGCCTCACTTCATCCCATGAAGATCGTCAAACGAGGAATGCCTTCTTTGACGGGCAAATTTGAGGTCAGTTCAGGCAAGATGGAAACGACGGTTTATGACTGGGACGGCAAAGACTATCGGCCAAGCCTTTGCGCCACCGTAACCAAGGGAAAGAAAGTGCCAACGATCGCCCGGCACCCGTGCAGGGGCCCGGCGCAATAGACGCGGGCCGCCGCGACGCACGCATGCAAGAGCTTTAAGGAGAAAAATGCCGTCACCGAAGAAGTTTGCCTGGATCGTTATCGTTTTTCTGCCGCTGTTTGCCGCCGCGCAACGCCTGCCTTATGGCGTGAGCCCGCGGCACTATGGCCTGGCCTTCACGCCGGACTTGCAGAAAGCGGTTTTTGGCGGCGACGAAACGATCGACGTGGAAGTCAACAAGGTAACCAACTCGATCACGCTGAACGCGATTGAGCTGGAATTTCAGGAAGCGACGATCACGCAGGACAACAAGACGCAAGCGGCAAAATGGAGCTTTGCTCCGGAAAAAGAGCAGGCCACGCTGACGGTAGCGGACGAGTTGCAGCCGGGGCCGGCAAGTATCCACATCAAGTTCACAGGGTCATTGAATGACAAGCTGCGCGGTTTCTACCTGGCACGCAGCAAGGAGAGGAGCTATGCGACCACGCAGTTTGAGTCGACCGACGCGCGGCGCGCCTTTCCTTCCTTTGACGAACCCGCGCTCAAGGCGAAGTTCGACATCACCCTGATCATCGACCGGGGGGACACGGCCATTTCCAATGGGCGCATTATTTCCGATACGCCCGGGCCCACGGAAGGGAAACATACAATCCAGTTTTCAACCACGCCGCAGATGTCGACCTATCTGTTGGCCATGGCGGTGGGCGATTTCGAGTGCAATGAAGGAACAGCGGACAACACGCCAATTCGCGTCTGCGGAACGCCAGACAAAAAGCCACTGGGCACGGCCGCGCTACGCTACGCAGCGGAGATCCTGAAGTTCTATAACCAGTATTACGGCATTCCGTACCCATTTGGGAAGCTGGACATTGTGGGCGTTCCTGATTTTGAAGCCGGCGCAATGGAGAACACAGGGGCGATTTTCTATCGCGAATCACTGCTGTTTATCGACGACAAGAATTCTTCCGTGGATTCGCATCAAGCGGTGTTTGAAGTGCTGGCCCATGAGATGGCGCACCAGTGGTTCGGAGACCTGGTGACCATGAAATGGTGGGACAACATCTGGCTGAACGAAGGCTTTGCCACGTGGATGGCGCTGAAGCCTTCACAGGCCCTGCATCCGGAATGGAACGCCACTCTCGATGCGGTGCAGTCCACGGACACGGCGCTAACGGCCGACGCACTGGTGAACACACATTCCATCCGCGCCAAGGCGGATACGCCGGAAGAGATCAACGAGCTGTTCGATTCGATTTCGTACGAAAAGGCCGCGGCGGTGCTGCGCATGATTGAGTCTTACGTGAGCCCGGACGTCTTCCGCCGGGGCGTGAACGTTTATCTGCGCAAGTTTATGTACGGCAATGCCACGGCGGAAGATTTCTGGAACTCGTTGAGCGCGGCCTCAGGGCGCCGGGTGGACAAGATCATGCCGACGTTTGTGGACCAGGCGGGAGAGCCGCTGATCACGGTGAAGTCGGCGTGCCTGAATCCGCCCGCGACCAAGGAGCCGGTACGAAAGGGAAAGCGGACGCGCCGCGCACCGCTGAAACCGCAGCCCATCACGCAGGTTACAGCTGCGCAACGGCGTTTCTGGGCCGATCCCGGCGCCGCGCCGAAAAACGAGCAGATATGGATGGTCCCGGTATGCGTGAAGTCCGGCGGCGCGAAGCCATTTTGCCAGATCCTGAGCCAGAAGGAGCAGACGCTGCCGGTGGCTGGATGTTCACCGTGGGTCTTTGTGAATGGAAGCGCAGCGGGCTATTACCGCACGCAATATGATAAAGCCGACTTGCAGAAACTGATTGCCGTGGCTGGCACGGAACTGACGACGGCCGAGCGCATCGCGCTGTTGCGCGACGCGGCCGCCCTCGTGGGCTCCGGCATGGAAAGCATGGCGACGTATCTCGACCTGCTTTCGGCCGTGAACCAGGATGCACAGCGCGCGGTTGTGGAAAGCTATCTCCCGACCCTGGATTACATCAACAGCTATCTGCTGCCGGGGACCGAGGCGGGCGGGTTTCGCAACTGGGTGCGCTCCAACTTCCAGCCCATGATGGCGAAGGTCGGCTGGACGCCCGGGGCCAATGAAAATGCCGACACGCACACGCTGCGCGGCAATCTGGTCCACATTCTCGGCATGGTGGGCGAGGACCCGGAGACGATCCGGCAAGCGACCAGCCTGGCCGTGCAATATCTGAAAGACCCGAACTCGGTGGATGCCAGCATGGCCAAGGACGTGCTTACCGTGGCGGCGCATTTCGGCAATGAAGCATTGTTCGAACAGTATGTAAACGGCATGCGACACATGGGCTCACCGGAGCAGTATTACAACGTGGGCGGGGCGCTGGCGGAATTTCGCGATCCCAAGATCGTGGAACGCGTGCTGGAGATCGGCGTGTCCGATGAAATCCGCAACCAGGACTCGGCGCACCTGATTTCCTCCGTGCTCTCCAACTCCTACAACCAGAAGATTGCCTGGGAGTGGGTGAAAGCGCACTGGCCGGCGGTGGAAAAGAAGAACACCATGTCCAGCGGGCCGGAGATTGTGAACGCGACGCGAAAGTTTTGCAGCGCGGAAATGCGCGACGACGTCCAGAGTTTCTTCAGCGAGCACAAGGTGCCGGCAGCGGAGCGCGCGTTAAAGCAGTCTGGCGAGGACATCAATAGCTGCGTCAGGAAGCGCCCGCGGCTGCAGGCGGAACTGGCGGAATGGCTGCAACAGCGTGTGGGAACCAACCGGGCCGGAAGCCGGTGAAGAGAATTGGTAATGGAGTAATTTGGTAATTGGATCAATGCATAAGCATGATCGTACTGGTATTGGGTACCTGGTATTTGTTGTGGGCTTAGCCAGCGGGCACGGCTAACGCGGCGGCAGATCGTAGTTGATAACAACCCTGCCCCGGCGTTCATCGCGTTTCCGCACCAAGGCAGGGTTGCAATGGGCACAGCGGATGATGAGCGTGTTCGGCGTGCTCCAACTCAAGGTGACGCCAGCGCCGGCGGTGTCCTGCTCAATCAGAAAAACCTCCCCTTCCGTCGCTGAACCGGAAAAGAAGCCCGTGTGCAGGTCCTCTGCCGCGGAGTGAAGATTCACGTGGGTGAAGAAAGGCGCTTCCGCGCCGCAACGGCGCTCCATGACGCCGGCTGTCCACAGCCTGGCCGGGTCCGTGGCCTCGGCCACCACGCGGTCAGAGCAGCGTGGCCGCATGTGCAGATAGACCACGCTGAGCATGGCAAACATCAGCAGCATCACGCCGCCATAGACGAAAGAGCCGTAGAGCATCTTGCGGGCAAAAGGATCCATGGATTATTTGTCCACCCGCGATGTGATTTCGCGCCACAACTCCGCGCGCCCGTCGCCGGTCCTGGCCGAATAGGGAAGCAGCGTTGCGATGCCGTGGTCGCGGGCTAGTTTGACCAGGGCGCTACGCAGCTTGTTGCCGGAAAGCTTATCGGCCTTGGTAGCGACCACGAGAAAGTCGCGTCCCGCGCTGCGCAGGAAATCGATCAGTTGGCGGTCGGGCGCCTGCGCTGGGACGTTGCTGTCAATGAGTACGATGGAAAGCGCCAGCGTCTCACGGTCCTTTAAGTAGGGCTCGATGAACTTGGGCCACTCCGCGGAAATCTCCTTTGAGAGTTTGGCATAGCCGTAGCCGGGAAGATCGACAAACATCAGCTCCGGATGCGGATGGCTGGCCTTGGCATGGATGCCGATGAAGTTGATGGTGCGGGTGCGTCCGGGAGTGGAACTGACGTGCGCCATCTTCTGGCCGAGTAGAGAGTTGATCAGGCTGGATTTGCCGACGTTGGAACGGCCCAGGAAGGCGAACTCCGGCGGGCCTTCCGGGGGAAAGAACTTGGGGTCAGCGGCGGAGGTGAGGAATTTGGCGATGGGGGGCTTCATTTGCTTTTGTCGCTGCGCTGCAACCCGCTTAAGGGCTTTGCACAAGCGAAAGTTGTTCAACTCCTATGGCGCGCGGTTCGGCGTGCAAGCCGGCCTCACCGCTGGGAAACCATACAACTGATAATAACCAGTTTAGCAATTGCAGGGGTTCCGCAGATTAAGCAGATGAATAAGTCTCATCACGGAGGCACGGAGAGCAGCCAAGCTTCATTCATGTAGTTTGATTGGGGCACGGCCTGTCGTGCTCCAAACGCGTGGCAGCGTGGTGCTCAGCAGTAAAGGCCAGAAGTATTCGCCGCAGATTTGGGGCAAGCTGGGAGCAAGTGAGCATAGAGCGAAAAAATTATTCTGAATGGCGCGGAGAAATTAGATAAGAATAGCCATAACAGTAATAAACTATGAATCTGCTTGTCCTCGTCATAGATAGATGACTATCCAGGCCCTGCAATACCCAGATGCCCATACCCTCTATTCCGAAATGAAACCAAAGGATCCAATTATGGGAATAAATTGAAGGCGAAGAAAAACATTTAACTAATCTATATAACTGATAGGATAGCCAACTTGATTTATCAGACAGGAGGGTTAGTTCCATGAATAAGATAAGTAAAGTTGGCTTGTTATTTTTACTAGTTACAGCTTGCTGGGAAAGCGGAACCTGCCAAAACGTAGTGCAAAATCCATCCGCAACCCAGACAATTAATCAGCCCGCGGGAACAGAGTTGGATATTAATGGCATCCAAACGCTGCTATGGCCGAGTAAATTCAGGATCATGAACGAGGCCGGAGCATTGATTTTCCGCGATATGACCCAAACCGATGCATGGTTCATGTACATGCACAACGATGGCAATTCGACGGGGGACATTCAATTCTTTGGCAATTTCACCAATCATGGCGCCCTGATGCCAAATGGTTATGGCGTGGGCAGTATAGGGACTGCATCCGCTCCCTGGGGACTAGTACAAGCTCAAAACATCATCGGGGCTAATCTCGAAGTGGAGTTTATACACAAGATAGGGGGGTTATTCAGGATCGATCATCCGCTTGATCCACTCCATAAATATCTTCAGCATTCGTTTGTGGAGAGTCCGGACATGAAGAACGTCTATGACGGCATGGCCGTTTTGGACAAACACGGAGAAAGCCTGATAACTTTGCCGAACTGGTTCCAGGCACTTAACAAGGACTTTCGCTATCAGCTTACGTCGATTGGTGTCCCAGGCCCTGGTCTCTATATTGCGCAGGAAGTCTCCGGGAACAAGTTCAAGATAGCCGGCGGCAAGCCGGGCGCCAAGGTCTCATGGCAGGTAACTGGAATCCGCCAGGATGAGTACGCGAAGGACCATCCAGTGCAGGTCGAGGAGGTGAAGCCGCTTGATAAACAAGGCAAACTCCTCTATCAGAAGCCAACCGGCCAGGAATCGAAAGATGGCGTGGCAAAGCAACAGCCGCAGCCGGTCGTCCCGGTGGCGGGAACGCAGGCGGCAGTTCAACCTGGCAACCAAGACTAGAGCTAGATTAGCAAGGCGCCCCTAGAAACAAAAAAGCCCGCCCGAAAAGAGCGGGCTTTAGAATCTCTCGCAACAGAAGTTACAAATATCTCTCTCTTGAAATTTCCGGTTGCACGGCGGGTGCAGGGATCTGGGCGGCGGCTTCTTCGGGGAAGTCGGGTAGCGGAGATTCCAGGGCGAACTTCAAGACCTGGTCCATGTTTTCGACCAAGTGAATCTTCATCTGGCCGCGGATATTTTCCGGCACTTCAGGCAGGTCCTTTTCGTTTTCCTTGGGGATGATCGCTTCTTTAATACCGGCGCGGAGAGCGGCGAGAAGTTTTTCTTTCAGCCCGCCGATGGGCAGGACCTTGCCGCGCAGGGTGATTTCGCCGGTCATGGCGACATCGCGGCGCACAGGAATCTTGCTCAGAGCGCTGGAGATGGCGGTGGCCATGGTGATGCCAGCGGAAGGCCCGTCCTTGGGAATGGCGCCTTCGGGAACGTGAATGTGAATGTCGACATTGCGGTAGAAGTCCTTGGGCATTCCCAGGCGCGCAGCGCGCGAGCGCACGTACGACATGGCGGCGTGGGCCGACTCCTGCATCACGTCGCCCAGTTGGCCGGTGATGGTGAGTTTGCCTTTGCCGTCGACGATGGCGACCTCGGTGCTCAGAATGGAGCCGCCGACTTCCGTCCAAGCCAGGCCGGTGACCAGGCCGACTTCGCTCTTCTCATTGGCCAGCGTGTCACGGAACTTGGTGACGCCCAGAAATTCGTTGACGTTGTCGGCGTTCAGAACAATGGAGTAGCCGATGCCTTCTTTGACCACTTTGCGCGCGACCTTGCGCGAGATGTTGCCGATTTCGCGTTCCAGGTTGCGGACGCCGGCCTCGCGCGTGTATGAGCGGATGATCTCGCGCAGGGCGTCGTCAGTGAACTGGAGCTGCTTTTCCGTAAGGCCGGTGGCTTCACGCTGCTTGCGCACCAGGAACTGCCTGGCAATCTCGATTTTCTCTAGCTCGGTGTAGCCATGCAGCCTTAGGACTTCCATGCGATCCTGGAGCGCAGCCGGGATGGTGTGAAGCACGTTGGCCGTGGCGACGAAAAATACTTGGGACAAATCGTATTCCACGTCGAGGTAGTGGTCCTGGAACATCCAGTTCTGTTCGGGATCGAGCACTTCCAGCAACGCCGATGAAGGATCGCCACGGAAATCAGAGGCCATCTTGTCGACTTCGTTGAGCATGAAGACGGGGTTCTTGGTGCCGGCTTTTTTCATCATCTGAATGATCTGGCCGGGCAGAGCGCCGATATAGGTGCGGCGATGGCCGCGAATCTCAGCTTCATCGCGCACGCCACCCAGCGACAGGCGAACGAACTTGCGGCCGGTGGCTTTCGCAATCGACATGCCCAACGACGTCTTGCCCACGCCCGGAGGCCCGACAAAACACAGAATCGACCCCTTGGGATTTTTCACCAACTGGCGCACGGCGAGAAATTCCAGAATGCGGTCTTTGATCTTCTCCAGTCCGTAGTGGTCCTGGTTAAGGATTTTTTCCGCATGCTCAATGTTGCGGATCTCCTTCGACTTCTTCTTCCAGGGCACGGCGAGCAGCCAGTCAAGATAGTTGCGCGACACCGTGGACTCGGCCGACATCGGCGGCATGGCTTCCAGCTTCTTCAGCTCCTGGATCGCCTTCTCATGGACGTCCTTCGGCATGCCGGCGGTATCAATCTTCTTTTTCAGTTCGTCAAACTCGCTCTTTTCGCCGCGGCCCAGCTCTTTCTGGATAGCCTTGATCTTCTCGTTGAGGTAATACTCTTTCTGCGCCCGCTCCATCTGCCGCTTCACGCGCGTCTGGATGGTGCGGTCCATGTTCAGCTTTTCAATTTCGATATCGAGCACGTCGGCAATGCGGTTGAGGCGCTCGGCAGGATCGAAAATCTCCAGCAGCTCCTGTTTTTCTTCGATGGAGAGTTGCAGGTTCTGGGCAATCGTGTCACTGAGCTTGGCCGGATCGCTCATGCCGGTAATGATCACAGGCTCAAGGTTGAGCGACTGGCAGAGCTTTACATACTGGTCAAAAAGATTGTGGACCCGCTGCATCGCCGATTCCAGAACTTTGCTGGGCTCGGCGGAATATTTAACGGTGCGGACCTCGGCTTCAAAATAGCCTTCCGCATTGGCCAGCTTGAGGATCTTGCCGCGCTCCACGCCTTCCACCAGGACCTTGATATTGCCGTCGGGCAATTTGAGGTTCTGGACGATATTAGCGATCGTGCCGACCTGGTAAATCTCGTGCGGCTTGGGCTCGTCGATGCTGGCATCATGCTGCGTGGCCAGGAAGATCTTGCGGTCAGAAGCAAGCGCTTCTTCCAGGGCGCGCACGCTGGACTCGCGGCCCACGATAAACGGGGTCATCATGTACGGGAAGATGACCACGTCGCGAATGGGCATCATCGGGAGCTTGCGAGTTTCGAATTTTTCTTTGATCTGGGTCACTGATTCGCCTTTTTTGGGTCCGTCTGCTGGATGGCCCCCCACAATTCTAGCTACTCTTAAGATTATCACGCCATGCAAGCGGCTGGGGCGAGAGTATTTTATGTGCGTTCTTTTCTGGTGCTCTTAGAATCAACAAGTTAAGAAAAGCCCGCCGCCGGTAGCGGGCTTGATTACGGGAGTACCAAATCAGGATTGTCCGAGGCCCGGCCTGGTGGCGGTTGCCGCTATCGGCCGGCGCCTTCCGATTCAAGGCAAAGCCGCTGGCAGTGGCAAGCGTTGGCGGTTTCGCGTTCGGTGAGAACGGCCATGGCTTCACCGTTGGCCTGCGCCCGAATCCGGGAGAGCAGGTTGTAAATGCCATGGAGGCTTTCGGAGCAGGAGAAGTAAGTAATCTTCTGTAGCTCTTGCAGGCCGTGGAGGGCCTGTTCAAGCCCGTTGTTCATCTCCGCCAGAATGCGGTAGGCGTGGGCCTTCACCGGCATGAGTTCGGTTCAGCGTCAAGACCGGTGCGCTCGGATTTGGAGCCCTTCCCGGATTGCGCCGCTTTTGCGTGATCTGGGATGGCAGTACGCGCGCTTTTCGCGTGATGGGGTTGAGGTTGCGCAAGGTGGATGACGGAATTTCCTGCGCCACGGCCATGACGCAAGAAAGTGCGATTTGATTGTGTGCTGGGAGAATAACTGGCCCGCCGCGCCGCTGGAGGTGATTGAGCTGAAGAAAGTACTTCAGCTGTCAGCAATCAACCAGGCAACTTGCAATCGGCAACTGGCAGTTAGCAAAAGAAAACTAGCCGCGAATCAACGTGAAGCACGCGAATCGGATTAGAAATGATTCACATATTCGGCTCATCCGCGGCTTTCGGTTCTTAAATTACTCAATTACCAAATCTTTTTTGATTCGTGTTTATTCGCGAAATTCGCGGCTACTTCTTCTGGCTCTCGAGTCCATCGGCGAAAATCTGCGGCGATTTCCCATTTTAGTCCACACATTAGCAATTGCGGAGAATCGCGACGGCGGCAGTTCCGGTACGCTCACGCATGTTGCCACGAATCTCAGGTTCCTTCGCTCCAGAACGGAACAGCAAGAAACGGCAAGACAGGAGAAAGAATGAAGCGAATTTTTGCAGCAGTACTCGCGATGTTTGTGCTGGCGGCAATCCCCGCCTGCGCGCAACAGTTTCCACCGCTCGGCGACGACAACACGTCCTCGCTGGGAAGTTTCAAGATCCAAATCACCAATCAATTCGCCGGCATGTTCGCCGGCTGCCCCGGTTTCAATAACCCGATCCTGAGCAGCCCCACGATGTACGATCCGTTTACCAAGGTGGGACGCAGCAATGCCTTGCTGGATGGCAGCGCCGCAGATACCAACGGGGTCCAGGTAGGCACTGCTGGAACCATCGTGAGTGAGGCCATGCTGTCCGCGCCTCCCGGATTTCCGTGCCAGGGCGCTACCGGCTTCTGCGCCTCGGGCGCCAACACGCGCGAGATCCACACTGAGGTCCGCTCCTTGAAGATGGTCAACCTGGGCGGCCCGCTGCCAGTGGTCCGCGCCGGCGTGTGGTATGACAATCCCAATATCCAGCAGCCGCCATCGCGGGTCAGCCCCGGCGAAGTGGAATCGCACTCAGGTCCGGGCGGCGCACCGGCCAACGACCTGCCCGCCTCGAGCTTCTTTGACATCTTTGTCCGGGTTGACATGCCGGCGTGCGGCGGCTTCCCGGGCGCGACCATCTACAATACCGTGCCGTTGATCGTGAAAAATCCCAATCTCAACAGGCTTCCGCCGCGGGTGGTCTATCTTCACGACACCAGCACCGTGGTCCCCATTCTCTTTCTGAACGCCAATCCCCCGCAATGGAACGCTAATGACATTCTGGGATACTTCGTGCTGGCGGGACACGGAATCGGCTTCACCAATTCGCAGGCTGACGTGAACGAGTTCAACACCTTTATGAACTCGCAGAAGTTTACCTGCGTTACCACCTCCGGAACTGCTACCACTGGGACGGAAACCAGCACCGCCCGGCCGCAAGGCCCAACGGGGAATGCGGTCGTCATCCAGCCCAGCCCCTGCCCAGTAGTAGTCGCCAACTGAAGTCTCGGTTGGTCACAATCCTTCAGGGTCCTCCGCTTTCGAGCGGAGGACCCGCGGATCTGCCTGAATTGTTCTTTTGATAACCGGAGAGGCGAACGAGAGGTTTGGCTGTCAGCCCAAAGCAAACCGCCTGCCATTGTGGCAGGCGGCGGATCTTCAATTTCATTGCAGCGTCAGCCCGCTTTTTCCATTGCTGGCAGAGAGACGTCCCGGCGCTCAACCATTTCTTTGGTGACCTCAAATTCCTTGACGCGCTTTTGGCTGGGCAGGTGATACATCAGGTCGAGCATGAGCTCTTCCAGGATCATGCGCAGGCCGCGGGCGCCAACTTTGCGTTGCATGGCTTCGCGCGCGATCGCCGCCAGCGATCCATCCGAGAATTTCAGCTTCACATTCTCAAATTCGAACATGCGCTGATATTGCTTGACGATGGCGTTGCGCGGCCGGGTGAGGATTTCAATCAGGGCAGCCTCGTCGAGATCATTGAGAATGCCGACCACCGGCAGGCGGCCGACGAATTCGGGAATCAGGCCGAAGCGGACAAGGTCTTGAGGCTCGGCTTTTTGCAGCAACTCGGTGTCACGCTTGCTGGCTTCAGTAAACTCTTTTTCCTTCTGCTCGCTGGTGCGGAAGCCCATGGACTTTTTGCCGATGCGCCGGGCCACGATTTTTTCCAGGCCTACAAAGGCGCCGCCGCAGATGAAAAGAATGTTGGTGGTGTCGACCGGGGTAAATTCCTGGTGCGGGTGCTTGCGTCCGCCCTGCGGAGGCACGTTGGCGATGGTGCCTTCAAGAATTTTCAGTAGCGCCTGCTGCACGCCTTCACCGCTGACGTCGCGTGTAATGGAGGGATTTTCGTCCTTGCGGCCGATCTTGTCGATTTCGTCTATATAGATGATGCCGGTCTGGGCGCGGCCCACGTCGCCATCGGCGGCCTGCAACAGCTTGAGCACGATGTTTTCGACATCTTCGCCGACGTAGCCGGCTTCGGTGAGCGTGGTGGCATCGACGATGGCAAACGGCACGTCGAGCATGCGGGCCAGGGTCTGGGCCAGCAGCGTTTTGCCTGTGCCCGTTGGCCCGATCAACATGATGTTGGACTTGGTCAGCTCCACTTCGCCGGTCTTGGTGCGGTTCATGTGGATCCGCTTGTAGTGGTTATAGACGGCGACGGAGAGCTTCTTTTTGGTCTGTTCCTGCCCGATCACGTATTCATCGAGAAACGTTTTGACCTCTTGCGGCTTGGGCAGATGGTTGGGAGCGGCGGCGGCATGCGACTCCGTGCGATCGTCTTCCAGAATGGAGTTGCAGACAGCCACGCACTCATCACAGATGTAAGCCCGGGGATAATCACTCGGTGACGAGATGAGCTTGGCAACGGCGTCCTGAGATTTATGACAGAACGAGCAACGAAGTGTTTCTTCCGGCGTCCTGGGCTTCACAATCGAACTCCTTGATCCAGCCGGGCCTTTGCTTTCCTGTGGCCAGAGCCCGGCCGACGTAACATTCAAAACTTTACTTATGCTTGTAAATTATATCGTCGATGATACCGTATTCCTTCGATTGCTGAGCGTTCATGATAAAGTCGCGCTCCACGTCTTTCTCCACCTTTTCCAGCTTCTGCCCCGAATGCTTGGCGATCAGCTGGCTGGTGATCTCCCGCATACGCAGAATCTCTCTTGCATGTATATCAATATCCGTGGCTTGGCCACTAAGGCCGGACATCAAGGGTTGGTGAATAAGAATCCTAGAAGTGGGTAGGGCAAAACGCTTATTCGGGGCACCAGCGCAAAGTAACAGCGCCGCCATGCTCGCCGCCTGGCCGCAGCAGATCGTCATCACGTCCGGACGCACAAACTGCATGGTGTCATAAATCGCCATTCCCGCCGTGATCGACCCGCCGGGAGAATTGATATAAAGCTGGATGTCCTTCTCCGGATCTTCCGCCTCCAGAAACAGCAGCTGCGCGATCACCAGGTTTGCGATCGTATCGTCAATGGGGGTGCCAATAAAAATGATATTGTCGCGCAGCAGCCGGGAATAGATGTCGTACGCGCGTTCGCCCCGGCTAGTCTGCTCTACTACCATCGGTACCAGTGCCATAAATCCTTTTTCCCTTCCAAAACTGGGCTCGGCCCAGGCCAATCTAATTTGAGTTCGAATACAGCAAGTTTAGCGCTTTTTCGCTCCGCATGCGGTCCCGCAAACGCTCGACGGCGTTATCTTGCGTGAGGCGCTTTTTCACCTCTTCCACCGGCTGTTGCATCTGCTGCGCCATGGCCTCTATCTCGCGCTCCAGCTCCTCATCGCTGACCTGGATATTCTCTTTGATCGCGATCTTCGCCAGCAGCACGCTCGACTTCACTTCTTTCACCGCGGCTTCACGCTGGCCGGCGCGCAACCGGCCAAAGTCCATGCGACGCATATCTTCCGTCTTCATGCCCTGCGCCGCCAGCGCCCGCAATCCGCGCTCCAGACGCAGATCAATCTGGTGCTCCACCAGCGACCGCGGCACCGGAAAATCATGTTGCGCGATCAGCTCTTCGATCAGCTTGTCCTTGGCCTCATGCTCCAGCTTGTGCCGCAGCTCGGCTTCCATGTTTTCCCGGAAACGCTGCCGCAGATCGCCCAGGTTCTCGAACTCCTGGCTCAGCTCTTTGGCAAAATCGTCATTCAGCTCCGGCAACGTCTTCTTCTTGATGGCGTTGACCTTCACTTTGTAGCTGAAGACCTGCCCGGCCAGCCGCTTGTCGTAAAAGTCTTCCGGATACGAAACGTCAAAACTGCGTTCTTCGCCTGCCTTGGCGCCCCTCAGGTGCTCGGTAAATTCCGGGATCGTGTTCGCCCCGCCAATCTCCACCAGGACCTCGTCCATCTGAACCGGCTGCGCGACTTTCCCCGGCTCCTCCGCGCCTTCAGCCTCAGCGCCCTCTGGCTTACCGCCTTCCGGCTTCTGTTCGCCCGCAGCGCCCTCTGCCGCCGCGTCTTTTGGCTCCGCGTCCAGGCCCTTCGGCTTCGCCTCAAACGACACCTGCACGAACTCGCCCTTTTCCGCGCCGCGATCGTCGTTGACCGGATCAAAACTTGCCTGGCGTTCTTGTACCAGTTTAAGCTCGGCGTCGATCTGCTCGTCTGTGACTAAGGTCACCGGTTTTTCTACCTTAATCGCCTTGTAATCGCCCAGGTCAAACTCTGGCAGCACTTCAAAGGCCGCCTTAAAGCGGAGCGGCTCGCCCGCCGTGAATTCCAGTCCATATATATGAGGTTGCGAGACCGGTCTGAATCCGCCCTTGAATACGGCTTCGCGGAAATACTGCGGCACCAGTTGCTCCACCACGTCGCTGGTAATTTCGCTGGAGAAGCGGTTGCGCACCATGCTGGCCGGGACTTTCCCTTTTCGGAACCCCGGTATCCGCGCCTGCTTGGAATACTGCTTTACCACCGCTTCCTGCTGCTTGTTGACCACCTCGGCCGGGATCTCCACGGTGATTTCGCGCTTGCAGGCCGGGTCCATCGGTGGAGGCCCCTGGGCGTGGGCGTGCTCCCCCTGTGGATGGGTTTCTGATTGGCCGTCTTCCGGCTCGTTTCCCAGAGGCTGGCCTTCAGGGTTTTCTATTGCGTTTGGTTCCGCTGCGTTGTCCAAGAGATTTCCTTATCCGCTGCCACGTGCAGTGAAGACACGGCAAAATTGAGGGTTCCCTATACGTGTTTCCCAAACGTCCAGTTTAAGAGACGTTACGGCGGGGGTCAAATTGAGCCGGTATGCGGGCGTGAGCGAGACGCAGTCGAGCGGGAGATCGGGAGCCCCGCGCGGCCGGTTTTGCCGTGCTGGGGTGAGAATCCGCAGGCGAAATCCTGAGCGAAATGACCGCGGGAAATGTTCGCAGCACCGCCACGGTACTGGCCCGTTGTGGTAGCGACAAAGCTCCCACAGCGGTAATGGGCACTTCTTGCCTGACTTAGGGTAACTGCAGAGCGCATTTTCGAGGGGGCAGCAACCACACTTCGTGCTTTTCAGTCATGAAGGACCACGTTCAGGAGTGAAGGGTGAACCTGGATTGTGCCGTTGTACTCGATAAACCCTAATTTTCGGAATCGATTCATAAAAAAATTGACCCGCGCCCGCGTTGTCCCAACCATTTCAGCCAGCACTTCCTGGCTTATTTTGGGAATCACGGTTTCCGGCGTAGCATCCTTGCCAAATTGGGCGAGTAGCAAAAGAACACGGGCCAGGCGCTTTTCGCTGGAATTAAAAAGCTGGTCTACCAGGTCTTCTTGAATGCGAAGGTTGCGGGAGAGCAGATAGGAAACGAAAATGTCGGAGATGGCATGGTGCTCATGGAGTGCGCGTATCATCTCCTCCTTCTCTATCTTGAGGATCGCGCCCTCGGTCATTGCCGTTGCCGTGGAAGTGCGCAACGGCTGGGAGTTAGCAATACACTCTTCCCCTAAAAAGTTCTTTTCCCCGAGTAAGGCAATGGTCGCTTCCTTGCCATTCGAGGAGATGACGCTCACCCTGACCTTGCCGCGCTGAATATAAAAGACAGCTTCCGCTGGCTCCCCTTGTGAGAAAACAATCTGCCCCGTCTTTAGTTCGACAATCGTTCTGCCCAGGCCGGTATGCGCCAGAAAGGCGCTGGGATCAAAAAGTCGTATTCTCTTAATGGGGGTTCTTGGGATAACGATATCTGTTGCCTTCGTCATTCCCCTGGAAGGTGTCTTGCTGCGTTGCGTTGCCATGGGGGCCTCCTCCAGTGTTACGCGGCCCTCACGGCGATATCGAGAAAGCTCGCGCATCAAAAAGGGGCGTTTTTACCTTTATGCGTTATTCACCATCATAGGCCAAATAGACCTCAGATTAAATCTAATTGTGAAGGAGGGTGACCTGTCGGTAGGGTATCCTACATAAATCGGTAGACTAATTCAGTCCAATCTCGTGATTGTACTGTTGGATAACACCGTAGCACTCGCAGGCGCTCTCTTCGAGTTTCGTGCGGCTTAGGATATGTACTGCGCCACGCGTGTACTCGATGGCCTGCTTGTCTTGCAAAATACCGGCTGCCAGGCTTACGGTGGGCCGGTCCGTCCCCAGCATCGTCGCCAGAAAATCGTGGGTGATAGTGAGCATCGCGGAATCCACTTTGTCCTGCGTGATGAGCAGCCATCGCGCCAGGCGCTGTTCAATATTGTGGAACCGGTTGCACGCGGCTGTTTGCGCGAATTGCATCCCCTGAACTACCGCATAGCGGGTCAGAATCCGTCCCAGCCCCGGAGCTGATTGCAAGACGCTTTTCAATGCGTCAATTTTCACCCTGAACCCTTCTCCTGCGATTTGCACGATCTCGCGCACCTGGTTCTTGTTGATGCCAACCGCCGCCTGCACCCCGGAAAACCCTTCCCTGCCAACCTCTCCTACTTCAACCGTCTTCCCATCTTCTGTCGCAATGACCAGAGACACCATGCCAGTATTCGGAAAATGCACAAACTGCAGCGGTTGGCCCGGCTCGTAGAGATTAAGATGGTGGGGCATACTGAGAGATTCCAGGTGAGGGCGAATCAGGGCATACTCCGTGTCGGTAATTGATAAAAGGATCTTGTTGCTTACCGGGTTCCCCGCAATGGTTGTCCGTATGCCTAGCTGCATGATTTGAGAGTCTCTGCTTTTCTGCGACCATGGAGGCCGGGGATTGGAGTTCTCCCGCTCAATCAAACGCGGCCCTCCCTATGGATGAATACTAATAAATGATCTCATTGCGGCGTGGGGAAGTCTGTTCTGGATTGAACATCCAATTTCCCAGCATCCCAGAGGCTGTACCACGGAACTCTCGGATGAGCTGGCATGGGTTATGAAGTCCTCTCTGTGCAAAAGTGAACAGCGTTGCGTCCTTCGATTCGGGTACGCTCCTTGCAGCTCAAGCCCACAAAATTTGGCGGCTGTTTGTGTCTTTGAGATGGAGGTAAGTATGGTCACAAGTCAACGTTCCCCGTTTGTGCACCAGGTCCATCATGCGAATAACATAATCACAGAGTCCCGTTGCCCCAAATGCGGTGTGCTGGTCGCCGCCGGGGCTGAGGATAAGTACTTGGCCATCGCCGAGGGAGTCCACAAATGCCGGATGATCAGCGCACCACGTCTCACGCGAGATGACTTGAGGCGCTTGCACTAAGCAAGGCCGCTTTGGCTCGTGCCTGCGTTATCCTGCTCGATCCAACTGCACGGCAGGGGAGCGCTTTTCGTCGATGACTCGATGGATCGCGGAAATCAGATCTTCCGGCGGAGCATCGACGCCGATGTGTGAGTCCGCGCGTATGCTGGCAAAAATCTCACCCTCGGCAATCAGAATTACAGGCAGCCGAAAAACGCTCTGTATGCAGCGCACAAACTCGGCCCTCTCCTGGATGGAAAACGCATGGCCCACAATCGCAACGTCGAAACGGGCAGGACCACATTCCTGAAATACGTCTTCGATGGAAATCGCCGCCACCACCTCAAAGCCGGCGGTCCGTAGCGCTGCGTTTCTGGCACTGACTAAATCGCCTAACCCGACAGACAAAACCTTCGCAGCTGAAGCCATAACTTAGCGTCTCCCAGGTCGCTGGAATCCCTTCCCCATCCACGGCGGCCTGGATAGGTCGTCCATCGCAGGCTGGCCGGTGCTTCACCTGGCAGGAACTACCGGGTTTCATGCGCAGACATCTCATACGCAATGTTTGAGCCCAGAAGAATCTGCGAACCGTCACATGAGGCCCCGTTCTCGGCCGCGCTCTCCCCAGGGAAGTAATAGCGTCGAGACCGAGGCCTCTTCAACGTGTGACGAGCCTAGACCACAGCATGAAAATCCGCTGTCCAATTTTGAACATCAGGATATTTTTTTGAGAATTACCAGGTGTGCTCCAGCCGGCAATAAACATTACACAACTATTACGCTCATACCATTTCTCTACTGAGCAATGCACCATCGAATCAAATTGAGAAAGCACTCATGAGAATGACGTCGACTTTCAAAGGCGACAAGACATTCAGGCAGCCCATCATCTGGGTCACAACGCTGTTGATGATTTTGTTTCATATCGGCGCCGTTGCCGCGCTCTTCATGTTCAGTTGGAGGGCGCTGACGCTGGCAGTTCTATTGTGGTGGATCACCATAAGCCTTGGGATCGGTATGGGCTACCACCGGCTCCTCACCCATCGCGGGTACAAAGCGCCCAAGTGGGTTGAATACGTGTTGACGGTCTGCGGCACATTGGCGCTGGAAGGGGGGCCCATCCCCTGGGTCGCGGCACACCGGTTGCACCACCAGAACGCAGACAAAGAAGGCGATCCGCACTCTCCCCGCGATGGCGGCTTGTGGGCGCACATTGGCTGGGTCATTACCGGCAAGGCCATGCATAACAAGTCGCAGGAACTCCTGCCTTACGTTCCTGATCTGCGTAAAAGCAAGTTCCATCTCTGGATCAGCGAATGGCATTGGGTTCCCATTACAGCATTGGGGCTGATCATCCTGGTTGTGGGTGGCTGGCAGTACGTGATGTGGGGCATCTTCTTTCGTACGGTTCTTGGTCTACACGCCACCTGGCTGGTGAACTCGGCAACGCATATGTGGGGATCGCAGCGGTTTGTCACCGGTGACAGGTCTAAAAACAGTTTTTGGGTTGCCCTGCTCACTTTCGGTGAAGGCTGGCACAATAACCATCACGCGCGACCTCAGTCACCCCGGCATGGCCTGGCCTGGTACGAATTCGATATGAACTGGTATGGGATCGCGGCCCTGCGCCTGGTCAACCTCGCCTGGGACCTCAAGCTGCCCGGGTTCACGCTATCCGAACCCAAGGCGTCGCAGAACATGAAAGAAGGCAGTTCCAGTTGAGTCGCCCAAGGCGGAGAAATTGCCGCCGGGAGAGCAATGCTGTCTTCTGTCGTAGCGATGCGCCCCGCCCGCGGAACTTCAGGCTGCCGTTTGCATCGCCGCGTTTCGATCGCCCATTTCCGGGGTTTGCGCCTTCTTGCGGCCACGCAGCGGGAGCAGGGTCCGCAACTTCATCCGGGCTTTATGCAATTGAGATTTGCTGTTCCCGATCGAGCAGCTTAACATTTCCGCGATCTCATTGTGTTCGTAGCCTTCAATGTCGTGGAGCACAAAGATGATTCGATATCCGGGTGAAAGGCCCTCGATCGCCCGCTCCAAAGTCATGCGGTCAATCGAACCATCAAGAACACCGTCTCTTTCCCCAATATCTTTCCTTGGCCCATCTTCGGACTGCGGTTCCAAAGTCGCTTCCAGTGAAACCTCCATGAGCCCTTTCTTGCGCCAGTGCATCAGCACAATGTTCACCGTCATGCGATGCAGCCACGTGGAAAATGAGGATTCGCCGCGAAAGGACGCAATCTTGCGGTAGAGCTGTAGAAATGCTTCTTGCGTAAAATCTTCCGCCTGGGCATGGTCGCCTGTCATGCGCAGGCACAAGGAAAAAACACGCCGCTTATGCTGAGCATAGAGCGCTTCAAAGCAGTACTCATCGCCCGCGCTCGCTTTTTCGATCACCTCTGCCTCGGGCATGCCTGCGAACAGAATTGGCTTTCTGTTGGGCGCGCCTGTGCCGTTCTTGAAGATCGGTCTCGGTTGCGGTGACGGATGAGATTTCTTAAGTGCGAGGAGTTGAGGCAAGAAGCCTCTTTTCTGTCCGCGAATATGCTGAACTACAGTGTGATGCAGCGGAGTAGCTGGATGTTGTCTTGTCCCAGTTGTGCCAGAGAGGCCAACTTTAGAAGGAAAGCGGAACGCTCGCGTTTTTTCCAGAAAGATCGGCGAAATCCCCCAAAGGGCCGCGCCAGCGGATTCTGGCCCAAATCAGCCATTCCGGGCGGTTGAAAACCACCATTTCTTATGCCATTGCTGATTCCGCGTCAATCACAAGTAAGCAGAATCAGCGCAAATGGCAAACATGAGTTGGCCCTTTAAGTGCATTACCATGGTGCTCGAAACCACTTCTTTGCCTGTCGATTTGGATGAGAAAATATCTTGTTCGGAGGATACCTTGACGCCATCGCACCTTTTTAGAAGAAACCCCAAGGGTAAGCTTCGGATCAGGAATGCCTGTCTTGCCGGCCTGGCGGTGGCTTGTTTAGCGGTGCTCTCGGCCGGCGCCCAGAGCGGAGTCATGAGTCCCTACCAGGGAGAAAGTGACGGCGTTAGTGCTGGCGGAAATTGGATCGAGTTTCACTCCGAAGAAAAAATGACCGGCGACAAGAAGGTCCGCTTTGAGCTTCAGTCGGACAACTACCTGAGCATGAGCCCGGATTACAAGCCGCGCGTCGAACTCATCTGCACCAATCGCAAATACTCTTATGCTGACTTCAATCCCGGCATTCCACTGGGTCCACCCAACCGTCCCGGTTTTTGGGGGCAGCCCCAGATCGAAGTCATGGTCCGCGTTGACGACACTCACCACTATCACGGCTGGAACTGGATTCGCGGCCGTTTCCTTTCCATGGACAAGGGCACCACGCGGGAGCTGATCGGAGCGCACATCTTCAAGGTGCAAATCCCCGGCCCAAGAGGCCCCGAAATTGCGGAATTCTCGCCTGCCGGTCTTAATCTGAATCGAGTCAAGCAGGCTTGCGATCTGACTCCGAGGAAACCCAGCAAAAACTAAGCTGCTGTTTTTATCTGCCGCGCAGACCGTCGCCTCCGTCCGCGTCAAAAGCTCCCTGTAACTCTGTCAGTGCCCGGCCCGTGTTTTACGATGCGGTGTTGTCCCATCGGCTCTGTAACTTCTGGCAGTGGCCGCTCCGCAACTCGCCTTCTAGCCTTGTACAAGCATCCTGAGAACTCGATTCTCTTAATTGCACGTCTATGGAATTTCAGTTCGCGGGACTTCATTGACATTACGAGCTTCTCTCGAAACGTAGCTGGCTTTCGGCGTTGATTCATGACAAACATGACCAGGAGGCGACCAGCGAAATTTTCTCGATCCGTGGCCGTTCGCTGGCGTGCTCCACGGAGCTGGGTGCTTGTACTGGCCCTGGTAGTTGCCTGCGCAGCAGGTTGGACCCTGTATTCGCGCAGCCGCGCTTCCGCGCACGCCTCCTCGCCTCCTTCCGCAACAGCATTCGGCCCGACGATACCCAATCCCGGAACACCGCCAGGCCCGGCTCCCCAGGGAATGGTGTGGATTGCCGGTGGTGAATTTTCCATGGGCGCGCAGGACCCGCCGGACATGAATGAGGTCGGGATGATGGCCACAACGGATGCGCGCCCCATTCACCGCGTCAGCGTCGATGGCTTCTTCATGGATAGAACTGACGTTACCAATGCAGATTTTGAGAAGTTTGTGAAGGCGACTCGCTACGTCACGGTAGCTGAGCGCAAGCCGCGCGCGGAAGATTTCCCCGACGCGCCGCCCGCGAACCTGGTGGCTGGATCGATTGTTTTCTCCCCGCCCGGCCACCCGGTTTCGCTGGACAACCACTTTCAATGGTGGCATTACGTGCCGGGAGCCAACTGGCGGCACCCGCTCGGCCCGAACAGTGACATCAAGGGCAAGGAGAACTACCCGGTCGTGCATATCGCCTATGAAGATGCGCAGGCATATGCCAGGTGGGCAGGGAAGCGTCTGCCGACGGAAGCAGAGTGGGAATTTGCCGCTCGCGGCGGCCTGGCCGGAAAGCCTTTCGTGTGGGGCGGCCAGTTCCGCCCGAATGGAAAATGGATGGCCAATACGCATCAGGGACACTTCCCGGTGCAAGACGGCGGCGACGACGGATATGCGGGCATCGCGCCCGTTGCGCGCTATGCCCCCAACGGATATGGGCTGTATGACATGGCCGGAAACGTGTGGCAGTGGACCAGCGACTGGTATCGCCCGGACTACTACCAGCAACTGGCCCAGGCTGGCGGTGCAGCGCACAATCCGCAAGGGCCAGAGTCTTCTTACGATCCCGACGAACCCACTGAGCCTAAGAAAGTCCATCGCGGAGGGTCCTTTCTCTGCACTGACCAGTACTGCTCACGCTATATCGTCGGTACGCGCGGCAAGGGCGAGGTCAGCACCGGAACGAACCACCTGGGATTCCGTTGCGTGCGCGACGCCCAAACATCGCACGCGAGTTCGGCCCAGGCTCCGCCCGCCGCAAACAAAGAAGCAACAGGTCAGGGCCCGGGGCCGCCCTCTGACGCAGAAAGGAACCGGAGAAAGCAATGAACTCATCCTTACGATTGTTGGGCGCAATTCTTGCGGCAATGTCGATTCTGATTTTTTGCCGGACGGCGAGCGCCCAGGAGCAACCGCCGTCTGCGGACATGCAGGCGCAAACGCCCAGTTCAACTTCCAGCCCAACGCCCGTACCCGCAGCGCCTGCTCCCGCGACTGAAGATGGCGGCGGGCATTTGACCTTTACTCCTTATCTCTGGTTCGCCGGCGCCCATGGGACGGTGGGAGCTCTGGGCCGCAATGTCAGCATTCATGCCAGCCCTGGCGACCTGCTTTCGCACTTCGACATTGGCTTGATGGGCGCGGCTGACGCCCGCTACAACCGCTACCTGCTCACCGGCGACCTGATGTGGATCAGGCTTTCTGACAGCAAAGCGCTACCCTTCACCGGCCTGGGCGCGGTGTCCGCCGACTTTCGGGCCGGGGAATTGGTCTGGACATCGAAGATGGGCTACCGCGTCATCAACAGCGAAAAATTCAAGGCTGACTTCCTGGTGGGCGCCCGCTTCTGGCATTTCAGCGAGAAATTGAGCTTCAACCCGTCTTTGCTGGGCATCAATGTCAATCCCTCGCAGAACTGGGTGGACTTCGTGCTGGGTGGGCGCGTCCAGCTTCCTATGGGAAAGAAAACTGTAATCGACCTGGCGGGCGATGTGGGCGGCTGGGGAGCCCAGGCAAAGCTGGACTACCAGTTTGCCGCGTTGCTCAGCCACGCAATCTCGTCCAGGTGGGCTCTGGTGGCCGGCTACCGCTACCTGTTCATCGACTATCGCCGCAATGCCGGCGTCGTTAACACGGTCACCTCCGGCGTGCTGTTCGGCGCAACTTACAAGTTCAAATGAGAGGCGCGTCCGGAAACTACCGGCCGTCTGCGTTTTGATGACGAGGAGCTGGGTATGCAAGGAAGCAGAATTTTTAAACTGACCGCGGGCATTGTTCTCGTAGCGGCGCTCAGCCTTTCGCGCGCACAGGCACAAGCGATCCAAACTACGGGCAAGCCATGCGAACCCAGCGCTACCACCACCGTGGACGGCAAGTATCTTCCCTCGCCGCCGCCGCCGTTCGGCGGCGAGATTAACCTTGACGCCAAGAATTCCAAGCCGTGCTGGCCGGCGCAGGTCGTACCGCCCAAGGGCGCGCCCAACATTCTTCTCATCATGACCGATGATGCCGGCTTTGGAGTTTCTAGCACGTTCGGCGGTGTAATCCCCACTCCTACCTTGGATCGGCTCGCCAAAATGGGTCTGCGTTACACCCAGTTTCATTCCACGGCATTGTGCTCGCCCACTCGCGCCGCCATCATTACCGGACGCAACCATCATTCTGTCGGTTTTGGCGTCGTTGCCGAGCAAGCCACCGGCTATCCTGGCTATGACTCCATCATCGGCGTGGATAACGGCACGATCGCCGCAATCCTGAAGAACAATGGCTACGCCACCTCGTGGTTTGGCAAAGAACACAACACGCCCGACTACCAGTACAGCATCGCCGGCCCCTTCGATCAGTGGCCCGTCGGCATGGGCTTTGACTACTTTTACGGCTTCATGGGCGGGGAGACCGACCAGTGGACTCCATTCCTCTACCGCAATACCACGCCAGTTTTCCCCTGGGTCGGCAAGCCCGGTTACAACCTGATCACCGACATGGCAGACGACGCGATTCGCTACATGCGTGAACTCAATGCCGCCGCGCCGGACAAACCATTCTTCCTCTACTACGTTCCCGGTGCCACCCACGCCCCGCACCAGCCCACCAGGGAGTGGATCGAAAAATTCAAAGGCAAGTTTGATATGGGCTGGAACGCCATGCGCGAGCAGATCTTCGCCAACCAAAAGAAGCTCGGTGTCATCCCGCCAAATACCACTCTCACGCCGTGGCCGGAAGGCCAGCCTGAATACGGCGGCGCCAAACTGCCCAAGTGGGAGACGCTCAGCGCCGACGAGAAGAAACTCTTCGCGCTTCAGGCTGAGGTTTTTGCCGCTTACGTCGCCTACACCGACCACGAAATTGGTCGCGTAATCCAGGCCGTGGAAGACATGGGCAAGCTCGATAACACGTTCATCGTCTATATCACCGGTGACAACGGGACCAGCGCGGAGGGCTCCATGACCGGCACGCCCTTCGACCTTGCGGCGCTTCAGGGCATCAGTGTTCCCGTCCAGGACCAATTGAAGTTTTTAGATATTTGGGGCGGGCCGCAGACCCAACCGCACATGGCGGTGCCGTGGGCTTGGGCCTTTGACACGCCATTCAAATGGGTCAAGCAAGTGGCCTCGTACTTTGGCGGCACGCGCCAGGGCATGGTCATCGCATGGCCCGGCCACATCAAGGACGCGGGCGGAATTCGCACGCAGTTTCACCACGTGATTGATATTGTTCCCACGATTCTAGAGGCCACCAGCATTCCCGCGCCGGTCATGCTGGACGGGGTCGCTCAGAAACCGATCGAGGGCACAAGCATGGTGTACACCTTTGATAAAGCCAACGCCAATGCGCCCTCTCGGCACACCACGCAGTACTTTGAGATGTTCGGCAACCGCGCGATTTACCATGACGGCTGGATTGCATGCACCATTCCGCCGGCGGGACCGTGGCTCATGGGCAAAGCCAAGTTTCCCGACGTAGTGAACGGCTACAAGTGGGAGCTTTTCAACGTCGCCGAGGACTTCTCGGAATCAAACGATCTTGCTGCCAAGCAGCCCGACAAGCTGCTTGAGCTCAAAGAACTCTTCCTGATGGAGGCCACGAAATACAACGTCTTTCCGCTAAGTAACGACATCCTCGGGCGTTTCATGGCGGCCCGGCCCAGCGCCACAGCCGGCCGGACGGAGTTCACCTATTCGGGTGAGGTTTCCGGAATTCCCAGCAACAATGCTCCGAACATCCTGGACAAGTCTTACACCATCACCGCCGAGGTGGAAATCCCCGCGAGCGTCGAAGGCATGATCGTCACCGAAGGCGGTCGCTTCGGCGGCTTCGGACTCTACCTGCTCAAAGGCAAGCCGGTCTTTGTATACAACTTACTGGGCATGGAGCGGTTCCGCTGGGAGGGCACGTCGCCGCTCACGCCTGGCAAACACAACATTGTTTTTGATTTCAAGTATGACGGCCCCGGCCCAGGCAAGGGCGGCACGGGGATCCTTAAAGTCGATGGAACAGAAGCCGCAAGCAAAGCAATTCCACACACTACTCCCGTCATCATGAACATTGGCGAGACTTTCGATGTGGGCGTGGATACCCGCACAGGAGTGGATGACCACGATTACCGGGTTCCGTTCCGCTTTGCCGGCAAGATCGAAAAGCTGACCATCAAACTCGGGCCGGAGCAATTGAAAGCTGAAGACCAGAAGGCCAAGCAACAAGCCATCGCCAACGCGAACAACTAGCTAAAGGGGGCTAGCGATGTTCCATCGAGCAGCATCCAGACGAACGTGGCGTGCGGCGCCGGCTTTGTTGTTTCTTGCTGCAGCGGTCTGTGCCCAGGAGAAGCCCGCCCCGGAAGAACAAGACAAGAATCTCCAGAATGCAGTGCAGAATCCCATCGCCAACCTTATCAGCGTGCCCTTCCAGAACAACGTCAATCCCAACATCACGGCAGCGGGTCGCATTCAAAATGTGCTCAATATTCAACCCGTCATTCCCGTGGCCGTCGGCGAGAACTGGAACATGATCATGCGCATCATCACGCCCCTGGTCTATCAGCCGGATTTGACCCAGAACGATCGTGGGACATTCGGGCTTGCAGACATGAATCCAACGTTCTTCTTCTCTCCGGCCAAGCCCGGCAAGCTCATCTGGGGCGCCGGGCCAGCTTTTGTTTTGCCCACGGCTACGAGCAGGATTCTAGGGCAGGGGAAGACGAGTCTGGGACCGGGAGTGGTGGCGCTGACGCAGCCGGGGCCCTGGACCATTGGCGCCGTGGTGAGTAACGTGTGGTCGGTAGCCGGACCATCCGATCGCCCATGTAAAGCAGATGACCTTGCAGTATTTCATTACGTACCAGTTGGGCCAGGGTTGGTATGCGAACAGCGCGCCCATCCTCACCGCGAACTGGAATGCCAGCCGCGGCAACGAATGGGTGGTGCCCTTCGGGGGCGGCTTGGGGCGTGTATTCAAACTCGGCTTCCAACCGGTGAACGCACAGATCAGCGTTTATGGCAACGCCGCGCGTCCGAACAATCCCCCATCTTCTCCCTGGCAGTTTCGCTTCCAGATGACTTTGCTGTACCCGAAGTTGTCGAAAGAGCAGGAGAAAAAAATGATGGAGAAGAAACTAAAGCAACTGGAGCAGCAGAACAAGCAGAAGAAGGAGGAGAAGTAGTGCCCCGTCACCTTCTATCGGGACGCCCACGGTCTAGACAGAGATCGATGCATAGGGCGCGCCGCCAAACGATCGTGGTTCTTGTCTTCCTTCTGATGTCGTCGTGCATCGCGCAGCAGAGCACGCAAGATCCGCAAGCGCCCACTCCGAAAACACAGCCTCAGGCGGCTCAATCATCCGCGCAGACTCCCGACAAACAGATCAACGTTAACTGGCTGTATGGAGCCTACGTTCCCAAAGGTGTGAAGCGTGCCTCGCTGAATGGCAGCGAGCGGGTCCATCTGTGGGTCCGCGAGAACTTTACAACTTACGGCACCTACTTCAAGACAGCTCTCTTTTCCCTTGCCGACCAAAGGCGGAATAGCCCGCCGGCGTGGGGCGATGGCTGGGCCGGCTACGGGAAGCGCGTGGCCTCGCGCGAGGGGCAATTCGTAATTCAAAACTCGCTTAGCTCTCTGGGCGACGGGATTCTTGGCTACGAGCCACGGTACGACAGTTGCACCTGTGACGGCTTCTGGGCCCGCACTGGCCATGCCGTGGCAAGAAACTTTGTCACTTATGACCGGAGCGGAACCAAGCATCGCTTGCAGATCCCTCTTTATCTCTCAGCCTTCGGTGCCGGCGTGGTTGCCGGCACGTGGACCCCGAACCATGACTTGCTCACCATGGGCGGTCATAGCGTTCTCACTCAGGTGGGGGTCGGTGTTGCGGCCAACTTTATGGGTGAGTTCTGGCCGCAGATCGAACGCATCTGGAAACACAAGAAGCCGAGCAATACAACGACCAAGAAGAACTGATGAATTGTGCACCGGTAAGGACGAAAAGGCCAGGCGACAGGGAATCGCGAGTGACTGGAATGAAAAAGATATTTCTTAGAGAGGTAAATCCATGAAGCAGACAATGAAATTATTGGCACTCTTACTGGTGCTCGTGGCGTGCTCTTACGTCAGCCTGGGTCAGAGCAGTAATCCGCAGAAGAAACCCAACATCGTCTTCATTATGGGCGATGACATCGGCATATGGAACATCGGTGCTTACCATCGCGGCATGATGGCCGGGCGAACGCCAAATCTAGACAAGCTCGCTGCCGAGGGCATGATGTTCACCGACTACTACGCCGAGGCCAGTTGCACCGCGGGCCGCGCCAACTTCATCACCGGTGAGCTTCCGATCCGCACCGGAATGACCACCGTCGGCCAGGCGGGCGCCCCCATCGGCATTCCCGCGCAAGCGGTGACTATCGCTACGGCGCTCAGGTCCATGGGCTATGCCACGGGCCAGTTCGGCAAGAACCACCTGGGCGACAAAAATGAGTTCCTACCCACTGTCCACGGCTTTGACGAATTTTTCGGCTATCTATACCACCTGGACGCGATGGAAGACCCTTGCCATCCCAACTATCCGCAGAACCTCAGAGACAAGGTTGGTCCGCGCAACATGATCCATAGCTGGGCCACCACAACGGACGATGCGACCGTTGATCCGCGCTGGGGAAAGGTCGGCAAGCAGAAAATCGACGACGCCGGGGAGCTTTGTCCGGAACGCATGAAGACGGTGGACGACGAAATTCTCGCCAACGCCCTCAAGTTCCTCGATAAGGCCAAGAGTGACGGCAAGCCGTTCTTCCTGTGGCTGAACCCCACGCGCATGCATATCGTCACGCACCTCTCGGAGAAGTACGAGAAGATGCGCAATTCCGAAAACGGCTGGACCATCCATGAAGCCGGCATGGCGCAGCTTGACGACATTGTGGGCGCAACCATGAAAAAGCTCAAGGACATGGGCGTGGACGACAACACGATCGTGGTGTTCACCACCGATAACGGCACCGAAGTCTTCACCTGGCCCGATGGCGGACAGACTCCGTTCGCGCAATCCAAAGGCACCGTCATGGAAGGCGGGTTCCGCGCGCCGTGCATCCTGCGCTGGCCCGGACACGTCCCAGCCGGCAAAGTTGAGAACGGCATTTTTTCCGGACTCGACTGGTTCCCGACCTTCCTGGCCGCGGCTGGCGACCCCAACATTGCCGAGGAACTGACGAAAGGCAAACAGCTCGATGGTCAGACTTACAAGGTGCACCTCGACGGCTATAACCAGATGGACCTGATCACAGGCAAAGGCCCGTCGGCGCGCCATGAGATTTTTTATTTCGGGGAAAGCACGCTCGGCGCGGTGCGCATTGACGACTTCAAGTATCGCTTCATCGACCAGCCCCGTGGCTGGTTGGGTGAGAAGACCAAGCCGGACGTGCCCTATCTGACCAACCTCCGTCTCGATCCTTTCGAGCGCACGGGCTTCTCGGAGAACGGCTCCAAAGAAGGGTCGCAACAGTTCTTCGACTGGTTCAAGTTCGAATTCTGGCGTTTCGTGTTTGTCCAGCAGGAAGTGGAGAAGCTGGCCAAGACCGCCATCGATTTTCCGCCGATGCAACGCGGCGCGAGCTTCAACCTCGACGCGGTGAAGGCACAGATTGAAGCTGCCAGGAAGGCGGCAGCAGCCAATTAGGAACGTTCCTGGGCCGCCGCCGCAAGGCTATTGGAGCAGGGCAAAGTTTAGAAAAAGGAGTAGGAATCCATGCAGTACAAGCAAAGAAATAAGTCATTAGCACTCATCCTGTTGTTCGCGCTCGCAGCCTTTGGCCTGGCGGCGCTGAGCATCAGAGTACACGCACAGCAAGCAGCGCATGCGCAAGATCAAGCGGCCACAGCGCAGAAACCCAACATCCTGTTCATCATGGGCGATGACATCGGCTGGATGCAGCCGAGCATCTATCACCGCGGCCTGATGGTCGGAGAAACGCCCAACATCGACCGCATTGGGCGCGAGGGTGCGATCTTCATGACCTACTACGCCGAGCAGAGCTGCACCGCCGGACGCAACTCCTTCTTCACCGGTATGCATCCGCTGCGCACGGGGATGATCCCGCCGCAGCTTCCCGGCAGCCCGAGTTATTTGCGGCCCGGAACGCCGGCCTTGGCCTGGTTCCTGCGCGACCTCGGCTATAACACGGGCGAGTTCGGCAAGAACCACCTTGGCGACCACACGGATGCGCTGCCCACGGCGCACGGCTTCCACGAGTTCTGGGGCTACCTGTACCACCTGGACGCGATGCAGGGCGTGAGCTTTCCCGACATCAACAAGAGCCCGACCGTGCAAAGTGTCGTTCCGCCGTGCAAAAATACGCCCGTCCCCGGCTTAGCCGAAGTCCCCGGTGCCGTGGATCCCAAGACCACCACGTGTCTGACGCCTCCACGCCCCGTCCTTTGGTGCAAGTCCTCTGACGGTACCTCGAAGAACCAGACCTGTAAGGACGAAGGCCCGCTGACGCTGGAGCGCTCGAAGACGGTGGACGAAGAAATCTCGGGCAAGGTCATTGACTTCCTCGAGCGCAACGATCCCAAGAAGACCAACAAGCCCTTCTTTGTCTGGTACAACCCAGCGCGCATGCACATCACCACGGTGCTCTCACCCAAGTATATGGCCATGGTGGGTGAGCCCGGCGGCAAGGACTGGGGCGTCAATGAAGCAGGTATGAAGCAGATGGATGACAACATCGGCGTGGTGTTGGCCAAGCTGGAACAGATGGGCCAGCTCGACAACACCATCATCGTCTTCACCACTGATAACGGCGCCGAGAACATCACCTATCCGGACGGCGGCGTGACACCCTTCCGCGGTGGCAAGCTCACGACCTGGGAGGGAGGCATGCGCGCACCGTGCGTCATTCGCTGGCCTGGGCATATCAAGCCTGGCACAGTCTTTAACCAGATTTTCGCCTCGCTGGACTGGGTGCCTACGTTTGTTGACATCGCCGGCGGTCCCAAGGGCGATGGATTGAAACAGGAGATCGAGGCCGGCAAGTATCCCGGCATCGTCAAGACGACGCTGGACGGCGTCGATCAGCGCGCCTACCTCGAAGGCACCTCGGACAAATCGGCGCGCGATACCTTCTTCTACTACACCGGCGCCAAGCCGTCGGCAGTTCGCTACAAGAACTGGAAGTTCTACTACACGATGGTGCCTACAGACAATCCGGCCGCCGGATTGATAGGAACTGTGACCTATCACTGGAGCATGGTCAACAACATCAAACGCGATCCATTCGAAATGGCTACAGGATCGACGCAGGGCACCATGTTTGGCGTGGGTGGAGCACTTGCCGGCCCAGTGACCGCGTATGTCTATGACTGGAACATGCTGCCTATAGGCCAGCAGCTCTGGCTGAAGGAACTCGAGTCGTACAAGACGTTTCCGCCGATGCAAGATCCAGCCAGCTACAACCTCGACCAGGTCTTGCAGCAAGTCAAGGAGAGCGGTCAGGGCCATCCGAGCCAGTAGGCGGTAAAGCAGGAGAATCAGGCGAGCGTCTTGAGGCGGGCGCTCGCACGTCCTTGCATTCGAGAACGAATCCCATGATGTCCAATATCGAGCCTTGGTCGCACTACCTGTTGTCTTTGCCAACGCTGGCCAAGTTCGCTCTTGGCATGGTGATCATTGTCGGCGTTCCGCGGCTGTCGCGCCGGGTGCGGCTCCCGGCGGTGGTAGGACTGCTTCTCAGCGGCGTCGTGGTCGGCCCCCATGTCCTGGGGCTCATCGGAGAGCACGCACCGATCGCGGACTTCTTCGCCGAGATAGGAAAGCTCCTGCTGATGTTCGGCGCCGGCCTGGAGATCAACCTGGCCCTGTTTCGCAAGGCGCAGCGCCGGTCGGTCTTGTTCGGGCTCATCACCACCACGGTCCCGTTGCTACTGGGAACCGGGGTTGGATTCTTGTTCGGGTACCGGCTGATTCCGGCGATCGTATTAGGGTCGCTGCTGGCGTCGCACACCCTCCTGGCAGCGTCCATCGTGACCAAGCTCGGAGCGACCAAGCTTGAACCGATCACGGTTACCTACGGTGCAACCATGCTCTCGGACACGCTGTCCCTGGTTGTGTTTGCCGTCTGTGTTTCAACCTTTACGAGCGGCTTCTCTGCCTCCAAGCTGGCACTGCAACTGATCGAGATCGCCATTTTTATCCCGTTCATCCTGTTTGGCCTGAGCCGCATGGGAGCATGGGTGCTCAAGAAAGTGGAAGACGACGAGAGCACATATTTCGTCTCGATGCTTGGAATCATGGCCTTGGCCGGTGTCCTGGCCGATGCCATCAATCTCCCTGGCATCGTGGGCGCATTCCTCGCTGGACTTGCGGTGAATGGCGCGGTTGAAAACAAACCAGCCAAAGAGAAGTTGGAATTCTTTGGAAATTCCTTCTTTATCCCTATTTTTTTTGTTGTGACCGGTTTCCTGATCGATCCGATTGTCTTCTGGCGGACTATCACGGACCATCTTCCCCTGGTGTTGGGGGTTGTCGGGGCATTGGTGATCGGGAAAGGCATAGCCGCGGAGATCGCGGGGCGGGCCTTTGCTTACTCCCGGCCCGCGCGTCTGACCATGTGGTCGCTGACGCTGCCCCAGGTGGCAGCTACTCTCGCTGCCACGCTCGTCGCTCTCAACACCTATGACCCAGCCCATCAGCGCCTGCTGGATACCCAGTTGCTCAATGTGGTCCTGGTGCTGGTGGTTACGACTTCGATCCTCGGCCCGGTTCTGACCGAGCGCTTCACGCCAATGATGATGCGATCTTCGCCCGGCGAAGAAGCCACCACAGTGAAAGCCGCTTGACCGGTTGAGTTGTACCCACTCCGATGCGCGCCGCCGTCTATCAGCGATATGGATAGTTACTGTAACTTCTTCCAGTTACTTGATCACATGAACTGCAGCAACATGGCTGAGAATACTGCTTCCCATAGGAGGCACAGCCAGATAACTCCCGAGTCCTACAACCTCGAGTTTGATCCTGGAAGAGGTCACGAAGGCTCACTCTGGTCGCCCGAGAGGCTCGCCGTCGGGCCGTGCCCAGGACCTAATAGTCCGAGAAAGGACAACGCAATGAAAACGAAGCTACCTGCACTTGTACTCTGCCTGGCAATCTCTTCCCTCCTCTTGGCTCAGGAGAAAGAAGACCAGCGTTTGGCAAATTCCGCCACGGCCATGCAGCAGATTCTGGGCGAGGACAATGGACTGCCCAAGAACATTCTCAACCAGGCGGTTTGTGTCTTGATTTATCCCAGCGTCAAGAAAGTCTCCCTGGGCATCATGGGCACCGGCTACGGACGCGGTGAACTCGTTTGCCGCAAGGGCGCCACGATGAATGGGGCCTGGGGCGCCCCGGCCATGTATTCGCTCGACCAGAAGAGCATTGGCTTGGAACTGGGAGGGACAGAAACCGATTTTGTGCTGGTGGTCATGAACCAGAAGGGCGCCGAGCAGGTTTTGAATGGCAAGATCAAGCTTGGCAGCAATGCAGCGGCCGCCGCCGGTCCTACAGGCGCTCAGGCAACGTCTTATAGCGCCCAGGCCATGAATACGGATGTTCTGACCTATTCACGCTCGAAGGGGGTGTTTGCAGGCGTGTCGCTGGAAGGCGCCTCGATGAAAACGGATGACGACGCTAACAAGGCCCTCTACGGTAAAGAAATTAGCGCCAAGCAGATTGTAACGGGTGGCGAACAGATTGTGCCTGCGGCCAAACCGCTGATCAATCTGTTAGACAAGACGTCGCCGGCCCGCAAATAGATTGCCTGATGAGGGCGCGCATTCTTCGCCCGCAAGTCATCACGCAATCCATGAGGTGGGAAAATGTCCAGCCGAAGCAGGTTTCGGCCGGGTCTGACACATGTGCTGCTCGCCGGGCTCGTCTTAAGCTTATCTGCGCTGGCGCAGACAGCTGCTCCGCTGCCCTCTTGGAATGACGGCCCGGCAAAGCAGGCGATCCTTTCTTTCATTAAAGACGTGACCGGCAAGAACAGTCCCAAGTACATTGCGCCTGAAGACCGCATCGCAACCTCTGACCGGGACGGCACTTTGTGGGTACGGGGCCCTGGCTGGACTTGAAATCTCGTTTTAGAGCACTGTCAGTTTTACTAGCTCGCACTTCTGCCAGTTGTGACATCGCGATGCCTTCTCCATCCTACTTAGATGAGATCCACTTTAGCGCCCGGGATTCGCAGGCTGGCGGCGATGTACGCCTGGGAAGCTCATCTTGGCGGTCCGAGAAATGATTTACTGCGTTTTGGAGTAGGCACATGGTCAAGAAAAATGTAAAAAAAATCTTAGCGGTAGTGCTCGGTCTCATTCTTGTTGCCGCTACATCGCCCGCCATCTACGGATATCAGACTGAGCCCGCCACCGGCGGCGCGGCGCCCGCGGGCGGCTCTGATGAACCTGCACCGAAAACAGCGGCCGAGTTGCAGGCGTTGGTCGCGCCCATTGCTCTCTATCCCGACGCTCTGGTGGCCCAGGTGCTTTCCGCGTCCACGTTTCCCGACCAGGTCGCTCTGGCGCAGAACTGGGTCCAGCAACACCAGGGCCTGACCGGCGAGAAGCTAACGAAGGAAGTTGACAAGGAGAGCTGGGACCCGGCGGTGAAGGCGCTGGCCGCTTTTCCCACTGTACTCGATAACATGGCCAAGAACCTCGCCTGGACTTCAGAGCTGGGAGAGGCCTATCACTTCCAGGCGAAGGACGTGATGACGGCGGTTCAAGCATTGCGCGCCAAGGCCCAGGCGGCGGGCAATCTCAAATCATCGCAGCAAATCAAGGTCGTGCAGCAGTCGCCGAGCACAATCGTGATTGAGCCGGCCAATCCGCAGGTCATCTACGTTCCGCAGTACAACCCAACCGTGATTTACGGAACGCCCTACGTTGTCCCCGGCTACACCACGGGAGAAGTGGCTGCGGCCAGCGTTCTTTCCTTCGGCGCCGGAATTGCCATTGGCGCAATGATGAGCAACAGCTGGGGATGGAATTCGTGGGCCTGTAATTGGCACGGCGGCGTGGTGGCTTACGGAGGCGTTCCCTATTACGGGAGCGCAGCCTGGCATGGCGCCTACGGCGCTTACGGCTATCACGGATATGGCGCTTACGGCGGCGCAGCCTACCACGGCGCGTATGGAGCGGCAGGTGGTTATCGCGGGTACAGCGCGAATGGAAATTACCACACCGGCGGGGCCTACCAGACTGCCTACGGCGGCGCCGCAAAACACACAACGTACGGCGCCGACGGCGCAGTCCACACCGGTGGCGGTGGCTACAACAACGCCACGGGTCAGGCATATCACTATGGGGCCAGCAAAACCGCTGCAGGAGGAACTTTTGCCCATGGCACCACCAGCACCGGTCAACACTATGCCGGCGGCACAACCGCCAGCGGCCAACATTATGGAGGCAGCACCAGCAGCTGGGGGCATGGCGGCGGCTGGGGCGGTCACGACGACGGCTGGTCCTCGCGGGCGGCTAGTGACCGCGGCCGCATGAGCATGGGTGGCTTCCATGGCGGAGGCCGCCGACGCTAAATGAGTAATTCAATGAAGGCTATGCGAGTAGTACGAGGAATGTCCAGGTCCCTCTGCACCGTATCATTGCTTTTGATCTTCGGTCGGCTCTCGGCGCAGCATGAAGGGCATCGCGTTCGCAATATTGTTCTGGTTCACGGCGCCTGGGCCGATGGTTCTGGCTGGAAAGGTGTTTACGACATTCTTGTCAAGGATGGCTATAGGGTCAGCATCGTCCAAGAGCCGGAGACGTCGTTTAAAGAAGATGTGGCTGCTACGAAGCGCATCCTTGCCCTGCAAGATGGACCATGCATTCTTGTTGCTCACAGCTACGGGGGAGCTGTAATTACTGAAGCCGGAACCGACCCATCTGTTGCCGGGTTGGTGTACATCGCGGCCCACATGCCGGATGCCGGGGAGAATGAGGCTGATGACGGAAAGCGCTTCCCAAGTGACCTCAGTAAATCTACTGCGATAAAGAAGACGGCCGACGGTTTCACATACCTCGACCCCGCGCAGTTCCATGAGTACTTCGCAGCCGACCTGCCTGCCGAGCAGGCCGCTTTCATGGCGCGATCGCAGGTGTTCAACTTAGCCGACAATTTCAAGGCCGTCATCACCACGCCTGCATGGAGAAGCAAACCAAGCTGGATGTTGGTAGCGGCAGCAGACAGAACAATCAACCCTGACCTCGAACGGTGGTATGCCACACGGGCCAAGAGCCACAAAGTCGAAGTCTCAGGTGCGAGTCACTCGGTCTACGTCTCCAGGCCAAAGCAGGTTGCTTCTCTGATCGAAGAAGCTGCAGCGCACACTCGGTAGAAAAGGGTGTAAAGGACATCCCATCATCGGTCATGGAAAGAGGAATAAAGAGGAAATGAGCCCCACGGCAATCGGCAAAAACTGATCGATCATGAAATAAGCTTTGGAGGAAATCTTATGTTGGGTATGACTGGAGCATGGAAGGCTCAGAAGTTTGGTCCGGGGTCGCCTTTGATGACGCTGCTGGCGCTCTTCGCTTTGGCCGTGTCGGTGGCCTCCTGTAGCAGCCGGGATACCAAGGGCGCTGAAAAAACGGCGGAGCCAGCAAAAGCAAGCGGCGCGCAAAAAACTTTTGCTTCGCCGGAGGCAGCGGGCGCCGCGCTGTTCGAGGCCGCCAAGGCCGGCGATCAGAATGCACTGATGGTCATCTTCGGCCAGGACGTCAAAGAGATTCTGTTTTCCGGCGATGCCGTGCAGGACAAGAACCTCCGGGAACGGTTTTTGACCAAGTACAAGGAGATGAATCGCTGGAGCAAGAACAAAGCCGGGGCTGAAATTCTTTATGTTGGCGCGGACAACTTCCCGTTCCCAATTCCCCTGGAGCAGAATGCCGCGGGCCAATGGTCTTTCAACACCGCTGCCGGGAAAGACGAAGTCCTGGCCCGCCGTATCGGTGACGGCGAACTGACCGCCATCGGCGTGCTTACCGAAATTGCCAATGCGCAACAGGAATACTTCAGCCAGGCCCATCAATACGCGCAGAAGATCGTGAGCGATGAAGGCCAGCATGACGGCTTGTATTGGCCTGCTGCTGAGGGCCAGCGCCCCAGCCCTCTGGGGCCGCTGGGCGACGTGGCAAAAGCTTTGGGCTACTCGCACAGTGACAAGCCGCAGCCCTTCCATGGCTATTATTTCCACATCCTCACTAAGCAGGGTGAAAAAGCCCAAGGAGGCGCCCAGGATTACGTGGCCAATGGAAAGATGACCGGCGGTTTCGCCATTGTGGCCTATCCGGCAACATACCAGAATTCTGGGATTATGACGTTCCTCGTGGGCAAGGATGGAGTTGTCTATCAGAAAGACCTGGGCGACAAGACGGCCGAAACGGCTGCGGCAATCGTGGAATATGACCCTGACGGCTGGACCGTGGTGCTGGCGCCTGAGACCAAACAACTCCCAGGCACCAAGAGTGCGAAGAAGTAGCGCCCGCTCGCAAGCTCGCGGCGGACTTCTGAAAAGTGCGGCTGTGCCGCGATCAGTCCAGCGAAGTTGGATTGCCCTTCATCGTTCCATCTCGACCGTGATCCGGCCTTTGCGGACTGCGTCTTTGAATGCGGAGTGGTCGCGCTCAGCCTGGTCGGCATAGGCAACACTGAAACGCGCCACCGCCTTGTCAAACACGTCGCTCTTGCCCATGTATCCGGCGATCATCGCCGGGTCGCCGGAGCGCGCATGGGCCCGCGCCAGCGCCCAGCCGCACAGTCTGGCGTAATCCATCATGGTTGGGCGGTTAAAGATTTCGACCAGCGCCTTCATTTTCATGTCGTGCAATTGGCGAATGTAGAAATGCCGCCCCGCTTTGCCGTGTGTCCAGCCCAGAAAGATGTCACTTGCGGATTGCATCAGCCTCTGGCCCACCACCACCCGCTCACCGTGGTTGGCGTGTACGCTCTTGCCGGCGTACGGTTCCAGCACGGACGGATGCGCTTCTTTTAGCTGCAGGAACAGCGGATCCTCGTCTCCTGCGAGCATGAGCACGACGGCGCAAAATGTGCCGACGCTACCGATGCCCACCACCTTGAGCGAGACGTCGATCAGTTTAAATCGGTCGAAAAGTACTTTGCGGTCATCCGGCAGAGTTTCCCGGTAGCGGACTACCGCCTGATCAATGTTGTCCCGGTTGGCTTTCAAGTTCAAGAGCGGATGGTGATGAATGAGCGGAGGATTATCCTTGATGACATACCCGCTGCCCTTTTGTTCGGCCATTTTGGGAAAGTCGTGCTCCGCAACACTACGCGCCGCTTCCTTGCGTATGCGTTTGCGAAGGCGGGCCCGGGTGTCCTTGTCCTGAAGAGACAGCATGACCGCGCTTGCATCCAGACGCTCATACCAGATGCTGAGCGCCTGCATGCCTGCATACTCCCTCATGTGCTCGCGATAGGAGCGCACGCAAGACTGCGCGGCATCGCGCTGGTCAGCGGCGGCAAAACCGTTGGAGCGGCACGCCAGGACAAAGCTCGCCGCCAGCCGCTTCACGTCCCATTCCCAGGGGCCCGGCAGGGTCTCGTCAAAATCGTTGATATCAAAGACGAGCTGGCGCTCCGGTGTGGCGAAGCCGCCCAGGTTCATTAAATGGCAGTCTCCGCAAATCTGTGCGCGCAGGCCGCTGACCGGGGTGGGAGCCAGGTCAGCCGCCATCACGTCGGCGGTGCCGCGATAGAAAGTGAAAGGCGAGACCAGCATGCGTCCATAACGGATGGGCACCAGCTCCGGGATGCGGTTTCCGCTTGATTCGATGATCATGTCGATCGGATCGTGACGGCGGGGGGCCGGCGCCCACCTGGCATGCTCCTCGCGTGGCACACGGTCACGCAACGCCTTTCCCGCAGCCTGGCGTTCGCTGCGGCTTTTGAGACGTAGCGGCCCCGGCGACGCTACGGGCGCTCGGGGACTGGAGCGAAATGGAACAACAGCGGCTGACATTGGGACCTTCTTTCCTTCAAGACTGGCTGGCGTCGACTCATTCCAGATTGGTCTGAGAGACGAGACTAAGTAACTGTCATTAAAGACAGATGCGCAATTGGATTGGAGGAAGATCGGGGGGTCGTCCATGCAACCGAGATCAACCATTCATCTCCGCATTTCAAGCGGTTTTGGAGCATAGCGACAGAATGAAATGAACGCCACCCCAGGCGTTTCAATCCATCTGTCATTTTTGACAGTGTTCAGCTGACGGGGCATTCTCTAGCTTAGCAAGCAGTCCCCCAGCAATATCCTTGCCGGCGGGCAACCCCAGGGAAAATGTGGGCGTGAGAGTCAAACGCTGGTCAATTCCAATGATTAGCGCCTGGCTATCCACTCAAAAATTGAGCTCTGGAATTGGAATGCTTTAACGGGCCCGTACCTGAAATTAAGGGTTTTTTTACTTGCTTTAGCCTTCGCAGAGGAGAATACTTCGATCAAAGCTCTAAAAAGTTAGAATTTTGGTCGACGGAAAAAATATGCGTCCAGCAGTCCTTTCCATTTCCGCAGAAAGGGTGTTGTCACCTATTCGGAATGCCGTTTTGGCACATGCAGGATATGGAGTCATCCCCGTTGCTACCGCTGATGCCGCGCTTCAGATCCTGCGCGTCCGCCATGTCTGTGCGATTGTAATTGCTAATTCCGTGCCGTTACCGGATCGCCGCCGTGTTTGTTCTGAAGGACAGAGCCGTCACATCCCCTCCGTGGTGCTGGATCCTTACGACCAGCTTGCCGAGGACAAATCCGAAATCCACGTGAACCCGCTGGACGGTCCTGAAGCCTTCTTGGATGTGCTGGCGAGCCTGATGCAACGCGACCATCGCCCGTGTGTTACAGGAGCTGCCGCTGCTGCTAAACTCTGAGTGATGTCCACCAGCGCACGCCAGCCAGACTTGGCCCAAATCGATTCTGTGCAGACCGACCTTGTGGCGCTCAACCTTGCCGCGCTCAACCTTGTTGCGCTGAACCAGGAGATCATCGCCTGCACCCGCTGCCCACGCCTGATCGCCCATTGCCGGAAGGTGGGCCGGGAGAAGCGCCGCGCCTACCTTGACTGGGACTACTGGGCCAGACCTGTTCCCGGTTTTGGCGATCCCCATGCGCGGCTGCTGATTCTGGGCCTCGCACCCGGAGCCCATGGCTCCAACCGCACCGGCCGTCCTTTCACAGGAGACGGTTCCGGCAATTTTCTGTATCCCATCCTGCACAAGGCGGGATTTAGCTCACAGCCCACAGCTACCGACCGGGAAGACGGCATGCGTCTGTTGGATGCCTACATCACTGCCGCCGTACGTTGCGCTCCGCCGGAGAACAAGCCCACCCCGAAAGAAATTGCGACCTGCGCCCAATATCTTGACCGCGAATTTGCCACGCTGCCCCGAGTCAAAGTCGTGGTCGTGCTGGGCAAGATCGCCTTTGATGCTTATCTGAATTACCTGAAGCGCCGCGGCGACCTGAAATCGAAGGCCGGCTTTGCCTTCGGCCACGGAGAGACCTACAAGCTGCCCGGCGGTCGCACGCTGCTTTGTTCGTATCATCCCTCACTGCAAAACACCCTCACCGGCAAGCTGACGGAGAAAATGTTTCTTGACGTGTTCCGGAAAGCCGCAAAGTTGATCGAGAAGAAATAGCCGCTCTCCTTTCGCTGTTGCGCGGTTCGATCCTCGCCCCAAAGCAGCCTTTCAGAATTTCTCCCTGGCATCCTGCTGCAACCATTTTCTATTCACACTATATGCGGGCCATGTCCGCGAGGGAGTAAGACCGTTCTCCACAGCGTTGTTCCCTTGAAGCCGCGCTGACTCGGAAAGGAAGTCCAGATGAAAGCCCTCATACCGTTTGTATTTCTGTTTGCGTGTGCCGCCGCTTTTGCCCAGCAAGAATATGTTCCCCGATACGATGCCTTTACCGGCTTCTCTTACCTGGAGTCGCCGAAATTGAATCTGGCGGAGCGCGGATTCAACGGCGAATTCGGCGTCAACGTGACCCGCTGGCTGGCGCTCGGCGGTGACTACAGCATCTTCACCGGCCACAGTGACATCACCGCCGCCGATCTCAAATCGTCGTTGCAACTGGCGTTGTTGCCGGTGCTGAGTTCGCTGCCGCCCGGCACGGTAATCGCTTTGCCGTTTGATTCCACTACCTACACGTTTTCCGCGGGGCCGCAATTCAACTTCCGCCAGTTAAAAGCGTTTACATTTTTCGTAAGACCGGCGTTGGGCGGCATGCATGAGACGGCAACGCTCAAGCCTTCCACCCCGTTGCTGGCGCTGCTGGTGCAGCAGTTGGCTCCGGCGGGCAAGAAGACCGATCTTGAGCTGTTCTACGGGGTCGGCGGAGGTTTTGACTGGAATGCTTCAAAACATCTCGGGTTGCGCGTAGGCGTCGACTTCGTCCACGTAAACCTCTTCAACGATCTGCTGGCCGAAGGACGCAACAGCCTGCGTGTTTCCGTGGGACCGACGTTCCGGTTCGGCCCAAACGTGCCGTAAGCTTGGCAAGGTCCGGCTAAGCCGCTTGTTCCTGGGCTTTGCTGGCCAATACATCTCGCAGCATCGCATTCACCTGCGCCGTTGCCGCGCGGGCTGCCGGCGTGTCTGCCAGTGCGTTGATGCCCATGAAACCGTGGATCGCGCCCAGATAGCGCGTTGCCGTCACGGCAACGCCGGCCTCGGTCAGCTTGCGCGCATAGGCTTCTCCTTCATCGCGCAGCACATCGCATTCGCCGGTAATAACCAGCGCCGGAGGCATGTCTCTAAGTTGGTCGAGCGTGGCCTGGAGCGGGCAGGCGGTGGGTTCATGTTCAACCGCCTTGCCGCCTGTGTACTGCGTCCAGAACCATTGCGAGTTCTCTTTGGTAAGGAAGTAACCGGTGGCGAAATCCTGGAATGAAGACGTGTTGAAGTCGCTTCCTGTTGCGGGATAGATCAGCACCTGCGCCGCGATCTCGGGTCCTCCGCGCTGTCCAGCCAGCAGGCAGACGGCCGTGGCGAGATTGCCGCCCGCACTGTCACCCGCCACAGCGATCTGGGCGGCGTTCAAACCAAATTCGCTGCCGTATTCGGCCACCCACTTTGTCGCGGCATAACATTCTTCCAGCGCGACAGGGTAGCGCGCCTCCGGCGACCGGCTGTACTCCACAAACACCACGGCCGCGCCGCTGCCGTTGGTGAGCTCGCGCATGAAGTAGTCAAAAGTATCGGCATCGCCCAGCACCCATCCGCCACCGTGAAAATACATGACCACTGGAAGTCTTCCCGCGCTGCCTTCGGGGCGCATGCTCTCTGGACGGAAGATGCGCAGCTTCACGCTGCCGCCAGCCCCGGCCGAGATGGTGCGGTCCTCAATCTGCGCCGGCTGCTTGATGAGCGGCACCGCCGACTGGCCTTTCGCATACATCTCTCGCGCCTGCTCCACCGGGACCTCAGAGACCGGCGGGCGGCCCATGCTCTCCAGGAATTTCAGGAACCACTGCGTCTTGGGGTCCAGTACTGCATTCGGCGATGAAGGCATTTTCTTGCTCCTTGGATTCAGCCGGCACGGTTGGCTACTTTGTAGCTACCAGCAACTTTGCTTTTGCCAGTTCCGGGCGATCAGAGTTCGAGCCCTGACAATTTTTCACCAGTTGCGCGTAATAGATGGCGGCTTTCTGTTTTTGCTGCGTCATCTCCGCCGCCCGCGCCGCGCCGTAAAGACCGTTGAAGCGATTGGGATCGGTCTTGAGCGAAACTTCGTATTCCGCCAGCGCGTCCTGCGGGCGATTCATTTCCAGCAGCATATCGGCCAGCATCTCCCGCGCCGGAGTTTCGGTTTCGCCTTTGCCGACTTTGTCCTGCTTGGCCGCTACGGCACGAAGCAAGCGCAGAGCATCTTCATTCCTGCCCTGTGCGAAAGCAAGCCACGCCTGCGCCTCATCATGGTTGTTGGCCATATATTTGGCCTCGTGAGGCTTGTCTGACTTTTTCGTCGCCTCGAGCATGGCGTCGAATTGATCGGCCGCGGACTGCGCCGCCGCCGCATCGTGCAGATGTCCGGCGGCCACGGCATGCGCCCAGAAGGTAAGCGCCTGCACGTAAGGAGGAGCGCCCTGGATCGGCTGCAGAGCCAGAGCTTCCTGCCACTGCCGGCGTTCCAGCGCATAACGCGCCGCGAACCCGGCGCGCATCGCTTCATAATAATCCTGGAACTCTTCTTCCACGTCTTCCTTGCGCACGGTCTGCAGTTCGTCCCACTGGGCCTTGGCTTTCTGGCTGTCGCCAATCTGCAGATACGCGGATTCCAGGAAATCCAAAGAGTGCATCTTGTGGTGCATTGTGTGCAGATGCATGGCACCCATTTTTTCCGCGGCGCGCAATGCCGCTTCATTGGACTGTATGTCATCCTGCCAGAGACCCAGGCGGGCAAAGATGTGCGACGGCATATGCACAGCATGCGCCGATGAAGGCGCGATGCTCGCGTACTTGCGCGCAGCTGCCAGTCCAAGATTGGCCATCTGGGGATTGTCGCAGGCGTGAATGATGTAATGCGCGATCCCCGGATGTCCGGGGTCCTGCTCAAAGAGATGGTTGAGAATGGCCACGGCCTTCCTGTGATTTGCCAGCGCCGGGTCTTCCTCTGGGCCGGAGCCGAGCAGCGACAATGCGTAGAACACCGCGGCTTCACGGTCCTGGGGATTGTGTTTGTAGACGCCTTCCATGGCCGCCGCGTAAGCGTTGGCCCGGTCGCGGTGATCAATCTTGTCCGCGTCGTGATAGAAGACTGCCAGCGCGTTTACGTATTCCGCTTCGCGGGCGGTTTTGGGCTGGAGTTCCCGGGCATGCGCCAGCAGATCGCTCGCACGCTTGAGATCGGCTTTGGCCGGGCGGCTCCAGAGCTGGTGATACAGGCTCAGCGCCTGGCCCCAGTACGCCATGGCGCAGCCGGGATCCTGTTTGGCAACTTCCTTGAACTGGTTTTCCGCCGACTCGTATTCAAACGAATGCATCAGCGCCACGCCGCGCTCAAATGGTTTTTGCGCTGCGGCTGCGCAGGAAACCGGAAAAGACACGTTGCCCAGCTTTTCACCGGGCGCCAGGTGCGAATGTCCCTCATCGGCAAGCAGAGAGAAAAGCGGACACGCGACCAATACAAAGAAAAACAAAGTACGCAATTTCATGAAAAAGACTCCAAGCCCAGTCGCAGACTACTCACATGCCGGGCAAGTGTCAACGGCGCGGGCAACGAACGCGTGCTAATCCTCGTCCTTGGATGAAACCGTGGCCCTGGCCGGCCGCATCTCGCTTTCCAGTTTCAGCTCAGGCAGATTGGCGTTTTTTAATTGCTGGTTCAGCGCCGGCAAATCGTGCGACTTGATCTGCTGCCAGCTCTGCATCAGCGGCGACAGTTGCTTTTCCAGTTCATCCACTGCGCCTGCGGCCTGCGTGGTAGGTGCAACGTCTGCTTCTTGAAGCACGCCTAGCAGAGCCAGATATCGTGCGCGCATCAGGCCCAGCGTGGGTGGCTGGTTGCCGGCGCCGGGCCGCCGCGGAGCACCCCCTCCGGCCACGTCATCGAGCTTCTGGTCGAACGCTTTTACCGCGGCAAGCACATCTCCCTGCGCCTGCTTTTGCAGGTCTTTGAGATGTTTGCGAAGATCGCCTGCCTGGTCCACCGCAGGAGCAAGCGTCAATAACTGGTTATACAGCTTCTGTGATTGCGCTGACTGCTGCGCCAACGCGGCCGCCGGCGTCTTCACTCGCGGATCCATCTTGACGGCAAGCGGCTGCGAATAGCTCTTGCCGTTCGCGGTGAGAACCACGGTGTACTGTCCGGGGATGACCCACGGTCCGCTGGGCGCGGGCACCGTGTTGTGCGGCACCGCGGCAATCGGATATTCCGGCTCTACGCCGGGCACGTTCGGATAGTGCATGTCCCACAGCCAGCGATGCATGCCGGCCTCAGCCGAGAGCGTTTGCGGCGGACGCACCCAGTACGCCGGAATGTTCAGCATGGGATCGATGGGATCAGCCTTGTCCGCGCTGGAATATTTGCGGACGGTCTTGCCGGCGCTGTCCTTGATTTCAAGAGTGACCGCGCCGTTAGCGGCCCCGTGGAGATAGTAGTTGATTACGGCGCCATCGGGAGGGTTCTGGCCGGCAGGAAAGTCCGGCGGCAGTGGCGTATCTGTATTCATGTCCCAGCGCACGCGGACGGCGGTTTGCGGTTTGAACAGGAAGGCTTCGGCTGCGAGCGTCTTCTCGTCGACTTGGCGCAGCGGCGTGATGTCATCCAGGATCCAGAAGCCGCGCCCGTGTGTGCCGACGGCAAGATCGTCATTCTTGACGATCACGTCGCGCACCGATGTGGCGGGCATGTTGAGGCGCAACGACTGCCAATGGCCGCCATCGTCGAAGGAGACATGGACCGCGCGCTCCGTGGCGGCGAACAGCAACCCGCGGCGCACCGGATCTTCACGCACGGCATTCACGTTTTCATTGGCGGGAATCCCGTTAACGATCTCCGTCCAGGTCTTGCCCGAGTCGCGGGTCCGCAGGATGTGCGGACGCAGGTCATCCAGCCGCAAAGTATTGATGGCCGCGTATGCCGTCTGCGCGTCAAAATGGCTGGCTTCGATGACAGAAACTTTCTGGAACGGCTTCATGTCGGGTGGCGTGATCTCGGTCCAGTTCTTGCCGCCGTCGGTGGTGATATGAATTCGGCCGTCATCCGTGCCCGCCCATATGCGATTGTCGTCGAGTGGCGAAACGGCGACCGCGTAAATCACGCCACGCTGCGTGGGCTTGGCCGTAGGTTCATTGCTGAAGATGCCAATGGTGGCCGGCAGCGGGAAATCCTTACGTGTGAGATCGGGCGAGACTTGCTGCCAGGATTGTCCGCCATCACGCGTGCGCCACAGCGTGTTGGCCGCGAAGTAAAGCGTATGCGGGTCTTTGGGCGAGAAGACGATTGGCTCCGTGCGAAGCACGCGAAATTCCTGGGAACGAAACGGCTTGGGCATGATGTTCTGCGCCTGCGCCGTGCGCCGATCATAACGGGTGAGCTTGCCGCCAAAAATAATGTCCGGGTCCAGCGGATCCGGCACCACATAGCCGTATTCTTCCGCCGCCACCGGATGCCATTCGCGAATGGTGACCTGGCCGTCATCGCCGCGGCTGGAGACACATGCCGAGCCGCTCTCCTGCTGCCCGCTGCACAGGCGATATGGGAAAGCATTGTCGGCATTCACGTGGTACATCTGCGCCGTGGGCTGGTTGTACCAGGAACTCCAGGTCTCGCCGCCGTTCACTGTCACGATGGCGCCCTGGTCGCTGGCCAGCAGAATGATTTTGGGATCGTTGGGATTGATCCAGATATTCTGATAGTCGTCGCCTCCGGGGGCGCCGCGGAAGCCGCTCCACGTCTTGCCGCCGTCCGTAGATTTCCAGGTGACCGTGCTGGTCATGTAAACCACGTCAGGATTCTTGGGGTCGATCCCTGGTTCGGACAGATCGCCGCCGCCGATGCGCCCGGCAGGCCGCGGATCGCTGGTAGCGACCGTCCAGTTCGCTCCAGCATCTTCGGAGCGATAAAGCTTGACGCCTTCTTTGGTCGCGACCGAGGCAAAAAGAATTTTAGGGTTGCTAAAGGAGATGGCGATGTGCGCCTGAACGATGCCGGTCGGCAGTCCGCCACTTAGCTGCTGAAACGTTGTGCCGCCGTCTGTGGATTTGAAGACGCCGCCGCGGGTCCCGTTCCAGGCTCCATTTTCCCAGGGACCCTGGCGAGCCTCCCACAGCGTGGCGTAGGCAATGTTAGGATCGCTGGGATCAAAGAGCACGTCGGCCGCGCCGATGTTGTCGGCTTGATCGGTTTCGCCCGTGGTTTTCGGCAGGACTTTCTCGAAACTCTGGCCGCCGTCAGTGGAGCGGAACACGCCGCGCTGCTGGTTAGGACCATACGGATGGCCAGCCACGGCGACCAGAACTTTGTTGGGATCGCGGGGATCGATCGCCAGGCCGGGAATCTGCTGACCGTCACGCAGGCCAAGATGCGCCCAGGTCTTGCCGGCGTCGGTCGATTTGTAAATGCCATCGCCGACCGAGAGGTCTGGCCGGTGCAGCCCCTCACCGCTGGCGACATAAACGACATTGGGGTCCGACGGCGCTACCGCCACCGCGCCGATGGAGCCGGTGGGCTGGTCGTCAAAGATTGGCTGCCAGGTGCGGCCGTAGTCGGTGGTCTTCCACACGCCTCCATTGCATACGCCGATATAAAAGACGCTTGGCTGGCTGGGGACACCAGCGACGGCGCGGGTGCGTCCGCCACGAAACGGGCCGATGGAGCGCCAGTGGAGGGAGGAGAGCAGGAAGGGGGAAACGCCAGCGATCAAAGAAGCTTGGGTCTGTGCCGCCGCCCGCGTGCTGGGCTGCTGAATCAATTGCTTTCGTGGGGCTTGAGTTAGCTTTCTATTCTGCAGCGATTGCAAGGCAAGGGCCTGAACGGTGATCAGCAAAAGGGTGACCAGCAACGATACGCTGCGCGTAAATGAGAACACGGTATCCTCCTAGAATGACAGAGGAGGATACCGCAGAACCTTCGAGGGACAAAAGCACTACGTATTTATTTTAAGGTATTGTGTCGTTGATGCTGGTCTGCGCTCCATGACAGTCCGCGGATCCCGGAGAATACATGTTGACATATTGGGATGTCTTCGGCAGAACTGGGGTGCTCGCTTCGTCCTCTTTCTCAACCCCTTTTTCAGTTGGATCGGTGAGACTTTCCATTTTCTTCTGAGCCGTGGCTAGCTCTGTGTTAGCGGCCTCAAGCGTAGGCATGGCAGGGTCGCCTTTTCTTTGGCGTTTGAAGGATGCCGATTTGAAAGAATTGACGGCTCTCACAAGATCACTCAAGGCCTCTTGAGCTTCTTTCTTAGGGCTGCGACGACTGAAATAGCCTTCCACGATTTGGATTTTTTCGGTTGCGAACAGCGCGGCTTTCATGTCGCTTTGAATGGCAGCAAGCGTGGGTCCTTTTTGGCAATCATCAAGGTAGTACCCTTGGTTCCCAGCCTGATTTCCATCATCGTTTAAATAAGGAAACCAAACGTATCGTGACCGGCCAAACAGGTTTACTTCATCCAAAAACGACTGCGCCGAAGTTGAGTCACAATAAAGATCGGTATCGCCGAATTGGCTGTCGGCCTGCATCCGGATTCGAATCGATGTTCGATAAGGTATCTGGTCGTTGTAAGTCTGCGTTCCATCATCAGACTTGCCGGTTAAAACGGCTCCGCCGTTCGGACTTGAAATAAAATAATGAAGCACGGCGGACGTAGTATAAGGATCACCCTTAACAGATGAGCTTGAAGACGTAATGGGAGACTCGCTAATTTTTGAAACGCTGCTTTCCTTTTCTGTGTAATAGCACGGCTTCGGTAATAATATGGCGTAACGTGAACCGCTCTTTGCTAAGGCCTGCTTAATTGCTGTATCGCTAACCCCTTTGATTCTGTATGGAGACACTTTAGACGAAGTGGTTGCGCATGTCGTAAGACGTGCTATGTTCAATGCATAGATGCCCGGGAGCAAATAAGGGTCTCGATGAGCGGAAGGTTTTGGTGCGATCTCCGCGTCGAGGTGATGAGAGGTTTTTGGGGAAATAAGGTAGATCCTTGGTGCGCCGGAAGGATCCGCGACGTAAGTCCACGGTCCTCCCACATTCACTGTTATCTCTGTTGTTTGACTAAAGACGGGTCTACATAATGTGCCTAGAGCGATGAGCAGAAGGGCGATGCGTTTACCCAAGCGCAAGTGATTGGTTGTCAACATTTCCATCCTCCTTGGAGACTGTTTAGCGGAAAAGTGTGAACCCTGACCAGAAATAGGGGTGCTCAGTCGCCCGCTGGGCGCGTAATCCGGCTCTCGCCACTCTGAGCGCTTCAGCAACCTGGTCTCCACGAAATACATTGCCGTAAAATAGTTCCATGAACTGTTTCGTCGCTGCTGAATCTATGTTCCAACGGCTGGCCACGATGCGTGGAACTCCGGCGGACACAAATAAGCGAATCAGGCTGTCAGGGTTGTAATCTGCGCCCTCGATGTCGCCTACGGTGTCACATCCGGAAAGTACGGCAAGCTGCATTCGTGAGAGGTCAATACCACTCAAAGATTCGTAGCTGAGTGCGCCATCGGATAAGAGCAAACCAGTTTGGCGAGCTGATGCAACAGCATGTCCTGCAAAGTGAAAGACGGCAGCATTCGCCAGCCGCGATCGAACAGCCTCAACTGTTGCATCTCTTTCCAGCAGAAATTGCGCGGAGCGAAACTTGCGCTGCACCATTGCGCCTTCTTCCGCGGCATCCGGCAACGGTTGGATCATTTGGTCGTCAGGCGCTTTAGGCATCGGAACGGCGACAACAAGGGCGTTTGAATCGAGCTCGATTGGCTGCGCCGGATGCAAGTGTGAACGGTAGTAAAACCCTAATGAAGAGCTGATCGAGCTTCGCTCGGCGAAGTAGCGCTCCTGCGTGTCGACCAGAGCATCAAAAGCAATTCCATTCAGGGCGCCGTCAGCTTCGATCACCAGCGAGCGGCCCGGAGATAGCTTTTCTTCAACGGGCGCAATGAGCAGGTCGTAAAGAATGCGTCCTTGTTTCTTGAGCAAATCAAGGTCTGAATTCCGATCGGAACAGAGCCGGCGGAAGCTCCGTGAGAGGGAATCAACGCGGGCTGCGGTTCCGGGAATTGTGTGCTTAGAAACGCCGCGAGCGTCATAAACCCAAACGACGTATCCCTCTCGCAGGCGCATATACGAAAGGATGGTTTCAGCCGTGAGTGTGGGCAGTTGATTTGTTACTTCAGCAAGCCTTGGCAAGGGAAAATTCTCAGGCGAGCCAGTGCGCAAGGCGAGACCGCCAGTTGCCCTAGCGCTATTCCCCAATGAGCCGGGGACGTTGGCAACTTCCGAGCGTAAAGCGGCACCTCGGTACCATTCCCATATCTCTAAGGCATTCGTGGTCTCGCCTTGATGCAGCTTCAACTCCGCCAGGTTGCGGTATGCCTCCGAGGATCTCTGGCTCCATTCCAGCTTAGCCCTTTCACCTTTGAGTGACTGAAGATCCTGTTCCGCAAAAGCAATGGCGGCATGCAGGGCAGACTCCGCACCGGAATCGTCCTTCAGGCGGGTTTCGGCCTCACCAAGATTTGTATAGAAGAGCAGCCCAAGGAAGTTATCGGAGAGTTGTGCTACTTCTGGTTCTAAGGCTTGCAGGCGATTTGTAGCCGAACGCAATTTACCCAGCCCGATTTCTACCTCTGCCAGCCTAGTCTCGGCTTCGAGACGGGCGATACGCGTGGATTTGATGGGTGGACTGAGATTGAATTCTACTTCCGCCAACTGAAATTCGTTCTCGGCGTTCGTTGGTTGCCCGGCGGCGATCGCAGCATTGGCCATGAGAGAATGGGCCATGGCGCGCAGAATGTGGTCAGTGAATGACTTGCTTAGTGTTAGGCCGTCGCCCCACGTTGACATTTGCAGATGCCCTTGTTTTCGCGCACGGGCCGATTCGTGCAGATTATAGTAAAGGTTGTAGCCGCGCATTGGAGGGTAGCTTCCCGACCAGAACCGCTGCAGAGCGTCATGAATCCTTTCCCAACTTGCGCGGAAATTCCCGCTGGTACCGTCGAGGCCAGCGATATGATCCTGGCTGCGCAAATAGAGTGCATTGTATTTGCTAGCTTCTGCTTCGCGGGCAGCCGTCTGGTAAAAGTCCCGCGCTTTGCCCAAACTTCCGGCCAACCAGAAGCAAGTCCCGGCTTCGAGATGATATTGCCCCCGCAACCAAAGGTACGGGTGGTTCTCAATGGAATGTTGCGATTTCGTTGCAGCGCGAAGGCAGTTAACGCCATCTTGAGCTATGTGTGCGGCAAAAATGTATTCGACACGTGCTCGCAGGGCACCCGCCAGATTGTGGGCAGAAGTAAAAAGGATATCTGCATCGCTTGCATATTGTTGAGCCGCTGCGGTGTCACCGCTGTCATTCGCATTCAGCGCTTTGGAAAGGGCCGCCACCGCTGACGGAAAATTGGAAGAAGAGCTTGCTGCAAGAAGATCGCTGAGCCAAGAGTCGCCGTGCTGCTCTTCAAGCCATCGCGCAAGAGCTCTAAGTGCGGACCGTGTGTCGGATTGCCGCGTGTCCAGCGCGGAATCGAGAGGATAGGCCATCGGCAGCCATTGGGTGGTGGCTATCGAAAGATATTCCTCGACGCGTTCGTCGAGCTTTCTGAGAGAACCCAGGACTTGAGGGGTGAGGTTTGCCAGCTCTGACGGCAGTAGTAACGGCTCTGCCATGATCCGATCTCGGGTATTGAGCTTCGCCCGTATTTCGGAGAGCCGAGAGCGAGCCTCATCTGACCAGCCTCCGGTGGGATCGACCCTCAGGTAGTGCGTCCAGTCTTCTATTGCTTGTGCGTACAGAAAAATTTTTTCGCACGCGATTGCGCGATTGAATAGCGCGACGGGATCATCTGGGGATTGGGCGAGAGCTTCTCCTAAGTATTCGACAGCGTTACCGTAGTCGATGGCTCCTCGTTCTGTGGCTTGCGCCTGCTCGAAATATCCAGACGCAAGATCCGTCAACAATTGTGGTGAATCCGGATATTTTTCGAGAGCGCGTCGTAACGACTGAAGAGCGGATTCAAAATTGTGATCCAGCAAGTCGACGCGCGCCTTGGCTTGCAGCCAGCTTGGATCGCTAGGATTCTGATTGAGGTGTTCGCTTATCGCCAACTCGGCCTGAATCAGAGACTCAGGCTGGCTTAGACTCGATCCAGCAGCTCCCCGCTCTTGCCGCAGGGGCGCATACGCCGCGCCAGCGATTCGTATTTCGACGGTTCGGCGCTCAGCATAGGCTTGTGCGATCAAGTGATTCGCTGAATCGGCGGAGGTATCGCGGAAGACCCTTAACATTAGCAGCAAGAATGACGCCAGCGCGGTTACCAGGAGAATCCAGCGGAACAGCGTCTTGGAAAATGCCGGCCTCAAGCGCCGGACTCCTCGCAGAAAGCCGGGTCGCGTGTTTCGATCACCGCTCCCAGCCAGCTTGCCACGCATTGTGCGCTTGTGCACCATTCTTCTTCCTTCAGGCGCTAACGGTTTTCGCTTCGAGTTGCTAATTGTAATTACGAATTCTCGGCCCTAAACCCTTTTGCAGGCGGACGGTATTTTTCAGAGGGGATAGTTGGTCGGCTAGGTCAAAAGGAAAGAAGCACAATACCGAGCTAAGCAACGGAGATGAGAGCCTAAGGTAAATTCGATTTTGCCAAGTCCCGTTTCTGTTTTGCTTCCTGAGCCCAAGGTCCGTCTGGATCGAGTTGTAAATACGCATCCCACGTGGCGGCAGCTCGGTCCCAAGATCTGATTTGGGTATACGCCACCGCCAAGTCAAACAGGGCCACACTATTACTTGGGTCACGTTTTACAACGTTAGTAAGAAGATTAATGGCCTTATCGAGGTCCTCGCGAGAGCCTGAACGTACACCGCGTTGAAAGAACGAGATCGCAGAATCCAACATCAGTGGAACCGAGTCAGGCCGGGCTTCAAGTGCTGGGGACAAAATCACGATTGCCGACTCTGGGTGCCCTTCAAGCACCTCAACTTCTGCTCTTCGCCGTAGCCATTCGACATTTCCCGGAATTGCCAACCGGTGTCTTGCCACGATCCCTGCGGCTTGTCGCAATGAGTCGGGTCTTGAAAACCGCGAGTTTTCAAGACCCCGGGCCTCACGCATCACTCCCCATTCCGCTCCAGGCCACCTCATCTCTATCGTCCTCTGTTCCGTGTACGCCTGGGCCAGCAGCTTCTCGACTTTTTCCGGGGTGTCGCGCCGGGCATACCAAATGCCGAAGCCCACAGCTCCGCAGATGACAACGGCGGCCGTGGCTGCGACAGCAGCGGCGGTGGCAGGGACGAAGACCCATTTCCACGAGAAGAGCTTTCGGTCCGGCTCTTCGGGCGGTTTGGTTGCGAGCGGCGCACCGCTTGGTTCCTCGGGGGTGGCACGCGGCGAAGAAGTTGTGCCGGTGCTCAAGTCGCCGGCACTGGCTCTGGCAGTATCGGTATCGGCAGCGGCCAGCATCTTGCGCGCGGTATCTTTCTGCCATGTGGCCGAGGAGCTTTGCAGACTGTCAAGCACTGCTTGCTCTTCTGAAGTGAAGTCGTCAGAGAAATCTTCGGTGTAGGTCTTGAGCAGGGGGCCGCAGTGGTCGCAGGTAGCGGCGTGGTGGATGAACTTGGTGGCCATGGCGTCTGAGCACAGTCCGGCCACGAGTTGGCGAAGGTCATCTTCGCTGGGGCAGTCGGGGGTGGCGGCTTGTTTCACCTGCGTGTCCGCGTGGGGGGCAAGGCGAGTACGCTGGAAATCGAGCACGCGGGCGCGGCAGGAAGGGCAGTCGTCGAGGTGGGCGTCAACGCGCTGGCCCTCGTTGCGCTCATCTTGCTCCGGTCCCGCGCTGGAAGTTCGTTCCCCGTAAGCCTCAATTTGAGCATTGCTCAGATGCTCAGATTGCTGGTTCACTCATCTTTCTCCCTTATCAATGTAAACGTAGACGCGGCCATCCAACCTTCCCAGAATTCATATCCTTATCGAATCTTAACGCACCGAAGCCGGCGCAGATGATTCCTGATCGCCCATTTTTCGGAATTCTTGCGAATTACCCCTTCAAGTAATTTTCTCAACAACTTAACCGTTGAGTTTATCTCGCAGTAGTCGGATCATGCGCAGCAAGGTGCTCTCCACGCCTTTCACGCTCAGTCCGATGCCAGGGAGTTCCGAAATCTGTTTGGCGGTATATCCCTGGCGATAATAGAGCCAGAAAATCGTGTAATCGCGGGCAAAGTTAGGTTCCGAGGCCAGGGTCTGCAGGCACCGCTCAATCTCGCCCATCAGGACTCGGGTCTCCACGGAAGCTGGAGTCGAGTCCCGGGCGGGAGTGGCGTACACCTGATCCAGATCTTCGGGTTCCTTGCCCCCGTTGTTCTTATCGCTTTGTTTTCTGCGAATGTCATCTTCCACAACATTCTGGGTTATGACTTTCAAAAAGCTGAAGAGCGCGTTTTCATGGCGGAAATCGAAATTCCGCAAGGCTTTAAAGTCATTGGCGCAAAGCTTCAGGAATGTGTTCTGCACCAGATCGTCAACCAGGCTGAGATTGAATTTGCCTCGGCAGCACAGTGACTTGATGACCACGCGGGCAATCAGGGGCTGAAAACGGCGGACGAACTCCGTCCACATAGCTTCATCGTGCGACTTGAGACAAAGCTGCAACAGCTCTTGCGTAGACAGCTTTTGAGGGTCCATTTGTGAAGTGGGCTGGTGAATTCTAACCTACTCAGACTAAACGACGAGCACTTTTTTGTGGTTGCTTTGCAATTTAGTTGTGATCTATGAAGGTTGTTTAAGAAAACCTTAATGTTTACGCATGAAGTTCATGGATATGACTTGTCGTCGCGTGGGCTGGTTAACAGGCTTTGTGACGAGAGACACAAGGATTCAGTGCACCATTGGTGCGGGCGTATGCAATGCGTGGCCTTACGGTGAGCTACCATGTTGGATTCTGTTGCGAAGGGGAGCAAGGAATAATGCGAATGCATCGGTGGAGATTGAAGGCGGTACTGGCAACGGTAGTTACCGTAGTTGCTTCGTCGCCCGTGGAAGGGCAGGAGGCAAGGCAGGTCGCGGATTTTCCCCGGCTTGATGCTTCCACCCTGCCCATCGCACACAAGATCCAGGTGGGCGGCGATCCCGACTGGCTGGCCATTGGTTTTGGGTCTGTGTGGGTAGCGGTGCCAAAAAACAACGAGCTGGTTCGCGTGGATCCGGCGCACAACGATGTGCAGGCCAGAGTGCCGGTGGACAAAGAGCCCTGCTACGGAATTGGAATCGGCCTGGACAAGGTGTGGGTCTTGAACTGCCAGAGCCAAACGCTGACCCGGGTCGATCCTAAGATCAGCAAAGTGGATTTGCGGGTGCCGGTGCAGATCGATCAGGCGGGCGAAGGATCAATTGCTGTGGACGCGCGAAGCGTATGGTTCGTGAGCAATGACTATGGCCACGCCAGCACGCTGTCGCAAGTGGATGTGAAGACCGGCCATACGGTAAAGAGAATCGCGATCGGCAAAGATTCTGCGGTGGTGAAGTCTGGTTTTGGCTCGGTCTGGGCAGTCAGTTCGGGAGAGGGCAGGGTGTACCGTGTCGATCCCAAGACAGGCAAGGTCACAGCCATGATTGCAGTAGCAGCCAGCCCGCGTTTTGCCACCGTGGGAGCAGGTTCGTTGTGGGTGCTGAGCCAGTCTGATGGCAGCGTGGCGCGCATTGATCCCCTGACGAACAAAGTCAAAGCGGTCATCGCGGTCCAGGTGCCCGGCGCAGGCGGCGAGATCTGCTATGGCGGAGGATTTATATGGGTCACGATGAACGGGACGCCGGTAACGCGCATCGACCCGGCGCGGAACAAAGTGGTTGACCAGTACGGCAACTATCAGAAGGCTGACGCGATCCGCTATGGCTTCGGCTCGGTCTGGGTGTCAGATCATGGCAAGGGTGACTTGTGGAGGATTGACGCAGCGAAATTTCCGCGACGATTGACCAGGCAAAGGGCGATCAGGAGTTCACCAGGCGGACGACCCAATCAATGAACGGAGCGGCAGAGGGTCACAAGAGATTGCCAAAATTGGAAGCCGGCTTAATCGCGAGGCTCATCGAGACGTCAGATGATTAAGAGGTCCTGCGCTAAGAGGTTCTACGCTCCTTTAGCAAGATCAAGATCAAAGAAAGAGAGTGCGAGTAACCTCAGGGCTGAGTCGGAAGTCGCGGTCAACAGGTTTGAGGGACACCCTGACCCGGGACTTTTGTCCTAAGGTGAATGGCTGGCCTGAGGGAACGAAATCGGAACTGGCGTAGTAACATGCGGATAGAAGCATTGGAGAGATTTGACTGTGGCAACAAACGGCAGTGAATTCGAATCCGTGAGGACCGTTTCCGTGGTGCGGCATTATAAGCTGGGACGCTCGACGATTCCAGCGGTAGATGGCGTGAGCCTGGCAGCAGGTCGCGGTGAGTTTATCGCGCTGCTGGGAGCCTCCGGATCGGGCAAGTCCACGTTGCTGAACCTGATTGCCGGACTGGACCGGCCGGATTCGGGCGCCATTGTGGTGGAAGGCTCAGACCTGGCGACGATGACGTCCGAGCAACTGGCGCAATATCGTCGGCACATTGTGGGGATGGTTTTCCAGTCATTCAACCTGGTCCCGACCATGACGCTCTACGAGAACGTGGAATTGCCCATGCGCTTTGCCGAAGTCAGACGCCGGGAACGCCGCGCGCGCGTGGAGGAGGCGCTGGAACGTGTGGGATTGAGCGACCGCATGAAGCACCGGCCGAGCGAGATGTCCGGCGGGGAGCAGCAGCGGGCTGCGCTGGCGCGAGCACTGGCCAACCGTCCCAAACTCCTGCTGGCGGACGAGCCGACGGGCAACCTGGATTCGAAGACCGGCAAGGAGATCATGGACCTGATTCGCGAATTGAACCGCACTCTGGAGATGACGGTCATCATGGTCACCCATGAGCGGCCCCTGGCGGAGCGGTATGCCAACCGCCTGGTATTTATTGGCGACGGCAAGCTGGTAGGCGAGTCAGTAAACGAACTGGAAAAGATTGGAGCCACGCGGTGAGAGCTTACGACCTGATCGAGCTTGCCGGACGCAACCTTCGCGAAGCGGGCTTGCGCAATTCACTTACTACGCTGGGCATCGGCGTGGGCGTGGCGTCACTGGTGGCCATGCTGTCGCTGGGGATTGGACTGCAAAAACTGGCGAACCGGCAGCTGGGACGTTCGGGATTGTTTGATACGGTGGTGGTCACGTCGCGTCAGGATGCGCGCGGACCGCGGTTTGCGCAAGCCGCCCCGGTCACCGGCCAGCCCAAGTCGCTGGACGACATCGCCCGCCGCAGCTTTGAGCAAATGGCAAACGTGGTGGAGGTCTACCCCAACTTCAGCGCGGTCGCCGATGTTCGCTTGGAAACCAACAAGAACGGCAGTCACTATACGGTGGTGGGAACGCTGCCGCAGTCGGCCCGCACCAGCGAAGCCTTCGACGATGTCCAGGGAGGTTTCTTCTCGGCATATGACGCGCAGGAGGTGATCATCCTGAGTGATTTCGGGCGCGAACTCCTGGACCTGCCGCGGGAGCCGCGGGGCGCCGACGTGAAGCTGACGCCGGAGCAATCCGACCAGTTGCTGGGCCGGTACATTATGCTGCGCTACCACAAGCGCGAAGCGGGTGAAAGCGCGCCGCTGAGCGGAAAAGCCGCCAGGAAGAAAGGCGAGCCCGATCCGGATGACATTGACAATGGCGACCCCGCGCAGGCGGAAGAGATGCAGTCCTTCAATCTGGTGCCGCGGCAACTGAAGCTGAAGATTGTGGGCATTGTCTCCAGTGAACCCAACCGCGCGTTGCGGCAGGGACGGACGCCGGTGTTTCTGCCGCTGGCGCTGGCGGAGTCGCTGGACATGGTTCAGGCCGGCGAGTTGTGGAGCACGCTGCGTCCGTCGGACACGAAAACCTACATGGCATTGATCGTACGTGTGGCCAAGAGCAAGGCAGTGGCCCAGGTGGAAGAAGACATCAAGAAGCAGGGATTCAATACGTTTTCGATTCTCGATGCGTCGAAGGGAATCACGCGGTTCTTTACTTTTCTGGACCTCTTCTTGGGGATCTTCGGCAGCCTGGCGCTGGCGGTGGCGTCACTGGGTATTGTGAACACGCTGGTCATGGCGATCATGGAGCGGCGGCGCGAGATCGGGATCATGAAGGCCCTGGGCGCCAGCGACGGCGATGTGAAGAGGATCTTTTTCTTCGAAGCCGGCTCGATGGGAATTCTGGGCGGCGCGGTGGGCGCAGGGTTGGGATGGACGATCGGGCGGGTGATCAACTTTGCCACAAACGTTTACCTGCAACGGCAGGACATCCGGCCAGAAAACTTTTGGGTAGTGCCGCCGTGGCTGGTAGCCGCCGCGCTGGGCTTTTCATTATTTGTAAGCCTGTTTGCCGGGCTGTATCCGGCGTCGCGGGCGGCGCGGCTTGATCCCGTGCAGGCGCTGCGGCATGATTAGCAATCAGCCAGCCATCGTCGGTAAAGGTGGCCGCGAATGCACGAGAAAAGGCGCGAATTTTCCTGGATTTCATTCGGTTGCATAAGTTCATAATAAAGATCGGTAGCAATCCGGTTTGCCGAGTCGATTGACTCCGGTTCTTCATTGATAAATGTTCAAATACCTGGCTTCATTTTTATTTCTACTGGTTACGGTCAATGCTGTTGCTGCGTCGCGCGTGCAATGCGGGACGATGAAGAGCAAGTACGTGCCCGGCCGCATCGGCTACTGCGCCATGCTGCCGCCCGGCTATGACGCGAATCCCGACAAGCGTTTTCCCGTGCTGTATTTCCTGCATGGGCTGGGCGGAGACCAGAGTTTTCTGGCTTCCAGCGGGGCCTCAAGCGCGATTGAGGAAGCGTGGGAGGAAAAGCGCCTGGGGCAGTTTGTGATCATCACGCCGCAGGGCGAGAATTCCTTTTATATCAATTCGCGCGATGGCCACATCCTTTACGAGGATTTTTTCGTGCGGGAGTTCGTGCCCCAGATGGAGCGGCGTTTTCGCCTGCTGCACGACCGTGAGGGCCGCGCGATCAGCGGGGTTTCCATGGGAGGCTATGGCGCGTTGCGTTTTGCTTTCAAGTATCCCCGGATGTTTGTTTCCGTGAGCGCGCACATGCCGGCGCTGCTGGAAGAGCTTCCGCATGGATCGTCGGAGACCGGCCTGGCCGCTTTTCTGGGCAGCGCGTTTGGGTCGCCGCTGAATGAGCGCTTCTGGAAGGAGAATACTCCTTTTGTCTTTGCGCGATCGACGGGATTGCAAGGCCTGAAGATTTATTTTGACTGCGGCGAGCAGGACAACTATCACTTTGACGCCGGCACGCGCCAGATGGACAAGCTGCTGACCGCGCGTCACGTGGCGCATGAGGCTCACATTTATCCCGGCGGACACGACTGGCAGTTCGTTGGCCAGCATCTGGAAGAATCATTGGAATTTCATTCGCGGGCGTTTGGGCTGACGAAATAGGATTTGAGGGACGTTATGAGATGGCTAATCGCGGTGCTGGCAATTGCAGGGCTCGTGGCTGCTTCTCTTGCCTTGAGAGAACACTATCGCACAGACACCTCGCCTTGCAGCATCAATGAGAAGTGGGACTGCGGGACCGTAAACAAGAGCCGGTTCGCGGTGATTGCGGGTGTTCCCGTAGCGGATATTGGCATTGCAGGTTATCTTTTGCTGGCCGTGCTCGCGATCATGAAGCGGTGGCGGCTGCTGGCCGTGGCAGCGGTCCCGGCACTGGCGTTTTCACTGTATCTGGCCCACATTGAAAAAGACATTCTTGAGACCTGGTGTATTTATTGCGTGATGTCGCTGGCAGCGATCTCGCTGATTACGCTCTTGTCGATTGCGATGGTAGTGGTTCCGATGGTCCGAAAACCCGCGCCGTGAGCCGGGTCAGAAGTCTAAAGAAGCGATTTGAAAGCCTGCTCCACCTGTTTCCACACGCTGGAGCCGGGATCGACGATCTCAAAATGCCCTGTGCCGGGGAGGGTAATCAGCTCGACGTGCTCGCCGGCGGCTTTCTTTTTGGCGGCATAATTCTGGCTGATTTCATAGGGAACGGAATCGTCAGCGGTGCCGTGAATCAGCTTTTGCGTGGCTTTTGGGATCGTGCGCTCAGCCGGGGACGCTTCACGATAATGGTCGGGGACCTCGGACGGCGAGCCGCCAAGGAATTCGGCAGCAGCGTCATTGCTCAGGTGCAGTTCCCAGGCGCGGCGAAGGTCGAGCACGCCGGCGAGACCGAGCACCCGCGTTACTGAAGGCTCAAATGCGGCGAGGCATAGAGCGAGGTGACCTCCAGCGGAGTGTCCGGCAACGCAGAGCCGCTTAAGGTCGAGCCTGACGAGGAGATCATTCTGGTGTACGCGCAAAGCGTGGTAGGCGCTGCGGATGTCCTCAAAAGTGCCCGGCCAGCCGCCACCAGGATTTCCCACACGGCGATACTCTACATTCCAGGTTGCAATGCCGGCTTTTTTCAGCGCATGGCAAAGATGGCCCGCATAGGTGAGATCGTATTTCACGCGCCAGTAGCCGCCGTGGATAAAGAAGACCACGGGATGAGGCCCATTTCCCTCAGGTACTCGCACGTCCACGAATTGATTGGGGTCCTGGCCGTAAGGAAAGCGCAGATCGGGGTCGGGAGGCTTCTTGCCGAGAATGGCTTCGCTTTGCACGCAAAGCAGTATAGAACAGCCCCGCTCACCAGGGCGCTGATCGAGAATTGGTGAAGGCGAAACTCGAGCAGACCGAAAGGGCCTGCCCGAGTTAGTACCGGTGAAGTTCTACTTTGGCCGCGCCGGTGTGCTATCCGAGTGCGATGGCGCAGAAGATTGGGACGGGGCACTGTAGCTCGATCCGGAAGAAGAGCTGGAAGTGCCGGAAGACGAACTGGAGCTGCCGGACGAAGAGCTTGAACCGGATGACGAGCTCGATGACGAACCGGAACCGGACGACGAAGAGCCCGAGCCGGAATAGCCGGAGCCCGAAGAACTTGATTCTGAAGATCCTGAGCCTGAGGACGAATGGGAACTGGTTGATGATCCGGAACCGCCATTGGAGCTGGAAGACGACGATCCAGAGCCATGGTCGGAACCATGGTGCGAGGAGCCGGAATTGCCCGCGTTTCGCGTGTCACCGGCATCGTTATCGCGATGGCGGCCGCCGCCATTGTCAGGGTGCTTGGGTGGCGGATCGTGGGCCACCGGCGGATCCTTGGGTGGTGGATATTTGGGCGGGTGCTTGTAAGGCGGCTCGGGATATTTTTCCTTGGAATAGCAATCGTTTTGGTGGTGGCGGTAGCTCTCGCTATCGCATGAATTGTTTAGCCGCGGTTCGGTTGGGCCGCGGCTCAGGCGCGGGTTGCAGCTATCGAGCTCAGCTTGACGCTGGTCGCGCAACTGGCGCAGGGAAAGTTGTTGCTGGGTTTTCAGGTCGCGGCAAACTTGAGCATTCTTGCCATTGGCCTGGCGGCACTGGGCCAATTCGTCATCCTGGCGCCGGTGCAGGCCATTGACCTGGTTATCGAGATCGTTTTTCAGCTGTTTGCAAGGGTCTGGCACTTTAGGCTCGCGCGCGGCAAGTATTCCCGGCGCAGCCAGCAGGAGGGCCCCGACTAGAAAGGAAGAACCTATCCAACGCTTGTTCATCATGAACATGCCTCCTAGGTAGGTTACTATTGTGGCTTTAGGGCGATCAAGTTTGCTAGTTTTGATTTATGAAGATTAGTTGAGAAGGATTACAGCGAGCCGATAGCTTCAAAGCTGCAGCTGGTCTTATACAGGGTCTATGCCGCAACCTTCCCGCGAAACATCCTATAGACAAAAATAAAATACCCGACGGCCAGCGCCATGCCAAAGCTCCACCAGATCAATCCAAAAGAGAGCGAGTAGGAACCCGCAGCAGCGTTATAGATGGTGATATTCCGAGCCGGATCGGTCGTCGAGAGCAGCAGGTTAGGATAGACCGCGGCTGCCGCTCCCACCAGCATGAAGATCAGATAGGCCGAAGAGGAAAGAAATGCAGCTTTGTCATTTCTGCGGCGTCCATGCAGAAATATGGCCATCAGGCTGAGAGCTACGAAAAGAGGAATGAGATACAAAACGGGGTAGCTGCGGTAGTTTGTGAGCACCTCGGGCCTGATGGTAAGCGTTGCCCACAAGCTCAGCAGGGTCATCAGCGCCAGCACCGGCCAGAGCACGGCAGCAACGCGGCGGGAGCGCAGGTTCAGATCGCCGGACGTCTTTACCGCTACGTAATGCGCGCCATGCAGGGTCAGAGCCACCAGCGCGACCACGCCGGTGATTACCGTATACCAATCCAGAATTCCCGGGTTGGGGCCGGGGCGCCAGTTGGTCCACAGGGGAAGGAAAAAATAGCCGTCTTTTTGCAAAGGGACCCCGCGGACAACGTTGCCCAGAGCAGCGCCAAAGAAGATCGTAAGCAGCAGGCTGGAGAAGGCGAAGCAGCCGTCAAAGAGGCCGCGCCAGACAGTGGATTCCAGATGCATGCGCAGCTCAACGCCCAACCCACGCAGGATCAGCAGCCACAGCACGATCATCAGCGGAAGATAGAAGCCGCTGAAGCCGGACGCGTAGAGCAGTGGAAAAGCGAAGTACAGCGTGCCGCCGCCGGCAATGAGCCAGACCTCGTTGCCGTCCCACACCGGCCCGATGGTACGAATCACCATGCGCCGCTCCTGGTCACTCCTGGCGATGATCAGGTGCAGCACGCCGGCGCCCAGGTCGAACCCGTCAAGCACCACATAGGCGGTGATCATTACAGCCACAAGCCAGAACCAGATGAAGAGCATGATTCGATTTCTCCTAGGCTACGGTGATCGGATTGCCTGAGTACCCGCCCTCAGGTCCTGGGCCGGGGCCGTGTGCGATCTCGCGGTTCACCAGCACCAGGAACAGAATGGCCAGCACCGTGTAGAGCCCCATGAAGCCAAGCAGCGTGAACAAGCCGTTGCCCGCGCTAACATATTTCGAGTAGCCCTCAGTGGTCCGCATGAGCCCATACACCAGCCAGGGCTGGCGGCCAATCTCCGCGGTCATCCACCCAGCGGTGTTGGCGATATAGGGCAGAGGCAGGCAGAGCATAATGATCCACAGCATCCAGCGGGATTCATACAGCTTCCGGCACCACAACAGAAAAGCTCCTGCCGCCATCACCGCGATGAAGATTGTCCCCAGACCGGCCATGATGTGATAGCTGTAATAAAGCAGGGGAATACTGGTAGGCCACTGGTCTTTGGGAAATTCGTTCAAGCCCTTCACTTCAGCCGTGGCGGTGCCGTAGATCAGGAAGCTCAGAACCTTGTTAACGACGATGGGATTGTCGATCCGCTGATGTTCTTCATCCGGCTGGCCCACAATCACCATGGGAGCGCCATTCTCAGTCTTGAACAAACCTTCCATGGCAGCGGTGGTAACCGGCTGATAGCGGGCCATGTAACGGCCATGAAGATCGCCGGTGGGAAAAATTTGCAGCGTGGAAAAAATAACGCCGGCAACCACGCCCACACGCACAAAAACGCGCCCGTACTCGGTGAATGTTCCTTCCAGCAGGTAATAGGCTCCGACGGCAGCCATCACAAACGCGGCAGTAATTACCGCGCCGCTCATGTTGTGCGCATATTGCAGCAGCGCCCAGGGATTGAGCAGCAGTCCCCAGAAACTGGTGACCTGAAAGCTGCCGTCGGTTGCCCGCACGAAAGCCACGGGATGCTGCATCCAGGCGTCGGTAACGATGATGAAGTACCCGGACAGCCACGACCCGAAAAAAACCAGGAACGCCGCCCACCAGTGTCCTTTGGGGCTGAGGCGCTTTTCTCCGTAAAGGAACAGGCCCAGGAACGCGGATTCAAGAAAGAAAGAGAACACGCCTTCCATCACCAGCGGCTGGCCGATCACGCCGCCGGTCACGCGGGCAAAGTGCGACCAGTTGGTGCCGAACTGGAATTCCATGGGAATGCCCGTGACCACGCCGAGAATGAAGTTGATGCCGAAGATTTTTGCCCAGAAGCGGGCGGCTTGATTGTAGATGTCATTGTGCGTGCGCAGCGCAAGGGTTTTCAGCACCAGGATCAGCAGCGCCAGCCCCATGGTGAGTTGGGGAAAGAGGTAATGAAAAGTTGCGGTAAAAGCAAAATGGAGCCGGTGAATCAGAAGCGCGCTATCCATTCATGTCCTCGTTGGCTCGTAGCGCCAAGCACGGAGTCCCTGAACACAATCGTATGGCGTGCTGAACACAGACGCAATGCCATCAGGGAACCAAACGCAAATTTCGTATTCAAAGCGCGAGTGGTTGACCCACGCCGCACGCAATTGCCCGGAGCTCAAGCTCAGTGCGGGCCGATTGCCTCATACACGATCAACCGCGCCACTGGCTTGCCATTTTCTTCTTCTTCGGGAACGTACACGCGGTGAGTGCGTTCATCCACGGCCAGGCTGTGAACTTTGTGTTGTGTGGGAAAGTCTTCCAGCTTGCGAAAATGATCAGGATTGTCTTCCTGGAACACGGAAATCGCGCCGCTGTAGCAAGCAACGTAAATTCTCTTGAGACCCGGATCGTACTTGATGACGTCGCCACCATCAGCGGTGGGCATCGTGGTTACAACGCGATGTTTCTCCAGATCGATGACCGCCATGAGATTGTTGTCTTCACAAACCAGGAACGCGCGACGGTGTTCGGGATCGAGCGCCATGCCGTGATTGCCCTTGCACGGAGCGACACTGTAAATGGGTGTAACGACCTTGTCCGTCGCGGGATTGATGACCGTCATCCAGCCGATTTCCTGCAAATTGATATAAACCAGTTTAGCCACCGGATCATATTGTGGCATGCCGGTCTGACTTTTGAAGTTCAGCGTGTTTACGATCTTGTCCGTCTGAACGTCCACCACAATTTCAGCTTGAGCGCGCTCGTCGGAAACGTAGAGCTTGTGGAACGGAGCGGCGTACGCGCTGCCGTCGGGCTTTTGCTGTGCGGGGAGCTTGGCGATGATCTTGCCCTGGCGCAGGTCAATCACGCCGATTTTCTTTTCCAGCCAATCTGACGTGTAAACCTTTTTGAGCTCTGGAACGTACTCCACTCCCTCCACACCGGGAACGTCAGGAATGGTCAGTACCACTTTGTTGGTCTTTAGATCGATGACGTAAAGCAAGCCTGCCCCGAGATGCGCAGAAAGAAGATAACCATCGTCGTAGTCGATGGTGAGGTAGTCGAATCGTTTGCCTGGAGGCCCAGGCAAGTCAATGGCAGCGATCTGCTTTAGAGTAGTACCGGCGGTTGTGGGCGACATGGCGGTCGAGTGTAGCGTCCTCAGTCCGAGCCACGCGATCCCCAGGGCCGTAAGCAGAAGCGCAAAAATGATCTTCTTCATGTTCAGAACCTCCACCGCAGCAGGCGCGTCAATAGCCGGTTTATTTCTTCGCCGCGTTCGTCTGGTCCAGCGCCGCGCGCAGCCCTTTGGCCAGTTTCAGCGCGTCATCATTGGCCCAGAAATGCATGAAGAACAACCGCGGCTGTTCTTCCAGCATATGGCTGTGCAGCGCCGTTACGGCAATGCCGTTTTCCCGGAGCGCTTTGATCACCGGATTGACTTCCTTGCCCAAAAGAACAAAATCTCCGGTGATCACCGCCTTGCCGCCGCCCGTCGGTTGAAAGTTGAGCGCCGTGGCAACGCCCATGGAATTTGGAATCGCCATTCCCGTTTCCATGATGTGTTCTGCGCGCGGAACCGCAACCTGGTAGATCCCGCCATTGTTCTTGCCGCTGTGGCCCAGGATCTGGTCGATCTGTTTTGCATCGATGTCGAGGTCCGGCGGCGCGGCTGCGGGCACGGCATCAGGGGTCTTGGTTTTTACGATGGCCATGTGAAGGGCCTTGCCCAGGCTGGCCGCGTTTCCCATCCCGTGGATGTGCATATACATCACGCGCGGCGATTCACCGATCAGGTGATTGTGCAACGCGGTAATTTCTATCCCACCGGACTGCAATTCCTGCATCACGGGCGACACTTCGTCTTCTGTGAGCACCAGGTCTCCCATCACCATTGCGTTGCCATGCGTAGTGGGCTTGAATGCCACCCATGAGCCCAGCGCCAGACCAGCTTTGATCTGCACACCGTTCACCGTGACGTTCAAATCCTTGCGTGGCAGAGCGAATTTGTGTGTGCCGTCCGGCTGGTCCTGCCCCGGACGGCCCATGGCAGCGTCGACATCCTTCCAATCCACGGACACAGGCGCCTTTGCTGATTTCGGGGCCTGGGCCGATAAGGAAGATAGGCAGAGAAAAATGACGACAACAATCAGTTGTAACTTCTCAAGCATGACGACTACCTCTTTCTGGTGCGAGTTGAGCCCGACGTTATTGCCGGCTCGCGCCGAACTCAGACTTTGCTCGCAGCTTCCGAATACTGCAGCAATGCATCGTAGATCGCGAAACCATAGCGCAGCCGCTCACTATCCGGCAGGCCCATGGCAGCGAAGCCCTCGGCGATGGCGCGCAGCCCCAATCCTTCAGGAGCCGCCTGTTCCTGGCCTTTGATGTCAGCCGCGCGCACGATCCGTGCCAGCCGTTCGAGTCCCGGTGCGCTAAGCTTGTAGTCCTCAATAATTGCTTCAAAGGTACACCGCTCGCCACGATGGTTTAGTTTGACTTGTGATAAACGCGGCGCATCAAAAGGGATGGCACCGCTCTTCGCTGCTTCCAGCAGCTCCTCTTCGGCGACGAAAAGGAATTTGGCGTCAGGATCGACAAACTTCTTGATCAGCCACGGACAAGCTACCCGGTCAACCTTTACGTTCTTGCGTGTGACCCACTCCATGTCCCACCTCGTTGATTTCTGAATCAAGTCTACGAGCTGGGTTTTCATTCGGCAATTGCATCCGAGATCAGCGCCGGGACTCACTTCGCGATGCCGCTCAGCATCACGAGTCCCAGGGCAAGAACCAACAGTGAAACCAGCCATCGAAAATAAGTTTCAGGAATTCGCGCCAGTACGCGCCCGCCGGCGATGGTTCCGATGGCGCCGCCCACGACCATCACCACGATCCAGAGCCCGAGCCGCTCCACCGTGGCGGGACTGGTAAAGAAGTAAACCGGCATGCGCGCGCCGTCCACGATCAGCGCAATGGCCGTGGCTGTAGCCACGAATGTCTTCGCTTCAAGGTTGAATCCCAACAGCGCCGCGGAGCGAATTCCGCCCTGGTTGCCGACGAGTCCGCCGAGCAAACCGGACACCGCTCCGCCCAGCCACGCGGCCTTGCGGCCGAATCGCATCTTCCGGGAGATCCCGGTCAGGCCCGTCAGCCCGGCAAAGACCAGCAGTGCGCCCAGAATGTAAGCCAGGATCGGACTGCTGAAGCGTGAGCCGAGCAGCGCGCCGGCAAGCCCTCCGGCGGCGCTGGCAATGCCAAAATTCTTGAGCACCTGGCGATCAATCGAGCGCCGCAGGTTCCAGAAGCGTATGGCCGTCGCGACCAGATGGGGAATCGAGACCGCGACCACCGCTTCTTTGGTTCCCACACTCAGCGCCAGCAGGGGCGTGAGCACGCTGCCGATCCCGAAACCCGCAAGCGCCGCGATCGCACCGGCCACAATCGACGCCACAAAAAGCAGCGCGGCTGTCATGTGGAAGGGGTGAACTGAGAGATGTCATAGATGCCGAATTGTTTTTCCAGTTCGGCAACCTGGTCTACGGCCATGTCAAAGCCGTCGCCACTGAAGGTTTTGCGCTCAATGCGCTCAAACTCTTCTCCCATGGCGTCATACTCGTGCTTGCTGACAAGGCCGTGAAGGGCCGGGAACAGCACGGTGTCCTCCCGCGCCTCATGCGGCCGGTACATGCGGTTGAATGCCGCCAGAGATGCGTTGAGCGTTTGCGTGTCTCCGCTCTTGGCCGCGGCAACGATCCTTTCCGTCACGCGCCGGCCCATGGCATGTTGCGCGCGCAGGTTCACGGTCAGCTCCACCAGTTTGCCCGCCTGTTCAAAGCGCGGGAAAATGTGGTCCTCTTCCAGCTTTTCGTGATAGTCCTCGATGAAGCTCTTGATCAGCCCGGCCGACTTGGTGATTACCGCGGGGTCGAACTTCTCTTTGGCTTGAATGCGGCGGATGGCCTCGTCATAAATCAGCAAAATGCGGTTGAGCACGCCATGTTCGCGCATGAGGTCTTCATTGGTGGAGACTTCTTCTTCAGGCCCTTCTTTTTTCTTCGCGGGTTTTTTCTGGGTTTTTTGCACCGCGAGTGCGGCAAAAGGGGCAGCCAGGGCAGAAGTCGCAATGACGGATGTTCCGGCGAGAAAAGTGCGGCGTGATGTCTTCATGTTGGTCCTCTAATGAGTATGCGTATTGCCGGTGGGGCGGATGCGCACGAACAATATAACTCCCACGGGATGGCGGCCGTAAATGGGCGTAAGAAAATCGGGCTTGCCGTAGAAGGTCACTTGACCGCCCAGGGCGGTCGAGAGCCCGCGGACCAGCGGGATCTCGCGATCATATCCCACTGTATAAGCTTGGATGCGGGCCAGGAATTGCTCGTCGAAGCCCTGCGGCTCCGGTTGTTTGCCCAGCAGCAATTCCGTGGTGCGATCAACATTTTCCAGCCTGCCCCAGACGCGGTTGCGCTCGGCAAATTGAAATGTGGATTCAGCCAGGTAGCCGTTGAACACCTGCCCGGTTGGTACGGTCCGGTTTCGCCCCCACAGCAAAGTGGAAGCCCAACTGCCTCTCGCCCGAGGGCGGTTGTACATGATGGAAGCCGTCATGCGCTGAACGTCTTCATTGGCATGCAGTCTTTCGGGGCTGGTGAGATGAGCAAAGGAGTATTGCGCGCTCCAGTTTTGTCCCGGCTGCACCGTCAGGCGCGTGGACCATGAATCAATCGCGCCGGAGTCAATGTTCCAGCGAAACTCGTCGGGCTCACGGCCGTGAAAGCCGGACGCCTCGATGCGGGCCAGCTTGTATGTGAAGCCAGCGGTCACAACGTCGTTCGCGATGTGCGTGGAGTCCTGAAGGTGATGGCCGAGCGCTGCCACGGGGTCCTCTGAAGCTGACGCCCGGTGCGCATAGGCGCTGGGGCCCATGGCGGGATCGCCGACCGGCGCCGCATAGAACGAGAGCAGCGCGTTTGTTCCCAGGCGCAAATCGTACAGCGCCGCTAACTCCATGATGAAGTCATGCGGATGCTGGCCATCGTTGATCGGCTTGCCGAAAGCGGTCTCTCCCTGCTGGAAGGGCAAGGGGTAGTAGCGGCTGGTCACGGTGGCCGGCTCCAGGCTCAGCATGGTGCGAAGCGTGAGTTGGCCACGCCCGATCTGGCGCTGCGCCATGGGCATGAACCAGTTCGTGGAAAAGACCTTGTCGTAACTGCGCGGGCCGGATTGCTGCAGTGTGTTCTGGAATGCTGTGCCATGAAACATGAACAGCCAATTGCCTATCGGGCGCATGATCATAGGCTCCGCCGTGGAGTTCGGCTGCGCGGAGGTGCCAGAGGTCGAGTGATGCAGGATTTCGTCGATGAACGTGGCCGGCTGCTGGTGAGTTGTGCCGTGTTGCATGCCCGGCATGTCGGGCATTTTGTCTTCCGGCTCGGGTTGCGATGTCTGGCTTGTGCCATGCCGATGCTGCGCAGGTGGTGGTTCCTGAGCAGCGACACCAATAGCAGAGTACAAAAACAAGATAGAAATAAAGACAGATAAAGATGAAGCTTTCATTGAAAACCTTGCCTGCTCTCAATGGAGCAGTACTTCAAGGCGGAGCAGCCATGGCTCGCGCAGTTGTGTGGGTACTTGGATCCAGCGGATGCGTAAAAAACAAAATCAGATGCGAAGCGCGAGTAGGCGAGGCGGGCCAGAGGAGGAAGCTACGATCTCAGCCATGTCGTGTGGAAAACTCGACCTGGCAAGTTCATTAACAGGTCCTGCGATGGCAAGCGGCGTAACCGGGACGGGCGAAGCCGTTAAAAGGGCTTGAGGAGAATGCTCTCCGTTGCAGCACTTCTGTCCTGGGGCGGGTGCTTCGGGCGTGGCCGGCGCTGAATCGTGGCAGCCGGAATGAACGGGCTGGGCTGCTTCCGCCGTCGCAAGGGGCGTGAGGCCAATGGTGCAGGAGACCTGCAACAACAGCACCATCATCGCCGCTAGGGCTGCAATTCTTGCGCTGGATCGAAATATGCGCCCAAGGGCCATGACAACTCCCGCAGACAAGCCTGCAATCTCATTTTACCGCATAGCCGAGCCTTCGCGCCCCACGTTCGGTGAAAGCGTTCCATTTCAGGATTTGCAAAACGTATACTGTTGGCGCTTGCAGGAGGCCACCCTTGTTTTCCAGAAAAGCGTTTGCCGGAAAAGCGTCCACTCGAAAATCTACCCTTTATGCCGTCCTCTGCTTCGCGACCATTTCTTCTCTGGTCCAGCTTGCCGCGCAGGAAGCGCAACCGCCAAGCTCCTCCCAGGCGCCGCTGACGCTCACGTTGCAAGACGCTTTGGCGCGGGCGCGAAGCAACAGCGTCCAGTTCCAGGCCGCGCTTACCGATCAGGGAGTTGCGCGAGAGGACAGAGTGCAGGCGCGCGCCGCCTTGCTGCCAAGCCTTAACTACAACAACCAGTTCATCTATACCGAGCCCAACGGCACAACATCGGGCGTCTTCATCGCCAACAATTCAGTGCACGAGTATTTGAGTCAGGGGGACGTTCATCAGACGCTGGGGTACACCAGCTACGCCGACTATCGCCGTGCCCGGGCGCTGGAGGCAGTGGCGCGTGCCAAAGCCGAGGTCGCCAAACGCGGGCTGGTGGTGACTGTGGTGCAGGGCTATTACGGACTGATTTCCGCGCAGCGTAAATATGCCAACGTGCAGCAGGCCGCCGCCGAAGCGCAACGGTTTCTTGCTCTCAGCCAGAAGCTGGAGAACGGCGGGGAAGTGGCGCACGCGGACGTAATCAAGGCACAGATCCAATTCAACGACAGGCAACGCGACCTGCGTGAGGCACAGCTCGCGATGGACAAGAGCCGCCTGGACCTGGCGGTGCTGCTGTTCCCCGACTTCAACCTGAACTTCACCCTGGTGGATGACGCGCAGCTCGCTCCTCCTCTCATAAGCTTTGAAGACTTTATGAAGGCGGCGGAGAACAAGAACCCTGACCTTCGCGCCTCGAGCGCCGGCTTCCAGGCGGCAAAGTTTGAGCTGGCGTCGGCGCAGAGCGGGTATTTTCCTACGCTCACGCTCGACTATTTTTACGGCATCGATGCGCCGCATTTTTCCAAGCGCGAGCCTGATGGCACGCGCAACCTGGGCTATGCCGTGGCAGCCACCCTGAACATTCCTGTATGGAATTGGGGCGCGACGCGCAGCAAGGTCGTACAGGCAGACCTCCGGCGCAAACAGGCGCAGCGCGAGCTCTCTCTGGCGCAGCGCAAACTGCAGGCGGACATGCGGGCGCTTTATGCCGAAGCCGAGGCTGCCCGCGCTGAGTTGGAGCTGCTGAAAAACACCGCCGACCTGGCGGCAGAAAGCCTGCGCCTGACCACCTTGCGTTACCAGGGCGGGGAAGCGACCGTGCTGGAGGCGGTAGACGCACAGAACACGCTCACGCAGGCACGCAACGCTTTCAGCGATGGCCAGGTCCGCGTGCGTACCGCCCTGGCGAACCTGCAAACCCTAACAGGTACAATGTAGCTCTTAAGTTCTTATGAAAAAGCGCAATCGCAATGCCGGCCGGATGGGGACTTTTGTCGCCATAGCGATGGCTCTTTGCCTGAGCATTGCCGGCTGCGGCAAAGGTGAAAAAGAAGAAGGGCCGGAGGTAAGCGTTCAAGCCGTGGCAGCCGCCAAGGCTGATATTTCCCGCGTGGTGAACACTGAAGCGATTATCTTTCCCGTTGCCCAGTCTGCGATCACACCAAAGATCAACGCACCGGTAAAAAAGTTCTATGTCGTGCGCGGGCAGAAAGTACGGCAAGGCCAGCTGCTGGCGACTTTGGAAAATCGCGATCTCTCCGCCGCCGCGCTCGATAACAAAGGCGCCTACGAGCAGGCGGAGGCGGCCTACAGCACCAACGTTGGCGCAACCCTGCCGGAAGAGAACGCCAAGGCCGAGCTTGACGTCCAGACGACACAGCAGGAGCTGGACGCGCAGCAAAAGCTCTACTCCAGCCGTGAAGATCTTTATAAGCAGGGTGCGCTGCCTCGCAAAGAGCTTGACGCTGCCGCAGTATCGCTGGCGCAGGCCAGGAGCGCGTACCAAATCGCCCGCAACCGTCTGGACGGATTAAATTCCGTGGGGAAGCGTGGCGCGCTGAAATCAGCCGGAGGTCAGCTCACGTCGGCGAAAGGGAAGATGCTCAACTCTGAAGCGTTGCTGAGCTACTCTGAACTTCGCAGTCCGATCAACGGATACATCACGGACCGTCCTCTATATCCCGGCGAGATGGCGTCGACGACAGCCCCGCTGCTTACGGTGATGGACATTTCGCAGATCATCGCCAAGGCACACGTGCCGCAGAGCGATGCGCTTTTGCTGCATAAGGGAGATACGGCCACAATTTCGTTCTCCGGACTGGACAAGGCAATTCCCGGCAAGGTCTCGCTCATCAGCCCGGCACTCGATCCCAACAGTACGACGGTCGAGGTCTGGGTGCAGGCGCCCAACGCCGGCCAGCAATTGCGTCCGGGGACGACGGCCCAGATCGCCATTACTACGCAGACCGTCAAAGACGCGCTGGTGGTTCCCGCGGCCGCGCTGCTGAATGCAAAGGGCGACGAGGCCCAGGTCATGGTGGTCGACGGGCAAAGTCAGGCGCACAGCCGTGAAGTAAAAACCGGCATTCAGTCCGGCCAGCAAGTCCAGATTGTTTCTGGCCTCAAGCCCGGTGAGGTGGTGGTGACGGAAGGCGCGTACGGCCTGCCCGACAAGACCAAGGTCAAGGTTGAAAAGGCAGAGAGTTCATCGGCCGGCGACGACGCGGAAAAGGACAAGGACGATCAAGCCACTGCCGCCAAGTCCAAGGACGAAAAGCCTAGGGACGAGAAGGCCAAGTCCGGAAAAGACAATGCCCGGAAGGACACGGGCAAAAAGGACTAGGCCAGATGGCGGATGAACCTAAGCTCACCAACGGCGCCGCTGTCAGAGTTGCTGTCCCGCGCCGCCACTGGCTCGCGCAAAATTCCAGGACAATAATCTTTCTCATCATTGTTGTTGCCCTGGCCGGCGCTTACCAGGCTTTCAAGATTCCCGTGGCCGTGTTTCCTTCCACCGATTTCCCCCGCATCGTGATCGGCATCGATAACGGCGTAATGCCGATCGATCAAATGATGGTCACCATCACCCGTCCCGTGGAGAAGGCAGTCAACAGCGTGCAGGGGCTGGAGACAGTGCGCTCCATCACCAGCCGCGGCTCGGCGGAAGTTGATTTATTTTTCAACTGGCAAGTGGACATGTTCCAGACGCTGCAGCTTGTAGATGCGGCGCTGGCCAAGGTGGCGCCGGAGTTGCCGCCCGGCGCAAGAATCGAAAGCCACCGCCTTACCTTTGCGTCGTTTCCCATTCTTGGCTACAGCCTGACCTCGGACTCTGTTGCGCAGACGCGGCTCTGGGAGATGGCGACGTATGACATTGCGCCGCGCCTGAATCGCATGCCGGGAGTGGCCACGGTGATCGTGCAAGGCGGGCAGGAGCCTGAGTTCCAAATCACGCCCAGCCCGGCCGGGCTGCTGGCGGCATCGGTGACCGTCACGGATATTTTGAATGCGGTGAAAGCCACCAACCTGGTGGACTCACCCGGATTGTTCGAACGCAACCACCAGCTAGTGCTGGGACTGGTGAGCGGGCAGTCTCGGAACGCCGATGACCTGAAGAATACCGTGATCAAAAATACTCCCGCCGGTATTCCGGTCCGCATTGGCGACGTGGCTGTGGTGCAGCAGTCGGTAAAGCCGCTGTATACCATTGTTCGCGCCGACGGCAAGCCGGCCGTGCTGCTCAACATTAATCGCCAGCCGGACAGCAATACGGTGGCGGTCGCCAATGAAGTGCACGCGGAAGTGGAACGCATCCGCGCCACGCTGCCTCCGGGAATTCATCTCACGCCATTTTATGACCAGTCGGGAATTGTGCAGGATTCCATCAAGAGCGTGCGCGACGCCATCCTGATGGGGCTGATTCTCTCCGCGATCGTGCTGGTGGTTTTTCTGCGCGACTGGGGCAGCTCGGTGGTGGCCGGGCTGGTGATTCCGGTAACGATTTTTGTGACTTTTGTTGTGCTCAAGCTGCTGGGCCAAAGCTTCAACCTGATGACCCTGGGCGGGCTGGCCGCAGCGGTCGGCCTGGTAATCGACGATGCCATTGTGGTGGTGGAAAATATCGTTCTGCATCGCGATGCGGGCGAGGGAAAGATTGAGGCCATCCAAAGTGCGCTTTCCGAGATCACTGTCCCGCTGATCGGCTCCACGCTTACGCCCATCGTCGTATTCCTGCCTCTCATTTCCATGACGGGGGTGAATGGAACTTTCTTTCGTGCCCTGGCCGTGACCATGTGCGCCGCGCTGCTGACGTCTCTTGTGCTGGCGCTCACCTGGACGCCAACACTGAGCCTCTTCCTGCTGCGCCGCGAGAGCGGAGAAGGTGCGGCTACAGCGCCCAGCGAAGACATGGACCAGGAGATCCGCAAGCTGATGGCTGCGGAAGAATCGTCCATGAAAGGCTTCTTCGGGCGGGTGATCTCATTCTATGAGCGCTGGCTGCGGCGCGCGCTGGAGCACCCGCGGGCCCTGCTGGGCGGCGCGGTGCTGCTCATCGCGGTTTCGTTCGGGTGTTTCTATTTTCTAGGATCGGACCTGCTGCCGGAAATGGACGAGGGCGGATTCATCCTTGACTACCTCACGCCTCCCGGAAGCTCATTGCAGGAGACAGATCGCATCGTGTCACATCTGGAAAAGATCCTGCATGACACGCCGGAGGTGGAAAGCACATCCCGGCGCACGGGCTTGCAGCTTGGCCTGGCGGCAGTGACCGAAGCCAACCGCGGCGACATCTCCGTAAAGCTGAAGACCAAAAGGAGCCGCGCGACGGATGAAGTGATTGCCGACGTGCGTGCCCAGATCAAACGAGAGGAGCCCGCCGCGGACGTGGATTTCCCTCTCTTCCTCCAGGACATGATCGGCGACCTGACGGGCGAGCCCGAGCCCGTTGTGATCAAGTTGTTTTCCGAAGACTCCAAATTGCTGGAAGAGCAGGCGCCGCGCGTGGCTGACGCCATCGAAAAGGTTCGCGGCGTGGTCGACTTGAAGAACGGAATCGAAAACACCATGAGCGGGCCGGCGGCGGAGTTCAGAGTGAACACCACGGTCGCGGCCAAAGCCGGGTTTACCGCCGAAGAGGTTTCCACCGATGCCACGGCCGTATTGCAGGGCGTTACGGCGGCCAATCCCGTGGTGGCGAACGACCGCGCGTACAACGTTCGCGTGCGCTTCCCGGAACAGAGCCGGAGTTCCCTGGATGCCATGAGCAATACGCTGCTGGTCAGTTCCACCGGCAGGACGGCGACGCTGGGCTCACTGGCGCAGCTCAGCGAACTTCCAGGACAGACCGAGATCACACGGGAAAATTTGCAGCGCATGGTGGAAGTAACGGCACGCAAGGAAGGCGTGAGCCTGGGCAGTGTTATGGCGGATGTGCAGAAGACCGTGAAGGGGCTGCATCTGCCTTCCAGCGTGCGAGTGGCTTACGGCGGCACCTATGCTCAGCAGCAGAAAGACTTTCATGACATGGCGGTGGTGCTGGTGCTGGCGATTGTGCTGGTCTTTATCGTCCTGCTGTTTGAGTTCCGTAATTTCTCCGCGCCGGCGGCCATTCTGAGCTCGGCGTTGCTCTCGATCTCAGGCGTGTTCATGGCCCTGCTGGCGACGGGAAAAACCGTCAATCTTGCGTCCTTGATGGGGCTGATTATGGTGATCGGCATCGTGGCCAAGAACGGCATCCTGTTGCTCGACGCCAATCAAAAATTCGCCCACGCCGGATTTGAACCGGAAGAAGCCATGATCCAGGCCGGCCGCCGCCGCTTGCGCCCCATCTTCATGACCGCATTGGCCACCATGGCGGGCATGCTTCCGCTGGCGTTCGCACTGGGCGCAGGCTCGGAGATGTTGCAGCCGCTGGCGATTGCCGTGATCGGCGGGATCCTGGTCTCCATGGTGCTTTCGCTCATCGTGACACCGGCGGTTTATTTCTATCTGGGCAAAAAAAAGCCGGTAACGGGTTGACCCCACAGATGATCTAAAGGTAACGGGTTCTGCTGCGGGAGATTTAACCGATTTAATGGTTTTCCCGGGTGGAATCCCATTGCTTTTGCTTAGAAAATCGGGATATAGTCAGCTTGGAATCATGCGGCGTCTCTTGTCCATCACGACAATTGCCGCCCTGCTTTCGTCCATGCTCTCGCCTCTGATGGCGGCGGCATGCACGACGGGAACGGGGAAGGCGGTTTCTTGTCATGCTGTGGAAGCGACCAGTTGTGACCGGCCGATGCATCAGCATCACCATCATCACGCCGCGCCGCAGGAATCGAAATCTACTTTATCCGATGCATCCGTGGCCCAGAATGACTCCAAGTGTCCCATGGATTGCTGCATTCCGGGACATCTGCGCAATGGCGCCGCAGTTTCCGCAAACTCTTTTCTTCCTCCGCTGGCAGTGAGCGACCAGGACCTCCATTTTGCTCCGGTCATTTTCACCCACGCCGGCTTTTCTTCACATACGGATCGCGGCCCTCCCCTGGCCTAATCAATCGCGAACCCCGTTCCCTGAGAACTGCCAAAGACTTGAATCAACAGAAGAGCGTTCGCGCTCTTGCAATAGGCGATCACGGTCCATGCCTGCTGGTCGTCATGCGGTCAAGCAATCTCTGAAGCGGTACCCAGGCGAACATTGTCGATCAGGCAAATAAAAAGACTGTCCGCATTTTTATTCGCGACAGGCAACAGGGGAAAGTTAGTCATGAAACGAACAGCAGTCGTCATACTGGGCATTTTTCTGGTTATCGTTTCGGCGCAGTTATTCGCTTCAGTTTTTGGGGCGGTAAAGGCCATCGTGCATGATCCGCAGCACCGGCCGGTGCAGGGGGCGCAGGTTGAGGTGCAGAGCCGCACATCGGCTTTCAAGACCTCCGCCACAACGAACGACGACGGAGTAGCCACGCTACAGAACGTTCCCGTCGGCGAATACGATGTCAAGATCGTCGCGCCCGGTTTCGCGGCGGTGCAGCATCCGGCGACTGTCACCTCCGGAAACGTGCAAGAGATGCACTTTGCCCTGGCGCTGGCGCAACGGCAGGAAATGGTTGAGGTCTCAGGAGCGCCGGAGCTGGTGAACCCCGCTTCGGCCATTCCGCAGGCGCTGATCAGCCGGAGCGATATTGCCCAGACTCCTGGCGCGGACCGCACCAACTCCATGTCCATGATCACGGACTTCGTACCTGGCGCGGCCATGGTGCATGATCAGTTGCACGTGCGCGGCGGACACCAGGTAACGTGGGCCATTGACGGCGTTCCCGTTCCCAACACCAACATCGCCACCAACGTGGGGCCGCAGTTCGATCCCAAAGACATCGATTACATGGAGGTGCAGCGCGGCAGCTTTTCCGCCGAAGCCGGCGACCGGACCTATGGCGTGTTCAATGTGGTGACACGCTCCGGCTTTGAACGCTCCCGCCAGGGCGAACTCGTTACCAGCTACGGCAGCTACAACTCCACCGACAATCAACTGAGCTTTGGCGACCACAATGACCGCCAAGCCTATTACTTCAGCGTAAACGGCAACCGGACCGATCACGGCTTGGAGACTCCGGTCAGCGCGAACCTGCATAACCAGGCTGCCGGCGGCGGCGCGTTTACTTCTCTCATCTTCAATGCCACACCGAAAGACCAGTTCCGCTTTGTCGGCTCGGCCCGGGCCGACTTCTATCAGGTGCCGAACGATCTGGACCTGCAGGACTCAGGCGTACGCGATCGCGAACGCGAGCAGGATATTTTTGGAAACCTCTCCTGGGTGCACACATTCGGTACGGGAGTCTTGTTGACCATGGGGCCTTCGTATCACTTCAATCGCGCTGCGTTTGAAGGATTGGGCGCGCCGGACCAGCGGCTGGTAACCACGGACAACCGCGCTTCGTCTTATCTTGGCGGGCAAGCCTCCGTCAACGTGGTCAAGGGCCGGCACAATGCCAGCGTTGGCTTCTATGGCTTCGCCCAGCATGACAACACGCTCTTTGGCCTGACTGGAACCAATGACATCGGCGACCCGGTTGACGTGCATCCGCCGCGCCAAAAAGTCAACGGCGATCTGGAAGCCGCGTGGGTCCAGGACCAGTTCAAGGCCTCATCGTGGCTCTCGCTGACCGCGGGCGTGCGTTTCACACGCTTCTCCGGACTCATCACCGAAACAGCGGGAAGCCCGCGTCTAGGCGTCGCGATCCAGATTCCTCATCTACAGTGGGTGTTGCGCGCCGCTTATAGCCGTTACTACCAGGCGCCTCCGCTGGATACGGTGTCCAACGACGTGCTCACTACCGTGTCTCCCGACCAGGGATTTCTGCCACTGCGCGGGGAGCGCGACGAGCAGCGCGATATCGGCTTGACCATCCCTCTGCGCGGCTGGGTGTTTGACTTCGATCAGTTTCGCACCGGCGCGCACAACTTCTTTGATCACGACGCGCTTGGGAATTCCAATCTTTTCATCCCGCTTACCATCGAAGGCGTTCGCATTGTCGGATATGAAGCGACGATACGCTCGCCCAAACTGTTCAAGAGAGTCGATCTTCATCTGGCTTATTCACACCAGACCGTGGAGGGATCGGGGGCCGTCACTGGCGGGCTCACGGACTTTGCTCCGCCTGCCCCTGGATCTTTCTTTCTGGACCATGATCAGCGCCAGACCCTGAGCACGGGATTTACCACGACTCTTCCTCGCAAGATATGGCTCTCCGGCAACGTGACCGCTGGTTCCGGCTTTCTGGATGGCGATGGGCCGGGCCACCTGCCCAGTTACGCGACCGTCGACCTATCTGTGGGCCGTTCGTTCGGAGAGAACTGGTCAGCCAAGCTGACGGGGACCAACCTGGCCAACAAGCGCTATTTCATTGACCAGAGCAATACTTTTGGCGGCTCGCACGTGAGCGATCCCCGGATCATGAGCGTGCAGTTGCGGTACAGGTTCCACTATTAGACCGTAGCTTGAAGCCGGACATATATGTGGACCATTTTGCCAGTTGACGCGACTATTGGCGTGCCCGTGTGGAAGGCTGTGGAGCGGTGATGGCTTTGCGGATGCCTGCCTCAGTTGCTTTGTCATTGAAATTGACTGTGCCGTCTTTCAGTTCGATGCCGAGCTTCTTCCAGAGCTGATCCAGATCCACGGGAGCAGGCTTGTCGCGCATGTCCTGGTACAGGTTGCGCAGCACCGTGGTGCCTGTCGCCTTGTCGCCAATGGAGAGGGCTTTCGCGATCTCCCAGTCTTCGGAAATGTCGCCGCCGGCGCGGTTGATCCCGCGGAGCGCGTCCTCAAGGCCTTTGCGGTTTTTTGTGCGTTCGCGGATGCGCACGTCAGCCAGCAGGCAAAACAATGCGCCGCCCCAATAGGTCCGGCCCCAGGTGTGAGTCTTATCAAGGCCTTGATCGTCGGGCCCCGGTTCGCCCTTGGGCATATCGCGAACAAAGATCCGCCATACTTCGGTTTCCGGCATTCCTCCCCCACGGGCACGGGCTACAGGCTCGACATAGGTGGAGATCCCTTCTTCAATCCAGTGCCGGTCGTCGTCCATGGAAGGGAAAGCGAGATGGATCATCTCATGGACCAGCACCCAGTCGTTTTTGGTTGCGGCGATGTCTGTGTCGCGGCCCACGCCGATGAAAATGAGACCGCCATCTCTGGGATATGTAACGCCGTGGCGTATGCCCGAGCCGTAATTGCTGCGGATCCGCAGGGTGAGGTGGGGGACAGGAAAATTTCCATAGTAGCCGGCTACGGTGGAAGCGGACGCCTTCACCCATCCCAGCAGCTCTTGCCGGGAGAGCTTCATGGGCCCGTCGGGCAGAGTCACGTCGATGGATGCTCCGTGGACCTTGAGCACCGCGGTGTCAGGAGCGTCTTCCGCGGGCAGGGTCTTGAGCGGAAGGAACACCAGCGCGATCGTCAGGACAAGTATGCTGAGCCGGCGAAATCCCATGGCTAAAAGACTAACATCCGTCTCAAAGGGAAGCAGCGGATGCCGTGGGCCGGCGTTTTTTCCACCAGGACGCAACCAAAGTATCCAGGGAAAGCCACCCCGGTCCGAAAATCAAGATCAGGAGCGACACCAGCAGGAAGGGGAATGGGTCAGCGCCAAAAAACTTTCCCGACTCCGAAAAGAAAGAGGTAAACGCCTCACGATCCGCGGTGATATAGGCGACGATCATATTGATCAGCAGAGGAACCGAGATCAGACGCGATGCCAGTCCAAGGATCAGGAGGAGACCGCCAACGGTTTCCAGAGAAGCGTTGAAATAGGCGTTCAATGTGGGCGCGGGGATTCCCAGGTCAGTGAAGAAGCTGACAACCTTATCAATGTGCGAGAACTTGCCGATGCCGCTTTCAAGGAACAGCCATCCCCAATAAGCCCGAATGGCGAAGAGGAATGGAGACTGAAGAGAGTTGGCGGCTTTGAGAAACCAGCCATAGGCGGCTTCAGCTTTCTGCATCAAGGCATTCATTTTTGAGGTTCGTTTTCCGGCGGACGGCAGAACCAACCCAGCTTTGACCAGTTGGCAAACCAGTCATGCAATTGTTCCATCACGCGCTCCAGCTTTTTTCCGGACCAGTTGACCGACGATTCGATTGCCTGGGAGAGAGGTTGTCCCTGTTGAATCCCCCGCACCAAAGCGAATGCCTCCGGCTTCAGGCGCTTGAAATAGACGATGTTTTCCTGACGATGGACGGCCAGGAAGACCTTTTTTGCTTTCGGCAACGGATGCTGTTTGTGCTCGCAGGAAGATGAATTCTCCATGACCACCACATTACTGGAGATGTCGTTTTCCGGTTCCTCGGTTTCGCGGACCTTCAGCAGCAGCTCATCCACGGGATACGCGAGATCGAGAAGCCGTACGTACGGCTGCATACGAAACACCGGGTCTTCACCCAGCGCGGCCAGTTCGCTTTGGGTGAGAGTGGGAAATTCAGCGGCGTCAAAGGCCTCAATATCGGCCCACTCCAGCCTGACCATGTCCAGCGCCATGCGCTCATGGCCGGAGATGAAATCGGGATGGGCGCGAAGCCACGCTTCCAGTCGCGAACCCAGATCGCGCAAGGTAAAAGATTCTGACGGAAGCTCGGTCAGGTAACCGAGCAGGACCTGGTCGAATTTTTCCTGGCCGATCACGGCGCGCAGCCCGGGGAAATCATCCGCCAGGGAAGAAAGAAGGCGGAACCAGTAGACGCGATTATAGATTTCCAGGCGCTCGACCGAGGTCAGCCGGTCATTGGGTTTGACGATCTGCTCGGCGATCTCCGTGGTGGACCTGCCGTCGAGCGTGAACGGCCGCATGCGTTCGTCTTCGGTGAGCGGCTGCCGGACCACGTCAAAAACCGCGCGCTGAAGTTGCTCCAGATTCATGAGATCCAGATTCATGTGACCCTGGTTCATGAGGCCACCGCCGAACTGGCCGGAACAAAGCGCTGGGCCTTCAGGGCTTCCTTGTGGACCTCGTCGAAAGAGGGAATACGGTCGTCCCACTCCAGCAGCGTGGCCGTGGGCCCAACCAGCTCGATGGCCTTGGCATAGAGCTGCCACACCGGATCGATGACCGGGTGATCGTGCGTGTCCAGGATGTACTTCTCGTAGTCGGAGTGGCCGGCAATGTGGATCTGGGCGACCCGCTCCACAGGCACACTGCGCAAATACTCGAATGGATCAAAATTATGATTGCGTGACGAGACGTAGATATTGTTGACGTCGAGGAGGATGCCGCAGTCGGCGTCTTCCACGACTTCGTTCAGGAATTCCCATTCCGTCATTTCGGAGACGTGGTATTCAGCGTAACTGCTCACGTTCTCCACCGCGATGGGCACTTCCAGAAAGTCGCGCGCCTCGCGGACTTTTTGCGCGGTGCGTTTGGCGGCTTCAAAGGTGTACGGCATGGGGAGAAGGTCGTGGGAATAGCGGCCGTCCACGCTGCCCCAGCAGAGGTGGTCGGTGAGCCAGGGAGTGTTGGTCCGCCGCACCAGTTTTTTTAGGCGACGCAGGTGTTCGCGGTTCAGCGGTTCGGCGGAGCCAAAATACATGGAAACGCCATGCTGCACCACGCGGTAGCGTTCCAGGATCTGGTCCAGCACCTGGAGCGGGCGTCCGCCCTCCACCATGAAGTTCTCTGAGATGATTTCAAACCAATCTACGACCGGTTTTTTCTCAAAGATGTGATTGTAATGGGGAATGCGCAGCCCAATGCCGACGCCGTAGTCCTTGTTTCCGTTGAAGCGATTTGCGGGCATAACCGTTGACCGAATAGAGCAGGAGGAACAAAAGAGAGGACCAGCGATCTGCCACCGGTCCTCTACAACAACCGAGAGGATCCGATGGACTATTTCTTGTCGCCTTCTTTTTCCATTGGCTTGCCGTCAGTCCGGCATCCGCCCTTGCCTTTGCAATCGTTCTTGCCTTTGGTTTCGCCGCAGCCGCCCTTGCCTTTGCAGGAGTTCTGGCCTTTGCAGGCGTGTTTATCTTTTTTGCTCTTGGTGGCTTTTTTGCCGCCGTCGTCGGACTTCTTGGTGTCGTCCTTCTTGGTCGTGTCCTGAGCGAAGGCGTTCTGGCCAGCAACAAATCCTGTCAGAGCCGCACCCATAAGCAGTAAACGCACAGACTTCGTCATTTTGTAGATCTCCCTTCCTTTTTTTAAGTGTGTCTGTCGAGAGCATCATCGGAACTGCACATAACGGGGGCCGTCAGCCGCCCTCGACAAGCGTCCTTTGAAGTACGTACAGCAGTACAAAACGGATTTGGTTCGATGCCAACGTTGTGCGGCGGCACGTACCGCCGGTATAGGGTGAATTCTTGCACATGTTCAAGGGACAAATATGCGAGGGAATACTAACATGCGGGCGCAAGGGGAAAGAAGAACTTTTCTTTTCATCAGGGATGCTGGTCCAGGTACTACTAATTCTTGCGTTGTACCAGGAAGTGGGCCAGGTCCTTTAGTGTTTGCGCCCGTTGGGCGAAGGAATCAAGGGCGCTGCAACCGGAACGGACCAGCAGGTCGGCCTGGCGCACTGATTCCTCAATGCCAAACAGGGAAGGATACGTCGCTTTTTCTGAAGCCGTGTCCTTGCCCGCGGTCTTGCCCAGTTGCTCGGAAGACTGGGTGACATCGAGCACGTCGTCCACGATTTGAAACGCCAGACCCACGGAGCGGCCAAAGTCGCGCAGGCGCTGAATCTCGGCGCCCGAGCCGCCCGCATAGATGCCCCCGCTTACCAGGCTTGCGGTAATCAGAGCGCCGGTCTTGGAGCGATGGATGTATTCCAGGGTCGCGGCATCGGGACGCTGGCGCTCAGCTTCCAGGTCCTTCACTTGTCCGCCGATCATGCCATCCACCGTGCCGGTACCACGAGCAATCTCCTCGATGATCCGCACGCGCGCTTCCGCCGGACACTTGAGACGGGCCAGCACTTCATAGGCCTGCGTCTGCAAGGCGTCACCCGCCAGGATGGCCAGCGCTTCTCCGAAGACCACGTGGCAGGTCGGCTTGCCCCGGCGCAAATCGTCATTATCGAGGGCGGGCAGATCGTCATGAATGAGCGAATAGGTGTGCAGCATTTCCAGCGCGCTGCCCAACTCCTCGACGCCCTCCGGCAGGCAGCCGGCAATCATGCGCGCGGCTTCCATGCACAGAATAGGACGCAGACGCTTGCCTCCGGCAAAAACGCTGTGCCGCATCGCCCGATGGATTGAGTCAGGACGTTGGGTAGACGCGGGCAAGAGTTTTTCCAGGGTCGCATCAATGGTGCGCTGGCCTTGCTCCAGGATCTCTTTCAGCATGAATACTGAGTATAAAACATGAGGACCGCGTGGCCGGGAGATCGGGTAGAACCAAAGGGAGCGCCGGATGGCGTTCCCTTTTTCTTGAACGGAGGAGTGTACTACATCGATTCTGTCAGGCGGCGTGAGCGTGGGAGACGGGTTTGGTATGGCTCGCGGCCAGAACAATGGCCCGGACATCGGAGGCGTAGCAACAATCGGCCGCACCGGCCGCCAGAGCGTCTGTCCACATCTTTTCGTCGGCCAGGCGGTGCGTGCACACGATGGTGGTGGTTGAGAACTCCCGCGTGAGCTGCTGCACGTCACTGAGCGCGGCCAATTCAAGGTCAACGATTGCCACATCAGCGCGCTGTCTGGGGATGGCTTGCCGAAGTTCATCCAGATCGCCCGCCAGATTCACTACGCGGAAATGGTTATAGAGAGACTTCGCCAGCATCTCCGCAGTTTTGCTGTTGCTTTGAGCGACAACTACACTGAGCGGTTTCATGGAACACTTCCTCATTCGATGAGGCGGAAACAACGGGGGCGCTTCCGCTGAAACATGCAAGCTGCGGGTCTTCCCGCAGGCTGTGGGGGAATTATTTCTTGACCGGCTGCTGGGCCCGTTCGAGGGCAGGTTCGTAGGGCTCAGGCTGTAGCTTTCCGTTTTGTCGCAGGAGAATTTCGACCTTGCCTTCGGCTTCCTCCAGCTCCTTGCGGCAGGAGGACGAAAGCTTCAGCCCTTCTTCAAAGAGCTTCAATGCCTGTTCAAGCGGCACATTGCCTTTTTCCAACTCGTCGACGATTTGTTCCAGGCGCTGAAGACAATCTTCAAATTTAGGCACAGAGCCGAAACTCCATATTCTTTATTCTACCGCGACAAGCCGAAGCCGTTCCCAAATTTTTTCCTCAGCAACTTTCCTGGAATGAAAACTGTTCATCGCCTTCCGCCGGCAAACTGGGCCGCAAAGATTCAGGCTCTCTCACGAATCGTGCGGCACTGGAATTCAATTCATAAGCAATGGCCTTCCAGGCCGAAAGACGTGATCCGTCATGAGTTCCGAATTCAGAGTTCGCGAAGCCATGGAGACTGATGTGCTCGGTTCGGGCTTGTCTGGCTGAAGCCTTTGCGCCATACGCACCAGCTACACGCCAGAAGCTTTCGTGAATACAGTGCTTACCGCGTAAACTCTCAAGCATCGCATGAAGTACATGACGGTGTTTGTGGAGGAAAGAGGAAATGACGGCTTGATCATCGGCACCGTCGCCTGTGATTAAGTAAGCCCGGAAGAAGGGCATCTTCGGGAATGGCCGTTACTGGCACTCTGCCAGGGCACCGGGATCGCGCAGCAGCTCTTGGAACTAGCTGAGGCGGAGCTCCGTGGGCAGAAAATGCATTCGCATTACCCTGGATACCACCGAACCGCTGAGGCGGGCCATCCGCTTTACGAGCGAAACGGCTATCGGCCTTCAGGCCGGGTAACAGACTTCTTCGGCATGCCTTTGTTTTGAATTTGCGAAAGACTTGAGGATGTAAATGCGTAGTACATTTATGTGGACGAGCAAAGGACCAGTATTCAGCTCAAATTCGGCTTTCTATGGGGCCATGGCTTGTTCAAGCAGGTTTTTTGACTCCCTTCACGATCTTGGCAAAGTCGAAGGAGATGTTTAACTGGCCCTTGAGATCCGCCCTTGGGACATTGGTTGTGCGGTTCACATAAGATCCAACCAGTGGCAGGTCCACACCGGGAAAAATGGTAACTTTCAGTTTAAGTTGGGCTTTGTAGATTGGCGTACCGTTTGTTCCCCAATCTCCTTCGCCGGCAGCAGTGAGAGATATAGGAATGCGAGGCGTTTTCCCGGAGTGGCCATTGAGAGGCGTTTCTGTTTGCAAGGCGAGACGGGCAACCTGGCGGTTTTTGGCCCCGGGTTTTTGCGCATTCTGAAAATCCCAGCCAATATTGAGGGTTTCTTTCAGCCACGCTGCAAATGGCTTGTCATGAATAAATTCCGATCTGTACGTGTTCGTGCCATTGCCTTTGCTGATCTTGGCGGAGAAGCCAGCGGACCATTGTGAAGCATGCAAGACTTCCTTGGCAACAGCCGTCGAGGCGTTCTCGAGGTCTAGCTGGCTTGGTACGATGCGGTCAATGATGGAATCGATTTTGCGAAAATCACTTTCGTCAAGCTTGGCCAACATGCTCGGAAAAAAATTCCTGTCCGCAAGCTTCCTCTCGAAACTGTCACGGGCGGCAGCCGTTTTGGGGCCTGGTTCCAGCTTTTGAAACAGGTAATCGGCGATCTCTTCCACTCCCTGAGCGTACGGGCGAATCTGGTTTTGTAGGACTGCGATGATGCGGTCTCTTTTCCCAGCATTGGCGGGGGACGAGAGATCGCGGCCTGCATGGATCAGATATTTCGCACCGTAGGTTCTCGATCCTTGGTCCGCCGTAGCCCCTTCATCGCTGGGAAAGCTGTCGGCATACGTGATGGAAAGCCCTCGCAGCGCCGTTTTGCGCACAAACAGGCCGGGATCGAGGGGACTCGTCTGCCGCAGCATGGCATAAATGCCATAGGCGGAGAATGTAGTGCTCACATCCGTTGAATTGGGGGTGCGGGACTTCGACGAGAGCGCGCTGAGCGTGGTGCTCACCGAGGCTATGTCGGAAGCGGCCGTCGAATCCACCAGGCTTGTCGAGTTCTCGACGAGTGAAAGCGGCTCGGACTGGTTGGCAAAGTCCTGAATTTTATTGTTCATGGCGGCAACATCGAATGCGCGGCTTTGCACCCTGCATTGCACGAAGGCGTCAAGGTCCGGCGAGTTCCGGCAGGCACCCATCTGCGCATACAGCGCATGCGGCAATATGGCCAGGCAAAGCAAAACGGAGAGCTTTTTCATTTTTCATCCTTAACGAGGGTTACGCGGAGAGTCTCTGCAAATGAATCAGTGTTGATGTGGCTCTCATAGGAAATATCCTGAATAAGCTGATTTCCGGGCTGCTTCACCACACGCAATTTGTAGGTAGCCGTCCCGCCAAACTGCAAATCCAAAACGTACCTGTCAGGACTGCTTTCACCACGGTCCAGCAGGACATGCCGCAATTCAGGAGCCGACGGCCGGGCGCCGCCGAGTTGCCACTCGTGAGGAACTTGCGAAAAATCAGTGCTGGCCAATTTGGAACCTTCAATGCAGCCAAAGGCCCATAACGGACTGCCGACCCCTGCTGAGAGAGTGTAGAGCAGGAATTCCGACGGTTGAATTTGAACTGCCCCGAGATTGACGGTCACCACACGGCTCACCGGCATTGCTTTCTCCTGAAATCCTAAAACGTAAATGAATTGAGAATGCCTTTTGTGAGTCCATGTAATGCCGGACGTCCGGTCAGCCTATCCTGCAGCCGTCGCCGAGCCGCCCATGCCATCCAGCACATCCACCGCCGAGTTATAACGTCCCAGGGGCGCGGCAACTTGCGCTCCCTGCACCAGGCCGCGGACCTGATGGAGCATCTCGCGGGCAATCAGGATGCCCTCCGCGCGGGCGGCTTCGGCATTGGGCGCGCGCGCCATGCGGTCAATGATTGCGTCAGGGACGGAGACGCGCAGCTCGTTTTTCATGAACTCGGCATTGCGCACGCTGGTCAGGGGCCAGATTCCGGCGAGTACGGGAATGCGGTGATGATCGATGCGCCGCAGAAACTGTTCCAGCAGTGCGATATCAAAGACCGGCTGCGTCACCGCGTAATCGGCGCCGGCCTCGACCTTGTATTCAAAGCGGCGCACCTCTTCGTCAATATTCACGATCCCCGGATTTGCTCCCACGCCGATCATGAACCTGGTGCCCGATCCGATCGGGTTGCCGCCTACATCGAGCCCGTAATTCAGGTTGTGAACGATGTTCACCAGGCCGATGGCGTCCACGTCAAAAACCGCCGTCGCGTCGGGATAATTGCCCAGCTTGGGCGGGTCTCCGGTGATGCAGATCAGATTATGGATCCCCGTGGTGTAAGCGCCCAGCAGCTCAGACTGCATGCTGAGCACGTTGCGGTCGCGGCAGGTGAAGTGAAGGACGGTCTCAATCCCCGCCTGTTGCTGCACCAGCAGGCACAGCGCCATGTTGCTCATGCGGGCTGAAGCGCGGGGGCTGTCAGGAATATTGATGGCGTCAATGCCTGCGGCCTTCAGATACTTTGCGCCTTCCACTTCCTTGCGGAAATCGACGCCTTTGGGCGGAACGATCTCCACCAGCGTGACGAACTCGCCGGCGGCCAGCTTCTTGCCCAGGTTGGAGCGCTGGGCCAGCGGCGGCGGAGTGATGCTGGATTCGCGCTTGGCTTCGGTGATTACCCGAAAGCCTCCGGTCTTGCCTTTGGCATCGGCCATGCGCAGCGCGGAATTCATTGCCTTGATGTGCTCGGGAGTTGTCCCGCAACATCCGCCTACCAGTGTGACCCCGGCGTTGACAAACTTGCGCGCGTAGCTGGCCATGTATTCCGGCGAGCACAGATAGATGTTGCGCCCTTCAATGCTGCGCGGAATGCCGGCGTTGGGCTGCGCGGCCAGCGGCTTGTCGGTAAGGCGGCGGATGCGCTCAATGGCCTCAAGCATGGCCACCGGGCCAACGCTGCAGTTGCAGCCAATCACGTCCACGCCCCAATCGTGAAGTTTGGAGGTAAACGTCTCCGGGCTGGCGCCATCCAGGCAGTTGCCGTCTTCGTCAATGGTTACCTGCGCCACCAGCTGCTTGTCCGGCGCGGCTTCGCGCGCGGCGAGGATGGCCTGGTGCAACTCCTCCAGGTAGCCGAAGGTCTCAAGCATGATCACGTCGACGCCGCCTTCAACCAGGGCGGCGATCTGGTCGCGAAAAGACGCGCGGGCCTCTTCGCGCGACGTTTTGCCCAACGGCTCAATGCGCAGCCCCAGCGGGCCAACCGATCCGGCCACCAGGACGCTGGCGGCCTTCTTCAAGTTGAAGGCGTCCGCGGCTTCACGGGCCAGGGCAGCGCCCTTGTGATTGACTTCGCTTACTTTGTCGGCCAGGCCGTGGCGTCCCAGGCGAAAAGAGTTGCCGCCAAAAGTATTGGTTTCAATGATCTCCGCACCGGCATTCATGTATTCCTGATGGATATTGCGGATCAGGTCCGGCTGGGTCAGGTTCAGCTCGTCGTAGCATTTGTTGATGAACACGCCCTTGGCGTACAGCAGCGTGCCCATTGCGCCGTCGCACAGCACGGGACCTTGCTTAAGCCGGGTTAGTAGATCAAGGGCCATCGTCAGTGTCAGAATACCCTAGCCCACGTAATTCCTGCCATGGCCGCCCATGGAGTGGCAAGATTTCCCGCATAGAGCGCGCTCTGGAGCGTTCTATGGTTTTGCGGGAGAGCCTTGCGCGACGGAACGGGACGGCGTTTTTTCGCCCCGAACTCAGGCAAGGGCCCTGCTCCGTGGGTGAAGCGGCTCTGCTATAATCGCGTTTTCCAGCACAATTCACGCGGTCATAAGAAGAAACGGTTTAATAAAAGAATGCGGCGAAACAGTTATCGTTCACGGCTTTGGGTTGCGGTCCTGGCGCTTGCGGTGGCCGGCTGCGGTTCAAGCAGCAACTCCAATCAACCTAAGCCGACCGGCTTGACCAGGCGGGTGTTGCTTTCCAACGTGCAGGCCGGCACAGTCAACCTGCTGGACGCGCAAAAAGACACTTTCACAACCAAGAACTTCAGCGTGCAATCGGCTACCAAGCTGGTTTCAGCCAAGGGCATCACCATTGCGCTGAACAGCACGCTCAGCGAAATCACCATCATCGACGACACCACGGAAGCGGTGACCTTTAATGCCCCCATCGGCGACCTGCCGTTTGACATTGCCATCACCCCCGACGGCAAGAACGCATGGACCGCGCAGCGCGGCTTCGGTTTTGTGCAATCCGTGGATACATCCAACGGCGTGGCCCGCCCTGTCATTCGCATTCCCAACGCCAGCCGCCTGGCCATGAGCCCCAACGGCACCAAACTACTCGCCTTCAGCGACCCGCAGGCGCAGGCCCCGCCCAACACGCACACGTTTTTTGTGATCGATACGGCGACCGGCAACGTCCAGACCATTACCGACGCGGTGCACCTCGATCAGCCGTTCACCGCGGTCTTCGGCACCAGTGACACGCAGGCTTTCATCCTGAATTGCGGTCAGGAATGCGGCGGAACCGCCTCCAGCGTGGTCTCGGTCGATTTCGGCACGGCGTCTCCCACTTTCGCACCCGCGCTTGCGCCGATCCCGGTTCCCGGCGGAGCCACCGCCGGGCTGCTCAACGGCGGCAATCTGTACGTGGCTGGAACCGCGACGCCTACAACCGGCCCCGGCGCCGCCTGCCCGCTTTCCCGCTGCGGAGCGCTGACCGTCGTCAATACTTCCGCGCTCACCGCCGCGACTCCCGTTCCGATCACGGACGGCCTGCACGGGAAGATGGCTTTTGCCAACAATCGTGTTTATATCGGCGCCGCCGGATGCACGGTCGATCCGGGCGCGGCCGCCAACACCACCCGCGGCTGCCTCAGCATCTTCAACACCAGCTCGTCCACCGTGAAGTTCCCTGAAGAGTCGTCCTTCCGCCTGAACTTTGACGTTACCGGCCTGCAACCCATCACCGGCCGCAACGTGATCTACGTGGTCCAGGCCGGAGAACTCGATATCTTCGACCTCAATACCGACGCTCCTGCCACCGGCATTACCCAGCTCGACGTTGTGGGCAGAGCGATTGATGTAGTGCTGATCGATCCGTAGGGGAAACAGCAGTTAGTAATTGGCAACTAGCAACTAGCCGATGGGGCACGGAAAAACAAAGACCTTACCACTGATGAACACGGATGACACGGATATGAAGATCTGGTGATCTAGTGATCGCGCGTGATCGGGTGATCGGGAAAGAAGCACCGCCGGCATTTGCACGCAGCAAGGCGGCGGTGCCACACGAGAATCGCTGGGTCAATACCGATCACCCCACAGCTTTCCCACATCCTCCGCAGAACCTGGCGCCGGCGTTGAGCGCTTGTCCGCAATGCGGACAAAAAGAAGCCCCGGCTCCCGTAGCGGCCGCGCTCGCCCGTGGAGGCGGAGGAGATGGCGCAAGGGCGGGAGATTTTCTGCCCTGGAAGAAGACGTAAAAGTTCCAGGCCGCAGCCACGGCAAAGAAGACGAGCGCCAGTATGTATCCAGCCTCCCAGTCCAGGCGAAACATGTCCGATCGCGCCTCTTTGGTCAGGTCGCCATTCAGCTTGAATTGCAGGGACAACAAAGACAACGCCCCCAGGGCTCCGCTGATGGCCGGAGCAATGGCCAGCCGCAGCCCCAGAAAGCTCAAGCCCACGCCGGCAAGGGCGCAGAGTGCAGCCACGGTGGCCAGGGGCTGGGCGCCCTGATGCCTCTTTTGTGGCGGACCAAAAACCTGCGGCTGCTCCACCGTGGTTCCCGTGGCCAGCTCCACGCCGGAAAATGTGACGACTTTCTGTCCGTTACAGGAAACGGTGACGAACGGGAAGAGGAAGCAGAGGGTTGTGATAACAAAAAGAACCGGCGAAACCTTGGACTTATGCGCCATCGGTTCACTCCATGAGGACAGTTTCTTGTCTTGCAGAGATACCTGATCGTGGCCCGACTGGAATATGTGTTTTGCTGCGCAGCACTATATCACCACGGCGCAAGCGAGAGCCTTTCTTCGAATGCAAGAGCCGTCTTGAAGAAAGCAAGAGCGACCTTGAAGCCTGCTGTTACTTTCCCGGCTCCAGCCGCAGCTCGTGCACCTTGGCCGACTGCACGGCGGCATCGGTGAACGCCAGGGTGAACGTCTTATTGTTGTACCAGGCGTCCCAGTGGTCCATATAGTGCGGGCTGAAGGGCTGGCCGGATTCGCCCAGCACCAGGTTGAAGGTGGATGCGTCGAGATTGGAGAAATCCACGGTCATGCGCTCCGACGGGCCAAAGACGCGTCCCACCTGCTTGACGGTATAGCCTCCGCCAGATTGCGGAAGAATTCCCGGCCCGGCGACGCTCATGCGGCCATGCAGAATGGGAAGACTTCTGAACACCGGATGGATGATCACCAGCGGATAAGCTTCTCCGTACTTCCACGACTTCAGATCGGAGGGCGCGTCTTGCAGGGCTCTCTCAACCGCTGCCGTGAGCAGGTCATTGAAGTTGGAGTAGCCCGGAGGCAGCCATCGCGCCGGCTGGTTTTCGACGATGTTTTCGAGAGCCACCGCATCTTCCGACCAGTCGTAGTTGTCAGCGTCATTGCCCAGCTTGGGATTGAGCAGCATCTGCCACAGGTAGCGGCGCGTGCGCACCTCGATGGTTGGCGCGGCGGACTCGGCCAGCATGCGTCCATCCCAGCCACGCATTACGTCCGCGGCCTGGCGCGTGCGGTCGGTCGCCTTGGCGCTGTGGTCGATAGCGTAAACAAACTTATCGGCGAAGAAGCGGTCGTAGTCCGAGGTAATGTCGGTCTGCAAGGCCAGCATGTCCGCCGGGGAAAATTTCTTGCCGGATTCCAGCACCTTGTAAATGCGCTCGGTGCGATACGGCGGGAACCACTGCGTGGCGAGCCGATAAGGATAGCCCTGCGGCGTGATCTTCGCGTTGGCGGTGGCGATAATGCCCGACGGCGGATTGTACAGGCTGGGCAGCTTGTCAAAGGGAACGTAGCCGGTCCAGTCATGCTTGCCGTCGGCGCCGGAGACAGGCACAGTGCCGTCGCCTGCGGCGCGAATGGGAACGAAGCCCATGGGCTGATAGCCAATGTTGCCGTCGATATCGGCGTAAACAACGTTCTGTGACGGCGTGGCAAACACTGAGAGCGCTTTGCGGAACTGCTCCCAGTTCTGCGCCGAGTCAAGATCGAAGAGCGGCACGCTGATAGCATGAGGATCGTAAACCAGCCAACCCAGGGCGATCTGCCGCGTCTCGCCGTGGAGCAGGCTGGTAATGATGGGCCCGTGGCGCGTTACGGTCACGTCAAATGAGATGTCCGGCTTGCCCTTGACGTGAATGATCTGGTGGTCGATCTCCGGCTTTTGCCAGCCTGTGGGCGTCTGGTATTCGCCCGCAGCGTTGAAGTTTTCAATGAAGAGGTCCTGCACGTCAGGGTTGAGGTTGGTAAATCCCCAGGCGATGCGCTGATTGTGTCCCACGCTGATAAACGGCAGGCCGGGCAGGGAAAAGCCTTCAATGTTGAAGTCGCCGGAATGGAGTTGCACCTCATACCACACGCCGGGAACGCGGTGCGGCAAATGCATGTCATTCGAAAGCAGCGGCTTGCCGGAAACCGTGTGCGCACCGGAGACTACCCAGTTGTTCGATCCGGGCAGGCAGGCTTCGCAGGCATCGTCGCCGGGTCGCGGCGTCAACTGGCCCGCCTTTCTGAGAATATTCGCCGGAGGGTTCGGCAGAGCGGAGCCAGCGCCGGAGTCGGTCCCTGCTTCGCTTGCCGGGGGATGATCATGGCGTGAGTCGGGCGGATACAGATCCGCCATCAGCTCCGGCGTGAGCCTGGCGGCGATCTTTTCCCGCCAGTACTCGGTCTCATATTGCGGATTGAGCAACTGGCTCATGCCGATGCCGATGAGGATTGAGTCGGCGACCGACCACGGCCGTGGCTGGTAGCCGAGAAGGCGGAACTCCATGGGCAGGTTTGCGCGATGCTGGTCGATGAAGGCATTCACGCCCCTGGCATAAGCCTCAAAGAATGCGCGATCGCGCGCGGAAAGCTGCTGCGCCACGCGCTCAGACACCACGCGCAGCCGCATGATGCGCTGCTGCTTGTCGTAATCCACCCAGGTCTGGCGCGGGCGAACGGCTGCCGTGGTGCGTGAAAAGGCTTGCGGCGGCCCGCTTGATGCCGGAAAGATTTCCGCCATCTCCCCGCCTACCGCGCGGCGCGTCAGGTCCATCTGCCACAGCCGGTCCTGCGCCGTAACGTAACCCTGCGCGAAGAAAAGGTCGGGCAGGTTCGCGGCGGTCAGGTGCGGCACGCCATGCGCGTCGCGGACCACCGAGACGGGCGCTTGCAGGCCGGAGAGGGTGATCGAGCCATCGAGCTGCGCCAGGGATGAGCGCGCGGCATTGTAAAACCAGAAGAACGCCAGCGCTCCGGCGATGATGACCAGAAGCAGAATCCAGAGAACGATCTTAAAGACCAGCCCGGAACGGGTTCCACGCGATCGAGGAGCAGCAACAGTGGCGGTCATGAGACCAAGATTCTAAGGGAACAGGGACGAAGTTCACAATCGGGATTCCAGGCACTGGGGGTATAATGAAAATGAATTTCATTTTCATTTGCCAGGGTTTTCCGGGTCCACCGCAAATCATGCTGCAACGACGGATTGACGATCATGCGCCGCCTTCGCGCGAATCCATGCGCGAGGCGCAGGAAATTTTCTATAAGCACTTGAAACGAGTCGGGCTCAAACACACCGACCAGCGTGACACCATCCTGCGCACCTTTCTGGAGACCCGCGATCATCTCTCCACCGACGAGCTCTTTCGTCTCGTTCGCAAGAAAGACGCCAAGATCGGGTTTACCACCGTCTACCGCACGCTCAAGCTGCTGGCGGAATGCGGACTGGCCAGCGCCGTCCCGTTCCCCGACGGCATGGCGCGTTACGAGCACCAGTTCAACCGCCGCAACCACCATCACATGGTCTGCACCGAATGCGACGCTTCGGTGGAATTCTTCTCTCCGGAAGTCAACAAGCTGGAAGAGGAGATCGGGCGTAAATACCACTTTGACGCCACTCGCCACAACTTCCAGATTTACGGCATCTGTGAAGATTGCCGCAAGAAGAGCCGCAAGACGATCTAAGCCGCATTCAGGCGTTCCTGAAGAGTGCCGGTACAATATTTCCGTGCTCCAAGTGCGCAAGTATCAAAGCGCGGATTTCGATCGCCTTCTCCAGATCGATCAAACCTGCTTCGTCGAAGGCATTGCCTACTCGGAAGAAGAGATGCGCTACTTTCTTGGCATGCCCACCGCCATCTCACTGGTTGGCTTGCAGAAAGAAAAGATCATGGGCTTTGTGATCGCGGACCGCTTCCGCCCGCGGCGCGCATCTCGGTCCGTGGGCAAAATCATTACCATCGACGTGATGCCGCCGGCACAGCATAGCGGCCTGGGGACATTGTTGATGTCGTCTGCCGAAGCCGGTCTGAAGCAGGCCGGCTGTGACTATGTGTCCCTTGAAGTTGCCGTGGACAACGAGCCTGCGCTCAGGTTTTACAAGAAGCACGGCTACTCCGTGCTGAAAGTCTTGCCGCACTATTATCTTGATTCAATCGACGGGCTGCTGATGGGGAAGAGGCTGTGAGAAGCCCGCGTGTTAGAATCGCGGGTTTCATGTCCAAGCGCGCTCCCCTCAGAATCGCCATCGATAGCGGCGGAACCTTCACCGACTGCGTCTGGCTAACACCCCGTCCCGCGCAAAACCGGCGCAGTCCGGGGGCCCCGCTCCAAGATTCCACACTGCGCATTTTGAAAGTCTTTTCCACTCCTGCCGACCCGGCTGAAGCCATTGCCGGCGCGGTGCATAAGATTGCCGGCGACAACCAGGACGTGGTGGTCTTGCACGGTACCACCGTAGGCACTAATACGCTGCTCCAGCGCAAAGGCGCGCGTGTTGCTTTTGTCACCACCGCAGGGTTTGAAGACTCAATCGAGATCGGCCGCCAGCAGCGCCCGAAGCTTTACGATTTCTTTTTTGAAAAAGATCCTGCGCTGGCGCCGTCGGAGTTGCGCTTCGGCGTCGACGAACGCATCTCGTCCGAAGGCGTGGTTCTTCGCGCGCCCGACCGGGAGTCGCTGGCGCGCCTGGCACAGCAAATTGCGGCGCAAAGACCGCAAGCCATTGCTCTCTCACTATTGTTCTCATTCGCCAATCCGGAAAACGAGCAAGCCGTGGCTGAAGCGCTTGCCCAGCTCAACCTGCCGATTTCCATATCGCATCAGGTCCTGCCTGAATTTCGCGAGTACGAGCGGGCCAGCACGGTGCTGGTCAACGCTTATCTCCAGCCCGTGATGCAGAGTTATTTGCAGAAGCTCGAGGAGCGGGCGGGCAATCGCTCCAGCGGCGGCAAGCGGGCCAGGATTTTCGTGATGCAATCCAGCGGCGGCATTACGGCGCTCTCCACGGCGGCGGAACAGCCGGTGCGCACCGTGCTCTCGGGTCCTGCGGGCGGCATTGTAGGCGCAGCGGCGGTGGCGCAGCGCAGCGGCTTTGACCGCATCATTACTTTTGACATGGGCGGAACCTCTACCGACGTCGCCCTGGTTGACGGCCGGCCAACCACCACGAATGAGGCCGATATCGCCGGCGTGCCCATACGCGTGCCTGTGCTCGACATTCACACTGTCGGCGCCGGCGGAGGATCGCTGGCGCGCTTTGACGCCGGCGGGGCCCTGCGCGTGGGACCGGAATCGGCCGGGGCCGATCCTGGTCCGATTTGTTACGGCAAAGGCGAACGCCCCACTGTCACGGACGCCAACCTGCTCCTGGGCCGCCTGCCCGCGGACCAGTTTCTGGGCGGCGATTTCCAGCTTGATTTGCCGCGCACGCAAAAACTGGTTACGCGATGGCTCCAGGAAAATAAAAGCAAGCTCAAGCCTGAAGAGTTTGCGGCGGGCGTGGTCCGCGTGGTCAACGCCAACATGGAAAAAGCCATTCGCGTGGTTTCGATCGAGCGCGGCTACGACCCCAGACAGTTCTCGCTGATCGCTTTCGGCGGCGCCGGGGCCATGCATGCCTGCGACCTGGCGCAGGCCTTGCGGATTCCTCGCGTGATCGTTCCCGCATATCCTGGAGCGCTCTCCGCGCTGGGCATTCTCATCAGCGACGTGGTGAAAGACCATTCCCGCACCGTATTGCTGCGCGTTGCTCCCAGCGTTGCAGGACGCCGAACCAAGGGAATACAGGGTTTGCCGGCGCGGCTGGATCCGGTCTTCGCCGAACTCAAGCGCAGTGTCGCCGCGGAGCTGGCGAAGGAAGAGTGGCAGGGAAGAGCGGTGTTCGAGCCCAGTTGCGATCTCCGTTATCGCGGCCAGGGCTACGAACTGAATCTGCCGTACAGCGCCGATGTGCTCCGGCGTTTTCATGCCGAGCACAAACGCCGCTACGGCTACAGCAGCCCGGAGCGCGAAGTGGAGATCGTGACGGTCCGCATGCGCGGGCGTGTTGCTTCACCGGAAAAACTCTCGCGTCTGAAAATCCGCGAAGAGCAGGGCACGCTCAAGCCCGCGGCGGCGATGGTCCACTTTGCCGGCAGGCGTCACCGCACCCAGGTGGTCCCCAGGGCCTCAATTCAGGCGGGTAAACGCTATCGCGGGCCGGCGATCATCACCGAATACAGCGCAACCTCGGTCATTCCGCCGGGCCTGGCGTATTGGAAAGATCGGGCGGGCAACCTGTTGATCGAATTTTGATGAGGGACCGCAGGGCGCGTATAGCGCAGCTAGCTGCCGCGTGAGGATTTTCTGGCGATGCGCGGTGTAGGGGTTGCGCTCTGCCGGGTTGGCGCGCCTGTCTTTAGCCGGGGATTATTCTGTTCAGCGGCCTTCTTGGCCCACATTTTTTCCATTTCCCGCATGTTCTTGGTTTTCATGCCCCTAAGCATGCCACAACCAAGGCGACTTAGGCGAGTGCGTTTCCGAACCCTGGACAAACCGTAGCCCGGCGGCGCCAGGGATTCCTTGGTCGAAGAGCGAGTTGTTTTCCACGGAGACAGGGTGGCGGCATTTTCGAGAGAGTTCACTTTCTCTGACGGGAGTTTGCGGTCTGGCAAAAATCAAGGCGCCCTTGGCGAGCGCCTTGTATGTGTAAGCGTAGAGGAGTGCGTTAGGCGACGTCTTTATCGCGCTCAATTACGTTGCCGCGATCTTCTTCTTCCTTTTTGATCCGCTGCTGCTTCAGTTTATCGGCGGCATCGCGTACTTCGTCTTTCATCTTGCCTACGGCCGCGCGGGTTTTTCCTTTCGCCTGTTCCGCGAGACCTTCGGCCTGGGCTTTCTCGTCGCCGGTCCACTCGCCTACCTGGCGCTTAACACGCCCGGCGGCGTCCTCCATTTTTCCCTTGATACGGTCCTTATCCATAAATAGTCCTCCCCTTGAGTGTGGTTGTTCTTTCGGTTCTTGTAGTGTTGTTGCTTGTGTTTGAACGGAAGCGCGAGCCTACGCGCCGTTGTCTCCCGTTTTCCGAGCTAAAAATGCTTCATGCCTTGCCAGGTCCGGAGGGCGATTCGCCCTAAACTGCAGCGCGCCTGCCGGTAATCAACTGGAAGACCAATGCGATCACCGCCAGCACCAGCAGCAGGTGAATGAACCCGCCCATTGTGTAACTACTGACCACTCCGACCAGCCAGAGAACAAGCAAAATCACAAATAGAGTCCAAAGCATTGTGCCCCCTCACGTAACAATCTTGTTAATAGCTTTGAAGCTAACGGAGCGGGGACGGTTGTAAGCAATCGAGAGTTGCTGCCAGCCTCTGCCAATGACAGCAATATAATGAGGGCCAACGCATCAATGAAACGAAGGAGGCTGACGAACGGTCAGCCTCCTTCATCGCATGAATGCCAACACCGGAAACAGGTTCAGGATGCCGGCAAAGGCGATTGTGCCGGTTGCGATTGCCGTCTCTTTCTCAGTATGGCCGCAGAAACCAGCGTGATGGCGAGCCCGATCGGGAAGGGCTCGAGGAACGTGATTGCGGTGTTGAAGAGCGGGTTTTGGTAAAGCTCCTTGTATTTCTTCAGTTGCTGAAGTTGCGCCTGGAGAGCGGCAGCGCTCGCGCCCGAGGCCTTGGCCTTCTCGATCATATAGGCGGCATATTTGTCCATGAAACCGGGGAGGAAGTTGTAGTAGAGAACTTCCCAGGTAACGACATAGCAAACGCATGAAATCAGAGTGATAGAGATCCCGACGGTAAAGGCTTTTGTGAACGTGATCTGGCCATTGCCGGCGTTATCGCGATAGGAGCGGATGCCGAAGAATATCAGCAAAGCAGAGAGCACAATGGTCGTGTAGCCGATGACCTCGGCCTTGTTAAAGCCTATCCTGTCCGCGAACGGCAGTGTAGCCGCCATCAGCAGCGATGCAATGGCGCCGGAAATCAGCCCGAAGGTCAATATGGTTTTTTTCATGATGTGTCTCCTGTGAGATTCAGACGTGCTGATCGACCAGAATGGGATTTCCGTCGGGGTCAACCGTGGTAAAACTCGCCGGTCCCGTGGATGTCTCGTCCGCTTCGGTGGTGAGCCGCACACCCTGCGCTTTCAATTTGCGCTGCAGATCGCGAACGTCGGTGAAGGAGTTGAGTTTGCCGGCATTGCTGTCCCAGCCAGGATTGAAAGTCAGAATGTTCCGTTCGAACATGCCCTGAAAAAGACCGATTGCGTGAGGGCCGTTCTTGAGAATCAGCCGGCGTTGCGAGGCATTTCCGGCGAAGGCCTTGAATCCCAACTTCTCATAGAAAGCCCGGGAAGCTTCAATGTCTTTGACCGCCAGGCTGATCGAAAACGCGCCAAGTTCCATGTGCTCTCCTTTGTAATGTAAGCATTTCGAACACATTCCCGAGACCGGCAATGCAAACGTGAATGCAGGTCCACCCTATCGCGGCAGGCAGGGCTTCTGTCATCATCCTTTCGGGTGATTTTTGCCCGGGGAGAGAAAAATCATCCTTTTGGGGGAGTCATTCAAGGAAGCAGGCCGAATTCCTTGCCGAGTTGCACGGCCTGCGTTCTCCGCCTGGCCCCTAATTTGTCGAAAACGCGGCTGGAATGAGTCTTGACCGTGTTCTCGCTCACATAAAGCTTCCCGGCGATCTCGCGGTTGCTCATGCCCTGGGCGATCAGTTCCAGGATCTCCAACTCCCGCCGCGTGATGCCGAGGTCTTCGCGTTTTTTCTCGTTAGGGACGAAAGGCGCTCCGGCAGGGACAGGGACCTTCACCACGATCCGCTCCCGCCTTCCTGTCAGCTTGAGACCGAGCCAGATGCCAACAACGGCAAAGGTCGCAGCGGTCAGCCCTCCGTAGATTTCAATGGAATGCTCGACTACCAGGAACCGATACTCGGTCCACTTGAGCACGGCGATCAGGATTCCACCGATTAACCCGTAGATCAACACAAGGCGCTTCATAATTCCGGGAAGGGATTCGCAACCAAGATTATCCCGGTCCCAACGTCCACAGCAAGAGCAGCTTGATGAAATCGATTGCGGCACGGGCTCGCGCTCGCAGCTAGCGCCAAGACGACGGAAGCTATATTGTTACAGCATGAAAGTGGCCATCCAAGGCGAGCGTGGAGCATTCAGCCACCAGGCGGCGCTGCGGCTGGTGCGCGGCGCGGATGTGCTGGCTTGCGCTACCTCGGCCGAGGTCTTTGATGCGCTGGACTCGGGGCGCGCAAAAGCTGCCGTGATTCCGGTGGAGAACACGCTGGCCGGCCCCGTGGGCGAGCATCTTGATCTTCTGCTGGAGCGCGACGTCTTTATTCACGCCGAGACACGGTTGCGGATCGAGCACCAATTGATCGCCGCGCCGGGCAGCAAACTCAAAGACATTCGCCGGGTGCTCTCGCATCCGGTGGCGCTGGACCAATGCCGCAACTTTTTCCGCGGGCATCGTGGAATTTCCGCCGTGCCGTTCTATGACACTGCCGGGAGCGTTAAGCACATCATGGCGGAACATCTCCGCGACACTGCGGCCATCGCCAGCGGCCAGGCCGCCAAGGAGTATGGCGGCAAGGTGCTCAAGTCCGGCCTGGAAGACAACAAGCAGAACTTCACTCGTTTCTTCCTGATTACCAAGAAGAGGAAAGTTTCGGCCAGGGCCGATAAGACGTCATTGGTTTTCTTGCTCAAGAACGTCTCCGGAGCGCTGTTCAAGGCTTTGAGCGTTTTTGCCCTGCGCGATCTTGATTTGAGCAAGATTGAGTCCCGCCCGGTCCGGGGCAGGCCCTGGGAGTATCGCTTTTACGTGGACGTGATGCGGGGTGACGATCAGGCCATGCGCCTGGCGCTCAAGCATCTGGAAGAGATCGCCGGCGTAGTGAAGGTGTTGGGAGTGTACCCGAGGGCGAAGTAGGAGCGGCACGTGTTAAGAGCACGGGCGTGTGCCGCCTTCCACCGGAACGCCGTCCTTCAGGAGTCCTTCCGGATACCAATCTGCCGCCAGGTCTTTCCAGCCCAGGTTCACTGACTCGACCAACGTGTTCTTCTTTTCTCTGCGCCAGCCTTTGATCTCCTTTTCGCGGGCAATCGCCGTTTCCACATTGGTGAATTGCTCGAAGTAGACCAGACGATGGCACTTGTATTTCGTGGTGAAATATCCGCCCAGATTGTTTTTGTGCTCCCAGGCTCGTTCATAAAGACACGCTGTCACTCCCGCGTAAAGTGCACGGCGTGAAGCGCTGCCCATCATGTAAACGTATGAAGCTTTCTCCATGGAAGCACAAGGTCCCTCAGGGCTACCTCGCCCGCTCTGCCCTTCACGCCAACACCGGGCGTCCACCCCAGCACGCGAAAACCGCGCGCGCTGGGGACCCGGGGCGTGAAGGGAACCCGAAAACGCGGGCTCGCTGACGCCCTTCGGGATGACGTTTCGTAAGAGACGATGTTATTACATCGAGCAAAGAACACGGCCTTGATTTCGGTTTAGAAAGGGCACAAGAATTCAAACTGCACCACTACCGGCCGACCGGTTTCGCTTGACATTCGGGCAAAATTGAGGCAAAGTAAGATTGCGCCCTGTGAACCGATTGGATGGTTCCCAGGTGAGCGTGTATCCAGCTGAAAATACGAGATTCGAAGCGGCGCAAGGCCTTCCGAGGCCTTAGCGCCGTTTCTTTTTTGGCGGGAAAGTAGTTGTAAACAAAGCGGTTGGAAGATGAAGCGACAGGAGAGTGGACGATGAGCACCAGAATACAAGAGTGGCTGCAGACGGAGAATACGGTGGTCAAGTCGTATGAACAATTGCAGGACGAACAGCCCGAGGTGATGAATGCGCTTGAGTACAACGAGAAAGTAGTTAAGCCGTGGATGGAGCAAAACCAAATGGAGAACGAAATCCGCAAGCAATGCGGAGTTCCGCCGGATTGGGCCACGGATGCGGAAAAGATCGAATTCCACCGCCGACAGCTTGCGCTGCTGGAAAAGGCGAACCAGGCGCCCCGCTGCGGCCACGTGTATTCCGACGGCAGGCGGTGCGGAGGGCCCCGGCTGCGCAAGGACAAGGTTTGTTACGCCCATGCGCGCATGCTGGCGGTGCGTCCGCGAAAGTTGAATTTGCCGCCGCTGGAGGATGCCAATGCGGTGATGCTATGGCTGATGGAGGTGTCGCGGGCGCTGCTGGAAGGCGAGATTACGGAGCGCACGGCGGGGTTGATGTTTTACGGGCTGCAACTGGCCATGGTGACGGCGCGATGGACGACTTTCGCGCAGACAAAGCCGGAAGAGATGGTGAGGAGTGCGCCGGAGCTAAGCAGAAATTTCACCGCAAAGGACGCCAAGGGCGCAAAGGTAAAAGCGGCGCTGGCAGAGCGGGAGCCGGTTGCAGCCGTGGCTGACATAAAGATTGCCGGTATCAACGCCGGGGATGAATCGGCTAAGTCTTTATCTTTCGGGGATGAAGGGGAGGAGGGCGGGAGGAGGTCGCCGAGTGGCGGAGATCGCACGTGATCGCTGAGATTGAGTGAGCCAGGTAATCTGCGGCTCAAAGTTTGGATCGGAGCGACACTGGAAAAGGTGTTACAATTCGTGCCCTTGGGTCCAAAACTGCATCTTTCCAGGCCTCTCGATCATCAAATGTGAGCGTACTTATATCAAGGATGAATTTTATGGCGTCTGAGACAACTACTACCAATATTGAGCCTTTAGGAGCCACGTCTGACCAGCGCCCAACGGTAATTGAAGAGCCGCAAAAAGGCATACCGGTCTTGCCGGTGCGAGATACGGTTTTATTTCCACATGCGGTCCTGCCTTTGACTGTAGGCCGTGAAAGCTCAATCCAGCTGATCAACTCGCTGGGCGAAGAGAAGACCATTCTGGTTGTAGCGCAGCGGGAAGCGCGCGTGGATGCTCCGCAACCTACTGATTTGTATAACATTGGAACGCTGGCCACGGTGCACAAGGTGGTCAAGATGCCGAACCAGAGCCTCTTTGTTTTTACTGAAGGCCTGAGCCGCGGCAAGTTGCAGGAGTTCACGCAGTTAACGCCCTTTCTGCGCGCCAATGTAGAGCCGATACCCGACGCGGAACCGGAAATGGCGCCGGAAATCGAAGCGCTGCAGCGGAACGTGTTGACGCTGTTCCAGCAGATTGTAGCCGGTTCGCCAACGCTATCCGATGAACTGCAGACCGTGGCCATCAACATTGAAGAGCCTGGCAGGCTGGTCGACTTTGTTGCTTCGTCGCTTCCGTTCCTCTCCACCAAAGACAAGCAGGAGATCCTGGAGACGCCGGACGTAAGCCGCCGGCTGCAGGCGATCAACCATCATCTGGCAAAAGAACTGGAAGTCCAGCAGCTGCGCAACAAGATCCAGAATGAGGTCCAGGACCAGGTGCAGCAGTCGCAGCGCGAATACTATCTGCGCGAACAGATGAAGGCCATCCAGAAAGAACTGGGTGAGCAGGATGAGACCCAGCGCGACGTGGAAGAGCTGCGCCAGAAAATTGACGCGGCAGGCATGCCGGAAGAAGTAAAGAAAGAGGCCACCAAAGAACTGAACCGCCTGGCACGCATGTCACCCATGGCGGCGGATTATTCCGTTACCCGCAATTACATTGAGTGGCTGGCGGTATTGCCGTGGGCCAAGTCGAGCGGCGTTGTGGTGGACATCAAGAAGGCGGCCGAGGTCCTGGACGCCGACCACTACGATTTGAAGAAGGTCAAAGATCGCATTCTCGATTATCTTTCCGTGCGGCGTCTCAAGCCCTCGATGAAAGGACCGATTCTTTGCTTTGTCGGACCTCCTGGAGTGGGCAAGACTTCATTGGGCCGAAGCATTGCGCGCGCCCTGGACCGCAAGTTTGTGCGTCTCTCCCTGGGCGGCGTGCATGATGAAGCGGAAATCCGCGGCCATCGCCGCACATATATCGGCGCATTGCCAGGGCAGATCATGCAGGGGCTGCGCCGGGCTGAGACCAACGATCCCGTCTTTGTCCTGGATGAAGTAGACAAACTTGGGCGCGACTTCCGCGGCGATCCGTCATCGGCGCTGCTGGAGACGCTTGATCCCGAGCAGAACTCCACCTTCCGCGATAACTACCTGGACGTGCCGTTCGATCTTTCAAAAGTGCTCTTCATCTGTACAGCGAATATGCTGGATACGATTCCCGAGCCATTGCGCGATCGCATGGAGATCATCGAATTGCAGGGGTACACAGAAGACGATAAGGCCCATATCGCCGAGCGTTATCTGGTTCCGAAACAGATTGATGAGAACGGTCTGACCAAAGAGCAGATCGAGATCCCGGAAGATGCGGTTCGCTTTATCAGCCGGCATTACACGCGTGAGGCCGGCGTGCGCAATCTGGAGCGCAACATCGGCACCATTTGCCGCAAACAGGCGCGCCGGATTGCCGAAGGCAAGACCGAAAAACTGGTCGTGACGCGGGAGACGGTGCAGGAATTCCTGGGGGGAATCAAGATCCGCATCGATACCGAGATTGCCGAGCGCACCAAGCGACAGGGCGTGGCCGTTGGGCTGGCCTGGACACCGGCGGGCGGCGACATTCTCTTCATCGAAGCCAATAAGATGAAGGGCAAGGGCGGCTTCACCATGACCGGACAGATCGGACAGGTGATGCAGGAGTCCATGCAGGCGGCGCTTACGTGGGTGCGCTCCAACGCCGAGAAACTCGCCATCCCCGAGGAGTTCTTCAAGGACCACGATATACACATTCACGTGCCCGCGGGCGCCATCCCGAAAGATGGCCCTTCAGCCGGAGTGACCATGGCCACGGCCCTGGTTTCGCTGCTGAAAGACACGCCGGTCCGCCCACTGACCGGGATGACCGGTGAAATCACGCTGAGCGGAAACGTTCTGCCTATCGGCGGAGTGAAGGAGAAATTCCTGGCCGCCAAGCGTGCGGGCGTGAAAGACGTTCTCTTTCCCGCAGAGAATCGAATGAACGTGGACGAAGACCTTACCCCGGAGCAGCTCGAAGGGGTGAACGTGCATTTTGTCAGCACCATTGAGGAAGTTCTGGAACTCGCCCTGCCCGGCTCGCGCCTGCAGGAACGCCAGGACGCGGAGACGCGCGAGCGGGTTCTGAGCAACGCGTAAGGAGTTTCCAGAATAGATCGAGGGCAGGAATTCGTCCCTGCCCTGTTTTTGCAAATTCCGCACCTAGTCCCTATCTAAGGCGAGCTTTGGGCCAGCAGCAGCTCGGGTGGCGGCATCCAACTCATTATTCAGCCAGCATCGCGAGGGCTCCATGTTGGAGAACGTAACTTCCGGGCATGACTCCGGCTTTTCAGAGCACCTGAAATTACAGCATTTTGTCCAGCTGTTACGCTACTCCGTGTTCGCGGTCCTTCTGGCCGTCTTCTGTTTCCCGCACAGCGTCGCTCGAGCCCAATCGGCCGCAGAGAGCATCAGCGCTTATGCCGATGCGATCAAGCAATCGACTATCGCAGAGCGCATCACGGCTATGGAACGTTACCTTGCGTTGTCGAGCGGCGGCAGCCTGAAAGTGGATGCACTGGAATTTCTGGTCTGGGACCACATGCGTTTGGGGCACCAGCCGCAAAGCGCGCAGCGGGCGCGGGAATTAATGGCCATCTCGCCTGCAAATCCGATTGCCATGGCGGTGCTCAGCCAGAATCGGGAGACGCCGCAGGGTAAGGGCATGGTTCAAGACCGGCTGGCTGCGCTGAATGCGGCAAAGAGTCGTCTGGATCACTTGAACAAGCCGGAAGGAATGCTTGACCGCAACTTTCAAATGTTGCGGCAACAAGTGGCAATCATGCTCACGGGCGCAATAGGCTTGAGCTATCTGGAAATCGAGGATTACCCGCAGGCGCGGCTAGCCCTGCAACAGGCGGTGGGAAACGATCCCAACAATGCGCAGTGGGTGTACGGGCTGGCCCTGGCTTTGCTGAACGGCAAAAATCGTGACCAGTACCGCGGCTACTGGTATCTGGCTCGCGCCGCCAATTTGACCGAAGGAACGCCGCAGGGCCGGCAGATCGCCGACTATGCGCGGCGGACGTACCACAACGATGGCGGAAAAGAAGCGGGTTGGCAGCGCTTTACGGCCAGCGCGGCAGCACTGGACGCACCGCCCAATCCCGAGTCGGGCGGTGCGAGGACTACTTCTGGAGTAACCTCATCCGGGGTATCTCCATCAAAGACCGCTACCGTGACTGTGAGTAATAATGCTGCCAGCACTTCCGCTAACTCGAGTGCAGCCAAGCGGAGCGGCCCCAACCCTTCTTCCAGTGCTGCAACATCCTCAGCTTACGTTCCCGGCAAGACAAAAGCTTCCATAGGCTTCGAAGATACGTTGCGCGAGCCCGTGTCGCCTGAGCCTGCGCGGCCGCCGGCTGATTTGCACCGGCCCAAAGTACTGGCCGCGCCCACTGAAGCAGTGTCGCTGGGAATCTTGATTGAAACGTCGCTCCTCACCGGCCAGAATCGGGGAGCCATTATCGCGACGCTGAAGGATATCGTCAGAAATCTGCGCAGCAATGACGAAGCGTGCATCCTGGTCTTCAGCGACCAACTCGATTTCGAACAGGACCTCACGGCGAACGACCAGCTTTTGGAAGATGCCATCAGCCAGATACGTCCCAAACAGGCGAAGTCGTTGCTATCCGGCATTGCCTTTGCCGCCGGACATCTGAAGCGTATCGGCAAGAACAGCAATCGCGTCTTGCTGGTAATTTCCGATGGCCGCACCTCGCAGGCCAACGCGGATACGCTCATGTTTCGCAGCCAGGTGAGCGGGGTGCGCATTGACTGTATTGGCCTGCGAGCGGATGGCGCGATGGAACGGGCCCTGCTGGAGCGGGTCGCGGCCTATTCCGGCGGAAAAGCAGCGTTCGCTTCCGGTCCGGGCGAGTTTCGCACGGCAGCGCTCGAAATGACCCGTGGAATGGGAATTGCAGTGCCATGAGATACGCGTCTCATCACGCGATCTGAGCTTTCCGTATTTTGCAGAAAAAATTCCGGAGCGGTGCGTGATCCACTCCGGATGAGTTCGTAAACTGTGCTTCAGCCTTAATGGCTGATACGTAGTTGGACGCACAAAAGTTTCCGAAAGTTAGTGCAGCTCATCACTGGTACACAAAACTTGATGTGGCCCAACCCGCAAATGAGACCGGAAGCACCTAAGCCCGCAAAAAAACTTAATCAAGCGCGACGCGCAGAGTTTCCGCTATTCTTTATACGTATGCGTGTGAGGGTGCTGCTTTTTGGGCAGCTCAAAGACATTGTTGGCCGCCAGGAAGACTCGCTCAACCTGGAGCCGGGCGCCAGGCTTTCAGCCGTGATGGCCCATTACGCGGAACGCTATCCCAGGTTCCAGGGGCTGAACAGTTCCATTGCCTGCTCCATCAACCAGGAATACGCGCAGGGCACGGCCGTTCTCAAGGAAGGCGACGAGGTCGGCCTGCTGCCGCCGGTCAGTGGCGGCAAATCGAAGGTGGAGGAGCTCCGTTCCGAGCACTGCGCCATCGTGCGCGAGCGAATTGACCCTGGTGAAATCAAGGAAGAGCTGGAGCATCCGGAAGACGGCGCAGCCCTGTTTTTTGAAGGCGTGGTGCGGAACAACACCCGCGGCCGCCGGACGTTGTATCTGGATTATGAAGCCTATGAATCCATGGCCCTGAATGAGATGGAGAAATTAGCTCAGGCAGCACTTGAACATTTTAAAGTGCGTAATGTCTGCCTGGTTCATCGCCTGGGCAGGCTTCAGATCGGGGAGACCAGCGTGCTGATCGGGGTTGCGTCGGCGCACCGGTCAGCCGCGTTTGAGGCTTGCCGCTGGCTGATCGACACCCTGAAAAAGACCGTCCCTATCTGGAAGAAGGAATACTTTGAAGACGGGGCTGTCTGGGCCGATGGCGAACCTTTTCCTGAAGAAATTCGCATAAACAAATAACTCTTAACCGCCGTTTGCATCTAAGCATTCCAGAATATCTGCTGATACAACTATGAAACGGACTCACGCTGTGGCGCTGTGGTTCAGTTTAGTGCTGTGCCTGCTCCTGTTGCCGGGCACGATGGCCTCTGCCCAGAACCTGCAAAAGGGGGACCCGCAAAAGGGCCGCTTTTCCCTGGTACCGCAGTCCCAGAGAGACGAGTCGACCTACCGCGTAAATGTGCGGCTGGTCAACGTCTTCACCACCGTGACCGATTCACGCGGAGCTCCGGTGGCGAACCTCTCCAAGGAGGACTTCCGGCTCCTGGAAGACGGCATCCCGCAGACCATCAAGGTATTTGAGAAAGAGTCGGCCCTGCCGCTGACCATAGCGCTGGCGATCGATACCAGCGAGAGCACGCGCCGCGAAATTGTCCTGGAGGTCGCGTCGGCGAAGAAGTTTGTGCGTTCCATCCTGCGCCCCGTCGATCACTTGGCCGTGTTCCAGATCACCGAGGACATTGACCAGATCACCCGTTTCACGTCCGATGTCAAGGAAATTGAGCACGACATCGACCATCATCTTCAAGGGGGCGCGGGAACATCGCTCTATGACGGCATTTTTCTGGCTTGTGACGCCTTGCTCGATCGCCAGGGCCGCAAGGTGCTGGTCCTGATTACCGACGGCGGCGATACCACCAGCCACACCGACTACAACAATGCCCTGCGCCGAGCCCAGCAGGCCGAGGCCATTGTGTACAGCATCATCATCGTGCCCGTCGCGGCAGATGCCGGCCGCAACACCGGCGGGGAGCACGCGCTTATTCAGATCTCCAAGGATACCGGCGGCAAATACTACTATGCCGAAGGCGGGGAGCAACTGGACGACGCTTTCCGTAAAATCAGCGATGAGCTGCGGACCCAATACCTGCTGGCCTTTTATCCCAGCCGCCAGGTGTCAGATTCACCTTTCCGGAAAATCCAGGTAGAAGTCCTCAACAAGAAGGATTCCGATGGCAGGAGCTACCAGGTGCGGCATCGCGCCGGATACTACACCGCTCCGGCAAAATAGCGGTCAGCAATCATTCAGCTTTTGCTGAAATCCCTCCGCCTTCGGCGTTCGGGATTCCAGAAAGCTGATTGCCGACGGCTGAGCGCTGAAATGCTAATTGTTAAGTGCAGATGGCGTTTTTACGCTACAATATTGGCCATGTCTTTCCGTTCAGCCGCTCCAGCCTTTGCGAAAAAGACCACCAAAACGCCGCCACCCGACGATACCGGTATGGAGTCTTCCTACCTGAAGGCCCTGGGTGAGAAACAGACGCCGGTAAGCGTGAAGCTGCTCTGCGGCGAAACGTTCTACGGCTGGATTGAGTACTACGATGTGGGCATGATCCGCCTTACCCGGGAAGGCGAGCCCAACCTGTTCATCTTCAAGCACGAGATCATGTATATCGCTGAAGACAACGGGCGCCGCGCCCGCTGATGTCCCCCCGGGAAGACTACGTCCATCCCATGCAGGAGCTGGCCCGCGAGGCCGGTTCTCTGCTTATGTCGTTTTTCGGCAAAGTATCCATTGAGTACAAGGGTGACGTGGACCTGGTCACCAAGGCTGATCGCGCTTCAGAAAAGATGATTGTCGAACGCATCCGCCGGCAGTGGCCGGAACATGACCTGATTGGCGAAGAAGGCAGCCTCCGCGAGACCGGAAGTGACTTTCGCTGGTACGTTGACCCGCTGGATGGCACCACCAACTTCGCCCACGGCTATCCGGTGTTTTGCGTTTCCATCGCGCTCGAGTACAAGGGCGAGCGTATTGCCGGCGTGGTATATGACCCGAGCCGTGATGAAATGTTTGCCGCGGAAAAGGGAAGCGGTTCGCTGCTGAATGGCCGCCCCATTCATGTCTCCGCCGTAGGTCACCTCAAAGAGAGCCTGGTTGCCACCGGCTTTCCCAGCCATAAACGGCACAAGAACCCGAACATCCACTTCTATCACCAGATCACCCTGCGTTCGCACGGTGTGCGCCGCGCCGGCTCCGCCGCGCTCGATCTCTGCTATCTGGCCAGCGGCCGCTATGACGCCTACTGGGAGTTCAACCTCAATGCCTGGGACACGGCCGCCGGCGTCCTGCTGGTGGAAGAAGCCGGCGGCAAGGTCACGAATTTTACCGGCGGCCCATTCAATATCGATAGCCGCGAAGTCCTGGCCAGCAACACCCTGCTCCATGACGAATTGCTCAGGGAATTTCAAGCCATTATCGCCGGACGCGTGGAAGGCCTGCCTTCGGTGAGTGAATACTTTCCGTCGAAGCGATAGACGAGCGCTTCCGGGGATTGTTTCCGCCACCAAACTTCGTCCAGAAAATTTGACAACGCTTGTTGCGCCTTGTTATTTTCCGAATGGCGCTGCAGGGCGCATCCCGTCCGCGGGAAGGGACTATCCCACCTGAAGTTCTTGAGCGGTATCAATATCGACTCTCTTCTGCCCGAATAGCGGACGCGGGCCACAAAGAAGGGGGTTTCATGCCTAAAGAATTGCCTGCCAGTCCGAACCTTGAGCATTTAAAAAAACAAGCCAAGGCGCTGCTGCGCGATTTTCAGTCGAAGGACCCGAAAGCAGTCAAGAAATTCTCCGCGCTCAAATTAAAGGCTGCGCCTAAACTTTCTCACGCACAACAGATCATTGCGCGCGAATACGGCTTTGATACCTGGACGAAGCTGAAGAACCATGTCGACGCGGAGGCCGCCGCAATGAACAACGCGGTCCGGCTGGCACAGAAAGCGCTCCGCGATGATGATCCAGTGGAATTTCGCCGCGTGCTCAAACAGTATCCGATATTCAGAGCTAGGCTCGACGAGCCAACCGGGGATTTTGGCTCACCGTTGATCGTTCATGTCAAAAGCCGGGCCATGCTGGACGCGTTTCTTGAAGCCGGAGCTGATATCAACACCAGAAGCAAATGGGAGCCAGGCAGTTTCGGACTGTTGGACAGTGTTCCTCCTGAGGTAGCGTCTCATGCCATTCAGCGCGGCGCTATCGTAACTATCCACGCCGCGGCGCGGCTAGGCATGATGGAAAAACTCGAAGAGCTGATCGCGGCCGATCCGCAACTGGTGCATGCTCGCGGCGGTGACGGCCAAATGCCGCTGCACTTCGCTTCCACCGTCGAAATTGCGGAGTACCTGCTGGACCACGGTGCGGACATCGAAGCCCGCGACCTGGACCACCAATCCACAGCGGCGCAATGGATGTTGCGCGAACGGCCGGAAGTCGCACGGTATCTGGTCCGGCGCGGTTGCAAGACTGACATATTGATGGCCGCTGCACTGGGCGAGCCCGGACTGGTGGAGAAACATCTGCAGGCCGATCCTGAGTGCATCCGCATGCGCGTGAGCGACGAGTACTTTCCCCTGATCGGTATGGGCGGCGGCGGCACCATCTATCAATGGCAGCTGGGGTGGTACGTCTCCGCCGTCCAGGTGGCGAAGGCATTCGGTCATCAGGGTGTATTTGATTTGCTGATGGAGCGCAGCCCCGCGGAGGAAAAGCTGCTCAATGCATGCTGTCTTCACGATGAGACGATGGTGAAATCATTGCTTGCTCAGCACCCGAACCTGGCGGCCGCGTTGCCGGCCGCGGGCCGCCGCCACGTGGCCCACGCAGCGCGCAACGACGATGCAATCGCTGCCCGGCTCATGGTCTCGGCAGGGCTGCCCGTGAACGCGTTTAGCCAGCATCATGCTTCGTCACTACATTGGGCTGCATTCCATGGCAACGCGGAACTGGCCCGGTTGTTTGTGGACCACGGCGCCGCGTTCGAGAATGCCGATAATGAATTCAAGGGCACGCCCCTGAACTGGGCCATGTACGGATCTCAGAACGCCTGGCATCCGGAACAGGGGGACTATCCCGCGACAGTCAATATCCTGATCGCGGCCGGAGCCAACCTTCCTAAAAAATTGGGAGGGACCGAAGCAGTGAAAGAAGTGTTACGCCGCCATGGGGTGAAATAACTCAGGCGCTAAAGCAGTGTGGGTGCCCTGATAAAGTCAGAGATCACGCGGTGCGGCCGGGCTTGAGCACCACCAATTTGCTTTTCCGGGTAGCACACGCCCATTTGATAAGCCAACGGCTTGAGTTCACAATGATTCTGTCCATGGTGTGGCTGGCAGGCCGTCTCCCAGGGTGACGCCGAGTTCGCAATGAGGTAAGCGATGAGTGACAATCCATTGTGTTTTGTGTTGATGCCATTCGGAACCAAGAAAGACCCAACCGGTGGGCCGGACATAAATTTTGACGCTGTGTATGAGCAAGCCATCCGGCCTGCGATTGAGAATGCGGGCATGGAACCGATTCGAGCTGATGAAGAGCTCACGGGAGGCATCATTCAGAAGCCGATGTTTGAGCGTCTCTTGTTATGTGAGTTCGCGCTTGCCGACCTGACGACGGCAAATCCCAATGTCTTTTATGAGCTCGGTGTGCGCCATGCGGCCCGCCCGGCAACCACCCTGGCCATCTTCGCCAAGCGCCAATCGCTTCCCTTTGATATTGCCTATCTGCGCTCACTTCCCTACGATCTGGGGGAAGACAACCGCTTTAGCGCAGACGAAGCCCTCGCTCTTCGGGACGCCTTGACGCGCAGGCTTACTGAGCTTCGCCAGGTGGCCCGGGAAGACGCTGCTTCTGATAGTCCCATCTTTCAATTATTGGCAGACTATGGCGCGCCGGACATTAAACGGCTGAAAACTGATGTATTTCGCGACCGTGTCCGCTATGCAACTGGAATCAAGAGAGAGCTGGGGGCAGCACGGGAACACGGCGATGTCGACGCCCTCAAGGCGATTGAGGGAAGACTCGGAGCTTTGGATGGCATTGAGGCCGGCATTTTGGTGGATCTTTTTCTCAGCTACCGTGCGGTGCGCAGCTATACCCAGATGACGGAGTTGTACGAAAAATTCCCTGCCGTATTGCGCCGTTCTGTCCTGGTGCGTGAGCAGCTCGGCTTTGCCTTGAACCGCCTGGGTCAGTGGCGGGAGGCGCTCTCCGAACTTGAAGGAGTGGTCGACGAGCGGGGGCCGAGTTCCGAGACCTGCGGTTTGATTGGGCGGGTCTACAAGGACCGCTGGGTTGAGGCCAAGAAGGCGGGAAGCACTGACCAGGCGAACGGCTTCCTGGACAAGGCGATTGATGCCTATGTGCGCGGCTTTGAGGCCGATTGGCGGGACGCCTATCCGGGAATTAACGCCGTCACATTGCTCGATATTCGCGGCGACGAGCGTTCGCAGAAGCGGAAAGCGGAGATCCTGCCTGTTGTACGATTTGCTGTCACGCAGCGGCTCAAGTCATCGAAACCGGACTATTGGGACCACGCCACACTTTTGGAACTCGCAGTGCTGGAAGAAGACCAGGCAATGTCGCGCCAGTATCTCGGCGACGCGCTGGTCAACGTGCGTGAAACCTGGGAACCGGAAACCACGGCCAACAACCTGAAGCTCATAAGCGAGGCACGCCAGCAACGAGGCAGTAACCAAGCCTGGCTTTCTGAAATCATTGACAGCCTCTCGCATGCGGTGAAAGCAGGGTAGGAACATGCGTGAAAGACACATTGCCCAAAGCTGGTAATAACCAGACTCCAACTGAACCTTGCCGGCGGAAGGCCTACGGCTTTTCTGCTTTTACCACGCGCAACGGCGGAAACGACAGCAGATTCATTCCCGTCCGGCTGACCTTTAACCCGGACGCCGCGAATACTTTCTGGTAGAAGCCGGTCTTGATGAAGTCCGAGATCAGCGCCGTCCCACCCGGCTTAAGCACGCGGGCGATCTCGCGACAGGCCTGGGCACGCCCTTCCGCGTCAGGAATGTTGTGGATGCACAAGTTGGAGAGCACCACGTCAAAGCTTGCATCGGGAAAGCTGAGCTTGCGCGCGTCGTCGCTCTTGAGATTGATTTTCTCCTTCACGCCTTCAACTTCTATGTTGGTTTGCGTCCGCTCGAGCGAGTTGCCGGAAAGGTCCTTGGCGCTCCACACGTCAATGCCGGTCCCTTTGCCACTGGTGAGCTTGCGGGCCGCGCCGATCAGCAGCAGGCCGCGCCCCGTGCCTACATCAAGTACCTGCTCGTCGCCGCGCCAGCGGATCATGTTGAGCATCCGGTCACGATGGCGAAACTTGCCCCACTTGGCGTAAAGCACCATCAGAAGCCCTTCGAGCACGCAGAATCCTCCCGGCCAAAACGCGCTCTGCCGCCAAAGGATCCTCACGCTTCCGAGATGAATGGTTGGGAAAAAGACGCCGGAGACGATCAAGGCAGTGCCAATCGCCAGCAGGTTGCGGATGACTCCCGGAGCGTCAATTCCATAGTCAGGTTTCTGTGGCATGGGCGCATTTAACCAGAAGCAGAAGGAGAAAAGCAAAACTTCCGGCCGCAAAGTGCAACAAGCTGAAAAGACCCGCAGAGGAACCGAGATCTCAGGTGCAAAGGCCTGACGAATGGCCAAGAGCTGAAAACCAAAGCCGGTCTACTTCAGTTTTTTCGCGATCGTCTTGGTGATCAGCTCCAGCTCAAGCAGGATGTTGTCTTCCATGTTGAGCCCGGCGGCGTGCATCGCTCCCAAAGGGTCGCGCCGGAACAACTTGGCATTCTTTGGTGAGGCGTTGATCCATTGCTGCAACTGGCGTTCGACCTTATCTAGCTGGTCAAGGAGGGGATCTATTTCACCGGGAGGAGTCTTGCGTCGACGCAACTCAAATACCTCACGTAACATGATCCGTCAATACTACTCGCACGCGAGGAAGATTTGTCCCGTCTGTAGTTTACTCTTTGAATAACTTTGATAAATATTCCTGTCTGGCTTGCGAGGGCCTGCCCGCCTCACCAGGAGCTGAGCGTAAGTTTTCAAAGACCGGCTGCTTCTCCGCCTGAGCGATACTCCTGAAAACCGCTAACTTCTTGCCCCCGCGCTGGCCATTGCCGGAGCCATCGCCGTGAGCGCCAGGTCCATGATGCGGATGGCGTCATCCACGTCAGTCTTTGAGATATTCAGCGGCGGTGACGTGCGAATGACATTGCCAAAGAGTCCGCCTTTGCCCACCAGCAGACCGCGTTTGCGGCACTGCTCCATGAACTGGTTGGTAGCGTCAGGCGCGGGCTCCTTGGTGGTGCGGTCTTTTACGAATTCGAGGGCCTGCATCAGCCCCATGCCGCGCACGTCGCCAATCAGGTCGTGTTTTTCTTTCAGGCTCTCAAGCCGGTCGCGATAGTAGCTGCCTACCACGTCCGCGTTGTCCATCAGGCGGTCTTCTTCAATCAGGTCAATGGTTGCTTTGGCTGCAACCGAGGTCACAGGGTTTCCGCCAAAGGTCGAGATATGCAGGCCCTTGAAGCTGGCGGCAATATCCGGGCGTGTCGCGGTCAGCCCGACCGGCGCTCCGTTGGCCAGCCCTTTGGCCGCGGTAATAATGTCCGGCGTCACTTCCCATTGCTCGATCCCAAACCAGCGTTTGCCCGTGCGTCCCCAGCCCGTCTGCACTTCGTCGGAGATGAAGACCCCGCCGTAGTCCTTCACGATCTTGAACACGATCTTGAAATATTCTTTCGGCGGGGTGATGAAGCCGCCCACGCCCTGGATCGGCTCAGCCAGGAAGCCGGCAATCTGGCCTGAAGTCGAGGTCTGGATCACCGCTTCAATATCCTTGGCGCACGCCACCTCGCAGCTGGGATAGGTCTTGCCCAGCGGGCAGCGATAGCAATACGCGTTCATGGCATGGACCACGCCCAGCGCCGGCGCGGGCAGCGATTTCCGCCAGGTGCTGTGCCCCGTCAGCGACTGCGCCAGTTGCGAGCGCCCGCTGTACCCATGCCGCAGCGTCACGATCTCAAAGCGGCCGGTGAACATGCGCGCCAGCTGGATCGCGAATTCATTGGCCTCAGTGCCGCTGTTGGAGAAAAAACTCTGGCTGATCTCGCCCGGCGTGATCTGCGCGATCTTTTCCGCCAGCGCCACCACCGCCTCATTGGGGAAGACCGTGGAAGCGTGCTGCAGCTTGTCAATCTGCGCCTTGATCTTGCCGGTCACGCGCGGGTTGGCGTGGCCCACGGAGATGGTCACAATCCCGCCAAAGAAATCCAGGTACTTGTTGCCCTCCACGTCCCACAGGTGCTGCATGCTGGCATGGTCGGTCACCAGCGGATCGGAGTAATAGGTGGAGATGGAAGGGAAGAGATACTGCTTGTGCTTTTTGATGATCTCGTCTTTCGTCATTGACGCGCTCCGTACGTACCGGACTGGGATTGGCTGAATGCTGGGATTCTACCCTAGATTGTAAAACTCCTGCGGGCAAGATGGCTGGGATTTTCACGGCAAATCACAAATACCGAAACCGCCACGCGGCATCCTGCGTCACCGCTCGCGTGCCGTTCTTTGCCGCTTGAGCAGCGCCACGCCGCCTTCTAGCCTGAAAGATGACAAGGAGGCCCGCGATGCTGAAGAGCATGATGCTCAAAAGAACGATCGCAGCGATTGCCGCCGGGTGCATGATGGTTCCTTATCTCCATGCGCAACAGGCAGCCACGCCCGCGGACGCGGTGAAAATTGCCAGGGACACCCTCTTGCAGGTTACCTTGACGCAGCCGCTGGATCCGGCAACAGCCAGGCCCGGCGACGACGTACCGCTGCGCTTGACGCGATCGCTCATCGTTGATGCGGTTGTGGTGCTGCCCGCAGGCTCGGTGGTCCATGGCAAAGTCACCAAGGTGACGCCTGCGGGGCGTCACTGCACCAATGGCGCGGTGAAGTGGAAGCTTGAAAGCATCCCTCTCCCCGATGGCAGCACCCTGAAAACGGAAGTGTCGCGAGCGTTTCCTAACAGCAACGCGCCGCACCCCAAACAACAGCATAGCGCCGATGAGATCGTGGGTTATGTGATCCAGGATGCGGTGCTCCTGCCGCTCGTTGTTCCCGGGCTGGCGATCTACGAGGCAAAAAAAGCTGTGACTGCGCCCTTTCAGCATGGCCGGTGCAGCCGGTGGAAGGACCCGCCACTTCCGGCAAACGCCACTGTTGCAATCAGGGTTCTTGAAGACCACGAGGTGCGAGTGCCGCCTATACCCTAGCGTGGCTCCTGTCCTGCGTTAGGGTGCGGATTTCGGTTCGCACAGACCTTATGCAGAAACTGGAACCAGTTGGTGAAGCTATGCGGCGAGTGCGAAATCTTCACCGCCCCTCAAATTGATAAAGAACGAAAACTTTCTCGCCGCCTGGGCGGTCTCTTGTGCTGATCTGCAATTTTCTGATCTGGTTTCCTGATCGGCGTTTATCAGTGTTAATCAGTGGTAAGAAACTTCAGGTTCACGCCTCCCCAGCTCCCAATCCTCTTCAAAATTCACTCCCACTTCGCCCCTCGGGCAGCACCCGGCAGCACCTGGGCTTCTAAGAGAAGAAGAAGAAGGATTCTCGAAGGTCCCCACTTTGAGACGCAACCCAGGGATGCAGCGATTCCACAACAAGTGCTTGTAGGTCGTTGCGGCGAGCGCAAGTTGCGCCAACATCTTCAATCCCTGGGAGGCGGAGCTTATGTCAGCAAGTGTGAAGGTTGTCCCCATCAAATCAAGCGAAAAAACTGTGGCATTCCCGGTCGAGCGTTCATGGAATGAACTTTACGCAGCCGGCAGGGCGTTGCGGAACACCTGCCCCCGGAAGGCACACTCCGTCTGGAGAGCTGCGGCTGGCCGCCCGGACCCCGTCCAGTTAATTTTGCATGCGGAAAAAGGACGCCTTCCCGATCTGCTGCCTCTGCGCCACGGGCGCATGGCGCGCTCCGCGTTCACGTTTTACCGCGGGGCGGCCCTCACCATGGCGTCCGACCTGGCTTCCACGCTCTCCACAGGAGTCCACGTGCAATGCTGCGGAGACGCTCATCTCTGCAACTTCGGCGGATTCGCCACCCCGGAGCGCAAGGTCATCTTCTCCATCAACGACCTCGACGAGACTCTCCCCGCGCCTTGGGAGTGGGACGTCAAGCGTCTCGCCGCGAGCTTCGTGGTCGCTTGCCGGGACAATGGCCTGAAAGACACCACTGCGAAAGATGTGGTCATGACCTGCGTCCGCGCCTACCGTGAGTCGATGGCTGAGTTCAGCCAGATGAAAACGCTGGAGCTTTGGTACTACGCCATGAATGCGGACGAAATGGTGGCGAATATCAAGGACCGCAAGATCCGCAAACGGGGCTTGAAACGCCTTCAGAAGGAGCGGGGGAAGAGCATCGCCGAAGACATCTTTCCCAAGCTTGTCGAAACAAAAGACGAGAAACCTGTCATCAAGGATGAGCGGCCCACGATATTCCACATCAAGGAGCATCCCGCGGGCACAGTCGATCCGGCCCTCAAGGAAGCGTTCGCCGGGTATCGAAATACCCTGGCGCCCGCGTACCAGTCCTTGCTCGACCGCTATGAAATCAAGGACGCCGCCATGAAGGTGGTGGGGATCGGGAGCGTCGGGACCTCGTGCGCGGTGATTCTCTTCATGGCCAGCGAGGGCGATCCCCTCTTCCTTCAGGTGAAGGAGGCGCGCGCATCGGTGCTGGAGCCGTACGCCGGCGCGAGTGTCTTCCCCCACCACGGCCAGCGCATCGTCGACGGCTACCGGCTCATGCAGCCCGCCAGCGACATGTTCCTCGGCTGGACCATTGGTCTCGAAAAGAGGCACTACTTCGTCCGCCAGCTGCGGGACATCAAGGTCAGTATCCGCGTGGAGACCTTCGGCGCCCCCGAGATGGACCTCTATGCCGCCTGGTGCGGCAGAGCGCTCGCGCTCTCCCACGCCCGCTCCGGATGGTCGGCCATCCTCAGCGGATACATGGGTAAGAGCGACGCCTTCGACCAGGCCATCGCGGACTTCTCAGTGGCCTACGCCGACCAGAACGAGAAAGACCACTCCGCCCTGGAGAGCGCGGTCCGCACGGGAAAGGTGAAGGCGGTCATTGAAGAGGAGCGCTGAATCCTGGGTGCCCTTGCGCTCTTATCGAGGGGCACCCGCAACTTCTTGAAGAATAAAAAGGGCTTGACATGTTTGATATATCGTTCATTATCATGAACGAATGAAAATGTACTCCAGTGCCCAGGCTGCGAAAGAGCTGGGATTGACTCCCGCAGCAATCACGAAATACATCAAGGCCGGAAAGATACCTACGCCGAAAATGTTGGAGGGTGGCAATAGGTATATATGGACCGAGCAGGATATTGAACACGTCCGCCAACTCCTGCCCAAGATCGCCAACGGCAGGAAAACCCGTTACCAAAAGCTTCGTGCAAAACAAACGGCACAGGGCAAATCGCCTGTGCCTCGCAAACCAAAAAAGAAGAAATAACCCACAACCATTTGGCTGATTGCTATTTGCCAACTGCTAATTGCTTCAAATAACGGGCAGCGCCCGGTGTTACTAGCACCGAACGCGCCCTAACCAAATCGCCTTGATAAGGAGGCAACATGGCTGTTACTGAAAATAAACGCTCTCTCCCCTCTGCGCAACTCACCACACTAACCATGAAGCATCGCAGCAGCAAACGCACAACCGTCAATCGCTCGACCAAACCAACCCGCAAAAAACGCGAGAGGCTTCCCGCCTCTCTCCGCTTTACCGTCACCAAACGCGGCAAGACCACTATCCGCCGCTATCCCGGACGCAGCTTTCACCGCTTTGAAGAAGCCAAAGGCAAAGCTCTCGACTACGTCGAGTTTTTCACCATGGGCGAGTACCACTGCATCGACGTCGCTTTCGAGGACAAGACCGCCATGCACTTCGTCATCGAGCCCAGCTTCACTCTGGAAACCGACTACGCCGACTGGAAGACCGGCAACTGGCGTCCCATCAAACGCTGGCCGAACATCCGCAGCGCCGGCTTCAATTCCTGAGTCTCAGCCAAGGCGGCGCGTCATTCAAAATCGGCTTGGCGCGCCGCTCAGAACCTCCACACCACTCCTCCTGAGTACCTGAAACTATTCTGATGATTGTTAAGATCGGTCGATAGCCCCGAGGCCAGCGCGTCGACCGAATTGAAATTCGTGCGCAGGTAATCCACCTGCGCCGCGCGGATGGCGAAGTGCCGGCTCAAGTTGAAATCGATACCGCCGCCGAAAGCCATGGCAAAGGCGTTGGCGCTGGTGATGGGCGCGGAAAATCCGCCGAGAATCGGAACCGTAACGCCGGCCGACAAGCTCGAATGCGATGTGCCGAACAGGGCGTGCCCGAAGACCGAGGTCTTGCCGAAGTAAGCCGTCGCCGTGGGACCGAACAGGAAGTTATAGAGATGCTGCTGGGTGCCTGCCGAAAAACCCAGCACCGAAAAGCCGGCCAGCTGCCGGGAGTTGCCGCTGATGTCGGCGGTGACGCCAAAATGCGGGGTGAAGTTGAACGTGCCCTGGCCATCCCAGCCGTTGAAATTATTGCTGTTATTGTGCAGCAGGGAATATCCGCCAAAGACCGTTCCGCGCGTTGCATCGCCGGTCTGAGCCTGGGCCATGAAGGGTAGACACAAAAAGACACACATTGAGATCGCAAGTCTGCGCATTCTCTCTCCTTTTAAAGGTGGGTTCTGGTAGATACAAACGCGCTTAGCGGCGAGTAGTTCTGATCGCGTCGGTTAAGAACTGTAGGCGCTCAGAGAGAGATTTGATTAAGACTTGTAAGGGCGTAGAAAAACTACCACGGATTACACTGATCGGGAGTCAACGGTGATCGGGGTGATCGAAAATCACCCGCCGCGAAGACGCTCACGCCAGCGCCTTTAGCATCTCCGCCGGGTTGGCGTTATCGCCGAAGGTTTCGCTCACGTGGACGAAGAGGTCCTTATTTCCCGGCGCGAAGACAAAGCTGCCGCCAAGTTGCAACGGATCTTTGCCCAGGCGGTGCTGTTTGTGGCCGGCGGCCTGTGCGCGGCGTCGGGCCTGCATGTTGTCACGGCGCAGCAGGTGGAGCAGGGAAGCGTGGCGCAGACCCATGGCCTTGTAGGCCTCGCGCTTTTCGTCGATCAGGAGCGGGAACTTGATACCGGTCTTCTCGCGGAAGAAACTGGCATAGCGCGCGTCGCCCAGGCCAACCACGGCAATGTGCGCGCCTTTCTGCTGGAAGGCCGCTTCGAATTCGCGCAACTGCGCGACGTGTTCGCCGCAGAAAATTCAACCATAGTGGCGAAGGAAGACCAGCACTGCCGGCGCATTTTCCCATAGCGAGCCCAGGCGCGTTGTCTTGCCTTCGGGGTCGGGAAGAGTGATGCCGGCCAGTTTGCTGCTGAAGGACTCAGCCATGCCGGACATTCTCTGGGCAGGCCAAGCAGGCTGTCAAGCCGCCTAGGGTTGAATCCTTACATATATATTAAGGACGCAACGGCAAGATTTTAAATTTGAAATTTTCAATCCGGGATTTGTTATCCTTGCCCGGCTATGCGCGAAATCCGTGGTGCAGTTGCAGTTGTGACCGGAGCGGCTTCGGGAATCGGCCGCGCCCTTGCGGTTGACCTGGCGAGAGGCGGCGCTCAACTCGCCCTGGCCGACGTGAACTCCTCCGGGCTGGAAGAAACCCGCAAGCTTCTGGGCGATGCGGTTGCGCGCACTTACGCCGTGGATGTTTCCCAGGCCTCCGCCGTCGAGGACCTGGCGAACCGCGTGCAACAGGATTTTGGCCGCGCGCAATTGCTGGTGAATAACGCCGGTGTGGCTCTGCTGGGGACTCTGGCGGAAGTTTCACTGGAAGACATGGAATGGCTGGTTCAGATCAACCTTTGGGGCGTGATTTATGGCTGCAAGTTTTTCCTGCCCATGTTGCAGCGCGAGCCTGACGCGCACATTGTGAACGTCTCCAGCATCTTTGGTTTGATCGGCCCGCCGGGACAGACTGCTTACGCGGCCAGCAAGTTTGCCGTTCGCGGGTTCAGTGAATCGCTGCGGGAAGAACTGCGCGCGACCAGCGCTATCAAGGTCACGTCGGTGCATCCTGCGGGCATTGCCACGCCGATCGCGCACAACGCCCGCGCCGGCCGGAGCATTACCGCCGCTGCGCGCCAGGAAGCTGAAGAATACTTCAAGAAAGTTGCGGTCATTTCGCCGGAAGAGGCGTCACGCGCGATCATGAAGGGAATTCTGGGAAACAAGAACCGGGTGCTGATCGGCCGTGATGCGTACCGCATTGACCGCATCCAGCGTCTTTTTCCCTCCCGCGCCAGTTCAATGTTCGCCAACTGGCTTGCCAGGCGCCGGGGGCAGGAAGAGTCTCAGTCCGTCGCAAAGGCTTCCAAGACGGTATAGCAGAAGCACGCGTAGCATGGGCCGAACAGCGGGAAAAGCGGTTCAAGTCATTTTGGGACGGATCTTTGTTTTGCCGGGGCGCGCATTTTTTTGACAATTCTTGTCGCTCGCGACATAATGCCTCGCGGTTTATGTGCGGTTGACCTGTGTATTCCAGAGATTTCTCAGTAAAGAATCTGATAGTGCGAAGGATGGTTTTGCCATAGAGTTGTTGCTGACCATTTCAAGCGCCCCAATTTTTGGCCTCATGGCTGGAACGTTGTCAGTTCTGCGTTCACGGGCGTTATCACAGCAAAAGGTTTCAGTTTGAATAAGACGTTGAACGCACTGTTGTGGGATAATACTCGGCCGATGAAGGGAACGAGCACTATTCGCTTCATGAATGAGCACTCATTCACGTTTTTGCTGGCGTCTTCGCCCGTCTCAGTCGAGCGAATACACCGGACCATCTCCTCACGCATCGCCACTGCCACCTTGGAGGGTTTATGAGATCAATCCATCTGTTGAAAATCGTTCTTGCCTGCCTGCTGCTTGCCGGCATGGTTTACGCGCAGGGTGTCGGCGCCTCGGGTGACATCAAAGGCACCGTCACCGATCCGTCCGGCGCGGTCGTCACCAATGCCACCGTCACGGCTACTGATGTTGACAAGGGCATCAAGCATACGGTGACGACTGACAATAACGGGCAATACCGGCTGACGGGAATGCCGCCGGCCACCTACAGCGTGGGCGTGTCGAAGTCCGGCTTCCAGCCGGAAGTCGCGAAAAACGTTGTGGTGAATATCGGGCAGACCAGCACGGTCGATTTTCCCATGAAGGTATCGCAGGTCTCCGAGCAGATTGAAGTCACTACCGAGCCTCCTGTCGTGGAAACGGAGAAAGGCGCGCAGGCGAATGTCGTCAGCGAACAATACATTCGCGAATTGCCTATCAATCGCCGCGACTATCTGACCTTCACCCTGCTGGCTCCGGCCGTTTCCGATTCAACCCGGTTGGCCTCCGACCAGGACTATCGCGTGAAGCAGACCCCGCAGAGCGGTCTTTCTTTCTATGGCAGCAACGGCCGTGGCAACAGCGTCACCGTGGATGGCGGCGAGGTAAATGACGATGCCGGCGGCGTGCGCCTGAATATGAGCCAGGACGCGGTGCAGGAATTCCAGATCAACCGCAGCAACTATGGCGCTGATCTCGGCGGAGCCAGCGGCGCGACGATTAACATCGTCACCAAATCCGGCGGCAACGATGTCCACGGCAGCCTCTTCGGCTATTTCCGCAATGATGCTCTGGATGCGGCTAATCCATTCTCCGTGAGCCAGGCGCTCGCCCCGGGGGGCGTTTTCAATCCTTTGGCGCCAGATGTGCAAGGCACGCACGTGAAAGACAGTTTGACCCGCGAGCAGTTTGGCGGCTCCATTGGCCTCCCCATCAAGAAGGAAAAGACCTTTCTCTATAGCTCATTTGAAGGCCTGATGGGCGACGCGCAAAATGCCGTCCCGATTTTGACGAACACCAATATCTTTCGTCCCGTTAAGCCGCAAGTGGACATCATCAACGCTCTGACCGCGCTGGGCGCCCCGTCGGTTCCGTGCGTCGTCAATCAACCTGCGATTCCAGCCTCTGTATGCGCGCAGGTCCTCACTTCGGGTCTGACCGTCAGCCAAGCGACCGGCGTGCTCCCCGGACAAACGGCAAGAAACGCGTATCTCATCGGCCAGCTTGAGTCGAACGGCGGCTTGTTCCCGTTTAACAACCGCCTCTATCTGGCTTCAACCCGTTTCGACCATCAGTTCAGCGACCGCAATCAGGTGGCGCTGCGCTATAGCTTTGGCCATGACCGCGAAGAGAATCCTGACGTGACCTCCTTGACCGGCTTTTCGCGCGGCAGTTCCGTCAAAGCCTTTGACCACACGCTGCTGGGCTCCTGGTTCCACCAGTTCAGCGGGAAGACTTTGAACGAAGCCCGAGTGCAATGGAACTATTCCAACTTTGATGTGAATCCCAACGTCAATGGCCAGGCCGGACTGGATATTCCAGGGTTTGCCAACCTGGGCAACCAGATCTTCCTGCCCAGCTTTACCATCATGCGCCGCTATGAGTTTGCCGATAACATGAGCCTGGTTCGCGGCAAACACAATATCAAGTTCGGCGGCTATGAGCTTTACCGCGGCAACCACTCTGAGTCCCATACCTTCTTCCCCGGGCGTTTTGTCTTCGGCAACCTGCCCGGAGGTATTGTGTTCCCGTGCCTTTCGGTGCCGGCTGCTTGCGGGCTGACGGTTCCTGCAGCGACGATAAACTCGCTGCAATCAGCTTCACTCGGGCTGCCCCAGTTCTACCAGCAGGGCTTTGGCGATCCCATCTACAACTATCCCCGGCCCTTCACTGCTGCCTTTGTCCAGGACCAGTGGTCCATGGCGCCGAACTTTACCCTGAACGTCGGCGTACGCTATGAAGTCGACTCTCAATACGGCGCGCTAAATACGGACAAAAACAATTTTGCTCCTCGCGTCTCATTTGCCTGGGACCCCTTCAAGGACCACAAGACCGTTGTTCGCGCCGGCTACGGCATCTTCTATTCGCCTATCTACGGTCAGATTGCGGACGTGGTGCAGACGCTCGGTGTCGTGAACGGCAACCGGCAGATCGCGCAAACTTTTGTGTCGATCAACCCCTCGGGAACAACTCCGCCAGGCGTTTGCCCGGGTAATGTTCTTAATTCGGCATGCATTTTCCAGACACTCTTTGCCACGGGCAAAATCCAGTGCACCTCCGCCGCGGCGGGCAATGCAGCCTGCATCACTCCGGCTGACTTGGCCCCGTTCGGTATCAACATCACGCACACCGGACCGGTGCCTGCGCTGAGCGTAGTCTTTAGCGGCCAGCCAAACTACCAGAACCCGTACTCCCAGCAGGCTGAATTCGGAATTGAACGTGAGATCACCAAGGGCTGGGCAATCGCTCTCAGTGGAATCTATGTTCATACCATTGGCCTGCCAGTTGCCATCGATCAGAACGATTTGACGACCACACCCATCTCCAACATCACCTTGTCGAATGGCAAGGTTGTGGCGGTGCGGAATTTCAATAGCAGCACTACAAACTCGCTAACGCCGGGTGTTGCGCCGTGCGGCGGTGCGGCGATCGTGAATTGTTTTGCGATTCCAACGCGTCTCCAAAGCGATGTCTATTCTTCCAAGGGGTCCGCGGTGTATGAGGGCGCTATTCTTGAGGTCAAGAAGCGTTTCAGCTCGCACTTCTCGTTGCTGGCGAACTACACCCTCAGCAAGGCCTTTGACACCACTACCGATTTCAACAGCGACTTTGGCCCCTCGGACAATACGAACCTGGCGGGTGAACGTGGCCTTTCCAACTTTGATCAGCGCCACAAGATTGTGATCGCAACCATCGTGGATACTGGCAATAAAGGCGGACGGATCCTGGGCGGCTTCCAGTTCTCGCCCATCATCCGCTACAACAGCGGCCACCCGTTCAACCTTCTGGCCGGCACTGACGTAAACGGTGATCGCCATTCCACCAACGATCGCCCTGTGGGAGCCGCGCGCAATACCGGACTGGGCCCCGACTTCACGGCTTTTGACATGCGTATTACCCGCCGCTTCAAGATGGGTGAACGCGCCAACCTGCAGATCCTGGCCGAGGGATTCAACCTCTTCAATCGCGTGAACTATGCCAGCGTGAACAACGTTGTTGGTCCCAGGTTTGATCTCACGCAGCCTGGGTTTACCACATTCAATGTGCACGGGACGGCTATAGATCCCGCACATAGCTCCCTTGCCACGCCGCTGGTCTTTACCTCGGCCTTCCCGATGCGCCAACTGCAGTTTGGCCTTCGCATCGGCTTCTAGTTCTTAACCTCACCGACGGAGGCGATTCATCGCCTCCGTCGTTTTCTCTTTACACATGAATCGCCGTCCGAATCAACGGTATTCCGTTATCTGACTTTGCATCACGCATGTCCGTTGCCTCTCATACCACGTCCCAGATCAGCCACATGACCGGCGCACAGGCCGTGGTAGCTTCATTGTTACGGCACGGCATGAGCGCGGGCTTTGGCATTCCCAGCATCCATAACATTGCGCTCTATGAAGCGCTCCGCCAGGCGCCTGCATTCCACCATTGGATCGTGCGCCATGAGCAGGCGGCTGGGTTCGCCGCGGACGGCTTCTATCGCCGTAGCGGCCGGATCGCTGTGGTCTTTGCCTCCACCGGCCCGGGGAATCTTTTTACCCTGGTCCCGCTGCTTGAGAGCTTGCAGACCAACACCCCACTCCTTCTGATCGGCACGAACATCGCTTCACCGCTGCTTGCCGGCTCCGGCGGTGCGCTGCATGAAACTCCGGCACAGGTGGAAATCATCCGGCCCCTGACGCGATTTGCCTGCCGCGTAACCAGCCCGGATGCAATTATCGAGACCATCGACCAAGCCGCCGATATATTGCATGGCCCGCTGCCCGGTCCTGTTTTCATAGAGATTCCCCATGATTTTTTTCTTGCTCCGGTGAGCGCAAGCTTTCCTCAGGTCGTGGCGGAGCCGGATCGACCGAAGTCGAATCATGTTTTTCCCATCCAGGAAGCGGAAAGCGCGAAACGGCACATGGTTGAAAGCCGCAAGCCCGCGATTCTTCTCGGTTCTGGTGCTCACCAGGCTGTTGCTGCGGTCCGCCGGTTGGCGGAGCTTCTTCAGTGTCCCGTCTTTACCACAACCACCGGGAAGGGAATGTTCGCGGGCGACCATCCTCTCGCGCTGGGTTGCATCTCCCGGCTTGGCGCTGTCCAGGACGTCTTCGCGGAAAGCGATCTGCTCATTTCGTTTGGTGCGCGTCTCACCGAGTTCGACACTGGCCGCTTCGGGCTGAAGTTGCCGCCGCAGCACATCCAGGTGATGGAAGATCGTGGTTACGCCGGGAACCGTATTCCTTCAACTCATGTGGTTGGCGATATGGCTGCGATCGCTGAGGCTCTTGCCCAGGGCATTCCGGCACGCCCTGCGTGGTGCGACATAGCGGGAATCAAGGCGCACGAATCTGAGCGGCTGGAGGCCCTGGGACAGGACGCCTATGCAGCTCTTAAACTGCTTCGTGCCTCCATGCATCGCAATGATGTGCTGGTGAATGATCAATCGATCCTCAATTACTGGGCCTCCGCTTTCTTTCCTGTGTTGGAGCCCGGGACATTCTTATATCCCGCGGGCTCGGGCACCCTGGGCTATGGGTTGCCTGCCGCCATTGGCGCAGCATGCGCCGTGCGGCAATCCGATGAAGCTCGCAAAGTCGTATGCATTGCCGGCGATGGCGGATTTCAATACACCCAGCATGAACTGGCCACGCTGGCGCAGTACGCGCTGCCGGTGAAGATACTGCTGGTGAACGATGAATCCTACGGGATCATCGCTTTTCTGCAACGCAGCATGTTCGGTCAGACGCACGAGATCGCACTGAAGAACCCTGATTTTTGCCGGGTGGCGGAAGCTTACGGGATCAGGGCCGAACGCATCACGTCGATTGCCGCCCTGCGGCAGCGTATGCCCGATTGGCTGGAGGCGCCGGGCCCAGCGTTGCTGGAGTGGCGTACGGAGCTCAAAGCGCCATGGGAGACGGGGGCAATTCCCCGGCCCACCGGCATTGCCCAAAAAAGTTCATAGTAGATTCCAGAAGTCTCAAGGAGACCGGATTGCCTATGTCGGCTCAGCATGCGACAAAGAACGTGAAACAACTTTTTGATCTGACCGGCCGCGTCGCCATCATCACCGGCGGGTCCATCGGCCTCGGCCGCCAGATGGCGGAGGCCCTGGCGGAAGTCGGGGCCAATCTGGTCTTGTGCGCGCGAAAAAAAGAACGCTGTGAGGAAGCGGCCCACGACCTGGAAAAGCTCGGGGTCCGCGCTTTAGCCCTGGCGTGCGATGTGAAGGACCAGGCCAGCGTGGAGCAATTGGTTGCGGCTACGGTCTCCCAATTTGGCCGCGTGGATATTCTGATCAACAACGCCGGTATCTCCTGGGGTGCTCCCACGGAAAAGATGACGCTGGCCGAGTGGAACAAGGTGATCGAAACCAACCTGACCGGCACTTTTCTCTGCGCCCAGGCCGCGGGCAAAATCATGCTCAAACAGGAGAGCGGTAAGATCATCAATATGGCGTCGGTCGCCGGACTGAAAGGCGCGCCTCCGGAAGCCGTGGAAGCCATCGCCTACCATGCCAGCAAGGGCGGGGTGATTTCATTCACACGCGACCTGGCCGTGAAATGGGCGCGGCATAATATCCAAGTCAACGCCATTGCTCCCGGATGGTTTCCCACGCACATGTCGGACCGGGTCATCCAGAGCAAGAGAGATTATCTGCTCAGCCACATTCCCGCGCGCCGCTTCGGCGCCGACCACGACCTGAAAGGCGCCGCGGTCTTTCTGGCTTCTGACGCATCCGCCTACGTCAATGGCCACGTGCTGGTGGTGGACGGGGGCCAGTGCGCATGAACATACCGAGGTCATCATGAATATTCCTCTTACGCCTCTGCGGTTTCTCCGCTACGCGGCACAGCAATACCCGCGCCGGACCGCCGTTGTCTGTGGCGACCTGCGTTTTACCTACACGGAATTCGCCGGCCGCACGGCCCGCCTGGGCGGCGGTCTGCGCGCGCTGGGCGTCCAGCCGGGTGAGCGCGTGGCTTACCTGAGTGCCAACTGTCATCGCCTGCTGGAGGGCTACTACGGCGTGCTGGAGGCGGGCGCGGTCCTGCTGCCTCTTAATATTCGCCTCGCCCCGGCGGAACTGGCATATATCCTCAATGACTCTGAAACCTCCGTCGTGCTCTTTGAAGAGCAGTTCACGCCGTTGGTGGATGCCCTGCGCAAGGACCTCAACTCTGTGCGGAAGTTTGTTCCGCTGGACTTCGTTCCCCGCGCTTCCTGGACGTTGCAGGAGAACTATGAAGACCTGCTGGCGGCGGCCGCGCCATACCGCACCGATGTAATGCAGGTGGACGAAAACTCGCTTGCCGAACTGTTCTATACCAGCGGCACCAGTGCCAACCCTAAGGGCGTGATGCTGACGCATCGCAATATCTACCTGCATGCTCTCAATGTGGCCATTGCATTCCCCGGTAACAGCGATTCGGTCGAACTGCACACGATTCCGTTGTTTCATGCCAACGGTTGGGGCGTGGCCCATTCGCTTACCTACGCCGGCGGCAAGCATGTGATGATGCGCAAGTTTGAAACCACGGAGGTCTTCCGCCTGATTGAGCGCGAAGGAGCGCAATCTTTGAGCGTGGTGCCGGCCATGGCCACCGCCCTGGTGAACTGTCCGGAGCGGCCCAAATTTAATTTGAAGAGCTTGCAGCGCATGAGCATCGGCGGGGCGGCTTCCTCGCCAACATTGGTGCGCGAAGTGGAGGAGAAGCTCGGTTGCGCCTGCTATTCAGGCTACGGGCTTACGGAGACTGCGCCGGTGCTGACCACGGCGCGCATGAAGGCCGGAGTCGACTGGCAGGGGCAGGTTCGCTATGAGAAACAGGCGTGTACCGGCCACGCCGTCCCTGGCGTGGAGATACGCGTTGTCGATTCCGACGGCAAAGACGTTCCCCGCGACGGCAAGAGCATCGGTGAGATCGTGGCGCGCAGTGACGGTGTGATGGAAGGCTATTGGAAACAGCCCGAAGCTACTGCTGAGGTCATGCGCGGCGGCTGGTTTCATAGCGGCGACATGGCCACCATGGATGAAGACGGCTACGTCCTGATCGTCGACCGTAAGAAAGACATCATTGTGAGCGGCGGCGAAAATATTTCTTCCCTGGAAGTCGAGAAGGCGCTGCTGGCACATCCCGGCATCTACGAGGTGGCGGTCATTCCCGTGCCCGATGATCGCTGGGGCGAGGTGCCGAAAGCTCTGGTGGTCATGAAGCCTGGCATCGCCGCGACAGAAAACGAAGTGCTGGAGTTTTGCCGCGGCCGTCTGACCCATTACAAGTGCCCGCGCTCGGTGGAATTCCTGGAATCGCTGCCGCGGACCGGGACCGGCAAGGTCCTGAAAAAAGAGCTGCGCAAGAAATACTGGTCGGGCACGGAGAGCATTCGTCCGGAATTCGCGACCAAGAAATGAAACGTCACCAGGCGCGGCCCGGGCTTTTCGGATATTGAGTTCTTTCTGAAATCCCGACTCTAAGCTTGTCGAAGGGGAGGGATCACTATAACAACGATGCAGGGGTCGCAAAATACTGGTTTGTTTTTCAATAGAACATAACCAAGATTGTAGGGTTCCCTCGCTACGTTCGGATCACAGAAAGAAAACTATGCCCCAACGCATACTCGATTCCCCGGATTCGCTGAAAGACCTGGTCGGCCAGGAGATCGCCGTCACCGACTGGTTCAACGTTACGCAGGAACGCATACAGCAGTTCGCCGATGCCACGCTGGACCACCAGTGGATCCACGTTGACGTGGACCGCGCCCGCCGCGAATCACCCTTTGGCGCGCCGATCGCCCATGGTTTTCTCACGCTCTCTTTAATGCCTCATTTCATGCATCAGGCGCTCCAGATCGCGCAGGGTGTGCGCCTGGGCGTGAACTATGGATTGAACCGCGTGCGTTTTGTCTCGCCGGTGCGTGCCGGATCGAACATTCGCGCCCGCGTCGCGCTTCAGTCACTGAAGGATGTGCCCAACGGCATGGAAGCCGTTTTCAATGCCACGGTGGAGGCGGAAGGCGCGGCCAAACCATGTTGTGTGGCGGAGTGGGTGGTTCGGTACTACCGCTGAAACTTCGAGGATTGCTATTTGGGACAGGGGGAGCAGGCGTTGATGCCTGCGGTATCAGTCCGAGGATGTGACAGCTTCAACGGCTGAGATAAGCCCCAGCGGCGCGATGACAAACCCTACAGCCTTGTCCGCCCGCTAGCGCTCAACCCCACACGCATCAGAGTACGTGCCACTTCTCCCAGCGACGCGAAGCGCTCATCCTTCGTCAGGCCGTGGAAATAACGGTAATAGATCTGCTGGATGATCACTGCGACTTTAAACATGGCGAACACGTAATAGAAAACAATGTTGGAGAGATCGCGGCCGGTTTTCTCGGCATAGCGTGCGGCAAGTTCCGCGCGTCGCAGCATTCCTGGAACAATCGTTGGTCCCCAACGCACCATTTGCATCTCCGGTGGATCGTCGGGATCAATCCAATACGCCAATGCAGTCCCCAGGTCCGTCAGAGGATCGCCCAGCGTGCACATCTCCCAGTCAAGCACGGCCTTTACGCGCGTGATGTCAGAGGGGTCAAGCACCATGTTGTCGTATTTGTAGTCATTATGGACCAGCGTTGCGCCGCTTTGTAATGGCATGCGTTCGCGCAGCCATTGGGAGAGAGGCTCCACTTCCGGCAGTTCATGCGTTTTCGATCCCTGATAGCGCTCCATCCAGCCGCGCACCTGCCGTTCCAGATAGCCTTGCGGCTTGCCCAACTCGCCCAGGCCAAGCGCTGCGTAGTCCAGGCCGTGCAAAGCAGCCAGGTTGTCGATGAACGATTCGCTCAGCTTGCGGGCGGTTTCGGGCGCAAGCGACAAGCCACTCGGCAGATTGCGGCGCAGGATCACCCCGCGTACGCGCTCCATCACGTAAAACGGGGCGCCCAACACTGATTCGTCCGTGCAATAAAGCAGAGGCTGTGGCGTGGGATAGGCGGCATGCAGTTTTTCCAACACATGATATTCGCGTCCCATGTCATGCGCGGACTTCACTTTGCTGCCGAAAGGCGGACGCCGCAATACCATTTCCTTTTCGTTCAAAGAGATGGAATACGTCAGGTTGGAATGGCCGCTGGGAAACTGTTTGATGGCCAGCGTGCCGCCGAGATCGGGAAAATGGCTGCGAAGATACGGCTCCAGGTGGGCCAGGTCGAGTTCTTCTCCCTCGCGGACCGGCTTCGAGCTGTCCTCGAAAGCAGGAAAATGCTTTGTGGCTTCGGCTGACATCGCTGCGCTTCCTCATCCGGTGAACGTTCGCGGATCGATTCGCCCTTCCCTTAATCGCTCCTTACTTACCGGTGCGTGAGGAACTCCGGCATAGTAAAGTGCGGAGTAGCATTATACGAGCTTAGGGTAAACCTTCCAGCGGAGAAGAGAAATTCGCTGTAGGCGCAGTTGCGCACCATCCACGCGGCTTTCAACGTGGCCTCCGTGGAGAGATCCAGCGCGCGCTGCATTGCCACACCCACCGGCCCTCCGGAACTGAAGATGACGATTTGCTGGCCCCGGCTTCCATTCGACGAAAGCTGGGCCAGGCCACGCTGCACCCGCGCACTGAAATCCGCCCAGGGTTCGATTCCTTCCAGCGGGAGCTTGCCATCCGCCCACCGGCCAATCACCACCTCGAAGATCCGCTGAAAGGTTTTGAACTGCTCCGGGCGTGTGCGCGAATTCTGAAAAGCCTGGTGCATCCTTCTTATGTCAGCATCGGTTTCGACCAACTGTGGGAGACAGCGCTCCATGACCGTCTCAGCCTGGAATTCATCAAACGCCTCCAGCACGGCCGGTTCGGGCCAGGGAAGGCCGGCGGCCTTGTACGCTTCGCCGACAATGCGGGCGGTCTCTCTCTGACGCACCCGAGGTCCGGAGTACACGCGGTCAAAACCAACATTGAGCCCGGCCCAGTACGTGCCCAGAATGCGGCTCTGCTCTTTGCCCTTGGCGGAGAGCTTGTCATAGTTGCGCTCGAGGAAAGATGCTTGACCGTGTCGGACCAGGAAGAGGCGGCTCATTCGGCGTTAAAAGCTTGAACGCTGAGGATATCATGCGCGCCATCTCAGCGCGAGCGAGCCAGTTTGGCGCTCGATCGCTATGGCGCTTTCACGGCCTCGAACCGCGGCACGCGCTGAAGTTACGGCTTCTTTTCTTCCGGCTTAGCTTCCTGGTTTGCGGCCACTGCGGGCACCGTGGCCTTGCCGTTTGCCGTACCAAAGAGGCCATTGGTATTGTCGCGCACGGCGAGCCTCAGCAAGTACTCGCCCGGAGCAAGCTGCAGCGTTTGGTTGCAGGGGAAGATCATTTGCATGACTTTCTGGTATTGCTCTGGTTTGAGCGCAGCATTAAACGTGCTTCCCTGAACGCCCAATGGCTCGCCGGCCTGCGTGTAAACCCTCACGCCGCAATCGATGGCAGCGTGCTCCAGCCCATCATCTCTCAGCTCAAATCCGATTGCGTGGGGATCGATTCCAAAGTTGATCTGGACCTTGTTTCCGCTCTGCGCCGTGGGAGGCATGACAACGGCCTGAAACGGCAACGCTGTAGAGATGGGATTGTTGATGTCCAGGGCGCTTCCCATGTCGATAGCCAGGATCTTTGGGTCCTGCTGGGCATAATTTTTTGGCTCGACGGCGAAGAATCCCTGGCGGTAATGCAGCTTTATTCCCGAACGGCCCACCTTGACTACAATCTTACGGAAACGTCCGTCCCAATCCTTATTTTCCGGATAGTAACCAAGCGTGTAATAGGTTGAGCCGTCTTCCATGCTTTCGCGGATTGCTTTCTCCAGGTTATTGGTGTTGTAAAAAGCCTTGCCGCCGGTCTGGTCGGCCACCGAATTCATGGTGGCGTGCGAGTCGGTCGTAGCCTGCGTCGCGCGGCTGATCTCATTCGCTTGCCGCGATCCCATGCGCTGGCGAGTCGAACCGCGGGCGCTATTCCCCAGGTAGTTGCCGTTGCTATCAGTGTTGCTCAGCGACGAATACGCGTCTCGATTGACAAGAGTGCCCGCGTCTACGGGATAGACAGCCACCTGCGCGTTGGAGAGAAGGTCCGCCGTATGATCGATCTGGGTTTGATAGCTCTTGATGATCGGCTGCATTGTCGCGGAAGGCGCAGCGTCGCCGATGGTCGTATTGGACGGGACAAGGTAGGAAGGAAAGGCTTCGGAAAGCCATATCAGGTTCTTGCGGCCCGGGTATCCGGCAAGATTGCGGGCCAGAGCGCCCAACTGCTCCAAGGTCAGCCTGACGCGTTCGTCCATCTGGTTGATGGCCTGGTCCTGGCCAAAGCGAAGGATTGTTTGCAGCATTGCGTCCGGCATTTGCTCTAACAAGCCAGGTGGAAGGTCAGCGGCATTCGAAGTCTCAGCCCGCACGCCCAAGGCGTTGTCTTTGGCTTTCTTGACTGCCTCTTTCAGCAGCGCAGGGTCGGTCGTAAAATCCTGAAGCATGCGCAGCTTCGATCCCAGGCCATAGACGGCAAGGGGCTGGCCCGCCGGGAGCTTTTCCAGGAACTTAAGCATCTGCTCACGGGTGTATTTCTGGTTGTTACTGGCCACGTTGATGACGTCAAGTAACAGCACGTTCAAAGTACTGTTGGTCTTGAAGCGCGGCATATTGGTGATTCGGCCCGGAGGCAGCACCGCGGGTACCAGGGCCGCCGGTTGCTCATGGGACTGGTTGCCCTGCTGAAAGCTGCCCTGCTGAAAGTTAAAGACGCTGATCTTCTGCGGGTTGCCTTCTTCCTGTAAGGTGAAGTCCTCGGCCTTGAGATCGCCAACCGGAACTCCCTTATGGTCGAGCGCTACCACATCCACGATGACAAGCCGGGTCTTAACCTTGAGCACCGCCGCGGTACCGGGCTGGCTTGCCGGCTGCGGTGTTGCGGGAGCTTGAGTGGACGTCGCCTGGGCGTTGGTAGCAGATCCGCTTGCGGATGGCGCCGTCTGTTGTGCCAGGGCTGCAACTGCAAGAGCTATCAGCAGGCCTATGAAGAGAATAGGATTGCGCGGAGCATTACCCATGAACACGGCTCCCGAGGATTGAATTTGTTAGCTGCTGGGTACTATATCTCACTCGACAGGTATGTCATAGATGCTTCAAGAGCAATCCTGCACTTTGATTTCGAATCCATGGTTACGGTCTCTTCTCCGCGGGCTGACCTTCACCACTGGAAGCAGCGGGCGGGATGGTGACGGGCGCGTTGAGGGTGCCGATCAGTCCAGTACGGCTGTCGCGCACGCCTAGGCGAAACAGGTACTGCCCTGGGGCTAGGTCAAGCGACTGGCGGCAAGGGAAGGATTTTTGCATCACGCGCTTGTATTCTTCAGGCTTGAGCGCCGCGACCATGGTATTGCTGAGCGCCTGTACGGTCTCGCCTTTCACCGAGTAAACGATCACCGCGCAATCCACACTGGCATGCTGCAGCCCGTCATTCCCCGATTCAAAAGCAAGTCCACGGGGATCAACTGCGTAATTGACCTGGACCTTGTTCTTGTTCTCCGCCGCCGCCGGGACCACCATTGCTTGAAAAAGCAATGCCGTTGAGACCGGGAAGTTGAGGCTCATGGCTCTGGCAAGGTCATCGCTTTTCTGCGCTGCATCCAGCTTTGCATACGACTGCGGTTCCACCGCAAAGTATCCCGCGCGGTAGTGCAGCTTGATGCCCGGCCGGGCGACTTTGACGGTGATGCGGCGAAACTTCCCGTCCCATACCTTGTTTTCAGGATAGTAACCCAGCGTATAGTACGTGGAACCATCTTCCATGCTTCGCCGTACCGCGCCCTCAATATTGTTGGTGTTGTAGTAAGCCCTGCCGCCGGTCCTCTCCGCCAGATCATTCATGGTGCTGCGCGAGACCATCCGTTCTTCGGCTTCGCGATTCATGTTCTTGCCCGCTTCGTTGTCGAGCGTGGTGGACATGACGGCCGGATTGCCGATGGGGTTAGGATCGCTGCCGACGCTGAAATCGCTGTTGCCCACCAGCGCCCGCGCGTCGACCGGGTAAATCGCGACCTGAGCGTTGCTGAGCACGCTGCCGGTGGCTGCGATCTCGCGGGAGAAGTCACGGTTATTCGGGGAATCAATTTTGTCCAGGACGATGGCAAAAGGAAAGGTCTCCGAGACCCAGACCAGGTTCTTTCTTCCCGGATATCCGGCCAGAGAGTGGGCCAGGGAGTTGAGCGCGTCCAGGGTAAAGCGAACACGGTTGTCCGCATGCACCGCCGTTTGCTGGTCGTGGAATTCTTCCAACTGGGCCTTGATTTGGGGCACGTCCATCATCGTATAAACCGCGACGCTGCCCACAGGCATATCGGCCATGCGGGTGGTTCCGGCTGCGTTGTCCAGATGCTTGGAACCCTGCCGTTTCACGCCGGCAATGGCCTTCTTCAGCACCTCAGGATCGCTGGTGAAGTCCTGCACCAACGTGAGCTTGTTACCCAGCAGATAGATTGCAATGGGCTGTCCCGCAGGCAGCTTTTCCATGAACTTGATCATGGCATCGCGCATGGAAGCCTGGTTGAGCAGCGTACTGTTCAACGAATCCAGCAAGACTATGTTCAGCGCGCCGTTGGTTTTGTATTGAGGCGTGTTGCTGAAATAGCCCGCCGGGAGCTTGGGAGGAGCAACTGTGGCGGCGCTCGACGCCGGCTCCGGCTGGTGGAAGCTAAAAGCACGGACCGGTTGTTCCTGCCCTTCTTCTTGAACGGTGAAATCACCGGCCTGCAAATCAGCCACTGGGACGCCTTTGTTGTCGGTGGCGACCACATCCACCACAACCATTCTGGTGGTCACTCTCAGCTCCGCGGACGGCTGATTTGCCGGAAGCTGGCCTGCAGCTTGTGCCGGAGCCGCTGCCTTTGGACCATCTTGCGCATTGGCTGATGCAGAAGGCGATTGCTGGGCCCCAGCCAGGACTGTGAAAATCGCGATCGAGAGAAATAGGATCAAGAGCGCGCTACGGGAACGAAAACGGTTCAAAGGGCACATCATATTGTTTTATTGTGCCTCCGAGCCGCTCCGGCTAGCAACCGGAACAACCGGCAGTGGAGCTGGTTTAGGCGTGCAACATGGATGGCGAGGCCGGGCTAGTGCTGAGCCGGAGGCGCAGGAACGTGGATTTCAACGCCATTGATGGCGTTGGCGTGTTCCGTGGCTGTCGCGTCAAGTTCAACGATCTGGAATTTACGCGCAGCATGTTCGTCGAAGATCCACAGCGTCGGCCCGGCGATGGCATAGCTCTGCGCCGAGATTCGGCGGCCATCGCGGAAAATGAAAACCGTGGCTACAGCCGGTTCCCTGGCCGAGAGCGTTGCGCCTGACCTTGCTGCCGCGCGGTCCTCGTTATATCTGCGGTTTTCTTCGTTACGCAGGTCCTCGACTTCGTCAGAAAGCCTCTGCACGTCCGTGGCAAGTTGGACCGTGTTGCCATTGTCCGTGCTCACGACAACTGGCTGCGCGGGTGGCGGGTAGCCATACCCATAATAGTCGCCGGAGTAATACGGATAGTAAGGAGGTCCATAGAAGGACGATCCGAAGAAGGGCCATCCAAAAAACGCACCGGCTCCAAAACCGAAGCCAAAACCGCCTCCGAAGAAGAAAGGCGAGCCGCATGAAAATCCAAAACAATTGTTGAAGAATCCGTGGTTGTGATGGAAGTGGTGAAACCCATTGTTGAAACCACCATGTCCCGGCACAAATGGTCCGCGTGCGAAGGGATGCCCAGCCGGAGCAAATGCCGACAGGCCATCGCGCCTGGGCGCGGGCGCGAATGTGCGAAACCCGGGTCCGCCTGATCTAAATCCACCTGGGACACCTGGCCTGAATCCACCAGGCGCGGAGCGAAATCCACCAGGCGCCTGCCTGAATCCAGAAGGTGCGGAGCGAAATCCACCAGGCGCAGAGCGAAATCCAGAAGGGCCAGCAGAGCGAAAACCGCTGGGTCCAGCGGAGTGAACCCCGCCGCCACCGGAGGAGCGAAAACCTCCGCCGCCTCCGCCGCGTCCACCCATTCCGCGCTGAGCATTGAGTGAGGGGGAGAGGAGAAGAGCAGCCGCTCCTAGCATCGCGATGGAAGCCAGCCGTTTCATACCTTTATTCTAGTCCTCCGCAAGAATGACGATGCAAGTATTTTCCCAATGTTTTCAATCATCTGCCGTGGTTGACAGCCGCAACTATAATTCTTCGCATGAAAAGGACCATTTTCACCCTGGTGCTCATGCTCTTGTCCATTGCAACGCTGGCGCAAACCAAGAAAGCTCAAACTGTTCTCCCATCGACCGCGCCTTCGAATGTCTATCAAATCAATGAAGGCTATGTTGACGCTCACGGCGTCCTCATCTACTACCAGATCGTCGGCCACGGCGCGCCGTTGATGATCGTCCACGGCGGGCCGGGCGTCTCCCACGATTACCTGATGCCTTATCTGCTGCCGCTGGCGCGGAGCAACCAGCTCATCTTCATCGACGAGCGAGGCTCGGGCCGCTCCGAAAAGCTGGAAGACGCCGCTCAGTACACCGTGGAGAACATGGTGGAAGACGTGGAGAATGTACGCCAGGCGCTGCGTCTGGGAAAGATCAGCTTGTTGGGGCATTCCTTTGGCGGCGTGCTCGCGCAGGCTTACGCGTTCAAGTATCAGCAGAACCTCACCCACCTGATCCTGGGCGGGACGTTTTACAGCACGCGGGAGATGAACAACGTGCTGGCCGCGGAAAAACGCAGCATGCCGCCGGAAGCGCTGGTGAAGCTTGAAGCGCTGGAAAAAGCCGGCCTCTTCAACAAAGGCAAGGACTGGGAAAAAGGCCGCTATCCCGATGAGTACGCCAAACTCGCCTGGGGCGACGGCTACTTTCCCTATCTCTACCAGCGCCGTCCTGACGCAAATTACGATCCCGCGGCCGGAAACACCGGAACTTCATGGGACCTGTATCGTGAAATGTGGGGCTCCGGCGGGGAATTCGTGATTGATGGCAACCTGAAATCGGTGGAGTATCTGGACAAGCTTCCCGGCATTCATGTGCCCACGCTGGTAATCTGCGGCGACCACGATGAATCCAATCCGTCGCTTTCGCGCACCATGCACGAAAAAATTGCGGGATCGAAGCTGGTGATTCTACCCCAGTCCGGACACATGGCATTTGTGGACCAGCCGAATCTGTACATCAAGGCGGTGGCGGAGTTCCTGAAGGGAAAGTAAGGATTCCACACGCGGGATACTGAGCGCGAGGGTTATGAACGCGACGCACGGGAGGATGAATGGCGGACAACAAAACCAAACCCACCAAAATAAGTGTGGCGGAGTTTATTGATGGGCTCACGGACCAGAGCCGGCGCGCAGAGGCCAAGGCGCTCGTCAAGCTGATGCAAAACGCGGCCGGCGAAAAGCCGAAGATGTGGGGACCGTCCATCGTTGGCTTCGGCAGCTATCACTATACGTACGACAGCGGACGCGAGGGCGACATGCCCGTTGTCGCGTTTTCGCCGCGCAAGGCGGCTACCGTTTTGTACGGATTAAGCGATTCCAAGTCGCTCCTGGCAAAGCTCGGCAAGCACACCACCGGCAAAGGTTGCGTCTACATCAAGAAGCTCGCTGACGTGGACGAAAAAGTGCTGGAGGCCATGGTCGCCAAGTCCGTCGCCGCCAGGCGGGCGCGGTAAGGAGCCAGGAAGCAAGTCAATGGAGATATGTATCGGCCACGCGCGGGCGTTCTACGCAGCGTGCGCGTAGCTAAGCGCCTGGGCGAATTTCTGGTGGTAGCCTTCGCCATAGACCCGGCTGAAGGCCTCCGCCAGCAACCTGGCGTTCCCGTAGAAGGAGATCATGTCAGCGCTGCCGAGACGAAGCAGCGTCTTAAAGGTAGGCGCTTGAGAGAAGGGAAGAAGCTCCATGCGGACGAGCCACCAGCGCAGGCGAAAGCGGATAACGAAGGAAGAGAGCCGGCAGCGCGCGCAAATGTTGCGCAGGGAAAGGACCGCATTCTGAAGGTCGGAGTCCAGCATTTCCCATTGCTCTCCGCGCTCGTACTTGGTCCAGCCAAGAAGGACCCGGGAGTTGTTGGATACCATGTTGCAATAGTGGATTGCCAGATGAATGCGCTTCCACTGCATCTTCTTGAACTCTTGCGGCGACAGGCAGGCCCGGAAATATTCTTCCACCTCGACGTGAAAAGTCGCGCTCAGGGCCTCCATGTCGATGCTCAACAGGAAAGGGAACACTTCATTGGGCGTCCGGACGGAGAAGCGTGTGATGAATTGATAGGCGGCAATCACAACCGCCAGAAGTATCGCGAAAAGTAACGCACCAATAATCATCGGTCTCTCCCCGTAATCCGCCTCAGCGCTTTCATGTACTGCCGGACCCTGGCCAGGTTCTTTTCAGGACCGTCGAAGTTGGTCCATCGGTTGGCCGGTTCCGGCGGCAGAAAGCAACTGGCTATCCAGATCAATACGGCCAGTATATATGATCCCGGCGGACCATATTTTGCAAGAGAATTGAATTCTGTTCCGAAAATAGAACGCAGCCAGTAGAACAGCAGAGATCCTCCGGAGGAGACGGCAAATCCAAACACCACGCCATAAGGATAGGTCGGCCAGCTTTTTCCCAGCAGCAGCGAGGTCATGGCCAGGAATATCAGGAACAGGCCGCCCTTCACGCAGTTCACCACCGTTGCAAAGATGAGAATCAGCGCCACGATAGGCGACGACTGGGCGGGAGGATGCAGTAAGGCATTCCCGATGAAAATCAGGCTGAAAATGACCACCGCGCCGGGAAAGACCATCCAGAACCACGGCACATCGCGATAGTCGAGGATGAAGACGGCGTGAAATGCCTCATGCAGGGCTAGCAGCGTGAACAGAGCGTCGAGGGCTTCATTGGCCCAGAATACCGTAAAAAATATCTGGTAGTTGTTACTCACAGACACGACGGCGAAAGTAGACAGGATGGAAAAAACAACATACCCGAAAAAGAATGGATATTTCTTATATAGCTTGAGCCGAACCAGAGTGACGGCAAGCCCAATCACCAGGACGTTCCCTATCAGGCTCAAGAGTATGTCAGACCTTTCCATATTTGTGGGTGGCCAGCTTAAACCAGCCACCCACAAGCGGCCAAAACTTTACTTCACAGGAGGGCAGGGTCTTGGCCAACAAAGTGGTACGGGATTCGGGCCAGCCGCCAGAACAGGGGTCGAACCGCAGGCGCCTAGCAGCACCGTAACTGTCAGAATACGAATCACTTTTTTCATGTTGTTGCTCCTTTGTGTGTAATTGGGGCGTTACTTCAGAAGCAGGGTTTGGAGTTCCAAAATGGTACAGACCCTCGATCCCCAAGAGGCAAGCAGCAGCCTAGCCCGTCATGCGAATCACTTTTTTCATGTCTTGCTCCTTTTGTGTGTTAACTGGGGATTACTTCACAGAGCAGGGTTTGGGGTAGCAGAGCGGCACTGGAACCGGGCCGGGTGGTGTGAAAAGAGGGGTTGTGCCCAACGCTGCAAGCAGCAGCGTAGCTACCAGAATACGAGACACTTTCTTCATGTTGTTCTCCTTTTTGGCGAACTGGGAATTACTTCACGGGACAAGGTCTTGGCCAGCAAAGTGGTACAGGAACCGGGCCGGCCGCCAGAACAGGGGTCGAACCGCAGGCGCCTAGCAGCACCGTAACGATCAGAATGCGAATCACTTTTTTCATGTCTTGGCTCCTTTTTGTTTGTGTGTTAACTGGGCATTACTTTACAGGGCAGGGTTTGGGGTAGCAGAGCGGCACAGGATTCGGGCCGCCCGCAAACACAGGGACCGATCCCCAAGCGGCAAGCAGCAGCGTAGCTACCACAATGCGAATCACTTTTTTCATGTCTTGTCTCCTTTTTGATGGACGTGAGGATTTAGGAAAAGGATAAGCCTCTTTATGTTCTTAGGGATAAATGGTTTATGTAATAGCACTTTCCGAAAACACGGCTGAAAAGCGCGTTTTGCTTGATAAAATGATAAATCTTGCGCGCAGTGGGAGGGCAAGATTTTTTGCCTTTCCTGTTTGACTGTTGAATGCCTATCCAGGGGTTGGCTTGACATGGCTACCTTCAGGTAGCATCATTCAGAGCAGCCGCTGAGGTATCCTGGCTTTCAGGCGCAAAAATGAAACCTCGCAATTCAAAGCCACGCAACTCCAAACGCGGTAGAGAGAGCAAGGTCCCCAGGCTGAGGCCCCGGCGCCGTGGCCAGGGAGATATTGAGCCCACCACGCCCAAGAGCTATACGCTGCCGTTTGCCGCGCTCCTGGAGATCCGCAGGTTGGCCGGGGAATATGGTTCGCAGGGCAGGGCGTTGCAGGTGGGCGTGGAGCTCCTGATGCGGATGAGGAAGCTGCCGGCCGTGGGGGCGGTTGACTCGGACACGCTGGTGCGCATGACCTACAAGCTGACGCCGCGCACCATCCGCCTGATCGACGGGCTGGCAAGCACGCACTATGACAATGCGGGGCAGGTCATCTCCGCCTGCCTGAAAGCGCTGAGCATGAAGAAGATCAATTAGAACTGAGCTTCACCGCGAGGCCAGGCTTCCGGCGTAAGATTCCGCCGGTCGCGCGGCAGCTCCGCTTTTGATCATCTCCGCGGCCTTTTCCGCGATCATGATGGTCGGGGCATTCGTGTTGCCGCCAACGATGGCCGGCATGATGGAGGCATCGACCACGCGCAGGCCTTCCACGCCGCGCACGCGCAGTTCAGAATCGACTACGGCCGCGGCGTCATGGCCCATCTTGCAGGTGCCAACCGGGTGATAGAGGGTCTCAGTAAAAGCGGCGATGTGCTCGCGCAAGGCGCGATCGTCTTTCGTCTCCGGGCCGGGATGCAGCTCGGTTCCACGGTATTGGTCGAACGCCTTGGTCGCCGCGAGCGCGCGCGATAGCTTCACGCCTTCCAGCATTACATCCATGTCCCGGGAATCGGCAAAATAGTTGGCCCGAATGGAGGGCGCGTCGAGCGGGTTGCTGGAGCGCAGGCGGATCTCACCGCGACTGTACGGATGCAGAAGCGTTGCCCCGAAGGTGAATGCGTGTCCTTTGATCTGCCGAAATCCGTGCTCCACAAAATAGCCGACGCCAAAATGAAATTGCAGGTCCGGGACCTGGCAACCGGCGGACGTCTTGATGAAAGCTCCGGACTCGGCCACGTTGGACGTGAGCGGGCCTTTCTTGAACAACAGGTAGCGCACCATGTTGGAGTAGTCTTCGGCGCTGGCCAGGCTCACCGGCTTGGTGCACTCGTACGCGACGCCCGTACAGGGATGGTCTTGCAAGTTCCCGCCTACACCCGGCAGGTCACAGGCCACGGGAATATCGAACTGGCGCAGATGGCCGGCCGGTCCCACGCCGGAAAGCATCAACAACTGCGGTGAACCGATGGCGCCCGCGCACAGGATGATCTCGCGCTCGGCGCGCTCCTGCACGCTTCCGTTGCCCTGCTGAAAACTGACGATCGCTGCCCGCTTGCTTTCAAAATAAATGCCGAAAACATGGGCGCCGGTCCGTACCGTCAGGTTTTTTCGCGACATAACAGGATGCAGAAATGCCGCGGCGGCGCTGTGCCGCTTGCCATTGTCCTGTGTGACCTGATAAAGGCCGAACCCTTCCTGCGACGCGCCGTTGAAATCATGATTGCGCTGGAAACCGGCTTCCTGCCCGGCCTGGACAAACGCGTCAGAAAGCGGATTGACCGTGCGCAGGTCGCTCACGTGCAGCGGCCCGGAAGCCCCATGATATTCCGATGCTCCATGCTCCTGGTTTTCCGATTTTTTGAAGCAGGGCAACACGTCCGCGTAACCCCAGCCCGGATTGCCCAGGTCGCGCCACTGGTCGTAGTCGGCGCGGTGGCCGCGAATGTAGATCATGGCATTGATGGAGCTGCTGCCGCCCAGCACCTTGCCGCGAGGCCAATACAGGCTGCGGTTTCCCAGTTGCGGTTCCGGCTCAGTGAAATACGTCCAATCGCATGGGCCCTTGAAGAGCTTGGAAAATGCCAGGGGAATATGGATCTCTTGCTTGTTATCAGGACCGCCGGCTTCAAGCAGCAGCACTTTTACCGCGGGATCTTCGCTCAGCCGGTTGGCCAGAACGCAGCCGGCGGACCCGGCGCCAATGATGATGTAGTCATACATTCGCGTGCTCCTGGGAAGGAAAGAACAAGACTGAAGGGAATTGTAGCGCGAAATACCATGGACCGTGGCCGAGATTAGCCCTATGGGACCAAGATGCATCGCGAACCAAGCTAGCCTTTGATCGCTCTGAACGTCATTTCTGCGGCTTTGCTCTTTGTCTTGCGTTTCCATGCCGCGAATAGCTCGGCATAAGACTCCTTGAGGTAACTTTCCACGGGGATGCTGAGGCGGCGGGCCGTGGCATCAATCCATTGCGGCGGCCCTTCGATTTCGCCAAAACTCCCGATCGGCGTCTCGTCGACCACCACGTGGCCGTTGCCGTCACCCCATTCGCTTCGATATTTCTCATAGCGAAAGCTCAGCCGGAAGCCCAGAGCCTCAAGGACCTGGGCCATGGCTTCGCCCTTGGCGATCTGGGTCTCAAACTCACGCCGGGACTTATGCCTGCCCTGGGGTACAGCTCTGTCCTTATAAGTCAGGGTCCATCTGGGGCCGTATTCGCGCAGACGGAGCAAGGCTCCCCGGCGCCGGAGCTTTGCCCCAGGCTGGTCATAAAGGATGTTCATCTCGTGTGTGCGCGGGGTGATCAGGCGGAATCCGGCAGATTGAAGGCTGGCCGTGAGGGCCTGGATATCGCCAATCCTGAACTTGATCTCGACTTCACGGTTGGAGGGCATGACTCGGCCAGTATAAAGAAGGTCTGCGCTGCGAGGGTCATGGCGAGGTCGGGAAACGTGGGTTTTCAAAAGGTGGGCAAGACCTTTCTCTCATTTTGCCTGTCAAAAAAGGTCGAGGATATGTAAGTTATTGAAAATGAATTATTTATTGTGCAACTCATTGGTAACGCTCAAACAACATGTTTTCAGAGACAAGCATCTAATTTTCGGTACAATATTTAAGGTAAGCTACTTAGTTAGAGGAGATTAGGGAGTTTCTGTAAGTGGTAAAAAAGACACGGATGGAGTTTTAGGGGAACATAAGGCGATTGCTATTTCTCCTTATGATTCATAAAATTACAGTCGACGTCTTAGGGGGAACCCAGATTCTGTATGTCAAGGAGTTTGCATGAACCGAGTACTGTCCATTCTGGCGGCGGCCTTATGTCTGGCTGCCAACGTGGGGGCGGCTCCAGTTCCAAACCACCAACAGCCCCAGGCAAAAGCCAACGCCAACCCCACGGCCCTAAAAGCACCCCAAACAGCCCCGAAACCGCAAAAGATTGCAAAATCTGAACAAAAACCCTACCAGGTAGGAAGCGCCTCCTGGTATGGCAAGCAGTTCCACGGCAAGACCACAGCCAGCGGTGAAGATTTCGACATGTTCGAATTTACAGCCGCGCACCGGAAGCTCCCGTTGGGCACCTTTGTGAAGGTAACCAACTTGAAAAATGGGAAATGGATCATTGTCCGGGTCAATGATCGCGGGCCGTATGTCGGCGACCGCATTATGGACCTGAGCTACAGCGCCGCCCGAATGCTGAATTTCCGCGACGGCGTGGAGCGTGTCCGCATTGACCTGATCCAGCCGGAACGCATGGCTTCGAACCAGGGTTTTAGCGCACAATAAGCGAAAAAGAATATACTAGGGGAGCATGGCCACCCATCTTCCTGAAACTGCAGCCTCGCCCGCATCCTACGGGATGCGGGAGCGCCTCATTGTCGCTTTGGACGTTTCCAGTGCCGGCGAAGCGCAGCGGCTGGTGCAGCGCATTGGTGAAGCTGCCGGCATTTATAAAGTCGGATTGCAGCTATTCACGGCGGAGGGGCCTGCGCTGGTAAGAGAGCTTGTCGCTTCCGGCAGACGAGTCTTTCTCGATCTCAAACTCCACGACATTCCCAACACCGTTAGCCATGCGGTAAAGGCAGCGGCGGAACTGGGAGTGCACATGCTCACCGTGCACTCGAGCGGCGGTAGCGCCATGCTCCGCGCGGCGGTTGAGGCATCCGCGGGCCGCTTGAACCTGCTGGCCGTAACGGTACTCACCAGCCTGAGCGACGATGACTTGCCTGAGATCGGCATCCCAGACCGGGTTGTAGACCAGGCCCTGCGGATGGCTGAGCTGGCGCGAAGTGCTGGATGCCAGGGCATCGTGACTTCCCCGCGCGAGATCCTTCCACTGAGAAAACTGCTGGGTGAGAACTTTATGATTGTGACGCCGGGGATACGGCCGGTGGGTTCTGCAACCCATGATCAGCAGCGGACCGCAACACCGGCCCAGGCCATCGGCAATGGCGCCAGCCACATCGTCGTTGGGCGGCCAATTACCCACGCTGCGGATCCCGTTCAGGCTGCCGGTGCCATTATTGCTGAAATGGAGCAAGCAAAAATCAGCAGGTGACTGCGTTCTGGCAATAGCACTACAATTGCTCAGACGAGGTACTCGCAATGCGCAGTCTACTTTCATTCCTGGTATTGGCTTCACTGAGTGCGGTTGCACAAACGCCGGCCACAACTACCGTCAGTTTGAATGAACCTGCGGCCAAGCAGATGGTGGTGCCGGCAGGCACGCAGGTGTTGCTGAACCTGAAGAGCCCGATTGACACAAAGAGCGCCAAGGTTGGCGACGGCGTCTACTGCCAAACCAGCTTTCCTGTAACCCAGGACAATGTAGCCGTGATTCCCGCCGGCACATACGTGAAAGGCCAGATCGCCGAAGTGCGCCGCGCGGGCAGGATCAAGGGCCGGGCCGAGATTCTTTTCCACTTCACCACCATGATTTTCCCGAACGGATACACGGTGGACCTGCCGGGCACATTGGGAAACGAGCCGGGCGCCCAGAACCACACGGTCTCTGACAAGGAAGGCACTGTCCAGGCCAACGGTCAGAAGGGAAAAGATGCCGGCACGGTCGCAAAGACGGGCGCCACGGGCGCGGTCATCGGGACAGTCGCTTCCGGAAGCGCTAAAGGAGCGGGCATTGGCGGCCTTGCCGGTGCAGCGATCGGCCTGGGCCAGGTGCTGTTCACCCGCGGTCAGGATGTTCGCATTGAGCAGGGCACTGCGCTGGAAATGGTTTTGCAACGTCCGCTTACCGTGGACGTGATGCACGCCGATTCGGCGCGGGCCGAGAATGATGTCACGCCTCGAACAACAAATCGCCGGCTTACGGTTCCGACAACACCGGCCAATCCGAAGTAGCAAAAAACTCGGCTGCCAGTCACGCAATCGTTGGTTGTCTTTTATTCGAGATGGATGCGTTGGTTAAGCTCGCCCCGGTGTGTGCCTTATTGCTTCGATATTGAAGTTTTGAGTTGAAGAAGCCCCAGGTCTTAGTGATCGTCCGCAGTAGTACCTTTCCGGATCGCGTCGAATCGGCTTTTCCAAATTCAGTAGTCAATGGATTTAGGCTCTATGGATTTTGGAATTCATTCCTGCCACCACTGCTATAAATTACTTCTTATCAATCGTTTGCACCTATCCTAGAAATGGAACTAAGAATGCACAAAACAATTGAAGCTTCATGCTGGTCTACGTCCGAAGACAATAAGATAAAAGTCTGATTTAACTTTAAATTTGTTGCCTGAAATCATTCGTTCTCTGTGCATAGAATTGCCGTTTCCTTAGGAGGGAGATGAGATGTTAAGAAAGGTAGCTTTTTCCCCATGGATGCTGCCGCTGCTGATTTTGGTATTCGCCGCGGCCGCATTTGCCCAAACCACCGCGAGCATTCAAGGTACCGTGACCGATCAGAGCGGCGCTGCCGTTGTTGGCGCCAAGGTAACGGTAAAAAATTCATCTCTGGGAATTGAACGGACCGCCCAGACCAGCTCGACCGGTTCCTATGAAGTTCCGGCGCTGCCGCCGGGAGCTTATAACGTCCAGGTGCAGATGGCGGGTTTTGAGACCCAACTGGCCAAGGACCTGGTGCTTGAGGTAAGCAAAAACTCTGTCCAGAACTTCGGTTTGAAAGTGGCCAGCACCAGTGAAGTTGTCACCGTCGAAGCAACAGCTCCGGTGATAGAAGCCACCACGATTACCGTGGGCCAGACCATCAATCAGCGCACGGTCCAGGACATTCCGCTCAACGGCCGCCACTTTGTGGATTTGGCGCTGTTGATCCCCGGAACGGTTACTCCGCCGCAGAATGGTTTTTTGACCGCTCCATTGCGCGGCCAGGGATCGTTCGCGTTCAATACGGCCGGCAATCGCGAAGACGCTGTCAATTTCATGATCAACGGCATCAACCTGAATGACATGGTGCAGAACCAGGTCACTTTCCAGCCGACGATCAATACAGTGTCAGAATTCAAAGTGGACAACTCCACCTATAGCGCGGAATACGGGCGCAATTCAGGCGCGATCGTGAATATCGCCACCCGTTCCGGGACTGACCAGTTCCATGGCGAAGTTTACGATTATCTGCGCAATGACTGGTTCGATGCCCGCAACGCATTTACTCGCCGCGGCGTATCTCCTATCGATCCCTTCAAACGCAACCAGTTTGGCGGGGACTTTGGCGGGCCAATCCACAGAGGCACCACATTCTTCTTCCTAAGCTATGAAGGCCTGCGCCAGCGCCAGGGTTTGGCGGTTGCCAGCGGGGTCCTGAGTTCCGCCCAGAGGTCCACCATCCAGGCAGGGACCAACAATGTCGCTAAAGGACTGCTGCCATTTATCCCGCAGGCGAATGGAGTGCTCAGCAACGGCACGCCAGGGTTCTTCGGATCGGCCACAGCTCCCGTTGATATCGACCAGGGAACGGCCGACATCAGCCACAAATTCAATGAGATCGATACCTTGCACGGCTACTGGGTATACCAGCGCGATCTGCGCAAGGAAGCCACGGCCGGCACCACGATCACCGGTTTTGGTGACACCCGCCAGGGCCATCGGCAGGTGCTCACAGTCAATGAAACCCACGTCTTCAGCCCCAACATCGTCAACGAAGCGCGTTTGGGTGCGAATCGAATCCTGATCACATTCAATACCAATGCTCCCATCGATCCCGCCTCGGTCGGCATTAATCTTGGTCCGAGTTCGCCTGTAGGATTGCCGGTCATTAGCATCTCGGACATCGGTCTGGTGTTTGGCAGCGAACGCGCTTTCCCGCAAGGGCGTGGTGACGCTACGTTTGTCCTGGCCGACAGCCTGAGCTGGATTCGCGGAGGCCACTCGTTGAAGTTCGGCGTTGAATTCCGCGATTTCCGTAACAACAACTTTAACAATGACCCCGGAGCTCTTACCTTCAATACGACGGCAAACTTCATCGCTGGCACGGCCAACACAGCTGCCCGTACCGTGGGCAATGTTGCCAACCGTATTAACCAGAATGCTCTGGACTTCTTTGCCCAGGACAGCTTCAAGCTCAAGCCTTACCTTACACTGGAGCTTGGTCTGCGTTACGCATGGAACATGACACCCAGTGAGGGTTTAGATCGCTTTGTGACCCTGGTGCCGGCTGTGGGAACGGGCAGCATGCTGGTCCGCACGGACTCGCCGTATGCCCAGAACAACAAGAACTTCCAGCCACGCGTGGGATTTGCCTGGGACGTTCTCCACAATGGCAACACAGTTCTCCGCGGCGGCTACGCCATACAGGTGGACCAGCCCGTTACCGGCATGGTTACCGGCTTGACGTCTAATCCGCCGTTTGCTCTGCCCATCAGCGTGAGCGGGCAGCCTGTCACCGCGCTGGGTGCTTTGTTTAACGGCACGCCGGCCAACATTGCTCCGGTCACGATTGATCCCAATTTCAAGAATGCCAACGTGCAATCCTGGAACCTGAACCTTCAAGAGCAGATCAACCACACCTCGGGAATCATGATCGGTTATGTAGGCGCGAAGGGCACACACCTGGAGCTTGAACGGAATATCAACCAGTTCACTACTCTGGGCAACGCTGCCTCGCGGCCTTTCACCAGCATTTCCAGCAGCAGCCCGATCCTGCCCGGAGTGACCCTGGCCAACGCGCTTACCGAGCGTGACAGCAGCTCCAACTCAAGCTACAACGCCCTGTGGGTCACCGGCAACAAGCGCATGTCCCGCGGCCTGCAGTTCAACGCGTCCTATACATGGTCCCACTCCATCGATGAAGTGTCCCGCAACAACAACGGAATCGTGGTACAGGACAGCACCAATATCTTCAACAGCCGTGGCGATTCGGACTTTGACGCCCGTCACCGTTTCGTGGTCAATGCGATCTATGATCTGCCCTTCAAGGGAAATCGCTTTGTCGATGGCTGGTCGATCGCTCCGATCGTCAGCTTGCAGAGCGGCAACCCTCTGAATATCGTGATTGCCTCCACCACCATCACAGGCATAGCCACGGTCCGGCCGAACGCCGCCGGTCCAGTGCAATTGACCAACAACCCGCTGGGCAACTGGTTCGTGAACCCCACCGGCGCATATACCCTGCCTGTCAATGCCTTCGGCAACGTTGGCCGCAACAGTGTTGTGGGTCCAGACTTCAAGAACTTCGACCTGTCGGTGATGAAGAAGACCAAGCTCACCGAAAGGATGAACATGGAATTCCATGTGGATGCCTTTGATCTGTTCAACCATCCGAACTATGGACAGCCGGGCCGCACGTTCTCGCCCACTTCAACCTCGTTCGGAATCATCACCGGCACACGTTTCCCCACCGGCGATTCTGGTTCCTCGCGGCAATTGCAGGTGGCGATGAAGCTGAAGTTCTAATTTCAAGTTGTCACAATCAAAACTTAAGCGCACCGGTTTCGGCCGGTGCGTTCTTTTTGTGACGAATAAATAGGCGAGCCCGGCTTGCGCGGCGAGCCTGGCTCGCGCGGCGAGCTGGCTGCGACAAGCACTCGGAAATCCGGACGAGCGCAAAACTGCATGGCGGTTTGGAGCGAAGCGATAAGAATGTGAAAACCGCCAGCGAGCCCGGCTTGCGCGGCGAGCTGGCTGCGACAAGCGCTTGGAAATCGGGGCGAGCACGAAACTGCATGGCGGTTTGGAGCGAAGCGATAAGAATGTGAAAACCGCCAGCGAGCCCGGCTCGCGCGGCGAGCTGGCTGCGACAAGCGCTTGGAAATCGGGGCGAGCACGAAACTCCCCGGCGGTTTGGAGCGAAGCGACAAAAAAAAGAAGCCCCGCATTTCTGCGGGGCTTGGGAGTGATTGGGAGCGCACTAATTTAACTTATCCACCGTAGGGCATGCCACCATGCTCGCCGCCGGCCGGGGCTTTCTTGTCTTCCGGCACGTCGGAGACCAGGGCTTCCGTGGTCAGCATGAGCGCGGCAATGGAAGCCGCGTTCTGCAGGGCGGTGCGCGTCACCTTGGTAGGATCGATCACGCCGGCCTTGACCAGGTCCTCAAACTTGTCAGTCTGAGCGTTGTAGCCGTAGTTGTTTTCCTTGGAGTCGCGGATCCTGCCCACCACGATGGCGCCCTCTTCGCCGGAGTTGGCCACGATCTGGCGCAACGGCTCTTCCAGCGCGCGCCGTACGATCTCGGCGCCGGTTTCCTCATCGTCATTCTTGAATTTGAGGTCATCGAGAGCGGCCTGGCAACGCACCAGGGCCACGCCACCGCCGGGGACAATGCCTTCTTCCACGGCAGCGCGGGTCGCATGCATGGCGTCTTCCACGCGGGCTTTCTTTTCCTTCATTTCGGTTTCGGTCGCAGCGCCGACTTTAATGACGGCGACGCCACCGACCAGCTTGGCCAACCGTTCTTGCAGCTTCTCACGGTCGTAGTCGCTGGTGGCTTTCTCAGACTGCGCACGGATTTCGCGCACGCGGCCTTCGATCTCAGATCCCTTGCCTTTGCCTTCCACGATGGTGGTGTTGTCCTTGTCCACCGTGATTTTCTTGGCGCGGCCCAGATCGGTGATCTCGATGCTTTCCATCTTGATGCCGAGGTCTTCCGTGATGGCTTTGCCGCCGGTCAGGATTGCGATGTCCTGCAGCATGGCCTTGCGACGATCGCCGAAGCCAGGCGCCTTCACCGCGCAGACCTGCAACGTGCCACGGAGCTTGTTGACCACCAGGGTCGCCAGCGCCTCGCCGTCAACGTCTTCCGCGATGATCAACAGCGGACGGCCTTGCTTGGCCACCTGTTCCAGGATCGGAAGCAGGTCCTTCATGGTGCTGATTTTCTTTTCGTTGATGAGGATGAGCGCGTCATCAAGAATCGTTTCCATGCGCTCGGGGTCGGTGACGAAGTAAGGTGAGAGATAGCCGCGGTCAAACTGCATGCCTTCCACCACTTCCAGGCTTGTTTCCATGGTGCGGGACTCTTCCACTGTGATCACGCCGTCTTTGCCGACCTTCTTCATGGCTTCGGCAATGATGCGGCCGATGGTTTCATCGTTGTTGGCGGAGATGGTGCCCACCTGGGCGATCATATCGCCGCTGACCGGCTTGGAAAGGGAATCAAGAAAACCCTTGCTGCGCTCGCCATCTTTGTTCATGGAGCCGCAAATGGTAGCCACAGCGCGCTCAATCCCGCGCTTCAGCGCCATTGGGTTCGCGCCGGCTGCCACGGTTTTTACGCCATCGCGATAGATGGCCTGGGCAAGAACGGTAGCGGTGGTGGTGCCGTCGCCGGCCACGTCGCTGGTCTTGCTGGCGACTTCACGCACCATCTGCGCGCCCATGTTCTCCAGGTTGTCACCCAGTTCGATTTCCTTGGCCACGGTCACGCCGTCCTTGGTGATAACGGGGGAACCGAATTTCTTGTTGATGACGACGTTGCGGCCGCGCGGGCCCAGTGTTACCTTGACTGCATCTGCCAGTACATTGACCCCGCGCAGGATCGCCTGGCGGGACTCTTCACCGTGCACAATAATTTTTCCACCCATTGCTTTAATCTCCTATCAAAGTCTCTGCCGCGATTTGCGGCATCATTTCAAAAGTTGTGAAGCTTGCATCCATCAGCAAAATCGTTGGAGGATCGCTATTGATTTGCGAATGCCTCAACTACCGTTTGCCTGCTCCGGCCTTTTCCAGCTTCTCAGCGGCCTTGCCTGCTCCGGTCAGGATCCCAAGAATTTCGTCTTCCTTCATGATCAGCAGCTCTTCGCCGTCAATCTTGATCTCCGATCCGGAATACTTGCCAAAGAGAACGCGGTCGCCTTCCTTCACTGCCAGGGGTACGGTCTGGCCTTTTTCATACCGGCCGGTTCCTACCGCGATGATGATGCCTTCCTGCGGTTTCTCTTTTGCGGTGTCGGGGATAATGATGCCGCCTCGAACGGTTTCCGCTTCCTGGATTCGGCGGACAACGACGCGGTCATGCAGCGGGGTCAACTTCTGTGCCATGCGAACTACTCCTTTCAAAATGTGTTCCTTTAAAAGTTTTGGATTTACAAAGGCTGTATTGCGGCAGATAGGGCTTGCTAGCACTCATTCCTATCGAGTGCTAATTATGAGGTAAAAGCCGTAGCTTGTCAATGCCAAAAGTTGAGTGACTTACACTCATGCTGTATCGATGGATCCCAAGATCACCAGATGCGGCCCATGGCCTGGGCTTGCTGGGAATATTAAGTATATGAATCTACAGTAGATAGATTGTGTGTGTTGTGCGTATTCCGTCTCAATCCGTAGTTCCAAGGTGTTTTCAGATATTTTGACTTTCTCCCAAGTGAACGCTCCTAAAACGCCGCGGGATTTTACGTGACGCTGCCTGCCGCACAATGAGAACTGTGTGCACTCGTGGGAACAGCGTGCGGCGGTGCTCCATCCGCGCTCGTCTTGAGGATGACAATCGATTACAATCCACATCGCAACCAACGATTTTGCTTTTCCGCATGGCAACTGTAAGTAGAAGCACGGCACCCAGGTGCCAAATGAAGCCGGTGCCAGCCGCGCGCACCGTGGCCGTCCTGGCTCTGGTCCTGCTGCTTTCCGGATGCGCCAAACAACAGCTGATGTGCCCCCGTGCGGTGAAAATGCCGGGACCGCCGCCGCCGCAACAGCATCCGGCGCTTGTCTTGTTCGCCACCGACCGGCTTGCGGAATTGCCGGAGAACCTAAGTTTTCTGGGCGAAATGAACCCTTTCGGAAAGCACATGAGCTATGGCGTCAAGTGCACAGATCCCACCGGCGGCAAGGGCGGTTGTGAAGTTCCCTCGAGCAGGCTCGATCAGGATGAGTTTCTGCGACGGATCACCGCGGCCAAGTCTGACGTGGTGTTGTTCGTGCACGGATTCAACTACACCTTCGAGGAATCTCTGGAAATCACTTTGCGCATCGTGGAGCGGGCGAAGTTCCCGGCAACGCCTGTGGCGTACAGTTGGCCTTCCCAAGGGAAAGTTTCGGCGTATGACATCGACTACGACATGAGCGAATGGACGATTTACCATCTCACGGATTTCATTCGCGACCTGAGCGAAGCCCTGCCTGAGGGATCCCGCCTTCACATAGTGGCCCACAGCATGGGCAATCGGGCCTTGCTGATGGCGCTGGCCCGGCTGGACCTCGCCGAACCGCGTTTGGGGCAGCTCATTCTGATTGCACCAGACGTGGACACGCGGATCTTCAAGGAATTGGTTGTGCACTCCGGGCCGTTCCATCGCAAGACTCTCTATGTCTCCCAGCACGATCTGGCCTTGCGGACCGCCGGGTTCTTGCGTTCCTCTCTTCGCGCCGGCGATGCAACAAAGCAATACGTGGTGGTCAAGGACATCGACACGGTCGATATGTCTCCCATGAAAGCGGGTGTGACCGGTCACTCGTTCTATGAGTACCCGCAGTCGATGTTCGACGATTTGGGGGCGGTGCTGAGGGACGAAACGGTCGCAGGACGGAACTTGACCGCCTGCACCGTCAAGAACATACAGAGCATGAATGAAGCCCACGGCACGTCACTGCCCTGTGTGGTATTTCGCCTGCCTTCCCATTGAGCCAAACGCGCGCAAAGACAAAAAGGCGATCTTAGGCCCGCGCCGGATCTGCCTTGTCAACGTTTACGCCAAGCTCGGCGAAAGCCTTCTGGGCTTTTTGCGGATCAAACTTGCCGTCACGGGCCAGCCGCGAAAGCGCTGCGGTGGCAATCGATTCAGCGTTGATTTCAAAGTGCCGCCGCAGATGCTCCCGGTTGTCGCTTCGTCCGAAGCCGTCAGTCCCCAGCGTTACCAGCCGGTTGCTCAGCCAGGGCGCCAGTTGGTCCGGGACCGCCTTGATATAGTCGGAGGCGGCGATGATTGGGCCATCAGCCTTCTCAAGCACCGAGAGCAGGTATGGCTGTTTCTGCTTTTCGGCTGGATGCAGGCGGTTCCAGCGTTCGGTGGCCAGGGCTTCGCGGCGCAACTCGTTGTAGCTGGTCACGCTCCACACATCGGCCTGAACCCCGTATTTTTCCGCCAGGATGGATTGGGCGCGCAACGCTTCGTTCAGAATTGGCCCGCTGCCGAACAATTGCACGCTGGCTTTCTTGCCTTCCGCCGCCTTGAACCGGTAAATGCCCTTGATAATCCCTGCTTCACAGCCGGCAGGCATCTCCGGCATCGGATAGTCCTCGTTGTACAGCATGATGTAGTAGAAGCGGTCCTCGCCTTCCTGATACATGCGGCGAATGCCGTCCTGCACGATGACCGCGGTTTCATAGACGTATGCCGGATCATAGGTGGCGCAGGTCGGGACGGTGCTTGAAATCACGGTGGTGTGTCCATCCTGGTGTTGCAGTCCTTCGCCGGCGAGCGTGGTGCGTCCGGCGGTGCCGCCCATGAGAAAGCCCTTGCCGCGGGCGTCTGCGAACGCCCAGATCAAGTCGCCCACGCGTTGGAATCCAAACATGGAGTAATAGGTGAAGAAGGGAATCGTTGGTACTCGATAGTTCGAGTACGCCGTGCCCGCCGCCGTGAAGGAAGCCATGGAACCGGCCTCGGTAATGCCTTCTTCCAGGATCTGCCCGTCCTTTGCTTCGCGATAATAGAGCAGCATGTCAACGTCGTGCGGTTTATAGAGCTGGCCCTGGCTGGCATAAATGCCAACCTGCCGGATGATCGACTCCATGCCAAACGTGCGCGCCTCGTCGGGAATAATGGGAACTACGAGCTTGCCGACTTGTGGGTCCTTCATCAGGTTGCGCAGCATGCTGACAAAACCCATGGTGGTGGAAACAGCGCGGCCTTTCGATCCTTCCAGTGATTCCTTGAAAACATCGAGCGCCGGCGCTTCAAACCCGCGCACATGGCCATCGCGCACCGGCATGTATCCACCCAGTATTTTGCGGCGTTCCTGCATGTAGAGGATTTCCGGGCTGTCTTCCGGAGGACGATAGGGCGAGCCTTCTTTGGCGGCTTTGTCCGGAATGGGAATCTCGAAACGCGAACGGAAAGCGGTGAGCGCTTCGTCGGTCATCTTTTTTTCCTGATGGGTGGCGTTACGTGCCTGCGCCGAACCCAGACCATAGCCCTTGATCGTCTTGGCCAGGATCACCGTGGGCCCGTTCTTGTGTTCCACGGCGCGCTTGTAAGCGTTGTAGACCTTTTGCGGATCAAGGCCGCCCCGTTGCAGATGGAAGATCTCTTCGTCCGTCCAGCCGGCGACCAGGGCCGCGGTCTCTGGATATTTTCCAAAGAACTCTTTGCGTACATAGGCGCCGTCTTTCGCTTTGAAAGCCTGATATTCGCCGTCCACGCACTCTTCCATGCGCTTGAGCAGCATGCCGGAGTGGTCACGCGCCAGCAGTTCATCCCATCCGGAACCCCAGATGACTTTGATTACATTCCACCCGGCGCCGCGGAAAGCCGCTTCCAGTTCGTTGATGATTTTTCCGTTGCCGCGCACGGGGCCGTCAAGCCGCTGCAGGTTGCAGTTCACAACGAAGATCAGGTTGTCCAGCTTTTCCCGCGAAGCCAGTGTGAGCTGTGAGCCCATGGCCTCGGGTTCGTCGGTTTCGCCGTCGCCCACGAAGGCCCATACCTTGCGCGGCGTGGCCTTGATGAGTCCGCGGTTCTCCAGATAGCGCATGAACCGGGCCTGATAGATCGCATTCAGCGGTCCCAGGCCCATGGAGACCGTGGGGAAGCGCCAGAACTTAGGCATCAGCCACGGGTGCGGGTAGGAGGAGAGTCCGGGCTTGTCACGCAATTCGTGGCGGTAATTCTCCACCTGCTCCTGGCTGATGCGCCCCTCAAGAAAGGCACGCGCATATACGCCGGGCGAGGCGTGGCCCTGGAAGTAGACGAAATCGCCGGGTTCGTCGCCATAGGTGGCATGGAAGAAATGGTTGTACCCAACTTCAAGCAGCGTCGCCAGAGAGGAGTAGGTGGAAATGTGGCCGCCGATCCCGGGATCTTTTTTGTTTTGCCGATGCACCATGGCCATGGCGTTCCAGCGGATCAGGCTCTTGATGCGCCGCTCCATCGCGCGATCGCCGGGGTACGGTACTTCTTCGTCCACCGAAATGGTGTTGACGTAAGGCGTATTCAACTGGACCGGCACGTCCACGCCGGCTTGGCGCGCGCGCCGCGTAAGGGCATCAAGCAGCCGAGTCCCCTGGCCAGGGCCTTCCTGGTCTATGACTTCGTCAAAGGCTTCTATCCACTCTAAGATTTCCTCGTGATCCGGTTCAATGGCTGCGGCAGGTTTGGCATTCATCTTTATAGTATGACGCGAACCCAGCGCAATTTCCACTTGACAGAAGGTGCGCGGAAACTGTTACGGCGCGGGAAGCATTGTGGCTTGTTGCGGCGATGCTTTTGCCGGGCGAGGGGGACTCCAGCCATCGGCTGAATACACATTGTCGAAGGGCGCGTCGCGGACGGTCGGCTCATCGACCGCGGCTGCGGCGTCGTTCAATTCCCGTGCGAACGCGGCCACCATCAAGCGTGACCATTCATCGGACCACAGGTCCCGCCGTCGCAAATACTGTTCCATGAATGAGAGCGGATCAGCTGAAAACAGCGCCGGGGGCGCGTTTGGCGCCATCGCATCATTGCCAGCGTCTGCGGCCAGCCCATTCGTCCGTGATACCAGGCATTCGATCAACGCTGGACCGTGGCCTTCGCGCGCGCGGCGGATCGCTTCTTGCGCCACGCGAAACACTGCTACTGCATCGCAGCCGTCGACGGGGATTCGCGGATAGTAGCCGGGATCGTCTCCAGCCACAGCAGACGGAGCCTGGGATTGCGAAGGCGTGTCGATGCTGCTTTTCACCAGGCATACCATGGGCAGTTTATGCGTGGCCGCAAGCGCCATTGCATCCGCATCAAAAGCCAGGGTCCCGGGATTCTGAGTACAAAAAATCAGTGCAACCGCTCCCTTGCCCTCTATATCGTGGGCCAGGGCCAATCCCGCAGACATGGTGAGCTTCTTTGCGGAGGCAGCTTCGCCTGAGGACAACACGGATTTTCCCGCTCCGTTTTTGCCCTGGGGTTCGCGCGCGAGAGAGAAAATCAAATCAAGCGGCGTGCCTTTGATCAAGCTGGCGATAAAGCCGCTGTGCTCCATAATGACGCAGTCCTGGGGAAGCAGATGGGCCCCTGCACCCACCAGCGTAGCCTCAAACCCGGAAATATCACGGTCTGGCTGCTGCCTGGAAATCCGAGCGCCGGCAATCCGCTCCGCCAGCATGCGGCACTTCATCATGGTGCAGTAAAGCTGTTTGAGCTTGTCCGCATTCAGAACAGCCAGGGCTGTGCCGGCTGGCTTTTTGTTCTTCGCCGAGGCCTTGCGTGCCGTGGGCCGTGCATCTGACTTGCGCTTTTTTACTTTGCGCGCCACGGCGGCGGTTGCGGATTTGTTTTTCTTTTTGCGGCCCATGAGAGATGACTCATTTTATCGCATGCAACATGGTCGACGCGCCATAGGTGTTTCCGCAGCGCGAAAACCATCCGCGCAAATTTGGTTCCACTAATTCCTACCGCTTTTCAACAGTTCAGTGAAAAAGAATGTGGAAAACCTTCGAGGCGATGGAGCAACGTAGCGCAAGTTGCGTGTTTTGACGCTTTGCACTGGTAAAGGTGCGGCGCTGAATTCAGCAGAAAGAAAATCTCGAGGCGCGGCGTGTGTGGTTAAGAAATTTTTGGGATTCAAGCTCTTGCACGATCGCGTCTGGAGCGGTTACGATGAACGGCCGAGCGAGCGTTGTGCCTCCCAAATTCAGCAGCAAAGTTCCGTGGCGGGAAAAGCTTGAGCGCCAGCAGCAGGCCAAGATCGTGGACATTCCTCCGCGCATGCAAGGCCGAATGGGAAAGGGCCGCATGGTAATTCCCCGGCCGCTCGACGTCGATGCGTTGATTCGCCGCGTACCTAAGGGGAAGCTGGTGACAGTGCTTCAACTCCGGCAGGAACTGGCCAGGCGCAGCGCAGTTGACACCGCCTGTCCGCTCTGCACGGGAATTTTCATCAGGATTGCAGCCGAAGCCGCGGATGAAGATCGGCGCGCGGGAAAGAAAAAAATCACGCCGTATTGGCGCGTGCTTTCGAGCGAAGGCAGGCTGAATCCAAAATTTCCTGGTGGAGCGGGCGCACAAAAGCGCGTGCTGATCTCCGAAGGGCACAAGTTCCCCAGGTCCAAAGGCAGCAAGCCGGCCGCGGTTGCCGGCTTCGAGAGTGCTCTCGTCAGATTCTGAGCGAGTTTCGTCCAACCCACATACAATTGCGTTCATGAAAGTGCGCATTGACAAGCTCCTGGTGGAGCGAGGGCTGGCGCCTTCGCGCGAGCGAGCTCAGGCCATGGTGCTCTCCGGCCGCGTGCTGGTCAATGAGCAGAAGGTCGAGAAGGCCGGCGCAGGCGTCACCCCCGATGCCGAGATACGGCTCCTGGGCGAAGACTTGAAGTATGTTGGCCGCGGCGGGCTCAAGCTGGAAGCTGCGCTGCGGGATTGGAAGATTGACCTGACCGGCCGGACATGCGTGGACGTTGGCGCTTCGACCGGCGGTTTTACCGACTGCATGTTGCAGCATGGGGCCGCCGAGGTGATAGCCGTCGATACGGGATACGGCCAGATCCATGCGCGACTGCGGTCTGATCCCCGGGTGAAGCTGCTGGAGAAGACCAATGCTCGCTATCTCACGCGGGAAACGTTGGCGCAAGCCGGGGCCCGCTCGGCGATCAGCTTCATTGCCATCGACGCTTCCTTCATCTCTGTTACACTCGTTCTCCCCGCGGTGCTGGAGTCGGTATTTGTGCATGCGCCGCCCGCGAAGCATGAGGCTGTCATACTGATCAAACCGCAGTTTGAGGTCGGGCGTGAGCTGGTGGGAAAGGGCGGCATCGTGAAAGACCCGCAGGCGCAGCAGGACGCGGTGCTCAAGGTGCGGCAAAAAGTGGAAGAGCTGGGCGGCAAGAACATAGAATTGATGGAATCCCCCATCCTGGGCATGGAAGGAAACCGGGAGTTTCTGTTGCACACCGATTTCTGATGAAAAAAGCATTCTGATGAAGAAAGCATCCATCATCTCCAAGCAAGGCAAGCCGGAACTGGCCATGGTTGTTGGCCAGGTCGCAGGCTGGCTTCGCCGCAACGGCTATGCCATTACCGCGGACGCGGCAACGCGCGAGTTTTGTCCTGACTGCGCATTGGTGGAACGGGACGACCTGCCCGGCGCTGCTCCCGATTTTGTTGTTGTGCTGGGGGGCGACGGCACGCTGCTTTCCACCGCGCGGTGCGTAGCGCGCGCAGGCATTCCCATCCTAGGCATCAATCTTGGCTCGCTCGGCTTTCTGACCGAGGTGAGGCAGCAGGAGATTGAACAGGCTCTGGCCGATGTCCACGCCGGGCGCTGTGAACTGAGCCTGCGGCCCATGCTGCACTGCCAGGTGCGACGCGGCGGCGAGTGCGTGGCAACCTACGATGCTCTGAATGAAGTTGTACTGAACCAGAGCGCGGTTGCGCGCATTACCGACTTTGAGCTGCGTGTGAACGAGGTCTTTGTTTCCAACTACAAGGCTGACGGGCTGATCATTGCCACGCCCACCGGCTCCACGGCGTACTCGCTCGCGGCCGGAGGGCCCATCCTCTCTCCGGACGTTCCGGGATTTGTCATCACCCCGGTTGCCTCTCACGCACTCACCAATCGGCCGCTGGTAGTTCAGGACACGGCGATCATCGAGGTGAGATTGATTGTCACCCGGGAGCGTGCGTATCTCACGGTGGACGGCCAGGAAGGAATCCCGCTCACCGAGAGCGATGTGGTGCAATGCAAAAAATCGGAGTTCAAAGTGAAGTTGTTCAAGATGACGGGCCGTTCGTTCTTTGACGTATTGCGGACGAAACTCAAGTGGGGAGAAAGATAACAGGAGTTTCAGGATGACCAGTTTCAGTATGACGCTGCGCAGCGCCGTGGCCGCCTGCCTGGTTTGGGCGCTTGCATCTTTGCCGGCGCGCGCGCAAACCAAGCCGGCAGCCGATCTGATCATCACCAACGCGAAGATCTGGACTGTGGACAAGACCCGGCCGCACGCCGAGGCGCTGGCGGTGTTGGGTGATCGCATTGTTGCCGTGGGCAGCGCTGCCGATGTGGATACATGGCACGGGCCGCAAACCAAGGTGCTGGACGCCCAGGGCAAACTTCTTCTTCCTGGATTCAATGACGCGCACGTTCACTTCGTTGACGGCGGAGACCATCTTCAGGCCGTGCAGCTGAAAGACGCAGCATCGCCCGCGGAGTTTGCGCGCAAGATCGGCGACCGCGCCAAGACCACGGCCAAAGGCGAGTGGATCATCGGCGGGGATTGGGACGAACAGAAATGGTCGCCGCCCAATCTCCCCACGAAGGAACTGGTTGACGCCGTTACGCCAGACACTCCTGTGTGGGTGAATCGCTATGACGGTCATGAATCGCTGGCAAACTCCGTCACGTTGCGGCTGGCCGGAATCACAGCCAAGACCGCCGATCCGCCGGGCGGCCAGATCGTTCACGACGAGCAAGGCAATCCCACGGGCGTGTTGAAAGACGCGGCGCAGGACCTGGTGAACAAAGTGATGCCGCCGATGACGCCGGCGCACCGCCTGCGCGCGATCCAACAGGCGATGGACCACGCGGCTTCGCTCGGCGTGACCAGCGTGCAGGACATGAACCCGTCCTATGACGATGTGAAGGCCTATGCCGAGCTTGAGGAAAAGGGCGCACTCACCGTACGCATCTACGCCGCGCCGATGGAAACGAATTGGAAAGACCAGGCCAGAGTCGGAATACGCCACGCTTTCGGCACGCCGTTGCTGCGCATGGGGGCGGTCAAAGGTTATGCCGATGGCTCTTTGGGATCGGAGACCGCTTATTTCTTTGATCCTTACACGGACGCGCCCAATACACACGGCTTGTTGAGCGACGAAATGCATCCCGTTTCCGCCATGCAGCAACGGCTGCGAGGCGCGGATGCGGCCGGCTTGCAGCTTTGCGTGCATGCCATTGGCGACCGCGCCATCTCCATGACGCTGGACATCTTTGCCCAGATCGAGAAGACGAACGGCAGGCGCGACCGCCGCTGGCGCATCGAGCACTCACAGCATCTTGCGGCCAAGGATTTTGCGCGCTATGCAAAGCTGGCTGTGATTGCTTCGGTCCAGCCCTACCACGCGATTGACGATGGACGCTGGGCCGAGACCAGGATCGGCCCCGATCGCATCAAACGGACCTACGCATTCCGCACGTTTCTTGAGAACGGTGTGCGACTGGCGTTTGGAACAGACTGGTTTGTTGCGCCGCTGAGCCCGATGTGGAGCGTCTACGCCGCGGTAACGCGGGCGACGCTCGATGGAAAAACACCCGGCGGCTGGGTGCCGGAGCAGAAGCTCACCGTGACCGAGGCGGTTGAGGCTTACACCATGGGCTCGGCCTACGCCGAGTTTCAGGAGAAAGAAAAAGGCTCGATCACACCGGGCAAGCTGGCGGATTTAGTTGTGCTGTCGGACGACATTTTCAAGATCCCGCCGGCGGCCATCAAGAATGTGAAGGTGGAAGCAACGTACCTGGGCGGAAGGCTGGTGTACGGCGGGCTGGAGTAGATTTTCAAATTCCGAGCGGAGCGAGGGATCGCTATAGTTATTTCACCGTAGAGCAAATGGAATCCTGCTGACGAATGCATTGTCGCTAAAAATTAAAGCGGACTTTTCGGATAGATTGATCTTTTGATTTTGGCAAGGGTAGGGATCCCTTGCTGCGCTCGGGATGTTAGAAAAACAGTAAGAAGCCCCGAGTTTTGTGGTTGACCCATTCACCTCGACCAGCGGTTCGCTATAGACCCTTGCCGACCAGCTTTCCCTGTCCTAGTTCCTTGCGAAACTCAACAAAGTGCGATCTTTAATCAGCTTACGCTGAAGCTTGGGCTCCGGGCTTACCGCCAACCGGGTAAATCGGTCAACACCTCGGGGCTTCTATCTTTGCCTTTAAACATTTCACGTTCTCCTCGACCAGCAGTTCGCTGAATAGACCCTTGCCGGCCCTCCAACGCTTTCCAGCTTGCGCTGTTGCGCGGTGACCTTGGCTTGGGACCCGGACTCGCCGCCAACCGGGAAAACTTTTGAAATGTCAAAGAACGAGTGTGAATCTACGCTCTCTGTGTTTTAAGTCAAATAGTTTTTTGCGCAAATAACTTACACGCAGTCAATCACTTGCGGAGCGTCCACAGGGCGCTAACCAAAAATCGGTGCAGCCGGTTACCAAAGTCCAATATTCATGCGGGTGAAATACGCTTTTCATCGTGTTCCCAAATGTGAAAATTTGAGGAGAAATCAATGTTCATGCGGAGACGAGAAGCAGCAGGCAAATAATAATAAGCAATTAGTTCCTGGCTAGGGGAGCAGATTTTTGTGAATCGCGATTTGTGAATTATGATTTTTGCGCTCCCCGTGCCCCGAATCATCAATCGCAAATCACCAATCACAAATTCTGAACTGATCTCTAATCCGAAGCCGGGTCTCTTCACGCAGCTCCGGCTTTTCCGGTCCAATCGCCTAGTAGTTCCACCTCGCCGCCGGGGTTGCGGGCTTCATGCGCGGGATGAAAATTGATGAGGTCTTCGCGGCGGAAGTAAGGGCACACCAGGCTCCAGGTTTCAAAGCCGCTGCCGGAAACGGTGATCATGATGGCCTCGCGAGCCGAGTCGGCGAGCGCGCCCCGGCCATCACCCTGGAGCTGAACCAGGGAGCCGGCGTGATCGTCAGGATAAACGTCATTGACCGTGAGGATGGCCGTAGCGTTCTTCTGGTTGGCGACCTCCATCATCTCCGAATAAATCTCGTCACGCTCTTCCTCCGTCTGAAACTCAATGTCGAAGATCAGATTTTCGTCGGGAGTGATGACGATGGCCGTGGGGTTGAGGTAGCCATCGCTCTTGAGCGAGTGCTGGGCTTCATGGAGGAATTCATAGGCCAGGGCCTTGAGATCGGTCATAAGCAGGCGGCCTCCTGTTGCAACAAGTCTTTCATGGTCTCACGCCGGCGAACCAGGCGTGCGCGGGTCCCATCCACCAGCACCTCAGCCGCGCGCGGGCGAGTATTGTAATTCGAAGCCAGTGACATGCCGTAGGCGCCGGCGTCAAAGACACAAAGATAGTCGCCGGGGGTGAGCGCGGGCAGTACGGCGTCACGGGTCAGGAAGTCGCCGCTCTCGCAGACCGGGCCGGCAATGTCCGATTGGACTCGCTCAACGCGGTTCTTCGTCACGGTCACCGGGGTAATCTCATGCCGCGCCTGGTAAAGAGACGGACGAATCAGGTCGTTCATGGCGGCGTCGACAATGGTAAAGCGTTTGTTGCCGTTGCGCTTCAGGTAGAGTACGCGCGTGATCAACGCGCCCGCAGGGGCGACGATGGAACGGCCCGGTTCCAGCAACAGGTGAGGGAACGGTTTCTTCATTCGTAGCAGCGGTTCTGTTATTGCTTCCTCGTAGCGGTGGGCGAGATCGGTGAAGTCAACCTGCGCAGCGCTGCTGTATGAGATGCCGAGACCGCCTCCGGCGTCGAGGAAGCGGATTTTATGCCCGTCGGCGATGAGTTGCAGGGCCAGGTCGACAGCGCGCTCCATTGCCAGATGAAAAGGAGTTATCTCGCAAATTTGTGAGCCAATGTGCAGGCTTACGCCGGCCACCCGCAGGTACTTATGGCCAGCGGCCCGGCGACAGAGTTCACGGGCGCTGCCGATGGGGACGCCGAATTTGTGCTCACGCAGGCCGGTGGAAATATAAGGGTGCGTTTCGGCGGGGACATCAGGATTCACGCGCAGAGCAATGTTCGCGGTCTTGCGCAGCTCAGAAGCGCACGCGGCCAGCAGCTCAAGCTCGCCTTCGCTCTCCACGTTGAACAGCAAAATGCCGTTGCGCAGTGCCAGCTTCATCTCATCGGCGGTCTTGCCGACACCGGAGAATACGACTTTTTTGAGCGCCTTCTTCTGCGCCCGGCGCACACGCTCCAACTCGCCGCCGGAGACAATATCAAAGCCCGCGCCCATCCCGGCCAGCAGGCGAAGAATACTCAGGTTGGAATTGGCTTTGACCGAGTAACAAAGCGTGTGGCGCACATGATGGAATGCGCGCTCAAGGATGCGATAGCGTTCGCGGATGGCGGTAGCGGAATAGACGTACAGGGGCGTCCCAAACTTCCCGGCGAGTTTGTTGAGGGGCAGTCCGTCACAATGAAGCACATCGTTTTTGTACGTAAATCCAGGGGGCCGAGTGAACATGAGCAGTATTTAGTATTTGGTACTTAGTATTTAGCCGTTAGATCGTAGCATTTTTTCTGGCGATAGGCTTCTCCTGAACCCCCTGCAAAGCTTTTTCTTAAATCTTGAACTGCGAGAAACTTTGATGTCACGATTTGTTTGGGGACTATCAGCACATCCTTAAGACATTTGGCAGCAGGGACCCCTCGCTTTGCGCAGGGTTTCAGGAAAAAAACCAAATACCAAATACTAAGTACTAAATACCGCTCACAAAAAACCGCCCAGCGCATTTGAAAGCGACGGGCGGCCCACCCGCAGTCAGGCGGACAGGTTAATTTCTGCCCGGTCCCTGGCTGGTTTTTGTGGATTCTGGTCCGGGTTTCAGCGCGCTTGCAGTGTCCGCGGATGAGTTGCCGGCCTGCTGAGAGGCAGCTGCTTGCGCCTCGAAATAGTCGAGCAAGAGTTTTACGTCGACCGGAGTCAGGTGCAGGTTCGGCATTTTGACTTTGTTGTATTTGTTGAACAGGGCGACAGCAACAGGGTCTTTCGCGGCCAGCGCTTTGTCGGGAGCAAGAATATATCTGGCAACCCAGTCGCGTCCGCGCGCGGTTGTGACGCCGAGCAGGTCAGGGCCCACGCCGTCACCGCCACCAATCGTGTGGCAGGCGGCGCAGCGGGTGCGGAACATGGATGGGCCCGCCCCGGCAACCGACTCATCGAGCTTGGGCACGTTCTCATAGGTATTGGTGGCGCTGCGGTACCCCGGCGTCAGCCAGTTCCCGACGATCGTGGCAATGAAGTGCGGATCGTCGAAAGAGCTGTCTTGCATCCACTGGCCTTGAGGCTCGTTACCAAGGGTCAAACTGGTGGTGTGTCCGGTGACGGGGTCTTCGTTCGGGCGTCCAGCCATTCCGATTTTTTTGCGAACCACGTCAATGTCCGCGCGTTTACCGGTGAGGAAGAGCCAGCCGGGCCCAGCGTGAAACTTCTTCGCGTAAGACTTGAGAACGGCCGGTGTATCGCGTTTAGGGTCAACACTAATCGAGTAAAAGAAAATGTCTTTGCCCATGCGATCGCCGAGCAGTTTGTAAACCTGGGCGAGCTTGGCGGTCTCGAGCGGGCAGACATCGCCGCATTCGGTATAGATGAAATTGATAAGGACGATCTTGCCTTTCAGCATGTCGTCATAAAAGTGGATGGTCTTTCCGTCCTGGGTGATGAGAGGCACGTTGGGAAAGTAATTCGCGCCCCAGTAAGAGTTATCGGCCGCGGCGGGTGTTGCGCCGACAGCCAGATAAATTGCAGCAGCAAGAACGAGCGCGGCTGCCGCCAGGATGGCCCAACCATTCCGTCGCATGGTGTTTGCTTCCCTTGGTTCCCAGATGATCATGTGGATAAAACGGCGGTCCGTCCCGGAAGAACGTCCCGCCGCTCTCGGTTTCTATTTACTTTCCTTTGCCGCCGCCGCTGGAGCCTTTGCCGCTTCCGGAGCCGCCGCCGGAACCGCCATTATCGCCACCACCACCGCCGCCGTTGCTGCCCTTCCCGCTGTTGCCAGAAGTGGCCGAGCTATTCCTGGTGGAAGAGGCGCCGGAAGGCTGATTGAACGCCGTAGGCAGCGTGGTTGAAGCAATGTAGCCCACTCCCTGCGGTGTCGGGATCGGAGTCGGCATCGGCACGAGGCCGCGATCCAGTTCCCAGCGGACCAGCATGGCGTGATCTTCATGCACGGTGTTGTGGCAGTGCTCCATGAACATTCCGTAGAACTCACGGAACTGCATGGTGAGGGTCACGCTTCCACCCGGACGCAGACGATAGACGTCTTTGCGGCCTTTTTCCCATGCCGGCACGTTCGAAGCGCTGCCATTGCGGGCGAGAATCTGGCCTTCTTCAAAGTGGATGTGAATCGGGTGGTCCCAGCCGGCGCCGGCGTTCTTGAGCGTCCAGATTTCGCGCGTGCCCGGTGTAGGCGCAGCGGAGACCCGGCCGTAGTCGGCGGTGAGCATGGTTCCCAGGTCGGTCTTGACACCCCACGGATCTTTGTCGGTCGGATCGGTGGGATTCTTGGCGCCGCTGCCGAATTCAAAGGTCCGCTGGCGTACCACAGGAATGTTCGTAAGATCGGGGTTGGGAATCAATTGCGCAGGAACCTGGCTCAGGTCGGGCCTGGCCGGGTTACTGGTGATGCGGAATTCCAGGATCTTGCCCACGCAGGGATCGTTGGACTTTCCGGCCAGAGCGTCGGCCAGAGTAAGGTCCTTGGAGGGTTTCTTGCCGTCCTGGTGCTCGCACAGGTTCATCATCCAGACCTTGTCGCCCAGGTTATAGCGAGAGAAGTCAATAACGATGTCATAGCGCTCGGCGATGCCCTGTTCGTCCAGTTGGGTAAGGGTTACGGGCTGAGGCATCAGGTTGCCGTCATTGGCGATCTGAATCATCGGCGAACCGTCACTGAGGGCCACCTTGAAGAAACGCGAAACGCTGGCATTCAGGATGCGGAAGCGGTATTTGCGGCGCTCTACCTCGAAGAACGGTTTGTAGCAGAGGTTCACGGTCATCACGTCGCCGATAAATCCATCAAGCTGGAAGATATCGAAGAAGAGCTGCCCGTTTGCGTCCCATGCCTTGTCAGCCAGCATCAGGTTGATGTCGTAGTCCAGGTTGGCCCACGATTTTGAGGAGCCGCTGGGAAGGCGCAGGTTCACGCCGTCATTGATTTCTTCATTGCCACGATCGAGAGCGCTGTAGATGTTGAACATGGCAGCGTTCCCTTTGTACACGTTCTGCGAAGTGAAGCTGAACATGTGATCGTGGAACCAGTGGGTGCTCATGGTCTCATGCCAGTCACCAGGGACCTTGTTGATTCCGCCGTTGTCAGCGGGGCTGCCGGCGCGGGGGTCGGTAGCGTCAACGTTGATGCTGTCATGCCCAGCCAGAATGATCGGCCAGTGATAATCGTAAAACTGTCCGGGGAAGAAGAACGCGCCGGTAAAGCCGTCATTCTCCGCGCCGTGGTGTCCGTTGTGCTCGTGGGTGGAGATGGTGTGGCGTCCGAAGCCGCCGTTCCTGGTCACGTCAGCGGGAAGCTGGTTGTGATGACGGAAGATGATTGGCTCGCCATAGCGGCCAATCGCCAACTTCGGGGGGATGGTTCCGTTGAAGGTCCACATCGCCAGCGGACCCTGGTCGGGCAGATTGGGATGGAACTTGGGGTGAATGCTCTGGCCGTTCTTGGTGTTGACTTTTGCCCCTTCCTGCGTGGCTTCAATGAGCACCTGGGGAGCAAATTCGTCAAAACGCTGGTGCGCCCAATCCTGTCCCGGAGGGCGACCTTCCATCGGGCCAAAACCGCCGCCCAACTCAGGGGCGCAAGCGATAGGTGTCTGATTGGCCATCGCGGTAGGGGCTGGATTGCAAGCGGTGATGGGGCTGCGGTCTAAGACTTCAAAGCGGAGCATCGGCTGGGTGAAGGCCAGTCCGGTAAGTCCGGGGCTGGGCGGTGCGCCTGTGGGACCGTTTACGCCACCGGCAGCATAGGCGCTGTTGACGAACGGGTTAAGACCATGGATGGGGGCGAGCACGCCACCAGTTGTGATTAAGCCCCATTTGATCAGATCGCGGCGAGAGACCTTGCCCTGGGAATGTGCTTTGACGATTTCCGCCCTATTTTTGCGGGCGTTTTCCGCCTCTCGAATACGTGCTTTAGAGGAGTTTTCTGACAGGAAAAAACCATCCTGATGTCTACGACTCATTTGGCTGCGCTCCTTAGTATTTACCTAAAAACCGGCCGGGCAGAGAACTGCGGCGCGGCAATAACGGCCGACTCTTTAGTGGCGTGGCCCCTGTTTGTTGTCAGTGGAACCTGTGCGCACATCGCTTGTTAGAGGTCAGGGTGTTCGACGGGCGGAACGTAGGGCACTTTCGTCGTCAGAACTGCACCTGCCGGAAGAGCGATGTCAGCCTCGGTGGGTAGAATGCCCCCGGCGGATTAAAAGAGCACGAGATTAGGATTAAAGTCTCTAATCACTTTTGTAATGTGAGATTTGCGCCTGCCCGCGCGTGAGAATGCCGATTTTCAGCCCTGAAATACAGGTAGACGGCATGGAACTGGGGTGCTTCATGGGCCAAGGACGGCCCGAGTATGCATTTTCAGTTGGTGGCGTCGCCGGGATGAGATTATTTGACCTTGAGCACGACCACGGTTTGATCGTCAAAGACCTCTGAGCCGGCGGAAAACTCATCGGCGGCGTTGAAAATCGCATCCACAATTTCGCGCGCGGTGCCGCCTGCGTGTTTTGCGATTACATGTTCCACGCGGCTGCGGCCGAACTGTTCGTCGCGGGCGTTGCTGGCGTCGACAATGCCATCACTAAAGAAAACGAATACATCCCCCGGCCGGGCGTGGATGGTGACTTCATCGTACGACACGTCTTCAAACATGCCCAGCGGAAGGCCGGCAGCCTCAAGCATGTGGGCGTGACCGTCTCGGCAGTAAATAGGGCGGGGAAGTCCGGAGTTGGCAACGCGCATGGTCTTCTTTTCGTCGTCCCAGAGCGCGCACGTCAGAACAAGGTACTGCGCATCCAGCCGCCGATGGTTCAGGGAATGATTCACGGCATTGAGCATCTCGGCGGGGCAAGGTTCGTCGCGTGCCAGGCTGCGCAGGATACCGCTGACCAGTGCCGCGTATAGCGCCGCGGGAGCGCCCTTGCCGCTCACGTCGCCCACCACGATGCAGGCGCGAGGCAGCGTGTAATCGAGAAAGTCGTACAGATCGCCGCCGATGGCATGCGCCGGGTTGAAGCGCGCCGCTACCTCAGCGCCAGGCATGCTGGGAGACGTGGCAGGCAGCAAATGATGCTGGACTTCACGCGCCATGGCCAGGTCGCGTTCCAGCCGCTGCTCTTCCCGCGCGATACGCTCATAGAGCCGCGCATTTTCAATGGCGATGGCCACCTGCGCCGCCAGCGTGCTCACGGTACGCAAATGATCTTCAGTGAAATATCCCCGGCGCGTGTGTTCCAGATCGAGCACGCCGATTACTTCGTCCTTATAAATGAGCGGCACGCAAAGCTCGGAGCGCGTCTCCGGATTGGCTTTGATATAGCGCGGGTCGCGGTTTACGTCAGGGGCAAGCACGGCTTTTTTGCTTTGCGCCGCGGCGCCGACAAGACCCCGGCCGATGGGAATGTCATGCTTGAGCTGCACGTTCTCTTTGAAGCGCACGGAAAAACGGTGCACCAGTTTCTGCTTGGCTGGATCGAGCAGCAGGATGGAGAACATGTGGTAATCGATGACCTTGAGCAGAAGATCGCCGATGCGCTTGAGCAGCTGGTCAAGATTCAAGATGGAAGTGAGATCGCGGCTGATCTCGTTCAGCAAGGCCAGCGTGCCCGCCTGCTTGACGGTCCGCGTGTACAGCCTGGCGTTTTCAATGCTGACGGCAATGCGCGAGGCGATCAGCGAGAGCAGCCGCGCGTGCTCTTCCTTGAAATAGCCGCGTTCCGGGGCTTCCAGATCCATTACGCCGATGACGCGGTTCTTGGTGATCAGCGGCACGGCCAGCTCGGACCGCACACGCGGGACAGCTTCAATATAATGAGTGTCCTTGGAGACATCGTCCACCAGGATGGAGCGGCGCTCCTGAACGGCCCGGCCGGTTACGCCTTCGCCGACTTTGACGCGGATGCGCTCCGCCACCTCCGGCAGGTGGCCAATCTGAAAGCGAAACCGCAGCTCCTGCGCGCGCTCATTCAAGAGCAGAATGGAAAATATCTCGTAGTGAATGACGCGCTTCACCACCTCGGCCACGCGCTGCAGCAGCGTATCCAAGTCAAGCGTGGTATTGAGCACGTCAGCGACTTCAATGAGGAGCGACTCAACGTCAACGCGCTGCGGTGGTGTGGTTGTAGCCATAGAACGATGCATCCATGATGATAACAGCAAGGTGTGATACGAGAGCCAGCGCGGACCGGGCTAAATAAGCAGGCCGCCCGGGAATCGCATTCCCGAGCGGCAAGAAGTCTGGTTGCTTGAGAACGGTCTACTTGAATCGAAACACAAGGCCAACAGAGTAACGCGCGTCTTTCTGTGTGTTGGAGAAAACGTGCGCGCCGTGGTAGTCGAGCTGAACCGGGCGGATGGCAAAATTTGAGCCGAGGTCGTAGTCAATGCCGCCGCCCAGCACCCACGCTGCGCCCGTGCTGCTGGGCCCCCCGTCGACGCTAGCGTGCGCAATCCCCAGCAAGCCATGAACGAAGAAATGCAGCTTGTCCGCCTGGTGCATGAGCTGCGGGCCGAACAAAATGTTGTACTCGCGCGCTCCCACGCCGCCGGCCGACTTGTAATTCCCGCCCAGGTCTGCCTTCAGCCCGAACCAGTCCCGCATGTTGCCGGTGAGCGCGGCTTCCCATCCGCTGCCGTGTGAGAACGTGTCACCGTTAAGAAGTGAATAGCCGATAAACACATCGCCGGAAGAACCCTCGTGACTCATGCCGCGAGTCCGTTGTCCCCAACCGCTGATGGAAAACGATAAGAACGTGATTACAAGCAGACATTTGCGCATCTCCCGCTATGGCCTCCTGTGAAATGTGGAACATCTATTTTGACGGCGAGGCGCGAAAAATGGTGGAGGAAAATACTCGTAACCCGTTACAGAGGTGCCGGGCCAGATGCGGGTTGGTTCGCTAACCCTTGGTTTGCGAGCTCCTGGTTTGTTAGCTCTTGATACGGGACACAAACTCAGGCGCGCCGAGTTCGCGGACGATCGCCACTCCGGCGCTGGCGCCGAGCCGGTTGGCGCCGGCATCGATCATGGTGTTCGCGTTGGCTGCGGTACGAATCCCGCCGGAAGCTTTCACGCCGGCCTGGTCGCCGACCACGCCGCGCATAAGAGAAACGTCTTCCGCCGTGGCTGAGCCAAAGAAGCCGGTGGCGGTTTTGACAAAATCCGCTTTCGCGGACAGGCTGAGCTGGCAGCTCAGGATTTTTTCTTCCAGCGTGAGCAGTGGAGTCTCAAGTATTACTTTAAGAATGGCGCCGCTCGCGTGGGCCACTTCCGCCACTGCGACGATGTCATTGAGCACGCCCTGGCGATCGCCGGACTTCAGCGCGCCAATATTCATCACCATATCCAGCTCGCGCGCGCCCAGGCGGACGGCCTCCGCGGCCTCAAAGCGCTTTACGGTGGTGTGGTTTGCGCCCAGAGGAAATCCGATGGTCGTGGCGACCTTAACCGGCGTGCCGTGCAGCACGGAAACGGCCAGGCCGATCCACCACGGGTTCACGCACACCGCGGCAAAGTTGAAACACGCGGCTTCTTCACATAAGCGCTTAATCTGCTCTGCTGTGGCCTCTGATTTGAGTAGGGTATGGTCTATGAAGCCGGCAATCGCTTGCCAGCTCCGAACGTTGACCTGAGGATCGGACAGGACCTGTGACATCCAGATCGAATTCTACCACTACTTTCCTGCGTCTTCCGAAAAGACGCAAATATCGGGCAGGGTACGAAAGCGCTCCGCGTAATCCAGCCCGTAGCCGACCACGAACTTGTCCGGTATCTTGAAGCCGACGTAATCGGCTTCCACCGGCATCTGGCGGCGCGAAGGCTTATCCAGCAGCGCGGCAAACTTCAGCGTGCGCGGCTTGCGCGCCTGCAAAAGTTTTTTCAGGAAGCTGAAAGTCAACCCGGTGTCCAGAATGTCTTCCACCAGGATCACGTTCTTGTCTTCCAGCGGCGTGGTTACGTCCTTGATCAGCTGGACTTCGCCCGCGCTCTCTTTTTTCGTTCCGTAGCTGCGCACGGCGATGAAGTCGAACGTGGCGTCCAGATCGATCTGCCGCGCCAGATCGCTCAGGAACAGGCACGCGCCTTTGAGCACGCCCAGCAGGATCACCGATTGTCCGGCAAAGTCGCGTGTAATCTCCTGGCCAAGCCGCGCAACGCCGTCGGCAATCTGTTTCCGCGTGATGAGCACTTCCATATTCTGTGGCATGGGGGAAGAGGGATTGTATCGCAAAAAAGCTGCGAGCTGCCTTCAAATTGGCGATTTTTGATTGGCGATTTGTGATTTTGCAATGGGCATAGCCTCAAGAACCAGAATCACTCAATCGCAGATCACCAATCACAGGCGGTTTCCCTACTGGCGAATACGCACGGAGCTGCTTTAGAATTTCTTCCATGCCGCTGCCCGAATACAAACAACTGGTCGACGAAGCCAAGCGCGAAATCAAGGAAATCGACGCCGCCGAGCTCAAGCGCATGCAGCAATCGCCGGAGAACTTCACGCTCATCGACGTGCGCGAGCCCGACGAGGTCGCTCAAGGCGCCATTGCGGGATCGAAGCCGCTGCCCCGCGGCCAGCTCGAATACAAGATCGACACCATCACGGCCGACAAAGACCAGCCCATCGTCTGCTACTGCGGCGGGGGCGGGCGCTCCGCCCTGGCCGCGCAATCCCTGAAACGCATGGGTTTCAAGAATGTTATGTCGCTGGCCGGCGGTTATAAAGGGTGGAGCAAGGACAGCCAATAGCTGCTGGAGGAGATTTTTGACTTGCGATTGGTGATTTGTGATTTCTTGCTACTTGAGATCATGCCTGACCGAAATCACAATTCACAAATCGCCAATTCAGCGCTACAGCCGGTAGCCAGCAACGCGCCGCTATTCTAAAATTCCTCCTTCCTAGAAAGGACTCGCACGCATGAACCTCAACGGCATCAAAATCACCTGGCTCGGACACTCCACGTTTCTCGTCGCCACGCCCGGAGGCAAGAACATCATTCTTGACCCCTGGGTCACCGGCAACCCCATGACGCCCGCGAACAAGAAATCGTTTGACAAGCTGGACTACATGCTCATCTCACACGGGCACAGTGACCACTTTGCCGATGCAGCGCCCCTGGCCAAGAAACATAACTCGACGGTCGTCGCCATCTATGAGATCTGCACCTTCCTGAATAAGAAAGGCGCCAAGCAGATCGCTCCCATGAACAAAGGCGGTACGCAGCAGGTGGGCGACATCAAGGTCACCATGGTCGGCGCCCATCACTCCAACACGATTGATGACGGCGGCCAATCCCTGAGCGGCGGCGAGCCTTGCGGCTTCGTCATCGAGTTTGCCAACGGACTCAAGCTCTACCACGCCGGCGACACCTGCGTCTTTGGCGACATGGCCATCATCCGCGAACTCTACGCTCCCGATCTCTGCATGCTGCCCATCGGCGACCTCTTTACCATGGGCCCCAAAGAGGCCGCGTACGCGTGCAGCCTGCTCAAGCCCAAAGCGGTGATTCCCATGCATTACGCCACCTTCCCCGCGCTCACCGGCACGCCGGAAGCGTTCCAGAAAGAACTTACGGCGCGCGGCGTGACAGTGGAGTTGATCACGATGAAGCCGGGAGAGACGATCTCGTAGTCCCGCGTGAGAGGGATAATAAACTAAGATCGTCATCCCGAAGGCCGTCAAGCGAGCGCGCGTTCTCTCCAGTGTGCGAGTAGGCCGAGGGACCTTGTATTCGTATGTTGGGGAGCGGAGCGCAAGGTTCCTCGTTCCTATTCGGACGCTTGTGAAAACGCGTCCTCATGAACGGAACTCGGGATGACGACGTTTTTGTAGAGCCGACTTTTGGAGTTGCCCATGCCAGGAATTACCGATCCCGCTGTCGACAAATACATGCTCTCGCTGCTGCCCGCGCGCGACGCCGTGCTGCAGGAAATGGAAGCGCAAGCGCTCAAGCGCGATATCCCCATCGTTGGGCCGGCCGTGGGTCGCGTGCTCTACCAGTACGCCCGGCTCGTCAACGCCAAAAAGGTCTTTGAACTGGGCTCCGCCATCGGATACTCCACGCTCTGGTGGGCGCACGCCGTGGGCGAGGGCGGGGAAGTCTTCTATACCGACGGCGACCCCAAAAAGGCCGACGAGGCCCGTGGCTACTTCCATCGCGCCGGCATGGCCGACCGTATTCACATCGGCGTGGGCGACGCCCTGGAGCAGCTCTCCACCCGGCAACGGGAGTTCGACATCATCTTTAACGACGTCGATAAGCAGTATTACCCCCGCGTTCTCGATCTCGTGTCCAGCCACCTGCGCCGCGGCGGGCTCTTCATTACCGACAACACGCTCTGGTCCGGCCGCGTGACCGAGAAGAACCCCAAAGAAGAGACCACCCGGGCGATCCAGGAATTCAACCAGCGCCTGTACGCGATGAAGGAGTTCTTTACCACGATCCTGCCGCTACGGGATGGGCTGGCGGTGGCGGTGAAGGCCTGACGGCGGCGATAAACGACCGTGCAGCACCGGCGGCCCTTCGTGTTTTTCCGATCATCCGATCATCCGATCTCCCGATCACCGGATCTCCCGATCTCTTCGTCCCCCCTCCCCCCTCCCATATCCATCCCAGATTGGCGTAGAGTTCAGAGGCATGCATCCCAGGTCATCCCAATTTGGCGTGGGTTTGCGCACCTGGGTACTGATTGGCGTAGGGTTGAAGCCGTTGGGGTTGATTTTCAATTACCTATTTACCAAATTTTCAATGATCCACACTGCCCCAGCCCTGAGGTGGGTGCTGGAGGGTAGAGCATTTTCATCAGCCAATCAAGTACGAATTAGGCCATCTTGACAAAGCCACCTCGCGGAGCTGTTCGTTTTCGCACAGCACCTTCTCAGACTCCGGTAGGGACGGATGGTAGTAGCCCGGTATGTCGCCGAGGCGCGCTTGTGCGCTGAGGAGTAAATGCCGGGTAGTGCTTAGAAACCATAGCCTATAAGCGATGAAAGAGTTCTTTACTACGATCTTGCAGCTGCGGGATGGGTTGGCAGTTTGCGGTAAAGGGTTGACGGGAGAACATAAGGACCGTGGAGCCCCGGCGGCGAAGAGATCGGGTGATCCGGCATCACTTACTGACCCTCAGAAGGCACCTGCAATGCTACCTTGCCGTTAGCGGTGTCAATCTGCATCTTCGTGTTATTTGCAGTGTTCGAAATGGAATTCTCAGTAGTCTGTACACGAATGATCTTCCAGTCCTTGCCTTCTTGTTTCTCCACGAAGACCTGCTCGCGCACTACACTGCCTTCGAAGCCAGCTAGACGCGCCACTAGGATAGGCAAGATCATAAGGAGAAGCAGCGCTCCACTCAAGAGCTCAATCACCACTGTAAGGTTCGCTGGAGAGCTGGCGGGCAAGGCCGTAGCGCCGTAGGTGGTGATTGTCTCAAGGCTGGCGTACAGTGCCTCCTTTGGCTGGTCGATTCTTTGGTTCTTTCCCGTGACCTTACCATCGGCGCCAATCTCGGTTTTCTGCCACGTGATAGTTTCAGACTCGATATAGATTCCCGCAAAAGCGCTGACGAGCGTCAGAAAAAGAACCGGGACTATGACCAGAGCAGGGAACCTGTTTGGAATTAATTTCGGCTTCCGAAGTGCTGCCAAGATGAGGAGGAAGCAAGCGTAGGCGTCAGCAGCAATTACGAATGCCCACAAGAGGAACAACGGAATTGTAGTGACGAGCCACAATAAGCTTGCCGCAAACAAGACTCCGACACCGACCGTGTGCAATTTGCTTTGTTTGTCATACCCTGTGTCAAGCGCCATATGCGTAACACTTGTATCACACTTCTGCGGGCTTCAAAGCAGACTAATTACAGTTCGTGACGATTACCTTTTCACCGGATACTCTGTCGACGCCATACCGCGGACTCCTGGCCACTGCAATCGGCTCGTCGAGACCGACCCACTACGCTGCGGAAATCGCTTGACATGCTTAAATCATATCTGTATCATGCGAAACATAATGGATGCGTTCTCCACCCGGCAGGCGGCCAAGAAGCTTGGGCTCACTCAGGCGTCGCTCAGCCGATACATTGCCGCTGGGAAGGTGCCCGCGCCTAAGGCCTTCACAAGCGGCAAGATGATTCTGCATCTATGGACCGAGGCTGAAATTGAGCACGTCCGCAAACTTCTGCCGAAGATCGCCAACGGCAGAAAGACCCGACATAAGAAGAAGGGAACAAAAAAGCAAACCAAGAAGAAGTAAACCATAAACCAAACGGGCAGCGCCCGGTGTTAGACCACCGAACGCGCCCTAACCGTAGTCGCCTTTGAAGGAGGCAACCATGGCTGCAAATAAAAGTAAACGCTCTATCCACCTGGCGCAACCACAACCCAAACGCCTCAGCCCTAACCCTGAACAGATCCTTCGCCCAAAATACGGGCTCAGGATTTCGCCTGCGGGCTCCCAGCCGCGCCAGACGCGGCCTCACGCCCGCGAAGCGGCTCAACCCACTGAACAGATGCCCGTGAGGGCGCATGTCTACCGGACCATCGCGGAGATGAACGGCGGCTTCGAAGTCGTCATCGATGCGCTGCAAACGATGCAAAGGATCAAGCACCTTCCGGCGGACAGCCTCAACGGAATTGAGAACGAAATTGCCCTGATTCGCGCCGAGACCAACCGCGACTTGATGGCGGTGCTCAGCGAGCGCGAACTGGCCAATGCCGGCCACTTCCAGCGCCTCTCTTTGGAACCGAAAAACATGGAATCGAAAAACATGGAACCGAAAAACATGGGACCGAAAAACATGGGACCGGAAAACGATACGCGGCCTTAGCAGAACTTGCTCAACGGGGCGCCGCATCGTCCGGCCGTGGCGCCCTGTTTCGCACTTGATTCGCCCTACAGAATCAGCTAAACTTCGGCTGCGCCTCAGGGCGTGAGCGGTATTGATCTTTGAAAATGAGCAGCTAGCAATTAGCAACTGGCAATTAGCCCAAAAAACCAAAAACCAAGGCGGATTGAGGCCCAAATTCGACGCAGTTTGAGGCCGATTCGACGTGATTCGGGCACGATTTAAGGCTGATTTTCTGGGATGGTAGAAGCTAAGTCCTTTGGAATGTTAGTCGAAGCCCATGGGGGGTAGGGGCATTCTGGCTGAGAACACAGGCAGAGGGCCGTAAGAAATCGGGTGATCGGGACATCGGGTGATCGGAAACCCAAAACCTCACCACTGAAAACACGGATGACACTGATCTGAATGGGATCAGAACCGCAAATACCGTGCGAGGGCCAGTCCATACGATGCCTGAAGCCTCACCAATCCGATATAGATTTGAACACGGTTTCAAAACGGGAATCGTCGCCCCAAGTGTGGTTTTGCGTCACGCTCGTAGCGCTGGGGGCATAGAATTCTTCCGAAGACCGCTCAACACGGTCTTGGGAAGGACACCTGTGTATGCTGAAAAAACTGTTTGTAGTGGTTCTTCTTCTGGCGGCGGTTTCTGCTGTCGCGGCAACTGCTGACCCCAATACCCAGCCTGCAACCGGCGCTCCGGCGATCAAAACATATCTGATGCCGGACCTCACCTTCATGAGCGTGTTTTCGCTCGACCTGCTGCAACCATCTCAGGCGCTGGCAGCCCAGCCTGATACGGCGGCGGCTGCTCGTCCAAAGCACGGAACCTGCCGGTGCAGTTGCGGCTTTCCCTGCGCGACCGATGCCGACTGCGGCGGCTCAAGCTGCGATCCGTTCATCACCTGTTGCGCGCGCAAAGCGCAAAGCCCGGAAGCCGGATGGTTTACCCGGAGCTTCGAATCTTCCTCCCACAAGACAGCTCAGCCTGAGGCAGTCCTCAAGGAGATTGTCAAAGCGGAGTGCAAGTAGCGTTTCCAGTCTTCGGCGGGCGCTAACGGCGTCCGCCGGAGACGGGCTACCTTAACTGCCGATGAAACGTTCCCGGGTCGCCGTCGCCAACACGGTCTCCGGAGAGCGGGAAGCCGGGTGAATCCATCTTCATCGCCACGGCATGATCGTTCTGCATGACAAATGAAATATGAGACGCCGGCGACGAGCGCAGGGCAAAGCTGCCGTCATCCTGCTTGAGAAGGCGCTCTGGGCCTTCTCCCAGCGGCTGGATCATCAGGCGTCCATTTTCGTCGAAGACACGATAGGTCCGGCGGTATTGCGCGAACGAGTCATGCAAATTGGCCGACACGCGGTCCAGTTTGAGCACAAACGTTCCGGCGAGTTGTTTGCGTTCGGCGGCGGAGATGGGCTTGTCCGCCAGCGTGGGTTCGGCGGCAGGAGCAGGCGCGGGAAGCGCCGTCAGGCCGAGGATCGCGCGGCCCAGAGCGCGCGTGATGGCGTAAGCGTTCTGGTCTTCAGTATTGGTCAGCACCACGATGGTGAGCTGGTCTTCAGGGAAATCATAGAGGCTGCCGCTGTAGCCCAGCAGCGATCCATGCTGGCCGATGCGGCGATGCTCTACGATGCGGCGATGCTCTTCTTGGTTAAGCCCGCCCTCATGGTTCAGGATCATGGCAAAGCCGTATTGCGCTTTGGGGTCTTGCGCTGACATAAGGGCCGCCGCGCCCTCGGCGGTGGTCATGAGCTTGAACGTCTCCGGGCGGACGAGGTTCTGCGTTTTGATGGCACGCCACAGTTGCAGAAGATCGCCGACGGTGCTGCAAAAGCGCAGGTCAGCGTTGTAAGCCATCCCGTTTTCGCGGGCCTCAACATAGCTTGAACCAGTCTTGCGATACGCGTGCGCAAGCCCGCGCGTGAGCGTGAAATCATCGCAATATGTGGTGTTCTTTACCCCGGCCGGCGTGAAGATGTTTTGCTGGACGTAGTCGGCGAAGCTCTGCCCGGTGACGCGCTCTACGATGGTGACCAGAAGCTGAAAGCCGGAGATGGACCAGTCCCATTTCTTGCCGGGCTCGTTCACCCAGTTCTTGCCGGCGTAAAGCGCCATCACCTCGTCCAGCGCTTTGGGCTGGCGGCTGGTGGCTTCAATGGGATCACCGAGGTAGTGGTAGTCGACGATGCCGGAAGTGTGGTTGAGCAGTTGTCGAATGGTGACGTGATGACCTTGCAGGGGAAATTCCGGGATGAATTTGGAGATGTCGTCGTCCAGCGAGAGCTTGCCGCGCTCCACCTGCTGCATGACGGCAATGCCGGTGAAAGGCAGCATCGGGCCGACAACGTGATATACGGTTTCGGCGTTGGCAGGCGCTTCCAGGCCCAGGTCGGCAAAGCCGTATCCTTTGTGCAGAAGGACGCGATCGCCGCGGGCTACCAGCACCGAAGCGCCCGCGACCCGCTCCCGCGCGATCACCTGTTTGACGATTGCGTCGAGATCGGGCGGGGCGTTGGCGCCTTGCAGGGCGTTGGCTGCAGCAGAGCAGAGAAGCAACAGGGTAAGCGTGAGAATCGATGACGTGCGCATGGCTAGCGATTATAGCCGCCGCGCGTCTTCTATCGTACTTGCCATGGTTTAAAATCATGCTGCCCGCGTGTGCGAGGAAAAATGAACTACTGGTACTTGATCGTTGCATTTTCTCTTTGCGTAGCGCCTCAATCGCTCGCCCAGAACCTCGAGCTAAAAAAACTTGCGCAACAGGACCAGGCGGTCCGAATGCTTCCTCCTGAAGAAGCCAGCAAAGTGAATTGGCATGATGATGATCGCGTCCAGCTCGTGCTGGAATTTCTGGCCAAAGGTACGGTGCAGACTCCCGAAGATAAGTTCTATGCGGCCCTGATTCTGGACCACACGCCGCTTGGTTCTTGTGACGACCGCGTTGTTGCCAAGAGCCCGTATAACTATCTGCTGGCGCATTATCTGGCCAAACAATCCTTTGCGGCGGGATACAAGGACGCAGGAATTCTGGTGGCACAGACGATGGATCGCTACTTGAGTTTTACCGTGGGTCATCAAAAATACGGCACAAACAGAGTTTATAACCAGACCACAGACAAAGAAGAGCTTGTTCCGATTGACCGCAGCGTTCCCGACAGCGAACGCGCCAAATACGGCGTTCCTCCTTTGGCGGAGCTGTTAAAGACCTGGCCCGAGCAGAAGACGGAGAAAAAGCCTGTTGCGAAGTAAAATCGCATTCAATCGCCATTGCCATCTGACATGGCATGAAGCCTGCGCCGAGCGCCATCAGTTAAAATCATCTCTCACACATGAATTCATTTGACGCACTGTTAGTCGTCTCGTTTGGCGGGCCGGAGAAACATGAAGACGTGCTGCCGTTTCTGGAAAACGTGTTGCGGGGGAAGAACGTTCCCCGGGAGCGGATGCTGGAAGTCGCCGAGCACTATTACCACTTTGACGGGCGCAGTCCCATCAACGAGCAGAACCGTGAGTTGAAAGCCGCTTTGGAGCAGGAATTCAAAACCCACGGTATCAAGATGCCGGTCTATTGGGGGAACCGCAACTGGCATCCGTTGCTGGCGGAGACGCTGAAGCAGATGCGCGCGGACGGCGTGCGACGCGCGGCGGCGTTGGTGACCTCGGCGTTTGGATCGTATTCAGGTTGCCGGCAGTATCGCGAAGACATTGCCAAAGCGCTGGAGGCAGCGGGCGTGGTAGAGATAGTCATCGAAAAGCTGCCGAACTTCTGTGATCGCCCGGAGTTCATTGAGGCAATGACGGACCGGGTCCGCGCGGCGATAGCGCAGTTGCCGGCAGCCGAGCAGTTGGTCTTTACCGCGCACAGTATTCCGGTGAGCATGGCTGAGTCGTCGCCATACCTGCGCCAGCTCAAAGAAGCGAGCGCGCGCGTGGCCGCGGCCTGCGGCATCAGCAACTGGACACTGGTTTACCAGAGCCGCAGCGGCCCGCCGTCGCAACCCTGGCTTGCGCCGGATATCTGCGACTATTTGCGCGCGCAGCACGCGGCCGGAGTCCGCAGCTTGATTATCTGTCCGATTGGATTCATCTCAGACCACATGGAAGTGCTCTACGATCTTGATACCGAAGCGCGAGCGCTGTGCGATGAGATTGGCCTGAAGATGGTCCGGGCGGGCACAGCGGGCACGCATCCCAGGCTGGTCAGCATGGTGTGCGACATGGTGATGAGTGCCCAGACTTCGGCGGTGCTGGCGCATTGCGAGCCGGGTTGTTGCCCGTCGCCGCAGCGTCCGGCTGCGGTGCAGGCATCGCATTAACGCGCACCGCGTCGTCGTTGCTCTTCTCTGCATCCAGAGGCGATGTCGCCGTAAAACGAGTTTCTGGTCCACTCTTCGGGGGAAAGAAATCTTTCTCCATCGGAGCGGCGGACTACGATACCGGAAGGATTGACGACCACGGCATCGGCTTTGCCATCTCCGTCAACGTCGACAAATGCCGTGGCGATAGAGCCGTAGTAGGCTTGGCGGATCCAGATTCTGGCAGGCAGAAACCTTCTGCCATCGGAAAGGCGCACGGCAACCTCGTTGGCATTCACCACGATTGCATCGGCCTTGCCGTCTCCGTTGACATCGGCAAAGTAGACGGAGTTGCCGATGCTGCCGTAGTAAGGTTCGGTGGTCCACAATTCGTTGCGCAGGAATCTCTCGCCGTCAGAGCGGCGCACGGTGATCCCGGTGTTATTTACCACGATGGCATCTGCTCTGCCATCACCGGTTACGTCGGCAAAATAGTTGCCCAAGCCGCCCAGATAAGGTTCTCTGGTCCATTCTTCATTGCGCTGGAACCTATTGCCGTCGGAGCGGCGGACGGTGATGCTCGATTGGTTCACCACGATCGCGTCGGCTTTGCCGTCGCCCGTGACGTCGGCAAAGAAGTTGTTCACGTGGTCCAGAGCAACGCCAAAATATGGTTCGCGGGTCCAGAGGTCATGCTGCACGAACTGCGTGCCATCGGAAAGGCGGACCGCGACCTCGGTTGCGTTGGAGACTATGGCATCGGCTTTGCCGTCACCGTTGACATCGGCAAAGTAGATGTTTTGGCGTCCGGCCGTATCGGTCCCAAAGTATGGCTGCTGCACCCAGATTTCGTCACGCCGGAAGCGCCTGCCGTCAGAACGGCGGACGGCCACGCCATTGAGGCTGATGGCGATTGCGGCGGCCTTGCCCTCGCCGGTGGCATCGGCAAATTGTGTCCCCATGGCGGAAGGCGGGCATCCGGAACGTCGCTGGGCCATTAGGCTCGCGCTGGCGCAAAGCGTCAATATCGCGCAGCCGGCAAGCAGCCGCTGGACGCGGGCATAGTTGAAATTGATGGTCATACGATCCTCCGATTCAATGCCGATCTGACGGTATTCTGGCTCAAGCCCGGGCATTCAGCCCCAAGGTTCTTCAACCCCAGGTTCTTCAACCCAAAGCCTATGCAATTCCAGATGACCGGTGGGAAAGCAGGATCATACTATGCACTTGCCGGATCGCATACAAGATTTCCGTCGGTCTTGGCCATGCGTGCGGGGAAATGCCAGGAGAAGTGGGTTTGCCCGCGGTCAAGGCGGTGTCTGCAAGGGCAAATCCCGCAAGATGGTCAGCGTTTGTCAGCGACCGCGGGCGGCTGCGTTGTGCCCGCAAAGCTATCCACTAATGCTTCTTCACAGGTGTGTTCGATCACCGACCGGTAATGCTCTCCCAGGAATACGCGCAGGCGCGCTGTATCCATGGTGCTGGAGCCAAGAAGGTAGGGAAGGGCCTCGGGCGGGATGTCCGAGACGCCCAGGTCCCAGAGCAGGCGGAGCGCCTGCTTGCAGATGGTCTTGGCTGGGACTCGCTGGACTTCGATTTTGGCGATGTCGATGCAGCGGCGCAGCTCCAGTGGATCGCCGCGTCCCGCAACGTTCAGCACGGTCAGTTTCGGGTCGGCTGCCTTACGGCGCAGAATATGGGCGATCAATCGAGCCACGTCGTCCACGTGGACAAACTGGAATTTGTGCTCCAGGTAGTCGCCGCGCGAGGGCAGCCACAGCGGCAGGCGCTTGCCCTGGCGGCGGAGCCGCTCCGCCAGGCGTCCTTTGCCTCCGGGAATGCCGCGCAGCACCCCCAGTTGATAGTTTTGCACGGTTGCGCCGGCATAGACATGCGGCCGCAGAATGTATGTCTTGCACTTCATGCCCTTGGCGCGCGCCTGTACCGTGTGGTCGGCTTCCTGCTGATGCAGCGCATAGGGCAGGCTCTGCGCGTTCAAGGGTGCGTCTTCAGTGACGGGCTTGGTGAGTTCCGGCCCGTAGACCAGCGCGCTGCTGGGAAAAATAAATTTGTCAATGCCTCCCAGCATGCGGTTGTGTTCGGCAATGGCCTCGGTGACCCGGCTTGTTCCGGCAACGTTCATAAGCCACATGCGTTTCTTGTCGATCACGCCGGTGCGCAGCGGGTCCAGCACGAAAGCCAGATGTACCACTGCTTCCGGACGGTAAGCGCGCATGAGCTCCAGCAATTGATCGCAGGAGCGCTCTTCGGCCAGATCGATTTTTTCAAAGTGCGCCACGGAAGCCGGACCTTCCAATTCGCGAACGTCGGCGCCGATTACCTGGAAGTCCGGCAGTTGCTGGAGCAGACGAAGCCCCAGATTGCCTGAAACTCCCGTGATCAGCACTGTCGGTTTTTGGGACATGGTTATTTCGGCGGAATGGAACTATCGGGCGCCGGCCGGCAAGCAGGGCCGCGCGGGGCTAAAAGTGCTCCTTCAGGCGCTGTGACAAGAATCAAGAGACTTCGCATCATCCTGAATGTCCTTCCTGCAATCCGACGAAAGAAGGGGAGTAACGTCATCGTAACATAAGGATATGTTCGCCAATGTGGCGGGCAGCGCTCCATCGTGCACCGACTTTCGCGTGCTCCGCCGGATCAAGCGTGGCGCCATTGCATTCCCATCCCTATCGAGATGGGTTTGGCGGCATCGGCGGGCCGGTGGGAGGGCCCGCAGGAATCGGCGGCCCAAAGTATTTCTCGTCATAGGTGGCGTGCACGGGTGCGTTAAGCTCTTTTGTCTTGGCATCCATCTTCTGGCGCACGAGCTCCCGTATGATTTCCTCCTTCACGCTGTCAAGCGGGACCAATTGCCGGTTGTCCACACGATAAACCAGGTAGCCGTTGGCATCGTCAAAGCGAAACACCTCGCCCGACTGGTGGGAAAAGATCTCCTGGTCCAGCTTTGGAGGGAACATGCCGTGCCGAGCCGTGCTCATGTCCGTGCTTGGAGGCGGCGCGCCGATACCCAGAGTGACATAGGCTTCTTTTTCCAGCGCATCAACCGCCTCCCCTTTGGCGACACGGGCTTGAACGTCGTCCACCAACTGCTGGACCTTCTTTTGGAACGCCTGTTTTTGTTCCGGCGTAGCTTGCGGGTCAGGGTTGTTCTTGGGGAGATAAATTCGGCTCAGTTTGGCGCTCTCATACTTTGACTGGTTGGCGTGATAGTAGGCCTCAAGGTCCTGTTGCGACGGGTTGCGGAATTCCTCGGCGAGCTGATTACGATAGATTTCGGCCAGCGTTCGCAGCCGCAGCACGCGCATCACTTCAACGAACGCCGGAGTATTCTCCGTGCCTGCGGCTTTAGCGGCCTCGGAAAAGACCAGGATCTCCACATAGGCTTCGGCCAGCCTGCGCCGGTCCGCCACGGACACCCGTTGGTTGCTGGTATTGAACGCCTTCACCAGATTGTCAAACTGCTCCTTGGTCACGGTAATCAAACATTGCTTGGTGGCTGGCACCGCGCTCCGGGTGGCCACGCCTGTGTCCGCAGGGCAAAGTCCGTTGATGCTGATCACAGGCTGGTCCGGCGTCAGCTCGGGTGGTTTTTCCTGAGGTTTTTTCTCCTCCGGTCTCTGCAATGTGGGAGGCGCGGCTGGCCTGGACTGGCTTGCTGCCGGCGCCTGCGCCTTCGCCACAGATGCTTTTTCCGGCGTCTGCGCTAGTGCCGCGGTCGCGGCCAAAACGCACGTGATCAGGCTACGCGTCATAGTTGGGGTCCTCTCGCCATGGGGTGGTCAGGCGGCATCATCCTAGCATAATGCGTTCGAGCGCGAACGATGCAACACGAATGGTTACTGGTGTATGGGAAGCAAAACTTGAGACAATGGCGGTGTGGCTACGTCTGAACTGAATCCTGTGCTGGAAAGCATGCAGAGAGAAAAGCGTACGGTCGCGCTGAACTCCCTGCTTGCGGCCATCGCGATCACTTTCCTCAAGTTCATCGTAGGCATCTCCACGCGCAGCCTGGGCATTCTCTCTGAGGCCGCGCACTCCGCACTGGACCTGGTAGCCGCAATGGTCACGCTGCTTTCCGTTCGTGTCTCTGACAAGCCGGCCGACGCCGAGCACCAGTACGGCCATGGCAAGGTAGAAAACTTTTCCGCCTTCATTGAGACCGGTCTGCTGCTGCTGACCTGCGTATGGATTGTCTGGGAAGCTGTGCGGCGTCTCAGCGGCCATCACAGCGTGCACATCGAGCCCTCGCTTGCGGCCTTCGGCGTGATGTTCCTGTCCATGGCGGTCGACTGGTGGCGCTCGCACAAGCTGCAGAAGATCGCCGACAAGTATGACAGCCAGGCCCTGGAGGCCGACGCGCTCCACTTCAGCACCGACGTTTTTTCCAGCGGCGTTGTGGCCCTGGGACTGGCGCTGGTCTGGGCCGGATCGCGCTGGCATATTTCCTGGCTGACCAAGGCCGATCCTGTAGCTGCGTTGCTCGTCTCCGGCGTGATCGTCTATGTGAGCTCCCGCCTCGGCCGCCGCACCATTGACGCCCTGCTGGACGCGGCGCCCGCGGGTTATCGCGGCCGCATCATCGATGCCGCGCTGAAAATCAATGGCGTGATTGAGGTGGAGCGGGCGCGTATTCGCCGCGCCGGCAATCGCTACTTTGCCGACCTCACCGTCGGCCTGGCGCGCAACGTCACCTTCCAACGCTCCGGCCAGGTGGTGGGCGAAATCACGCGCGCGGTGCATGAAATCCTGCCTGACGCCGACGTGGTGATCCACTCCGTGCCGCGGGAGACCGGTCATGAAAATATTTTCGACCGGGTCCGGGCCGTGGCTTCACGCAACAATTTCAGCGTGCACGACGTGAGCGTGCAGGACCTGGACGGCCGCTTGCACGTGGAACAGCACCTGGAACTGGACGAGACCCTCAGCCTCAAAGACGCGCATGACGTGGTGACCGTGCTGGAAGCGGAGATTCGCAGCGAGGTCCCCGAGATTTCCACCATTCTCACGCACATTGAGAGTGAGCCCTCAACCATCGAGCCGGGCAATACAATTCTGCGCGACGCGGTGCTGGAACAAAAGCTCAAGCCTATCGTCCATGAATTCCCTGAAGTAGTGGATATGCACGATGTGGAGATCAAGCGCGTGCGCGGAAAAGTTTACATGTCCTGCCACTGCACCATGTCCGACGATCTGCCTCTCTCCCGGGTGCATGACGTTTCGACCGAGCTGGAGATCCGTTTCAAGCAGGCCGCACCGGAGCTTTTTAAAGTACTGATACATCCCGAGCCACGAACGGACAATCGAAGGTAAGGTTTCTTTGCGGATAGACGTTAAAAGGCCGGGCGTTTCCGCCCGGCCTTTTCACCAACCAAAGGAGGAGAGAAGAAGGCTACTCCTTGGGAGGAGCTGGCTCCCGGTGCAGTTCGATAAACGGTTCGACATTTATTTTGGTGCCTGCAGGCGCTTGAAACAACGATGCATTTGGTTCAACCCGTTTGATGTCGGTCAGCCGGAAAACTGTCTCGCCCATGCGCGGATCCGAGTGTTTTCTCAGCACCATCGTGTGCAGCTCCGGCGAATACCATGTCTCTGAAACGATCTCGATCGCGCGCTCATTCCCGATCTGCCCGGCGGGGATGGTCACGGTTTCGCGCTTGCCCTGCGCGGACACTCCCTCGATCGTTTGTGTTCCCAGGTCTTCGTGTTTCACCTGTTCGGAGTCTTCACCTTCCTTATGTCGCTCATGCACGCCCTGGGTGCTGACGATCACTTTCTGTTTCAGCCCCCGCTCGCGCGCGGCGCGCAGGTCAATAATCTGCGGTCCCTCGTTCCAGTTGCCTTCATATTTCCGTACGACCTTGGTCCCTTCGCCGCCGGGCGTCAAGATGTACTGCGTGTGCGTAGTGGGATCGTTGATGAACACAAGCTTGGGGCTGGCGACCTGGAGCGGGCCGATGCGGCCGACGGACGCTTCGCGCCGGGTGCGGCCCTGGCTGTCTCGGGCCACGAAAGCCGAGGTCTTGTTTACGATTCGGTTGCCGTCGCCCAATACCTGAGTGCTCTCAGTGATTGCGGTGGCGGTGTAGGGAGCGGCCGGAACTACTTCTCCGGCGCCGGCCATCTCGGCGGAGAAAAATGAGATCTCGCCTTCGGGCAGGCGGTCACGCTGGAACATCATGTTGAAGTTCGGCGGCATAACGGTGACCGGCGCTTCCTGGGTAAATGTGAAGCTGCGGACTTTTTCCCGCGGAGCGGATTCCTGGGCGGCTGCGCTTCCTGCGAGCAAACATGCGCTGGCCAGGAAAATGACAATTCGATGCATAGATGACTCTCCTTAAATTGCTGTTATTGCACTAATCTCAAGGCGTAAGGCGTTCCATCCTGGCTGACGACGAAATCGGCCAGCACTCTCCGTCCACCCGAATCGGGGCTTACCGGCGCTCCCATCTGCCAGAGCGCGCTGGCGGGCAACTGTACCCGCACTACGTGGAGTTCGTCGGCCGGAACGGCAGGATCGTATCCCGGCAAAGCAATAAACTGGCGTCTGGATGCAGCCCGGCTCGTTGCGGCTCTGGTGTTCATGGCCTTGGTATTCACGGCCTTGGTATTTACGGCTTTGGGTTGATTGCGTGCTCCCGCCGGCTGCGTTTGTGTAATCGCGACATCGGTCGCCGGCATTTTGCCGGGAGCGATGCTTGTCTTCGCGCCAGCCTGCTCCGCGCTTGTCTTTCGCGGAGTGCGCGTGGACATCAAGCCGACAGCCAAAGCAATGCATGCTGCCAGCGACGCCAAGCCGGCGAGGCGAATCCGTCTCCGCCGGGTGTGATGGCGCCGGAACGCCGTCACCAATCCCGTCCCAATTTCCGTCGGAGCGCCCTGTCGCGAAGACGTCGCCAGATGCCGCAACGCCTTGGTCAGGCGATCTCCGGATTGTGGATCAATTTCATGCATTTCTGGCAACTCAACTGGTTTTCAACAACCTGGTTTTCAATAATTTGGTTTTCAACATCGCCCTCGCGCGATGCAGACGTGAAGCCACGGTCCCGGGAGAACATTCAAGCAATGCCGCAGCGTCGGCATAGCTCATCTCTTCCAGATCGCATAGCGCAACCACCTCACGGTACTGTTCCGGCAGGGCCAATACGGCCTTGCGCAGAAATTCGAGAAGCTCAGACGTGCTCAGATCGGCCAGCACGTCCAGATCGCTGGTGAAGGCCGAATCCGTCTCCAGCCATTCTTCTTCCATCGGAAGGTCGAGCCGCGAACGCTGCACCACGCGCCGCGTAAGGTTGCGCGCGATTCCGAACAGATAACCGCCTACCGGCCCTTTTTCCGCTTCGTATCCTTTCGGGTTCCCGATCAGCAACATGAACACTTCCTGCGTAACCTCTTCGGCGGTGGCGCTATTTCCGCTCATGTGCAACGCAAACCGGTACAACGGGCCCTGGTAGCGCTCATAAAGGGCGCTGAAGGCCGTCTCATTCCCTTTGGTAAGCTGCCGGAGCAGTTCCTGGTCTGTGAGGGACGATTCTGCCATGGCTCTGTCCGGCGCTGCTTTCCTGGCTCCTGTTATCCATTGCGCGGATTGGGCAAATCGTTCCATTTTTTTCTGATGGATAAGAAGCAGGCCGGACCGCGCCTTCAGAATGAGACGGACTGGACTGCTTTCAGTTATCTGGAAACAGGAAGAAGCCGGATTACCCTATGATCTGGACACGACGCGACTGATCGCTGTGTTTTCGCGGCTCTGGAAACCGCCGTGCCGTATGATAGAGTTTCGGCGGCGAGGGGGAGGCGGCCATGGTTGAGGCGCAGGTAACCTGGACGGATGGCGAGCGATTTGTCGGCAACGCCAGCAGCGGCCACGCCATTGTGATTGACTCAGACCGCCAGCGGAATACCGCCGCGGGTCCCATGGAGATGGTCCTGATAGGCCTCTGCGCGTGCACCGCCACAGACGTTGTCAGCATCCTGCGCAAGAAGCGCGAACCATTTTCCGGCATTCACGTCCGCGCCGAGGCGGAGCGGGCCAAAGAAGCTCCAACGGTGTATACATCCATCAAGCTGGTCTATACGATTTCCGGCCAGGTTTCACGCAAGGCTGCCGAGGATGCGGTCCGGCTGTCGGAAGAAAAGTATTGCGGGGTCTCGGCGATGCTCAAGTGCACGGCGCGAATCCAGACAGAGGTTCGATTGCCTGAAACCGCGGAAATCGCGGGTCCGGCAGGTAAAAAATGAAGCATTGCCGATGTAGAAAGAATCTTATAGAAAGGGCAGGGGAGTTTTTTCATGTCACAAAAGAAAGTCGTGGTTTACAGCCAGCCCGGTTGACCGCCATGCTCATGGGCTGAGGCCTACCTTTCGGAGAAAGGTGTTCCGTTTCAAGTGAAAGACGTAAGTTCGGACCAGCAGGCGGTTTTTGAACTGGTGCGCACCTATAAAAGCCGCTCCACCCCGACCATTGTCGTCGGTGAAAAAGTCATGATCGGCTTCGATCCTCAGCGCCTGGACCAGATGCTTGCAGAGTAGGTCCGCCATCGAGCAGACTGCAATCCCCGCGACGGAGCATAAGCACCCGTGGCGGGGTTATTTTTTTATCGCCTCGGCGACCTTCTGCTGGGGCGCCGCCGCCGCTTTCGGCAAGGCCATTTTCAACGGCACCCTTTTCGCCGGCCATGCCTTGATCTCTCCCATGGTGCTTACCCAGGCCAGGACCAGCTTTACTGTTCTGGTGCTGGGGCCGCTTCTTTTGTTGCGCTTTGGCCGCGCTATCTTCCGCATCGGCCGCGATGACCTGACCCTGTGCGCCCTGGTAGGCACTCTGGGTGTGGCTTGTTCAAACTATTTCTATTATCTGGCTGTGCAGAAATCGACCGTCTCCCTGGCGATCACCGTGCAGTACACGGCGCCCGTGTGGGTGCTGCTCTACATGGTCATGCGCGGCAGGGAAAAGGCCACGCTGCGGAAAATCGCGGCAGCGCTGGTGGCGATGATCGGCACGGCGCTGGCGATCGGAGTGTTTTATTCCTCTGTCCAGCTCAGCGTGATAGGTATTACGTCAGCTCTGCTGGCATCTTTTGGGTATGCCTTTTATAACATTGCCGGACAGGGACTGGTGACGCGAAATCATCCGTTTACAGTCATGTTTTACGTGTTGCTCGGTTCGGCGATCCTGTGGCTTCTGGTGAACCCGCCCTGGCGGCTGGTGGGGCAGCACTACAGCCCCGACCAGTGGGGGTTCCTGTTCGTCTTTGCCTGTCTCTCCATGGTGCTGCCCTACATGTTTTACTTGAGCGGGTTGAAATATCTTGATCCCACGCGCGCCGTGATCACCAGTTGCCTGGAGCCGGTCTTCGCTATTCTGTTCGCTGTGCTTTTTGTCCATGAAACCCTGCGTGCCTTGCAGGTGGCGGGAATCCTGGCTGTGCTGGTAGCGACCGTGATGGTTCAGATCAAGCCGCGGTCCGCGCCGCTTCCTGAAGTTGTATGAAAACAGAAAGGCGGCCCTTTGTGGGGCCGCCTCGCGTTTTCAAGGACCAAGTTCTCAGTAGTACGGCGTCTGGTTTTGCCAGGAGAGCCGCTGGACCTTAGGCGGATCAAAATTCGCCGACAACAGTCCACCCAGGGCCACGCTGGTGGAAGGGAACCAGGGTGGTGAGAAGTTGCCATTGGCGTAGCGGACGTCAAACATCACGTTGCGCGTAATGGTGTTGATGTTTTTGATGTTGTTTTGAATGCGGCCGCCGACAATCGTGAGCTGGGTGATCTGTGCGTTGGGATTGATCAGACCGCCGGTGCCGTTAGCGGAAATCGTAGCCAGCGAGGCGTCAACTTCCATGACGCCGTCAAACTTCCCGGTCTTGGGATTGATCTGCTTATCGTTCAGGATGATATCGCCCGAGGCCGTGAAAATTCCCAGGGTCTGGCCGTGATCGTTCCCAGGGATCAATGAGTCGGCCGGCGTGCTGCCGTTGGCCGTCAGCGTGACTGGCGGCGATTTGTAGAGCAGATCGCCGGTGAGGGTCACATTTTTGGCCGCGGTGATGGTGAGCGCGGTGCCGTCATTGATCGCCGGAGAGCCCTGGGCCGGTCCCGAGAGCCCGGTGATGTTCCCGTCTACATAAAGCATGGTGTCATAACCCAGGTTGGAGCCGGTGGATGGATCAAACATCGTAGGCACACCGGAGATCGTGGGTTGAGAGGAGCCGTTCACCGAAACTGTCGTGGTTCCGTTCGGGAAGCCTACTTTCGGAGTTGGGTCGATCGTGATGGTCGTCGTAGTGCTTCCTTGCGTAATCTGGTAAATCTGTCCGGCCGCGCCCGATGGGGTGAGGGTTACGTTAGCGTCTCCTTCCACCATGATGCCGCCGCCGGTAAAGGTCGGGACTCCGCCGGAATTGGTAACGGGCATAAACACTCCCGTTGAAGGCTTGCCGGAACTCGGATACGAGTTGCCCTTGGCGTCACGCAGAGTAGTGTTCAATTCGCTCTGTGTGGGTTGTCCGCCCGTGCCTTTGCCGTCGAGTACGGCTCGCTGCTGGTTAAAATCGTTAGTGGGCAATGGTACGGCGGGCTGCCCCAGGGTGAAACCTTTCTGGAACGTCGGCGCGATGCCATTGCCAGACGGGCCAGCCACCGGTACGCAGCTGCCATTCTGATATCCCGCGGTCGGGCCGGCGCTGCCAACTTTGTCTGTGAAAGTGTACTTGCCGGTTCCAAAGTTCCAGGAGCCATTGGTGAACACAGGGCCTGAGATGGTGCCGGGAACAAGCGTGCCGCCGTCACAAATGTTGTACGTATCAATAAACATGCCCCACGCGGCAAAACTGGTTTTGGAACTGGCATTCACCACGTTCGCTACCAGAGTAATCTGGCCGCGATCAAAGAGCGTGGCATTCTCACCGCCTTTTGACTGCCCCTGGACCGTAATGGAGTAGTTGTAAACGTAAGTAAACTGGGTGGTGTTGGGAGGCAGGTTGGTGCAAGACCATGCGGGCTTGCCCGCCGCGGGCGCGGGCGTTCCTATTACTGTGCAACTGACCGGAGACAACTGGAACGAGTTGGCGGTGGGAAGCTTAAACTGGCCTGGCCAGGAATTCGCTGCCACTCCCTGTCCTGTGCCGGTAATCGGGGTAAAGCCGGCGTAGCTGTCGTTGATCGCCTTGGCGATCACTGCTTCAGTACCCGCGGGAATGGGCGCGGCGCCGGCAGTGAACGTTGCCGGCAGGCCCAGACCAGGCGCGAATTGATTGATGGCTGCCTGACGGACCACGTTCAAGCCCGAATCAGCGGCGTAAAAAGCGCCACGGAAATTCCGGTAATACCCGTTGATGAGCATGTCTGACCGGGCAGACCACGCCATGGTCAGAGTCAATCCGGTGAGCAGCATGAGCAGCAGCAGCGTGGTGATGAGGGCCACGCCGCGCTCGTCCTTCCCGGACCGCCGCTGCTTAGACCTCACAGCCAGAATCTTTACACGTTGCATGTCGCCTCCTCGAAAAATCACATACTGAGATTGCGGGGGTTAATCACGACGGAGATCTTCTGCACCTGATACGGTCCTCCGTCGAATTTATTTCTGAATGTGCTGGCGGGATCGCTGTTGACCGGCGTGCGCGCGGTCAAGTCAATCCGTACCGCCTTGATGGAGGTCCAGTCGCCGCCATACCCGGTAGGGCCTTTGGGCAGGGTGGAGTCATATATATAGCTGTTGGTGAATGTGTTCCACGCGCCCACTTTGAATCCAATAATCTGCTCGGCGATCACATTCTGCGCACCCGCTAAAGCGGCGCCACGCGGCACGCGAACAAGCTTGGGATTGGTGGGATCGGATGCATCGACCCCATAACTGACGGCGGAAAGCCGTATGGCATAGTCCTGTGCCGGATCAAAGCTATTTGTCAGCTGGTCAAGGTCACCATTGGTGATGATCCCCATGGGATCAGGCACTACCGCCGGTACGCCGCCGGCAAGTGTCGGGGTAAAATTGACCTGGATCGAGCTGCCTGAAACCGTACCAACAGCAGAAGTCAGGATCACGGTGGTCATACGCGGGTTGCTGTTGCTGAAGTCCGTGCCACCCTGGATGAGCAGAATTTCCTTTCCCGCGGTGAACGTTCCGGTTGCCCATGTGGCCAGGTTGGCGGCCGTAGGCACCGGAGTGACTCCAGGGAATGTGAGAAACAGAGTGCCGGTTGTTGTATCCACGGAAGCGGTTCCTGCCGCATTCCCGCTCGGGTGCGCCGGCGGGATGGTATCGTCCGCCGTGATGACAGTCAGGCTGTCGAAGCAACCCGTGTAATTGAACGTTGCCGGATCAAAACAACCAACGTTGCCGGTATTCGCCACGGTGATTCCGACGGGAAAGAATGGCATGTTGGCGCCAGGATAAAACCCGCTGCCGGCATTGACCACGTCCATCTGCATTTGAGCCACGGCGTTGCGAACGCCCACATTCAGGCCTGCCTGGTTCTGCTCACTGGCATAAAGCGGCACATGCTTCTTGATCAGACCGACGGCCGCTCCTCCAACCACCAGGAAGATCAGCATGGCCATCATCAGTTCCACCAGTGTGAAGCCGGACCAGCTTTTGCCGTCTGCCACTTTCGACGTCTTGACCGATTGCTTGTGTCTATTCGTCATTGCCTCACCATGCTTGTTTGGAAGGTGCTGGCCCGCGAAACCGCATTACCATCGAGTAAGGCAACAAAGACCGTTATCCGGATAACTCCGGTGGGCAATCCGCCCGGGCTCGACTCGATGACCCAACGCCGCCGGAATTGCAGCATGTCACTGCTGGCCGCGGCAGTACCGGCTGGTACTGTGGTGGTGGTGCCATTGTCGGAAGAAACCTGTACCTGGTCGCTGTAGTTGGCTACGTCGGCCAGTAAGTTACCTCCCGGAGCCAGTGCTGCGTCGCCCACCTGCAGCCGGTTCAGGTCTTCCAGCTTTTCTGAAGCCAGCATGACCTCGGTCCCCATATAACGGGAGTTGCCGGTGGTCCCGGTCAACTGCGCCATCAGCGCCGCCAAACCCAGCAACCCGATGGCAAGGATCAAAATCGCGATCATGACTTCGATCAGGGCGAAGCCGTCTTCTTTTTTGTGCGTCTTACGGCGTGACTTTGATATTTCCATAGCTCGATACCGTGATGGTTTCCGTTTTACCGCTGTAAGTTAAGACCATGGTTGTGACCCCGGCGGCTGCCGTGGTGGATTGCACCGTGCCGCCTGGGCTGAACGTAAACGTTGTGTCCGCGCCGAGTGCCACCTTGGTCCCCGATCCTGTCAGGGGAACCGGGCATGATGCGGCGGCCGGAACACAGAAGTTCGTGAATACCCCTGCCCGGGCCTGGTCGCGCTGGACCTGATAGGTGCCTGCTGCGCTGTCAAGCACCAGCCGGAAGGGATAGCCGTTGAAGATTGCCTGATAGCGCGTCGCCTGTATGCTCCCACTGACTGATGAAGCGGCGCCACGCAGACGATAGACGGTCATCGTGTTGTTCAAGAGCGGCACCGCCATTCCAGCCATGATGAGGGCGATCAAGAGAACGAAAATCAACTCAAGCAACGTAAATCCCCGGGTGGACTTTTCCCGCAGACCACGTGACTCGGTCCGGTCTTGTCGAACCTGGCGACCATTCATCAAACTTGTCTCCATTCACACCCGTGGAGCTGTGGGTGGATGCTAGTGTTTTAGTTCACGGGCCAAAGCCCGGCAACTTACCAAAGTCCGCTCAAACCCCGGAGCTGGGACAAAGGCCATCAGTACTCAAAGAATCCGCTAAGTCCCTGGCCCAGAATAGCTTTCATCATGGGTTGAAGAGCTTTGACCGCTCTGCGAGCTGGGCCCACGTGCAAGAAGTGCAACGTTCTTTGGAGGAGGGGAGACGAACCAAATTCCCAAAACAGGAATCCGGAGGGGAGGGTACAAAAGTACCCCGACGGTTAGGCAGTGTCAATGCAAAGAGGAACCCGGCGCCGGTTACCAAAGTAATAGCACGCTGGATTTCGCGCTTGCAGAAACCCCAGCGCAACGCCCTGACATGCAAATCTTTGCTGTTCGCTCCTCTTCCGGTGGCAGATCCGGCAGGGAGGCTGGATTGGCTGTAAAATAGGGCCAGCCATGAATATCCAACGCCTGACCCTTGCTGGCTTGTTTGTGATTGTTTTGCCCCTGGCTGCGTTTGCCGGGAAAAAAAACGCGGCAGCCGAACAAAAAACTGCGTCCGTGAACCTGACCGTTGTGAGAGATGCCAACGGCAAACCTGTCAAGAACGCCGAAGTTGTTTTGCATCTAGTCGACAACCATGGCAAGCAAAAGCAGGAAGGGTTGGAGCTTAAAACTCATGATGACGGCAAGGCAGAGGCCACCGGCATTCCCTATGGCAAGGTACGCATTCAGGTGATTGCTCCGGGATTCAGGACTTATGGGGAAGACGTCAATGTCGATCAGCCCAACCTGGAAATCACCATTAAGTTGCAAAAACCTTCCGAACAGCTTTCCATCTACAAGTGATCAGGGCCGGTAGCCGCAGCACCGGTCAATTTCTGTTAGCGGACCGCCGTGTTGATGCGCCGCCAAGGCAGCGAGATAAGACGCGGCCGGCTGCCGTTCCTTGACATTACCGTTCAGGAATGTCATTTCTAGTAGCTTTACCAAACGCTTCCATTTTTCGAGAGCAGAGAAAGGTCTTTTGAAAGTCAGGGTCTTTTTTCACGGCAAATGTTTTGACGGCACGGCCTCCGCGGCTTTGTTTTCGCGCTTTTACCGCGAGCGTATCCGCGCGGACGCCGAATTTCAGTTCACTGGACTGGTCCATCGCGCCGGGGCATTGTTCAACGAGGAGGACTTTGACGGCGACGAGAACGCGATTGTCGATTTCAAGTATTCCGCCTCGCCCCGCATCACCTGGTGGTTTGACCACCACCAGAGCGCGTTCCTTACGCCGCAGGATGCGGAACATTATCGCAACGGCGATAAGCGGCAAAAATTCTACGACCCTGATTTCAAGTCCTGCACCAAGTTTCTGGCCCAGGTAGCACAGCAGAAATTTGGTTTTGATCCCCGTCCCGTCGAGGAACTGATTCGCTGGGCTGACATTATTGACGGCGCCCAATTCAAAAGCCCGCAGGAGGCCGTGGAGATGGCCGAACCCGCCATGAAACTCACCATGGCCATTGAGTCCACGAACGATCCGGTTTTTCTGCCCCGGCTCATTCCCCACCTGGTAAGCGAGTCCCTGGCCCAGGTGTTGGAAGAACCATTCGTCGCGGCCGTGGTCCCACCGCTCCTGGAGCGTCATCGCAAGTCGATTGAAATACTCCGCCGGCGCTCGGAGTGCAAACAAGGCACCATATACTTTGACATCTCCGATCAAGACCTGGAAGGTTACAACAAGTTCATTCCTTACTATCTGCATCCTGAATCGGTCTACAGCGTGGGGCTCAGCAGCAGCAGCTTCCGCGTCAAAGTGGCCGTGGGCTCGAATCCCTGGACGGACCGGCAGAACATGGTCAACCTGGCCAAAATCTGCGAACGTTATGGCGGGGGCGGTCATGCCCGCGTGGGCGCAATCTCCTTTCCTCCAGATAAAGGCGACCTGGCACGCAAAGCCGCGGCGGAGATTGTGGCTGAACTGCGTGCGGCCGAAGGTGCGTAACCACCGACAAGGCTGGCGGGACACCAAACGTCTTCTATTTATTTATTCTCCTGATTGATTCCACTGAGAAAGACATGGCCTTTTGGATTAAGGAAAACTCTTAATCTTCCCCTAATTCCTCTTCTGGAAATACCACGCCCGTTTTCGCAATAGCGTTGAAACAGAATAGATGCTTCGATACCCTCGATAAGTACCCACCCACGGGGTGAGAAATCAATTTTCAATCTGGAGTGTAAGAGTAGTGCAGAGCATTCATCGTCTGGCCGCTGTCATTGTCTTTGGTCTGTCCCTGACCGGGATGGCCCAGCAAAGCGGAGCAAAGAAGCCATCCAAACCCCAAGCCGGCGCGCCGGCCGCGACTGCTAAGCTTACGCCGGAGCAGAAGTTTGTCCTGGATACAGTAAAGATGGCGGTTGCGCTGCCGGAGTCCGACCCGCAGGACCGGCTGCGTGTGCTCTCCAGCGCGGCTGAAGTTGTCTCTCCGATCGACAAAAAAATGGCCCGCGATTTTTGGAGCGAAGGCGCGCGGATTGAAAGCGAACTGGTGCGGCTGGGGCAAACGCCGGCCGTCTCCATGATGTCGAGCGGCCAGGTCGACTGCACTGCTGCTCTGAATTTTGTGGAAAATCTTCCCGAGAGCGCCGTGCTGCGTGCCGAGCAATCGCTGATTGGCGCGGTCACGACCTGCCCGAAACAGACACTGGATCCGGTTTCGCGCAAGCTTGATGCCGGACTGGAGAAGCACGTGGTTGCCTCGCGGGCGCTCATGGCCGCCATGGCGGGGCAGGGCGAAGGGTCCGCGTGGTCACAGGAACATTTTGCAAAGATGTTTGCCTCACTGCCTGATCCGGGTGAAAACAAGGCGGAAGCGGAGAATTTTGCCGCCATGTATGCGCAAATGTCGGGCTCTGTAGCCAAGGACGTTGCCGCCAAAACAGGTTTGCAGCTTCTGACCTGGCTGGGGAAGCTGGAAGACTCACCGCTGCGCGGGTTATCCATCCGCATTACTTCAGGAGCGATGCAGCAGGCCCTGGGCGATGAGGGCTATCAGAAAGCTTTGCAATCGGACGTGGTGGCCAGCACCACGGTGCAAAATGCCGGTGAGGAGCGCGAGATTGAGCGGCCGCAGGCCGAAGGTGTTTCCGTGCTGGCGGCGATGCAGAACCAGGGTTCGGACCAGACCGAGCGCCTCCGCGGGCTGCCCGCGCCCGAGAGGGCACGCGAAGCCGCCGCACATGGTTTTGCCGTAGGCACATCCGGAGACAAGCAGCAAGCCCGCAAGTATTTCGACATGGCGTTCAGCGCAGCAGACGAGGCCTGGGACGCGCGCAAGCCGGAGACAAATGCCGAGGCCCTGGTCCAGGAGATCAGCGAGGCCGCGGCGCAGGTGGATTCAGTGAACGCGTTGACGCGCGCACAGAAGCTGCGCGACAGCTCCGCCCAGGCCATTGCCATGCTCGCCGTGGCGCGCGTGGTCGGCAGCAATGGCGTGACACGTTAAATCAACAATTCACAAAACTTAAGACTTTTGCCGTTGTCAGCGGGTGACGAGGTTGTTAGGCTATTAGAATCTCAAATCCATTCGATCAGGGTCTTCCGTTGGTCCATATCGTCGATGTCCAATGCCCTAGGTGTCTGCGCAAGTTCAGGACCGTTCCCTCGGTGGTGGAACATGCGGGTTGGGTCTATTGCTCCGTTTGCGGCACGCGCATGAATATCTCTGAGCCAAAGCCGGTCAGCATGCTCTCCGACACGAACGGCAACAACGCTGCTTAGGCTGCCCTTCTCGCGTCTTGATTTTGTTTCGAAACCGGCTCTTTCGCCCGCCACTCCTGGCAGCCTTTCCCCAGCCCGCTTTTGGCGGCATCGAAAGAACAGCGCCGAAAGCACACATCTCGATTTTGTCCCAAAGTTACTTGCACTCGACTGTTTCCCGTTGTCAGCGGGCCGGCAAATGGCTAAGCTTGCGCAAGGCAAGTCCAGGAGAAGGCGCAAAATGTTTGACCGCAGATTCCAGCTGATGATCTGGCTTGTGGTGTCTCTCGCGGGTGTCTCCGCGGGGCAGCGCAGTGTTGCCGGGCAGTCGCCCCGCCAGGCCATGATTGAGATGCTGTCGGGAGGCGAAGCGCCTTTCAAAAAACACCTGACAGTGGCGATGCAGGGCCGGCTGAAGAATCTGATGAAGGCTTCGCTCGATAATGCCCCCAATCCGCTGCTGGCTCTGACTGGAGCGATTGCTCCCGGGAGTAACAAGTTACAGGCCTTCGATCTTGGGCCGATTCTGTTCTCTTTCAATAATCCCCAGGAGCACGAGCGGTATGAGTTGCAGATTGACAGGGAAGAGCCGCGCGGCGAAGAACATGTGATGGCGCTCTCTTTGCACCTGGTGCGCGGCGGGGTGGAGCAGCAGATTCCCGTCGGCCTGCACCTGGTGCTGGACCTTATACGGCAGGAAGGCATCTGGCGATTGAATGCGGTCACCGTGAACTCCACGCTGCCGGTAGGCGATCCGCGAATCCTGGAGAAATCCTGGTGGAGTCCGGCGCTGGCGGCGGCCACCGGAGGGAACATGGACGCATCGCCCATGACGCCCGTGGTGGTGGACGATCGCCCCAAGCTGTCTCCTCTGCGCGCGGTGCGTATGATCGGCATGGCGGAGAATATCTATGCCCAGAAGCACCCGGGGCTCGGCTACACCTGCGCGATCGCGGACCTGGTCAACATAGGCCGGGGCATGGATGAAGAGGGCATGTACAAATTCATGGACGCCGAATTCGCTGACGGTCTCTACAATGGCTACAGATTCATGCTGAGTGGATGTGAGCGCAAGCCGGCAAGAATGTTTCGTGTCACCGCCGAACCGGTGGCAGGCCGGGGCAAAGCCTACTGTTCCGACAATACCAACAATCTGCGCGCCTCCGATGATGGACGTGGCACTACCTGCTTGATCTCGGGAAAAATCGCGCACAAATAGCCGGCTTCCAGGGCCGACGCGCGTGTGTTTTCTCCAAGCCAATTCAATTCGCCGATCAGGACTTTTCCACTTTCAGGTGGTTCTCCACGGAAAAAACTCCGGGCACGCCATTGGCCCGCAGCGCCGCTTCATCTTTGTCCGTCTGCGAATCCACCACCCCTTCCAGGGTCACGTGGCCGTTCTTCACGATGATATGGATCGGCGGGACCGATCCCATGGAATAGCGGAAGAGCCGGTCGTCGTTAAAAATGGCCCGCGCCACCTGCCTGCGGATCCGGTCATCGTTCGGGGAGGGAGGCAGGACCTCAATTTTATTGTCGACGCTCTCCACGCCCTCAATCTTCTTGACGACTTTTTCCGCCGAGTCCTTCAGAATGGCATTGTTCACCTGCCCCATTAACTCGACTTTGCTTCCATCCACCTTGAACTGAAGGTTATCGAAAATCGTGAGCTGGGGCAGCATCACCAACTCGTGATAGACCTCACGCGAGATCCTTTCCTGCATGCGTTGCTGGCTGGTTGAGGTCTGCGCGCCGCCGGATTGTTGCGCCATGGCACCCGCGGCCATGGCAAAGCACATCATTGCTACAAGAAACCAACCTGGGACTTTCTTCATCACTCGCTCCTTTCTTGCGTTCCCCAGAATTCCCTATTCATTTAGATGCGCTTCGCAAGTAGATGTGCGCCCGGCATTCTTAAAGCTAACTAAAAGCCGGCATGATATGCCTTCCGTAATTGCAGTTGCTTCACAACCATTACAGTGCACCTCATTTCCACAAATCAATAAACAGAGGTGAAAATAATTTCACGTAAGGGATTTGCCTTGCCGGGCCAGCTAAGGTTAATCACTGTTGCTGCTCTTTTCATACGGGCATAAACCGTCAGCACCCTCCGCCAACGCTCAAACCAGCTAGAAATGCGGGTAAAACGCATCCAGTTCCAAAATGAATTACTGAAGTACCGTTGTCACAAACCAGGAAAGACTAAAGAATGTGCAGGTATGTCGGGCCGATGGCTGCCTATTTAAGCGGCCCGGCCGGTGATTCGAGCACGAGGAGATAAGCATCAATGAAAAAATACTTTACGATTTTTGCGCTGGGGATGATGGCGCTATCCACAGCGGCATTCGCCGGAACAACAGCGGTCAATACCAACACGGTGTCGCCGACGTTGCAGATTTCGGCCACCATCCAGAAGGCCGTGCAATTGACACTGAGCACCGGCACGGCCGCCGTGAGCCATTGCGCCGTGACACCTACGGGTGGAACGCCGGATTACACCATGGACTTCGGCACCGTGGACGCTCTGGGCATCAACGCCGGAAATTGCAACAAGTTCAACCCGGCGAACCCCGGAGTCGACAATGCAATCTACTGGTCCGATTACAACCTGACCCCGGTATTCACCAGCCAGACGGCAATCTCGGGGACCACGATCACAGCCAAGGTGAGCACGGACTTTGCCGCTCCCAACAACATTTTCATCGTGCGTGACAGCGCCAACTCCAGCACAGTTCCAGCGAATGCCGCGGCGTTTACAGCGTTGAGCACCGGCACGCCGGACACCATCGTTGGCCCTGGCGTTACCAGCGGCACCGCGCAGACGCGCTTTATCGGCGTGGCGGTAAAACCAGACAACGGCCCCACGGTGCTGAACGGCGCCCAGTCTGCCACCGTTACTTTTACGCTGACAGTCCAATAGCCGGAGACACGCTGCTCTGAGTCACCGCAGTTGCCCTGTCGTAGTTTGGGATGATGAGAGTACGAGAACATGAAGACCTTCGACGCACACACCTCCCCGTCGTCAAGTCCGGCGGGAAGGTGTGCGGCGCGTCGTTTGGAGCTTCGCTTCCGTCTCTCATCATTTTTGTCTTTGTCTTAGTGGCGCTGGCCAAGCCTGCAGCTGCGCAGAACGGTACCTTCACGCTGTCCTCGGCTCCCGGCGGCATAGCCTTTACCGTGGGCGGCGGTGGCAATACTTACTCCGGCCAATTCGGCACGATGAATGCGTTAGGCATTGGTACGCCGGCTGCCGGTGTCACCGTAATTCCTCTCAGCAATGGCGCGCTGTATTTCACAACGTACCGCTTGACGGTCACAGGCCTGCCCAACCCGCATCAGGCCGGTATTACGGCGTTTGTAAACTCAAATTTTACGCATCCGCTCGCGTTGTTCATGGAGAGCTGCCCCAGCACGTCCACCTGTAACTCATCCGGTAGCTTTGCGGCGATGTCCACGATTGCCGGCGCGCCGACCACGGTTGTTCCAGCCCCCGGCATTAACGATCAGACCGTGATCGCCGGTCTGGGAATCTTTGTCCCTGACAACAACGGCGCTTCGGCCTTTACCGGCCTCGACACGGCGCGCATTACGCTGACCGCTACCGACCTGACAAATCGAAAGGTCTTTGCGACAGTGGAAATCCGCCTGGACACGCCCCAGGGCGAAACAGTGCAGAATGCAGTAAGCCTTACGCTGGCCACAGCCGGCGGCGGACTCGCCGTTACGCCAGGTTCGGATTTCTCCATGAATTTCGGCAACGTCAACGGTCTGGGATTCGGACCGGGAGCCGGATTGACGACGGTCGCGGCGACCGGCGGCGTGATCTATTCCACGCCGTATGTTTTGCAGCCCGCTTTCGCTGATTTCACCTCGACAGCAGCGACGATCAGGACTTTCGCCAGCACGAATTTTGCTCATCCCGCAATCCTGCAGTTGCGCGACGCTGCGGCCGGCCCCGGCCCATATACCAACATAGGAAACACGGCCGGCACGGCCACGCAAATCACAAACGCCGCCGCCAGCCGCAGCTCCATTACGCGGTTCCTCGGATTATTTGTCGCCAATACGAACGGCGCGACGGCCTTTACCGGAAGCGATGCTGCAACATTGACTTTCACTTTGACGGTGCCCTGATGACCATGACAAATCGAAACCGACAATCTTTGCTTCCCCTGCTGTGCGGGATGGTTTGCCTTGCTGCCCTCGCCGGCCAGGCCCGGGCGCAATCGCTTGGTCTGGCTCCGGCGCAGGTAGTGGAGAAGTTCAAGCCCGGCGTCCCCTTCCAGTTCGATCTCTCCACCGTCAATTCCGGTGACACAGCCGTGGACATGCACGTTGAGATCACAGATTTCTGGTATGACGAGAAGAACGAAAAGGTCTTCTCCGCGCCCGGTACTTCTCCGCGCTCGGCGGCCAACTGGATCCAGTTTGTACCGGACCACTTCGAAGTCGGCCCGCACGGGACGCAGAAGATGAAGGCCATCGTCACGCCGCCGGCGGACGCAAAAGGCGGCTACTACGCGGTCCTGTTCGTGCAATCCAAGCCGCAACTTTCTTTTCCCAAGGACAACGGCAAAGGCGTATTCACCAGCATGCGCATTGGCTGCCTGGTGCTGCTGCGCGCGGAGACCACTGAAGATTACAAGGTGGAACTGAGCAACGTGAAAGTGACTCCGCCTGCCGATACCCATGGATTGAGCGTGGACTTTGACCTCTTGAATTCCAGCAATACGCATGTTTTCCCTGTGGCCCGGGTGGCGGTGCTCGATGCCAGCCGGAAAATGGTGGCCAAGGCGGAGAGCGGCGAAAAACGCTTTCTGCCCGGACAGAAAAATTCGATGCACGTGGAGTGGGCGGGCAAGCTGCCGCCGGGGAATTACACGGCAGTGCTCACCGTGGCATATGGCGAAGACCGTATCGAGACGCAGCAGATCGCGTTCAGTGTAGTTACACAGTAGAGATTGAGACTTGAAGTTCCGTCGGCATATAACGGTGATGGTCGCGGTTGCCCTTCTGGGCGGCTTGCTGTCAGTGCGCGCGCTTGTTCCCGCGGCGGCCGCACAGTCAACCGACGCAAACGGCGTTCCTTCCCTGGTTGAAGTGTACTGGCAGTGGTCGCGAACAATTACCGCTCCAGCGTTGTCCAACATTATTGTGCTTGACCAGGAAATTGCCCGGGTGGAAGTTGTAAGCGACGGTCTACAGATTTTTGGCCTGACGCGCGGCGAGACGGTAGTGCTGGGCTACCTGCATGAAAAGCCTGTCAGCATTCGCGTGCGAGTGGTCGCACGTCCGCCCATCATCGTGCCGCCGTCGGCGCTACGGCGCCAGGGTGAGATGGCGCAGGGAAGCTTTGGCTCCAGCGCGCAAATTTCGAATGCCGGAGGCCAGACCACAACGGCCGTCGTGAATGATTTCAACTGGACCCAACTCGCCGGCACGCAGGGACGGTTGTATGTCAATACGCAGGTCGAGGACAACGACATTGAGGGCGGGCACGCGTTCAACATCCGGCATGGAAGCATTGCCTACCGTAGTCCGGGCATGGACATCAGTCTTCTGGATAACCTGGTCAGCCTTACCGACAATGGTCCCCAGCATCACATAAGCCCTTTTGCATTTTCGGATTCAGTGGAGCTGCGCGGCGCCGGCCTGACCTTGCGGCGTGGCGACAATCAGTACATGTTCTTCGGCGGAAGCACGGTCCCGTTCTACTTCCTGACGCTGGGTTCCACGCGTGATATCGGCGGTTTCTCTTTCCAGCGCAAGCAGTCGAAGAACCTGAATTTGTTTGCCACTACCAGCTACATTAACTCCCCAGTTGATTTTTTCAACCCGACGGGAAACCGTCAGGAAGACTGGATGCAGACCGCGGGCTTTGGTTATCAACCGGGTGAAAGGTGGACGGTACGGGGTACGGGAGGTATTAGCACGCATGGAGGAATGGGACGCGGCGAAATCAATTACATCAGCCACCGCTTCACGCTCTTTGCCGCCGGTGGATCGTCTTCTCTGCTGTTTCCGCTGAATCGGGTGCAGTCATTGTTTTCCGGCACAACGTCGGCCAAGGCCGGGGCCACATTGAGCTTAAGCGACCGTTTTACCGAATCGTTGTATTACCAGCACACCATCACACAGGCTTTTGGCAATATCCTCCACGCCGGCAGCTCGGACTATCTGACCCCGGCGTTTTCGTGGCGCGTGAACCCGCGCGACGACCTGACTTTTGCCTATACCTTCAGCCGCAACGACGGCGGGTTTGCCAACCAGGCCACAACGGGCAACCGTTTCGATACCAACTGGCGCCGTCAAATAACGCCGCGCGTTGCCAACGCCGTGCAATTTATCGCCGGCTCTTTGCAGGACCCTCTGCAGCTCAGCTCGGAAGATGAATTTGCTTTCCGCGACTCGCTTTCATTTTTGATCAAGGGCGGAAGCATGACAGTAGGTTTTGAGCAGGACCGCCGCAATCCCTCGCTGGTGCGGAAGCTGGGGTCCGAGCTGGAGCTTCTGTCGCCGGCATTGCAGGCTTTGTATTTGCAGGACCCGATCTCGTTCGTGCAATCCAACAACCTGCCACCCGAGGTGAAGGCCCTGCTGGAGACGCAAATTCCCGTCAGCACGTCCATTTCGGCGTCGGCGCAGCTGCGCATGGGCAAGAAATTGAGCTTCAATCCCAATTTTGCCTTTGCCGACGCATCGAACGGAAAGAGCAAATCCTGGACACCGTTTGTCGGATATTCACTGGCCTACCAGGTCCGTCCATCTCTTGAGTTGAACTCCGGTCTGACCAACATCTGGGTGCTGGGCAGCACCGCGAACACAGTGCAGCGCACCACGCTCATGTATTTCGGGTTCACCAAGCGCTTCAGCGCGATGCCGGGGGCGCTGTTTCCCTCACGCCACGCCGGCAGGATCATCGAGGGCCGGGTCTTTCGCGATAACAACGTGAACGGCGCCTTCAACTTCGGCGAGCAGGGTCTGGTGGGTTTGCGGGTGCGGCTGGATGACGGCGAAGTGGCGGAGACAGACGAGCAGGGACGGTATAAGTTCAGTGACGTCAGCCAGGGCGAGCATAGTGTTTCTCTGTCGTTGACGCAGTTTGCCGAACCCATCCGGATGACCACGAAGAACCAGGCGACCGTGGACCTGATCCGGCAGAGAATCGGCGTGGTGAATTTTGGCGTTGTCGATTTTGCGCGCCTTACCGGAAGCGTGTTCAACGATTTGCATTTTGAAGGCAAGCGGCAGCCGGATGCCAAAGGCCTGGCCAACGTCCATCTGGTACTGGATGACGGCAAGCGCCGGCGGACGATCGTCGCGCAGGATACAGGCGACTTTGAAGTGGACGACGTGCCTCCGGGGGACTACAGGATCAGCGTGGATGCAAGCACGCTGCCCGCGAATTACACCCTGGCCGAAGACACATTCACCCTGCACGTGGCGCCGATTTCCACCGCTGTGCAGAGCATACCCGCCCGCGCCATGCGCTCGATTGCGGGAAGAGTATTCGTGAAAGTGCTGGCGGAGCCCGCTGCCCAGCCGGCCGACTCCGGCAAGCTGAAGATCAGCGGCATGCCTGCCGGGTCAGTCCGCACCCAGCGCGGCGGACAAGCCGGAGGCAGAACAAGCCAGGCAGGACGCGGGCAGGCGCAGGGAACCACCGGCCCTGCCACTGGCGGCGACTATAATCTGGTGCCCCTGGCCGGTGTGCAGATCACCGCAGGACACGGTGTCGCCAGGACCGATGAGAACGGGAACTTCCTGCTGCGCGATCTCCCCGCGGGCGATCTGACAGTGACGCTGGTTTCCATCAAGGATCTGCCGCCGGGAATGAAGCTCCCCTCCGGGCAGGTGAGAATGCCGCCCGACCCCATTCAAGTACAGGGCGCGACCATTGTGATCAGCAATCCGGAGCTGACGCCTTACCTGGTGGACACGCCGAAGCAGTAACAATCCTCTTCCTTGCACAACCGATCAGGTTGTTCCGTTAGGCGGGTCATCAATTGGATCGTCGCCATTTTCACTCTGGCCGGGAATGGTTACGGTGATTTTAGGCGCATTCAGGTCATGCATCAGTTCTTCAATTTCTTCCGGTTTCATCGGCACCCCGCCAAGAGTACCGACGAGCAGGGGAAGACACACAACAAGGGTGCGCAACAAACGCTTTATAGACACAAATCGTCTCCGGGCAATGGACACATTGGCAGCGCAACGGCTGCAATGCGAAGCATTGCGGCTCACATCTCAATCAGGGAAGCGCAAATTATGTGCTCAGGTCAGGCGATAAAGGATTGAGGCGGAGCGCGCGAAGAAGCGCTTGAGAGGAGTGGCGATGCGGGAAGAAGAACGTTTCCAAATCTGTGCCCAAGATCGATCGCGGGCAATGCCGTAATCAAGAGCAGGAGAGGAACAACCACGACCCAGAGCAGGATGGAGGACGATGGAGTCAGGGCCGCCACCATAATGGCAGCAAGACAAACGATTGCTATCGCTCTGCGCAGGAAAACCATGGCCAGGTTCCATAATAGCTCACTTTCAGATTCGGGTCAGGCTAAAGTCCGGGCTTGCCGTGAAAGAGGAAGAAGAGTTCAATGATCAGGATCAATACGACAATAAACTCCAGAAGAAAGCCCCGCGCCTGGTGGAACTCTTCGATCATGAAATCGTAGAGCTCGTCGGCAGTATGCAGTTTTTCCTGCACCAGGGCCTGGTAATCGGTGACGCCGATCTTGACGGCGCAAAGCTTGTGCACGCGCGCGAAAAACATATCGCCGGTAAATTTAAGGGCGTTATTGGTGCGCTCGGTCAGTTCGGTCACGTCCAGCAGCATGGTGCGGAGATGTGCGGCCGCAGGCCGCATGCGCCAGCCATACAGCAGGCCTTTACGGGTCTCCACAAAATCGTACACACGCTCAAGTTCGCGCGTCAGTATCTCGTCATAGTGGCGAAACTGTAAGAGCTGAGAGTTGGCATATTCGAGCAGCCTGATCGTGGGTTCCGCGCCAGCGGGCGTATCGAAGAGAAAAGCCGCGTTCCAGCCGGCGACGATGAGATCGTTCGGATAATACGACATGTAGCCCTGGAGCACTTCCGATCGTTCCTGGTCGGCCAGGGGAGCTGCCTCTCCGCGCACAATCTGGCTGATTTCTTTGCCGTGCTCTTGCAAGAGCGCCGTGCCATCGGTTGTTCCGGGAACGGAATGCAGATGAATTACGTAATAGTCCTCGCTGAGCCAGTGGTCATAAGGCTTTACCAGAGCGGCGGTGACCCGTGGCAGCCGTTCCCGGACGGTGTTTCTGCAGAGGTCGTCGAATACCGTGCCCGAAATCCAATTGCCCGCGAGTTGTTGGAGCTCGTCCCAGGTGCCGGAAAATGCGAAACGCAGGAGCACGCTTACAACGCCATAATCGTAGTACTGGAGCGCGGCCTCAAACCGCTCTCCCGTGGGGAGAGACAAGGGCGCGAACGGCTCAATGACCGGAGGCCTCTCAAAGCGCACGTGCGCCGGCGCTGGATGCTTAAACGTTGGCGAGAGCCGCGTGCCGCCGATCAGGGGCGGCAGATCAGCGAGCCTGATCTCTTCGGCAATGTCGAACAGGTTTAAGACGACGATGGAGCCCTGAAGCGCGTTGGCCATGCTCTTGTCCTAACCTGCAGGCTACCTCGCTACGACGGTGATGATCCGCACCTGCTCTTGTCTGGGAACGCTGCTGCCATCCTGCACCAGTATGGACCGGACTTCTTCCGTCACCGACAGCTTCTCCCGCTGCGAGTCCAGATTATAAGTGACTGCCTCATCGTCACGATCTCTGTCCCGATCTCTGTGCCTGTGGTGGTGGGGTAAGGTGATCGCCGGAACAACAATCGCGTTGATTTGGAGTCCGGATTTTGCGGGGCTGGTGTTCGTCTGGCCATCCTGGGCGGGCGAAACGGAGCCCAATGTAACTAGAACGAATGCGGCGCACAAAATCCTGAGGGTCCGCATGCGGGGGAAAGTACAAACATACATGCGCATCTCGTGTGTCTTCCTTCCAGATGGGATCGCGGGATGATCTTATCGAAAATTCGAGCAGGGCGTCACCCAAGCTGCACCTTTTCCAGCCAATGCGCGATGTTCACGTTCCATCCCAACTCTGAAGAGATGGTCTGTTGCAGCCGAGAGGCTGCCTCGGGTTCGCCGTGGACGAGAAAAGTATTCTTCGGCTGCTTCTTGAACGTTCGCAGCCAGAAGAGGAGTTCCGCGGTATCGGCATGATCGCTGAACTGCTCCAGGGCGGCAACCTGGGCGCGAACCGGCACGGCTTCAGAATAAATGCGCACCGATTTGGCCCCGCTCTTGATGATCTCGCCGCGCGTGCCCGGCGCCTGGAAGCCGATGAACAACACCTGGTTCCGCGGATCGGGAAGGCGCAGCAGCAGGTGGTGCAGGATCCGGCCGCCGGTCACCATGCCGCTGGAGGAGACGATGATGCAGGGATAGCGCATCTCATTGATCTTCTTGGAATCTTCCTGCTTGGGCGCGAAGTGGAATCCTTCCCAGTTGAGCGGCGAACCATATTTGCGGACCAACTGGCGCGCTTCGTCGGTGAATTCATCGGCGTATTTCAGGAAGATTTCCACCGCCTTGATGGCCATTGGGCTGTCGGCAAAAACGGGGACGCGCGGGATCTGGCCGGACTCCATCAGTTCCTTGAGCAGGAACAAGAATTTCTGCGTGCGTTCCACCGCGAACGCAGGCACAACGACGGAGCCGCCGCGATGCACCGTGTCGGAGACGATCTGCGCCAGGCGCGGGCGAACGTCATCATGCGGATGGACGCGATTGCCATAGGTGGATTCCATCACCAGCATTTCCGGGTCTTCATTTGCGTCGGGACCGGCGCGCACCACGCGGCCAGGAGCGTTTGGTTGCAAGGGAACGCGACCAATGTCGCCGGTGAACAGAAACTTGCGCGCATTGCCATTTGTGTTGAGAAAAAGCTCAACCATGCACGAGCCGAGAATATGGCCGGCGTGAACAAAGCGGAAGGAGAGCTCGGGGCTGAGCCGTATGGTCTCTCCAAAAGGAACGGGACTGAACAAGCTCATGCAGTCCTCGGCTTCCTGGAGCGTGTAGAGAGGCAGAGCGGGATGGTGCTTGGAGGACTGCTTCTGATTGTGGAAGCGCGCCTCTTCCTCCTGCAGGTGGCCCGAGTCAGGCAGGATCACCGAGCACAAATCAATGGTGGGCGGCGTGGCGTAGATCTTTCCCTTGAACCCCTCTTTGACCAGCCGAGGAATCCAGCCGCAGTGGTCAAGATGGGCATGGGTCAGGATCACGGCGTCAATTTCGTGCGCGGGAACCGGAGTGTCCTCCCAGTTGCGCAGCCTCCATTCTTTTGCGCCCTGAAACATGCCGCAATCGACGAGCACTTGCAGTCCTTGTTTCCCGGAGGAATCGCCGCGCGTGTTGATGAGGTGTTTCGATCCGGTCACGGTGCCGGCAGCGCCAAGAAATTGAAGATAGGCCACAGTTCTCCCTGGAGTTCAAGTTTTCTGAAAGCAAACCATTTCACAGGAAAGGCTGCAAGCAGCGCAACCGCCAATTTCATCCGAACCAGAGGGAGGAGCAGAACTTCTTTAATTGCGGATGAAAATTCGGGGTCCAAAATGCAAAACCGGTGTTCGTTTCCGAACAGCGCTTTGCGTTAGCGAACACCTGAAATGTTACTTTGCGGTTTCTAATTGCTGCGTTATACTATTGTTTTCATATATTTACATAGTGTTCCACTTCGGTACAAAAAATGCCGGGATCACATCGGTGCTGTGATATTGGGCATAATGCAAACAAGGAATCGGCGACCCGGCACCACTGCCCTCTGATGAAGGAGTTGGCTATGCGTGAACTGAGGAAAGCAGGTCTTGCCCTCTGCGTGGGAGTGGTTCTGTTTGTTTTGACCGGTTTTGGCCCCAGGCGCAGCACGACCCCATCCAGCAGCGGGGAAGGCGATGCCATCGCGCGCCACATCGCCGTGCTCAAGTCAGGAAAACCGCAGCAGAAAGCTGCGGCAGCATACTGGCTGGGACAGCAACGGTCCGCGGCGGCCCCGGCCATTGCTCCTTTAGTCGAGTTGTTGGGCGAAGCCATTGAAGTGGATGCCCGGCAGTACCGCCAGCGTCCGCTTGAGAAAATGACGCTGGGCGAGGAAGTAGCAGCAGCCCTGGTCAACATTGGGCATCCCTCCATTGAGCCGCTGATTCGTGTCTTGAAAACCTCTCCGCAAGCGGAGGCGCGCAAGAATGCGGCCTGGGCGCTGGGCGCTCTGCACGATACCGGCGCTACCGGCAACGAGATATAAGACTGACTATTCAAAAGGGACGCGGCGACAAAATGGGGATGGGAGCGCCAGCCGTGGAGTCGAGTTATTGTCTGCCGTGGTAAGAAGTTTCCGGATCGGCAAACGTCGCTTGTGATATTCGGTCCTTTCTCCTCGCATCAGCGTGTGATATCTGGTTTACCGCCCGGACACTTCCTTTCAGTTCGTTCGCTGCGCTCTGAGAGAATTAAGCTTGCGGTGCGTGCCCGGGTATTACATCCCGGCTCGGCGTGCGGCAAAGGCGGTTCCAATGGTAGCTTTGCCGTATGAATGAGAAAATAGACGGACAGACTATTGGGTAAAGGGCTAGTTTGGTAAATGTGAAGTTCAGAAGTCTATTCCCCCAGTCTGTTCGATTCCCGAAGCTTCCGACAAAGGACGCATGATTCAACTACGCAACGTAGAGAAAACGATCAAGACACCGGCAGGGACAGTCTGGCTGCTCCGGCGTATCAATGTCGATGTAAAGGAAGGCGAATTTGTCACCATCATGGGGCCTTCCGGAGCAGGAAAAACGACGCTGCTGAGCATCATCGGCATGCTCGATGACGGCTGGGCAGGCGAGTACGTCTTTGCCGAGCAAACCGTGCACAAACTGGATCGCAAGAAACGGGCCGAGCTGAACCGCAGATTTGTCGGCTTCGTCTTCCAGAGCTATCACCTGCTGGACAACCTGACAGTACAGGAAAATATCGACGTGCCGCTGTCTTATCGAGATATTCCGCGGGCGCAGCGGGCGTCTATGGTGGCGGACATTCTGGACCGTTTCCAGATCGTGGGCAAAAAAGATCTCTACCCAAATCAGCTTTCCGGCGGACAGCAGCAACTGGTCGGCGTGGCGCGCGCCGTTGCCGGCAACCCCAAGCTCATTCTGGCCGATGAACCGACGGGCAACCTTCATTCCGGCCAGGCGAAGGAGATTATGGAGTTATTTCGCAAGCTGAATCAGCAGGGAACGACGATCATTCAAGTAACGCACTCTGAAGCGAATGCCGCGTACGGCAATCGCATCATCCAGCTAAAAGACGGATGGATTGTGGAAGATTCATCCACGGTCCCGGGCAGCGCCACGGCATGAGCGGCAATTGCCAAACGAGCGTGGGTTTTTGAACGCGGAGAATTTTGAGTGTCGACCAAAGCGCAGGAACTGACGGGCACGGCAGCGGTGAAGTCTGAGCCAGTCCGCATTCTTATCGCCGACGATCAAGCCGACATTCGCGAAGCCCTGCGCCTGCTGCTGAAAGCTGAAGGCTATGCCACAGAGACCGTCAGCAGTCCGGGTGCGGCCCTGGAGGCGGTGCAAAGCAATGAATTCGACGTCCTGCTGATGGATCTCAACTATCAAAGGGATACAACCTCCGGACAAGAAGGCATTGACTTGCTTTCTCGTGTGCAGCAGGCAGACAGCAAATTACCTATCATTGTGATGACGGCCTGGGGAAGCGTGGAACTGGCGGTTGAAGCCATGCGCCGCGGCGCGCGCGACTTCATCCAGAAACCCTGGGACAACCATCGCCTGCTCAGCATCATTCGCACGCAAGTTGATTTGTACCGCACCATGCGCCGCGCGGAACGCCTGGAAGCGGAGAACAGCCTGCTGCGCGCGCAAAATCGTCCTATATTCATTGCCGAATCAAAGGCCATGGAGCCGCTGCTCACTTTGCTGAGCCGCATCGGACCGAGCGATGCCAATGTGCTGATCACGGGCGAGCACGGCACCGGAAAAGAAGTGGTTGCGCTCACGCTGCATGCGCTTTCTTCGCGCAGCGGGCGACCGATGATCACCGTGAACACCGGCGGACTGCCCGAAGGCACCTTTGAGAGCGAGCTGTTTGGACACGTGAAGGGCGCCTTCACTGACGCCCGGGCCGATCGCGTCGGGCGCTTTGAACTAGCGGATCGCGGTACGCTCTTCCTCGACGAGATTGCCAATGTCCCACTTAAGCAGCAGGCCAAACTTCTGCGCGTGCTGGAAACCGGCGAGATGGAGCGCGTGGGTTCGTCCAAAACGCACAAAGTTGACGTTCGCGTGATCTCCGCCACAAACGCCGACCTGAAACTGGAGAGCGCTGAAGGCAGGTTCCGCTCTGACTTGCTGTTTCGACTGAACACCGTGGAGCTGCCGATCCCGCCGCTGCGCGAACGCAAAGAAGATATCCCGCTGCTGGCCGCGCACTTCCTCAAGCTGTATGCACAGCGTTATCGCAAGCCGGTCAAGGGCTTTGATCCCGCGGCGTTGCAGAAGATGATCGACCACCCCTGGCCGGGCAACGTGCGTGAGTTGGACCACGCCACCGAGCGCGCCGTCCTGATGAGCACCAGCGAGCAGATCCAGCCTGCCGATCTCGGCCTGGAAAGCGAGAAGACCGCTGCCGCCAAAATCGAGGACTTGAGCCTGGAAGAGGTGGAAAATCTGCTCATCAAGAAGGCCCTGGCACGCCACTCCGGTAACATAAGTCATGCCGCGGACGCGCTTGGTTTGAGCCGAAGCGCTCTTTATCGCCGCATGCAAAAGTATGGCGTTTGATCCGCAATATCAACCCGTCCGCAGCCCCGCCGCCAAACCGCCGGACCATCGGATCAAGCTTAGCTTCGACACCCGCATCCTCCTGACGACACTGCTCATCAGCCTGCCCGGCGCCATTGTCGCCGAACTCTTTCTCTGGCTGGGCAATCATTCCCTGGAACTCAAATGGACGGTCACTCTTTTCATCGTCCTTGTCTGGATGGTCGGCAGTTCCATGCTTCATGGCCAGGTGGTCCGTCCCATGCAGACGCTCTCCAACATGGTAGCCGCCATCCGCGAAGGCGATTTCTCCTTTCGCCTGCGCGGCGGCGGACGCGAAGACTCTCTGGCCGAACTGGTCTTCGAGATCAACTCGCTGGCCATGCGCCTGCAACAGCAGAAGGTAAGCGAGCTTGAGGCCACGGCGCTGCTCAAAAAAGTCATGATGGAGATCGACGTGGCCGTCTTCACCTTTGACCAGCAGCAGTGCCTGCGCATCGTCAATCGCGCCGGCGAAGAGCTCATGGGCCGCATAGCGCCGCGCATGCTCGGGCTCACTGCGGAAGAACTGGGCTTGCAGGAATTCCTACAGGCCTCCGGGCCGCAGACCTTGCAAATGACGTTTCCCGGCAAGCACGGCCGCTGGGCCATCAGCCACACCGAATTCCGCGAAAACGGCGTGCCCCACCAGTTGCTTATCATCTCTGATCTGAGCCGCGCGCTGCGTGAAGAAGAGCGCCAGGCCTGGCAGCGCCTGATCCGCGTGCTTGGCCATGAGTTGAACAACTCGCTCGCGCCCATCAAATCCATCGCCGGCACTCTCGGCTCGCTCACCGGCCGGGCTGAACTGCCGGAAGACGTCGCCCAGGACATGCAGCAGGGCCTGCGCGTGATTGAGAACCGCGTCGAATCGCTCAATCGCTTCATGCAGGCCTACACTCGTCTGGCGCGAATGCCCGCGCCCACGCGCACCCGCATGGAAATCGGTCCACTGGTGCAGCGCGCGGCATCGCTTGAGCGGCGTTTGCCCGTAAAAACACTCGACGGCCCCCTCGTCACAATCGACGCCGACCCCGACCAGATCGAGCAAGTGCTCATCAACCTGATCCGCAACGCCGTCGACGCCTCGCTCGACCCCTCATTGAAGCACCCCCCGGGCTCGGTCGAAGTCGGCTGGCGCACCAACGCGCGCAGCGTCGAGGTCTTCGTCCTCGACCAGGGCCCCGGCCTCCTCAACAGCGATAATCTTTTCGTTCCGTTCTTCACCACCAAGCACGGCGGCAGCGGTATCGGCCTCATCCTGAGCCGCCAGATCGCCGAGGCCCACGGCGGCGTTCTCCAACTCACCAACCGCCCTGACCACACCGGTTGCGAAGCCATGCTCGCCCTGCCGATTACCTACGACGTGGCGATGGGGTAGGGACGTGTTCACCGCGGAGGCGCGAAGAAAATCAAAAGAGGTTTTAGCGCGAATGGAACGCCAGAGCCGCGATCCAGTCGTCCATGCGCTCGACGCCCGATCTCCCGATTTTCCCTTCCTCTGTGTTCCTTTGTGTTCCTTCGTGTCCTCTGTGGTTCAAGGTTTTGAATTTCAATTTTGGCATTTCTGGTAAATCTGTTCTGATCAGTGTCATCCGTGTTGATCAGTGGTAAGGTTTTGGTTTTCCCGATCACGCGCCTTCACCCGATTTTTTCCGCTCGTGCATTAAGATGAACAAAGCACGAGGAGATGTCATCATATCCATAGCGTAGCCAGATTAGACGCGCAGCCACCTTAGACGCGCAGCCATCTTAGAGCTGAGGAGAATTACGATGGAACCGGAACCCAAAGCCATGCCCCCCAATGATCAACCGCAGTCCTCCGAGCCGGCACAGCACGTTGCCGTCGCCTATCAATTGCTGAAAGCCCTGGGCGACAAGCTTGGTTTGGAGAGACACCCTGAATTGCAGGAAGCCATTACGAAACTGGAGCTGGCTTTAGGCCAATTGAGCATCAACACGGGCGGGATGTTCTAGCCGCCTGGCGATCTTGGCAATTCCTTCTGACCGGTGACATCTGTGTGCATCCGTGGTGAGGTTTCTGGTTTTTGATCCGCGCTCATCCGTGGTAGGTTTTGGTTTCCGATCACCCGATGTCCCGATTTTCCCTTCCTCTGTGTTCCTTCGTGTCCTCTGTGGTTAAAGGTTGTGGTTTTCAATTTTGGCAATTTCGGCGATTTTGGCAATCTTCAACTGATCCGTGTTCATCCGTGGTGAGGTTTTGGTTTTTCCCGATCACCCGATCCCCCGATGACGCGCAATCACCCGATCTTTCCACCACTTTCCTCAGCTCCACCACCTCCAGCGGACACTCCTCCCAATTGTGCTCCCAGCACACAATCAGGTCGCAGCCGTTCGGATCGTGCCCGTGCCGCAGAAAATTCCGGCTCTCGTGTTCAATTTCAATCCTCACCCGCTGCAGCCGGTCTTTCCCCACCACGCGCCACGCCTCGCAATCGGGAAACCCCGTTTGCATTCGCAACACCAGAAAGCCCAATTGTTCGGCCAATGCCCCAAAAAGAAAAATCACTCCTTGTTCGTTGGTCGGGCCGCATACCAGCGGGCCGGACCCGATTAATGGACCATACGTCGGACGGTCCACCAGGATCTTCGGCAGCGCCGGCGGCATGGATACCCGCGGGCCTATGCGTTGGCGTGGGTTCCATCGTTCAATCAGCTCTATCACATCCGCCCACTCCACCGTGATTCCTTGTTCTTCTGCGTACTGTTTCATGCCCGCTGGCACGTGCAGCCACCCGCCAAACCGTCCCCTTAACGGCTGAATGCTGTATTTGCTTTTCTCTTCGTACTCCAGGTGGGTCGGAACTTTTCCCAGCGCGCGCACCACGCCCGCCCAGTCGCGGAACAGCACATCCATCTCCGCTTTTTTGCGCGGTTTTTGTTCCAGGTTGCACGCGCGCAGGGCGCGTTCATAGCTGCCAAAGTGGTTGACGATCTGTTGCCGGCCCACGCCGGAATGTTTGATCAGCTCCACCCGGCTGGGCACATGCCCTAGCTTCTCCGTGCACTCCAGAATGCTTGCTATCACCTCTTGCTTTGTCATGTTTTTGCTCCAATGGGTCCCATTTGCGCGCCGCTTTTGCGCGTGAATGGACAGAAATAAAAAAAGCCACCCGCAGGTGGCTCCGATTTGCTTTGGATTTTTGCTTTGATTTTGTGGCACAGAGCCTGCCCTGTGCTTGCCGAAGGGCACTCTTGCCTGTGTTTTCATCTACTTAGACAGATTTATCAAGGAATACACGATAAGTATGAGGGACGAAGGCAGCGGGACAAACAAAAAGCTTGCCACGTGCTCAATTCGTTCGAAGGCGGCGGTTCAAAAGCCAAGTACCAATTACTAAGTACTAATTACCGCCTTCTGGTTGCAGGCCTTTCCGGGTCTCCCCGCCGACGCCGCTCTCGGTCAAACTGCTACGAAGTATAGGCGAAAGCCGTCCAGGCTGTCAACAAAATTCGCAACGATTTTTGCGCGCTGAGGCCAAGTCTGGGCTTTCAGCCCAGACTGAGCGAAGCGAAAGGCTGGGTTAGGCAAAGAAAAAGCCCCTTCCGCTCTGCCGAAGGCGAGCGCGCAGCGTAGCGTAGCGGATTTAAACCGGGTGGAGCGCGTAGGGCTAATACTCGGCTTCAAACTTCTTATGCACCCAAAGGAATTCTTGCCGCTTGTTTTGAACGCGCACCAGACCGCCGAAGCTGGGATCCTTATCTTGCAACCAGATATGCAGTTGGCGCAAGATTCCTCCTTCAGCGCGAACGACTTCCCCGTGTTCCATTTCAGGTGTATCCTTGTGACCTAACCAGGTTCCTGCTGCCCCTCCACCCTTGATCACAGATTCAACGCTCTTCTGGCCCAGATCCAGCTCTTTTTCAAAGTGCTTGTAAGAGGCGGAGCCATCATCTAGAGCCAACTTAGTTACCGATGAAGCTACAGGCAGAACAAGACTGAGCGTCCCAGTCAGCACTTTGAAGAAGGGCGCGGCTTTCACAAACCATTCGCGCGGCAGACTCAGTTCGTACACACCTCGTTTATCGTCCTTACCGTTAATGCTGGGAAGCGGTAGGCGTGAATGCTCACACCACAGCGTCAGCTTGAACTTCTCACTGATCCACTTGGGACGGTCAAAGAAACCAGGATCAATTGGCTGAAAACTGAACAAGCGTGGGCCTTCTTTCGCTTCGTCGGTCAGGGCTTGCATCAGGCCTGTGAACGCGTCGTCAACCCTGCTAAGGGTGCGTTGCGTGTTTAGATCCAGTCGGTCAAATCGACCCAGCGCCTCACCATGCTGAGAGATTAACTGTTCGCGCACCCTGCTTAAGTCTTTCTTTACGTCGGCAAAGCTTGCGAGCAATTCTTGCGAGGACGTCCGTTGTGCAGTGGGAGCATTCCGTAGAAGATGGTCGATGTTCTGCCACTCGCTGCAAACTGGGCAAGGATACTCTAGCCTTTTGCTCTTTTTGCTCTCGATCAGCTTTTGTACGTCAAAGAGCCCAGTTCCAGGTGCCTTCTTTCCACATGGCTCGATGCAAGGCACCATGACCTCGCAACGCAACCCAGCCCAAAAGTTTTCGATCAACCACTTAACCTCGCTAGTCAGCACTGAAAGAAACCGCTCAGGGTACGGAGCTCTTACGCTAATGCGCACGTCATTACTCACATATTCCAATAAGGCCCGTCCATTGTAATCGTCATCTAGCACCAACCCTCTCTGCCAGTGGACGCTTTGCTCGTAACTGGCCCTTCCGAGTGAAAACTTGTGCAAACGCACGATTAACTGATAAAACAGTCCTTCCGCCACTGCTGATTGCCCCGTTTTAGCATCTACGATCCGGCAAATCTGTATCTGCTGCTCGTCTGCTTCACCTTTGTTGCCCGGCCATTGTGGAATCGGATCGGGCCGTACGTCAGGTACAAGTTGTGCGATCAGGCTGGTTTCGCGTGGACGACCGTGGGCGCAGAGTTCTGCGACTCGGTATGAGATATCAAAGCGCTCCATCAATCGGAGAAAAACGGGATGGAGTTCCCTTGGATATCTGAACTCTTCGTCTCTAGTCGTATCGCTCCACAACTGTCCAAGCCGGCTGAAGCTAACCAATCCAAGTGCCTTCCGCGTCTGTTCGTCGTCGAGGACAAAGCTCATGGCGGCTGCCAACCAGTCCGGCTTGAGCACCACAATATCGCGCAGTACCGGGTCGTGCTCGTAATGAATCAGGTGTCCCAACCGGTGAGAAATCGTTACGAATAGCCGGGCTTCATCGTCCGTCATTCGATGCCCACGGCAAATCTCCAGCACTTTCTCCAATCGTAGGTAAGCGCGACCAATCGCCCTTAGAGACTCCTGTGCCTGTCGCCAACGGGCCGGAACTGTTCTGCCAATCTCAGGAAGGCTTGTTGCCACCATTGCGATTGCATTTTTAAGCTGGGCAATACCCCGTCTCCTACCGGTGTATTGATCCGGCTTACTATCCACAAAGAAAAAGCCGCGGACCGTCTCTCTTCCGAACAAGTCCCATATCTCTTGGCGGTCAATGTCAGGTTGACGTTGGCCCGGGCCACCATGTGTTGCAACAACCAGGATTTTGGCATCTGGTTCGCGATGCTTCACCAGCTTGATCCACTCCTTGACGAAACCTTGCTGTGGGCCTTCGCGCGGCTTCCAAACGACCAAGTATATTGCCGGAGCGCTGAAAACAATTGATGTGTTGGCCGGTATATAGGCTGCCCACCGAAGTCCCAACCGTTGAGCGTGATCTCTGTATCTTCTATTAGATTTTTTAGCTTTAACGATTTGATTTCAATTCCATGAGTACTAGGTCGGTCTTCCTCCCATGGATCACCACGCAACGCACCTAAGAGGCAGCTTTTCCCTACCTCGCCCTCGCCGACGAGAATCAGCTTAGCCTCATTCAGAACGATCTGCGCCTCGGCTTTGGCAGACAGATAGCTCATTAAAGCCCTAATACCTTCTGCATTAGCCGCTGCAAGCTCAGGATCTAAGGGATTTTCGAAGACGGCTAGCTGACGTAAATTCTTGATCTGCCATAGGGATGCAGGCAGCGTGGTCAGTCGATTGGCGGCGACATCCAACTCCTGCAACTGCTTGAGCTGCCCTAGCGATTCTGGCAGGAGCGTCAATTGGTTGTTGCGAGCAGATAGATTCTCCAAGCAAGTAAGTTCGCCCACGGATTCAGGTAGCAGTTCCAGTTGGTTGTCATAAACAGACAGATTCTTCAACTGCTTGAGTCGTCCTAACGAGAAGGGCAACTTAGTTAGCCGGTTCCTGGAGATATAGAGCGTCTGCAAGTTTGTGAGTTCGCCAATAAATTCGGGAAGTGCCATTAATTGATTGGAAGATAAATCAAGGACCCGCAAATGTTTGAGGTGGCTCAGGGGCTCTGGAAGAGTGGTGATCTGGTTTGCGAAGAGAGCCAATTCATCCAATTGATGCATCCGCCCTAAGCACTCGGGCAGCGTTGCCAGCTGGTTGCTATAGAGATACAGCACGCGCAACTGTTTGAGTTGGCCTAAGGAATTGGGCAGATTCGTTAATCGATTGCCGTTGAGATACAGCTTCTGCAGGTTTGGGAGATGTCCTAATGACTCTAATAGTTCGACAAATCTGTTACTGCCGAGGTGCAGCGTTTGCAACTCGCTGAGACGACCTAAAGATTCGGGCAAGCTCGTCAGTAGGTTGTTGTTCAGATATAACTCACGTAATCGAGTGAGTCGTCCCAGGGACTCAGGCAGCTCACTGAGCCTCATCTCCGATAGGTTAAGCTTCGTCGTTCCTAGCTTCAAAGCCCTTTCGATCTCAATCTCAGCCGCTAGATAATTCCCATCACGCGCCATTCTTCTTCCTCTTTGCTGGCCCAATCCGTTGCTAGGCTCCAGCCAGTTGATATCATCAATTCTCACTCGCCCGCAAGTCTGGCCATATTCTAAGCTTCTGTCTACCCGCCTCCCCTCAAAAATGGTTCATTAACTCGTCTGCCTCCATCTGCACAATTTCGTCAGCAAATACGCGCATTATGCCGCTTGGCTAAACACAGCCTTCCTGCCATCTTTAGGGTGGTTCTTACTTCGTATGAAGAAGTTTCTTGACTCCCATATTATCTATCTGCTATGGTATAGCGTAATGAAGACGTTCTCCACGACGCAAGCGGCTAGGAAGCTGAGAATCGATCCAATGACCCTCAGCCGCTATATCAAATCGAAGAAGGTTCCGGCTCCTAAAATTCTTGCTGTCGGGGAATCGAGCTTACACGCGTGGACCGAGGCCGAAATCGAACACGTCCGCCAACTCCTGCCCAAAATCGCCAACGGCAGGAAAACACGTTATTCCAAACTCCGGGAAAAACAAAAGGCACAGGCCAAAACGCCCGTGCCTCGCAAACCAAAGAAGAAGTAAACCAAACCTTAACGGGCAGCGCCCGGTGTTTCAGCACCGAACGCGCCCTAACCAAATCGCCTACACAGGAGGCAACATGGCTGTTCATAAAGCTACCCGCTCCAATCTTTTGGCGCAACTTCAGGCTAAACCCAAGCGCCGCCGCCCTAACCCGCAACTCCATCACTCCCAAATAAAAGACCAGCGCATACAAGACCCGCAGCTCAAATCTCAATTCTTAGAGACCCTGCGCCACATGAACCGGGGATTTGGCGTTGTCCTGGCCGCGTTTGACAAGTTGCAAAGGCAGGACCGCCTGGTCAAACCGGGCATCTTCCTTATGCCGAGTTGAGCAGCTATCGCAACCGCACGGAAGCTCTCCGCGCCTTCGCCAACCGCGACCTGCTCCGCCGCTTTGCCGGTCGCGAAGATCAGGACGCCGAGCGTTTCAGCGGTCTCTGCGCTCAACCCGAGAAGCCCGCGCCAGTCCGTAACCCGTAACCCCGTAACCCGTAACCCAGTAACATCCTCATCTCGGGCGGTTCGGCTCATCCGAATCGCCCTTTCCCGCCCCAACGCGCTATGATGTTCCTAGCCCAGCATGGAACAAGACCTGACAACCCTGAAAGATGACATGGTCGCCTTTATTGAGGGCCACGGCCTGCGCCGCTTCAGCGCCTACGTGAGCGACGAGGTGGCCAGCGTGCCCTGGTCGGCCGACGAGGACCACCCCGACGCGTGGAAGGACTTTGTCGAGCTGGCCAAGGCGTCCAACGTGAGCTTTGTCACCATGAACCACGTCGCCCTGGACAAGGAAGACGTGGACATTCTGGTGAACCGTCTCCAGGAAATCGAGTACATGAATGAAGAAGACCTGGAGGAGGCGGGCTGGCTGCGCAGCTTTGTCGGCAAAGTCGGCTACGTGCAGCTTGGGTTCCCCTGCCAGGGCGTGATGTTCCTGTACGAGGTTTCCACACCGTGGTATGAGACCTACCAGCGCTTGGAGTCCGCTGCCGACGACTACGATGGCATCCTGATCGACGACACCGATCAGGACGACGAGTAGGTTCCCAAAGCGGTGAGGCCGACTTGCGCGCCGAGCCGCTTGTGACAGGAGCTGAGTAATTTTCCGGAAGAGAACTCTGTCAAGCGGTTTGGAGCGAAGCGACGAAAATGAAAAGATGGTCGTTTCCCGCGCCCGATCCTGCACAAGTGGAAGCGCTCCGTGCCGAAGCCCGGGTCTCGCCCATCGTTGCCCGTTTGCTGGCGTTGCGCGGCGTTACCGCGGCCAACGCTGCAAATTTCTTGTCGCCTTCTCTTGACCAGCTTCACTCGCCTTATCTCATGCGCGGTATGGCTGCCGCTGTCGAGCGGCTGAGCGCGGCCATCGCCAACCAGGAAGGCATCCTGATTTACGGCGACTACGATGTCGACGGCACCACCGCCGTCGTCATCTTGAAGACCGCGATTGAGCTGTGCGGCGGCGCGGCCGACTTCCACGTCCCGCACCGGATCAAAGAGGGCTACGGCATCAAGGACGACGTGATCGAGCGTGCCGCGGCTGCGGGAATAAAAGTCGTGATCAGCGTGGATACGGGCATCCGCGCCTTTCAGGCGGCGGAAACGGCGCGGCGCGTTGGCATCGACCTGATCGTCACCGACCATCACCTGCCGGAGGCGCATGAGGGCGTGCCCAATGCCTGGGCGGTGCTCAATCCCAACCAGCGCGGCTGCGACTATCCTTGCAAGGAGCTGTGCGGCGCCGGCGTGGCGTTCAAGATCGCGCAAGCGTTGTTTGCCAAGTTCAAAGATCAGGTTGACCAGGCGCGGCTCGCGCCATCATTTCTCAAGATGGTGGCCATTGCCACCATCGCCGACGCAGTTCCGCTGGTCGGTGAGAACCGCATCATCGCCCGCCTTGGGTTGGAAGGTTTGCGCCGCCCGGTGAACGGCGGCCTCAAGGCGTTGATGGAAGTTTCCGGGCTTACGGGTGAGCGCGCGCTTGCGGCAGGCGATGTCGGCTTCCGCCTGGGGCCGCGCATTAACGCCGCCGGACGAATGGACATTGCTCGCGACGTGATCGAGCTCTTTACCTGCAAGGACCAGGGGCGCTGCAAAGAGATCGCTGAAAAACTGAACCAGCTCAACCTTGAGCGGCAGGCGGAAGAGGCGCGCATCGTGGCCGCAATCGACGATCAGCTTGCCGCCGAACCCGACCTGACGGGAAAGTACTGCATGGTGTTTGATGGCGAGGGCTGGCACCGTGGCGTCGTCGGGATCGTGGCTTCGCGGGTGGTGGAAAAGACTGGCCGGCCGGCGCTGGTGATTGCCAAAGAAGGCGAAGAAGCCCACGGATCGGGGCGGTCGATCTCCGCGTTTCATCTGCTGGAAGCGCTTGAATCCTGCCACGACCTGTTTACCCGTTTCGGCGGACACGCGCATGCGGTCGGTTTTGCCATGCCAAGTAAAGACGTGCCTGTCTTAAAGCAAAAGCTGAACCATTACGCTCAAACCATACTGAAGCCAGAAGATTTCTTGCCGGAAATCCGCATCGATGCCGAGATCCCGCTCAGCTCAGTGACCCCTGAGTTGCTGGAAAATCTCGGTCGCCTGGAGCCGTTCGGCCAGGGTAACAGGGAGCCGGTATTTTCCAGCCACGGCGTGAACCTGCTGATGCCGCCGAGAATCATCAAAGATAAGCACATCAAATTGCGCGTGAACCAGCGGCGGTCCGACGCCAAGACCAGCTATAGCTACGAAGCTGTCGGCTGGCGCATGGCTGAGAGGCTGCAAACTGAGGCCCTTCAACCCGGTGACAATCTCGACGTAGCTTTTACCGTCGGCCTGAATTTCCATCCCGACTTTGGTGGACTGGAGCTGACCCTGGAGGACTTCAGAAAATCCGCGCCCGCGACCGGCGCCCTATCCACCTGAACTCGAGTTGTTCATTCCGGCAGCACAGTCCCGTTTCGTGGTTTACCATGAGATTAAATGCCCTTGGACCCCAATCGCCTGAGGAAAGTATTTGCCACGGGAGCCGCTCTGGTCGCCGTGACGGCGGTGGGTTTTTATGTTTACGGGTTTTTGAAGGTGAAGAAGGTTCTTCGTGAAGTTCCCAAAAACATCCCTTCTAACGTAGAGAAGAGCGCTACCGGGTTTAATCTCTCCAAATCCAAAGATGGCAAGACGCTTTTTACCATTCACGCTGCCAGCGTCCAGCAATATAGAGAGGGCGGACGTGCTGCGTTGCACGACGTGACCATTATTGTTTACGGACGAAACCAGGACCGCTCTGACCAGATTTACGGTTCTGATTTTGCTTACGATCCAGTGACGAAAGAGGTGACGGCTGAAGGCGAGGTCCGCATTGATCTTGAAGCCAATTCCGCCGCTGCAACTTCTCCCGGACAGTCGCCCGCGCCGGAGACCAGGAACCTCATCCAGGTCAAGACCAGCGGGCTGACCTTCAATGAAAACACTGGGATCGCCCAGACCAAAGCGGCGATCGAATTCCGCGTGCCGGAGGGCAATGGCTCGGCCGTTGGGGCTACGTATGACTCTCACGGCGGAGTGCTCACGTTGAAGTCGGCGGTAAAGATCACCAGCACCGGCCGGCGTAAAGCCACGATCACGGGGCAGAGCGCCACCATCACCAAGAACCCCAGCAAGATCGTGTTGCAGTCGGCCAGAGTTGAGGAACCACAGCGCACCATGTCAGCGGACAGAGTGACTGTGTTCCTGCGCGATGACAACAATATTGATCGGATTACAGGCTCCGGCAATCTGCGGGCTTCCAAGACCGGTTCCAAGGGATTTGAGGTGAACGCAGCGGAGGGAGAATTGGAGATGGCCGGTGCAAACCAGGCGCGCTCCGGTTCGCTCTCGGGTGGCGTGACGTTCGCAAGCCAAAGCGATTCGCCCGCCGAAGGCAAGGCCGGCAAGATTCTTCTTTCGTTTGGAGCGGCCAATCGCCTGACCAAGGCGCGCGCGCAGGATTCAGTCCAGCTTAAGCAGGGACCGGCCGGCAAGGCACAGGAGCTCCACGCCGCCGCAGTCGATCTCTATGTGAAGGATGGCCGGCAGTTGGAGAAGGCAGTGACGTCAAACGGACCAGCGGAGATTGTGCGTGAGCAGGATCAGGGGAAGACCACCATCAGTGCGGGTCATTTTGAAGCGACTTTCAACGACCAGAATCGTCCTGTCTCGCTCTATGGCACGCCCGACGCAAAGATCGTCGAGTCGGTCCCCGGCAAGCCGGATCGAATCCTCACAGCACGCGAGCTGACGGCAAAATTCAACGAGAAGGGTGAGATTGTCTCCGCCGACCAGACCGGAGACTTCCATTACCAGGAAGGCACGCAGACAGCATCTGCTGAGCGCGCGAAATACGGCGCCGCGGACGAAACGATTGTGCTCTACGGATCTCCTCGCGTGGTGGATCCCAGCCAGGGTGTCACGCTCACTGCGGACAGCATCCAACTGAATCGAAAAACCCGCAACGGGTTTGCGCAGGACAATGTAAAGACCACCTACGCGAATCTGGGTGCGCAGCCGAGCGGAGCTATGCTGGGATCCGCCGAGCCCATCCACGTTACCGGAACCACTGTGACCTTTAGCGCTGCTTCGGGCGTGGCACGTTACACCAAGGCCAGGCTCTGGCAAGGCCCTAATATCGTTGAGGCGCCAGCCATCAGCTTTGATCGCCCACGGCGCAGCCTCCAGGCCCAAGGGGGACAGGGAGGCCGGGTTGCATCAGTTTTTGTGCAAAAGGACAAAAACGGCAAGCTGACCCCTGTGAATGTGACCTCAGACAAGCTCTCCTACGTCGATTCTGAGCGCAAAGCTGTCTTCAGCGGCAACGTAATCGTTCGCACACAAGAGACGACCATAGCTTCTGAGACTGTTCAAGTAATCCTTCTGCCCAAGAAGAGCCAGTCTGAGGCCAAGAGCGCCAGCCAACTGGAACGCATTGAAGCGCAAGGAGATATAAGGATCGACCAAGCCAGCAAAAAGGCTACCGGAACCCGGCTGGTTTATACCGCGGCGGACGAGAAAATGGTGCTTACCGGCACACCAGATCATCCTCCTAGCATTTTTGATGCCGAACGGGGGCAAATTTCGGGTGATTCGTTGACTTTCTTTACTCACGATGGTAGGGTGCTCGTAGGTAGTGGAGAAACTTCCCAAACCCAGATTCCAAATAAGAGTCGAGACGCGAGCAAGAAGTAAATGCAGACCCTGGCTACGGACGAAATCGCGAAATCGTACCGCGGGCGCAGGGTAGTCAACGGCGTCAGTCTTCACATCAATCAAGCTGAAGTCGTAGGGCTGCTGGGGCCCAACGGCGCAGGCAAAACCACAACTTTTTATATGACCGTCGGCCTGGTGCCGCCGGATAGCGGGCGCATCCTGGTGGATGGGCAGGATATCTCGGAAGTTCCCATGTACCTGCGTGCGCGCAACTATGGCATCAGCTATCTTCCGCAGGAGCCCTCGGTATTTCGCAAGCTCACGGTGGAAGAAAACATTATGGCAGTGCTGGAGGTGCAGCCCATCTCCTGGCAGGAGCGCCGGCGGAAGCGTGACCAGTTGATCGACGAACTGGGGCTGGGGCATATACGCAACAACATGGGCTATGCTCTTTCCGGTGGTGAGCGGCGCCGCGTGGAAATCGCCCGCGCGCTCTGCATCGCCCCAAAATTCATCCTGCTGGATGAACCGTTTTCAGGCATTGACCCGATTGCCGTGCTCGATCTGCAGAAGATAATCTTTGATTTGAAGGGAAGCGGCATTGGCGTTTTGATTACAGACCACAATGTGCGCGAAACGCTCTCTGTGACCGATCGCGCTTACATCATCAATGAAGGCCGCATTTTCCGCACCGGCACGCCGGAACAGCTCGGCAACGATCCGGAAGTAAAGAGAGTTTATTTGGGAGAGAGTTTTTCATTTGTTTAGAACACATAATTAATTTTTGAATTACGACGGTACTCTTTTGGGCCATAGTCAGGCAGTGTAATAGTAGAATTTAAAAAGAAGCAGGGATGGTTTTACTCCAGAACAAACTGAACTTGAGAGTCTCGCAGAAGCAGATTCTCACCCCGGGCCTGGTGCAGATGGTGAGCGTGCTCGCGCTCAACAAGCTGGAGCTCCGGGAGATGATCAACACGGAAATGGTGGAGAACCCTGTGTTGGAGGAGCTGGATTCCTCCGTCCCTCTGCTGGATGAGGTTGCCGGACGCGAAGAGGCGCACGATCGCCAGGACGCAAAGGATATCAAGGAAAAAGAAGAAACCGGTCCTGAGCCGGAGAAGAAAGATCCCTTTGACGAGATCGATTTTGGATCGTTCTTCCGCGACTACCTTGATCCCGGTTACCGCAATTCCGCCGACCTGGAAGAAATCGACCGTCCCTCGTTTGAAAACTTTCTTTCCAAGCCAGGAACTCTCACTGACCATCTGCTGTGGCAATTAGGTTCGGTCACCGTGCGTCCTGCCGTGTATGCCGCGGCTGAGCTGGTCATCGGCAATTTGAATGAAGAAGGCTATCTCACGGCCTCGGAAGACGAATTGATGGGAGTGATGGAGTCGCGGGAACCGGCGGAAACAGTTGTCGAAGCCGGGCCTTCCCACCCATCAGGGGAAGAAGAAAGCACGGCTGGGTCCGCGCACCTTGAGTTGGTGGTCTCCCATGAGCCCGCGCCCGAAGCGGTTGCGGCGGAAAAAGGCAACGTCGCGGTCCCGGTTTTGCAGTTCACCCGTGAAGACCTGCGGGAAGCCATCGCTCTCGTCCAGCATTTCGATCCCGTGGGTGTGGCGGCGCGCGATTTGCGCGAGTGCCTGGTGGCGCAGCTTGAGCACCTGCTTAAAACACGCGACCTGGAAGGCTCCGACGATCCGGAAAACGACCAGGTGGTGGAAGACGCGCTCAAGATCGTGGACAAGCAACTCCACTTCCTGCAAAACAAGCAGTACAAGGAAATCGCCAAGGCCATCATCCGGCCCATGGATGCCGTCATCCAGGCGCACGAGTTTATCCGCACACTCGATCCCAAACCGGGTCTCCGCTACAACAAAGTGGAGCCCAAGCTGATTGAGCCTGATGTCGCCTTTGTGAAGCACGGCGATGAGTACCTGGTTTTGATGAACGATGAAGACCTGCCGCAGCTCCGCGTCAGCCCCACCTATCGCAAAATGTTGAACCAGAACGGCGGGGTGGAGAAGGACGTGAAGTCCTATGTGAAGGAGCGCTATAAGTCTGCGGTGCAGCTTATCAAGAATATTGAGCAACGAAGGCAGACAATTCTGAAGGTCTGCTACGCCATCATTGGCCGCCAGCGGGAGTTTCTGGATCACGGCATTGATATGCTCAAGCCCATGATGATCAAGGAAGTCGCGGAAGAAATCGGCGTGCATCCTTCCACGGTAAGCCGCGCGGTAGCGAGCAAGTACGTGCATACGTCCCAGGGCGTGTTTGAACTGCGCTACTTCTTCTCTGAGAGTGTGCAGGGACCGGAAGGCGCGGGCACGTCGCTGCTGATCCTGAAACGGCGCGTGAAGAAATTGATTGAAGAGGAAGACCCGGCGCACCCGCTGACGGACGACCAGATCACGCGCGTACTGCAATCCCAGGGTATTCAGGTCACCCGGCGCACCGTGGCCAAATATCGGGAAGACATGAAAATTCCCAGCACGCATCAAAGGAGGACAAAGAGCTGATCCGAAAGCGCGGCCCCACCTGGCCGGCGCTCTCGTTAGACGTTGAAAAGCCGCCTGTACCCGTGCTGTAACCTCCCAGGCACTCGTCAGACGACTCTCAGTTGGACCCAACCTTAGGAGGGAGTCAATGAACGTCGAATATACTGGCCGGCAGTTTGAAATCACTCCTATCACCCGCAAGCAGGTCGAAGGCGGGTTGGAAAAAATCCAAAAACTCTTAGGCAGCAATTTTGAAGCGCACGTGATCTTGTCCCTGGAAAAGCGGCGCCATATCGCGGAGATCACCATTGCGGTGCGCAATCATGCGCCCATTGTCGGGCTTTCTGAGGCCATGGAAATGTCTACCGCGGTCGGGGGAGCGCTGGACCGCATTGAACGTCAGGCCCTGAAATATAAGACCCGATGGAAAAGCAAGAAGCGCCAGGCGCGCAAGAAACTGGAGCTGGCCGGCGACTTGCAGCGCGAACCCAGCGTTGCCATTGCCGTGGGCGGGGACCTGACTACGGCGGTCCCGGTCAAAGTACACAGTTTTCCCAGCGTGGTGAAGATCACAGAGACGCACGTGGTCAAAAGCTCCGATTCTGTCTCTTACAAGCCCCTGACGCTGGAAGAAGCGGTAAAAGAAGCTGAGTTTCGCGATCGCGAGGTCTTCGTCTTCCGCGACCTGCAAGGCAAGGTCAAGGTGCTGCATCGCAAGCGGGACGGAAAAATGGAGCTGATTGAAGCGCCATAGTATTTCTGCCGCTTCGCCTTAAACATACCCGCTGGGCACGCGAGTCGGCCCAGCGGGTTTTGTTTTGTGCCACTACAGCCTGGCTTTTGCTCTAGGGCCGGAGAGACAAATCCGCTTTAGGCATATGCCTGGAGTTGCTGCATCGCAGCAGAGTGGAGCAGTAAATTTCTGTATCTAGTACCGGGGTGGAGCAAGCATTTATGCCTGCGGTGCAAGCGCCTACTGGGTTGGCTTCAGCCCCTGCAGGTATCAGGGCATGAGTTTACTCATGCCGTAAGCTGGGCTTTTAGCCCCTGCTATCACGCCTTCTTTATCTGCTGTAAAACCGGCTCGTCGTAACTCAGCCTCGGATACCAGTCCGTCCCGCGCCCTTCTGGCGTGTAATCAAAAACGTTCCAGATGGGCCAGATCATATCCACGTGGCGGCCATCCATGCCCGGTTCCTGAGGCGCAAACAAAAGCTCCGTGTGGTAAGAGTGATAAATTTTGCCGTCACGGCGCGCAAATACGTTGAGCGATGGCAGTTGGTCTCCCTTGGCGTTCTCGCCGTGATAATCACGATTGTAGGTATTTGCGGCCGAGGAAAGCACACGCAGGTTGCTCCAGCCGCGTCCGCGGGCGGTTTCCCGTATGCGCGCCAGCGGTGACTTGGCCACCACCGCGAAGTTCACTCGTTGCCGTATGTGCGGCGCGGAGCCGTTCAATCCGTCCAGGATGGAAGTGCAGGAGACGCATGGCGCGGGCATGTTTGGGCCAAACATGTAGCTATAAAGGACCAGAGTGTCCTTCCCCGGACTAAAGAGTTCAGACAGATGCGTCTTGCGCGCCGTCTTTGTATCGTTGAGATCAACGGCGCCTTCCTCGAAGACATAGTCTTCAGGGATTTCACCGCCCAGAGGCAGCTTGCGGCGTAGCGCGGCGACTTCTTCAATGTTTCTGCGCAAAGTAACTTCAGCTTCCAGCAGTTGGTTGCGGGCATCACGATATGAGGAGCTTTCTCCGGGAAACCGTTGCGAGTGCAGGGAAGGGGGCATGACGAAAACCTCCTGGCAAGTGTAAGTATATCGATGCCGCAAGTGACGCTGTCAAACCTGGTTGTGTCAAACTTGGGTCGAATGGCAAGCGATCAGCGGAAAGAAGAACCCACGGGACCGGGGAACCGTCCCTGGAATGCGGCCCCCAATCCTCTCGCAGGTTGTAGTCAAATGAATTGCTGATTTGGTTTTTGGTTAAGCGCGTATTGTCTGTCAGGCGGCAGGCCGTTGTTTTTCCGCTTTACCGCTAAACAGCTCGATCATTGCGCGGTTGAATGCCGGAATATCGTCCGGTTTGCGGGCGGTCACCAGATTACCGTCAGTCACTGCTTCCTTGTCCATCCATTCTGCTCCCGCATTGCGGAGGTCGGTCTTGAGCGATGGCCACGAGGCGATCTTGCGGCCGCGAGCGGCTCCGGCCTCGATGATCGTCCATGGGCCGTGGCAGATCGCTGCCACCGGTTTGCCGGCATCGAAGAATGATTTCACGAACGCAACTGCTTTGGGTTCAATGCGCAGCTTGTCCGGGTTGATGACGCCGCCTGGAAGCAATAGAGCGTCAAAATTATCCGGCCGTACGCTGTCCAGTGTTGCGTCCACCGGAACGTCCCTGCCCCATTCAGTCATATTCCAGCCTTTTACCCGGCCGTCCTTCGGCGAAACCACCTTCGTCTCAGCGCCGGCCTGGTCCAGCGCTTCGCGCGGTTGCAGAAGCTCCACTTGCTCGAAGCCGTCGGTTACCAGAATTGCTATTCTTTTGCCTTTCAATCTCATTTCTGCCATCTATGTACTCCTTTTTTAGTGGGGGAACTGTTGGTTGACGGGCGGGTTACACACTTAGCGATACGACCTTTCATTGGGATAACGGTTGAGATGCGAGGCAAAAACATGGGGTGCCCTTGCGGCAGGATTTTTCGGGGAGCTCACGATGGTTTGCAGACTGAGGTGATCGTGAGTTGCAAGAGAAAAGCGAGGGCCGGTGGCGGTTTAGAATCACCCGGCGCAAGGTCGCAGCCTGTTGAAAATCTCTTCTCGCAGCAAGGGTATAATCGAAGTTCAGCATGAGCTATCAAGTTCTGGCGCGTAAATACCGTCCGCAGCGTTTTTCCGAGGTGATTGGTCAGGAACACGTCACCCGCACCTTGAAAAATGCGATTGAGCAGCAGCGGATCGCGCATGGCTACATCTTCAGCGGCCACCGCGGCATCGGCAAGACCACCATCGCTCGCATTCTGGCCATGGCGCTCAATTGCCGCGCTCATGACAAGCCCACGCCCGAGCCCTGCGGCGTCTGCGAGTCATGCGTTGAAGTCCGCGCCGGAAACTCGGTGGATGTCATCGAGATTGACGCGGCGACCAATCGCGGCATCGATGAGATCCGCGAGCTACGCGACGCGGCCCGCTATCGCCCAGCCCGCGATCGCTACAAAATCTATATTCTGGATGAAGCGCACCAGATTACCGATGCCGCCTTCAACGCCCTGCTTAAAACCCTGGAAGAGCCTCCACCACACATCATCTTTATGATGGCCACCACGCAGGCCGAGGACATTCCGCAGACCATCCGTTCGCGCTGCCAGCACTTCAGCTTTCACGCCGTCAAGTTCGATGAGATCGTCCGCCAGTTGGGCGAAATTGCCGGCAAAGAAAACATTCAGGCCGATAGCGAAGCCCTGGCTATGCTGGCCGAAGCCGGCGATGGCTCCATGCGCGACGCGCTCTCCATCATGGATCAGGCCATTGCCTGTTGCGGACTCACGTTGAGCGGCGATCTGGTGCGGGGCCTGGTCGGTAACGTTGGCTCGGAGGTGATGGAAGAGTTGATGGGCACGGTGGCCCGCAGCTCCAGTGAAGATGCTCTGCGGCTGCTGGACCGGCTGATGATCGAAGGGCACAACCCGGCGCACTTCGCGCGGCAACTCGTGCGCTTTCTGCGCAACGCGGTTGTGGCCAAAGTGGCGGGTGAAAATTCTCCGCTGCTGCAGATTTCTTCCGACGAACGGGCGCGCGTGGGCCGCGTAGCCGGCCAGTTTTCTGAAGAGGACCTCGCGCGCTTCCTCCAGATCATGCTGCGCACGTTCGATGAGCTGGGTTACCGCCAGGAGCAGAGATTTCATCTGGAACTTGGCGTACTCAAGCTGGTGCACGCGCAGCGCATTCTTCCGCTGGAACAGATCCTGAGCCAGGTTGCCGGGGAAACACAAAAGACAGGCGAGGCGCAGCGAGCGCCGGCAACGCGTCCCATCGCAGCATCTTCAGGGTCACCTGCCCTTGGCGGCCCTGCACCAAAACAGCAAAGCCATGTCTCGCCGTTTGAAGCGGACCGGGCGCGCAAAGGGCGTAGTTTTGATCCGGAGATGTCTGCGGTGACATCGCCAATTCAAGCCGAAGCTTCGCTAACGACCGCGGTAGCCGTGGCGGTGGAAGAGCTTGAACTTTTGAGCGATCCCGGCGCGGTTCTGGGGCACGTGCTTGCCGAACTGGAAAAAGCGGGTCATAAGATGCTGGCGTCAACCCTGGAGAGTGGGAATGTGGCGCTTCAGGGCAATGAACTCCTGGTGACCATCTCCCAGCCCGCGTCCGTCATCGATTTGATGATGGGCGCCGAGCCCAGGCGCCTGGCCAACGCCGCAGCCAGCGCAGCTATTGGGCGAGCAATCAAGGTCAATGTCGTGAGCGGCGCTCCAGCGGCGGGGAATGGAGCGGCAGCAATCGTGCGGCCGCGCAATGGCGCCAGCGCTCGCAGCCGCGCCGCGGAAGATCCTGTCGTGCAGCGCATGCGGGAGAAATTTGGCGCCGAGATTCGTACGGTGATCGATCACCGCGCAAAGAATTAGGAGAGACCATGGGCGGATTCAATTCACGCCAATTTCAAGAGATGCTGGAGCATGCGCAGAAGCAGGCCCAGGACCTACAGGTCAAGATGAAGCAAACGGTGGTGGAGGCTTCCTCTGGCGGCGGCACGATCACCGTGAAGATGAATGGGCAGAAACAAGTCCTGGAAACGCGCATCGATCCTGAAGCCGTGAAAGCCGGCGACGTGGAGATGCTGCAGGACCTGGTAACGGCGGCCGTCAACGCGGCGGCACAGAAAGTGGATGAAGCGATGCAGTCGACCGTGGGCGGAATGCTGGGCGGGATGGGTATTCCGGGACTATAGAGGGACCTGTGTCAAAGTTTGCCGAGCCGATGGCTCGACTGATCGAGGAGCTCAAGAAACTTCCCGGCGTGGGCGGCAAGAGCGCCCAGCGCATGGCCTTTCATATTCTGCGGTCGAGCGGAGAAGATGCCGAGGCCCTGGCAGCGGCCATCCGCAACCTCAAAGAAAAACTTCACCTCTGCTCCATCTGCAACAACATCACGGATGTCGATCCGTGCAGTTATTGCGCCAGCCCCACGCGCAACCAGCGACTGGTCTGCGTGGTGGAGGAACCCACCAATATTGCTTCCATCGAGAAGGCAAGATTTTACAATGGCGTCTACCACGTTTTGCACGGGGCAATCTCGCCCTTGCACGGTGTTGGCCCGGAGCAGTTGCGCATACCCTCACTGCTGAAAAGAATTGAGAACGACAGTCTCGACGAAGTCATTATCGCCACCAATCCCACGATTGAAGGCGAAGCCACCGCGGTGCATCTCACAGGGCTATTGAAGCGGCCGGGAGTAAAAGTCACACGCATCGCGACCGGGATTCCTGCCGGCAGCGACATCGAGTATGCCGACGAAGTGACAATGCTGAAGGCGATGGAAGGACGGCGGGAGCTTTAGGAATGGCTTCACCCTATGCACGCTCTTGTAGTTGACAGTCAAGGCGCGGCTGCTAGACTGACGGTATGGAAATCCACCTGACTCCGGAAAAAGAGGCCCTGCTAAGGGAGTTGGCCGCCCGTACCGGCCAGGACACAACTCAGGTGATCCAGGAAGCGGTTGACCGCCTATTGGATCACGATGCCTGGTTTATTCAGGAAGTTGAGAAGGGTCAATCGCAGGCCGCCAAAGGAGAGCTCATTGACCACGATGAGTTGGTAGCGCGGATCGAGAAACGACTGCAAGCCAAGCAGTCTAGTTCCTGATGCGTGTTGTGTGGACATTGGTAGCTGCTGCCGATCTTGAGCAGATTTTTGACTATCTATTTGAACAGAATCCCGAAATCGCATCAGCCATCATCCGGCGGATTTATCAGTCGGCTTCCGAATTGAAACAGTTTCCCAACCGCGGTCGGCCGGGCCGCAAAGAAGGAACGAGAGAGCTGGTATTGGCGTCGTTGCCTTATTTGGTTGTGTATGAGATTGTTGGCCAGAGTGTCCGCGTTCTCAGAGTTTTGCACGGAGCCCGCCGCTGGCCAGAATGATTTAGGAACTCATTTCAAAACCCGAATTCAGTTTGGCTAGTTGCGCAGTTTTGCCAGCAGATCCTGAGGATGGACCGGCTTTGCCAGGATCTCAAATTCATGGCCCTGGGCGCGGGCTTTTTCCAGCAGGTCCGCGGTTGCCGCCTGACCGGAGAAGAGAAGGATCTTGCAGCCTGGCAGGACCTGGCGAATGCGGATGGCCGCCTCAATTCCATTCATGTCCGGCATGATGACATCGCTGATGATTAGATCGGGCTTGATATCGCGGGCCCGGTCCACGGCCGCGGTCCCAGTGTAGACCGCCGAAGCGTCAAAGCCATTCTGGTTGAGGATAATCGCCAGGGTATCGGCGATTACTCGTTCGTCGTCCACCACCAGGACACGGGGTTTGGAAGGTTGGCCATTCGATGTCAATTGAAACTCCTGTGACAGTAAGCATCACACTTCGATTATAACGCGCCGCTTTGTCCCTAACAGAGATGCTGCTGCAGAGAAAAAAGTGGGCTGAAGGGCCAACCCTCGGTTCCAGGGCAGCTTCTCACACTTATTGGACCCATATTGGAGGTAGCTCGATATGCGCAGGGCAGCCATGCTGGCTCTATTTGGGCTGGCTGCGGTGACGATGGTTTTTGCTCAGAGGCCAGCCGGGGACGTTAACCAGCCAATTCAGACCCCAAACATCGGCACGTCGAGCCAGCCAGCGAACCCAAACCAGCACGCAACTCCCAGCTCCACGATCATGGATCAAGCTGCTGCTCCGGAGAACACACAAGCTGCTCCGGCCTCAACGCAGGAGACTGCCGCTCCAACCTCAGCCCCGAGCATTGGCCGGGTGGATGCGGGTACGGAAATCCACGCCACACTGGACACGCCGCTCTCCACCAGGACGTCAAAACCAGGGGACCGCTTTACTGCGAGCTTGACTGATCTGGTTCGCGCCAACGATGGCGCGGTTGTTATCCCCGGCGGATCGCACATTGAAGGCGAGGTTGCCGAAGCAGAAGAAGGCAAGGCAATGGCCGCGCTTCGCGACAAAGGCGCGCTCAGTTTGCGCTTCCGAAATCTGGTGCTGCCCAATGGGCAGACACTGCCGTTCACGGCGACTCTGGTTTCAGTCCATGATACCCGCGGCAAGAACGGCAAAAGGACGAATGCAGAAGGGCAGATGCAATCCGGCACGCGGGCCCAGGATACTGGCATTGGCGCGGGAGCGGGATTGGTCTTCGGCGTGCCCCTCAAAGGGTTGGCGATCGGCGCGCTTGCCGGCGGCGGCTATGTTCTTTCCACCAAGGGCAAAGACGTGCAGCTGCCCGCCCAGACAGGAATGGTCATTCGACTCGACCAGCCCATAAGCTGGAGTGTAGCCGCTGCACCACAGTAGCGATGAGAAATCCGCAGTTGGATCGAATCGAAAAATGCCGCTGCAATCGACGGTGTTGATTTTTTAAACCATTCGCGAGCGGAATGCCCATCAACAGTTACACAGCTGCTTTGTGCGCCTTGCGTCTGCGCAAACGGGCTGCTTCTCTCCGCTTCTTGCGCCGCCGCAACAGCTTTTTTTGCCGGACAACTTCTTCTTCAGAGAACATGGTTCGCCGGCAGCCCTTCAGCCCGCAGTAGCAAGGCGCTAATTCACCGGGATCGCCGTCAAACAGGTTGTAGTCGTAGGTCAACTCTTCACCGGCCTCAATGTCGCGCAGGGCGATGATCCAGATGCGATTATCAATTTGATCGGTTTCACAGTTTGGGTCGCATGCATGGTTCACGAATGCAGCCATGCCGAAGCCGTCAATGATCGTGTCACCGTCATCCATGGCAAAAAGGTAGGTCACCTCGGTGTCCGCGTACATGCCTTCGCATGCTTTCGAGGTCAGGCGAGGGCCGGTGTACTCGAGAATGCGTGTGCCTTTTTTGACGGGGGCAGTACTGTAAACCCCGGCGCCGTGCAAAGAAGATGATTTAACAATCAACATTCAGAATTCTTGAAGTCCGTTTTCAGGATGATCATCTGACGCGCTCTTTTTCTTCCATGCAATCCAGAGGCTGCGATCGGGCGGAGCCGGGGATTATTTTGCTTTCGAGGTGCGCTGAACGGCGCGTTGCAATGTCTTGTCCAGCGCGGCCTTTGCCGTCTGGTAGTCCTGCGGGCTGATCTTGCCCTGTAGCCGGTCGGACTCCAGTTGGAATATCTCTTCTTTCATGGCCTCCAGCAGCATGGTTGACCGGTCTTGCGGCTGCTGCGGCGCCACGGGAGCCGCCAGCGCCACGTTTTGGTTTGAAGTGTAAATAAAAAGCGCTCCTGCGGCCAAAAAGAGGGAGAGAACTCCCAGAAACAGCCACTGGCCTGACTGCAAGGGGACAGGTCTTTCATTGGGCAGGCCCAGTCCGCCCCCGGGCCCGGCGGGCTCGCCGCGTGCGGGCGCGCCTGTCGCGGACGCCGTCGCTTGTTCCTGTTCGCGCGGCATCTCTCCCTTGCCGGAAATTTCAAATGCCACCTTTTGCTGGGCCGTGACGTTCTTGGCCACAAAGAAGTTCACGTTCTTGAACTGTGGGTTGGTCCTGGTCTGGTAGATGGAGCTGTCGCTGGCGGAGAACTTGATGGAGTCGGGCGCGGCCACCATCAAAGTTTCTGTCGACAGATCTGACCGGGGATCGATCTGCAACTTGCCGGAATAAGGGACGGTGTAGAGGATGTGAAATTGCGTCTGGCCCGGCCGTATCGGGAACGTGAACGCGTACTTGTTCTTTTCGCCGCCGGGAATCAAGGCGGTTTTCAACTGTGTCTTGCCGGTTTGCACGCTGGCCTCGGTAATGCTGGCGCCTTCGGGCAGGTACAGCTCAAATGTGTGCGGTCCGGAAAGAGTTCGCGGCGGCGTCGATTGATTGCCCACGGTATAGAACTCTTCGGCGTTGAGGGTGCCCCCATCCGGGCTCGTCTGAATCGCCATGGCATGGTCCAGAAGGCTGATTTCTTTTACTTTTGTTGCGGTGTCAAAAACCCGCACCGCGACCGGGACGCCTCCGGGCAAGCCCGCCTGGGTGTAGGTTACGCCCTGGTGCTGGACCCACACGATGTAAGGCTGCCGCTCCGGCGGGACGTTGAAGCTGAATTCGCCTTTGGCATTGGTCTTGGTCTTGGCCACGTCTTCCATGCCGTTGCCGATCTTCTTCAGCGTGACCTCATCCCCGGCGGAAGGCTTGTTGGTGGTGCTGTTTTGGACCACGCCCTTCAGGGTGTCTGCAGCGGCGGCAACCGAGCAGGCGAAGAGCAGAATAGTAATAGCGGCTTGCTTCAATGGAATGGGCTCCTTCAGGCTTTTGCGGACTCCAGCATTTCGATTTCGGCCAGGATGCGGGCCGCTTCAGCTTCCATGCCAAGACGCATGCCGTCATAATCGGCCTGGGTGAACTTGCCCGACTTGAATTCAAAATTCAGGTCGCGCAGGTTCTCATAGACCACGTCTTTGCGCTCGTAAAGATAGGCAATGCGCGTCTTGTCCACGCCGGTTTCCGTGTCGCGGCTGGGAAGAAAAACATAGATGAGCGCGCCTACGGCAAACAGGCAGCAGAACATCTTGATGCCGTAATCGACCATGGCCGGGCTCATAGTTCCGTCTCCTGGCGGGCGCGGGCGCGCATGACTTCAAGTTCAGGAGCAAGATTCAGGTCGGCCGCGGCGACTGGCGCGGACCGCAGCTTCCAACTGCGAATGAGCAAGATGACCAGGAGCAGGCCAAAACCCAGTCCGGCCGTGGGCAGCACCCAAGCCAGGAGCTCAAAGCCGTGTGTGCGCGGCTCAACCACAGCCGTAACGCCCCAGGCGTTTCGGAACCAGTCCAGCACTTCTTCATCGTTGCTTATGGTCTGCACGTTCGCACGCAATTCGCGAGTCATGCGGTCGGAATTCTGGCAACCAACGTGATCGCACTGCAAGAGCATCTCCGCGCAGCCGCAGGTGCACATGATCTTGCTGCCCAGCTTCTGGTACCGGGCCTCTTGGTTGTCAGCCCCCATGAGCAGCACCGCCATCAAGGGAAGAATCAGTAATCGCGCTACACGCTTCATTTGCCTGCTCCCGCGGGCTGCATGCCCTGCTCTTCAACAGCGGACACCGGGACAGCCTTGGGAACTTGCGCGGTGACTGTGGCCGAGTTCGGCACCAGGGCCATTCCTGTTCCAAAGGCAATCACCAGCACGCCGATCCAAATCCAATTCACCAGAGGATTAATGATCGCCTTGACGATCGGGTGTCCTGTTTGTCTATTGAGCCCTTGGAAGACCACGTAAAGGTCTTCGCGCAGCGTGGAATGGTTGGCCACAATGTGGACAGGCTGTCCACCGCTTGCCTTAAAAGTACGCTCCTCTGGATTCAGCTGGGTCAGGAATTTCCCGTCTCTGTAGACATCGAGCAGGGCGGCTTTTGAACCGTAGTTGGCGTTGTCATCTTCGGTGTATGCCTGGCTCACCAGGGTATAACGCCCGAGTTCGAGTTTGTCCCCGTTGGCCATTTCCTGCTCTTTGTCCCGGTTGAAGGCAGCGCCAGCCAGCCCGATCACCAGCAGCACTACTCCAAAGTGCACTACATAGCCACCATAGCGGCGCATATTCCGGCGCGTCAGCTGGTACATTCCAGCAAACAGGTTGATCTGTAGTTTATTTTTCCAGACCAGGCCGCCGCGGATGAATTCGGAAGCAATGGTGGAAACCACAAGGGCACTTAGCACAAACGCCCACCAGGCGTAGAAGGGCCCCATGTCCATGCCCCAAGCCCAGGACACAAGGAGCTCCAGCCAGGTGAATACGTGAGCGAAGCCCAACCACTGTGGTATCGCCCATGGTAGGCTCATCTTGATCAAAACCAGACCGACCACCAGAGCCACTCCTGCGGGTATCCTGAAATTCCGCTTGATGCTGCCCATGGACGTGCTGCGCCAAGCCAGCAAAGGCCCCACCCCGGTCAGGAAGATCAGGATCAACCCGATCGGGACCATGACCTTGTTGTAAAACGGCGCGCCCAGGTTCATTTTGACGTCGCGCACCCATTCCGAAAGGATTGGGAACAACGTTCCAACCAGCACCGCGAAGCACGCGCCCAGCAGCACCAGATTGTTGAAGAGGAAACTGGATTCGCGCGAAACCAGAGACTCAAGCTTGTTTTCGGAGCGCAGATGGTCGAAGTTCAGTATGAAGAAGGTCACGCAGACAGCAAAGATGGTGATCAGCAGCCCGGTGAACCACGGGCCGATGCTGGATTGCGCGAAGGCATGCACCGAGCTCACCAGGCCGGCGCGCGTGAGCATCGTGCCCAGAATGGAAAGCATGAAGGTGATAAAGATCAGCCAGACGTTCCACATCTTCATCATGCCGCGCTTTTCCTGCATCATCACGGAATGCAGAAATGCAGTGGTAGAAATCCAGGGCAGCAGGGAAGCGTTTTCCACCGGGTCCCAGCCCCAGTATCCGCCCCAGCCCAGGACCGCATAGGCCCAATGCGCGCCCAAGGCGATGCCGAAGGTAAGGAACAACCAGGCAACCATGGTCCAGCGGCGGGTGATATGGATCCACTTCTCGCCGGGATACCGCATGATCAGCGCAGCCAGGGCAAACGCAAACGGAACGGAGACGCCGACGTAACCGAGATACAGCATCGGCGGGTGGATGACCATCTCCGGATACTGCAACAGCGGGTTCAAGCCATTGCCGTCCGCGGCCACGCGGTCCATCATGCCGAAAGGATTGGCAACAAAGGTTACAAGAATAAGGAAGAAGACCTGGATGCCGGCCAGCACCATGGAGGCCATGGCGACAAGCCGCTGGTCGACTTTGTGGCGCAGCCGCAGCACAAATCCGTAGGCTGAGAGCAAAAGCGCCCAGAAGAGCATCGAACCTTCCTGGCCTGACCATAAAACGGCAAACTTGTAGGGTCCGGGAAGGGCGCGATTGGAGTGGTGAAGGATGTAAGCGACGGAAAAGTCGTCTGTCAGGGCCACATACACCAATGCTGCTGCAGCCAGGAAGACAGCAGCGAACGTCGCCATGCCGGCGCGCCGGGCGGTTTCAGCAAGGCGGTAGCCGACAGCGTCTTTGCGCACCGCCGCGATGACTCCCACCACAAAACAGTAGAGAGCCAGCGCTAAAGCGAATAAAAGACAAAAGCTTCCTAGTAATGGCATCGTCAGGAGCTTAATATGGTTTCACGCCTGGTGCAATCGCTCAATTAGGCGGAGGCCCTACATTGCAGCGCTGTCCTGACCAGGGCGATTAAATCCTCAGGATCACAGGGCTTTACGCGAAAAATAACGTTCAGGCCGGAGTATTCCTCTTCAGCATCAGGCAGGCCGCTGATGACGATGACCGGAACTTCCGGGTTAAAACTTCGTAATTGGCGGACAAACGCCACGCCGTCCATGTCCGGCATCAGGTGGTCGGTGATGACCACGCCGATTTTGGAGCGTCCGGCCTCGCTGCGCAACAGGGCTAGTGCGCTCTGCGCGTTGGTGGCTACGTGGCTCTCAATCTCAGCTTTGCGCAGCACCAGCTCGCGGACAGTAAGCTGGGCGATATTGTCATCGAGCAATAAGACCTGTTTCATTGTGGACTATGCGCTTTTTGCCCTCTGGTATTTTGCCAGGACCTCGGCTTCTGCCCGTTCCCAATCCTCACGGTCATAGCCTTCCTGCCGTCCCCGTTCCTCAAAAAACGCATAGGCGCGGATGCGGATTTCTTCTTCGATCCTCTGTTGCGCGCGCTGGAACTCACCCACGTGCTTCTCGCCGCTTTTGCCGGCCTGCCCCATCGGGTTGACCGGTGGCGTCGGCTCCGGCGTTCCCGGCTTCGCGGACGTAGTCTTGCGCGGCTTTTTGGAAGGTTTTGTTGCCATACTACGGATGCTCCTCAGCTCTTCAGTTCTACGAAGTGATCTTGAAATTTAAGACGAGGGGCGGCGCTTCCTTGATTATAGAGAATCCGCGGCAAGTTTGGGGGCCGCCGGAGATAAAACTCTCGAGGGAATTTTTTGTGGCCTCGATTTGCGTGAGACCAAAGGATTAAGTTTTTTTTCGTCACGCGCAAGGGCCTTTCACGTGCTGGGCTGGCAACTCGGGTTGCGTGAGAACCGCAGGGCTTTGTTATACTGCGTATGTCTCGCAAGCAGAGTGGCGCTATCGTCTAGGGGTTAGGACGTGAGATTCTCAATCTTAAAACCCGGGTTCGATTCCCGGTAGCGCTACCAAACCTTCCTTTTTGACCGCCTTCGTTCCCATTCCGCTGAAAAGCACGTTACAGCGGTTCGATAATCTCCTTCTGAATACGTCCTCGGGAAATAGAACCTGCTGCAAACGCTGTTTCTGCTCAGAAGGCGCGGTTTTCCAGAGGTTCGATGCGTTCGTTAAAACCATCTGCGCGCGAGGCTTGCTCCCTGGCTTTTTTTGCCTGTGTCCATTCCCCAAATGCCTGCCGTTCCGCCTCAGGTTTTTTCAGGTTCGCTTCGTACTCCAGGATCGCGGCCCGCTCCTCCACTGCCTCACGCTCCGGGCTGGGAATCACACTAAGGCACCCTGAGACATTTTGAGACATTGGGCCATTGCCTGAACCAGCCTTCTTTTGAGCGCAGAACGCCCCTACAGCAACTTAGCCCGATTTTGGAACATCGGTCATCCCGGAGTAAATTGGTTGGCTCATGAGAGTCCTCACTTGCGACGAATTGCGCCTAACTGAGCACGACGCAGAGGGCCGGGCGGACACATCAGCGTCGGTCCTCATTCAGCGCGCTGGCTATGCCGTCGCCCAGTTTTGCCTTGCTCACTTCAAATTCCGATCTGTCTGCGTGGTCTGCGGTAACGGCGGCAACGGCACAGATGGATTAATGGCCGCCCAGGTATTGTCTGGAATGGCCGAGCTGATCTCTGTGATTGTTCTAGCCACGGAGGAGAAGGCGCTCTCTCCTGAAGCTGCGGCCATATGCGCTAACCTGAGCGTCAAGCCGATTTGGATTTTTGATGAGGCCGGTTTTCAGGCCGACGCGGTGCAATTGGCGCTGGAAGCAGATCTAATCATTGACGCTGTTATAGGAACCGGATTCAAGCCTCCGTTAGAAGGAATCACCAAGAAGGCTGTAGAAGCGATTAATCATGCGTCCGGCATCGTTGTATCGGTCGATGTACCTTCTGGAGTTGAGCCAGACAACAAGTCTCAGGTGCACCAGGGCAGCAGCGAAGCGGTCTTCTCGCACGGCGTCATCACATTTGTGGCTCCCAAACTCTCCCATGTTTTTGGCGAGCTTACCTCGGGCCCCGTTGCGGTAAGCGAACTTGGTGCACAACCGACCCTTGTTTCAAACCAAACCGGACTGAGCGTTACCACCGGGCAGGAGGTGCGGATTACGTTTCCGCCACGACCGGACGAGGCACACAAGGGGGATTTTGGCCACGTGCTGGTGATCGGGGGGTCTCTGGATAAAGCGGGAGCGGCCGGACTCGCGGGCATCGCGGCGCTTCGTACGGGTGCGGGTCTGGTTACGGTAGCGTGCCCCAGATCCAGTCAGCCGACAATCGCCGGCTTTGCGCCAGAGTTGATGACTCACGGACTCCCTGAGGCTGAAGAAGGCATAATCTCGCTTGCGGCCCGTGAAAAGATCGTTCAACTGTTGGCCAATGCAGATGTGGTTGTGCTTGGGCCGGGATTGTCGCGCGATAAGCAGACAGCGGAGCTAGTGCGGTGGGTAGAACATCATTGTCAATCGCCACTTGTGGTCCATCCTGACGCGCTCAGTGCCATCCTTAGAAGAACGCCTGAGCTGAATCCTGACAGCTCAAAGTTGCGTGTCATTATTTTCGATTCAGAGAAGGCAGCGGGGCTTCCCGGCGTCCGAATGGACCTACTTCAAGCAGACATGGCCGGAGCAACTCGCCGTATCGCCCAAGAGACCCAGTCCTGCATCGTGCTGAAAGACTTCAGGACGATCGTCGCCGGATCGTCCGGTGAAACGTGGATCTGCATGACAGGCAACTCCGCATTGGCCAAGAACGGCTGCGATGATGCACTCAGCGGAATCATCGCAGCGGCATTGGCCGCGCATCCCACAAACAGATCTTCTCTCCTGCGGGAATTGGATGTTGCTTCCGCGGTGTATTTGTATGGGCTTGCGGGTGACCTTGCGTGCGACCTTTTCCATGAAAACACAGTGTTAGCAACCGACTTGCTGGAAACGCTCAGCGATGCATTTCGCGATTGTGAACTCCAGGCAGATCGCGGGCTCTTTTATCTGCACAAGTAAAACAGCTATCGCGAAACCGGCCGTGACAACCGTGAGCGCAGCCTGCGCGGCCCCGGACCGGAGTGCAACTGCAGCAACATCTCACGATCAACCACGCGGCACAGTTTCATTTTGATAAAGCTACTGATGCTCCTGAGTTCCATAACAAAACCCTCCATCCCAAAAGCGACGAACGCAGTGAGGTCAAAGGGGGGGGATTGCCAGCACCTGTGCAGCATGCTGTGATACTTGATGTCGTTCAGGTAGAAATAATCTGACAGTGCGTAGAAGCCTCCGTGCACGTTGTATCCACGCTGAAGCAGGATGCCTGCTGTCAGGAGGCGGGACACTCTTCCATTGCCGTCGCCAAAGGGATGGATGGTGACAAGAAAGAAATGAGCTACGAGCGCTTGCATCACTGGATGCAAGCTGCATAAGCGCTCGCTGGTAATGAATTGAACGTACTCGTTCATCAGGCGGGGCAGCCAGTTTGTCGGAGCGCCCATATGAAGCCCGCCTACTTCTCGCCGTCCTACCTGCACCGGCAGGCTGCGCAACGCGCCTGGGGCATATTCTCCCGTGGCACCATCTGCCACCATCCTATGCATCGTCATCAGGTCGGCCAAAGCAAGCGGTGGCGTCCCTGGGCCAAAGCGCTCATTGACCCATGCTCGCGCGTTAGCGGCATTCGTGATGCGCGACTGTAGTTTCTCGTCTGTGGGTTCAGCCAGGGCTTCCGCCGGCGAAGGCTCTCGCCATTGCGGTGGAAGCACACGTGTGAGCGCCGCTTGGCGGTGTGCTTCAACCGCCAATATGTGTGGCGTCAACCTCTGCAGGTCGAGGCGATAATCGAATTCGAACTTCAGCCAGTCCATCTACAATCCCGACAATCTGAATAGTCCACGGCCTTTAATCTACCGATTGGGGCGTGCGTCTCCACTTTTACTTTCTGTCGCTTTTGTTGCCGCGTTCTTCGCCGCGGCGGCCTGCCTGTTGAGCGCTGATGTCTGCGAGACCAAGTAACCGATCAGGTGATTCGCATCTTCGTCCGCAACGCGGAGGTTAGGCATGGTAACGTGGCCGTATTTCTCAGCCAGTGCCATGGTGATTGGGTCTTTCTCAGCCAGCAACTGCTCCGGGTTCTGGATCTTGCGCATCAACCAGTCGCGATTGCGAGCGTCAGCCACGCCAAGCAGATCCGGCCCTATTTTGTCGCCTTGACCCACCGTATGACAGGCTCCGCATTTCTTCGTGAACAAGTATTGCCCCGGATCAAGGTTCAGCGAGGCGGACTCGGTGCTCGACGTTCCCTGCGCCGGCTTCATGTTCCTGAAGCTGTCCAGGAAATCGCCAATCATCTGGGAGAGAAAGCGCGGATTGTCCAGCGCGGAGTTTCGCATCCACTGGCCCATCGGCTCGTTCCCGAGCAGCAAGTGGGGTGTGTGTCCATCGACGGTGGCAGCAGGATCGGAATACAAACCCAGCTTTTTGCTTAGAAAATCGATGTCTTCTTTTTTCCCGGTAAGGAATGTCCAGCCCGGCCCGGCATGGAACTTTTCCGCGTAGGCTTTCAACACGGCCGGCGTGTCGTTCTTGGGATCGATCGTGATGGAGTAAAAGAATATATCTTTCCCCACGCGGTCTCCTAGCATCTTCTGTACCTGCGCCAGCCGCGCCGTTTCCAGAGGACACGAGTACTGGCAAGAGGTATAAATCAGATCGATAGCTACGATTTTGCCCTTGATAAGATCGTCATAAAAATGGACGGTCTTCCCGTCCTGCGTGGTCAGCTCGACATTGGGAAAGTAATTTGCTCCCCAGCGGCTGTCCGCGGATGAGGGGCGGCTGATTAGCAGCGCCAGCGCGAACGCCAGTAATAATGAAGTCCCGATGAATCGTACCCGCCTTTTCCTTTGCATGATCTGCTCCCTTTGCTTTCCCAAAAGCCTGAGTTCGAACTGGCGAGCTCGCTCCTTCGCAAAGAGAGCACTAGGAAGAGCCCGCCGTCCGAATTTTGCCGTTAGCTAATTTCCGCTCCAGCGCCCGCTGCCATAGTAAGCGCCGGTTGCAGGGTTAGAACGCATTGGTTAGGATCTCGTCCGGTGCCTGGAACGTAACGCCAGTCGGTCTGGGAATCGGCGTCGGAAGCGGGTTCAGGAACACGCCTCCGGCGGCATTGATCTCCCAGCGCATCAGCATTGCGTTGTCCTCATGCATGGTGTTGTGGCAATGCTCCATAAACATGCCGCCCCAGTCGCGGAACTGCATGGTGATGGTTACGCTGCCGTTTTCTTTCAGCCGGTAAACATCCTTGCGGCCTCTTTCCGCCTGCGGAACATTGCTGAGGCTGCCGTTGCGGGCCAGAATCTGGCCTTCCTCAAAGTGGATGTGGATCGGGTGGTCCCAGTTGAAGCCGCCCTTCAAGACCCAAATCTCGCGGGTGCCGAACCTCGGCGCCGAAGAGATCCGGCCAAAGTCGGCCTTGAGCGCTGAGCCTCCCCTGCTGAACCTGCTGCCACCAGTGTTTTCAGTCGCAATCCCCCAATTACCGCCACCGGTGTACGACGTCACAGGATCGTTTTGGTTTTGGCTGGCGCGATCATCGAAAACAAACTGACGCGTCCGCGTGACGGGGATTGCTGACAGGTCAGGATTGGGGATGAGCGTGATGGGTGTATTTGGACAGATGCTCTGGTCCGGCACCGCGGGATTCCGCACGACCTGGAAGCGCAGGCACGCGCCCACGGCTGGATCGCTGGATGAACCTGACAGCGCGCCCGACACGGTGAGTATCTGGCCGGGACCTTTGCCGTCGCGGTGCTCCTGCAGGTTCACCAGATCCACGGTTTGCCCGATGGTATAGCGCGAGAAATCAATCACGATGTCAAACCGCTCAGCAATGCCCATCTGATCAAGCTGATGCAGGGGCACAGTTTGCGGCAGGAGATTGCCGTCATTGGCAATCTGGACCATGGTTGAGCTATCACTCAGCGCGAACACGAAGAAACGCGACACGCTGGCATTGAGCATACGGAAACGGTACTTCCGCCGCTCCACCTGGAAAAACGGCTTGTAAGCCAGGTTCACGGTCATGCGATCGCCAAGGAAACCATCGAACTGGAAGATATCCATGTTGAGCTGTCCGTTGGCGTCCCAGGCTTTGTCGGAGAACATCAGGTTGACGTCATAATCCAGGTTGCCCCAGTCAAGGGTGGTGCCGCTGGGGAGCCGCAGGTTTACGCCATCGTTGATGGCTTCATTCCCGCGGTCCAGCGCACTGTAAATATTCAACATTCCGGCATCGCCCTTGTAGACGTTTTGCGCGGTGAAGCTGAACATGTGATCGTGGAACCAATGCGTGCTCATGGTTTCATGCCAGTCGCCGGGAACTTTGTTGATCCCGCCGCTGCCGTTGGGGCTGCCCGCCCGCGGGTCAGTGGCCGCGGTGTTGATGGTGGTGAAGCCCGCCAGCACGAACGGATAGTGGTAGTCGTAGAACTGGTTGGGGAAGAAATACGCGCCCGTAAAGCCATCATTTTCCGCGCCATGGTGGCCGTTGTGCTCGTGCGTGGAAAGTGTGTTTCTTCCGAAGCCGTTATTCTGCGTCACGTCAGCCGGCAACCGGTTGTGATGACGGAACAGGATTGGTTCTCCGTAGCGGCCCAACATCAGCTTTGGAGGAATGGTGCCGTTGAAGGTCCATACCGAGTTTGGTTGTTGAGTGGGCATGCTGGGATGGAATTTCAGCGGGATAGGCGTCGCCGGGTTGATGCCGGAATTGAGGCTCGAGGGAACTTGCGGATTGTAAGTTGTGTTGGTGGTTGCGGGTGAGGTCGAGGCGTCAATCCCGATTACGGGCGGATTCTGCGTGAAGCGTTGGTGCGCCCAGATCGCCCCAGGAGGACGTCCCTCAATCGGCCCGGTCAGGCCAGTTTGTCCGCCGACGAGAGCAGGGTCAAGCGGCTGCTGCGTCTGGTTAGCCTGCGCCTGGGGCGCGGGGCTCAAGCTTGAAACCGGGTTGCGCTGGAAGACATCGAAACGGGGCATTGGCTGGGTGAAGGGCAGCACTCCAAAAAGTGGACTGCTCGGCAGGCCCGTGGGAATCCCGCTTCCACCACCACGGGTCCCGAAGCTGCTGGTGGTCTGCGCGTTCAAAGGCCTGACGAACGGGCTTAACCCGCCAATCGGCGCTAGAATGCCCGCTGAAGTAAACAGGCCCCACTTCACCAGATCGCGCCGTGAAACCTGCCCGTGAGACAGCGCTTTGTTGATCTCGGCGCGGTTCCTCCGCGCATTCTCCGCATCCCTGATCCGTCTTCTATCGGAGTTTTCTGATAACCAAAAACCTTCCTTATCATCTCTGCGACCCATACTGTTCTCCTTGGCTCAGTGAGATTGATGGTGTGCACGGCGCTGGAGCAAGTAGTAACGCCGGCGGTGGCGTGCATTGGGTTTTTTTGCGTGAAGATCCAGCGTTAAAGTTCAGTTGTCCAGCAGAACCGGTTTAGAGCGGGGGACAAGTGAGGCACGTATGAACGAGGAGTCGGCACTTGCGTGAAACGGCAGGGCACCAGGCGGGTGTTGGCTGCATCTTGTGACATGCTTCGGCTCCGGAAGTTGCCTACGTGCATTTCAAGTGGGCGGGCGTCGGCTGCAACGTCCGCATGAATAAGACCTGTGAAGCCTTCTTTTATCCCTGGTAGTACTTCCAATGGCAGCGAATCGTACTGCTCGGGTTTCACCGAGTCAAGAGCGGTCTCTTGGATTTTTCTTTAACCTATGTTTTTCAAGAAATTGGCTTGCTGGCTCTTGAAAATGAAAGGAACATGCGGTTTCGCCTTAATCTTCCGCGTGATGGCACCTGACTCTTGCATTCTCTGGAGGGAAAAACTTGACACAAATCCGGAAAATCCGAGAATGAAATTCAAGCCAGCCTACAGGCCGTAGTTGCAAGCAAGTCAGGAAGAATCGGTGATTAAATCGGTGCCATGACCGATTCTCAATTCACTGTCGGCCTTCACTGTTCTGAGTGAATGCACGGCGAGGGCTTGCCCAAAAGGCACCTAGGGGTGCCCCCAAAGGGATATGAAAAGTATTTTTCCCAGCTCGCAGAATTTTCTACTTATTTGTTTTGAGAATTTGGTTCCAACTGGAAACCGTTTGGGCTACCAACTCCCTCCTCTCATCGCCTGATTTTCCTGCACTTCAAAAGTTGCCAGAAGTGTTGCCTGGTTCGCGGTATCACGTCATGAGGCATAGTAGAGGCACAAAGTGGCACAATTTGGGGCACAGGGAAAGGAATTCTTTCCGGGGACACGGGTTCGGTCCGTTCTGGCTATTCATAGAACTGCCAGCGAAAATTGTTTGGAATCGCAGGTAAATTTACACTGGTTTTGTGGCGAAGAAGAAAACAGCTCAATCACCCACGTTGAAAGGCTGGACGGCCATTGCCAAGTATCTCGGTATGACGCCGGCATCGGCACAGCGCTGGGCCAAAGAGGGAATGCCGGTTCAACGCGACGGACGGGTTATCGTGGCTGATCCTACGGAACTGCAAGCCTGGCTTGGCCGTGAGTCTCACATGGCAAAGCCCGCGCACGTAATGACAGGTGAGGCCGACCTTGCGGCTGCGCTCAAGGAATCCATTTCTCTTGCCCGCCAGAAGAGGCCGTAATCATGTGTGGGCGCTATCGACTGACAGCGAAAGAGCGTTGGCTCAGCGAGTATTTCAACATTCCCGCCGAGGACATCGACTGGGCAGCCAGGTGGAACATAGCGCCGACCGATGAGGTCGCCACAATACGCCAGGACCGCAAGGAACCAAAGCGCAAGTTTGCTGTGATGCGTTGGGGCTTGATTCCGTATTGGGCCAAAGACGTTTCAATCGGCGCCAAGGCCATCAATGCCGTGGCTGAGACTGCCGCTGAGAAGCCCATGTTTCAGGATGCAATGAAACTGCGGCGGTGCCTGATACCGGCCAATGGCTTTTATGAGTGGAAGAAGATTGGCCCAAAGTTAAAGCAGGCGTATCACGTTGGCCTGGTTGATGATGGATTGTTTGCTTTTGCCGGGCTGTGGGACCGGTGGAAAGACCCTGAAGGGGCCGTGATTGAATCGTGCACGATCCTGACAACCGAGGCTAACTCACTGCTCAGGGACGTTCATCACAGGATGCCGGTCATTCTCCGGCCCGAAGACTACGACCTGTGGCTCGACCCTGGCGTAACTCATCCGGCGCGGGTTGCTGATTTGCTCAAGCCCTTTGACGCCCGCCTTATGCTGAAATATCCGGTTAGTTCTACCGTCAACAAAGTCGAGAATGACGGACCAGAATGCGCGGAGAAGGTTGAAGCACCATCAGGTGCAGCACAAAGAGGGCTATTTGACGCGATAGAACCGAAAAAGTAGAAAACAGTGCGGGAGAAGGCACCATCCCTGGGCTGGGAATAGGCATAGAACAAATTAAGGGCGCAATTTGGCAAAGACTCTCTTGCGTTCCCACTCGACTGTAGCTTCCGGCAACGCAGCTCCTTCGCCATTCTGCTATACTCTCGCGTCGTAAACTGGGCTATCTCGCCCTTTACCTGAGGAGCGCAGTCATGGCAAAGAGTGCCGGGAAGAAGGCCGCGGCCGCGGACGCCGAAATCTGCATGAAGTTCTACGACCTCCGCCGCGAAGCGGAGATGCGCAAGGCCCGCAGCTGGTTCACAGCATGGATGCCGCAATCGTTCGACGACTTCCTGAAGATCAGCGCGAACCCCACCGCCCCGGAGCACGCATGGTTTCGTCAGGTCGTGACCTATTGGGACAATGGCGCCTCACTCGTCCTGCGCGGCGCCGTGCACCGTGACATGTTCATGGACTGGAACCAGGAAATGATCTTCGTCTACGTGAAGCTCAAGCCGTACCTGCCGCAGATCCGCGCGCACTGGCGGATGCCCGACTATCTGGAACTGCTGGAAAAGTGCGTGACCTCAACGCCTGCATTGCGCAAGAAAATCGCCAGGATAGAGCAGCGCATGACGGAGTGGTCGGAGAGTGCCGCGAAAGCCGTCAAGACCTGATCCGACCTCCTGCACGCTCGAGTCTCCTCAATCAGATTTCAGTCCACATGCCCGCAAGCCCGGCAGAAGCGATAATGCGGCGACAACTCCGTAACTTGCTGGCGTGTGCTGGTCCTGACTTAATTTTCGGGCTTGCCGGCTTCTTTTGGCCGCGTGGTTGTCCGTCCGGCCCTCGGCATCGTGCTCAATCTGGCGCAATTCATCGCAAGTGAGGATTCTCATGAACGAACCAATCTACACCTGGTCGTTTGGGAAGGCAGTTCTGTGACTGCCAAAGCCTCAGAGTTTGACAAATAAAGGCGGCTGCTGCTGGCGGATTTCATCACTTGCGGACGTGACCCGCGTCACAGCACGGCTCTGCTCTGCAAGCTTAATTTTGCAATACCTTCAGTAGCCCCACTGAAGGATGTTCGGTCTTGTTCACAGGCCGCGACGTGATTTATCCCCCATCAATTGCGCCATCCGGTGGAGAACCCACATTCGCGCGCACTGTGTGACTTTTTCCCCATGCTATCCCCTGCGCACTCGCTGGGAGGTAAGCAAGGCTTGCAGCATAGGACCAGGAATCATAGGAACCAAAAATCATAGGAACGAAGAAATAGTAAGGAGAGCATCCCCATGTCAAACCGTCGAGACTTTTTGAAGTATGCAGCGTTTGCCGGCGCAGGCGTTGCTTTGCCATTCAAGTGGAGCCTACCTGCCATGGCTTCCGTGACCACGCCGCAAATCCCCTTGCTGGGTGGAACTGTCCCCCGGTACGTGGATCCTCTGCCGACATTTGCCGGCAAGCGGATAACCACGACCAGCATCACGGCAGCGATGCAGGAGTTCCAGCAGCAGATCCTGCCGGCAAGTTTCCCGAAAACCACCGTGTGGGGCTACAACCTGAACAACAAGGGGCCGAGCTATCCCGGCATCTCGGTGGAGGCGAAGAAAGGCACCGCTACCACCATCACCTACGTGAACAACCTGGTTTCACCGTTCCTGCAACAATTCCTCACGGTGGACCAGAGCGTTCATTGGGCGGACCCGCTGAATCAGATGGATACATTACCCTTCCCGCCTCCGCCTTACACCGGCCCCATCCCGCTGGTGACCCACCTCCACGGCGCTGAGGTCCCGTCCGAGTTCGACGGCAATCCCCAAGCCTGGTTCACGGCGAACGGATTGCACGGGAACGGCTACCGTACTTTCAGCAAGGCAGCCAAAAACGCAACCGTTTATCAATACCCGAACAAGCAGGAGGCCACTACGCTGTGGTTCCACGATCATGCGCTCGGCATGACGCGTTTGAACGTTTTAAGCGGGTTGGCGGCGTTCTACCTGCTGCGCGACGATCGCGACACCGGTCTGCCCAATAATCCCATCGGGCTGCCCGCTGGCCCGTACGAAAATGAGATCGTAATCCAGGACCGGCAGTTCGACGTTAATGGGCAGTTGTACTTTCCGGATGGCTCAGGCTCCGGACTCAATGGCACGCCACCAAATCCGGATATTCATCCGTTCTGGATTCCAGAGTTCTTTGGCGACGTAAATGTTGTGAATGGCAAAGCATGGCCATTCTTCAATGTTGAGCCACGCCGCTATCGCCTGCGCTTCCTGAATGGCGCCAACGCACGATTCTATGAGTTGCGGTTGCAGAACCGCGATACCAAGAAGGCTGGCCCGGCGTTTTTTGTCATCGGCACAGACGGTGGTCTGCTCGATGTTCCGGTCAAGCTGAACGACCCGAACGTTCCTGACAGCATGGCGCCCCGGCTCCTGATGGCGCCTTCAGAGCGTTATGACGTGATCATCGATTTCTCCGGTTTCGCTGGACAGACGCTGACCCTCGTCAACAGCGCCAAGGCGCCATTCCCCAACGGCATGTCGCCCGACCCGCAGACGTTTGGCGAAGTGATGCAATTCCGGGTAGTCTCGCCGCTGCAAGGCACGGACACCAGTTACAACCCGGCAACGGGCGCGCCCCTGCGCACCCCCATGGTGCGTCTGGCGAATCCCGTCACGGGAACGCTCGCCGCGGGCGTAGTGCCCAACGTGAAGCGGCAACTGGTGCTGGTGGAAGTTGAGGGACCTGGCGGCCCGGTGGAAGTGCTGGTCAACAACAGCAAATGGGACGGCCTGGAGGAGGGAACCAGCACGCCGATTCCCGGCTCCACTCCTGTGAACGGCAACTTCGTGACCGAGCTGCCGCAAGTGGGTTCCACGGAGGTGTGGGAGATCGTCAACACAACCGCGGATGCGCACCCGATCCATATCCATCTGATCCAATTCCAGCTTGTCAACCGGCAGATGTTTAACACGACCCAATACCGGCAGACCTATGACGCCTCGTTCCCGGGCGGCTTGTTTATGCCGGGATTTGGTCCGCCGAACTCCTATAACACTCCCAACGCTGCCGGCGCGGTCGGCGGCAATCCAGATGTGACTCCGTACCTGCAAGACGGCATCAATCCGCCTCTACCCGAGGAAGCAGGATGGAAGGATGTCTTCAAGATGTTCCCCGGAGAGGTGACTCGCGTGGTCGTGCGGTTCACGCCGCAGGCCAATGCCGTGGGTACCACCGTGGCGGGCACGAATTACTTCCCCTTCGATCCCACCACCGGGCCAGGGTATGTCGTGCATTGCCACATCCTCGACCATGAAGACAATGAGATGATGCGGCCGTACATTCCCAAGAAGTAGAAGGACTGTAAATAAGAGGACGGCGCTTGCGCCGTCCTCAGTTATTTGACCAATAGTAGTTTGGAAGCTCGCGTGCGCGGGGGTAAACTCGTTGGTATGAGGAAGCCCAGTTTTGCGAAATGCCTGACGTTAGCGATTGTTGTTGCCTGTGTGGCTCCGGTTTCGCAGGTCGCGGGCAAGGCAACAGATGATTTTCGCGACGGCTGTTGTGTCAGTCCTGCATTCCCCAGGCCAAAAAACGTCTCACGCAGCACGGTTCCTCTGCGTACATTGACCGAGGCATTGAACTGTGCCACGAACAACAAGCTTGTGAGTGGCACTCAAGAGTTCGCAGCCAGCCTCGGCAACAGCAACGCTTTCAGTGTGGCTTACTACTGTGGGAAGTTCCTGCCGGAGCAAGGCGGCAGGGCGCTAACCATAGCCGTGTATTCACAGGACGGCCGCGATGGACGGCTCTTTGACATTGAGTTCGGTAGCCGCCGCTACTTCATCGTGAACTATACGGATCTCCGAAAAGGCGAGAGCCAGTGGCGCGTCGGCGAGATCAACGGCGGGCTCGCCAGCTATACCCGGTTGTGGCGTCTGGCCCAGGAAATCGGCGCAAGGCCCCGCCAAACAATCGCGGTTTCCACCATCACTCAGGTCCAGCCCAGGGAGTGCAACGGCGCATTCTGAGAATTCACAGCTAAGCGATCGTGTTCAGCGAACAGCAATGAAGCAATTTGGTTTCCAGCGGCACCCAGAAGCTCTGCTCTTCGCGGCTTCGTTCCGTGGCTACCAGCAGCATCATCGTGCCCTCAGCTTCGGGAACGTCGGGTATGCGATGGACGATGGGAAAAGCGAATTGATTGATCAGTCCACTCGGTCCAAAGTGCACGACTGTGACGGTCTCTCCAGTCGCCAGTAATTTATAGATCGTGTCTGGTTTTGCTTCCGACTGCAAAATCTCTTGCAGCACGCTCATGCTCACCATATAACAGAGTTCCATGGCGGAAATTCCTCCTGGCCGGCTTTAAAACTGCCATGCCCCCGAAAGCCCATTCTGTAACTTTCTGAACCTGGAATAGTGCTCCGTGTGCCTCATCCGTTTCGGAGCAATATCGTTTCGTTATGCAAAGTTTTAAAAGGCGGAGATTACGGTTTCATTGGACTTAGATTAAAAGAACTAATTTCCAGCAGGCTATGGGGCAAAAAGATTAACGCCGCAAAATCAAGGGATTAGAGAGAAGGCATTCCAGAATTGGGGCATGTCTGTTTGACCCTTCGACAAGGCCGGTTTGCCGATTTTTCCGCGAATGCGAATAATCCACGAAGACGTGCTTTAATACTTTGAGGGAAGAATGCCGGTGTGTCAGAAATCAGGGTTGGGATGGATGAAGCGCGTGCCACATGTCTTTTTTCTTCTGAGATGTTCATTTTCGAACAGCGATGATTCATTTCCGCACACTGAGCTGGGACGAGCTGTAAGGTAAATGTAAAACGGCAAGCGCGTGGAGAGCCCAGTGCTAACGCGCATTCGCGCGTGCCGTCTAAAGAGCCAGAGAGGGTTGAAATTTGTTGAAACTTTTTTGCGTCTGGAATCGTTTTTGCAAGTAGGAAGCAGGACCGCACGACGGGGAAAAAGTTGATGCGGTGACAAAGCGATCATTTCACGGGGTTCAGGGATTGTTCGCGCCTACGGTTTTGGCGGCCCCAGGCGAGGACAGTCCCCGGAAAAGGGCACGCGTGCGCGCGCCATTTTCTTAACCCCACGTGAAGGATTGTAGGCCATCGGCGAGAAATTGCAAAATTCGCCGCAGCCTGCAGCAGGCCGCCCCTAGCCGGTTCCCGACGCATTTCGGGAAAGAACAAAGGAGCGGTAAATGAAGTCCTCGCTATTTTTCAAGATCATATTTGCGATACTTGCATTGGCTTTCACGACGGGCGCATTCGCGGCCAATGATGTTCACAAAAGCAGTTTCGAGATTTCCGCGCCTACACAAGTGAACGGCAAACAGATACCCGCAGGTGAATACACAGCCAAGTGGGAAGGCTCCGGGCCGAATGTCCAGGTGAGCATCATGAAGGGCAAGGACGTGGTGGCCACGGCGCCGGCGCAGGTAGTGGAATTGAGCCAGCCGGCGCGTGACACGCATGCTGAGATCAAAAACAGCTCGAACGGCGATCGCGAGCTCACCGGGCTGCAGTTTTCCGGAAAGAAATACTCTCTCGAACTGGGAACAGAGTCAGCCAAGGCGCAAACCAAGACCGACTCGGCCAACTGAGGAAAAGGCGCGAATCTGAGTGCATTCCGGGGAGCGGGCAACTGCTCCCTTTCTTTTTTCTTCCAAGTGAAGAGCGGCACAACCGGCCAGGGGAACAGCGGTTGTGGTGGGAAACATGCGTGATTTTTCGCAATGTTACCACCGTCCAGCAACCGTACGAGGACTGCGGTTACCAAATCATCACTCACCGTTCATGTATACTTTCTACTCTGGCCGGAACATTAGTGGAGGAGCTTGGCTATGCAATTTAACTTGCGGCAATCCCTACGGGTGGCGATTGCCATTGTTTTGGTGACACTCTTCATTGTTCCCACGGACGGGCTTGCGCAGAGCCACGTGGTCAGCCCCGCCGACCTGCAAAAAGAAGCCGTTGCAGCGTCGCAGGTCAGACAGCACAACCTGGAAACCGTACAGCATCTGTTGTCCACGCCGGCGGCTGAAAAAGCCATGAAATCGGCGAAGATGGACCCCCAGCAGGTAAAGACCGCCGTTTCCAGCCTGGACGATCAGGACCTGGCACAACTGGCGTCGCGGGCCAATAAAGCGCAAGCAGACTTTTCCGCCGGTGATCTCAGCGAACGCGACTTGATCTTAATCATTCTAGGTATTGCGGTGCTGGTCCTGATCATTGTGGCGGTCCGTTAAAGCAATTTCCATGGTTCGACATTGGCCGCAGAGACTCATGGTCGCCGTGTGTCTCTGCGGTTTTGTCTCCGCGGCAACGCCCGGCGTGTGGCTCGACGTACCATTTGTCAAGCAGGAAAAAGAAGGCTGCGGCGCCGCCAGCATCGCCATGGTAATGCAGTACTGGCACAAACAGCAAAACAAAGCGGCAGCCGCAAGCGCCGATGCCGTGGAGATCCAGCGAGCGCTCTATTCCGGCAAAGACCATGGCATACGCTCTTCCGACCTGGAACGCTACTTTCAAGAGCATGGTTTCCGGACTTTCACCTTTGCGGGAAAATGGAGCGACCTGAAACAGCACCTGGCGAAAGGCCGTCCGCTGATCGTTGCGCTGAAGCCTTCCGCGCTGGAGACCTCCTTGCACTACGTGGTAGTGGTGGGAGTTGATCCGGAGCAGGACGTTGTGTTGCTGAACGACGCAGCCCAGCGCAAGCTGCTCAAACAGGACCGGGCAAGCTTTGAAAACCAATGGAACGCCGTCGGCCGGTGGACGCTGCTGGCGCTGCCGAAAGCGTAGTCTTCAATCCACGAATTTGCCTATACCGCTAAAATCATATTTCGAACCGGGCTTCAGCCCCTGAGGTAGGAAATCTCCGCTCAACGTTTTTGCGCTCTGCTGATTCTGGTTGCAGCGTGCTGCTGTTCACCGGGCCGCGCACAAAGCGACCCCGCGACTGAAGCCAGACAGCTCTTCGAGAAAGAACGCTGGCCCGAACTTTCGCAGTTGCTGGAAAAAACTTCGCGCGCATCGGCCGACCTTAACTACTACTACGGCATGGCGCTCGCACACATGGAGCGGTGGGACGAGGCGCGGAACGCCCTGCTGGCCGGCGCGCAGCTTGCGCCGCGAGACGCGCGTTTTCCCGTCGAACTGGCCGGCGTCGCTTTCAAACAGAACAACATTGGCGAGACCAGGCGCTACTTGCGGAGCGCCCTGCGGCTCGATTCCAAAGATGCCTACGCTAACGAGTTCCTGGCCACTACTTACTTTCTGGAAAGCAATCTGGAAGCCGCGCTGAAATACTGGAACCGCGCCGGCAAGCCGGAGATTGCCGATGTGCGCAGCGAGCCGGCGTTGCGCGTCCGGCCGGCGCTGCTCGATCATGCGTTTGCCTTCGCGCCCGCAAGCACCATAACGCTCGACGAGTTGCTCGCCAGCGAAGCCCGCATTCACGGGCTGGAGATCTTTTCCAGCTATCGCTTTGAATTGAGCGCGCGCCCGGACGGCAAATTTGACGCGATTTTCCGCGCGCGCGAACGGAATGGCTTTGGCAATACCACGGCGGAAGCGCTCATGCGGACCTTTGGCGGCGTCTTCTTCCAAGAGGTCACGCCGGAGTATTACAACCTGCGCGGCTCGGGTACGAACATTGTGTCCCTGGCGCGCTGGGACCCCGACAAGCGCCGTGCATACGCGTGGCTCTCCGGGCCGCTGGGCGGAGATCCAAAATGGCGTTACCGCGTGGGCGCGGACGCGCGCAACGAAAATTGGACGGTGCAAACTTCCTTCACCGGTCCCAGCACCCTGCTGGGAGCTTTGAACCAACGCCGGGAAAGTTTTGGCGCGGAGATCCGCCGGCTGATGGGCGCGCGCTGGAGCTGGTCCACCGGCCTTGAGGTCTCGCATCGCGACTTCCGCAATGTGGCCGGGGTGGCGCTTACGCCTCAATTGCTGGCCACGGGCTATCAACTCAAGCAGACTGCCGAGCTCAATTACGAACTTTGGCGCTCGCCGGAGCGGCGGCTGGCAATTTCCAGCGGCGCCAGCTCCCAAGCGGGGCGCTTGTGGTCGCAACCAGGACAGTCTTTCGAAATACTGCAAGGACGGCTTGAAGTTCGCTGGTTTCCGCGCTCGCGGGGAGACGATTACGAAACGCATTGGCGCATTCGTGGCGGCAAAACGTTTGGCCAAACTACATTCGACGAACTCTTCATGCTGGGTCTGGAACGCGACAACGATCTGCCGATGCGCGCGCACATCGGCACGCGTCACGGGCAGAAGGGCAGCGCACCGCTGGGGCGCGATTATTTTCTTTCCAACTGGGAGAGTGACAAGAACGTGTATTCGAACGGACTGCTGACGGTGAAAGTGGGGCCGCTTCTTGACATAGGCAAGATCACGGATCCGTCCTCCGGTCTTGGTTCGCAGAAGTGGCTGTTCGATACCGGCGCCCAGATCAAAATGCGCGTCTTGGGAGTTAGCGTGGCGCTGGTCTACGGAAAAGATCTGCGGACAGGGAACAATGCGTTCTACGCGACCGTGGGGCGGTGAGGCGCGCAGGCAGCGATCACGTTGCGCGACCGATTACAATACTCGACATGCGCTCCCTCATCATCGGCGGAACACGTAATCTTGGGCCCGGAATTGTTCAGGCGCTGCTGCAACAAGGGTATGAAGTCGCGGTGTTCAATCGCGGGCAAACGCGAGACGATCTACCGGAAGAGGTTGAACGGCTTCGAGGCGACCGCACCGATCCGGCGCAACTCAAAAGGACGCTGGACGGCCGGGAATTTGATCTGGTCGTCGACACCACGCTCTACACCGGGGCGGAAGCGGAGGCCACGGTCGAGACGCTTGCTCGCCGCGTTGGCCGTTACATTTTTCTCAGCACGGGGCAGGTCTACCTGATTCGGCTCGGAGTGGAGCGGCCGTTCAAGGAAGACGACTATGCGGGGCCGGTGATGCCTGAGCCGCCGAAGTCGGATGCGTCTGACTACAATAATTGGCTTTATGGTTTCGACAAACGCGCAGCCGAGGACGTGTTTGCCCGGGCGTGGACGGAGCAAAAATTTCCTTTTACCAGCCTGCGCCTGCCGATGGTGCACAGCGAACGCGACCATTACGACCGCATTTATGGATGTTTTCTTCGCCTGCTGGATGGCGGGCCGCTCCTGATACCTGAAGACGACGGGCCGCCGCTGCGCCACATTTACGGAGAGGACGTGGCGCGGGCGATTGTGCGGTTAGCGGAGGGTGATTTAGGCAAGGGAAGGGCGTACAACATCGGCCAGGATGAGACGTTTTCGCTTGAGCAGTTTCTGGAGATGCTGGCGGCGCTGATGCATCGTCCGCTGAAGATGGTTCGCGTGCCGCGGGAAGAGCTTGACCGTGCAGGACTGTTGCCGCACTGTTCTCCGTTCAGCGGCCGGTGGATGTCGTCGCTGGAAAACGCGCGCAGTAAAGAAGAGCTGGGTATCGCTTATACGCCGGTGAGCGTGTATCTGAAAAAACTGGTCAGCTATTTTCAGGCTATCCCTGCCCGCAAGATTGAAGGATATTCCAGAAGGACGAAAGAGCTGGAGCTGTGGCAGTCGAAATAATCGCTTCTCATCGCCCTCCAGAGACTTTTCCCTGGCCTCTGCTACGCGGATAAGGGTCTTTCCTTACGTCCCGTGACTGATACGGCTTCGGCAAAATACATCCCAATCATTCCTTACTCTGCGCTTACAGAACTTAACCGAATAGTAGAGTGCTTCCAGCGCTGGGGGTGTTTGCACTGAATAACAGAAGTTAATTGAACGTTAATGCCAGGAGCAAGAGAAAAGGTCTTAACGGGAGGGTATATGAAGCACATGAGAGCAATGCTGTTGGGTGCGGCGTTAATCACGGGCACCACCACTTTTGCGGCGGCACAGGCCATGGTCCCGGTGCAGTGGGGATGGGGCCAGCGCGACAACGATGACCGGCAGGCGTTCAAAGAAGGGTATAAGCAGGGGCAGTGGGACGCGCGGCACAACCGGCGTTTTAATCCCGACAACAACCGCTGGCGTGAACGCGATGACCGCCAGGCTTTTCGCTCAGGCTATGAGCGCGGGTTCCGTGAAATCGGCGGGTTCCGCGGTGGGGACCGCGACCGCGACCGGGACTGGGACCATGACGGCGATCGTGATCGCGACGGCGGCTATCGCGGCGGCTACGGCGGAGGCGGATACGGCTTGAACGCTGCGCGCCAGAACGGCTATCAGGATGGACTCAATGATGGCTCCAACGACCGGCGCACAGGCCACAGTTTTCGTCCTACGCAAGGCGACAACTATAAACACGCCAGCCGCGGGTATATCCCGACGTATGGAAACAAGGACTACTACAAGCAGGCATATCGTGAGGCTTACCAGAACGCATATGCCCAGGGCTATAACGGCGGCGTTTTTCAGCGCCGGTAATGAAGCGGCGAGCATGAAAAAGCCATGCGGCGACGCATGGCTTTTTCTGTTCCTAAGTCTTTCCTTCTACGGCTGAAGCCGGGCATCGTCAAGGCTTCGGCCCGCAGGCATAAAATGCCCATTCGACTCCTTCGTTTTAGCACAGTCGCTCAGGGCAGGCTCTGCTCCGGCTCACATCATTCTGAACCATCCCGGCATTTAGATGGTTACCAGACCGTGCATCGATCTGCCGGTGGACGCACCATGGCCGAATCGTCTTTGCAGCTGAAAGCCTGCTTGAATTCCGGCAAGTTGGAGAGCGGGCCGATCACGCGATACTTGCCGATCGGGTGCGGATCACCCTGGACCATGGTTCGTTGCGTCTCCGGGCGGATCTCGTCACCACGCCACTGTCCCCAGGCGATGAAGAATTGCTGGTCCGGCGTGAGGCCATCGATGGTAGGAGCCGGGTGGGTCTGCTGTGCCTTTTTGAAAGCCAGATAAGCAATCTTGGCTCCGGCCAGATCGCCAATGCTCTCGCCGAGGACCAATTTGCCGTTGTGATGGATATTCGGCTCGATATAGTAATTATCGAACTGGCGTACGACACAGGAAGTCCGATCCTGAAAGCGCTTGAGGTCGTCGGCGGTCCACCAGTTGTTCAGGCGGCCCTGGGCGTCAAACTGCGCACCCTGATCGTCAAAGCCGTGGCTGATCTCATGGCCAATCACCACGCCAATGCCTCCATAGTTGATGGCATCCGCGTTCTCCACGCTGAAGGAAGGCTGCTGAAGAATGCCGGCAGGGAAGACGATTTCATTGAGCAGCGCATTGTAGTAAGCATTCGAAGTTGGCGGCGTCATGCCCCAGCGGCCGCGGTCCACGGGTTTGCCGATCTGAGAATGGTCATCTGCAAGGTTCCATTTCACGGCCGCTACCGTGTTGTTCCAGTAAGAATCGCGGACCATCTTGATGCTGCTGTAATCCTTCCACTTGTCCGGATAACCAATCTTTGGATTGACGGTAGAGAGTTTTTCCAGCGCCTTCTTCTTGGTTTCCGGGCCCATCCATTCCAGGCCCTCGATGGTGTCATGCATAGCAGCCAAAATGTTCTTCACCATTTCCTGCGCCCGGGCCTTGGCTTCCGGCGGGAAATATTTTTCCACATACTTCTTGCCTAGCGCTTCACCCAAAAGCTGGTCTGTCGCCTCAGCGCAGCGCTTCCAGCGGGGTTTGAGCTCCCTGGCGCCGTTCAGGTATTTCCCGTAAAAGGCAAAATTTTCGTTCACAAACAGGTCAGAAAGCTGATCGGCGGCAGCGTGAAGGAATTGCCATTTTAAATATGTCTTCCAGTCGGCAAGCGAGGTCTCACGAAACTGACGATCAGTCTCTTGAAGAAACTTAGGCTCGCTCACGTTCAGGTCTGCGCGAGAAAGCTTAAAGCTATCGAAGTAGCCGTTCCAATCGATGGCGGGCGTAAGTTTCTTCAGATCGGCAAAGGTGGTCTTGTGGTCGGTGGACTGGGGATCGCGCAGCGCCACGTTGTCCAGAGACGCTTCGGCAAGCTTCTTTTCGAACTGGAAGACGGTATTCGCCGCGGTCTTGGCCCTGACGTCATCGTATCCGGCCAGCTTGAACATGGCGGCAACGTGTACCAGATATTTATCGCGCGCTTCCTGGAAGCGCTGCTCCGTTTTCAGGTAGTAATCGCGGTCAGGCAGTCCCAGCCCACCGGCAACAACGTTGGCGACGACCAGTGTGGGATTGTGATTGTCCGGACTTGAAAACAGGCCGAAGGGGACAAACACAGAAAGCTCGTGCAGGCGGCGGATCATGCGCTGCAGATCGGCCGGTGTTTTCATGGCGTCGATTTCGGCCAGCACGGGCTTGGCCGGCGCTATTCCCAGCGTGTTGGTGCGCGCCTCATCCATGCAGGAACCGTAATAATCGCCGATGATCTGCTCCACGCTGCCATGGGGCCAATCGATGCGCTTGGATACATCGTTAAGAATCTCCTTCAGCTGCTCTTTCGAGGCTTCGCCCGCCTGCCAGCGGCGGCTCCAGCGCACCATGGAAGGCGGGATAGGGTTCTCGGCGCGCCATTTGCCATTGGCGAACTGGAAAAAGTCAGTGCACGGATCAGCAGTGCGATCGATATCGCCTGGCTCTACGCCACGCTGGGCTGCGGGTTGAGCAAACAGTGTGGCGCACGATGCCAGCAGAAGGAGCAGGAATTTCAGAAAACGCATTTTCACCCTTTTCGCGAATGGAGATTATGTTCCAGACAGACCAGTAGGGGCCAAATGTAACGCTATCTCGGCTGGGCCCTTTATCTGTTTTAGTTCAACGCACGGCCATCCTGCGGATGCTTGCCGCCAGCGGGAAGGCCGGAGAAAATCAGTTTCCGCGTCGCACGGCCGCAATCACCTTGCGCTTACATTTGGCTGGAAAGCTTTTCCAGGGAGACCGACCCTTTTCCCGTGCGCAGCCTGAGCCGTGTTCCGCCCTGGTTGATGACGCCGTGAAAGCTCTTGGCAAAACTGCCAGACGTCGAGGTCAAAGCAAAATCACTGCGGAAGCTGGAACGCACGCCGCCTTCGTAATCCACGTCCAATCCGGCATTCTGCGGCACGCGCAGCAAGATTGTGCCCTTGTTATTTTCCAGCGTCACGCTGTCACCCAGCGCCTTGGCATTGATCTCGGCATCGGCCTTGAAGGACTTGACTTCCAGAGGGCCCCGCAGGGTGACATTGTTAAGTTTCACCGTGTCCTTGTAGGTATCGATGCGGACAGCTCCGATGGTGGAATCTATTGCGATCGGTGATTTGAAGCTCTTGATGCGAATATCGCCTTGAACAGACGCAACCGTGATGTCAGGCTTATAACCGTCAAGCGTTACATTGATCTGGCGGGGAACGTGGATCTCCAACTCGACGGCAGACGTATAGTCGTGGCCCTCCCAGCAAAAGGCGCAGTTCCATTGAGGATATTTCACCTCAACAGCCACACGGTCGCTGTCGCTGTGAAAATTCACTTCAACATGTTCCATCCACCGTTTGCGGTCGGAATCGCTGCCCTCAAATCGTTTGGTCACGTCCACTACCACCTGATTGCCGTCAGAACCGGTGACGTGAATCGTCCCCTTGTAATTGTCGACATGGAGCGTGCCCGCGGGGGTGACGGTGAAGCTGCGTTGGAAATGTTCCGTGTGCTCGGGAACGGAAGCCTGGCTGCGCACCCTGGGCGAAGCCAGGGCAATGAGCCCAACAATAATGATGGCCCATCCGGCGATGCGCTGATTCCGTGTATTCATATTGGCTCCTTTGGGTGAAAGGGAAGGCGCGTAAAGGCAAGGCCCCCTTTCCCCCTATACGAGATGGAGAGGTCCCTGGTTCCCTTAGACGGAGGCAGAAAGCAAACGTCATCGCCGGGACAGGGGGAGTGTCGCGGGACTCACCAGCGCGCAATGCGAGAGAATAAACCAGGGACGCCGGCCATGGCGTCCCCGAACCGAAGATAGAAGACCGAACTTACATCGATTTCAGCAGTGCCAGCCAGCGCTCCCAGCCTTCCGAGCGGGCCTTTTTGTTGGCGACTGCCATATCGTGCGCTTTCTTGATGTTTGGATCGTCGCCGGTGTCTTTGATCGCTGCATCGGCGGCGGGGTCTTCACCGGCGCGCATGAAGCCGTGGCCGGCGCCCGCATAGGTCACCGGATCGTATTTTTTGCCGGCGGCTTTCATGGCAGCCTGCGTGTCCGGGATGGTGGCGCCGATCCGGGCGTCTTCGCCCGCGTAGAAGCCATAAACCGGGGCCGTGATCGCCGCGACATCCTTCGGGCCCGATCCATAAAACACGAAGGCCGCGCTCAGGTCTTTGCGATTGGCGGCGAACCGGAACGACTGTGTGCCGCCCCAGCAGAATCCGCTGACGGCAATCTTGCCATTGCTCGCGGGAATCTTTTTGGCGTAATCGGCCACGGCATTCAGGTCAGCGGTCACCTGGTCAGGATCGAGCTTGGAAACGGCTTCGCGCGCCGCGCCGCCCTGGAAATCGCTGCTGCGTCCTCCATTGGGCGCCATGCCGGAAAGAAGATCGGGAGCGATCGCGATATAACCGTCGGCCGCCAGCTGGTCCGCGACGCTCTGCACCCACTCCGTCATGCCGAAAATCTCATGGATCACAATCACGACCGGCGCTTTCTGTTTGGTCTCTGGATAGACGACAAAGGACTGCACCGTTCGGTTATCGTGTTTGATCTGCACCCACTCACTGTGGCGGGGCGACTTTTCCAGTTTCTGTTTGGCCCACTCCTGGGCAAAGCCCGTGGAAAGGCAGAGCAACAACGCAATCGTGATAGCGTAGGTTCGTTTCATGCGAAAAAGTTTAATCTTTTAGCGGGATGGGAACAACTCGCAAGAGCCATGGGCCGTAATGGATGGGCCATGGCTGGCGGCGGTGCCGCCAGCCATGTTGGTGACGATCAGGAGCGACGGCGCTTGTGATCTGGTTTTTCAGGAGAAGCGCCAAAACGCTCGGCTTCATGCTCTTCACGTTCGGCGAGGAGGCGGAGAAGGTCACGGTTAGCGAGGGCGCGCAAAGCTTCTGTGCGGTTGCGGTAGTCATGCAGAAAACCGGGCGGGTAGGCGCGCGGTGCGTGCTGGCGGTCTTTGACTTCAAGCCGGTCGAACGCGGCCAGGGCAACGCCGTATCCGCGGTTGAGATGGCGAAGCGCCTCAAAGAGATCGGCTTTCAGTTGATGGTTAGGGCTGGGGCGCTCGGGTTGCGCCGGTGGATTGGAGCGTATAGCTTTATTCGTAGCCATCGTTGCCTCCTCAATAGGCAGTGTTGGTTAGGGCGCGTTCGGTGGTGCTAACACCGGGCGCTGCCCGTTATTGAAGCAATTAGCATTGGCAAATATCAGTTAGCCAATGGTTGTGGTTATTTCTTTTTCTTAGTTTTGTGGAGCACAGGCGCCCTCGCCTGTGTTTTTTGGTTCTCCCGGAGTTTTGAGTAACGGGTTTTCCTGCCGTTGGCGATCTTAGGCAGAAGTTGGCGGACGTGTTCGATTTCGGCTTCGGTCCAGGCGTGGACGACGCGTTTTCCCTCCCCGACATTAATTACCTCCGGAGCGGGGACCTTGCCCACGGCGATATAGTGGGCCAGCGTGTCCGTGTGAATTCCGAGCTTCTTTGCCGCTTGATTTGTAGAAAACCTCTTCATGTTCGAATGATCATCGGAGATAGGTTGGAGATCGGTCAAGCAAAATCGTTGAGTAAGTACGAGAAACGAATAAAGTAAAGCAAACGGTTAATTTTTTAAAGCGCGCGCTCCGCTGCACTTCGCCCAGCAAGCCAAAACCGGGCTTCCACCCCAACACGCGAAAAGCACGCGTGCTGGGGACCCGGCTTGCTGGGAGCAGCTGCGCGCGGGCCTGCGGCGCAAGGAAGGATTTCTTTTTCTAGCTTTGCGGCCCGACTGAGGTCAGGCCCTGACACATGTCTCGTGGGCCGGAAGGGCCCCATGCTTATCCAACGAGTTGATGATCCTTAAGGAATTGTTCTACCAAACTAACATTGGTTGGCCGAGGCAAAGCTAATTTTGAGATGAGCCTTTGGACTTGCCTTTCGCGTTTCGTATGTTCTTTTGTTTTGAGAGTGTATTTACGGCCATTAGTCGCAATCCACTGCGCCTTAAACTCCCGTTCCGCCCCCTGGAAGACGGCCAGCCTTGCATCTAGAGTTGCAATCAGACGCAATATGACATCACTAAAGCCGACGACTGGTCTTAAAGGCAAGTTAATAAATGCACCTACATCAAGAATCGGAAGAGAGGGTTTTTCTTTGCTACCCAAGTCAGATGCTGTAATCAGTGCGTATTGTTCGGCAGCAGTTTTAGCGCCGGCCGTAACGATGCCGCCGTTATGCATCAAGCAATTGCGATACTCCTTGAAGCACCGGTAACAGATTAACAGTGCATCGAGATTGAGGTCCGTGTTTTTTGGATGTGAGCGTAATTTTTTATCAAAAGTCTTTACTAGCATCTGCGACTGTTTAGCTCCGACTTCTGTGAGTGCTAGAGCTAACCCTTTCGTTTTTCCATTCGCAACCGTGGTCGGAAATTGAAATGGTTTTTCTAAATGCTGGAGTCCTAATGGACCGAGGGTCGCCGATAACCAACCCTCATACAGGGCGAACAGATCAATTAGCAAGAACTTGGCAAATTGGGATTGTTGATTCTCCCAAGATTGCTCAACACAAGCGCGCTTCAAATTCGCTCCGTGAATGCCGCTTCCAACAACGAAACGCCCATCGAGTTGCTCGCTTGTGACTTGGTCATGAACATCAATGAAGCCTTGCACTTGCCAACGTAAATTCCATAGTGCAGCTATAGTAGGCCAAACAAAATCAAACAGATCGGTAATTTGTCCGTATGCAGATCGAGAGCTTCGGAAAAAAAGATATCGAGCCATTTTGCACCACAATAACAGTCCAACGTGAGTTCATGATATTCGGGACGAGCGTAACACATGCGCTATCAGGCCAATTTTGCGGCCCGACTGAAGTCGTGCCCTGATACGTGTCTCGTGAGCCGAAACATGGAAGGATATATGGTCACCCTCAATTTTCAAAGGAACTTGCTTTTCGAAAATAACCTCCAGTCTGTTTGGTATGTACGTGTTTCGTCCAGCCAGCAAAAATTTGGTACATGAGAGTACACTTGTTCGTCTGCGGTAAGCATCGTGAAAGTGTTGATATATGCAATGTACTTGCGGCTGACGGCGGGAGAGATTACAGGAACGTTTGTTCCATAGATTACGACATGCCGATTGATGGGATACATCACAATCTCGGCGTTCTTAAAGCCGATTTTCTGCCCTGGCGGACCGTCGATCCCAACCGGGTTGTCAGAACCTATGAAGCTTCCTGTTCTGCTGAGGACTGTCTTCCAGTGTCTATCTTTCAGCAAAGGTATGATTACTTCCGCTGCTCGAAATGCTCTAAGCAAATACCATTCCGTTTCTGCCGACAGTGAATACTCACCGAACTTTTCGAACTCTCGCATTTTCTGGTAGTCGGCCCCGGGAGAATCAGCAGGTATACCAGCGTCTCTTAGTGTCGCAGCCCATTTTTCTGGGGTCTTCAGAGCTTCCGAAAGCATCGAACGATGAATAGTATCTGCTATTTCGAGTACAGTTGGCCGAAATGCTGGAACTCTTACCCACTGGATCGCCATGAATCCTACGAGGGCGTCCAATTCTCTTTCGGTTGGAGATCGCTTCGCAGCATTGAGGTTTTTGAGTACAGGCGCGATGCTGTTTTCCATTTTCGAAAACGCTGTCTCGAATGCCACAGGATCTAGTTGTGGGCCGGAAACTCGATAAAAGTCCCTGCGGTGACCTGCATTGGCAGGATTACTTTGCCATTGCTTTCTTTTTTTCAGATCAGTGACCCAGAGCCGGCCATTTCTCTCTCCAGTTTCTGTAAAACCTGAAAGCCAACACTGAGGGACAAAATGATGTGCTCTGGGTTCCGGCCCTTTCGCAACTCCCATACTTGCTACCTCTTTGTCCAGTGTAATGTCTGCGGACGGATTTGCTCTTAGCTGCGCTGCGCCCGGGCCTTCGGCAGGGCAGAAGGGTCTTTTCTTCCACCCTTTCCCGCCGTTGAGCAGAGGGCTACTACCAATCGTCCCTGGCGGGACTCTCTCCCGGTTGGAATCACCTCAACCCCACGATGTGCCATTCCGAGAGGCCGAACTGCGGGTGAGGCCGAGGAATCTGCTCCAGCGGGTCTAGCGGTAGACGATATCGGTTGCCCACTAGAGTAGCGGGGCAGATCCCTCGCCTTGCGCACTCCAGATTATGGATGCTTACTTAGGACGCTATCTTGTGCTGCGGCTCGGGATGGCACGTCGATGGGGGAGGCATTTTTGTGTGTTTGACAGTCGGGGAACAGTTAGTTAGTCAGCGCCCTGACGACTTGGTGAGAACTCCCTGGATCAGCATGGCAGAGGGAACATTGCCGGGGCCCTTCGACTGCACGCCCCTGAGCGTCGAGGTGGACAAGGGCTGGTGGCGCTCCGCTCAGGGTGACAGACCGAAAAATTGATGTTCGAAAACGAACAGCTCCGCGAGATGGCTTTGTCAAGATGGCCTATTTCGCGCCGATTCCAGGTGCGAATTTTGTTGACTGTGGGATGGCTTTCGCTGATACTTCGTATGAGTTCGACCGAGAGCGGCGTCGGGGAGAAAACCAGCCTTTAGCCATTAGTCATTAGCCCTTAGGTAAAGGCGGAAAGCTCGGAAAGGCCTGCAACCTCTATATGATCCAGGCGGTGTGTCCACTGCCTGACTCCTGTTCATGTGCGCGCTAGAAGTGTGCCTGCAGGAGCAAATAGCAATTAGCCAAAAACAGACCCGCAAAACCAAGAGCAAACCTAAAAATCAGAAAATCCAGCCACTCCAGAACGGGGTGGCTTTTTATTGGAGAAAAAAGTATGACCAGAATGACCAAAGAACAAGTCATGGCTGCGATGAAGGAATGCGCGGCTACGCTCGGGCATGCACCCAGTCTCACGGAGCTGGAGAGGTCTACCGGGGTGGTCCAGAGGAACATCATGAAAAACTTTGGAACCTACGGACTGGCGCTCAAAGCCTGCGGACTGGAGCGCCAGGGCAGCGGATTTATGCTGGACCTGAGGACCCTGTTTTTGAGCTGGGCCGAGGTGGCGCGCAGCCTGGGGAAGGTCCCAACCGCGGTGGAATACGAAACACACGGCAGGCGTAACGCCAAGCCCCTGATAATGCGCTGCGGAGGGTGGCGGAATGTGCCAAGAAGGATGCTGGAGTATGTGCGGATGGAACATCTGGAAGGCGAGTGGAAAGACGTGCTGGAAGTGATTGTGAAACACCTGGATCCGGCAACACAGAAGGACAGACGCCGCAGCCTGTCTTTCGAACAGCCTTCCAACCTACCTTCCAGGCCTATGCTCATGCTGGACCAACCGATGTATGGAACGCCGCTGCTGAGTTCGCCGCTGAGCTGCGCTCCGATCAATGAATTAGGCGTGGTCTTTTTGTTTGGAGCGGTGGCACGGCAAAAAGGTTTTGTGGTGACGCGTCTGCAACCGGAATTTCCCGACTGTGAGGCCCTGCGGCAGGTACAACCGGGCCGATGGCAGCGGACCTTGATCGAATTTGAACATGAGAGCCGCAATTTTCTGATGCACGGACATCGTGTTGAGGATTGCGACTTGATTGTGTGCTGGAACCATAACTGGCCAGAGTGTCCGCTGGAGGTGCTGGAGTTAAAGAATATTGTGTGGAGTGAGTTCCCGGCATTCAAGCCATAAGATAAACGATGCCCGGAGATTTGAAAATTTCTTTACGCCGCCGGCCGTCGCGCACCTGTTCGCGATGCGAACACGTTGATGAAGAGCGCCCTGCTCCAGCGAAAACAGTAGCGGAAGCCGTCGAGGATGCGCAGCCAGTCAATAGCCGACATGATGGTCCTTCATGATCACCACGCCGACGGTTGCATTGGCGGGCATCTGGAATTCTTTGCCCGGCATGGTGCAGCCGTTCAGGCTCCCGGGCAAGATGGTATTGAGGAGGAACACCGGAGCGGCAATGACGACCAAGACAACGGCGAGAGGCCCCGCAATAGGCACGACGAACAGCCAGACATAGGGGTTGACCCCGGTATCAAGCTGATCGGCGACTTCAGCATCCGGCGCGGGCGTGGTGGAGTGGACGCTGCTTCTGGCCGTGGTTCCATCGGAGAACGGGATGCGGTCCAGCTTCCAGTTGACTTCGCCGTTGCGGCAGCGCGGCCCTGAACGCTTGACCCGGGTGACCTTGCCGTGCACCACGTCGCCTTCGCGCAGCAAGGTCACACCGTCCACCACCAATGGACGGGAGAGGCGCAGAGGAACGTCGTCACCGGCCCTGGCCGTTGCGGAATCCAGCGGCTGCAGCAAGGCCAGCTTCAGCCCTGTCCCTTTGCGCACGACAGCCTGGTGTGCCGGCGCTTGCTGCGCCAGCGCATCCGAGCTCACCACCAATCCGATCGCGAGTAACGCCAGCACCTGCCTGCACATCGACTTGCCTCCTCTCCCATGAACCAGAGATTAGGAGAGGCCGCGCGGGACCACAAGCGGCAAGGGGCGGCAGGGCATGGATGCCGCAGATTGTCGCCCCGGACGGAAACCGGCAAGGTCGATGGTAAAAATGCCGAGGTTTACCGCGGATCAACGCCGATGGTCGCGGATAAGGAATAGAAGGTTCAGGAACCTTGCCTGCTCCGATCCGCGTCATCCGCGAAAATCCGTGGTAAGGTTCTGCGCGTTTGTGCTAGATATTTTTTGGCTGGGTCATGCTGAACCAGTTGCCAAATGGGTCGCGGAAGACCGCTTCCACGCCATAGAACTGCTCTTTCGGCGGGGAAAGAAATTCCACGCCCTTGGCCTTCATCTCTTCGTAGGTTTTGCGGCAGTCGGCGGTCTGAAACACGCCGGCGCCGAACGCGCCCTTCTTCATCAGTTCACGGATCGTGTCCACGTCTTTCGGCTGGATCTTCTGCACGTTGGAGCCTTCGAATGGAGAGGGAGCCACTTTCATGAGAATGATTTGGTGGTCCGGCTGTCCCTTGGGGTTGACCGTAAGCCAGCGAAAACCGTTGGGCATCGATTCGTCCATCTTGACCTCGAAGCCGAGCTTGTTCACGTAAAAATCCTTGGCCACGTCCTGATCAAGAACAAAAATTGCGGAATGCGACATGCGCTGAATCATGCGTCCTCCTTCGCTCGAACATCGTAATCAAAAAGGACAGGGCGGCGCTTCTCAATTCTTGCTGTTACGCGCCGTAGGCGGAGAAGTAGCAAGCCGGGACCAGCATGATCTTCCAGGGTCGCTCGAAGCCGAAGACCCGCCTGACCTGCCGCTGGTATTGGGTAGGCGGCACGCCGACCAGAGATTGAAACTTGGTGCTGAACGATCCCAGGCTGGAGTAGCCGATTTCAAGGCAGACTTCTGTGACCGTCATCTGCCCGGAAGCGAGCAAATGGCGTGCGCGATCCATGCGCCTGCGGGTAAGGAAGTCATGCGGTGTTTCGCCGAAGGTGGAGCGGAACAGACGATGGAAGTGGAAGGGAGAGAGGCATGCCTCGCGCGCGGCCCGATCCAGCTGGACCTGCGACTGGTACTCGGCAGCCAGCAGATCGCGCGCCCGGCACAGACGGCGGAAGGTTTCGTCGTGCACCAGGGCGGAAGCTCGATAGCCGGCCGGCATGGCGGTATTGTACCGGGAAGGCAGGCTTCCTGACCAACCGGGACCGGTTTCAAAAAAACATTGTCATTTCAGCTCTGTATTTGGCCACGATCCCGCGTGTTTCATTTAATATTCCTCCGTGGCTATACGTGAAATTCATGTGACTGGATACCGGTCAGTGCGCAATCTGCGCTTGCATTTGAGCCAGATCAACGTGCTGACGGGCGCGAACGCTACGGGCAAGACCAACCTTTATAACTCCGTTTTCCTGCTGGCCAAAGCGGCCGCAGGAGGCTTTGCCCAGGTGATCGCGGAAGAAGGCGGAATGCCTTCAGTCTTGTGGGCCGGCGCGCGCAAGAGCCGGTCTTCAGGCTCGATCCGCATGGAACCCGTGCGCATGACGCTGGGCATCAAGACTGACACATTCTCCTACGAGCTGGTGTGCGGATTGCCCAAGCAGAGCTCGGGTGAAAAGTCGGCATTTTCGCTTGATCCTGAAGTCAAGGAAGAGCGCGTGTGGATGGACGCGCCCCACGGCATCAAGGTTACGTTCTTTGAGCGCTCGCCCAAAGGCGCATGGATTTTGGATAATGATGAGCGGCTGGCCGATTATTCCGGCGAACTGCTGCCGACCGAATCAGTTCTGTCCCAGCTGCGGGAGCCGCACCTCTACCCTGAGCTGTCATCGCTGCGCGCCGAGATGAGCCGCTGGCGCTTCTATCACCACTTCCGTACCGACGGCGAGTCACCGCTGCGCCATCCGCAAGTCGGCGTTCGCACCCCGGTGCTGGCGCATGATGGCCGCGATCTGGCCGCAGCGCTCCAGACCATCAATGAAGCCGGGCAGTCGCAGGACCTGCATGAGGCGATACGGCAGGCTTTTCCCGGAGCGTCGCTGGAAATTGAGCACGATGAAGACAACGGCATGTTTGCCGTCCTGCTGCGGATGCCGGGGCTGCGGCGTTCTCTGCGGGCGCGCGAGCTCTCAGACGGCACGCTGCGCTATCTTTGTCTGCTGGCGGCGCTGCTCAGCCCGCATCCGCCATCCTTGCTGGCGCTCAATGAACCGGAAACCAGCCTGCATCCCGATCTGCTGGAGCCGCTGGCCAAACAACTGGTCCACGCCGGCAAGTTCTCTCAGCTCTGGGTGGTCACGCACTCGCAACGGCTGGCGGAGCTGGTGGAAAAGTATTCGGGTGAAGCGGCCATCACGCTGGAACTCTCCGGCGGTGAAACCCGGGTGATAGGCCAGCGCATTATCGATGAGAGCGAAGAGGAAGCAGGGTAGGTCTCTAAACTACCGTCGCAACCTCCTGCACTACTTTTTGCAACGCGATCGCAGGCGGGATCTGCAAATCAGGCATGGGACTAGAGCTAAAGAGCCGGCGGCAAGGTTTGGCCAGCCATCTCGCCCAGGAGCTGGCTTTGTTCCGCCGCGCACTGTCCGTGGAGATGCCCGTTCCAGCGTACATCTGCCGGTAGAGCTTGGAAATAAAAACAAACGCCAGCCGCGACCTTAAATTGGGTGTGCAGTTGGACCTCTTCCAGATGGACTTGATGCTGTAGAAACGGTCCCATACGCCCTGCGTCCGCATGCGGATTTCATCACAGCTCATCACCGGGTGTTCCATGAACATTTTGGGCCGGACCTGCGAGGGAATCAGCCAGAACCGGCTGAGCGGAATGCCCTGCACTTGCGCGGTGTCGGGCTGAGCTTTCTCCCATTTCTCAAAATCCACAGTGCCGGGAAAGGGCGTCAACATGACAAACTGGGCAAACGTCACGCCTGCGCGTTGCGCCAGGTCCAGAGTGGCTTCAAATGTGGCCTGCCGGTCGGAGGGAAGTCCGAAAATGAACGAGCCGAGGATATGTATGTTGTGGTTCTTGAATTCCTGAAGCCGCCGGACCAATTCCTCGCCGGAAAAGTTAAAATCTTTGTACACATCTTTGAGCCCAGCCGGGGTCACCGCTTCCACGCCCACTAGTGCGCCTTTAATGCGGGCGGCATGCATCGCGTCAAGAAACTGCGGATCTTCGGCGGCTTCCATGGTGATCTGAGTAAAAAACACCATGTCCCTGGGCAGCTGCGCCAGGCGCGCCATCAATTCAAAGCGTTCGCTTCGAATCGACTTCAGCTCCGCCACTCTGGCATGGTTGTTCTGCCGCTCCGCCAGGTGGATGTCCGTGAGCGAGACCGGATAAAAATTATCGTCGGCCAGAGCAATGTACCGATAGCCGAGCCGCCGCAGCTCCACGATCTCCTGGATCACAGCGTCCGAAGCGCGCTGCCGTGGCTTCTGCCCGTCCGTGCGCCACACCGAGCAGAAGGAGCAATGCTTGGGGCAACCGCGGACGGTCTGAACAGACGCCCACATGTAACGGCCCTGCGGCAGCAGGTCCCAGCGTGCCGACTTGAATTGTTCAGCTCCAACCCGTCCGCCTTCGTAAATGCGCTTAAGCGTGCCGTTGGCGCAATCCCGCAGAGCATTGGGCCACGCCTGGTCGCCATCGCCCTTCACTACGGCGTGGGCGCCGCCTCTTTCAAACGCTTCTTCAGAGTAAAGGGTCGCGTGGATCCCGCCAAAAATAACAGTGGCGCCGCGTTCTCGCGCCAGGCGTCCCAACTCGTAACCGCGCAACGCGTTGCCGGTGTGAATGCCGATGCCCACCATGTCGCCGGGAGCGACGCTGAGCGGGTCCAGATGGTCGAGAGTTTCGTCGCAAATGACCGGATCGCCGTATGCGGACGGTGTGGCGGCGGCCAGAACGTACAGCCAGCGAGGGGTAATCACAGCCGTTCCGAACGAAGTGTCGCTCGGGTTTACCAGGTGCACTCTCATGCGGGCCTCTTCTCAAAAATCAAGTTCTATTCCGTTCGATCTCGGGACTACGGTTGATCCTGCAGCGATTTGGCGTTTCACTTGCCGTACTGGTAGGGGCGTGGTTTGAGGTTTAGCCCTCTGCATTGTGGCATCGCATTAGTGTAACGAGTCTGCGCTTGGCCGTTTGAACTGCAGATTTGGCAGCTTATTTGCCTATTGAACCATCACGGCATCCAGAGCAGCTGTTCAAAAGTGCACACTTTCGGTAATTCGGACCGCACCAATAAACGAAGTTGGAGAGCAAGGATTCCTAGAGTGTAGCAAATTCGACGGAAGGCACAACAGTAACGTTCCAGCCACCACAACCCTCCGGAACCAGGGCCCCTTTTCCTCGAATTTGATCGACAAACTGCTGATCGACCCTTGTGCTCCCGGACGAACGGACAATGTGAATCTCTTCCGCAACGCCTTCGCGTGTGATCCTGAAACGGACTTTAGGGGGCTCTTTGTAAGAGGCGATCGCGTCCCCGTGGACCACTAGTTCAAAAGAGGCGAGTGGACACCAACAGGGTCGATGTTTCGAGGGTGCAATGTCCTCGAACGTCACGGTTGGCGCTATGGGAGGCGGCTTCAAATCTGCATGGGGAGGCTTTGGTTCCGGCACGTCCAGCATACGCAAACGAAGGAAAATCACGATTGCCAAGAGAACCAAAACTGCCGCAACGGCGACGAAGGTGTTCCGGAGCATGCGACGTTCCTCGCTGGATTAGACACCGGATCCACGTGCTTTGGTCCAATCGGAGCAATGCCCCGGCTTGAAACAGTTAAGGTTTTACTTCAAGTATTTCAGCATCTCTTTAAACGCCGGAGTCCCCGACTTACCCAGCAGCTCATAGATCATCATCTCGGTCGACGAGATCACCGCGCCCGCCGCCTGCATGCGGTTCAGGCCCAGCTTCCAGTTCAGCTCGGTGCGGGAACTCACTGCATCGGCGGCAACGTGAACGTTCAACCCCTGGTTTAAGGCGCCGAGAGCTGTCTGCATCACGCAGATGTGCGACTCCATGCCGCATAGCAGCAGCGTATTTCGATTCGCCAGCTTCCCGACTTGAGAGCAGTATTCGTCATTGCCGAAGCAGCCGAACTCCAGCTTGTCCACAGGCTTTGCATCTGGGAGAAGGGAACGGATCTCGGCCACGGTTTGTCCCAGGCCTTTTTCGTATTGCGTACTCACGATCACCGGCAGCGACAGGATGTTGGCCAGCCGGACCAGAAGCTGCGCGTTGCGTACCAGCCGTTCTTTTTCGTAGATGGGCGGCAGCAGCTTTTCTTGTATGTCGATGACGGCCAGCGCACAATCTTCCGGACGCAGAGGACGGCGTGCGGCTTCAGAGTACGGGACGGTATCGATGGATGCGGTAACCATGATGAAATTGTATATCCACCCGTCTTCGGATTTGCGTAAGCTTTTTTCGGCGTAACTCCATCAAGAAAAAAGGCTTTCAATGTGCCTTCTTCTTTACGGTTCCAGCGACATATGGGGAGATGCAGGCGCGGCCGCGGCTATGTCCAACGGTTCGTGCTTCGCCTGCAGCCGTCCGTTGGCCCAAAACCTTACCACTGATAAGCACGGATAACACTGATCAGAAAGGGAAGATGCCAGATCAAAGCTCACCGGGCGAGGGCGCCGGCGCCACACGGTTATCTATGCCCGGCCGCGCATCTTGGCCCACCACCAGCGCACGCCTACCAGCAGGAAGCGCCAGTCGTGAAAGAACTCCGGTTCCTTGTGCTCAAAGGCATGGCCGATGAACTGCAATATCCAGCCAAAAACGAACAGGCCCGCGGCGTAAATCCAGAGCGGATGAAAGAAGACCCCGGCCACGGCAAGCGCCAGTGACAGCACGATCAGCGGGATGCCAAAGCTATGGCAGATCCGGTTGACCGGATGGGTATGGCTGCTGGCATATTGCGCGATCCATTGTTCGTTTGTGCGTCCGCCTAACATGGGCGGGATTATAACCGATGCGTTACTGCGGAGTAAGCAGAAACACTCGGGTAGGACCGGCGTGGATGTGGCTGTCTGCCGTGACTTCCTGATGGCGGCTGACGTTGGGGTTCTTCAAGCCAAAAGCGACGATCTGGCCTTGATCATTGATGGAAAAAGCGCCGGTCAGCACCACGTCGCCCGGGAGGTTGGTGACCGCTTCATTCAGGTCGATCAACCCGCCCTGGCTGGTCCAGAGAAATGCCCGTGTGCCGAGAGAGGTCCCGGCTGCTCCAACCACCTGGCCCGCGTTGTTGATGTCGAAGGCCTCGCTGTAGACGCTGCCGGAGAGTGCGCCGAGCGGTTGCATTCCAGCAGAGCTGGTCCACAGAAACGCGCGCACGCCTCCGCTTCCCTCCGAAGCTCCGACTACCGTTCCGCTGTCATTGATGTCGTCTGCGTGGCTGCTGGCATCCCCTGGCAGTACGCCGAGGTCCTGAATGAAGCCGTTCTTCCACAGGAAAGCGTGCGGGCCGAAGGGAGTGTCGGAGACGCCGACGACCATCCCGAGATTATTGATGCCGTGGGCTTCACTGGTCTCGCCGCCCAGTGTTCCCAGGTTTTGAATGATGCCGCCCGTCCAGAGCGCCGCATGCGCTCCGGAGCTTCCCGCAATCTGGCCCGCGTTGTTGATAGCTGACGCCGAACTGGCATCCGCGTCCAGCAGGGTTCCAAGATCACGCAGTCCCTGGAAGGCAGTCCACGAAAATGCGTGCATGCTGCTGGCTGTATTCGATGTGCCGGCAACAACGCCGGAATCATTGATCGCGAAAGCGGCGCTGTAGTCGCCTCCCGGCAGCGTGCCCAGATCGCGCATGCCGCCATGCTTTTCCCAGAAGAATGCATGCGTCTCTTCCCCGTGCGGATGCCCGGACGCACCCGCAGCTTGCCCCGACGCATTCACAGCATGCACGCGCGCGCTGCCGGCGCGCAGGGTGCCCAGGTCGATCGCCGTGTATGTCTGCGCGCGAGCGCCGCTCGCCAGAAAACAAACGATCGAGGCGATCATGAATAGTTGAGTGGTCTGGCCGCGCGTCATTGCATCTCTCCTAGAAGGCGGTGAACGTGAGCGAGCTGGTCACGCCGCTGGCAACAGTAACCGACTTGCTCTGCGTTGTGTGCCCCGTCTTGGCCACGGTGACCGTGTACGTTCCAATCGGAATCCAGTTGGTTGTGAATAAGCCAGTCGTGCTGGTAGCGCCGGTTACCGTGGTGGCGATTACGCCGCCCTTGATCGTCACCGTAGCCCCACTAACTACGGCCCCGCTTGCCGTAACGACCTTCACGGTGATCTTTCCCGCCGTGGCAAGTTGGAAATTGAGAGTCGCGGTTGCGCCGGAAGTAACGTTCACCGTGCTGGTGCGTGCGAGATATCCCGACTTGGCTGCCGTGATGCTCTGGGTCCCGGCAGTCACATTCGAGAGCGTGTAAATCCCGCTGGTGTTGGTGGTGGCTGACCCGCCACTCCAGCTGACGGTGGCTCCGGACAGAATCGCGCCATTGGAAATGTTGGTTACCTTGCCGGTGATGGCTCCGGCGGTTCCGGCGGCGAGAGTGAAATTCGCGGTCACGGTGGCTCCGCTGGTGACGGTCACGTTTTGTGTAACGCTTTGAAATCCGCTCGCGGAGGCCACCAGTTGCACGGTTCCCACAGAGACACCGGTGAGCGTGTAAACGCCGGAGGCATCCGTAGTGGCTGTTCCACCGCCGAATCCGACCGCGGCGCCGGCGATGACCGAGCCGGAACTGCTCTTGACGGTCCCGGTTATTGTGCCGCTGCCGGAAGCCAGGGTGATGGTTGGCGCCGCCGTGGTGGCGGCCGCAACAACGGTGACGGTCGCCGAGCCCGACTGGAAGCCGGTAAGCGAAGCGCTGATCGTGGTCGCACCCGCGGGCAGATTGTTGAGAGCGTAACTGCCGTCTGTGGCGCTGAGCGCGCTCAAGCCGCCAGCATTGATCGAGGCTCCGACAAGCGCTATGCCACCGCTGTCTGCAACGCGGCCGGTTACGTTTCCGGGGTTCACCGGCTGAAGCTGCAAGGTCGCGGCCTGCGTGCTTCCTCCCGCGGTAACGGCCACCGTCTCGGAAGCACTCTGATATCCGGCAAGCGACGCCGTCAGGGTTCCTGAGCCGGCCGCAACCTGCAAAGTAAACGCGCCGTCAGCGCTAGTAATAGCGCCATTGCCTCCAAAGGTGACCGATGCTCCCTGGACTGCGGCTCCCGATGTGTTGGTGACCTTACCTGTGACAGTGCCAACGCTCTCGGCGCTGCCGGAAATCTGAAGGATGGCGGCGACCGACGGCACGCCGCTGCCGTTCAAGATAAACAACATGTAATAGCCCGGCGGAGCGAGGTTCGCATTGGCCGGCATGGTCACGTTCAAACCTGTACTGGTCTTGGTGAAGCTGAGAGGCAGGAACCCGGGACTCATGTTGTTGGTGTGAGTCACGGAGGCTTCGCGCACCAGCGTGACCCGGCTGATGGAGTTCGCATCCGGCGTGCCGACGAATAATGTTTGTCCGTAACCTGCGCCGGCGGGGGCTGAGGCAATGGTTGGGCGAGCGCCGGCAAACAGATAGGGCGGCGAGAAAACCTGCGCGTTCGGGCCGCCGACGTTTCCGCCCGCGGAGAGCACGCGCCCATCCGGCAGCAGCAACGCCGTTGAATGGTAGCCGCGATACTTGGCGATGCTGGCCATCACCGTGAATTGCCCGGTGGCCGGGTCCCACATCTCCGTGGGCAGAACAGGCGAGGTGGAAGTATCGAATCCGCCCACGCTGCTTCCGCCGACAATAAAAACTTTGCCGTCAGGCAGGACCACCGCGTTGTGCTGCCGGCGGGGGAAATGCATGCTGGCTGTAAATTTCCAGGCGGGAGTGGCCGCATTCAGGTCGATCACTTCTGCCGTCGCCGTGGGTGGATCGGCGCCGCCGAAGACCGCGACCTTTCCCTCGCCATATAACACGGCCGGTCCGTAGTCGCGGGCGCCGGCAAAGTTCAGCACGGCAACATTGCTCCAGGCGCCGGTGCCGGAAGTGCTGAGATATCGGGACTGGCGGCTGGGACCTGCTTCGAAGACCTTGCCGTTCGGCGCGACCATCATTTTGGGATACAGCGGAAGCGCCAGCTGCGCCGTGGTCAGATTGCGCCAGCTATGGGTGGAGAACTGGAAGACCTGCGGCAAGGTATCGACGTTGGTATTGGAATTGATGTCGCCGGAAACCACCAGCACATCGCCATTGGGCAGGGTGGTGGCGGTCGGATACCAGCGCCCGGTGTTCATGTCCGGCTGCGAAGCCAGGCCATTGGTGGCCGGGTTGTAAATTACCGCATGCGAATATCCCGTATAGTCGGCAATGTGCCCGCCCACGATAAACACGCGGCCGTCAGCCAGCGGTGTATGGCCCGCGCAAAAGAGCGCGTACGAGGATGCTGCGGTGGTAGTGAACGTGTTGCTGGCGGGGTCCCATACGTGCGGCTGGAGCGACTCAGCATAATAGGAGACGAAGAAGACGCGGCCATCGGGCAACAGATTGGCATGCACGGCGCGGGTTGGCCAGGTGGAAACCGCTGACCATTGGCCCTGAGTGGCGGCTTGGGCGTTACTGCGTACAACTGCTGCACAAACAAACAACAAAAGCAGGACGAAGACCGACGCCCCTCGAACAACAAGGGAGCATACGTGGCGCACAATGTTTGATCAGATTCGGCAACATTGGCCAGGGTTGTGCGATTTTGAGCGGATTCAACCTGGGTCTTCTTACAGTGGCTATTTTGGGAAAGTTCGCGCTCAATTTTCCTTGCGTGAAAATTCAACGCAGTCTTACTTGGCCGCGGGCGGCTCCAGGCGCTCATGAAATTTTGAAGCCAGGCGTTCGGCCGCTTCCACCAGGTTGTTTTCTTTGCCCTTCTCTTTCATGGCAAACTTCACGCTTTCCGTGGCCGTCCACAGCCCGCGTTTATTGCGAGCGTCGAACACGGTCATCTTCACCTCGGAAGGTGAAATATCTTTTCTGCTGGAGGTGGATTTCTCCTCTTTCCCGCTCACGGGAGAAACGTTGGACGAGCTGGAAACCTGAACGCTTGAATCTCCGCTGGAAGAGACCTCAATCAAGAGATCGGCTTTCTCCGGCTTCTCCACCAGCGTGAACCGTCCCCAGCCTTCCAGCGTGGATTGAATCACGTCAAGCGGGATCCGGCTTCCATGCGTACGGTAAATAAAAACGTTCTTTGCCGACGCCAGTCTCATGGATGGCGTCTCCATGATTGGTTTCTTCTCCGCCGCTTGCCCGAGTGCAGGCATTGCGCCTGCCATCCCCACCATCACCCAAACGCTGACGGCCGCCAGATGTCCGATGCCACGCATTCTCACCTCCACGCACTAATACTGTAGGCCGACTGGCGCCGCATGGCAAAACACCAGTTCCGCCTGCAATCACAAGCGCCTGCCTTGCATCTCAGATTACAATACCTTCTTTCGAATTATGGCGGATCGTCTTTATCTAAGTATCTGGTTTCCCAGCTTCCAAGAGCAGGAGATGGTGCCGCGCCTGCTTTCTGTGTTGAAGCAATTCCCTTTCTCCGCCCAGCGTGACGGTGTGGGCTATCTGGCGGTGCGCAGCATCTCCTGGGACGAACCGATTGTTTTTCAGCAGACATTCGACTACACCGCCGACCCTGAGCGTGCTCTGGCCCTGGCAGGCGAGTTTCCCCATGAAGACAACGCCTATGAAGTGGACGTGTTGTGGGACCTGTGGGTCCCTGTCCAGGAGGGCGACCTGGACGAAACCTGGGAACTGCGCCCGCAACGGGTGAAATTCATCGCATTCGGCATCGCATTCGACGATGCCTGCTACCAGGAGAACGGCCACATCCAGGTCGATTTCGGCCTGGACACTTCCTTCCTCTACGAAGAAGCAGACTTCACGCACACGCTGGAACAGCGCATCAAAGCCAACGTCCACAAGTTGGTGAATTTTACCAGCGCGGTGGAGAAAAACTGCGGTATCAGCGGCCGAGTGCTGTGGTCTGAATCGGACGATAACCTGGCGCAGAAGCTGATGGAGCGACTGCAGAAGGTGCAGTGAGCTTTTCTGAAATCCCGACCCTGAGCTTGTCGAAGGGAAGGATCTCTAGGGCAGACAATATTCAAATGGCTAAGTCGAATCGAACGGCAAATCCTCCGTTTCCTCCGATCCTCCGCGTTTCAAAGGTGTTTCTTGGCGGCGAGTTGTCTGCGCGCCTGTCTCCGACCGGTGACACAGGGAAGAGCCCATTGTTTCCGTACCGAGGTTAAGAATATTTTGTGAAAAAATAGTTTTCCCCTTGAACCAAACCTGTTCCTGGTGTTAAAAAACTACCAACTTTTCAGAGTTGCTGGTTTTTTGTTTTTGAAGTGTAGCCCATGCACTTCATAGAGAAGGGTTTCCCCCAACATAAGTTGACTTGGCAGTTGCTGTGGAAGGAGTCTCTCCATGCGATCCCCTCTTTTGTCCTCCAAACGGAGCATTCATATCTCGTTTCGGCGCGATAGCCTTCTCTATCGGTTGACAAGTGTGCTCCTGGCCTGGGCCATGATCATGAGCTTGCTTCCAGCCTATGCAGCCGACCAGCCTCGCGTGGAATGGGTGCACTCGTGGGATTTTGACGCCGGGCCCAAGCTGCCGGTAGCGGCAGCGACCCCAGTGGCTCCGAGGCTGGCGACTCGCCCTTTGCAAGGAGGTAGAAATGTATCGCCGCGGCTTACAGGTAATCCAACCATTGCCGCGCTTCAATCCCCGGCTCTTTCGAGCAACCAGGATTCAGATCCGTCGCTCAAGACGGTTGGCGGTGGTTTGCCTGTGCTGCCATCGCAGCCACAGGATTCCCCACTTCAGGTTTCAGTAGGCTTTGCCGACAACAGCTCTGCCTCAGCCAACTTCCCTGAGCCGTGGAACGAGACCAATCCGCTGGTGAACTTTGTCGGCAGCGGAAGCGTGTATCACGCAGGCGCGATTCGTCTCGACAACCCGGGCAACCTGCCGGTCACAGTGGACAGCGTGAAGGTGGACCTGGGCCGGCCCGGGCCGGTGTTTCAGCTCTGGCAGAACATCGTGGTTCCCGCCGGCGGCTCGGCGATCCTGACCCAGACGCAGGATGGCAACTTCAATACCAGCGCCTCGCCGATTGCAGGTTGCGGCTTGCCCCTGGCAGCGGATGAGACGCGGATTCCCAAGATTACCGTCACCGTTGCCGGAACCAGCACAGACTATGCCGACACGGCCCACGTGCTGGATACCGGCGGCTTCGATTCAAGCTGCCGCGGCAACCAGTCATTGGAATGGCGGCCGCTGGGAACTGCGGGCATGGAGAGCCCGGCCGGTTCGATTCAGTTAATCACTGACGGCGCGCCGCATGCAGTAGGGACACAAGACACGGTGACCGTCCAGGTAAACGATGCCGGAAACCAGCCGCTGGCCAACGCTCCGGTCAGGCTGAATGTGCTGAACGGCCCCAACGCGGGCAAAAGCTTTACAGGAGTGACGGACAATAGCGGCGCCGCCATCATCCAGTATTCGGGCACAGCGCAGGGCAATGACCTAATTCAGGTGGTGGTGAACAATGTGAGCGGCGGGTCATTGCTGTCACAGCAAGCTGCGACCTTGTGGAGTTCGGCCGATGCCTGCGCGGCCCCAGCCAATCCCAGCGCGGCGGCCGCGCGCCTGATTTACGTTGGCCAGAACTCGGCAGCCTTCGGCGATACCATGCGGCTGGCGGTCCTGTTGACCGATGGCACGGGAAATCCGCTCAGCGGGCGCAGCGTCTCTTTCACTTTTGCCGGGCACACAGCGCCGGCCACCACCGACGGCAACGGGACAGCCCTGGTGCTGGCGACGACTTTGCCGGTCGGCCCATCGACGGTGAACATCAGCTTTGCCGGTGACGCCGGCTATCAGGCGGCGCAGCTGAGCACATCGGTCACCGTCCTGCCCGCGCCCACGCTTCTGCGCTATACCGGATCGAACCTGGTTACCTCGCTGGGGCAGCAGCAGGTTTCCGCCGTGCTGACAAACTCGCCGGGAACAACGCCGGTGGTTGGGCGCACCGTGACCTTCACCCTGAACGGGACCAGTGCATCTGCAGTAACCGACATCCACGGCAGCGCAACTGCGACGCTCAACTTTACTACCGCGCTCAATACCGGGGCTGGACAGCTGCAAATCAACTTTGCCGGCGATGCCAACTACCGCCCCAGCAGCCGGACCGCATCGGTGCAGATCTACCAGCCCATGCCGTTTGTGGTGTGGGGCGGCAACAGCGGCGGCTTGAGGATCGGCCAGCGCGTCAATTTCTGGGGCTCGCAGTGGGAGAGCCAGGTCATCAACGGCCAGTACTTCGCCGCCAATCCGTCATTCAAGGGCTGGTCCGGCGCGTTGACGGGACCGATGCAGTCATGCCAGGCGAATGCAACGCCGGCCACTCTTACCACGGCTTGCTGGCAGGTCAAACCGGGGCAGAGCTTCCCGCCAGATCAGGTGCTGCCTTCGCTGATTGAAGTCATCATTTCCACGGTCGTCGACAAGTCCGGCGACACGGTGTTCGGCAACATCGCGTGCGGCGCGGTGCTCCAGGTGGACCACACGCCACCCTACGGCGCGGTACCCGGACAGCCAGGCTTTGGAACCATCGCGGCCGTAGGCGGAGATTGCGCCGGCGTCTTCCCCGCGCCCGCGGTGCTAGTGGGTTCGCAACAGCAAACTCCCCTTGTGCTGCCCAATCAAGGCGTACCGGTGAATTACACCATCACCAACAACGGGGCCACCGATGCCACGGGCGTGACGCTGAACGAAAACTTTGATCAGGTCACTCCGGCCAGCGCTACGGCCAACATCGGGACCCTGGGCCACGGATCGACCAGCACGGGCAGCTTCCAGATCACGATTCCGGGAATTGGCGCGCGCCAGGGCACGGAAAGCAGCGTGGATTATCAATCACGCCTGGCCACGCAGGATGGACGGCTCTTCACCTCGCAAGGCGAAGTCACCTTCAGCGACACCTTTGGCCAGATCTATGCTCCGGTCGACTTCTCCTCCTTCAGCCAGCTCACGTTGCCGCGGCTGAGCGTGGGCATCTCCGGCAGCAGTTGCATCGCTCCAAGCTCAACCATTCCTTACCAGGTATTGGTGGAGAACGGCGGCAGCGCGACGGCAACGCACATCGCGGCCACCCTTTCACTACCTGACGGCACCAGCGCAACCCCGGTGGTGCCCGATCTGGCCGCAGGCACCCGGTTTGCCGGCACCGTGAACTGGCAATCGCCCGGGATCGCCGGAAAGCTGCCGACCGAATCCACCCAGGATTATCTCGCGCGCTTGCAGGCGGCCGACGGCGTAACGCTTCCTGCGGCGGTCTTCAGTTCGACCTGGCAGGACGCTTTCGGCAATGCCTATGGGCCGGTGGAGCAGCCGTTCATCGCGCTCACGCAGCGCATACCGATCGTCTCGACCACGGTCCCGGCAACGCAGTCTCTGCTGCCCAACCAGGCGACGCAGTTCAGTTTCAATGTGGCCAACATCGGCAGCGGCAACGCCGTGCAGGTCACGCTTAATCTCCGGCGGCAGGATGGAACGATTGTCACAGTACCGAATTTCAGCCTGCCCGGCGGCCAGAGCGCGCCGATCAGCGCCAGCTACCGCGCGCCCAGCATCGCGGCAAAAGGCGCCACGGAAACAGACGCCGACTACACCAGCCGTTTGCAGTCGGTGGATAACTCCGCGCTCAATCTGGATGCGATCCTGAGCTGGACCGACCCGGCGCATAACAATTACGGCCCCACCGATAATCCCTTCTCCGCCACCGAGCAGCTGCCCATCTTCAACGTCGCCCTCACTGCCCCCGCGACCGCCAATTCCGGTGACACCATTTCGTATACCGTTACGCTCACCAACATCGGCCATGCTCCCGCAACCGTCGGCGCCATTTCCATCACTCTGCCGGACGGCTCGGTCCAGCATCCGGCGCCTTTGTCCAACACGGTCGCTCCGGGAGCGAGCACAACCGCCAGTGTTACCTATGCAATTCCAGCGGACCATCCTAATGGCACGATTTCAGCTACAGTGGCGGCAACGTGGCGTGATGCTGTTCCTAACGCTTATGGGCCTCTGAGCGCGTCGGCATCCACGCAAGTCACGCTGCCAAATCTTGCGCCGGTGGTTTCCGCAGGCGCCAACCAAACGGTCCCGTTCCCCAACACCTTCCCGCTCCAAGGTAGTGTGACCGATGACGGCAAGCCTGTAGGCGGGCAACTCACTTCCAACTGGACGCAGGTGAGCGGTCCCGCGCCGGCGGTCTTTGCTGATCCTCACAATCCCCAGAGCACGGTCGTATTGAATGCCGAAGGAACTTATGTTCTGAAGCTCACAGGGGACGACTCGCAGCTTCAGAGCAGCGCTCTGGTCACGATCTCCACGATTCGAGGAAATAAAGCGCCGATCGTAGCCGTAGGACCAGACCAGATCATCGAGCTTCCGACCAATACTGCAAGTGTGAGCGGCAGCGCGACCGATGATGGATTGCCCGCCGGCAGTTCATTGACATACTCATGGGCCAAAGTGACAGGTCCGGGCACGGTGACATTTACTACACCGAACGCACCCGGCACTGCGGCGACTTTCTCCGCGATCGGCGTCTATCTCCTCCGCTTGACTGTGAGCGATTCCGAACTGAGCGGCAGTGCCGATCTGCGGATCACTGTCCTTCCGCACAACAATCCTCCGCTGGTCAATGCCGGCCCGAACCAGACGATCTTCCAACCTGCGAATACCGTCACTTTGAACGGCGTCATTACCGATGATGGCCTGCCGGCTGGGGGAACACTCACGGCTTCATGGTCCATGGTTACGGGTCCCGGGATCGTGACGTTTGCGAATTCGTCTTCGGCCAGCACCGCGGCCACTTTTAGCACCATTGGCGTGTATGTGCTGCGCCTTACCGGCAGCGACTCTCAACTAACAGCGCAATCCGATGTCACGGTCACAGTGAAGCCTGCTAATCTGCCGCCGCTGGTGAACGCCGGGCCACCACAGACGGTAATATTGCCTTCCAACGTAAACACGCTTCCGTTGTTTCCCACCCTTATCCCGATCAGCACGGGCTTCAATAGCCCGATCGCAGTTGACTATCACCAGCCGACGAACAAAGTGGTGATGTCGGTCAATTACATTTCGGGACAGCCACACAACTTCGAATTGGTGGCCCAGGACGGCTCTCGCACGCAGTTCTCAAACGTCGCCGGCTTGACCGACGAGGTTTACATTGCGACCGCACGCGATGAAATCGGAGGCAAGAGCATCGGCGGCTTCCTGGCGGGTGAAATGTTCACCGGCTCAGGCGTTGGGGGAGTCATTGTGCGGATTTCCCCCGACGGTACAACGGTCCGCAATCCATGGGTACAGCTGCCCGGAGAAGGCGGGTTGCTGCGTGGACAACTCTATATCGATCGCACCGGAGTTTTTGGCGGCGACCTGATCGTTGCCACCACCACAGGAAATATCTGGCGCGTTACAAGCGCCGGCGTTCCCACAAAACTCGCCAACGTGGGAGTGCCAGCCGAGGGGCTGATCACCCTTCCCATGGATCCGTTCCACTATGGCCCCTGGGCGGGCAAGATCGTCACTGGAGCCGAGACTTCCACTCGCATCTTTACGATTGATCCCCAGGGTGTGCTTACAGCCTTTGATTTCGGCCTGGCCGCGGAACAAATCAAGGTGGTCGCCGCCAATGAGAACTTCTTTGGCGTTGATTTTGGCAGCTCACGGTTACTGGGTATTCCCGCTGCGGAGCTGGCGGGAATGGTGGGAGACATCATCATTGGCGAAGAATCACCGGGAACTCTGACGCAAATCCACTGGAATGGTACGCGGTTTGAAGGCACGAAATTCGCGCAGGTAAGCCAGTGGGAAGGCGCTACGATGGCGCCCGCAGGCATCGTTCAAGTTAACTCCACCACTGCTTCGGTCACGCTGAATGGCATAGTCAGCGACGATGGCCTGCCCTTAGGTGGCGCGCTCACGTCGGTATGGACCAAAGTAAGCGGTCCCGGAACCACGACCTTTACCAGCCCGAACACTCCGATCACTTCCGTGAGCTTCAGCACCCCCGGCACTTATGTCCTCCGGTTGACGGCGAGCGACTCTGAGTTGACCAGCAGTTCGGATGTAACGGTTGTGATTTCGGCCAATGCCGCCCCTGTGGTCAGCGCAGGGCCCAGCAAGGAAAGCACGTCCCCCGATCCGGTTAGCCTGCAAGGCACAGTCACCGACGATGGCTTGCCGGCCGGAGGAACGCTCAGCACATTCTGGACCAAAGTAATCGGACCAGGCAGCGTGCAGTTCACCACGCCGAGCTTTGACGCTACAGACAATTTCTCCGCAGTCGCAAATCCCAGCGGCCCGTGGAGCTACGGCTCAACCCCGACTCGCGGAGGGACCTTCACACCATATGCATTCACAGGCCAGCTGGTTGGGATGCCATCCTGGTTCCGCACATCGCCCGCTTCGGGAGCGACCTTCCCGTTGCTCGCATACAACAATACGGGCGTATCGGTGGTTTCCGGTGGCTTGAACATTCCACCGGCAACATTGTTGTTGCATCCGGGAGCGGCGGGCGAAAACAGCGTGCTGCGTTTCACCGCTCCGGCAACTGCCAGCTACCTGGTCCAGGGCCGCTTCTACGGCGTGGATAACACGACCACCGATGTCTCAATTCTCCTGAATTCCTCGACCACTCTCTTGTCCGGAAACATTAACGAACGGAATTTTGGCATACCGTTCACGTTTGTGCGCGCGCTGAATGCCGGGGACAAACTCGACTTCAGCGTTGGCTTTGGCAATGGCAACAACGGCAGCGACAGCACGGGAATGCAGTTGATCATCACCCAGGCCGGCGATCCTTCCACGACGGCGGCGTTCAGTTCTCCAGGCGACTACATACTTCGCCTGGCTGCCTCCGATTCGCAACTCTTCAGCTTCAATGACACGCATGTTCACGTAAACGCGCAATGCGTAACGCCGGCCAGCGGTCTGGTGGGATGGTGGCCGGGAGATGGCGATGCACGCGATCTCGCACTCGCCAATACCGGCGTGATTGAAGATGGCGTGACTTTTACGCCAGGAATGGTGGGCAAGGCCTTCACGCTCAACGGCGGCGCTGCGGATGTGGTGATACCAAGCTCAGCCGCCCTCAACGTCGGCAGCTTCACCATGTCGGCATGGGTGTTTCCACAGGACTTAGGCACCGCGCGTCCGATCCTGGAGTATTCCTCACCCACCGGCAGCTTTGGCGTGCATCTATGGGAAAACCTGAACTCCGCTGTCCAGCTGTCCCCCGGCTCGGTATATGCCAATATCGTGGACACGGGCGGTGGAAGCCACATCATCGCCACGGGCGCTTTTGGCGGCGCAACTTTACAGGTCAACCGTTGGACGCATGTAGCGCTCACCTACGACCGCACCACGGGAGTCGCCCGCATCTTCGTGAATGGCGCGTTTGTGGCCACCACCACTCCCGGAGTATTCACACCACGCACAGCTTTACCTCTCTATATCGGCGCCAGGCCTACCTCCACTCACTTCCTGGGCAGCATTGACGAACCTCAGATCTATAACCGCGCGCTTTCACCGTTCGAGATACTGGCAATCTATACCGCTGGGACCGCCGGCAATTGCAAGCCGACCGGACCGCAGCCTCCGGTCGTCAGTGCCGGTTTGAACCAGACAATTACTTTGCCGACAATGCAAGTGACATTGAACGGTTCGGCCTCGGATCCTGACGGCGGCCAGTTAACGACCGCATGGAGCGTCAGCAGCAACACCGGGACTGTAGTATTTGGCAACCCCAGCTTGCCCGTTACTACAGCCACATTCGGCGCCGCCGGCGTGTACGTGCTTCGGTTGACCGCCACCAACAACCAACGGAGCGCATTCAGCGAAACCACGGTTACCGTTCTGGCCCCAGTCAACAAAGCGCCCAAGGTCGATGCCGGACCCAACCAGACCATACAGCTTCCACTGAACGCTGTCTCTCTCAATGGCACAGTAACGGATGATGGTCTGCCAATAGGCGCTGCCCTGACCCAGCAATGGAGCAAGTTCAGCGGTCCAGGAACAGTGACGTTCAGCAGCCCATCTCAGGCGATCACACAGGCCACATTCGGAAGCCCGGGCACCTACACGCTGCAGTTGACGGCCGCAGACACGGAATTTTCAACTTCGGCGCGGGTAACCATCACAGTGCTTGCCGCTTCCACACCGAACCAGTCTCCCGCGATCAGCGTTTCCGTGGATAACGTCAATCTCACCTTGCCCGCCAACACCGTCAATTTGACCGGCACAATCACTGACGATGGCCAGCCGGCAGGAGCAACCATAACTTCGCAATGGACGCAGGTAAGCGGTCCGGCAACGGTTTCTTTCACAACCCCAACCAGCCCAAGCACCAAGGCGATATTCTCCATCGCCGGCTCTTATGTATTGAAGCTGACTGCTTCGGATTCGCAACTCAGCAACTCGGTCACGATTCCCATCACCGTCAACCCGCCCGCGCCGAATCAGGCGCCGTCAGTGAGCGTGATCGCCAGCCGGAACTCGATTACCTTGCCAAGCAGCGTCGTCAGCCTGACTGGAAATATTACCGACGATGGCCTGCCCGTTGGCGGCGCGCTTTCCTTCCAGTGGTCGGAAGTGAGCGGCCCAGCTCCGGTCACGTTCAGCAATCCGACGGGCGGAAGCACGCTGGCATCGTTCGCTGTGGCGGGTACATACGTGCTGCGCCTCGCCGTCTCCGATTCTCAACTGACGGGCTCCGGCACGGTAAGCATCCTCGTAAATCCCGCCGGAACCAACCAGCCGCCTGTCGTTTCCATTACCGCGGACAACTCTGCCATCACTCTGCCGACCAACAACGTTACGCTTACGGGAGTCATTACAGACGATGGCCTGCCCGGCGGACCTATCTCCACGCAGTGGTCCCAGGTGAGCGGCCCTGGCACTGCCAGCATCACTCAGCTTAGCCCCACTTCCGTGAAAGTCACCTTCCCGGTGGCTGGCGTTTATGTCATCAAGCTTGTCGCCAGCGATGGCCAGCTTTCGAGCAGCGCCCAGATCACCATCACGGTAACGACGGCAGGCGGGAACCAGCCTCCCTCAGTGAGCGCGGGCCCGAACCAGACTATTCAATTGCCACTGAACACAGTAGCGCTTCGCGGAGATGCAAGGGACGACGGTCTTCCCGCCGGAAGCACGTTGTCTGTCACCTGGAGTGCGCTCAGCGGACCGGCGCCGGTCACATTCAGCAATCCCAACTCGCTGGTAACGCAGGCGACCTTCGGCGCTGCCGGCGTGTATGTCTTGCAATTGCTCGCCAGCGACACGCAGTTACAGGCAACTTCACAAGTCACCGTCACCGTGAATCCAGGCGTCGCGCCTCCCCCGCCGCCGCCGGTGGTAAGTATTGCCGGACTGGCCGATGGGCAGGAGATCACCGCGCCAACGCCGATCGTTGGATCCGTTAGCACTGGTTCCTGGAAGCTTGAGTACTCCTTATTAGATGGCAACGGCAATCCCACGACCTTCACCACATTTGCTTCGGGCGTGGCTCCGGTCGCCAATGCGACTCTGGGAACTCTTGATCCGACAATGCTTCTGAATGGTCAATACATTGTCCGGTTCAGCTCCACCGACAACGCGGGCCAGACCGCAACGACCAGCAGCACGGTGGATGTAAGCCGCAACACCAAGGTAGGCAATTTCACGCTCTCGTTTAACGACTTGAGCGTGCCGATGCCCGGCCTTCCCATCACCGTCACCCGCACCTACGACTCGCGCGACAAACGCGTGGGCGACTTTGGCGTGGGGTGGACCTTGAGCGTAGCGAACGTCCGCGTACAAAAAACGGGCGGGGCCATCGGGCAGAGCTGGGATGAAGAAGTGCAATGGAGCGGCTTCTTCCCCACCTACTGCCTGCAGCCGGCCAAGAACCATACCGTCAGTGTTACTTTCCCAGACGGAAAGGTCTACAAGTTTCAGGCAGTCAGCACACCGCAATGCCAGCAGATCGTTCCTTTCATCGTTCCGCAGGTTGGCTTTGCACAGGTGCCCACGGGGTCTGCCACGGCAGGCGCAACACTAATCCCGATTGGTGACACCGACCTTCTCCTCGACGGCGGCGTGCCTGGTCCCGTGAATCTGATCACCGCCGAAGTGGAGATTGCCGATTACACCCAATTCCAACTGGTTACAGCGGAAGGCTACAAGTACACCCTGGACCTCAAACGAGGGGCCACCAGCGTCATTGATCCGAATGGGAATACGCTCATCATCAACGCGAATGGCGTGCTCCACTCCAGCGGAGAGGGTGTGGCTTTCACCCGCGATCCGCAAGGAAGAATCACTCACATTACGGATCCTGCCGGGAACTCGGTGAATTATGTCTATAGCGCAGCCGGCGATCTCACGAGCGTAACTGACCGCGCCGGTAACGTGACCACCTTCACCTATGACTCCACTCATTTGCTGACAGATGTCATTGATCCACGCGGGAACCAAGCTGTGCGGAATACTTACGATGACGCGGGACGCCTCATCTCCAGTACGGATGCCAATGGAAATACCACGGCATTTACACACGAGGTGGGCGCGAACCGGGAAACGCTCACAGACCGGTTGGGCAACCCCACCCTTTACGAGTATGACGCCGACGGAAACATCACCCACGTCACCGATCCGCTCGGCAACACAACGTCCTATACCTATGACGTGAATGACAACCGGCTTACGGAGACGGACGCGCTAGGCAACACCTCATCCTTCACATACGATGTTGCTGGAAATCGCCTGACGGAAAAAGACCCTCTAGGCAATGTGACGCGTTACACTTATAACAGCCGGCGCCAACCCGTCTCTGTTACGGACCCACGAGGCGGCGTAACAACATCCACATACGACGCCAGCGGCAACCTGCTCTCGGAAACCGATCCCCTCGGCAAGGTGACTTCGTACACTTATAATGCGCAAGGGCTCGCGCTCACCATGACCGATCCCCTGGGCGCCAAAACCACCTTTGCTTACGACGCAAATGGCCGTGCCACCTCGCAAACGGACGCGCTGGGCAATATCGCCACCTTCACCTATGACGCCAATGGCAACCAGTTCACACAAGCTCTGAACCGCACGAGGAGCGACGGTTCGCATGAGACACTGACAACGCAATACCAGTACGACGGAAACAATCGGCGCACAAAAACCATCTACCCTGACGGTACATTCGTTCGCGTGGTGTATAACGCCGTGGGCAAACGGAGTGATTCGATTGATGCCCTTGGCCGCACAACTCATTACGATTACGACGACAACGGGAGACTGATCAGGACCACCTATCCAGACCAGACGTTTGAGTCGATAACTTACGACGCTGCCGACCACCGCTTGACGTTTACGGATCGCGCCGGCCGTGTCACCTCTTATCTTTATGACCGGGTCGGCAGGCTGGTGAAAACGACCTATCCAGACCTTACCTTTACGCAGAAAGTCTATGATGCGGCGGGCCGCACGACGCAGACAATCGACGCTCTGAATCACAGTGTCTCGTATGGCTATGACGGAGCAGGCCGCCAGACTTCGGTTACCGATGCCCTTAACAACACAACGCGTTTCACTTACGATCCTCAAGGAAACCAGACCTCAATCACGGATGCGCTCAACCACACCACAGGATTTGTCTTCGACGCCGCCGGACGCCTGGTCCGGACCGATTATCCCGATCAAACCGGCGACCTCGTCACCTATGACGCTCTGGGACGGCTGCTGTCAAAGACGGACCAGGCCGGCAAGCAAACGCGTTTCGGATATGATGCGATTGGCCGCCTTACCACAGTCACACAGTTCCTGAATGGCACGCCGCTTACAACTACGTACTCGTATGACGAAGTCGGCGATCGAATCATCCAGACAGACGCCAATGGCCACACCACCACACTTGCGTACGACCAGCTCGGCCGGCGCATCAGCCGTACCCTGCCCCTGGGGATGAAGGAGACATACAGTTACGACGCCACCGGGAACTTGATCTCGAAAAACGACTTCAATGGCCACACGACCACCTTTCAATACGACGCGATGAACCGGCTGACCAGCAAGATCGCCGATGCCTTCTTCTCCACCGGCGCATGCGCGAGCGGGGTCTGCGGGGCCACTCAGGTCGCCTACACTTACAACAATATGGGCCGCCGCCTGTCGATGACGGACGCCTCCGGTACTACCCACTACACGTACGACGCGCGAGACCGTTTGTTGACCAAGGCAACGTCCTTCGGGACCCTGACTTACACCTATGATGCCGCGGGGAACCCGCTGTCTCTTCAGTCCTCCAACGCGGGCGGCGCCTCGATGACATATGGCTACGACGCATTGAACCGTCTCCGTTCTGTGACGGATGCTTCCGGCGTAACCAGTTACACCTACGATGCGGTTGGAAATCTCGGCAGCTTCGCTTACCCCAACGGAGTTCTGACCAATTACAACTACAACTCCTTAAACCGGCTGACCAGCATGCAATCCACCTGCGCCACAGGCACAGGATGCGGCGCGCCGGGCAGTGCTCTGGCCGGATACATTTACACGCTCGGGCCCACGGGCAATCGCTTGAATGTCGCTGAATTGAGTGGGCGGACGGTGCAATATGGCTACGATGACCTGTACCGGCTCACCTCAGAAACCCTGGGCGGCGATCCGGCCGGCCATAATGGCGCAATCAGCTACACCTATGACGCAGTGGGCAATCGCGTGTCGCGCAATTCCACACTTCCCGCCATCCCCGCCACAGGATTGCTGAATTATGACGCCAATGACCGCATCTCAACCGATCCTTATGACACTAACGGCAACCTCCTGAATGGCGGCGTTGGTTCAAACCGCTTTGATTTTGAAAATCGTCTGGTCTCAGCCGGAGGCGTAACCATCGTTTACGACGGCGATGGAAACCGTGTCTCTGAAACCGTAGCTGGAACAACAACGAATTATCTCGTTACTGACCTGAACACCACCGGCTATTCCCAGGTCCTGGAAGAGTTGCAGGGCGGCGCCGTTTCCCGCGCATATTCTTACGGTCTGGGCCTCATCAGCGAACGCCAGACCATAGCCGGCGCGGCTTCAACCAGCTTTTATGGGTATGATGGCCACGGTTCAGTCCGCTCTCTTACGGATGGCACTGGTGCAGTAACAGACACCTATGACTACGACGCTTTCGGTAATGTGATCAGCCGCACCGGAACAACACCTAACAACTACCTCTTTGCCGGAGAACGGTTCGATCCCGCCCTGGGTGTGTACTACAACCGGGCACGCTACTATGACCAGCGAACGGGCAGGTTCTGGTCAATGGATCCGAGCGAAGGAAACGAAGAAGATCCCCTGAGCCTGCACCGGTATTTGTATGCCGCCAATAATCCGGTAAATCTCACTGACCCGACCGGCAAATCCGTATCGAACTTCGTTTACGGCAGGATCGTACATCAGAAAATCGGAGAGGATTTCGTGGCCGAAGACCCGGCCCTTCATCTCTCGGACCGTGCCATCAACACGATCCTTGGGGTTTCTGTTCCGGGTGGCTCCGTGCGTCCGGATCTGACAGACCTCGGCACCCAGGAAGTTTATGAGATTAAGCCAACGAATTCAGCTCCTCTGGGTTATATCCAGCTTGGCGGATATCTTTTGATTCTCAACAAATTCGATCCCCTGAAACGGAGTTGGACGCCTGGAGGCTCTTACAGTCCGCCCACACCCATTTCTCTTGACCAGCTCACCATAGCCATTGTTTTTCCGCCGGCCGGAGGAGTGATTATCTATGAGGTATTGAACTTTGTGGAGATTATGGCGCTGGTTAGCTTGGCCGTTATGCTGAGTGCTCCACAGTTGGAGTTGGAGCTCGGAACCGCAATCCTGGTTGAAGTAGCAATCTGATCATGAGGAGCGCGCAGATGCGTTTCCCCTGAACCATGGATGCCGTGGAAGCCAATGCGAAGCTGCAACCGGTTCGAGACCAGTTTCTGGTGCGCTTCTACAAATGGGCCAGGGAGGACATGCTGCGGGAATCCCGCGAGGGATTCCCGTTCGTCCGCCGCATAACGAACCCAACTGCCATGCTCTTTCTTGCCTTTGCCAGCCCGTTGCGCGAACAAGACGCAGCTGCTTTCTATTCCGGCATTGTCAAACGGTCACACCGCAGAGCAGTGGAACTCTTGCAGGATTTCCCCTCCGCCGAGGAGAACGTGTTGCTTGAGCAATACAGGAGGCACACTCTTTTAGCTCGCCCTGTGGTCCCGCCGCGTGGTCCTCGGACCAGCAGGGCAAAGATCCGCAAAGCACTGTTAAGAGGACTGTCTCCGGCTCTTGGAAATCCCCTTGAGCTTTCTGCCAATCGTGAAATGTGGATGTATCAGATGCCAATCGGATGCTGGACCCTGCGCACCAGCATCGATACAGGGGGCAAACGGCTGCTCGGTTATTGGCATACGATTGTCGCCCGCGAACCCGTACTCTTGCACGATCAGCTTTCTTTGCTGGGTTGGTTGGGGATCTCGCAGACCGAGTGGACGCAGGCGCAAGAAGAGGATTATGCCGGAATCGCAGAGTGCCTGGTTGAACTTCACGTGCATTTCAAGAACGCTCTCCATCGCATTCTTGAAGGGCTGTCGCATGATTTACCCGAGATTGAAGTGCGGGCGTGGCTGGAATTGGTTACTGTAAAGGGCCACCGAAAAAACGGTATAACGATCGTGCTGCTCAACTCTCCCGAAGCCCGTAAAACAATCGGCCGCAAGGCGACCTGGGAGATTCCTACCAGCATTATTCCAGTGCATCTCCGGGCCATAGGCTCGCATTTCACTCTGATTCAAGACCCCACCTTTTCGCGTGAATCGGACGACCCCTTGGCCAAAGAGCTGAGATACAGACACCTGCGGATCGAACCCGCGCAACGTTGAGCAGAGCCACCTCCCCGATTCCAGCCACCATCTCGCCAGGAGTTGAGCACAAGAAAAAATGCCTAAGGGGTGCAGCTTGAAAGCTGCACCCCTGCGTTCATGGCCTATGGCTTGAGCCATGGCGATTAGTGGTTGATGGTCAGGTTCAGATTGATGCTGGCGCTCTGTGAGCCGCTGGTGCCGGTCACTGTGATGACCGCGTTGGTCGGCGGACGCACGGTCGGGCCGCCGCTGCTGGCCTTGCCGCCGCAAGCGCTCAGAGCTGCGATCAATCCCATCGCTAGCAACATCAAGACCACTTGCTTCCGTCTCCGCCGGATTCCCAGAAGCACTCCGGCGAACACTCCGGCGAATGTGAAGATGGTCCCATTGAATCCAGCAGGAACCGAGCGCGCGTTCTGCGTCCCGGAAACCGTGACTGTGATGGGAACGTTGGCTGAAGCGGCGTTTACGGTCACCGAGTTTGGACTCACGCTGCAGGTTGTTCCCGCAGGCGCACCCGAACAGGCAAGCGCGATGGTGCCGGTGAAGCCTTGCGGGTTGAGCGCAATATTAAAGATCGCGTTCTGCCCCGCCTGGATGGTGGCGCTGGTATTCCCGCCGGTGCCGGCTGAGAGTCCAAACGCTGGAGCCGGACCAACCGTGACGTTCACCGCAGCCGTGGTGACGGCTTTGTAGGTAGTGTCGCCGGCATAGGCAACGCTGATGGCATGGTTCCCAGCCGCCAGCGATGCCTGTATGGAAGCTTCAGGCGCGGCGCCAGGCGTTGGCGGAGCAATCGTCACCGGCGATCCCAGCGCCGTTGCTCCGTCAAAGAACTGCACAGTTCCAGTGGGCAGTACCGCACCCGCGTTCTGTACCTTCACTTGCAACACTGTGGTGGGTTGACCGGGCTGTGCGGTAATCGTTACAACCGGCGTTGCCTGGCCGATGGTCAGCACACCGTTGACCGAGGTCACACTGTAATTGCCGAGCTTGGCCGTGGGATCCACCAGCGTGGGGATGATGGGATAAGCCCCGATCAGGCTGGCAGAGACCGCGGTGGTTGAGAACGTCGCACTGATGCTGTCGCTATTCTTGATGCCGACGATCGAGCCGTTGAACAGCGGGTTGGGATCGCCATAAGCGCGAGTGGCGTTTGCCGCCGTGACTGAAAGCGGCGCCACAGTGACCGTCAGGGTACCGTTCGTTTTCGAGACTGCGTAGTTGCCGGCCCTGAGACCAGGATCAACCAGCGAAGCCACGATGGCGTAAGTGCCGATCGGGCTTGCCGGGGCGGCGCTGCTGAAGCTGAGTGTAATAACATCACCGTTCTTCAGGCCGAGGATCGAACCGGTGAATGCCGGATTCGGATCGCCATAGACGCGCGTGGCATCCGCAGCAGAGACACTCAAGGCCGCGGGATTCACGGTGAGCGTTCCGTTGCTCGATGTCACTGCGTAATTGCCGAGCTTCGATCCCGGATCGGCCAGTGTACCGACGATCGGGTAAGTTCCTACCGGGCTGGCGATCACCGCGACGCTGCTGAACGTCGCTGTGATGTTGTCGGCGTTCTTGATGCCGGTGATCGTCCCGGTAAGGAGTGGGTTGGGATCGCCATAGAGACGGCTCAGGCTTGCTCCGGCCACCGTCAACGCAGCCGGGCCGATCGTGAGCGTACCGTTGTTGGAGACCACGGTGTAATTGCTGAGCTTCGCGGTCGGGTCAACAAGAGTAGGTACGATCGCAAAAGTTCCCACTGAGCTGGTGACCAACGCCGCGCTGGCATAGGTCGCCGTGATGTTGTCAGCGTTCTTAATTCCTGTGATCGTGCCCGCGAAGAGCGGATTAGGATCGCCATAGGCACGGCTTGCGTTCGCGGCCGCCACAGATAATGGCGCCGCAGTTATCGTGAGCTGGCCATTGCTCGATGTAACGGTGTAGTTGCCGAGCTTTCCCGTCGGGTCCAGCAGCGCAGGCACCAGAACATAAGTGCCCACCGGGCTGGTTGGGTCGGCGCCGGCCCCGGAGACCGTCGCAGTAATATTGTCGCCATTCTTCAGCCCTGTGATGGCGCCTACAAATGCCGGGTTGGGGTCGCCATACACTCGGCTGGCATTGCCGGCGCTCACGCTGAGCGGTGCGGGCGTAATACTCAGCACGCCGTTGTTCGAAGTCACGGCGTAGTTGCCGAGCTTTGCCGTCGGATCAACCAGCGTCGGCACGATGGAGAAGGTTCCCACCGAACTGGCAGCAGTTGCCGGGCTGGTAAAGGTCGCGGTGATGTTGTCGCCGTTTTTGGTTCCGCTCACCGTGCCTGTGAAAGGCGGATTCGCATCGCCATATATGCGGCTGGCGTCCGTGCCAGTTACCGTCAGCGGCGCGGGATTGATGGTCAGAGTTCCGTTCTGCGACGTAACCGTGTAATTGCCGAGCTTCGCCGTGGGATCAACCAGCGTGGGCACGATTGGAGCAGTTCCCACGGGGCTGGTAACCAAAGCTGCGCTGGCAAAAGTCGCCGTGATGTTGTCAGCGTTCTTGATGCCGGTGATGATGCCGGTGAAGGCCGGGTTCGGATCGCCGTACAATCGGCTGGCGTTTGTTCCGGTCACGGTCAGAGCAGCGGGCGAAATCGTGAGCGAACCATTATTTGAAGTCACGGTGTAATTTATCAACTTTGCCGTTGGATCAACCAGGGCGGGCACGATAGCAAAGGTTCCAACCGGGCTGGTGACCAGGGCCGCGCTGGCGTAAGCTGCGGTGATATTGTCAGCGTTCTTGATTCCGGTGATTGTGCCGGTGAAGGCCGGGTTCGCATCGCCGTAAGCGCGGGTCGCGTTTCCCGCGGTTACCGTCAAGGCCGCCGGTGTAATTGTGAGCGTGCCGTTCGTGCTGCTCACAGTGTAGTTGGCAAGCTTTCCGCCTGGATCGACCAGGACGGGCACCAGAGGATAAGTTCCGACTGCACTGAGCGCGTCGGCGCTGCTCACGCTTGCGGTAATGTTGTCACCATTTTTAAGGCCGACGATGGTGCCGGCAAATGCCGGGTTAGGATCGCCGTAAGGACGGCTGGCATTGCCCGCAGTCACCGTCAAGGGAGCCGGCCCCACGGTCAGCGTGCCGTTGGTGGAGGTCACAGCATAGTTGCCCAGTTTCAGAGTGGGATCCACCAGAGTGGGCACAATGGAGAAGGTCCCAACATTGCTGGCCGGCGTCGCCGCGCTGATGAAAGTTGCAGTGATATTGTCTCCGTTCCTGAGTCCGGTAATGTTCCCGGTGAACGGGGGGTTGGAGTCGCCATACGTGCGCGTCGCGTCGGTAGCGCTCACGCTCAGCGGGGCTGCGCCGATGGTAAGTGTGCCATTATTCGACGTCACCAAGTAGTTGCCCAGCTTGGCCGTAGGATCGACCAGTGTTGGAACGATGGCAAACGTGCCTACGGGACTGGTGACCACCGCCGAACTGGCGAAGGTTGCAGTAATGTTGTCCGCGTTCTTGATGCCGGAAATGGTGCCGGTGAAAACAGGATTCGCATCACCATAAAGACGGCTGCCATTGGCTCCCGTGACCGTCAAAGGCGCAGGACCGACGGTCAGCGTTCCGTTAGTCGATGTAACGGCGTAATTGCCCAGCTTGGAAGTGGGATCGACAAGGTTCGGAACAATGGGGAACGTTCCTACCGGGCTGGCAAGAACAGCCGCGCTCGCGTAGGTGGCGGTGATGTTGTCAGAGTTCTTGACTCCTGTGATCGTGCCGGTGAAGGCCGGATTTGCATCGCCATAGAGGCGGCTGGCGCTGGCAGCGCTCACACTCAAAGGCGCGGGATTGATGGTCAGCGTGCCGTTGGTGGAAAGAACCGCGTAATTACCCAGCTTGGCAGTTGGGTCCACCAGCGTGGGCACCACGGAGAACGTTCCAATCGGGCTCGTTGGGTCCGCCAAGGTCGCGTACGTAGCAGTAATGTTGTCAGCGTTCTTGATGCCGACGATCGTTCCGGCGAAGACCGGATTCGCATCGCCATACAGGCGGCTGGCGCTGGCAGCGCTCACGCTCAGAGGAGCGGGAGTAACCGTCAGCGTTCCGCTGATGGCGTTGAGGCTGTAGTTTCCGGCTTTGTTGGTTGGATCAACCAGCGTAGCCACGATGGGATACGTGCCCACCGGGCTGCCGGCAACGGCCGTGCTGACAAAAGTCGCCGTGATATTGTCGCCATTCCTCAGGCCGCTCAACGAACCGGTGAAAGCCGGGTTGGTATCGCCATACAAGCGGCTGGCGTCAGCCGCGGTCGCTGTCAACGACGCGGGAGTGATGGTCAACGTGCCGTTGGAAACAACCGAGTAGTTCCCCAGTTTGTTTCCCGGATCGGTGAATGCAGCCAGGATGGGATAGGTCCCTACGGCACTGGTGGCATCGGCCGCCGCGCTGAAGGTCGCGGTGATTGCGTCGCCATTCTTTAGTCCCGTGACGGTCCCTGTGAAAGCCGGGTTGGCATCGCCATACAAGCGGTTGACGCTGGCCGCGGCCGCGGTCAACGGCGCAGGGGTTACTGTGACGTTTCCGCTCGACGTGATCGTATAGTTGCTGGCATTGAAGCCACCCACCGGAACCACAACGCCGTTGATGGGATACGTGCCCACCGGGCTGGTAGTGCCAGCGATCGTCGAGAACGTGGCGTTGGCCTTGTCTCCCGCTTTCAGTCCAACCACCGTGCCCGTAATCGCGGGATTGACATCTCCGTAAAGGCGGCTGACATTGTTTCCGGCCAGGACCAATGGCGCGGGCGTGATCGTCAAAGTGCCATTAATAAAGGTGAAGATGTAATTGGTCGCCGCCAAAGTTCCGATCGAACAGGTGATGGTCTGCGTTCCAACAGGCGTGCTCACGCTGGCTGAGGTATTGCAATTCGCCGCGCCGGCGACAACCGCAACCGTCTCATTGTTCAGGAACCCAGAAATTACGTAAGTGAAGGCCGGATTGGCGTCGCCATAAACCTTGGTGGCGTTTTGCGTCGTCACCGTCAGAGTTGCTTTGGTCACGATGAGCGTGGAAGAGCCAGTGCTGGGCGCGTATTGATTGTCGCCGGCAAAGCGCACGCCCAACGCTCCAGGATAGGTGCCCGCATTGATGGGAATTCCGCCCTGGACCAAACTGACATTTGGCAGCGTGGCGATACCGGAAGCGTCGGTCACTGCCGTGCCGACGTCAATTCCGTTGACGGAGAAGGTGATGGTGCGTCCGGCGACAGCTGCGCCGTTCAGGGTCCTTTTCAACGTGGTAGAAAGCGTGGTGGCGCCGAAGTAGCCCCCGGTTGAATTGGCAACGATGAAATTGGTGGGTGACTGCGGCGCGGAGACGGTCACAGCAGTGGTGGCTGAATTGTCGGCCGGATTCGTGTCAACCGCCGTCGAATTGCTGACGCTGGAGGTGTTGCTGATGATGTCCCCGTTGAGGAGCGTGCTGAGGCTGGAGGCCACAATGGTGACCGTGCCGCTCGCACCGCTGGCCAGCGAAGCGAATGTAATGGTGCGGTTCAGGCCGTTGCCGTTGTCACAGACGCCGCCGCCCGTAGCCACGCAAGAAACAAAAGTCATGTTGGCCCGCGGCAGAAGATCATTGACTGCAACCGCTGCGGCGTTTGGGCCGTTGTTGGTGAGGGTAATGGTGTAGGTAATCTGGTTGCCCGCTGTCACGGTAGTGGGCGAAGCCGTTTGCGTGATGGTGAAATCAGTATGGGCGCAGCTGCGAGGCGGATACGCGGCAACTCCCTGGATTTGTCCGGCTCCGGTGATCGCGCTGTTGCTGACCAGCGTTGGCGCAATCCCAGGAAGAATATTAAAGATAGACAGCCCGAAGCCGCTATCCGCTCCGTACAGGAACAGCCCGGAGTTGTCGCTTGCCAGCCCCGCCGGCAAATGGGTGTTTCCCGTCCCTCCGAATGTGCCGATATTCGTGAGCGTACCGTCTGCATTCACCGTGTAAGACTGAAGGCTGTTGTCGCCCTGGTTGCTTTGGTACAGCAGAGTGTTGTCCGGAGTGAGAAAGACTACATTCGAGTCAACGCCGGCAGCGGTAAAGGGGCTGCCGAGAATGGGCGTGAGCGCTCCGCTCGGAGCGACGCTCCAGGCATCCGTAATCGATGTAGCAGCGCCGCCTTCCGCGGCATACAAAAGCGTACCGTCACAATTGAATTCCACGCCGCCCACCAGTCCCGTGCCGCTCTTGGCAAACGGTGAACCGGCTACGGCTGTAAGCGAGCCATCCACAGCAATCGTATAAACCGAAACGCTGACTTGATTCGAGACCGCGAGCACGCGACCATCACCCGAGATTTTCATGCCGGCCATCGGCGTAGGCGAACTGGTGGCGGTGGAAACCAGGCTTAGCGCTCCATTCGCGGCAACACTAAACGTCTTGATCTGGCCGTTGCTTGAGGCCATCAGAAAGTTGCCGTTGGGCGTGGCGGCAAGAGAAATGCCTGCGCAACTATCCAGGGTCAGGCCGCTGGAGAACGGCGAGCCGGGGGCGGGAGTCAAGGTACCCGTCAAAGGAGCAATCTGCATCACGCTGATCGACTGGTCGCCTGCGTTGGCAACGAAAAGAAGGTTTTTCCCAGGGCCGATCGTAATCCGGTCAATGCCGGCGCAGGCCACGCTCGCACCAGTGCCTCCGGTCGAAAACGGCGAACCCGGCACCGGTGTGAGAACGCCGGCGTGGTCCACGGAGAACCCGACAATGCTGTTGGCAATGCCGCTCTGATTATTGACGTAGACATAATTCGTCTGGGCATGCAGTCCCAGCGGGCATAGCAATGCCAGGATGCACAACAGCCGGGCAAGCGGCCAAATTGTACGAGCTGACTGTTTTGTTTCTTCTTTTCGTGTCGCAATTTCCCTACGAATCAAACTTGTTTCAGTGACGCGCATTGCTTTTCGGCCTCCAGGGCTCTTGCCAAAATTGAAAAAAGGATTGCTTTGCTCGGTTGGGGTCGTCCTAAGAGAATTCCTACGTTCAAACTTTTGCGTTCCCGCTGTAGCCGGGATGTCCAGCCAGAGACGGGCTGGGGAACTGTTTCTTGGAACACTTTTCTGACAGCTCTCATTTTTCCTACCGGGAGAAACAAGCAACGCTGGTTCGGCGTTGTTGCCCTGCAAGCAGCAATGCTCCTCTGCGGCTTCACTGTCGCCGCCAAAGCGAGCATCACCTCGCTGGTGATTGACTTTCCTTTGGGGCTCTGGCCCCATCAATAAGGATCAATTTCTTTCTTTGGAAAAACGTCCCGGAAGGGGGCCCGGCATTTTCAGCCGAACCATCGTTTTCGTTGAGGGAATTCGGAAGCCGCCTGGTGTCCGCGCCTTGGCGTCAGCGCGCAAATCTCTCCCGCGTCATCCCTCAAGGAGAAGCCTGGGCTTCTCTATCACTCGGAGCATGATTAGAATCGATGGTTTAGATTAAGAACGGATTAAAGCAGCATTAGATTGTCTAATGATTCGCGTTATTCGGGAATGGTTTAAGCAACGTTTGCAAAGTTTTGCCACACATTATACAACGCGCGGATTGCCGAGCTGTGAGTGTAGAGAGAACCGAAGGTTCATAAGTTTGTCATAGGCGTGGCCGGGATGGCGGTCCCACAGGGAGATTTCCGCAAGCGCAAACTGCAAACCGGCGAAAGCTGCCATCCCTCTGGATCGCAGGTGGGATGTTATCTTTGAGGCTGTGAGAAATTTGATCCGCCGGACCGTTGAAAATCATGTCCATTGAAGTTCTCCAAGGGCTTTTTGAGCGGTATTTCCACACACAGGCGGAGCGCGTACAGCCGCTGCAGGGGCAGTTGGGAGGCTCAGGGCGAATCATCGTCCGTCTTACAGGCGGCAATCAGAATGCAATCGGCATTCTCTACGACGTGCGCGAAGAGAACGTTGCCTTTCTCGAATTCTCCCGGCATTTTCGCCGTCACGGCCTTCCCGTACCGGAAATCTACGCTGACGATCTGACCCACGGCGCTTATCTTGAGGAAGACCTTGGCGATACCACGCTGTTTGAATTTCTTGTCCAGAACCGCAAGGGAGAGGACATTGCGGGGCCGGTGGTGGAAGCCTACAAAAAAGTTGTGGCCCTGCTGCCGCGCTTTCAGATTGAAGCCGGCCGCGATCTGAATTACAGAGTGTGCTACCCGCGCTCCAGTTTCGATCGCCAGTCGATCGCCTGGGACCTGAATTACTTTAAGTATTATTTTCTCCGGCTCGCCGGGATCCCCTTCAATGAGCAGGCGCTCGAGAACGACTTCAGCCGGCTGACGAAGTTTCTGCTGAGCGCGCCCCGCGATTATTTCCTTTATCGCGATTACCAGTCTCGCAACGTCATGCTGCGCCAGGGGCAACCGTTTTTTCTGGACTATCAGGGCGGGCGCAAAGGCGCGTTGCAATATGACATTGCCTCCCTTTTGTATGATGCCAAGGCCGACCTGCCGCCCGCGCTGCGCCAGAAACTGCTCGATCACTATCTTGGCGCGCTGTCGGGCTTCATTGAGGTCGACCACGAAGCATTCATGCAGCATTATTATGCGTTCGTCTACGTCCGCATCATGCAGGCGTTGGGCGCTTACGGTTTTCGCGGCTTTTATGAGCGCAAGGCCCACTTTCTGCAAAGCGTTCCGTACGCCTTGAAAAACCTGCTCTGGCTGCTTGAGCATGCCACCCCGCCCGTCGCACTGCCGGCGCTCACAGGGGCGTTCAAGAGCATTGTGACTTCAGAGAAATTGCTCGCCCTGGCCGCGCAAGCGGACAGCCACGGAGCCCTCGCCGCAACGGAACGATCGCCGGCGCGCGCCGCGCAGGCGGAAAACCTGGTAGTGCGAATTTTCAGTTTTTCCTTTCATCGGGGCGGCCCGCCGAAAGATGAGACCGGTCACGGCGGCGGATTTGTTTTCGACGTGCGCAGTCTCCCCAATCCCGGACGGGAGGAGCGGTTCAAGGCACTTACCGGCAAAGACACGCCGGTGATCGACTACCTCAATCAGCAAGAAAGCGTGCACCATTATCTGGCAAATGCCACATCATTGGTGGATGCCAGCATCAGCAATTATCAGGACCGCGGCTTCAAGAGTTTGACGGTTTCGTTCGGCTGCACCGGCGGCCAGCATCGCTCAGTGTTTTTGGCGGAGCAGTTAGCGAAGCATTTGCGCGGCGAAGATGGCGTAGAAGTCGTGCTGCGGCACGTTGAATTGGAGAAGATGGAATTGGAGAAACAGGGCAAATGAGAGCCATGGTGCTGGCTGCGGGCCTGGGCACGCGCTTGCGACCGCTCACCAACGATCGCCCCAAGGCCCTGGTGGAAGTCGGGGGGCGCACGCTGCTGGAGATCACGCTCGCCCGCCTGCGCGAATTCGGGATTCGCGAGGTCATCATCAACGTGCATCATTTTGCCGAAATGATTGTTGACTACCTCAAGACCAACAAGCATTTTGGGATGCATATTGAAGTATCACGCGAAGATATGCTGCTCGATACCGGCGGAGGACTGAAGAAGGCTGCGCCTTTCTTCCTGCAAGATTCGCAACCGGCAACGCCGTTCATTCTGCACAACGTGGACATCGTCAGCACTATCGATATCGGCCGCATGGTGCAGTCGCACACGGAGAACCAGGCCCTGGCGACGCTCGCAGTCCAGGAGCGCACGACTTCCCGTTATCTGCTCTTCGACGAACAGCTTCAGCTATGCGGCCGGCGATTGGTGAGCGACGAGAAGATTGAACTTGTTCGCTCTGCGCAGCCGGCGCATGAGCTTGCGTTTGCCGGCATCCATGTCATATCTCCGCGAATCTTTCCCATGCTGACGGAAGAAGGCGTTTTCTCCATCATCCCGACATATCTGCGGCTGGCCGCGCAGGAGGAAAAAATATCGGCGTTTCGCGCGGATGAGTATTATTGGCGCGATCTGGGCAAGCCGGAAAGCGTTCGCCAAGCCGAACAAGACATGCAAGAGAGACTTGCCGGTAAATCCGAATAACAGTTTCACTGCACGGCCGAAGCCCAGGCAACATCGGTAGGCTCAGCCAAAGGATAGCCAAGCTCCTTCCAACTACCGAAGCCGCCCTGCAAAGGACGCACGCGTGTAAATCCCAGTTTCTGAAGTTGCTGTGCCACACGGGCACTGGTTGCTTCATTCGGTCAAGTACAGTAGAGAATGATCTCTTCGTCTTTGGGCAGCATGGCCGCACGGCTGGTGACTTCATTGGGCAAAACGCGGATGGCGCCGGGCAGGGTCCGCGGATCGGCGACGGAATCAAGCGGATGGCGCAGATCAAGGATTACGATCCTTTCGCCCGACTCCAGCATCTGGCGCGCGTCCTGTGGAGTAATGCGCGATTTGTAGAGTTCCTTGAGAAATTTGCGCCGCTGCAGATACTTGATGCCGACATTGGCTGCCAGCACGGCCAGACTGGCTTCAAACACGATCGGGGCCACCGCCGACGCCACGTGCATGCGCTCCACCGGGAGATATCCGGCGAGCATCAGGGCCACAATCCAGATGGCGGACCCGGCGGCGTTCACGGCGAAGAAACGCTGGCGTTCGATTCCGGAGAGGCCGGCCACCGCCGGCACCACATGGGAAACACCCGGCAGCCACTTGGAAAAGAGCAGCGTGCGGTTGGCGCTTTTTTCAAAAAACACCTTCGAGCGGCGCACACAACTATCCGGCTCAAGGGAGATGCGGCAGAGCATGGAAAGGACGGAGTCGCCTTTTTTCCTGCCCAGCTCGTACCATAGAGTATCGCCGCCAATACAGGTGGCAAGTGCGATCCAGACGGCCACATCGAAGCGCAACTGGCCCGCGGCTGCCAGCGATCCGGCGGCCACCAGAACGGGGGAAAACAGCAATGGTGCGCCAATCCTCTCCAGCAAGCCGGAGATCAGCAGCACAAGATAAGGATGGCCCAGCGCCAGATGCAATATTGATTTCACTCTGAGAGGAGTCCTTTTTGGTTCCAGGCCGAGTAAAAGCTCGGGTTCTTTCTGTATTTTAGATAATCTAAAGCCTGTGGGGTTTCCGGTTGGTGAAATTTTTTGCTGTCATTCTCGGTGTTCTGCTCATTCTGCTGGTCCTGTGGGAGACGTTTGAGACCATTGTGCTCCCTCGGCGGGTAACGCGCCAGTTCCGGCTGACCCGGCTTTTTTACCGGTCCACCTGGCGGCCCTGGGCCTTGCTGGCGGGCATGCGCGGTTCCAAAAAGAAGCGGGATTCCATGCTCAGCTATTATGGACCGCTCTCGCTGCTGCTGCTGCTTGCCTTCTGGGCCTTCACACTGGTCCTGGGGTTCGGGCTTTTACATTACGGGCTGCACGATAAGCTTGCCGGCGCGCTTTTTGCCAGCGACTTCGGCAACGCGCTGTACCTGAGCGGCACCACGCTGTTTACCCTGGGTCTGGGCGATATCCTGCCCGCCTCTCCGCTGGGGCGATTCATCACCGTGCTGGAAGCGGGAATCGGCTTTGGCTTTTTGGCGCTCGTGATCGGCTACCTGCCGGTGCTCTACCAGGCGTTTTCGCGCCGTGAAGTAACGATCTCCCTGCTCGACGCGCGCGCCGGTTCGCCGCCCACGGCGTATGAAATGTTGCGCCGGCAAAGCGGTGTCCATGGCATGGATGCACTTACTGAATTGCTGGCCGACTGGGAGCAATGGGCGGCGGACCTGATGGAAAGCCACCTTTCCTATCCCGCGCTGGCTTACTTCCGTTCGCAACATGATAACCAGTCATGGATTGCCTCGCTTACGGCCATCCTCGACGTCTGCGCGCTGGCCATGGTTGGCCTGGAAGGCATGTGCCAATATCAGGCGCGGATGACGTTTGCCATCGCGCGCCACGCTCTGGTTGACCTGAGCCAGGTCTTCGCGGCTCCACCTGACAAAGACGGCGCCATCAACCGCCTGCCGCCGGAAGCGCTGGACGAGATGCGCAAGCGTCTGCATGCCGCAGGCTTTCAGCTGGCGGATGGCGATGCCGCGGCCGAGGAGCTGCACCGCCTGCGCGCTCTCTATGAACCGTACGCCCTCTCGCTGGCGGGATATCTGCGGCTGGAACTTCCTCCGTGGTTCAAAGGCTCGGCCGCGAAAGACAACTGGCAAACCACGGCATGGCAGCTAAGCCAGACACAGCAGCCGCAGACAGCGCCAGCGCATGATGAGCATGGGTGAGGGTTTGTTCTGATGGCGAATTCCTCCCTGATGCGCTACCGCTTGTCTCTCCGATTCACGCGGGGAAGGCGGACGGCGTGAGACCCGTCCGCCTGTTTGAAGTTCAGGAATTGAAGGAGGCGCTGCGGATGTTCGGCCAACGCTTAATGGGACGCCAATTGCCGGTCTTCCAGTCAGCGTAGTCGGTTTCCAGGGTGAAGCTGGGCTCAATGACGAAGTGCATGGCGGTCTTGTCCTCGAAGGCGATATCAATGCAGTGGTACTCGCCCATGGTGAAGAACTCAACGTAATCGAGGGCT
>JBGPPK010000008.1:0-377490 GCA_041488515.1 Terriglobia bacterium | reverse complement strand
GAAACTTAAAGGCCACTACGGCAGTCCTCCCATGCCGCCGGCTCGCGGGCCCTTCGAACTGGTTATGTGGGAAAACGCCTGCTACCTGCTTCCGGACGAGCGTCGCGCCGCCGTGTTCGAGGGCTTGCGGAAACAGGTGGGGCTCAATCCGCAAGCAATCATGGCTGCCGGTTCCGATAGCCTGCTGCCGTTGGCCACGATGGGTGGCATGCGTCCCAAGGTGCGGGTATTTCGCTGGGAGGAGATCGCACGAATTACGCTGAGCCAGTTTGGCGGCGACCTGGACCAGATTCTTAAACTTCCCTACGCCCAGGCCAAGAAGGCTCTGAAGCAGTTCCCCAACATTGGCGATCCGGGAGCAGAAAAGATTCTGATGTTCTGCGGCGCTTCACCCGGGCTGCCACTGGAGTGGAACGGCCTGCGCGTGCTCACTCGGGTGGGCTACGGCCGGTGGCAGAAAAATTATGGCGCCGCGTATCGGTCGGTACAGGAAGCATTAAAGCCAGAGCTTCCACGCAAGGCGGAGACGATTGCCCAAGCCCACATGTTGCTGCGACAACACGGGAAAGAGATATGCCGCGATAAAGCGCCGCAGTGTCAAAGCTGCCCGGTGAAGGGGATGTGTGCATACCCTGCGAAACAGGTGAAAATGTTTAATGGACCAGCGTATTCCTCATGAAGAGGCGGGCAAAAGATCATCCGCTCAATAGTTTGCAATGATCTCCTGTAGCACGATATGGCGTTCTAGAATTTAGAACGGTGCGTTGGCCTGCGAGGGCATTAGCGCCCAGCCGTAACAGATTCGGCTTGGGCACAGTGACGGGAAATTGCCCAACTCGCTCGGAGGACAAACATGATAATGGCGAGCCCGGCAGGACTCGAACCTGCGACCCTCTGCTTAGAAGGCAGATGCTCTGTCCACCTGAGCTACGGGCTCTGAAGCCTATTTTAGCAGTGTAGAAGCGTGAGCCGTTGGTGTGATTTTCAAAACAAAGCTTTCAGGCGTGCCTGCTGCTCTCATAAGTCAGGACCAACTCCACAGCGATCTCCGGACTAATGCCCAGCCGCCTTGCCGCCGCTTTGACCTTGCCCAGGAGAGGAAGGTTTTTCCCTCGTTCGGCCGACCCGCTGGACTGCGCGCGGACTGGCATTAGCACCACACGATTCGTCACCTTATGTTCTGTCTCTTCCGTTCCACGGCCTGTCTTCGCACTGAAGGCTTGATCTGGATCTCCGCTTCCTGCGAGTTTGACAGTGGCTTGATGGCGGAAGGTCGTCGGCGTGATCCAGGGAAGGCCGCACGCTCTCCCTATCGACCGAAAGGCGGTGCGAATGAAGCATGAGCTCGCCGGTCTTGAGGGGTCAAACTGTCTGTTCTTGACGCGCAATGGAATCAGGTAATGGTGTGGCTCATAGGACCCTCGATCGATGGCCAGACCAACGAGCTCGCGCATAGCCGCCAAAGCCACGGCGTTGAGCCGCACGCCACGCCTCCGGTTGCGATTCTTTGTGCTCACCGGAATCAGGATGACTGGCGGTTTTTGGCGCAGCCCTAGGTTTTCGAGCTTTAAGGTCCGTATCTCGCAGCCAACCAAGGTTGTGTTTCCCGTTACCAGGGCCGCATTGAGCGCCGTTTTCCAATCGGGATTCTTGCGAGCACAGCGAATAAAACGCTGCTCGTCTTCTGCTGTCATGAGCCGTGAAGGCACCCAGCTCTTCCCGTGCAGCCGCTTGTAGTCTTGGCTGATCGGATGCCAGAGATCGGCCAGTTTCAACACCTGGGCCAAGGCCCCAAGTTCATGATTGATGAGCGAAGGACCTGCTCCGTCGGCAGCCCGCCACCTTTGGTACTCATGGAATTGTCCCGCATCAAGGGTGGACAACGTTTGATCAGGCTTAAAGAACCGCTCAAGGGTCCGAAAGTAATATCGATAGGCCTTAAAGGACCGCGGCGACAATCTATCTTTGCGCCGCTCCAGATACGACCGAAAAGCCTGCACCAGGGTCATCTTCGTTAGGAACGGGAGGTGAGGCATCTTTGTTGTTTCTGAGGTGGGAATCAGCATTGCTTGCCGTCTGTAATTCTCAATACTGCGTGTCAAAAAAATTCAGAGATTTGTTACGACGTCGCAGTCTGTTCCCCCATGGCCACTACCAGACGCCGCAGCATGTCGAGACTGTCCACTTGCTCGACGGACTCGATGCTAAGGTTACTCAAGATGACCTTCAGTTCTTCCTGACCTAGTTTCTCCTGGGCAGCTTTGACTTTCCCTAATTCTCCTTCGGCTGCCTGCATGACAGACCATACTTTCGCCAATAAAGATTGATCATGGATATCGCTGGGTTTCCAGACCCGCGCCGTACCCTTCAACAGCCCTCGATACAGCCGCCTACCCAGTAGCTCGGCCATGGCTTCGATCTGTTCGATCAGCTTAGCGGTTGGTGCCGAAACCGGGGGCCGCGAACGGGAGGTCCTTCGATTTCGAGTGACGTTGGTCTCAATCTTCTCCGATGAAGGCTCCTGTCGTTCGGGCGGCCGTAACCCTTGACGCCACCCTTCCGGTGTGGCCCACGCAAACAGCGCAGGAATCTCTTTTGGCCGTTGATTCTCATCGAGGTCCACCCAGATCCCGGTAATACTGTACAGATACCTGCCCAAGCCAAAACAGGAGCAGGCTCTCTTGAACGACTGGGCCTCTGCGCTCGTGCCGGCATAATCGTTATCGGCCCACTCTTCTCCGGTAGCCGAATGCGAGCCAATCCCATGGATGGTCAAATCACATGTCACAAAGACCTTGGCAACCAGTTTCTTGTCCTCACTCCGCTCGAAATTCGCGCTCGTAGTGACCGTATATCTTCTAGTCCATCCGGCAGGCGTAAAGATTTCATTCAAACGATCGGTATAGGCCCGTGGATCCGCATAGGGTGCGATCTGTCCCCGGGTTCCGTCGTCCGAGATATTCATGACCCGCCACACTATTGCTGAAGGCAGGAAAGGCACCTCCAGTTCTCGGACAAAGCCACGAACATCTTCCAGACTGAACAGTGACCGCGGCAAAACAGATTGGGCTGCGGTACGGCTTACTTTTACGCTTGCCGGAACTTTTTTGAGTGCATTCATAAACTGTTTCCTTTCAGGATCTTTGAAAATCTTTTCCATCAAGACCTCAGCAACTCGCTCAGCGCCTGAGATTCTTCGATCATCTGCGCCGTAAGCTCAGAGATGCTGGCCGGGGCCGATTGTTTTCTATGATGCGCGTAATATGCTGGGGTTTCTGGCTCGCGCGGTTGGACGTATTTCTCGCCTCGTAGGTAGTCCCGGAGAATCCCAAAGATACGTTTCATCATGCCTCCTATTGCGTTTTATCATTGTTGGGGTATGCGGCCGTGGTCTGGTTCTGCAATCCCCGTCCCGCTTAGTATTCCCCTTTTGTTCGCCATTATAACTGCCGCATAGTGCACTGAAAAGCCCCTAAATCTAGGGGCATTCCTGATCCAGCTGCCATTATGTTGGGGTGGGCCAATGATTTAGACTTCTTTGAGACTGCCAATGGCGCGACAACCTTATAAGCAAGCGTATGAGACAGCCAAGCGGGACCTTCTGAAGAATCTTGAGAAGCGTGACCGGCTTGACCGGGAGATTCGCAAACTCAAGGACACACTGAAGGCCTTGAGCGAGCTTTGTGGCACCGATCCGGATGAAATCGACAAGCTGCTTCTGGGCGCGGGCTTTGCCATGGATGGCAAGCTGGGATTTACTGACGCCATCCGGCGGCTGTTTCGCGTACACCAGACCACGCTCAGCCCACTTGAGATCCGTGACGGCCTGCTCAAGATGTCGGTCGGCGTGGACCAGGTAAATTTACTGTCCTCTATCCATACGGTTCTCCGCCGCATGGCAGAAGCCGGGGAGATTGAGAAGACGGCTGACGCGAAGTTCCGGGCTTGCAGGATCAAAAGCTAGAGAAGCAGTTGGGGGGCCGTAATCAAGGAAACCTTTCGGCCTACGCCTTGGGGTTTGCCCTGCTCCTCTCGACCCAGTGTGATTCAATCTCGCGCCTTGCTGCGCTCGTATTCGAGTACCAGTTCCAATGCGACATCGGCCGGGATACCAAGTCGCTTGGCCGCTCCTCTCAATTCTTCGAGCAACGGCAATGGGCCTCCCTTTGGGGCATGAGCGGTTTTTGCTTTTCTCGGCGAGGCAGTCAAGAGATCGACAGCATCCTTCTTGGCTTCAATCCTTATATGACTGTAATAGCGAATGGCCCTTTCCGAGTTATGGCCCGCTAGGGCGCGGACCGTTTCATCGGGCGCTCCACCTTCGAGCAGCTTGGTAATGGCCTGATGCCTGAAACACCTTGGCGTGACCCATCCCAGCCCACAAGAACGTGCGATGGTCCGGAAAGAAGTGCGGATGAAATACGGACTTGCCGGGCGGTTGGGATCATAGATGCCCTTTTTTACGCGGAATGGAATGAGGTAGTGCTGCGGCTCGAATGAGCCGCGATCCTTTGCTTGCGCGACAAGATCATGGACTGCAGGAAGTGCAATATCGTTCAGTGGCACGCTCCTTACCCGGAATCTGTTTTTGACCGTTACTGGAACGCGAATGAGTGGTGGGGCGAGATCGAGACGTAAATGCTCCAGGCGTAGCGTCCGCAACTCACAACCAAAAATCGTGCTATTGCCCGTGATGAGTGTCGCGTTTAGGGCGGTCTTCCATTCCGGCTTGCGGGAGGCAAAGCGAAGAAAACGGTCTTCTTCTGCCGCTGTGAGCACACGGGGCGGGGCCCAATCCGGTTCAGGCAATCGCTCATAATATTTGCTGATCGGGTGCCACAAATCGGCAAGAGCGAGTACCTGCGAGAGCGCGCCCAACTCGTGGTTGATGAGCGATGCACCGGCTTTGCCCCGTCCTCGGTCAGAGTGAGTGCGCCATTTCTGATAGTCACGGAAATCGCCTTCGTGGAAGGAGGAAAGGCGCTTTTGTGGGCCGTAAAAGGCCTGCAGGGTTCTGAAGTGATACTCATAAGCGGCAAAGGACCTTAGCTTGAGATATGGTTTTCGTCTACCAAGATATTCCTTGGAGGCTTGTTCGAGGGTGAGGTCGCGAGAAAGCGGTGGAGGTGAATCCTGGGCAATCGTCACCCGGTATTGTACAGACCGTCACAGCCGTTTCGTATGGTGCTGCAGGCATACTAATAAAAATCATGGAATGATATTTGGCCCGCTCGCAAGCAGACGAATTGCTTCGGCTGCGATTACTTCGTCCAGAGAGATCTCATATTCCGCACAAAGTTTTTTGTCGGTGTCAGCACGCGATAGGTTTAGGTCAAGGATCCGGCTTGGGGGGAGGCGGGAACGGCTGTGGAGTCGTTCCCGCGAGTTCGTAGTTAGTGGGATTTCTTGCGCGGTAGTGGTGTCTTGAGTCTTTTTTCCAAGGCGATGCGAACTTTGCCGAACTGTGCCCAATCGTCGTTTTCAACCGAGTCAAGGGTATCGAGCACAGCGGTGTTAATTCCGAGCTGTACTTCTTGAGTGAGTCCAAGCATGTCCCTAAGATCGCGGGAATTTAGAATGCGGGTTCGCCCCAAATCCTCAAGGCGCTGGACTATGAAGTGAAACGAGCGATTGAGCAGGAACATCAGACGGTAAACGTCTTGCCTCTCCCCGCTGGTAAGATTGGGTGCAGCCATCGTGCCTCCTTAACAGGTGCGTTGGTTAGGGCCGCGTTCGGTGCACCAACACCGGGCGCTGGCCCGTCTAAATTATGGGGTCCTCCTTGAGAACCGCTATTGATTGTTCAGCATGGCCAGCTGATTGCGTTCAGCGGCATAAATCTTGGTTCCGTCATCAGAAACCAAGAGTCCAACTGCGAGTAAGGGTGTTGTTGTGGAAAGCTGGCTGGGTGCTCCGGTTGTGGCATCTACTCTTGTGAAGCGCGTCAGTATTGCGGGAGCATCAGCGCTCGCCACAATAAACGTCTGATGGGTGTTATCCGCAGCGACGCGGAATGAATTTGCGGGTAGAGCGATGGGACTACCGACCTGCTGCATCGTTACCCCATTCACCAATTCCATCTTGTACGAGACAGTCTGATCGGGATTGAGTATGGGCGCCATGACTGCCACGGTGCATGCGTGTGCTCCATTGTCGAGCACTGCAATCTGCCATCCCCCAGACGAGGGAATCGCCGCCCGTAGCGGGCCCGCAGGAGTGAAGTCGATGAGCGTAAGGGAGTTTACAGGGACTACTGTCACAATGCCACCTGATTTCGATACTCCAAAGCGGCTCAACTGCAAGCCGCTTCCGGTTCCCTGACGGTCGAGTACAAAGACATCATTGCCACCGCAGCCAGGTGTCATGGCAAGCGACCACGCCTCTTGTCCTGCCGAAGCAAATGCAATCGAGGGATTCGCTTGCGCCGTATCAAAGCACCCCAGGCCATTCGTTGTGGAAGTCGATTGCGTAAAGCAGCTGATGCCGGCATTTGTCCCGACCGCAACTGGCAGAATCGTTCCCGCACCTACGCCGTTCAGCTCTGTTCCATTGATGTCGTAGGTGAAAATGCTTCCCGAGCCTCCAGAGACAAAACTGAAATCAAATTGATTGGTGGACGTGTCGAAGGCTATCCCGAGGTCTAGCACTTGAATGAAGAAGCTTCCAGCCGGGACACCCGCTAGAGTGAATTTGCGCAGGAAGCCGTTCTGCCCGGCGGGAAGCCCTTGGCCTTGGTCGAGTTGAAAGAGTTCCGTCCCCGAACTCGCCAAGGTGTTCTGGTTTCCGAAGAAGGCGAAATCCATCGCGTTCGAGCACAGGCTCTCATCGGAATTGCAGACTTGGAGTGAGAACCATCCTGGAGACCAGTGATGGGTGTCGAGACCAATTGAGAAGACGATTTGGTTCGGATTCACAAGCAGCGCACTGCCGACGAAAAGCGATGGCATGAATTTTCCATGGTCGCCTGCGAGAAATCCTGAACCGTTCACCTGAACATTCCGCAAAGTTGCCAGATCGCGGTCGAAGAAGATTCCAGCCGGGCCTATGCTTGTGATCGTCCGCGGAGCGGGTGTAACTGTGACCGACGCTGACGCCGACTTGGAACTGTCCGCTTGAGAGGTAGTCGTGATGGTAGCCGGGGTGTTCGCGCCCACACTCGGCGCGGTATACAAGCCAGACGATGAAATTGCTCCGGTACTGGCCGACCATGTGACAGCCGTATTGGTGCTTCCGGTAACCGTCGCGGTGAACTGCTGTGTACTTCCCGATTGCACGGTAGCTGAAGCAGGTGAAATGGAAATGCTGACTGGCAATGGTGGAGGAGGGGGAAAGCCCATGCCGTTGCCGCCGCCGCTGCAGCTTGAGGCCGCAATGCATACAATGAAACAGAGAGGTAAAGTGATAGAAACAACTGACAGTTTTTTCATAGTCAAACGTTCTCCTTGCCCACCCGATTAGGGTTATCTCCCTATAGGGAGGCATCCTATAGGCGGTAGACTGGCCGGAGAGCATACACGGAGAATTCCGTGAATGCAAGAAGTTCATAAAAAACTTGGGAAGCGTGTCGCCACCTTACGCCGGAAGAAGGGATTTTCCCAGGAAGGGTTCGCGCACGAGTGCGGCTTCAACCGCAGCTATATGGGGGCGGTGGAGCGCGGCGAGAAGAACATTACCCTGGCGATGACGAACAAGATCGCGCGGGCGCTCAACATAAGCCTCTCCGAATTGTTTAAAAGCGTATAAACGTGTCTTTCAGTGTGCGTTGGCTGCGGTTGTTCCTGTCGTCAAACTTGGTAGATCCCGAAGTACGGAATAGTCCCGAAGCGCCGCACCCGCGCTCTCGAAATACTCACTCCAGAACGTTCTGAGTGACTGCCAGTAAGTAATAGGCCTTCCTGCTCCATCGACACCCAAGGCGTACACCTCGATGCCTTTAAGGGCCGCAAGTGACACCGACTGTGATCGCTGTTGCAATTCGCTAAGGCTAGGAACAGAAGAGGTGGACTCCAAATCGAGCTCCACGGTGTGTTGCCGCATGTCCGAGAAGATTACAAGGACCTTCCGGCTCGTCTTCGGTGACTCATTGAATATCTGATTGGCGGTAAGCAGAGCGCCCAAGATGTCTGTGTACTTGAAATGCGGCTGGAGCTGGGCGCTACGGCGTTTCCAAAGCGCAACCAGTTGGCGGTGCGCAGCTTGCAGCTTTTCACCGAAGTAACCTGGATCATCAGCAACCCTGGCCGAGAGCAATATGTAAGGCTCAGCGAAACTCTGGTCCGTAATGCCGAGCACAACCACTCGCGAGGAAAGCGGCACCTGGGCCAAGAGCGTGGTCATTCCTGCGACGTTCTTTTCAAAATCGGTCTGGGCATCCGGACCCGCACCCGCGACAGATTGCGAGAGATCGATAGCCGCGACAATCGTCACCTGCTCCTGGACAGCCGCATGTCCGTTTGCCACAGGTAGAACAATCATAATGACGCCAAGGAGGAACTTTGCCAGTGCGTTGCGCACTGTGTGGGTGAGCATCGCATGGTAGAAGTTCCTCCAGAACCGGGCGGCAAAGATCGCCGGTTCGTTTTGGAGCAATGTGATTTCGGTTGCGTGTGCGACCATCTGCTCCCGTATTTTCCTCAATTCCTTACGCAGCTCCTTCCAGTCCTCCCCGCTGTTCTCCGTGGAGCGCCACGCCCTATGGAGTGCGAGTCCCGCGCCCAATTCCATTGCGACTGCCAAGAATGCCATTGCAAGGCGCAGAAGCACGAGCGTTTCACGGTAGAAGTTATTTTGCTGCTCCGGTGGAGGAACCGCGTCCGAGTCATCGAAAACGACGACTTGATTGGTCGTATCGACTTCATGGGCAAGTAGATCGCCGCGGATAATGGCAAGAAAAATAAGGCTGAGCAGGGCCGCGACGCCGGCTACTGTTGCGAGCGTCCTTACGAGACCCGCCAGGTTCCATCGTTCGATGATTTCCTCGATGAGGAAGGGCGTCACGATTGCGATCCCAAGACAGTAGAGATAGCTCTTCCATCCCAGGCGATAGGGATCGAACGCCAGCAGGGAAAAGACAAACGCTGCCAGGGCGAGGAGGACCCCTACCGTCCAGTAATATGCGGCCTTTCTACGGCGGTTGCGGAAATCACACGGCGGCTGGGCATGCTTAAGCCTTTCTTCGACGGTCTGTTCTTCGTCCTGCAGAATGGCGATCTGCGCCTGAAGCGAAAGAATCCGGGGTTGGTTTTTGAGGGTAATACGGCGCTCTTCGTAGGCACAGTATTCCTCGACTTTGTTCACGACACTACCTACGCCTTCGAAGCCGAGCGTCTGGCCGATGTTCTCTGCATTCAGTTCCGGGATCATGAATCGGTTCTCCTTTATATATGCGTTTCCGCCAACAAAAAGGAGCTTGTGCACAGGGCAAAGCTCCAGAGGTATTTATTGGGTGGCCTCCAGCACCTTTTTTGCTTGCTGCAGTTTCTGCAGCTCGCGTTCTTCCTTTTTCAGTTCTTCGCGCATTCCAGCTACGCGCTCTTCCTGTTTGGCGATCTGCTCCAAGACCACTGCGACGGGGGTTTTCTTTACCCACGATTTTCGAGTGGACCCAGACGAGGCCGCCTGTCCTTCGCTTGCACCGGCCTTCCCGGCATCTGCACCTTGTTTCTTCTCCGCCATGTTGTCTCCTTTCACAATTGCGGTGCTTACCGCGAGTTATGACGCAACCGAATCGGCGGTCTGCGTGTGGTCGTCGGCTGTTTCTGCGGCCTGCTTGCACAGACGGCACTTAATAGGGTCGGAAGTGCGATGACGCTCGGTCTGATCGAGAACCTTGGCCTTGCGGTTCTCTCCCGAGAACTTCTGGGCAAGATCGACCGCGTCGGATGCGACGAGGTTATGTGCAGCGGGTTTGTATCCTTGCGTTTCGGGATCAAGGACAACGACAGTTTTCAATGTGCTCTCGGTCATTACGATTGTTTCTCCTTTATTCAGTTGTTAACGTGCCGTTATTTCTGAGGTAGCCGTGCGGCTGCTTCGAGCACTACGCCCAGGAACTTGAATTGGTTCTCAAGGCCCTGGAATGTTCCGAGAGCCGCCAGATGCTCCTTCTTTTGCAGGTGGGCGATGATCTCGGCAAGACTCACCGAGAGTTGTTTTCCTTCGATCAATGCGACCTGCATCAACGCTTCCATGAGTTGCTGCTGTTGCAGGGGTTCCATAAGGCTCCTTTCTTGTCATTTGCAATTGCGCTGTGCGACAGTTAGCCGCCTCTCCAGTTGGGGAACGGGTTGCGGCTGGATTGGCGGAAGCCGGTTATCAGCTCCCGTACTTGAGAGCGACGCGCGTACAGCGTCTCCATTAAGCGGATGATCGCCTCGGAGTCGTGCTCATACCATTCCTTAGGAATCTCGGAGGCAATCGTCGACAGGGCGGCGAAATCAATTTGCTCGACCAGTGAGAGAACGGGCTCGAAGGATTGCCAGCCGTTCACAGGTTCGTAGACCGAATTGCGGGCAAAGACTCCCCGGAGCGGTGAATCGGGGAAATTCCATTCGCCGGCATTGAAGCAATGGCCCTGATCGATGAACATGGCCCGATACATCCGGCGGTTCGGCCGCTTTACGAAGACCGCTTGCCTTCCGTCGCTGTTACCCGTCCACTTGTCGAAGACGAGCACACGCGGGAAGTCATCCGTGTTCGCAATGCGGTGAGACATCGAATCGGGCAGGTAATCGAACACCCTGTCCTGCTCGGGATCACCGACGTAACGCGACGCGAACTGCAAGCCGCTCGCGCACGGTACAGACCGTGGGCTGATGTCAATTCTCAGTTCCGGCGTGTTTCCAATGAGCCAGTCGGACACTTCCATGACCCTGACCTCCGGCATTGGTAGTTGAAGCAGCTTTCCGAGCTTTGTGCCAAGGTATTCGTTGGCCAAAACACGAACGTGCTGCGGGTTATTCTGGAATTTCGTGATGTAAAGGTTCTCGTCGGATGCGCGTATCAAGTGGGCTTGTGACCCGCCGCGCATCTTCCGAATGTGCTGGACCGCCTGAAGCGGTACAGGCATCGTGGGTGCTTTGCGAGTCAAAGCCGTTCTCCTCCTTTCTTGTCACGGTTTCGGTTTCGAGCCAGGCTTCCAGCTTGCGGATAGCCTCACGTTTCATCGGCAATTCGACATGCTCGTAGCTCTCGTGCGTGTCCCCAAAGGTGTGGCCCAAGAGCGCCATGCGGACTTCACGTGGAACACCGAGCTCAAGCAGGCGAGTATTGAAGGTGTGGCGCAGGTAGTGGAACCGGATGTACCGGATTCCCGCCCTGCGGATAGCTGCCTTCCAGCCGGTCTTCAAGCTTCCGATCTGTTTGCCCTCAAAGGTAAAGATCAGAACGGGATTTTTCTTCATCGTCGAAAGCAGGCCGAGGATTCGCTGCGTTAAGGGAATTTCGCGGGCTTCGCCCTCTGGCGTCTTGCTATGGGTCACATAGAGAAGCCGCCGGGGAAAGTCCACATCTTCCCATCGTTGGTTCAGGATCTCGCCCCGGCGCATGCCTGTGTCGAGGGCGAAGATCGTGATGTCCCGCAGGTGGGGAGCTGCGGCTGCGAGGAGCAGCGCTTCTTCCGCGGGGCTCAATACGGGTTTCTTCTTGCGACGCTCGCGTTCTAGCCGGATGCGGGCTATCGGGTTTGCGGGGAGAATGCCCTCATCCACGGCCCAATAAAGGATGTGCCGCAGGCATTCGATATCGCGGTTCACTGTGGTTTCGGTAAGCTGCTTTTCCGCATGGCGTCGTTGCCGGTACTGCCGGATGAGGCCTTTGGTGATCCTGCCGATCTCATGGTTTGCGAAGAACGGCAAGAGCACCTTGAGCCGGTCCTGGTGCCATTCTTTCGGCGATCCCTCATTGAGGAACCTACCAGCAAGTTCGGCAAACCGCATGTCGGGCTTGAGGTTTGGGAATTGCGTACCTCTGAGCCGTAACTCTTCTCTATGTTGTTGATCGATTTGTTCTGCAAGCCGGCGGTTACTGGTTTCCGTCGACCGTGCATGGCGGACACCATCCACCCAGACGTAGCTCCAGTACACTTTGCCGCGCTTGAAAAGACTCACTTCTAGATTCCTCCTTTCGTTTGTCGTCTGAGAATCCAAGCAATGACCTGCTCGCGGAAAAAGACGAACCTTCCTCGGGCGCTCGCCCGTATGTGAGGCAGTCCTTCAGGCAGATACCGCTGCCGGACGGTCCAGACCGAACAGCCGAGAAGCATTGCTACGTCCTCGATGTTCATCGACTCACCAAGAGGCAATGGCGTTGGTCCGGGGTGCGGGTAATGCCTCGGGTAGCTCTGCCCGAAGGGAACCGCAGGAATCCCTAATGTTTCCGCGAAGTTCGTGTCGTTCCCGAAACGTGACTTGTGCCTATCTGCCACCGTATTCCTTCCCGGTCTCCGCTTACTGTTCATCGCTGTGTCTCCTTCGTTCAAACGATCTCTTCACAAGCTTGCGAAACCAGTCAGGGAGCAGGGTCCAAAGCCACCACAGAACTCCGAGAAGGATGGCGAGGACAACGATTGCAGCCTGTCCTTCCGGGGTCTCAAACACCGCTTTCAGGAACGCAAACAGCAGGAAGATTGAAAGGAACGAGAGGAATGCTCCGAAGAGCAACCGCGCAACCCATTCGAGGATTCGCCACCAGACGGACACTTTGGGCTGCGGCGTTGAAAGTTCGCGGCTGCCACATTGGGAACAGATTTCAGCGATTCTCGGATTCGGATGGTGGCGCGGGCAGAGTTTCATGTCGTAGCTCCGCCCGCAGAAATTGCAGTAGAGCGGCTCTCCCGGTGTCATACGTCCGCATTCATAGCAGTACTTCATAAGAGTTCCTTGATAAGCGGCTCTTGGGCTTCGCCGTTTGGCCGAAACCAGATTGGGGCAAAGAGGCCCTCGCGGTGAATTGCGTCAAGACTTCCAAACCAGAAAATCTTTTCAGTCTTCTGGGCAACAATGCGGCGAATGGAAGTCAGGCGCCGCTCCGTAGGCGTAATGACGAGCACACGGAAGGGGCGGTGAAATGATTTTCCTTCGGGGGCAGCCGTAACTGCGAAACGCAGGTAGTTCTCGACCTTTTCCTTCCAGACCGGGCCGCGCTCGTGGCCAAGGTCAACCTCGAGGAAGGCAGTCACAATGCCCGATGGCGTCTTTAATTCCAAGTAGCCATCTGGGATCAACCGGAGTCCTGGCACTATGGGAGAGAAAAAGCTCTGCCATCCTTGGAATGCAATTCCTTGCGGCAGGTCTCCGTATTTCAGGTCGCAGTACAGCTCGTTAATGGTGAGCTGGTGCTGGATGAAGAAGTCTGCGGCGAGCGTCTCGTCTTTTCGCCGTTGCGGTCCTCGCATAGGTACACCTACGAGCTGCGCCGCTTTTGCGGAGAGCGCATAGAGCGCTTTTGTGCCTCCCGCGCTTGTGCCGAGAAAGAACCGTCTGAGGAGTCCCACCCGGACGAGAGCAAGGAGGCGGGCATTCACGCGCGTCGTCGTGTGGAAGCCGCTGACGATCTTCGCCTGCTCCCGGTCAACGACGCGCATTACTGCAAGTTCCCGCAGGAGATGCCTATCCCGTTCCTGAACAACCATTCCGCCGCGCTTATTGCCAATCATTCAACACCTCGTCCGTGCTGCGGCCTACCGCGGCCTGACGTTTCGCGATGTCCTCTTCGATCTGCGATCTGACCCGCCCCCATTGATAGCGTGAGCGATTCAGAAGATCCGTGTAATCGACCTTCGGATCTTGGATCGTGGGAATACGGACTTCGGCCCAACGCTCCGCGCCGGTTTTCACGATGCAGTGCCGTTGCCGGAGGTTCTTGAGGCGCTCGGCCAAAGGCTTCCCACCATCAAGGGCCTGCGCGACTTGGTTCGCATCGGCGCTCGAAAGCTGAAAGAATGCGTGGGTGCCGACCGCAAGGATCGCCGCGCGCATTTCGGCCGGGTACTGATCGAGGAACTGATTCGCTGAGAAAATCGCTACGCTAAACTTACGGGCTTCGGAAAGGATGGTTTCGATGCCGCTCCCAAAGGCGACAAGGTTCTGAATCTCATCGCAGTAAAGAGTAAAGAGCGACCGCTTCTCACGGGTGAAGATTGCATTCTTGATGACCGTAAAGATGAGGCTGCCGAGCGTGGGCGCCTGCTCTCCCAATTTCCCTTTCGTGAGATTCACGATGATCCAATGGCCCTCGTCCATTGCGTCCTTTACGGAAAACGTCGAGTGTTCCTGGCCGACGATGTGACGGAAATGCGGGTCAGCCGTAAATGCCGACATCTTGTTCAGGATCGGCTCACGCATCGTGGCCCGCATCGCTTCGCTCAGCTGGTCGTAACGCAGCTCGAAGTACTGCCGGATATCCGGATTCAATATCTTCTTCTGGCAAGAAGCGCGGAACCCCGCATGCGTGAGAAACAGCGCGAGTTCGAGAAGCGTGAGGCCGTTTGCAGAGAGTGCATAGAGCGTGTTCCTGAGGAGCTCATCTGTCCGCGCACCGAAGTGATCTAAAGACCAACGCTGACGGAGCACATGGGTGAATTCCGTAATGCGGATGAAGCTTTCTCGGGCTCCCTCCAGTGGATTGAACCCTACCGAGACCACGGGGTCAGTCGGATCTATGAGAATGAGCCGGTCGCTGAGGTGCTTCCGCAGCCGTCGTTCCTTGCGATTGATCGTGCGGAGTAGGAACGGAATTGCATCGCCGTGGAAATCAAAGAATACAAACCCACGCCCGGCCTCAATATCCTGCTCGGCGGCATGCCGCATGGCATAGCTCTTACCGCTTCCCGTTTTGCCGAGAACGGCAATGTGCATGGTGCGGCGGCTGTTGCTCAGCTGAAAGTGCCGCTTCGCTACTTGCCCATCCATCACACGAAATCCAAGATCAAGTGTTCCGCGTTCTTCCCGCACTCCTCCCCCGCGCTTTCGCAGGCGGTTCCAGATTCCCGCAATGAGTTTTTCAAGGAATGTAATCATCACGATTGAATTGTCGGGGGTGCTATGTCAGGATCGGTAACAACGACTTGCGTCGGGAGCAAAAAGAAGAATGGGCCCGGACAGAGAGTCCAGGCCCCGCCCGAATAATGGCAGACAAGGCGGCTTCCGTGCTGTGTCACGCAGAAACACAGCAGGGTTCTACAGGAGGTTGCGAAAGCCGCCATTCCCCGTTTGGGGAACCCGTGGAAAGAAAGCGAACACTAGGCCGAGGCAATCGGCTTTCGAGGTTCGCTATCGCCACCCATTATTTCGAAATTTTCAAGGAACTGGAGAAGGCCATGCAGTCTGGCTTCCCAAGATTAGCTTCGGGCCGAAATACGATCCGAAGTTGGTTTCAGTTTAACGCTGGCCAGCGAGATGAAAAGGTGGGTGATCTAGCGCTTGGAGAGGACATCTGGCTGGGGCTCTCGCCGGACAGAGCTGACAGGCTCAGGCTGGCCGGTGCTTTCTTTCGAGAATTTCCCTTCTGGCAATATTGGCCTTGATCAGATTCGCCCGGCTGGCACCGGCTGCTGATGACGTATCCCTGTTCACCTTTCGTGTCAGTTCGAATGTCAGGATGGAAACGCAATCACCAGACTCTGGCAGATCATCCGTCGGCAGGCTCGGTTCTGACACATTGCGACCACAACTTGTTGGAGCTGTGGTTGCAATTCGCCCAGGGCTTATTTTGTCATCATCTGAGATGTGCCCAACAATGTTGTCTGATTCGGAGAGAATGGGTATTCGGCCTGTGATCCTGATCTGGCTACCTTCAAACACGATGCGCGTCAGCAACACGCGCAGCACCCTCTGCCGGCGCTCTTTGCTGAGATTTCTCACCCTTTGAGCCGCCATCTGGCAATATCGTTCGATGTGGTGCCGCACGGGAAAAGCTTTGAGATTATCAGCTTGTTCGATCGTTGACTCCCTCGATTGCAGAAGGGCCCTTCTCGCTTTGAGTGCTTGGAGCTCCTGGGCAAGTAATTCCGGTGACAGAGCAGCAAGCCGATACGCCTGTAATAATCGCGACTCCTCCGTCTTAATCTGCTGGAGGCCGCGCTGGATGGCCGCAGCCTCGCGATCTAGGCCGTCGCGTTGGTGCCTAATATCGCTGACTGCTCGAACAATTAGATCGGGTTTTGTCAGAGCTTCTTCCACCGCAGACCAAACCGTTTCATCCAAGTAACGCGCGCTTATCAAGCCAAATTTTTTGCAACGCTTCGAGCAACGGTAACCAAACCGGCCATGAGATGGATTACCGACGTAAGCGCTTTGGCACCCTCCACATCGAACCAAACCGGACAACAGGTAGGAGTGTTTCCCATTTCGGGGGGAAAAGGTGATGTTACGGTCCAGTTGTCCTTGTACCCGTGCCCACTGCTGGGCATCAACGATTCGGAGGTTCTTGGGCAGCGGAACGGGCAACCACTCTGCTCGTGGCCTCAGACGCAGACTCGTTCGGGCTGACTTGCGATACCGCTGTTCCAGACGTTTTCGTCGTGGTTCACAAAGTTGATGCTTATTGTAGTGCCATACGCCGGCATAAACTTGGCTTCTCAAGATCCGCAGCACGCTGGACTTTTGCCAATGGGAGCCTCGCTTTCTTGGCATTGCACCGAGGTAATTGAGGCGGGCCACTACCTTTTGGGCAGACAGTCCCTCTAAATCAACCCATTGATACATCTGACGCACCAACGCCGCCTCTTCGGGGGCAATCTCCAGGCGGCCTGATTCGGTGCCAGAACGTCCTTTGGTGACATATTGGAGCCCATAGGGCGCCAATGACCCAATGAACTGTTGTCGTATTTCGGCCTTATATCGCTTCCCGCGGCGAGTGCGATCGGCAATCAATTCCCGCTCAAATTCCGCAAAGCTCCCAAGAATGTTGATAAGCAGATTCTGCGTGGGACTCTGGTCACCCGGCAATTTCTTGAAAACAATCCTTATGTTCTTTCGCTCCAGGTCACGCTTGATGATTCCGAGGTGGGTTACGTCACGCGCCAATCGGTCCACGTCGTTGATCAAAACGGCATCGAAAAGCCCGCGTGACGCGTCGTCACGAAGGCGGTCTAGTTCAGGCCGGGCCAATATACTGCCGCTCCACCCTTCGTCTTTGTAGACAGAAATTGTGGTCCAGTTTCTGTCGCCGGCAAATCGTTCCAGCTCCTTTATCTGAGATTCGATCGTTTGACCTTCACGCTGCTCCTCGGTGGATACACGGCAATAAAACGCCACACGTAAGTTATTGTTGCCAGTGATGGGCTCCATTAAACGAATAGTGAATATAAGGAGGTCACCCTCATTTGGGCTGAGTCGCTTTCCCAGCCCTTGCTTCATCTTGTTCCGCAAGCGAGGGTTCGTCAAATGGCTTCTCTGGAGTTTGCTCAATATCGTCCTCCAAGATGATCTCGAACGCTCTCCGCAACCGCTCCCGGCAATGCGCAGTCGATGCTGGCTCCCAGATGATTCTCAATGGTGGTCTTTTCTCGTGCCGCCTAGACACTCATCTAACCCGACATGCGAGGCGGCGAAAAGGTGTATGAACTCGCTTGGCGCTATGATTGTCCACATCACCCACTGTGGGAAGCGCCAGGAGCAAGATACTCACTGCTGATCCACAGCCAATCCAGTTGCTTCCTACCGAAACGCAAGCAAAACATTTTCCCATTGTGGACAAACTGGTTGATGGCAACGGTCGCCTTACTTGCCGTGCAGATTTCCCCACCTTGAGGAGTGGCTCTGGCTTGCTAAGCTAAACGTAAAGCGTCGTAAAAACCTAGATCTTTTACAAAACATGGAGCACGATCCCTTAGGTTCCTATTTGCGAACTCATCGCCGACTGAGCGGTCTCACTCTCAAAGAGCTTGCCCATCTCCTCGGGTATAAAAATGAAATGCAGGTACTCCGGCACGAACAATCGCACACCCTGCCTCCGCTCCTGGTCGCACTTGGCTATGAGACCATTTTCCGGACACCCGTCGCGGAACTCTTTCCAGGGGCGCACCGCACTATCGAGCAGACCATTTACCCTCGCCTGGCGAAAATGGAGGACGAACTCCAAGGATTGAGCGCAAGAGGTCGCGGGGCCGCCGCAACGGCTCGAAAGCTCGAATGGCTCTCGGGACGCATGGATTTTGTCTAACAAGAATTGGATTATGGACAAAATAATTTTCATTCGAGTAGTGGCGCTGGATTTGCGCCCGCGCCGGTTCGGGTTTGCGGTCTTGGAAGGGCCTCACCGGTTACTGGACTGGGGAATACGGGGCTATCCAACGCAACCGGTCAAGGTATCTGCAGTGCGCAAGCGAATAGTCTCTCTGTTAAGGATGTTCTCTCCGTCAGTTGTAATCTTGCCACGGCAAATGTCCAGTCTAAGAAAATGCCCAGCCCAAAAGGCATGCCTTCAACTGGTTAGCCGCGAAGCATTGCGCCGCTCCATCCAGACTGAATTCGTCGGCAAACAGGAATTGAGACGAACATTCGAACGGTTTGGGAAAAGCATGACAAAGCATGAAATCGCTTCACAAATCGGGTTGATCTTCCCAGAGCTCACCTGGAAACTGCCGGCCGCGCGAAAACCTTGGCACGCTGAGCCTCATAACCAAACCACCTTCGACGCCATTGCGCTCGGCCTGACCTACTTTGCTCGATTTGAGCCACCGGGATCGGCGGCGGATGGAGTAACTCAACCTTAACAAAAGAATTGGGTGGGGAATCCTTTCATCGGCCCCTCGTTGGCGAATAGATCCATGATGAGATCCGCCAATCCCATGGAGGGGCCGATGAAAGAGTTCCTCGTTCAAAAGTTTGCCGGGCCGAATACAAACCTAATTGAACCTTCTTCCATGGTCGGACCTCTTTCGTATCTGGGCGGCAAAAACCGCGTTGCCCGGAAAATCATTTCTCTCATCCCGGAACACACCTGCTATATAGAGCCATTTTGCGGTGGCGCTCAGGTCTTCTTTCATAAAGAACCGTCAAAGGTAGAGCTGCTGAATGATCTAAGCGACGATATTTTCAATTTCCTGCGTATCTGCCAATTGCATCATGAGGAATTGGTGCGTTGCCTGCGTTACGCAATTGTGAGCCGCCGCTGGTTTGAATTGTTCCAGAAAACACCACCGGAGACGCTGACCGACGTGCAGCGCGCGGTGCGGTTCTTCTTTCTTCAGAAGAACTGCTATGGAGGCCTTATCGTCCGTCGAAACTTTGTCGCTTCCGTCCAGGATGGATCAAATTACAATCCTGAGGCATTGCCGGAATTGATTCGCAAGACTCATGAGCGGCTGCTTCATGTTGAATTGGAATGCCTGCCGTATCAAGACATTTTGAGAAAGTATGACCGCGAGTTCGTTTTCTTTTATCTTGACCCGCCGTATTTCAACCGGCCCTACTACAAGTTCAATTTTACGGCGAAGGACTATATCGAACTCGCCGAGCGACTGGCCAAACTCAAAGGTAGATTCTTGCTGTCCTTGAACGATGTGCCAGAAATTCGGCGGATATTCGTCGGCTTCCACATCACGACTTTGAAAATGACTTACAGCTCACAGCGCAAGGCAGGAAAGCAATACCAGGAACTGCTGATCTCCAATTACAAGCTGCCTTTAGAGAAACGCTAGCAGCACGAATGAAACAGATTCTCAGTGAGACTCGACGCGTTCAATTTGCGGAAGAGTTACCCATTTCGGTTCCAAAGCCTTGAGCCTCAACAGCGCCTCCACAATGACAAACACGGAAGAGTTTGCACACAAAGGATCTGTGAGGAGTGCGGCTAGTCCCCTTGCATCTTTGGTCGATATGGCGACAGCGTGAGTGCCGGTATTTCTAAATTCGTAATTAGTGCATATATCGTTACCGTACTTAGTCCAGTATCTTGGGTCATCGACAGCGAGAAGGACCCCGAACTGGTAGCCTCCGTCTTTCAAGTGCAATCCAAACGACACTATCTCATGTTCGAATTTCGCGTTTCTCTTCCTGAACCATCCAAGCTGCGGGTATTTGAAGTACCAATCCGGTTTTACGTGTCCATCATGAGAAATCACTTCGTCGCCCCTGTACAGCTCCTCCCACAACTCCCGAAACACTGAGGCGCATATAGATACTTCGGCTGCGGCACTTGCCTGTGTGAATGGCTGGTGAAATCCTGACGGAATAAGGCATCGAACACCCCTTGCGCTCGCAACTTTATCTGAGCGCTCCCCAATGAAGAAGGCGAAATCGTTATAGGGAGCGGGTCTCCGCAGGGCAAACAAGACATTTACGCCGCCGACACAAAGGCGATGAGACACATTCGAGATGGCGGCAACGTCAGGCAGGAGTGCTCTACGGCGGGGGAGCAGCTCATTCCGCCGTGCGATTGCATCCTCCGGATTTAGACTCGTCTCGATGAGACCCTCGACTAGCTCCTCTTCTAATTTTCCATAGGTGAGGCGGTACTCAAGGTATGTCGCCAACGAAAACGTAATCGGGCTTCTGGAGAGGGTTGGGTCGAACTCTTGAAGACAGAAAACAGGATTATTGGTCACTCGAACATCATGCTCTACGGACGCGGCCACCAGATTGACGATTTCTTCATCGGAAGGCGATGGGGCGTGAAATGAACGGTCGACATAGCTAAATGCGTCCTGCTCTCCTTTCAACCCAACGCTTAGGGCGTATCTCTTTCGAGTAACCGCAATATTCGTCTCGACGAGCTGGCCATCGACCGACACAACATACCGAGCAAGACCCAGCGCTGAGAGGGTCGGATCGGGGTAATAAAGACTCAGCAAGCGATTACTGATTTTTTCTCGCCGCATCTTGCTCTCTGCTTCCCCGAGTAAGATGAATCGTCGATCGTCTTGTCTAATACGCGCAAGAACGTTCTCTAAGAACTCTGGACCATTCTTTCCGACGGTTCGCGCCACTTCTAGGATCGCCGTTATATTCATGTCGCCTGGGAAACTTCGGGTAAGAGTGCGACGATGGCCAAGATGGATGCCAGTTCCCATTCTGTCGTCGGGCATGTCGAATAGCTCTCCGACTGGCTCTTCGAGTGCCCGGGCGATTGCTGCGGCAATATCCTCCCGGATCCTCTTTCCACGCTCCGCGCTTCCAATCGTCCTTACATCGATGCCCAAATATTGAGCAAAGGCTTCTTGGCTTCCGAATTTCTTGTTAAGTCGCAACGCCCTAAGCCGCTTTGGATCAAGGGCTAGGACACTGGGATAGGACCGGACCCGCTCTTTGTTCTTCATCGGCCTGTGCAATCCAGACTTACCGAAAGACTTACCAGAAATGATGCTCTGGTGATTCTCGCAGATTCTTGTAGTTTTCGATTGAAGACAAATTTTGGCCGCGCGACATTGAAAAAACCAGGGAGTGCGGCTCCCTGGTCATTCGCTCACTGTCGTGAGCAGTCAGGAGCATATCATGACCATATACTCCCAACCGACACAACACCAGCAGCTACCTGCTTCAACCAACCCTAATCCAAGCAAACCAGGATCAGCCTGTCAAGATTCTGTCTTCCCCGAAAGGCATCCAGATCAAACGCGGGCTCGTCTAGAACGTTCGGGCGTGGCCGCGCCTATTGTGGAAGGGATTTGTGGTACTGAACGCACGTTCAGAGCGAGGACGACATTGTCCCGCTCAGGGCTGAAAATATTGGTTTTTGACGGCACCAACACCCACTTGCCCAATTCCTTGCTGAAACGCGTAATAGCAAATGATCGCGCCGCACTGATTAAGAGAAAATGGGATTCGGTCATCGATACGTTCCTCTCTCATCCGTGCACGGTTCCCGATGTAATTGTTGATATCTCTACTGACCGTGCGTCAGTCATTCGGCGAATGAATGAAATTTGGGATTTGCGTGTGCGCTGGAATTATTCTCCACGACCGGCCTACTTCGCTATTAGCAAAACCGGGAATCTGCCATTGCTAAGATTTGAGATCGAGCGGCTCGACGGGCGTTTCTTGTATCTGTGCGACGTCCCAAACCACTTCAATCAAGAGCTTGAGCAAATACGCCTGAAACTGAGTGCGCTCCTCCGGTCCTTGCCGCATTGGCAACTGGCGCACGAGGGCCAGGGAGTGACCAGCCGAGCAGTGATTCACTTAATCGGAACTCGCACGCGGACTCGACTGGGAGGATCGGACCGCCATGTCGCGGTATTCGCCGCGATGCTCAAGCGCAACGCACTCCCACGATCCATAGGTGATTGGCTGAAGATGCTCGCTGAAGACTCCCTTTTCAAGCCGGCAGGCGGAAGTCTTGAAGTGCCATCTCGGAACACTCTTAAGATGTATATCCATCGCGATTTTCCAAGATATCTGCAAGCAGCCTTCGATAGCGCCAGGTCTGGTTATTCATCGCGTCGGGTAATTGAACGGGTGATATTGGACTCAAAAACCATGGGATACAAGATCCGAGGTCAGCTCCTCCAAAATACTTATTACTGATGAGCAAGTCACCACTCTACCTAGAGCCCCTCATAGAAGGGAGTCTGACTTCTGTCCAGCCGTTCTTGGGAGTCCAGACCCGCACTGACTCAGGATGAAGCCGCTCAGGGCAAGACGCGAGGGTGTGATCCAATTTGCCTCTGCTTTGGAGATCTCGGTGCATCATGTCATACCACGAATCGAACCGGAATGCGAAGGCGCGGAGAGTGGGTTCGGCGTGGAACTCATACACTACATGAACTTTTCCGACGTCAGTTTTGTCTCCGAGCGCAGGATCACCAAGCTCCGATTTATCCACTTCAATATTATTGCCCTGCACATTGATGAACCGAACCGAGTCCTCCCATGAATTGAGAAGCCGGTTGACCTCTGACCGGGGAAACACGAAATAATAATCCGGTACGCCTTCGGGGCAAGTAAGGCATTTGTGCCAGGTCGCTGCGGTCTGCGGAGAGGTGGCATACGGCTTGCTCTCATCCACGGCAGCCAGAACTCCGGCAGCATATTCGTTATTGAAACCACCAATCAGCAAATACCGCCTGCCCGAAATGGTTACCTCATTCAGCCTATAAATGATCCCAGTGTTCACAAATCGCACCGTGTCTTTACCTGTTGACGAATCAAGCTGTACCACGAAGGAATTGCCCCATTTATTCGTCAACGCCGCCCAGATAGCCGGCTTCACACCTTGTGATACAAGAACATCCTCTACGAACCACGGCCCACCTGGATCGAAACTGCCGAACTGGAACTTCTCATGCGGAACATACGACCATAACAACTTGCCGTCATTTGAAAAACAATCGATTTCGGTCGCGCTTATAGCGCGGGGATCGGCGTTCTGCTCCAGCGGTATGGTTACGAGCGCCTCTCGTCGACCATCGCCGTAGAGATCAACGATACGAACGAGGTTATCCAATAATTCCGGGTGTTTCAGCATCTCTGAGTGAATCGGCTTGGGAAACCGGTGGGTCCAGAGCACGTTGCCTGCACTGTCGAGAGCGCGAATCGTGTCAGCGGCAAACTGTATGCGTACGGTGAGAGCTGGATCAGGCGAGGTAGATCGATTCCGAATAAGGGTCACCATGCTGACCGCCACAATTACCGCCAGCCCAATAGCTCCGAAAAGGAGGACCCGCCTCCGCCCATAATATCGATCTTCTATTTCACTATGACTGGGCCCCGCGAGAGGCTGGGCCGCCAATGCCTGATCGGTGGCTTCCATCAGTTGCCCGGTTCTCGCAGTCCCGCGTTGCTTTAGCCATTCGTCTAATTCAAACTTGTAGGCGAATACCGGTTGACGTGACCCATTTCCCGGAACGCGATGTACGGGCAAGCCACGCTCTTTTTCCCATCGCATAGCCGTGCGGATATCCCGGCCGATGTAAGCGGCAATCTCCTTCCAGGAATCAAACCGGTCGCGGGCTGCGGAGGCTTCGGGCATCGGGAACCACAAGACAACGGATTAAACCATAAAGAAGCCCAGGATTGCTCCAATATTTCATAGACGCGTCACTGTTCTGCTCTTTAATGACGTTTCTTGCCCTGTCACTTGTCGTCTCCCGCCTCTTTCCCCCAGACCGCCATTCGCTGTATATGAAAGTTCACCTCCGGCAAACATCGCAAAAGTAGAGCAGTTGGGCAGGCGAAGGCTCGTAGCCGCCAATCTGCAAATTTTCTGCAAGGGAGATTGGTTACATGCCGATCGCTACGACACGCACGACTTCTTCAGTCCACAAGTTCATCAATACAAACTATTTCCTCAAAATATTCGGGGCCATCACCCTTGTGCTCATACTCCCGGCACTCAAGGCCAATGCGTCGACCTATTTCGATTTCCGGACCAGCACCGGAACCGCGATTACGACGCATGGGGATGGCTTGGAGTGTTCGCCGGGTGGAGCGAATTGCAAATATGTGGTGATGAATCTTGGACAGCCGAAAGCTGCTGTTTTCGGCATGAAATATTACGCGCTGAATTCTGCGGGGTTCAATATCATGGGCGGCGGCTGCTCGTCCGGCGCGCTCGACATCGCGGTCTATAATGACGCCGCATATACGATTTTTGATCATGCGTTCGGGCTTGCAGGCTCGGGAACCAGTCCGCAACCGATAAGCTCAAGCGTCAATTTCGACATTCCATCTAACAAATATGCGCAGCTGATCTTCGGCTGCAATGACGGAGGTTTGTCACCGCTCGCGATGATCGATGGAAGCACGGGTTTTTATGCATCCGGGTTCGGGAATACGCTGACATATACAGGACTACCGAATCTTTGCATCGGCGACACGCCTGATGATTGCAGCGTGATATCGAACGGTACTATCCAAGTTCTAACTAACCTTAATAGTGCTTCATTTTTCATTAGTGGGCCCGCTGTTTTTCAGGGAAACGGCCGATCCGCAGAATTCCACAATGTCCCCGCTGGGGCTTACACCATTAGCTACGGGCCTTCATGCTTCTCAGGCCTGCCCGCAAACGAGACAAAATCATTAGTCCCAGGCCAAACACTCGTATTCACCGCAGAGTATATTGCTGGATTCCTTTCCTTCCCTCTGGATGGTTTCTCGCCTTGTACTGCTCCCGTAAGCTCCGTCTTCGATCACTCCCAGATAACACCTTACGCCAACAATGATACTGTTAGCGCTTATACGGGTGAAACTGGTACGTGTGACACCTCTGCACCTGGGCAGATTTGCCGAAGTCTGGTGAAAGCTACATCCCACTATGGCTTCACCAACTCGGAAGGGAAAGCATTTGAGGCTAGTGGGCACTATACAGGGGACTCGCAAGCAATCAAGAGCTTTGATTGTCTCGGTTTGACAAGCAGCGGCAGCGATGGAAGCAAGCAGACTTCATGCTCTCTATTCCTATTTTATGATGGCCATCCGGGTTTCGACTATCCTGCGACGTGTTTGACGCCGGTTCGAGCTTCTGTTTCAGGCACTGTTCATTATCCCACTCTGATTGACCGAATCATCGATGGCCAGCGTTTCCATGTTCTCGAAATCATCCCGGATTCTGAACCAGAATACAGGATTTATTACTTACACCTTGCGACACATCCCACGAGCAATCCAAATCGTGATTGTGAAGCCGAACCTCTATTTCGAGAAGGAGATCACGTTAATGCCGGAGAAATCGTGGGACTGGTAGGACATGCAGGTGTGATCTCGCCCCATCTGCATTTTGAAGTCCACGTTGTGACGAACTGCGGCGAGGAAATCCCCGTTGATCCCTACGGCTGGAAGCCATCTACTCCAGATGTTTACAAAAGAGCAGTGAATCGGAACCTATGGAAGTAATCCACAGGTGATCACCCTTGTATTGCTTTTTCTAAAATGCTACGCTGCATTAATACATGCAACATAGATCAGTCAGAGTTGGCATTTTGCTGCTACTCATTATTGGATTTTCTATTTGTTTAACGGCACTTAGGCTTTCTCGTAATAATGGGCGGTCGGTGCAGCCATTACAAGACAGCAAAAGTCTGCAAACCCTGAATATAGATGGCCTCAAACTAAAATTCTCTTATCCGACCCCCTGGGGCAATGCCTCCGTTTCTAGCGGTGATGGGCTGGCGTGCGCCTTTGATGTTGAGTTTAGCGACAATCGTGATGTCCATTTGTGTGCTTATTCGCTTCGCGAGAGTCGAAACTGTATCGGTCCGTGTGATGCATTTGTGGATGAAGCAACTTTCGAAAGCGATAGAGTCATGCTTCAGTCATATCAGAGAGATCTCAATTGTTCATTAACAGCGACAGATTGTCATATTGTCGATACACCATCCCAAATAAGGCTGCTGTCGTATTATGATTTTCGGCCGTTACGCAAAATATATGTTCTTTATAACGCAGTTTACAGAGTAGAAATATCGTTAGATCTACCGGATGTAAAAGTGCCGGTGCCGCAAATAGCGGGTGAGGCTCCGGACAATATCCAACATGATCTGGCAGAGCTGGACCAAATGGCATTGAGCATCAGTCCCATCAAGTAATTTTGCAACGGCTCAGCGTACCTGACTTGGGCCCAGAGGGTTTACCTGCAATCTGGGTTTAGAAACACGGAAGTCACTTTGATGCTGATGCTTTGGCGAGTAAGCCAGCCTCTATTTTTGAATTAGAAAGATTACCTCTTTGGCTTAGAAGCCGGAGCCGTGCATGTTGTCGATGATAAGTGGTCCATGAGTCAATCTGGTTCGCATTGGTCATGAACCGAGTTGAGGAATTATCTTCGCGCCCTGTGATCCGAACATCCACTTCTCTTAAACCACTCAGCTTTAACACTCGGCAACAAAAGTTTCAAAGGTCATTGGGGGCAGATGGTCAACGTGGCAAGTTTCGAGTGTGAGAAGTTCGTTCGTATAAGGGCATCTCTGAGGACCAATAGCAAAATGAGCTTGCTTGAACTGTTGGATTTGATGCTGTATTGCAGTACGGAGCGCCGGACGGAAAAGTTGCCTGTATCTCTCGCCATCAATGCACTTTTGGTAGCTCACATCACTTGATGAACCATCCGGGCGTATGATGTGGAAGCACCGTGTCGCACCATAATCAGGATCAGGCCGAATCTCAATGTGGTCGATACCACAGCCAATCTTGTCTTCAGTTGCAGGATGGAGGGCAATCAGGTCTCGTATGAAGGTGCCCTCATCGCCTGTGAGGGTATATCCCATTTGATGTCCATTAAGAATTCTTTTAACGGCTTCCTTTGCGTTTTTGTTCGTTCCAAACTCATATTCTCCAATTGTGATCGGACATTTCTTTCCCATATTTGTACCTTCAACCACCGACGTTCTACAGGCTCGTGCCCTTTGGGGCGCTTGGCTTGGGCCCAGTGGGGCTACCCAATCGGCGGCTACTCGCGATCTGTCCAGAATTGGTCCACTTCCTACAACAGGACTTATCGGGAGTTTAGCCTCCCTTTGACGAATCGTTCTACGCTGGCCGACTAACATTACTAATCGCCGTAAGGCAACCCAAGGTGCGATAATGAGACAGCGTGAGGAAAGCACCACAGGTGTTTCTGGCACACGCGTTCGAGGACAAGGAGCGCGTTCGGGCACTCTACCGCAAGCTGGCTGAACAAGGTTTGCGTCCTTGGCTCGATGAGGTTGATCTTTTGCCGGGCCAGGACTGGCAAACCGCTATCGCGCACGCGATAAACGAGAGTCAGATCGTGGTGGCCTGTATCTCGCGCGCCTCGGTAAACAAGCATGGATTTGTGCAGAAGGAATTCCGGCTCGCGTTGAGCGAGTACGCTGCAAAACCCGCAGGGTCAATCTACTTGATCCCAGTGCGACTTGACGATGCGGCCGTGCCAGATATCCAGATCCCCGAACTCGGCGTTCGTTTGACAGACATACAGTGGCTGGATCTGTCGGTTACCAACAGCTTCGAGCGACTGGTGAAAGCGATAAAGCGCTCGCATGGCCTGCCTGCTGACCACGGCGAGGATGAAGGCATCGATGTAATCCGTGGCGCAGATCATGTGAGCAGGTGGCCATATGAGAAGCCTTGCCCGAAGTGCCGAGGTACGATGCACCTCAACCATGATTTAGGGGAATATAACTGCGCGAACTGTAAGCACGGCGAATACGGGCCTTAAGAGCTCAGGCAGAGCTGCCTGGTGCTCCGCCAGCGCAAGATTACACACAGAACGCGCTGCGCAGCCAACAATGGCGCGGCAGGCGTGGCCGCTATCGGGTCCAGATTGAATTCTGCGATGGTACTTGCATATTTCTCCGGTCCTCGTCAGCACTGGGCTTGGGCTCAGTGGGTCGGATTTGCTCGTTTGCAGGCAAACCCTGAGGACTCTGACACTTTGGGATATTTTGTGTCGCCCTTACCGGCTGCTGTGTATGAATTTGTGGTTGCGGGATCCTCAAAGAGCTACAACGTTCAGCTAAAGCACAATGGGAGTCACGCCAGCGAGATATGCCGACACGGTCCGCTCAGGGATGAAGCGGCCAGCTTCAGTTTCCTAACGGATAGCAATAACGTTCTATACAAACCCGATCATTCTTTTGGGAATACGCATGTTGTAACCGTGCGGAACGCTGCATTGTGAGTAGCTTACGTCTCAACGCGCGAGCATAGGTTGTAATGCTGCATCAGAGCGGATAGCCGCCCGGTCAAAAATTGTCCAATATGTTGCACCAAGAGAGCCAAGACATACGGAGCCGTCAAAAAGACTTGTAACGATTGAGCCTATTGGATCACTAGCTATAGAGCCAGTTTCTTGGGCAAATGCTGCGATCTGCGCGCAACGCAAGATGTCGCGTTCCGTCAACTACCGATCTCGAACAAAAACCAAGGCGATTTATATGAAAGGGAGGTATTTATGAATCTGAGGGTGAAGTTTGTCCGTTCGATTGTTTTGCTGGGCCTGCTGGGCCTTATGCTACCCGGTTCAATACGGGCGGATACGGTCAACATCAATTCCATTAACGCAAATAGCAGTCCGTTTTTCGTCGATATCAGCACTACGAATCTTCTAGCGCAGTACGGCATCACGCTGGCAAACGTGACTCCGGCCACCACCGTGGCTGTCGCATGCGGGGAATGTGGGGGCAATAGTATCGTTTCGTCGTCACCGCCCAACGTGCTCACTCAGTCCGGCAACGACAACGGCATGTCTTATACACTCCAGTTTTCCACTCCGCTGAGCATCCTCACCTTCAACTTGGCCGGCAATTCGAAGAACAGCGGTTCGGGCACCGTGGTCGCGGCTTGGTCGGCCACCGCGTTTAACGTCAGCGGGGATGTGGTTTCCAGTGTTGGGGATCCCTCCTTGTTCTCCACTTTTTCCTCCTTCGCGCCGCAGCCTTTTACTCTGACGGGACCCGGCATTGCTTCTGTCACCTTCTTTACCCAATGTTTTAATTTCTGTGGCACCCTTTTGAACATCGCGAACCTATCAGCGCCGGAAATCAAGCTTGTTCCAAGCATAAACTTTTCTGTTCTTTCTGGTGACGGTCAGGCTGATCCGCCGCTTACCGTCTTGTCCCAAGCGCTGGTTGTTAAAGTTGCAGACCAAAACGGTTCTGCTGTACCGGGAGTGCCCATTTCATTTGCGATAACCCAGCCATCCGGTGCGAATGGGGCCAACTTAGACTCATCTGCGGTAACAACTTCGGCGGACGGCACAGCTTCGGTTCAACTTACATTGGGCGACACCTTAGGCCGATACCAGGTTACAGCATCATGCACTGGTTGCGTGCCGACCACGCTTGTCTTTTCAGAAACGGCTGGCAAGAAAACGATTTTCTTGATCCACGGAATTGGTCAAGACAGCAGCGCCATGACCGCACTTGCAGCCAGCCTGCAAGATCCGGTCGGAGTAGATCAAACGCGCTACCAGATTGACGCTGGATACGATTTTGGCAATTGCGCAAATAACACGTCTTGTGACCCAACTTGTACCATCGGTGACATCCCGAACGGTACTCCCAATACTTCGAATGTCACAAATGGTGCTCGAAAACTCGCTCAGTATATTAATGACAAGGCACCGACGGGCGATATCATCCTTATCGGCTACAGCATGGGTGGGTTAATCGCCAGAGACATGATTGTCAATAATTACTATAATGTCCTCTCCAGTACACGACATGTTGCAGGTCTGATTACTTTAGGGACACCTAACCTCGGTTATCCGTTTCTCTCAATTGATACGAAGGCGCGATGCGGCTCCCTTGTGCAGGAGATGTCTGGAGATTTTCGATCGCTTGCTGCAAATGGCAGAGTTAATCTGCTTGATGCAAGTGGCAATTTTCTGGCAGCGGTCTCGCCTTATTTAGCGAACCTTGATGTCAATTGGGCTTCCATCACGAATCGGCTTGGTAAATGGCTGGCAATTGCCGGTAGTTCTTGCAACAAGCCAATTCGTAGAGGAAGCAAGAGCCCGAAAATTGGATGCTCTGACGTTAATTCCGAGAATGACGGTGTGGTATGTGTCCAAAGTGCAGCTTATCGGAATTCCGCCAAACAATTGTTGTCCGTCGAGCAACTGTTCTCTCTCCCCGATCCCAATTCCGCCCACACGGATAGTTTTTTGGGGAATAAACTCGTTTTTGACTGTCAGGTGGACGGTAAGGATTCTCTCTTCAACCCTCCGGTGGGAAAGGAAGTGTTCGATCAAATCACACAATTCATCGGCTTCTCGCTGCCTAAATAGAAAACGGGAGACAACTCGCGAGGCACACAGGGGTGCGCGGACCTTACTGATTTAGATCCAGTTGGTTCGCGCTACGCTCGCCGATGATAGCAGACTCAATTTGAATTAAGGCCCTGACGAACCGCCTTGTTGATCTCTTAGGCTTTCGCAGCCTCAAAATCGCCTTCCATGAGGCTGCCGCTTCGTGCAAGCATTTTTTCATCGCTGCTTTAAAGACTTCTGCCGTCGCCATCCTGTGCCCCGCTTCCATCCGTACTCTTCGTAGAGCCTTTTGCTTCGGCTCTGGTGCATGTAGGAGTTCTACATTCAGGGGGGCTGCCATCTACACGCGGCCTCCACCCGACCCAACTTCGTTAGGCTGGACCTGACGATTTTCCGCAGTCACCCGCAACACGGCTTCAGCTGTATACAAATTTGTAGCTGCGGGATCCTCAGCGAGCCACGTCATTCAGCGAAAAGAAACACGGCCCTTGGCCCTTAACGCTTCCTAGAAGCCCGGGCGCTGACCGCATTCGCCTCCACCCACAGAAAAGGAAGACGCACCCAACCCTCAGAGCACCATTGATCTCTCTGAAGCCTAGATTTGACACTGCATGCGCTCTGCTCTTAGGTGCAAGGCCTTGCGCCTAATTGCGAGACCAGCTGTGAACTCCAAGGGCACCATCTGAGGCGCGGTAAAAACGAGCCTCCCGCTTCGCCAATGTGTTCCTGCACATAATCTATGGTTGCGTCACATACTTCCGTGGCAAACGCAAAAAAGCTGATTGACTCGGGCTCGTAGTGAAACGTCCAACCCGGATTGTAAGGCGCAGGGGACTTCACAATGATGCCGGTCACATGGACTTCTTCCTTTTCCTTACCGCTCAGAATGTCGCATGCTTGTTGAATGCGTTGAGGATTCGTCAGTTTGAAGACAAATGTCGACTCCTCCGGAGGGCAGCGGAACACAAAATAGGCTTCTCTTGAAACAGCCATCAGAACTCTCCTTTCTGATAATGAGATACATGATCAGGATTTTGGGGTGTCGTAGGATTTTGAGATCCGATACCTCGCGTTTAGAGATCATCCAAAGCACCGAGCAGCCGAGTCGCGTACTCGTTAGCAGACTGGTGTACCCAATCTGGCGTGATGCGGAAGAGCCACCAAATCAGAACGAGCCAATTCAACCCCATCGCTGTCCAGGCCATGGGATCCACGACCCCCGACGACCTTGTATTGAATATCACAACTGCTGTAATCAAAGCCGTCGAAACGCACGAGATCAACACCCCAACGGGCTTTAGCGCCCACAGATTGCGCCGGAAGCCGTAGTTCATCAGCTCTTCAAAGAGCAATCGATATTTCTGTGTATCTCTTGTTTTCTCGCGAAGGAAGTCTCCGGCTGTTTCGTAAATTTGATCTGAACGAACTGAATCCTTCGCCTCGTCGTCAGCACTGGGCATCTTTTTCCCCATCAACTTCTGGAGCTTCTCGTGATACCTACCCCGCGTATATACATTAAGAGAAGTATCTGCATGACGAAGTTTTACTGTAGTTGGCTTTCCACCCCAGCGCTGAAAAAGCCCCGGTTCCTTTTTCTTGCCAGCATCCCTGGTGAATTGAGCAATCAGCGCAGTGAGACCTAATGAAGTGAGCGGCGTGACCAACACAGTTGCAAGAATAGACGTTTTCACCCCCAAGGCGATACATACAAGTGCAACTGGGATTGTCACAATAAACGCAGGCTTCAACCTTGCATTACGTGTGTACTCATCGAATTTGGCTGCCAATTTACCGACCTTCCTTCAAGACTTATTCCAAAGCGAAGTGGCTAGGAAATAGCCGGGACGCTCTGGCACGGTTCCGACGTGATGACGCAAAGTGCCTGGGGTTGGGTAATGGGTACTGTACACCTGTGCGCCTGCATTTTTAAAAGCAGTAACAACGCTCTTCCGTGGGTGCTTATCGTCCCCTGGTGCCGAGACAAACGCCACTTTCGGTGAGAAATACTCAATAAGCTGCTTGGTCACATTTCGGCGGCTGCCGTGGTGAGGAATCTGCATCCAGTAACAATTGGAAATTGTGTAATCCTTACTTGCGCTCTGTAGCGCCTGAACGCCAGCATCTGCCGTGAGAATGTACGTGTTGTCCTCATATTTCGCCCAAAATATTGTGCTGCTCTGGTTCTCCGGCGTGTCCTCAGGATTCTCCAAAAGCCCATATTCCGGCTCTTTCCCGAAAACTGCGGCAACGACCTCCTCGCCCATTATTTTTGACGCATAATCTTGTCTGGCCTTTTCAACGCCCATGATCTTGTCAGATTGAGCAAACTCTTGAATCAAATCTTCATAAAATGCTTTCGATGGACCAACCACAAACAGATCACCGATCCGCGAACCCGCAAAGGGTTCTGCTGGCTCAATGCCTCTCTTTCTAAGTTCATTCACCAGATCCACTACCGTCTCTAGAGACTTTTCGATGACCCGCGCTTCTTCAGTGCCTCTTGCCTTTCGGAGCGCAGAGTTCACCTCGTCCATGCTTACGTGCCATTGCGGAACGTGCACAAATGCCGCACCTATTATGAAATCACGCGCCTTTACCAACTCAAGCAGACCCGCCGCGTGATCGTCGTGCGGATGTGAGCACACAACAGCGTCGAGACGGTCTATGCCAAGGCTCTTGAGAAACGGCTTCACCGTATCGTCATAATCACTTTTATTGCCACCATCCACGAGGACTCGATTGGGTATGCCGTTTGTCCATCGTGTTACGAGGATTGCATCTGCACACCCTACATTCAGCATGTCAATCTCAAGTCCGTTATAGTCGGGCAATTAACCTCCCAAAAAACTCTTCAATTTCGCGCAATCCAACTCACGACGTACTGCTCGAAATTAAAATCCGGCTATCTTTCTTAGCGATAATGAACATGACTGCCGGACGAGCATCTTCTGCCATCACTTTGGAGAGAGTGGCCAGAGCAGCCTTATCATCTTTGCTTGGAGCTGCGCTATAGCCATCCGGGTGCGAATGCCATTCACCTACATACTCCAGGCCACCTTGCGTGATTGAATCCACTTCAACCCTACTCTTGCTCAGACCTGCGGTCCCGCGAATATAAACGGTAGGCCATTCGGTGCTGTTCGACGGTGAAGGAAGCCCATCAACGACATAAATGATCTTCTGTTCCATATCAAAACTTCCGAACAGGATGCCGCCTGTCTCGTTCGGGAGCCGCGTCGCACGCCATTCTCGAAGCTGCAGGAAAAGAAAATCGTCTGTGACAATTCTCCATCCTGAATTCGTTGAGACCATGGGTGAAGAGATTGGAATCTCGAAATGCCCGACGTTGAGGTTATCGTCAGATCGCCAGATGCTGATTTTTGGATCTTCACCGGCTAAGAACTTTTTGACTGCGGAGCTTGCAATTCCGCTGTGCATAGCTACCAAGTCTTGAGGCAGTATGACGCTCCGATCACGGCAAGCGTTAGCGTATCTGAGTGGTGCTCCAGTGCGGTAAAGATGGCCCACGAGACTCTTGTCCCGCAACAGTGCGCGGTAATACATCATTTCGAGTTGGTCGAGCCGGATTTTTCTGTCCTTGGACTCCCCCAACAGAACGAGATCGCGTCCAGATGGGCTAAGAAAAATGGACACGCGCCGTCCACCTTCGTTATTTCTCGCCAATTTCCTCGCGACCGCAACCGTAGCAGAGCAATCCACAACGGCCTCCGATTTCTTTATCGCGGCGTCAATGGCATTCTGGTCGCTCCGGGAGTCCAACAAATCTCCCACAATGAATTCGGTTTGATCTCCAGGGAGAATCGCTTTTGCCAGATTTGCCATCGCCATGGCTTTAAACTCACCAATCAAGCCCGGAAGGGCATGGCGGGCTGCATTGTGTGGAAGCTGCAGGTCTCTATCCAACAATGTCCAGCGACCAAATCCAGCTCGCAGTAGGTTTACAAAAACCTGTGATCCAAGAGCGCCAACACCGACAAAGAGCATTGGGCTAGCACTGCCCGGCGTGCCATTGAATTGCGCAGCCATTTCAGCAGAAAGTGTTTCCAGTCTTCTGAACGGAACAACAGAAATCTTCGCAGGATCAACGCTACCAGCCGCGCCAATTAGCCGTCCGACCGTTTTGCCATGCTTGGCTGAGATTCCCAGCAGCGTACTCAGTTCGTCTACCACCTCATGTGTAATGAACGCTAATCTGTCCCTCCATTCTTCTGGTCCACCTTCGTGACGAGCCTTTGGCAAGTCCACCAAAACAGTCATGATGGTGCGCTCACCGGTCCGTCCGCCCAAGTCGAGATATTGCCGCATGGCCTCTTGGCAGGCTGCGACCACATCAATCCCGGCTATTTTCAAAAAGTCTTGGAGATCGGCAAGACTGCTTGGCTTTTTGCGAATGAGACCGTGCGTTTGCACGTTGCCGACGAGATACACCGCGAACATCGAAGCGGATGCTGGCGATGTTACCCTCTCTAGAATAATTATGGTGTTGGTGTTTCCGGCGAACATCCCGTGCGTCAAAAAGAGGTACTCGCCAGGTTTTACGCCCTTCAGCAATCCACTGGGAACGATCAGTTCGGGAGCGCCTGTCTCCATGAGCGGTTCGAGGGGTTGGCCAGGTTGATGTAAATCGCCCCTGGCTGTCCTTGCAAGCCAGGTTCTAACATCCTCTATAAAGCGGACCGGACTCCATTTGAAGCCAGTTTCGGCAAACGCATCCTCATATACGCACAGAGACTTTGGAAACTCCTGCTCACGGAGATTTAAGTGAGAAACTTGTGGAAAATCCTCCCGCAGAGCCAGGATGTCTGGCGCTGAGTCAGGTGCACTTGGGAATGCGATAGCGCACACTTCAAACTTGTGAATGTCTTTGACTGGATACTGCGGCAGCTCAACTTCGAGTTCAACAATGAGGTAGTCAACCTTGGGATCGTCCCCGGTTCTGCATTCCAAAAGACACACATATGGCAGTGCTGACAACGCCTGCGCCAGGTCACGCGCTTTAGACGTTGCCAGCTTGCTGAGGGCGACTTTTCGCTTGCCGGGAGCCGGGAGGAGCTTATCGCTCATCGGTTGCCCCGGCACGCGGCGCAGGACGGCTAATGACGGAAGCCCCACCGCCAACTATGCTCTTGAGAATCGTGGTTCCATATCCGTCAATTTTGATGACCAGCGGCTCCGGCTTTGAAACGCTGGGGTGTTCCATTGTCACCTTGAACTCGCCGTTCTTTGGGCCGACAACCTTGTTCTTGTAATAATTCGCTGCTTGCCTGTGCGGCGGCTGGTCATCAGAATCATCTGACGGAATCGGCTTGCTCGTGGAAACCACGACCGCACAAGTCTGCCCCTGGTTTTCAAAGAGCCATTTCGTTGCTTTTGTCGGGGCTGTTTCCGTCTTACCTTTTTCAGGGCCGATGGAAAGAGAGCTGCAATGATGCGGCAACTTGAACACGTCCCATTCGAGCCGCTTGTCGTTTTTGTACAAGCGAGTCATTTTGACAATGGCTTCCCACAAGTCATGGGTCGTATCGGCACTCATGATTACGCGCACTTCACGCCCGCTGATCGAAAACCACGCCTGCATCACCAGTGAGCAATCGTTGCGATCAATCACTTCCCCTGCATCGGTGCGCTCTGCGAAGGGGGAGTGGACAAAGAACTCAACGCCATCTGTGTCCTTCGACCAGCCCGGCACGAGCTGACCGGCGTCCGTTATCAGATGCTTGTGAGCATCAAAATCCAGCTTTTCCTTCTTCATCCATTCTTTCAGCCGGTCTGGGCGCGAAAAAACGCGAATTCCTCTCTTCTGCTTGAATCTGTATCTCGCCTCAGATCGAATAGCCCGCGCATCGTCATCCAATCCTTCCTCAACCAGCGCAGCCGCAGGAACCCAGAGTTCGTCGATCTTGGGCCTGCCTTCTACCTTGTACTTTTCAGCGTGTTCTAAATAGAAGAATGACGGAGCACCACAAACATGATCGTTGTCCAGGTGGGTAAACGCGACCACTTCATATTTGTCCTTGTCAGCCTGCTCCAGATCTTCCAGGAGCAGGGTGGACAAATCACAGCGCTTATCCTGGTCGTCATCAGGATTGCGGACGTTTGCATAGTCAAAGAGAATTTTGCGACCGTCATCCAAATCCATGCGGCAGCAATCGGCATTTCCGAGCGGAAAAAACGTGAGTTTGTGCATATACCCTTCTTCGCAATTTTTGGGGCGTGAGCGCCCGACTTTTACCTGGGAAATCTGGGTAACACTGTCGAATGCGGCGGAGGGTCAAACAAGCCAGGAAGGCAGTTCGGCACGGCGTCGTGCAGGCAGTAACCCAATGCCATTCAGAATACACCTGAGTTCATTTAATGGTCAATATGATATACTTAGGAGTATGCGCGTTGGCTTTACGCCTAGACAAGTCATGCGTTTAACAGGAGTTCCATACTCCACCCTAAATCTTTGGGCTAAGAATGGACTGATAACCCCAAGTATTTCAGATGGCACCGGCTCGGGGCATGAGCGTGTTTACAACTTCAGCGATTTGGTCGCTATTAAAGTCGCTTTCGAGCTCAGAAAGGCCGGCGTAACGACTCGCTCTCTCCAGAAAGTCGTGAATTTTGTCCGCAAAAATGACTCGTTGGATAAGCCACTAGCTGAGGCGCGCTTAGTGGTAAGTGGCAGCGATGTCCTTGAGGTTACAAGTGAACAACAGCTAATTAGCGTGTTGTCCAAGCCGGGCCAGGGCTGTTTGAGTTTTATCGTAGATCTTCCGCGCACTCTGGGAGAACTCGCCGAGATCGCCGAGGATACTAATGCGTTTGCGATTTGTTTGTTGAATTTACCGAATCGAAAGCCTGTGGTATCCGCCAGCCCTACACGGCACCAAAGACGCAAAGCAAAATGATCGATTCAGCAGTCACAGCAACGAATGACGACTCTCGTTCCGGCTCTCCTATAATGTTCAAGTTCAGCGCCCGGAGCAGGGTTGAAAAAGAAGCCCTGCTCAGAAATCTCCTTGTTGATCTCTAAGGATTTGACAGCCACAAAATCGCCTACACCCTTGTAGGCGGCAAACCAGAAATCAATTGTAAGTTATTGAAATAAATGGTCGGGGAGAGAGGATTTGAACCTCCGACCCCCTGGTCCCGAACCAGATGCCAAGGGCTATTGGAGTTTATAGAAATTTATTGACTGCAAGTAATTGTTATTGAACCTGTTGCGGGCCGTTCGTGGAAAGCAGTTGACGGTTTGGGGTATTTGAAGCTCTGTGTGTCATAAATTTACCTACGGTCGATATAAAGGACTAGACCTGATCCAAGCATATCTTTGAGCACACAATCTAAGTTTTTAGCGAGATCTCTAAGCGGCCTAAGCCTCTGGTTCTTAATCCTCATCGAATAATATGCGATCAAGAAGCCCTTGTGCCTCAGAATCACCTCTACGGGCAGCACGAGCCAAATAATCTTCTGCTTTTTTAACATTACGCGGAACTCCTTCACCAAAATAGTACATAGCGCCCAATATTCTTTGTGCATCTATATCGCCTTGAAGCGCGGCCTTTGAAAACCAATGCACTGCCAATGATGTATTTTTCTCTACCCCAAGTCCCTTGTTATAAAAAACTGCCAAGTTGTACTGAGCCTGAAGCTGCCCGGCTTCTGCAGCTTGCGCGAACCAGTAAGCAGCTTGCTTTAGGTCTCGTTCTGTACCCTCACCTTTCTCATATGCGGAGCCCACGGCAAATTTTGCATTCATATCTCCTTCTTGAGCTGCCTCCAATAAGAATTTAAAGCCAATATCATATTTCCCGTGAATCACATGCTGCAGTCCTGTCTTGAACTTTGCTGCGGGGCTTTCTACCAATTGCTTTAGCCTTTCTATCGCAGGCCGATATTGTTGCTCAGCAGCCTTAAGTATCCATTCCCCCGCCGCTTCGCTGTCTTGCTGTACACCTCTACCAAAAGAATAGGCCACGCCTAAATCAAATTGAGCTGCTGCATCTCCCAATTCTGCGGCTTTCCGATAATATTCAGCTGCTTTCCCGAGGTTTGTTTCTACCCCTTTGCCTTCGGCGTACAGAGCTCCTAAATTTCTAATTGCGCGTAAATGTTTTTGTTCAGCAGCCAGACGATATAGTTCCCATGCTTTTCTGAAATCCTGTGCAACCGCAATGCCATCCTCGTATAAAATCGCTAGCTCATTCTGTGCTGCTGCAAAGTTCTGCTTTGCAGATAGGGAAAAATATTGGAATGCCTTATCGGGATTAGGATCAGTTCCTCTGCCCTCAAGAAAACATACTCCCAGTTGATATTGAGCCATTGCAAACCCGCTATCAGCAGAAAGGCGGAAGAAATGAAAAGCCTGACTTTCATCTATTTCGGTGCCTTTACCTTCAAGGAAGCACTCGGCCACATTATATTGTGAGGTAAAAGTAGGGCTCTTGGAGTGGGCACATTGCAGGAATAAATTAAAGGCGTGCTCCTGATTGATTTCTACGCCATAGCCCAGCATGTAACAAATTGCCATGCCTTCCTTGCCAGATTCGTCGCCGCCGGCAACTGCCAGGGAAAAACATTTGAATGCTTCATTGCCACTGCGTGCCGCGCCCTCACCTTGCAGATGAGCATGGCCTTTTTTGGTGAATTCTTGAGAATTCTGAATGAGATCGTTAAGCATTTCTAATGCTTGCTGATGGGCCTGATCAGCTGATTTTTGGAGCCATAACAAAAATGCAGTGAGATCTTGCTCCACTCCCTTTGCGCAAAGGTAGGCTTGAGAGACGGCGAATTGGCTGGTTGGATCCCCTAATTCGGCCGCTTTCTTTAAAAAAACAAATGCTTTACTTATGTCTTTTTCTACTCCTTTGCCTTCCTGATAAATGAAGGCGAGATTCACTAAAGCCGCAATATTCCCCTTTGCCGCTGCTAATTCAAATAACTCTCGCGCTCTAATTTCATCTTTTGTTCCAAATGTGCCTTCTTGTAACAAATATGCAAGTTTTACCTGCGATTCGGGCTGACCCTGACCGGCAGCAAGTGAGAGGAATTTGAACGCTTTCTCTCTATCCATTTGGATTCCTCGTCCTTCTAAGAACCGAATGGCTACGATGTGTTGGGCGCGGGCATTACCATGTTCGGCAGCTCGCACAAAATACTGAAGAGCGCGTTCTTCGTCAATTGCAACGCCGATTCCTTCGCTTAAAAAGTAGGCCACTGCTCCTTCGGAATCAGCTATCTCCTGATCTGCGGCCAGAGAAAAAAAGTAAAATGCCTTTTGTTTGTCTGGCTCGACTCCGAGTCCATCATTGAAGCAGACTCCCACCCAATGTTGGGCTTGAGGGCAGCCCCGTTCTGCTGATTGGGAAAATAGCTCAAACGCGCCTTTGTCATCACGCTCCGTCCCGTACCCATAAAAATAGCAAAGCCCAAGTCCTAATTGACCAATTTCATCGCCGGCCTTAGCTGCTATAAGTAAGTGATGAAAAGCCTTACTGCGATCTCGTCTCTCCCATTTGAATGTTAAATAGGCAAATCCCTTTCTGGAATGACATCTGGCATCCTCTGCCCCGTCGAGTTCGAATGGGGAGCTCTGATCACATTCAAAGGGATCGTACAGATCCATTATGCTTACCTCACTGACCTCTCTCTTTTACTTAGCGCTAAGATGACTTCTTCCCAGTCTCTTCTGTCACTCTTCAACCCTCTTCTTCGTCCAGCATTTCCTTACAGCTCTCGCGAACTACCGGGTTTTCATGCGAAAGTCCTACGGTCAAAATGCTTTGTCGCTGTGCCTGAGGTAATTCGCGCAAAAGGACTGCCGCCTGCTTAGAAATATTCAGCGCATGCCCATTTTGTTCTCCGTCATTAAGAAGCCGCCTTGGTAATAAATATTCAATCAGATACTGCGATGGAATCAAAAGCAATGCAAGTCTATCTAAAGAATCCCTGACGGTATATCTGGCTCTCATATGTATACGGCTAAATCACAATATTGATTTCATAACTTACAGCTACGCATTGCCATCTAAAATAATGTGGCACGATATGAGTAATATGCAAAGCAATTCCATCAATTACTTTATAGAGCTATCATAGGGGCTTCCTTTTTTTTGACGGGGACCGCGTGTCTTACGAAAGAGAAACTCTGTCTGCATTGGAAGGTTATAATCCGGCAAAGCACCAACTTGATAATATCCAAGACGCCGATATAGCCGCGCTGCCTCTGGGTTAATGTCAGAGACAAATAAATAGAGATTATCCGCCAAAGGAAATAGGATTGTCTCAAAGTACTCAATAAGAAATGTGCCTACCCCTTGACCACGTGATTGTTCGCGTACACAAATATACTCAAGCAAAGGTTCAAAGCCGATACCTAAAGCCATAGAAGCCACAAAGCCCTCTATTTCAGAACCAACCCCGATGGCCCCATATACCTCAATTGCTGGGTGCACTAAATGAGCCTGGCACTGCTCGAGAGAGAAGCAAAGTTTATTCCATGGATTTGTTGCCACCATTAGAGCGGCACACTCAAGTATCTCTTCGGCAGATTCGATTCGCCTAATGGATAGGTGCACTCGCGCTCTCCTTTTTATCGGCTCGTCGAATGGCTAAAGGCTCAACCAAATGAACCTCGGTCTTCCTTTCTCCACCCCGAATAAGTTTATGGATCAGTAGCATGGCAGCCCTCGCCTGCTCTTCAATCCGGACATCTACTGTTCCTGCGATAAAAGCGTCATTCGCCTCAATATATTCCCTCATTTCAGTTATTCCATCATAGCCGACGATCTGAGGAAGAATTGGAAATTTGTATCCCTCTCGGGTGAGATGTAATATCGCATTGCGAACGCCTATTGCCATGTCATCATTGCATGCAAACACTGCTGATACCGAAATACACTTATCAAATGTGGCTACCTTCGGAAGAGTCTTGCGAGTCCATTCATAGGCAGCAGCCCGCGAGTAATTTATTGGTGGTGACTCGCTAAACACAACATTTTTCCAGGAAGCAGCCAGAGTGGTCTTAAAAGCAAGCGCTCGCTTTTGCTCCCATGGCGATGATGCGCCATTAACAATAATTACACGTGGCTTTGCCGGTGGAGTCACAATAACGTCTAATACAATTTCAGCTGCAAGCCTACCCCCAATCGATTCATCTCCACCAACGAAGCTTGGAAGTCGTGCACGAGTATGCGTGTCCATAACGTCAATGTCAAAGTAGACGTCAACCATCACAAGTGGAATGTCACCTCGGTTCTCATGAAAGCCAACCAGTTCATCGAAGTGCTTATCAGGGCTGGCTGGAATGAATATGATCCCGTCAATTTCAACCTGGCGATCCTCAAGATCCGAAAAGAGACTCCATACTGACACTTCTTCAAATGACCGTACAGGAAGTGACGGAACAATAACATAGTTCTGTCCCTGCGGAAGCAGTGCGCTCCGGGCAAGGCCGCATAACATCGCCGAATAGAATGGCTGATCACCGCTGGATGGAATCAAGAATGCCACGTGTTTTGCACGAGTTTGGCGCATCCGCGTATCAAAGTAAGACAAGATATTTGAAAATACTGATAGCAGTAACAGCAAAACTAAAATGGAGATAGTGACAGCAGTTCGCGTAACCCCGAACTCGAGAATAGATGCAAAGCTGGCTGCCATCGTTATGACAAAAACTGCGATCTGCCCTAACGTCTTAGCAAGCTTTCGGACCTTGCGTTGCTCGTCTAAAGCGGTCGCTCTTTTGTATTTTTGCAACGCTTCTGCCATGATTTATGACTCGTAAACTAATACTCTCTCAAGCAAATGTCAGGGATTGATCAGAGCCCTGCCAGAGAAACCGCCTCGCGTGCGGATGCATAGCCTATTGTCCAGCCGTGAGCACCGTGACCGTAGTTATGTACCAGTTTCTTCTCTCCAATATTTTCTAACTCAACCCGAGGACCTGATCGACGAAATGGACGAACTCCATTATTAACTCTCACAATCTGATTAAGATTAATGCAGGGTGGTTCGAATCCGACACTCCGGCATAAGTCTGGAAATGGCCCCTGGACAAATTCTATCGATCGTAAATAAAGATCTTCCCGGGGAATTTCTCCTGCCAAGTCTTCTATGAAATAGGAGCCAATATAAAAGCCTCGTCGATGTTTGAAAACAGCGTGATGGCCTTGTCCCACGCCAAAGTGTGGTAGCGGCTGAACGTCCACAGGGATAAACATAGATTGGCCTTGAACGGGATATAGCTCCGGGTCATTGACGAGGTTCGGAAATCCGAGGCAGTTGAAAATGATATCTGTATCAAGCTTGAGAAGCTCATCGAAGCTGTCAAGTATTCGGTAAATAAATTTCACACCACGCAAAACGAGAGATTCATAAATCCATGGAAGAAATATGCTGGTATTACAAAGATGACAATCAAATCCAACTGCGAAGTCGCTGCCTGCGATGAGAGAGTCGAGGTCAACTCTCCGAAATTTAGAAAAGTCTAAATAATCGAGTTTTGAGACGGGGAAATCAGACTCCAGCATGTCGCCAAAACCAAATTCAAAACATGGAATCTTCTCAAGAAAATGTCCTTTCAAGTCTACAGCCTGAATGTGCTTGAGCGTATCTCTTGCCCAACTGAGCCTAATCTTGAAGGAATCCGTTGTGGGATCACCGGGAAAAAACGGAGTCAAAACACATACCGCGGCAGCCGATGTCGTGCTTACATATGTCGTTTTGGATATTACTACCACATTGTGACCGCGAGATGAGAGAATATCTGCCGTCCACAAACCAATTATCCCTCCGCCGAGAACCATACAATTCATATTAGAGGCTGAGCCCTAACTTATATTTGGCATTTAGCTGCAATATCGTTGCGGAAGCAAGTGTAGAAACATTTTCAAGCGTTACAGTAGGAAGCTCCATATCTACAATCTTTTGAAAAGCGTTCCGGGCCTCCGTGGTTGAGTCGACCTTCCCCGAAACAACATGCTCAATGCCATCAAATCGTTGTGCCGACTCATTAATTATCACTGCGTCTTGGAGGCTTAAATCTTTAGGAAGATCGATTTTGGGCTCACCCGAAACGGAGAGAACCACTGGATATCCTCCGGGAAGTCCCAAGGCACCGGGTGTGTGGTGACGTCTCTGTTCGCCCTTTAAGAGAGACGCTAAGACCGTTGCGGCCGAGTTTATCGTCACTCCTTGTCCTTCGAGGCCCCGAACACGCGAAAAGGAGGCTTTGAGGTTCTTAAAGGGCGCATCGTCACCGTCTCGAAATGTGATGCTTCCCTCTGGGTAATCGATTGTCAGATGATAGGGTGCCCCGCCGCTGCCGCCCATAGTAGGTGCATTCAGACTGGTATAGTGGTGACAAATGAGGCGAACCATTATCCTAGTAGGACAGACACCTAGCTGTTGCGCGTATGTCAGCGTTAGTCCAGGAATGAGGTTGCTTAAATTTCCAATACCCAAAATGGGGGAGCTTGGCAGGCCCTTTAGGAACGCATTAACCATATCGGGGTAGCAGCCATTCACATAAATAGCAGATGAGCCAGCCGAGGCTAATGCTTGAGTTATTTTTAAAGGCAGGATGCAGTCGAGCGCAGACCACACACCCGGTCCTGCTCTGTTAGCCACGGCAGTCAGCTCCCCCGGCAAATCACCCAGCTTCCACCAAGGAAAAGGAGTTGTAGCATTGAAAATGATATCAGGTTTATGCTTCGCAATCAGGCTTGCAGTTTGATCAACGTTTGTCAGCTCCGATATTGCCACATCAATATCGGGATAAATTCCCCACTGAGAGCACATGTAGCGGGTCAAATTAATTCGACGGCTCGCCAGCTCGATGGATCGGCGAACCACTATATAACGGTTGTTCGGATAAAGAGCCGACATAAGATCAACTAATGGCCCACCTAACCGGCCACCACCAAACACCATTAACGTGCGACGCTCTTTATCCTTTGCCACGAATTGTACCTATGCCGATATGGAGCTATATTTTGTATCTGAGACAATGCAGCACCCGCAACTTTGGGCGCTTCAATCCATGTAAATATTTTGGGGAGAGCCATTGATCGCCGAAATGATATTGGCGACCCAGGTCTTACGCAAAGTATCAAGAGACTCATCGGAATACCAAGCATTTGCTGGCGGAAGATGAACAGTCTCGAATTGTGCAAGAGGCGACTCAACGAGGGCTTTGGTTCGATCTGCCGAATAGCCAGTGATTCCACCCGATTCTAAATACTTTGTCATCGCAGAATGGTCAACCAGTTGACTATTTGCCAAATTGACAATCACTGACCCCTTACATAAGCTGAGCAATTTGTCGCCAACAATGTTGACATTACATCCGGCTCCTTGTGTAACAGTACGGAGGCAGATGCAAATCACTTTTGATATCTTAAAAAGATCTTCGAGTGATACCTCTGAAGGTGAGTTGAGGGGAGTACGGTTCCATAAAACCACTCGCATCCCGATCGCCGACAATAGCTCCGCTACTCTTTTACCGATACTTCCTACTCCAACAATTCCCGCCGTCGCGCCACGGAGGTTAAACCCCTTGCGCCCGACTATTTCTCGACCCTTAATCTGATCGACATAAGCGTTATGTCTCTGGCGAGAATGCAGGAGAATTTCGGCGAGAATGGACTCAGCGACACTCTCAGTTGAGTAATGCGGAATGTTCAGCAGCATCACGCCTTCACGGCGTGCTCCAGATGGACTGGCCCAATCCATACCTGTAATATCAGCTGCAATGGCCTTAAGGCTCTTTACAGGAGGATATGCGTAGAATTGCTCGCTCAACTTCTTGATAACATCATAGTTAAGCATTAAATAATCAAATCCTTCGCACATCGCTGCGAGCTTTTTTTCATCAACCCCGGTAACCTCTTGGTATTCAACCGCAGAGTGCTGTCGGAGCATGGCCAAGTCGCTTTCATATATCATCCCTGGGACCGTAACTACAAGTGTTTTTGGTCTAGGCATTTGTGTCCTCTTTGGTTGACAAAGTGTGATGGTGTTGTCATAAAGCTGAGTGTGCAATCGTAGATATATGCAAGTTTCTTGATTTAATGGGTTGCAACGAAGGTTCTAGCAGACTGAGCGACCAGCGGGTCGATAACGACTGGCCAATGGTAAGTTTTTCATTTGTGAGATACAGCTGAAGCATAGCACAGAACCTTAAAGACAAAAAATCCCATTTAATAATGGAGTACCCAAACGCTTGATAAAAGCAAAGAAACCTTATTGGAAGAAAATCCTAAGTGAGCTGTTGGCTGGCGTGAGCGCACCACTCTCGCAGGATATGAGGTGATGCATCAGATATAATAATACCCGAATCCGACTCGTAGCAGCACAACTTGCTTACTCGCTACAATTCACTAAACTGATAAGAACTTGCCAAGGGGAGTGAGTGATTCTGTCACTTCAGGCGCTGTAGTGCAACTAAAAAAGTACATCACTGGATGAGATTTTGGCTTGTTGCTTTTCTGTAGTCAACTCTTAGAAAATTCTTAATTCGAGCGGGGACCGGCCCGTCATGCAGGCTGCTTTATTGAGCCTGTATTTCGCATATTGGCTTGTCGTGTTGCAAATTGTTGCATAGAACTGGCCGCGACTGATGTTATCGCTAGTTTTAAAGGCAAATTGTCAATCCTCTGCAATGAAGTTCGCTAAAAATCGCAAACAGTTTCACAGGCGGGTTTAGGGCGATTATGAGCTCACTGGGCATTTACAGCAAGAAGACAAGCTGACAATTATTCCTATCCTCGGCGATGCAGAAGCAGCCGGCGATAAGGCTTAACGGTTGCAATGTCCACGGTTCTGTTGCTTCTCTCTTCCTTTCCAGCGCATTTCGCTGGCGCACAGCGTTCTGGTCTCCAAGCTGAACTGACTTGTCAGCGGCTAGGAGCGGTTTGGGGGCCGTACTCCAACAAGTCTGCACCAGCTTCACGAAAATAAGTCACCCAGAAGTTTTTGATTGTGTTCCAAGCCTGAGGTGAAAGGCCGCGCATTGATGCCCCGCAAACATGAATCTTGTAGCCACGCAGCGGCACGAGCAAACCGTTAGCCTTCGCTTGTTCCAGCATTTTCCTGGGACCGCTACCAACAAGAGCTGGCATCATGAGCGCTGGAGTCTCATTTATCATGTCGGAGAAGATCCAGATTTCGCGAGTCCCGCCAGAGCCAACCTGCCGATCCGAGTCCATTAGCGCCTTGAGGCGCCACAGCGCACCGAAAATGTCGGTGCCACCGGCAACGGGCGTCAGGCCAGCTCCGCTGCTCTCGAATGAGGCAGCGAGTTGCCGCCGCGCGCGAGTAAGATCGTCGGTAAATACGCCGTGCACCTCTGGTGTCCAACCTTTCAGAATTTCGCGAACTGAGCCGAACGATTCAGTGGTTATTGTGGATACCACAACCCTACTGCTCGGCGGCTCTGTGAGCAGCAGCTGCCGTACGCCGTGGGCATACTCCCTGAAAAGCTCATTGTTCGCGCCCCCAGCTCCGATTGAGCCGCTTACGTCAATCAGAATTCCCTCGTAGCGATTGAAGGTTTGCGCGTGCAATGCCGTGGTGCCACCCAGGATAAGAGCCGACGCGACCAGCATGCAGCCAAGTGCCCGGTGAAACGGCACAGCCCTCCGCTGATGGAAGTGCCGCGCACGCAGGATGCCAGCCCAGCATTTCTTTTTCGCGATCTCAATCAGGGACAACAGTTCATCTTTTCTCTTCTGCATTGACTTAATCTCCTCAGTGATATTTTTTAGCTTGCGCCAAGCGGTGTAGTCCTCTTCTTTCAGTAAGCTCGCCAGGATTCCAATCAGAAGGCCCAGAACCAAGTCGCAGGCCAGCATGATCTTCACGAACGCCCGGCCCAGCTTGTCGCGGGTCGTCGCCTCATTCGATTGCGGTTCTGGGTCAGGACCGTCATTGGGGGTTTCAACGCCCGCAGATGGATCAACGAACGACTGCGCCCCGGTAGCCGTATCGCTGCTAGCCGTTTTCGTGGCTAGCGCCGTTCGCGTCATTGCGATTTCCAGCAACCCCCAAAAACAAAGGCCGGCAACCGCCGCCACCGTGAGCGTCTTCAAGTGCCTGTGCTTCACCAAGAGAGTTTCAAAGAATTGATGACCGGCGACGACTGCCACCCCAGTCATGCTGATGCCGATTAGGACAGCCCACACCCCAGGCCAATCAAATAGAACGTCATGCCATGGCTGATGATCGAGGCGATTCCAGCTATTGCACCCAAGATGACCAGAAGGAGTACGGCATAGTCGCGCGCCAGCATTGCGGCGTCACTTACGGGAACCGGGCGGTCGTAAAGGTGCGAATGCAGGGAGTTGGTGCGCGCCCGATTTGTATCGGTCCTGCTGTCCAACTCAGCAATTTCTGGTTGAAGTTCGTCGCCAAATGCGTGGATGTGCAGTGCGCAGATTTCTTCAGCGGCCGCCTGGTCACGTGACTGAAGCGCCGTTTCGTATCCCAACTGCTCAAAGTCCGTAAATGGAATCGTCGCTTTTGTCCTTACCTTCGTTTTCCTCATTTTTGTCACTCCTCTCCTGAATACGCCCGGTGACCGGAATTTCTGTTGCGATATAGCTCAACGATTTCCGCGGCTACCCAAGCGATCAGCAGCAGCCCCAACACCACCGCGGCAAAGGCGAGCACCGGTTTGGCGGCGGACCACACCGCAGCGGCTGCGGGGAAAACCAGTCCTTTGACCAGCACAGCAACTATTGTTGGGCCGACCAGCAGCAATGCCAGAAATAGGCCGATACGCCGCAGAGCCTCATCGGGTTTGACAATTCCTACGAGCACCGCCAAGCCCACTAGGATCAGACCGAGACAGGCAAGAAATTGAACTAAGCAAGCCATCTGAAATCTCCCCATAAAAAAGGAGCCTGCCTGTTGGGCAAACTCCAATGTGTTACTTGGCCTGAAGCAGTTTTGTAGCATCCTGCATTTTCTTAAGCTCGCCTTCTTCTTTGGCAAGCTCTTTGCGCAGTTCCAGAACCTTTGCTTCTTGCTTTGCAACCTGCTCCAGGATGATTTCAACAGGCGATTTTTTGATCCAGGCCTTGCGCTTTGTGCCAGATTCCCCGGCAGCACTGCCCTGTGATCCACCTGGCTGATCTTTCTTTTGAGCGGTCATAAGTTCCTCCTTTTTACTTTGTGTAGCTTCGATTTGAAGCAGTTACATCTCCCAGGAGTCGCTAGCTCTTCCATTACCTTTCATGCAGATAGCCAGCCTCTAAGAGAAGTTGTCGTATGTTGACGCGCATTTGTTCCAAAGACTCCATCGACCCGTCAAACGTCTCGGTATGTTCAGCGATCGCTTGAAGAAAGCCGTTACGACCTCGGTCTTCTTTCGTTTCGCGCAGGACCATCAGCCTTACGGTCACAAACCTCATTTGTTCTTCAAGTCCTGCGAGTGCACCGAGCACGACCAGATAGTCGTGCTGGCTTAATGCCTTTATTGCTTCAGCCGAGCGCTGCTCGATATCAACAAGCGCTTTTCTTACGGTGCTGAAGATGATTGCTGTTGCATCGCCTTTTTCAATCGCCCTCGCTTTCTTGCGCGACTAGCTCTTCGTCGCTCTGCACAGAGCCTTCGGCGCTTCGCGCGTACTCGGTGCTCAGGTCCTCAGCAGTTTTTTTGCAGGCCTTGCACCTGAGCACATCAGGATTGCGGTGGCGTTCGCCTTGATCGATGATCCTGGCGCTCTGGTCGGAGTTGAAGCGTTCAACTGCCTGTTCAGCACCCAGGTTATGGGCAGCTGGTTTATAGGTTTGGCTCTCTATGTCGAGCGTGAAAACGGATTTAAAGACTCTTTCAATCATTTCGTTTACTCCTCCTTCGAGTTGTGGTTTAGTTTTTGATTTGCACGCTGGCCTTCAACGGCCGTCCAGTTGGGAAAGGGACTGCGTGAAGAGTTTCGGAATGCTGTGATAAGGTCGCGAACCAAGAAGCGCCTGGCGTAAAGCGTCTTGACCAGGCGGTCCAATCCCTCTGCGTGGTCCTGGTACCACTCAGACGGTATCTCGCGGGCAATACCCCAAATCGCGGAAAGCTCAATCTGCTCAATCAGTGAAAGAGTTGGTTCAAATACTTCCCATCCGGTCACTCGTTCGTAAACGGAGTTGCGGGCGAAAACGCCACGGAGCGGCGAGTCTGGAAAATTCCACTCACCGGCGTTAAAACAATGGCCCTGGTCAATGAATACGGCCCGGTAGCGGCGCTCCCTCGGCTGCTTGACGAACACAGACTGGCGGCCGTCGCAGTTGCCGGTCCACTTGTCAAAAGCAAGAACTCTTGCGAAGTCCTGCCAGTTGGCGATCCGAGTGAGCATCGCTTCAGGCAGGTAATCGAAAACTATTGCCTCAAGCGGACCGGCCACGTACCGCGAACCAAGCTGTAAGCCGCTGGCACACGGTACAGCCCCCATGCCCAAGTCGATTTTGAGGTCCGGGTTGTTCTCGATGAGCCATCCGGACACCTCTATGGCCTTGACTTCAGGCATAGGCAGCCCCAGGAATTTCCCGAGCTTGGTAGCCAGGTATTCGTTTGCCAGAATCCGGACGGCCTGCGGGTTGTTCTGGAACTTGGTGACGTAGAAGTGGTTGTCGGATGCGCGGAGCAGATGGGCCTGGGCCCCGCCGCGCATCTTGCGAATATGCTGCACTGCATAGATACGCTGGGTGGGTTCCGTCATGTCTTCGCGGAAACGACAATCGTTTCTCCTCCTTCCTGCTTAATTTGTGTTTGGTCGACTTACCGGAACGGATTAAAGACGTTGAAGAAGCCCTTAACCACCCCAGTGACGATCTTCTTTCCTTCGCGGGCAATTCCTCGTGCAATGCCTTTGCCTTCACGTTTGAACTTCCTTGAAACCTGCCTTCCAAGATTTCCTCTGCGGTTTGCCATGTGTCCCTCCTTGCTGAAAATTCAGTTGACTCTCAAACGTCTCGTCTTTTGCCACTCTTGGTTGGTCAACAATGGTTCATCCTCAAGCGCTTGCATTTGAGCGCCTTGCGGCGATGTATTTCCTGATGTTTTTGCTTCCTCCTTTCTTTTTTGCTTTTCAGCCCACTGCTCAAGCTTTTCAACTGCCTCCCGCAAGATCGGCAGCTCGATGTGGCTATAGAGGTCGTTGGTATCCTCGTTCCGACTGTGGCCCATAAGTTCTTTCCGCACGTCCTTGATCACTCCTGCCTCGATCAGGCGGGAGTTGAAGGTCGAGCGCAGGTCCTTGAAGCGGTAATAGCGGATTCCTGCCCGGCGGATTGCCGCCCTCCAGCCGGTTTTGAGCTGGTGGATAGGTTTGCCGTCAAAGGTGAAAATCAGCCCTTCAGGTTTGCGCTCTTTTGAAAGCAGCTCAAAGAGTCTCTTTGTGAGCGGGATTTCGCGGGACTCTCCGCCTGCCGTTTTTGAGCGGGTAACTGAAAGCACATGTCTGGAGAAATCAACGTCACACCAATCCTGGGACAGAATCTCGCCCCGGCGCATGCCCGTATCAAGACCGCAGATGGTGATCCTCTGTAAGTGCGGAGCTGCCGCCTGAAGAAGATTTGCTTCATCTTCAAGGCTCATAACGGGCCGTTTTTTCCGGCGCGGCTTTTCGAGCTTGAGCCGTTTAAGTGGGTTCTCCGGAAGAAAACCCTGGTCCACCGCCCAGTAAAGAATGTGGCGCAGGCACTGCAGGTCATGGTTAATGGTTGATTCAGTGACTTTCTTCCCACTGTGCCGATGCGCTCGGTAGCGATCAACCACGCTCTTGCTGATGTGGCCGATCTCCATGCCGGTAAAATACGGCAGGATGATATTGAGCCGCTCCCTGTGCCAAGGCTTTGAGCCTGCGGCCAGAAAGCGGGTAGCGAGTTCGGCGAACTTCATGGCTGGGTTCAACTCGTGCTCCTCGACCTGGAAGCGCCTTGCCAGTAGTTCTTCCTGGTGCTTGTGGTCAATCCGTTCCGCAAGCCGCTTGTTCGTGGTTCCGGTTGACTTGCGGTAACGCACGCCATCAACCGTGATGTGGGACTCGTAAACGCCGCTTGGACGCCGCCACAGGCTCACAACAGCTCTCCTCCTTTCTGTTCTTTTTGTCTTTCGAGAATCCAAGCGACCACCTGATTCCGGTAGAAGGTCATGCGGCCGCTCGACCCGGAGCGAAAGCACGGCAGGCCAGCCTTAACGTGCTTTTGCCTGATGGTCCAGGCCGAGCAGCCGATGAGGCGCGCAGCGTCATAAACGCTCAGCGGCTCGCCGAGCTCTATACCATCGATTGTGTTTGCATCCCTACTGCGACTCATAATTCCTTAACTTCCCCTACGGGTAATGCCTTGGGCAGTTCTGCCCGAGGCAAACGCTTAAATTGAGCAATAACCATGCGGAGTTCCGAACGCCCGCGAAATCCGACTACCTACTCAATCCCGTTCCGCATTGGCCCGACGTTCCTCCTTCCTTCAATGCTTGTGCCCGCCATCCTTGCGCTTCCTCCTGAAGAGCAATCTTCCAAACCCACTCAACAATCCCCGCAGCCCCCTTGGCAGCATCATCCAGCCAAGCAAGAGAAGACCAAACAGGAACCCAATACACATCAGGGGCAGCAGACCGTTTGGATCGGTAAAGAGCTTGTGGATGTAGAAAGCGAGATAAACTCCCGCAACCGCCAGGAACAGAAATCCAGGCCCAAGACCAAGCAGGAAAACAAAGGGACGGAAAAGAAGAGTTCCTTTGGGCTGCGGCGTGCTCAAATCCTTTGACCCGCACTCCGAGCAAATCTTGGCAGCCCGCGGATTGACGTGCAGACGGGAGCAAAGCCTGACGTTGTAGGAGTTGCCGCACTTGTTGCAAAACAGCGGCTTTCCTGCGGTGATCTGGTGGCAATTTGTACAAAGGCGCATAAAGACCTTTCATAAGAGCGGCACCTTTTGCTCACCCACCGGGCGCTTCCAAATGGGTGCAAAAAGGCCCCTCTTGTTAATTTCCTCAAGAGTTGCAAACCAGAAGATCTTGTCTGTATGCAGGGCGACAGTCCTACGGAGGATATTCAGGCGCCGCTCGGATGAAACAGCAACAAGCACCCGGAAGCGGCTTTGCTTGAAAAGCACCTGGAACTCTCCGGTTGCTGCAAGCTGGAGATACAAAGAGATTTTTCTGGACCACACCTTGAGGGATTCTGTTCCGCGATCGACCTCACAGAACAGGCAGTACATGCCAGACGTGCTCTTGAGCTCAAAATATCCATCCGGCATCAATGGCGTGCTTTTGGAAAGTGCTGCTGGAAAAGCAAGCCAGCGGACAAACTGAACGTCTGGAACCGGGACGGCCGTGAACTTCGCTTCGATCCATACGGAATTGACCGCAAGCTGGTGCTCGACAAAAAGGTCTCCAACGAGCAGTGAATTATTCTTGCGCTTGATCAGGCGTCCTTCGATCTGGACCACCTGAGCGCCCTTTACTGAAAGCGAGTAAATGGCTTTCGTTCCACCCGCGCGAGTTCCCAGGAAGAAGCGTCTTAGAAATCCTGCGCGAGTAAGTTTCAGAAGACGGTCGTTGGCGCGCGTGGTGGAATTGAATCTTGCAATCTTTTTGGCCTGTTCGCGGTCAATCACTTTGCCGATTGCAAGCTCTTTCAAGAGCAGTCGGTCACGGTAAGTCAGGACGATTGGGCAAGCGCTATTCCCAGGCATCAAGAGCCTCCTCTACGGTTTGCTTTTGCTTGGGGCGTCTGCTCTGGATTTCTGCTTCAACTTCTGTGCGCAGGCGGGCGTAATTCTTCCGGGAACGGTCGAGCAAATGATGAATGTCCGCTTTCTCAAGCTTTACTTCAGGAACCTCAACCTGCTTCCATGGGTAGTGTCCGCTTTTGACGACAAAGTTTTTCTTGGGCAGGTTTTTCAAAAGCTCTGCAAGGGGCTTTCCACCATCAAGCATTGCTGAAACAATTGCGGCATCGTCATTTGAAAGCTGAAAGGCAACGTGGGTCCCAACCGCCTGCACAGCAGAGCGCATGTTCTTTGGAAACTGGTCGAGGTACTGGTTCGCAGAAACTATCGACACCCCGAATTTGCGGGCTTCGGCCAAAAGCACATCAAGGTCAGAATCAGGCGTAACCAGGTTCTGGATTTCATCGAGGTAAAGCGAATAGATGCTGCGAGATTTCCGTGCAAAGATTGCGCTTGAGACTTGCGCCATAAGTAGGCTGCCGAGCGTTGCTGAGTGTTTTCCAAGCAGCCCCTTATTCAGGTCAACCAGCACCATCTTTCCGCCGTCCATCACTTCAAGAACGGAAAATGTCGAATGCTGCTGCCCCAGGATGTGGCGGAAGTGCGGGTCTGAAGCAAATTCGCTTGTCTTGTTAAGGATCGGATTTCTGACGGTCGCCTTCATCGCTTCGCTCATCGGCTCAAAGCGGTTTTCAAAGTAGTCTTTGACTTCGGGGTTGCGGACGCGCTTTAGGCACCGTAGCCGGAAAGCTGAGTTTGAAAGCAGTGCAGAGAGTTCAATGATGGTAAGGCCGTTATCCGCAAGGACGTGGAGAGAGTTGCGCAGGATTTCTTCTGTTTGCGGTCCAAAGTGAGAAAGGCCCCAGCGCTCTTTAATGATTGCGGTAAGGCCGATGATCGAAACAAAATTGTGCTGGCCCTTACTTCCTTCAAGCGGATTGAACCCAACTGACCACACCTGGTTTGCCGGCTCAATTACGACAACCCTACTGCTTAAATCCTTGCCGGTCCGTTTTTCTTCAAAGGCGACCGCCTGGAGGATCAGCGGAATGAGGCTTCCATGCGGATCGAAGATGATAAGGCCGCGGCCTGAGCGGATGTCCTGAAGGCAGAGGAAGAGAATCAGGAAGCTCTTGCCCTGGCCGGTTTTGCCCAAGATTACTAAGTGCTCCGCGCGTTTCAGTTGTGGCAGGAAGTATTTGAGTTTTGTATGGCGACCATCAGCGACAATCTTCCCGAGGACCATGCCGCCGGTAAGCCTGCGCTTGAATAAGCGGATGAGCCGGTTCCAGATGTTGGCAATGAGTTGTTCCAAAAACATATCTGCTGATCTTTTGAAGTGTTAGCTACTTTGCCCATTGGAGACTGCTCAGATATTTGCTATTTCAAGAACAGTCGCAGGTGCAAGATCAAAGTAAGGCGGAGTGGCTGTAGCTGTCGCCAGAGGAAATCTGTAATTTTTCTCAAATGAAAATCAAAGTTCCTGCCAAGCAACTCTGCATCAATTGAAACGGTCAAAATTATTTAAGACTGAATATGAAATATGCATTCGCAAATTATTTGTTTGACGATCAATCTCGGCGTTTGACGTTGCCGAGTGGTAAAGCTCTGCGTTTACGCCCAAAAGTGGCTAAACTGCTGTTTGAATTACTGCAATCTCCTGCCGGGAGAGTGAAGACGAAGCAGGAGCTCATTGAAGCGATATGGGAAAAGCACTCGACTGCGGGGCCTCATGACTTACAAACGCTCAAGCGCGAGTTGGAAGCCGCGCTCAGTAATCAGGGCTTAGTTGAGACAGTACCTCGGGAGGGTTATCTTTTTACCGCTAAGGTCAGCACGTCTAATGAGCACCTGTTACCGGTGGTGAATCAGATAAGCGGGACCTTGCCCGTCTACCCGGGTCTGGGCACAGCCGCAGGAGCGTTGTTTGTTCATTCATTTGTGGGATATGGGGCCAATGATTACGTTAAACATCTTCAAAAGAAAGTTAGGTGGGAGTTCCATCCACGTCACATGGTCATGCAGAGCCCCGATATCCGCGAAACCATCCTTATTCCTTTTCGCCATACGGTGAAATCAGGCCGGGAAAGCTATTCGTGGTGGAATGTGATCATCTCTGTCAGAGTCGATCCTGTGAGCGGCAAATGGCAGACCGTGGACCTCACTGAATATCAAAAGCTGGCTTTTGAGGTTCGTTCGAGCCCGGCCCGCGCATTTTCCCAACACAGCTTTATCCCAATCAGAGTGCGGCTGGAGGACAGTATCGATTCCAGCGAAACAAACAGACAAGCAACCAACTGGTATCCACATTTGCTAAAAGCTCCCAAAGAATTCGAACAAGTGGAAGTCATGCTAGATGATTATGACTGGTCACCCGAGGCATGGCCCACCAACGCGCGCAGCGTCTCCAGGGGCCAAATCTTTCAGATCGTTTTTGGGCAGGATGCCACAATACCATCTATTTCTGGCGTGATCGAAATTCGGAATGTAAGATTTTTGAGGTAATGTCTCGACTCGCTGCTGTCAATTGAAGAGAGCAAGATGTTAATTTTCTGGCTTTGATTGGCCCTCGGATGAAATAACTTGCCCATCTTGAGTCGGCGCTCGCTTATCCACCGTCTCAGGCGGCAAGCTGTAGTTGGAAATGAGAACCTCGTTATACACCTTTCCTGCTTTGCGCTGAGAGCTGTAGGAAAAAGTCAGGCCATGAATCTTAAAATCTGCAAAAATCCTGCTGACTTCAGGAGCATCATTAAGCGAAAGCAGAAAACGCCCTTGTAGGGTCTTGAGCAATCCTGCGAGCTCAACATAATCCTTTTCAGCAAAATTGAATTTGTAATATGGGCGGTTAAAATACGGCGGGTCAAGGTAGAAGAACGTCTCCGGGCGGTCATAGCGCTTCATGATCTCCTGGTATGGCCGGCACTCGAGCTGAACGCCAAGCAGCCGCTCATGGGCAAGGTGAAGCACCAATGGAATTCGGTGCGGGTTGTAATTGGAACCGTCCTGGACGCTGATCGTGAAGTTCTTCCGGTTAACGAGCCCACCGTAGCAGTTCTTCTGAAGATAAAAGAATCGTGCCGCGCGTTGGATGTCGGAAAGCGTTTTCGGGTCCTGCTTTTGGAAAAGCTCAAACCATTTGCGGCTCACGATGCAGAACTGCAAGTAACGGACTAACTCCTCATGGTGCAACTGGCAGACGCGCAGGAAATTGAAAATCTCCTCATCGAGATCGTTTAGCACCTCGACATTGGAAGGCTGCTTGTGAAAGAACACCTGAGCACCGCCGCAAAACGGTTCGATATAGCAGTTGTGCTCTGGAATGAGTGAAATGATTTTCTGGGCGACACGGTTCTTTCCGCCCAAATACGACAACGGGCCAACCATAGAAACAGGATTAATAATCAGAAAGCAGGCGTTCAGACTGGAAATAGAGCCCAAGCAGCGCGGCATCCAGAAGTTCCTTACCGGATGAAGATTCTCGAAGTTGTGGAAAAATCTGTAAGGCTGTTTCCCTCAAGACCGCCCGGCTGTAAATTGGCGGATGGCTATATGAGGCAAAAAGCACGTCATCGGAAGCAGTCAAAACCGGAATGCTGTGCTCACGCAGAAGATTCTGGACAATGTCTGTCAGCTCAGCCATTCGAGTTTTGAGATCGGCTGGCAGTTCTTCAAGGCCTGCTGCCTCGATTTCGCAGCGTTCGATGATGTAATTGATAAATCCGGCTACTGCTAAAGCTGCTTTATCGGAGTTTGCCTGAAAGGACCGCACCTGCCAAAAAGGTAATTTCAAGCCTTCAAAAACGGCTGCGGCTACGGACCGCCTGCCGACCACAAAGGCCGCAAATCTATTTTTCATTCTCCTTGACTGGTTAATTTTCTAAAAGCGGCAAAGAACCCCTCGCCCAGGCTGCCTGCTCTTTGTGCCTCCTGGTAAGCCTGAAGTAGCAGTTCTTTTGGAAAGTGCTCGAACAGCACAAGGTAGCGATTCAGGTTCGGAAGATCCTGAAGGCGCGCGGCCATTCTTAACGCAAGGAACTGGAGAGGGTTTGAAGGCAAGAACTGGGCGGCGGAACTGGCAAGGCGCTCAAGAATATTTGTGGGCATAAGTTCATGCGGGTTAATTTCGGGCCTTAATGATTTCCGTCTTCAGCTCGCGGTAGAGCTTTGGAAACAGCCCTTCGACCGTCGTTTGATAAACGATAGCGAGCTTGATTGCGATTACAAGCGGTGGCGGCCTCTGACAACATTCATATTTTGAAAGCATGGCAGGGCTCGCGTGTCCGAGCAGTCGCGCAACGTACTTTTGCGACAGCCGAAGCTGCCTTCGCGCAACCCAAAGATTGTTAAGATCATTTTTGTTTTTGTGCATGTATCCTCCTGGCCAATTCAGAATGCCAGAAGCTCCCAAATCGAAAAAGGGGGCAAAATTTGTCAGATACTCAACATTTTGACAAGAGGTGTAGATAAGTTGTGAATTGTGCCTTCGTGAACCCGCATGATCTGACAAAATTTGCCTCCTGCACTTCTTCCCAAAACCTGCTATGCAGTAAATATGTCTAAAGACGATGTTCAACTCGAAGATCGAATCGAACGGCTGCGGTCGCGCTACCCCGGCAAAAGTGACCAAGAACTGATGGCGATCAGGCGTTTCCTCGACCGCTACATTGAAATTGCACTCAGTATTTACCTTGAGGCGACTGAGCCGTCTTCACGGGAAACACAACCGTGAACAGCAAAAGTCCCGGCAATTATCCACCGGGACTTTTGACAGGTCTGATTTTGTTTTCTACGCTTTGCTTAAAGGTCGATTCCCTGCCATTTAATTAACAAATTCAAAAAATGCAATGAAAGATTTCTTTTCTTATGTGCGGGTATCTACGACTCGCCAGGGAGAGGAAGGCGTATCGCTCCAGCAACAGAAAGAAGCTAATGAGAGCTGTGCAGCTCGTCGCGGGCTCAAAATCAGCGAAGTGTTTGAAGAACAAGAAACCGCTGCAAAGCGTGGTCGTCCTATATTCACAAAAATGCTCAAGCTCCTGAAAGCAGGCAAGGCCTCCGGCGTGATCATGCACAAGATTGACCGTTCTGCCCGAAACCTCAAAGACTGGGCTGACCTTGGCGAGCTGATTGACAGCGGGGTTGAGGTGTTATTTGCCAACGAATCCCTTGACCTGCGCTCACGCGGTGGCCGGCTTGCCGCTGATATTCAGGCGGTAGTCGCTGCCGACTACATTCGCAATCTACGGGAAGAAACCCTAAAAGGTTTTTACGGCCGCCTGAAACAGGGCCTTATGCCCATGCCTGCGCCCTTGGGCTATCTCGACCATGGCAAAGGCAAACCAAAGACTCTCGACCCAGATAAGGCACCCTTGGTCCGCAAAGCCTTTGAGCTTTATGCAACCGGTGCATATTCGCTCGATGGGCTTGTCGAAAGGATGTATGACCTGGGCCTCAGAAGCAGGACAGGAAATAAAGTCGAGCAAACCGGCATGTCGCTACTGCTCAATCGCCGCTTCTATATTGGCGAGATCGAGATCAAGAAAACCGGCCAGCGCTTCATTGGAAATCACGAGCCGCTGATTGAGCCGGCCTTATTTGAACGGGTGCAGGAAATTCTGATGGGCAGATACCCGAAGCGGAACAAGACGCATGATTTCATATTCCGCAGGCTTTTTGCCTGCGATTCCTGCGGCTACTCCCTTATCGGCGAAACTCACAAAGGACATGTCTATTACCGCTGCCATAACAAAAAATGCCCAACAACCTCAGTGCGAGAAACAGAGATTGACCAGGTACTGGAAGGGCTTTTCTCACCCCTGCAATTCTCTGATCTTGAAAAAACGGATTTCACAGAATCCGTCAAACTGATCACCCACAGCTGGGCTGATTCTAAGCAGCGAGTTGAAGCGGCTCTCAAGGCTGATCTTGAGCGCATCAGCCTTCAAGCAGAACGTCTGCTGGAAGCTTATATGGACGGAGTTCTCCCAAAGCATATTTATGAGCAAAAGAGAGTGGATATCGAAACCCGGCGTCGCGATGTCGAAAGAAAATTGAATAATTCTGGTCCTATCACGGAGCAGTCCATCAGATCCCTGGAAAATTTCCTCGAACTCGCAGGAAATGCGTATTTACTGTATAAAACCGCATCGAAGGAGAAAAAACGCGAGTTGCTGGAAAATCTCACCTCGAACCGGGTGGTAAATGCAAAAAATATCGGAATTACGCTGAATTCGGCTGCCCTGGCGGTTGCCGGACGGCCAATATATGCGGATGGTGACACTACGAGGGACACCACTCGAAAAAGGTGTAGATTCTTGTTGAAACTTGTTGATCTCTTGGGTTTGCCCCCGGCAAAGTCCATGAGGAATTTTTAGGATCAGATGGAGACGGTCCGCCTGCGTTGTTCATTCTTGCTTTGCTTCATTATGCGTTCGCACAAATTGCCTGTAAAAATCTCCGTTCATTTGCTTTTGTGCTTTAATGTCAACTTGACCGCTCGGCACAGTCCCTGATGATACTGCCGGACCCTTTGCGGCATACGGTATCTCAATCGGTATTCCCAGGCCAACGAATAGCCCCGAATAAAGCACTTTACGGCGCACGCGTACTGCTTCCGAGCAAGGCACAATTTGATGCGGCGAGCAAGCAGCCCACTTTCCAGAGTGACTCGTTGGAACGTCCTGGGGCCGTCATTTCCCGCGATGATGGTTGTTGCGCGAGCGAATAAGGCCTCTGCTTCGGACAATTCGCCCAATGATGTTTTGGCATAAGCCCAGTGGCCAAGACATTCGGCTTCAGCATGGCTGTTCTTGCTAGTGAGAGAATGTGCTTCCCGACAGCAGAATTCTGCCTGCTTAAAATTGCCGCGTTCGCATTCAATGTCAGCGTACCGCATCCAAAACACTGCTTTGAACCGATCTGAAATGGGCAGGGCTAAAGCCTGCTTTAGTTCCTTTTCCATTATTAGAAGGTGTGAATGCGTGCCTGTGTTTTGGTACAGGTGCTTGAGACAGACGACAATATGGGCGGTTGCCAACCCAACCGCTTCCAGATCTCCTTGTTCCGAAGCTTGCGCCCGAACCGCGCGAAGCCCTTCTAGAGCGTAGGTAGTTTGCCCGCGCTCACGTGCGATCTCCAGCCGTCCGATGAGATGTTGCCAGGGCGGTTTTGGATCTTCGCCTTCGCTCACCTTTATGTCCCCGCAATCGTTGGCAGTGGGACTGCATCGCCTACGTACTGGTTATATCCTCACCGGCATATATGCAATCGCAGAGGACCGCCCTATGACCTGTGAAAGTTGTTTCCTTGCCTAACCGAAACGTAAGTCATTGAGGGCGGCATGCTCATCCTCCCACCTTGCGTCACTCTCATACGACCCCGCCATGGAATCCAGTATCGCAGCCGTTCGGGGCCACTTCGCCCTGACCACTTCGCTCATTTTCTTGTATCCCTCGGACAGGTTTCGTTCTTTCACGCCGCCTTCCGTCAGCGAACGAGAAACGACGCCTCGTGAGTTGTAGATCCCGTAGGGAATATGGTCATCAATAACTTTGTTCTTCAAATGCTCAATGAGATTCCGAACGGCAACTGATGGCCATATTCCATCTTTGTCCGCTGGCGCACGCGACAACAAGACACCGATTTGAAGATCACAGCCCGTTACGTGACCACTTTTCGCACAGGCTTGGCGTGCGGCATCAACCCATTCACCAAGTTCACTTTCGTCAATTGAGCCGTCTTCTTGCAATCCCGGCAGGAGTTTCCAAGACTCAATTACGTCTCGGGCAGCCCTTGCGAGATTCTTTGCTTGGTCAACATCGAAGCCGGCAGTATCAGGATTTTCACCTCGGTCATCGCGTTTATACATATAAGAAACCAGATTTGCAAAGAACAAAGGGTCTTTTTGCAAAACACGATGAATTGCAAACGGCTTGGTCGTGTAGCGAGCAAGTTCCTCAAATAGAGGCGCAAGGGGCCACTCAAGGCTGGCGAGCTGATCAAGTTCTATATCTGCGCGATCATGAAGCTGCTTGAAAACATGGCCCAAATAAAACTCTTCCATGACCTGATCGCGCGGCCTGTCTTCTCGGTCCGAAGCCAGGATGCCTTTGATGATGCTCACCAGCAACCCGGTTGGAACTTCGGCATTTGGTCTGCCTGCAACCTCCAAGGCCGCAAACGGTCTATCGACTTCAAGCAGTTTTTCAATTTGAAGACTCAGATTCCTTTCGTCACCTCCCGCCCGTCCCGATGCCCTTTTCCAATACGCATGCTCGACTTCTTTGCCTTCTGCGTTCACCATTGACCAGATCTGAGGTCCTTCGGGCAAGGCACCAAGAATTAGCGCCCCAGCCTCGGTAGAGAATTTTCCTTCGCTTTTGAGTCTCTGAAACTGTCTTGGGACCCACTGTGCTCCCGCCACTTCTATTCTTCCCATCGCATATCCAACGATAAGATCGGGAGTTTCAGAAATTCTTGGTAGCATTGCATCGAGCACCGTTATATCTTCTTCATCACTCTTGATTGCCTTGCCAAGCGCATGCCCCAGAAGACGCGCATAATTTGTGGTTCTTGCGAAGTCGAAGATTTCCGGTAAAGGAGCGTGGTCCAAGACTTCGCGTGCTGCCTTCTCGCGTGCTTCCGCAACGACCTTGTCATTAGCTTGAAAATCAGTTCCCGCGCCTTCTGGCATTTTCGGCCATGGGTTACTCAACAGCCATCCAACACGTTCAATCACGTTTGTTGGCGCAAGACGATCGAGTGCCTCTTTTAGGTTTGGGCCATAAGCACGGATCTTTTCGTCGCCATAGCTATTGATCCAGCTAAGTTGTTCACGAAGGTGCGTAAGCAACAGATCCCGCTCCTTTTTGGGCTGCTCTTCTGGTTCCAAGCCGCCGAGTGATTTCAAGAACTGTTCCTTGGTGTCGTCCGGCAATCTAATAAACGCTTTTGCAGTTACTACGACGTTCTCCTTCATGCATGCCAAGTTGCGGAGAATCGGAAGCAGCAAATCGAGATACTTCTCTCGTTGCTCAGGCGGTTCGGGTTCCAAGCCTCTCCTTTCACCCCCGGCATAGCGCCATCGAAACATATGTGATTCGCTGAAGGTGATGCTGTGGAAGTACTTCTGACAGAATTCCCAGGTCATTGCTGGATCGGCGCTTATCAGGCGCTCAATGGCCGCGATGCGTTCTTCAGGTGTCGCATATGTTTGAGGGTGGACTGGCAAAAACACATCAAAAAGGCTGCTCAACGGCCTATTCGACCACTTCCCGCCGGGGTCCAGCTTTGCTAAGTCAGCCAATGCTGTGACCGCACGTGCAAAAAACATTGGGCTCCATGCCAGGGCCTCAAGCGCCCATAGCACCCCCGAGTGCTTGCATTCGTCAAAGATTGAGCCGGTATCATCTTTCATCAGTTCTTGGAGTGCCGATGGGGTGGATTTAATAAGACTCTCAAGCGAGTCTAAAAACGGGATTGGGGCTGCTTCAGCCAAAAGTGGCGTTTCACTTTTAAACGATGACCAAGTTTTCCAGCTCTTGGCTGGGGCGAGAATTTCTTTCACAACTGCATCGACAAAGGCCTGCGTTGATGAAACAGTTAAAGAACGGTCGCCATAAACGGCCAAAAGGATTAAGGACTCTACCAACCCAGTTCTCAACCAACCAGAATACTGGCTCACTTTGCCATATACCGCTGCCGTCCAACGCTTCTCTGGGCTTAATTCATATTTTGGGTCAGTCTCCGTGAGAACGGAGTGCACGACTTGCTTGAACAATTTCAAGGAATGCTCGTTGATATGCGGCGCAATCAAGAACCATGCATCCAACGGCGACTTGAAAGCCCACACTGGACCAACTTTGCGGATGGGAGAATCTTCGTGCGATAAAAAGACCCCAAGCTTCTTGCTGAAATCCTGATAGGACATGCCAGACAAGGTCTCAAGGGCTTTCTGATCACCTTCTCTTTCTTCCGACCAAGAGCCCGCGAACAGAGCTGGAAGCAAAATATCGGCTGAATCAGCACTTGCCCACGCAGGGTTGCGGACGACGCTCGAAACTGAGCGGTTCCGATGAAGCACCGGAATGCTTCGGCCAAAGTCTCTTGACGCCTTCTGAGACTCTAGCTTAGAAAGTCCGCTCTTTAATAATGCGTCTTCAACCGCGTCACGAAGCGGGCGAGGAAGCGTCAAGAAGTCATTACGGATGCCCGTGACAGTGGCGTCCATCATGATATACACCTGATGTCCTTTACCAGAAGCTGCTGCTGCTGCTCCGACGCACTCACCCGGAGCAGCAATAATCAACGGGGATTTAAAGAGTTGGATAGCGCGAAATTCATCAAGACTATTAACGACCACACATCGGGATAGCGCCGTCATCCGCTCCTGTTCTTTCAATTTGAACATTGCGGCATACAGGAACGCCAACGCTTCATTAGGTGAATCACCTCGAACTGCCAGTATCCCGGTCTTGCTAGCGATCCATTGTTGAACGCGCTCGACCTCCTTTAGACGCCCCGCAATGACAAGATCGACTGTCATAACTGGGTCAGTCGCCAGGGACCATTCATTCCATGCATCTTCCAAATCGCGCGTGCCGCCCTGAACAGCATTTCCAATCTGCCTTGCGAGCCACAAACCAACAGCAGGAGCTGAGCCGATCCAATTCTCCAATACGTCTGCAGCAATAACGCGGACATCCTTCCACACGCCCTCCTGCCGTTTTTCCGCTTGCCATCTGTCTCTATCAGGAAAAATTCGAGGAGTGACGCAAACATAAGTTGTTTCTTTAGTGGCGAAGCCTCTCGGATCTGTGCTTCGCTTCTTGTAATCTTCTTCTGCCTTCACTCCGGACGACTTTTCAGCGCCGATTTCCCAGCCAGAAATGCCGCTCGGAACAGACGAGGAAGTCACGGTATCTGGAACCCTCAGTCTTCCGTCCCAGCCGCCAGAGGATGTGCTGTCGCCTGCGGGAAAATCGATTTCCTCGATGGAAGGAACAGTCGCAGAAATTAATCTGCGAATTAGTTCCGGTAAAGTGTCCGCGCAATGCTTCTTTTTTGTATTAGCCCAATTCGTGATGTCGGACGCTGTTATCCATTTCATATTCATATGCTGCAATGTTTTCTTCATCTTAGTACGTACGATTATCGTGTCAAATGTTGACTAAACTAATGAGTTTATCCATACTGAGTTCATCCACGAGCAATTCACCGTTGCTCCTCATCATTAACAAACCCCATGTATGAAACGCAATGCGGTCCCAAGGACCCTGACCTTTATTTTTCTTTTATCTTTTCTATATATCCTCCCGCTCTCACCGGCAAAAGCAGATACCAACACCACGCCGACAGATAGCGCAACCAGCGCCACTCCAACCGACACGGCGGTATCCACGTCACCTGCAAGTCAGCTTGACAATAGTGACCCACAAACGGTAAGCCCCGCCTCTACTGCCCAGACCACGCCCCCAGCAAGCGCCAGTTCAACGACTTCGAGCGCTGCGGCTGCCTCATCAACGGAATTTTCTTCGCCAATCCAACAGGATTTGACCGGAGCATCTCAAGTGCCCACCAAAGTGCAATTGCCTCAGTCTGACCAATTTTCAGGGGGGTTGTCTTATGACTTTCCCATCACGATCCCGCCGGGCAGAAACGGATTGCAGCCGGATTTGAAGCTGCAGTATGCAAGCCATGTGCGCGAAGAGGGTTCGCCGTTCGGTTATGGCTGGTCCGTAAACATCCCTTACATCCAGAGACTGAATAAAACCGGAAGTGACAGGTTATACACCGATAACAACTTCACTTCGAGCCTTTCAGGAGAGCTGGTCCTCGTTTCCGGCACGACGTACGTCCCGAAAGTAGAGAATGGCGATTTCCTGAAATACGATTTTGGGGGCACAAGTTGGACTGTCACAGATAAAAATGGGGCAATATACAAATTCGGAGCTCAGGCAGCCACTCGGCAGGACAATCCAACCGATTCAACCAAAGTTTTCAAATGGATGCTTGAGGAGGTTCGTGACACCAACAACAATTACATTAGCTATCAATATTTTAAAAATAGCGGCCAAATTTATCCTTCAAAAATCATATATACGGGGAACGGCACTACTGACGGAATTCTTCAAATTGAGTTTTTCAGGGAAGCGCGAACTGACGCAGTTACTTCAGATACCCCTGGCTTTACAGTCGTCTCCAATTACAGGATCAATACAGTACAAGCCGAGGTCAGCGGCACTTGGGTCAGAAAATACACCGTTGCATATACCGCAAGCGGTAATGGCTCACGTTCGCTGATAAACACCATCACTGAATCAGGTCAGGACAGCTTGTCGAACGTCACAACACTTCCTGCCACCTCTTTTAATTATCAAGCACAGGGTACGGCTTGGAACCAGAATACCTCATGGACCAGCCCGCTTCCTTTTCTTGTTTCTACAAACCAGCTTAATCCTGTCGAACTTGCTGACGTCAACGGCGATGGTTTAACCGACGAATTATTCTCCGGTTTTGAGTGGAATGCTGGCACTAATTCATATGTACAGGCAAGTCATGTTTATTTAAATAACGGTAGCGGTTGGACACTATCCCCTTCTTGGACGATACCGGAATTGTTCGAAGATAGCAGTTGGAATGATCTGGGCACCAGACTTGCTGACGTCAACGGCGATGGGTTAACTGATATTTTGTTTTCAGGTTGGGAGTGGAATACTGGCAGTAATTCATATGTCTGGCATAACAGGGTTTGGCTTAACACCGGCAGTGGTTGGGCTCTTAGTACGTCTTGGGCGATTCCAGCACCCTTTATTTTGTGTCCCGGCGTATGCTTCAATGACAATGGCGTCAGGATCGCCGACGTCAACGGCGACGGTCTACCAGATATTATTCAAGCACCTTGGGGCCAGACTCCGCAGGTATATATCAATAATGGCTCGGGATGGACCCTGAACTCGGCTTGGGTTTTTCCATCAACTTTTACATTTGGAACCAGCAATGAGCAGGCTACGACCCTTGCCGACGTTAACGGCGACGGTCTAAACGACGTGCTCTTTTCCGGTTACGAATGGGATCCGACAGCAAATGCCTATGTTCCAAAGAGCCATGTTTGGATCAACACCGGAAGCACTTGGGTTTTGGATAACTCTTGGAGCATCCCGGAGCTGTTTCTGGACGCCTCATTTAATGACCTAGGCACGAGGATGGTGGACATAAACGGTGATGGCCTTGCGGACATCCTTTCGACCAAATATGTCTTCGTGACAGACCCAAATGGCAACACGCATAATGATCCGGTCAACAAGGTATACATAAATAGCGGCACAGGCTGGACTTACAATAGCGGCTGGACGATTCCGATTCCTCTGATTGGGCAATCTCCTAATACGGATATTGGCGCGAGAATAGCTGATGTTAGCGGCGACAGCATGCCCGATTTCATTTCTGCACCAGTCAATCAAACCCCTGCAAGTTACGCAAACAACAGCCCGAAAATAGATCTGCTGAGCAGGATTTCATATAGGCAGGGCGGGAGGACTGACATCACTTACAAGCCGTCGGCGCAGTATATGAACGGCTCAAGCGTCGCAAACCCGAATCTGCCAATGATCCTCGATACGGTAAGTCAAATCACCACGTCGGACGGCGCGGGTTTGAGCGGTACTGATACGTTTACTTACCAGGGCGGCTCTTACTACTACAGCGCCCCGACTGATCGCAAATTTGCAGGCTTTGCGACCATCACGAAAACCGATCCTGTCGGCAATGTCAGCAACACGTTCTATCATCAGGGCAACACATCCGACTCGACTCACGGCGAATACAGCGACGACTATTACAAGATCGGCAAGATTTATCGCGTCGAGCAGTACGACAATGCCGGTCGCCTTTTCGCAAAAGCGATCAACAAGTGGGACGACTCCACGATTGCCACAGGGGCGAAATTCGTCAAGCTCGCTCAGATCCAGAACTCCTCCTATGAGGGCGGCGCTACTCATAAAGACAAAGCGGAAAGCTATGTATATAGCAACACCACCGGAAATGTCGCTCAGAAAACCGAGTACGGCCAGGTCACTGGCAACAACGACGGATCGTTTACTGACAGCGGCTCGGACCTCTTCAGCACGACTTACGCTTATGCCTCCGGCGGAAGCGTAATCGGACTTCCCGACGATGTCACAGTAAACGACCAGAACTCGAACAAGGTCAAGGAAACGAAGTATTTCTATGACAGCTCTACGACGCTCGGCACCGTCACCAAGGGCAATCTCACTGAGCAGGACGATTGGAAGAGCGGCACCAATTACATCACTCACAAAAAGACCTATGACGGCGTCTACGGTCTCGTGACTCAGGAGCTCGATCCGAACAACAGCCCGACCAATTATTCTTTCGACATCTTCAATCTCTATCCGATCACGGTAACGAACGCTCTCAATCAAGCAGCGCATTACACCTACAATTATCAAAGCGGCAAGACCATCCAGACCACCGATGTGAACGGATTCGTGTTCACGAATAGCTACGACGGGCTCTGCAGGCTGATTCTTTCGCAACAGCCCGACCTGATCACGCCCTCGACTCAGGTGACCAAGACCTCATACTCCTATACCGACAGCCAGAATGCGGTGAGCGTTGCAGAGTCTGATTACATGGACGGCAGTAACGTTCAAAGCCAATATACCTACTTCGATGGCCTTGGCAGGATGATTCAGCAGAGGAAGTCGGCGGAAGACAGTGGCAATTTCAATATCAAGGATTTGTCCTACAACAGCTCGGGCCAGCTCTCTATTGAAACCCTGCCGTACATTTCAACGGGTAGTGCGAAGACTGCCGCCAATACAACCGCAGCCTTGCAGACAAATTATAGCTATGACGCACTCGGTAGAATCACCACCACCGCAAACACCCTCGGCACGACCACCAACGCTTATTCACCCTGGCAGCTTACGACAACTGATGCAAACGGACACGCCAAAGACCTGATCAAGGACGCATATGACAATCTCGCGTCGGTTAACGAACACAACGGCGCAAGCACTTACACGACGACCTATGCCTACGATTATCTGAAAGACCTGACCAAGATCACGGACGCAAACGGCAACATCAGGAATTTCACATATGACGGCCTCGGAAGAAGGCTTTCCGCGCAAGACTTGCACACTCCTGCTGCGCCTACGTTTGGCACCTGGACATACGCTTATGACAATGCCGGCAACCTCAGCCAGAAAATCGACCCGAACGGCAATACCATCAATTACGCCTTTGACGCCCTGAACCGGGAGACAACCGAAAAACTCGGCACGACTACAAAAGTCACATACGCTTACGACACCTGTAGCGGTGGAATTGGAAAGCTCTGTTCTGTCACCAACCCTTCACTTACCGCCGCAAGCACTTACAACGCGCTCGGTTTGCCTGCAAGCCAGATCAAAACGATCAGCGCCACGAATTACGAAACCGATTACACCTATGACCGGCAGGGACACCAGCTCACGGTGAAAAACCCTGACAACTCCCAAGTCATTTACACTTTCAACCTCGCGGGGCTTCCTGAGACAATCTCAAGAAAAGAATCCACCGACGCGAGTTCGAAGAGCGTCGTCTCGAACTTCGATTATTCGCCGCTTGGCGAAGCGTCGCTGACTTCCTTTGCGAACGGCTCGACGACCACAAACACTTACGATCAGGCAAAGCTGTATCGGCTCACCCACAAAGTCACCGTCGCGGGAGCAAGCAACCTCCAAGACGTTTCCTACACGTACGATCCGGTCGGCAATATTTCCGCCATTACTGACAACTCTGCGACGGACACCAAGAAAAACATCACGTTGGGCTATGATGCGCTGAACCGCCTGACGGCCTACACCGTCGCCGGCGCTGTGAACGGCAACAATCATTCCGAAACGTATACCTACGATCCAGTTGGGAACATCACGAACAAATCTGATCTTGGAAATTACACTTATGGTGGAACGGGATTGCCGAGCCCTGATGCGGTGAGATCAATCGGCGCTACCACGTACACCTACGACAACAACGGCAACATCCTCACAGCAGGAAACCAGACCAACACCTGGGATTACAACAACCGATTAACCCAAACCGTGATCGGCTCCGGCCATAGCGCAGTCACGATCACATACGCTTATGACCAGGACGGTCAGCGTATCAAATATACGAAGGGCTCGACATCAACCGTCTACCCAAGCAAGCTCTACAACATCTCCGGAACAGCCCGTGCCAAGCACATCTTCGCAAATGGTCAGGTGATCGCTGACATCAGCGGAACCGGAACGACGGCGGTCGCAACCAGTGTCCACGCTGACGGACTCACCGGCGCAAACGTCATTACAGACAGCACCGGGGCAACGAAAGAAGTCCTGGACTACTATCCGTTTGGGCAATCGCGGCTTGATCAGCAGACCGGCACCAACGAGCAGCGCAAGTTCGCAGGCCATGAATTCGACTCTGACACTAGCCTCTCTTATCACGATGCCAGATATTACAACTCCTCAATCGGAAGATTCACGAGCGAAGACCCAAGCTTTCTGACTCTCGGCTTCAACCTCTCTGATCCTCAGAGTCTGAACCCTTACACATACACGCGGAATAACCCGATCATCTATATAGACCCGACCGGCAACAGCCTCCAGTTGGCAATTGGAAATTTCTTTCTAAATTTAGCAGTACCAAACGAACAAGCACAGGTGGCCATCGGTAACGCTGCCCAGAACGCATATAGCAATAATGCGGTCGCGAGAGTCGCGCTTGATCATCCTTTCGCCGCAGGTGCTGTAGTCGGTGTTGCTGGCGCAGGTTTGGCTTACGGTGCAGCAGTTGCCGCTCCTGCAATAGCCACCGCCGCAGGTAACATTGCTTCAACTGCAGGGACCGGAACAGCTATTAAGGCGGGTCTGGGTGCCGGATTGAATATCGCAAACACCGCTCTCACATCTAAGGTTGAGGGGCGCAACGCTTCGGCTATCGAATATATCTCCTCTGGCGTGCTCGGCGCGGGTGGAGCCGTCGTCGGACTATTACCCGGTAATCAAGCCGCATATCAAGCCGCATATTATGGGCTCACTAACGCAGCTCAGCAACGCATTTTCAGACCTGGAAATGTCGACTGGACGTCTGTTGGCATATCGACAGTATCTGCAGGATTGTTATCAAAATTTTCAGGAAGTTCATACCTATCAAGAGTTCCGGAGATACAGAGAACACTCGCGGAGCTTGGGCTCTCATTCTCATTCGAAACACCGTCACAAATCATTAACTCTGGTGTCAGATCCAAGGATGATACCAGGTAAGATTCCAATCTATGAAAAGACTACTTTTTAGAGCGAGCGCTCTCAAAATCTATCGGGGATTGTGGTTCGTGATGGGCTTCTTGGGAATGACGATGCCCTTTAATGTGTACGTGCAACACAAGAAATTGGGCAGTGATGGTTGGTGGATTATTGCCTTCCTTATCGCTTTCGGCATAAGCATCATTATCGGTTACTTCACTGATTATCTCAGTATTCAAAACAACGTGTTCGCGCTGAATAAGCTGTTCCGCCCCGTGCAAATAGAGATTTCACAAATTGATGCTCTGAGCTATGAGCGCAGACTCCCGTATCATTATTTGATAATAAAATATCGGAATAAAGAGAAAGCGAAAGAACTTGTCATAAATACCGAATCGATGAGTACTGACAATTTGCAGCAGGTTAACGAGGAGATTCGGCAACAGAATCCATCAGTTCAAATCAGCATTGATGCTAACTCGCAAAAATATCAGCAGCTTAATTTCGAATCCCGTCTGAAGACTCCAAAAGGTGCTCTCCGATGGGTCGCATTCAGTCTGAAATGGCTGGTTATAGGGGCTGTGTGTATGTTTGTCATTCTCTGGTTCACGGCACCACGGTAAGCGGAAAAAGCGGCACCCCAAAAAGAGCAAGTGCCGCAGATGGCAGAAGGAAAAGGTATTCAGGCATGAGAATCATATCTAAAGATCAAAGCAACCGTCCATGCCATGAGGGGTCCGATTTTTTGGGAAGCGGGAACGGCCGTGCAGTCGTTCCCGCGAATCGAGGGTTAACGGGATTTCTTGTGTGGTAGTGGCGTTTTGAGTCGTTTTTCCAAAGCAATGCGAACCTTGCCGAACTGTGCCCAATCGTCGTTTTCAACCGAGTCAAGGGTATCGAGCACAGCGGTATTGATTCCGAGTTGTACTTCTTGAGTGAGTCCAAGCATGTCCTTGAGATCGCGAGAATTTAGAATGCGGGTTCGGCCCAATTCCTCAAGGTGCTGGACTATTAAGTGAAACGAGCGATTGACCAGGAACATCAGGCGGTAAACGTCTTGCCTCTCCTCGCTGGTAAGATTGGGTGCAGCCATTGTTGCCTCCTCATAGGCACTTTGGTTAGGGTCGCGTTCGGTGCCGCAAGCACCGGGCGCTGCCCGTGTTTTGGTTTGGAAATCTCAAAAAAGACTCATCTGGGATTTCCCTGGTGGTTCGTATTGACCACAATCTGATCAAGCAAGCTGCGCGGCACTAAGTAAAATTCATAGTCGCCGTTTGGTTTCGAGCCAATCACAAACGACCCGAGAGTCTTCCACTGGCCACCATCCTCGATATACAGAATCTGTAGCATGATTTTGCTGATTGAATGGCCTAATGAAACGCTGAGATCGCGATACTGCACGTCACTGAGTTGGCCAGCAAGCCGCATCGGTGGTCCGAACCCTGTATGCCCAACTGCCGCTTTGTCAACCGGATCAGCAGACCAAAGCAGCGTTAGTTGCTCTCGAAGTTGCAGATCCTTTTGACCTTTCGGAGCAATCAAGGTGTAGACGAGCGGTTTTAGTGACCCGAGTGCATCCTTCTGTTTAAGAATTTCAGAGACCAGAGGAATGCTCTCGGACCATTCTGTGAGCAAATCTCTCTTACTGGGGCTGACCGGCTCCCCTTTCGAGACCAGTACGGTTTCCAGAAAGGCAACGCGAACTTTACAAGACTGATCCCCCGTGGCAAAGTCCGCCGAGTCTCCGGACATGCGCTCAAGGGTAATTTCATTCAAAATGTAATGGCCGTTTTTTACGACAAAATTGAACCTCCGGAGATTTCCAAACAAATGCCGTTTGTCCTGGCCTGGATGTTTGGTGAATGTGACTGTTTTGTCCTCTAAATCAAACATCACACTGGAAAACTCCTGCAGGAAGTCGAGGCCGAGCACTCCGTCAGGATTGTCGAGGTAAGCAGAAAGAACCAGCGATTGGTCCATGACCTTGACCGGCCACCTTTTCCAGGTCATGTTCCCGACGCGAAGCTCGACTTCGCGGCCAATGCCGTTGGCCCTGAATGCGCCTGCAGCATGTAATCGCTGCTCTTTCGCAAGCTCAGCAGGGTTGATTCCCAGGACTCCGGGCTGGAGCACCGTCTGAGGGGAGCTAGTGTCCAGGACTAGAAGGGCCGGCTTGTCATCAATGCGAGCGTGAATGAGGAAAGCATTCTTGCCGGTTGCGCATTCAAATGGCACTTTCAGGATCTCTTCGGTCGTGCCGGGGCTTGCCTTAGAGGCTAAGAGCAAAACGAGCGAGACGGAAATCCTCAAAACCCTATCTGTGCGATCCGGCATGGACGGCGGCTTACTGGGCAGCCCGCTATGTAAGTGTCCATAAGGGGTACGCCCTAGCTTATCTCCCTATAGGATGCCTCCCTATAGGATGTAGACTGGCCGGAGAGCATACACGGACAATTCCGTGAATGCAAGAGGTTCATAAAAAACTCGGTAAGAGAATTGCGGAATTACGCAAAAAACGCGGCTTCTCCCAGGAAGGCTTTGCCCACGAGTGCGGATTTAACAGGAGTTACATGGGAGCCGTAGAGCGCGGCGAGAAGAACATTACGCTCGCAATGGTGAACAAAGTCGCGAAGGCCTTGAAGATTTCACTGTTGGAATTGTTTCGGGGAGTGTGAGAGCAATAATCCGACACGTCCATGTGACCTTATTTATTAGCGCAGGGAGGAATTGTGATTGAGAGTGAGCGCAGTATTGGCAACTTTATTGATGTTGTGCAACGGGACACGTTAAGAACCCGGCTGTTGTTTGCTTTTGATGAACTTTACCCTAAATGGCTAAGAACGGACCTGCTGTACGAGATCGATAAAGATATGCCACTGAACGTCTTTGAGAAAGGAGTTGGCGTATTTGGAAGAAAAAGGCTTGGTCCAAAGAAAAGCTCCTCGCGCCGATAATATCTGGACTAACAAAATTAGCGCCAAGGGGCGCGATTTTCTCGATGGACATATCCAAGAAGTGGGATTGATGTCGCCTGAAATGTGCAAAGGCAAGTGAGTCGGAAAACAACCTCAGATGTCATGCAGGCGCCAGGCGAGTTGGCTTTACATCAAACCATGCAGCCCCTTGCTAAGGCGGCCAAGAGGCAATCGCGGGGTGCCCCCCGCTAGTCCCCATTTCTTTCGTCTTGTGCCGCTCGAGTTTTCCAAGTAACTTATCTCTGGTTTCCTTTCAATGTCTGCAGGCTCCTCATCCTTGGTGGTTCTCGGCTGCTCCGCAACGAAGTTTGATAGCGAGGGCAGCATTCCCGCTGTTCATCTTTATGACGGCCCAATGTATCGCGTGCTTCGCTCTCGCCTCCGTTCTCATCGGTGGCCAGAACGGCTTAACATATCGGTGCTATCCGCTAAATATGGACTTATCGGTTCAGTCGCTCCCATTCGACATTACGATCAGCGCATGACAGCGGATCGTGCGAGAGAACTCGCTCCCAGCGTCAATGCCGCGCTGCTAAAACTTGTTCAATCTAACGATAAGGTTCATTTGATTTTGGGGAAGGATTACCTCAAGGGCATCAACACAGACGCACTTTCCGGTCATGCACAAATCGAATATGCCGACGGGCCCATTGGCGAAAAACTGCATAAGTTTTCCGCCCTTCTGAATCGCCATGCGAAACAGGAACGGATTCAACGTCTCCTTCCGCAATCAGAACGGCTCCTCTACTTCTTGCCTGATTGGGATGATTTTCTCGATGCCGACTTCGACTTCAAGAACGATCAGTTTTCTACAGAACGGCGCGCAAACCGCAATGAGCTTCACATGATCAAACTTCTTCAGCCAACACGAATTTGTGACGGCGTGCTCGTCAGCCTTGCCCAGCACCTCGGTACGAAGGGGCTTCTCCGTCGCGTGCCACTGGCAGATCCCCACTTGATGAGACCGAAATCCGTAAAAGAACATTTTGGATTGGCTGATGATCAGTGGGCATTTGGCGACTGTGGCGCATTCTCGTATGCGAACGAAGATGAGCCGGCAATATCCGTCGAGCAAGCTGTTGCGGTATATGAACTTTATGAGTTCGACCTTGGTGCGAGCGTAGATCACATTCCGTTAAGGGAAATTGTCGTTAACGGCAAGAAGAAAAAACTCAGCATCAAGGAACGCGAGGAGAGAGTCAGGCTTACCGCGCGAAACGCGGAGGCGTTCATTAATCTCTGGGCGGAGAGAAGCTGCTCGTTTACTCCGGTTGGGGTCATCCAGGGCATAGAAGCCGAGGACTATGGCGAACAGATGGGCGCTTATATCGAGATGGGATACAAACACCTTGCCCTCGGCGGGCTCGTGCCTCGATCAGATGATGAGATCGCTGAGGTTGTAGCCTCCGTTGCTAATGCGCTTAAGTCCCAGAAGCATCGTCCTTGGGTACATTTGCTGGGCGTGTTTCGACCCAAGATTCAGGCGAAATTCCGCGAGGGTGGTATTAACAGCTTTGATAGCGCGACCTATTTTCGTAAGGCCTGGCTCAGAAGCGACCAAAACTATCTTGGAGTCGATGGGAAATGGTACGGAGCAATCCGCGTCCCGCCCACACATGACGCTCGTACCCTCGAGCGATTAAAGGAATCAGGAAAGAGGAAATCAACAATTGAAAAGAGGGAGAGGCTGGCACTCGATGCACTCCGCAGTTTTGCCAAGGGCTACATCTCTGAGGACGATTGCCTGGATGCAGTTCTCAGCTACGACAAGCTTTTAGATCGCGGTGATTTCTCGAGCAAGTATCTAAGGGCACAATATCGGAATACGCTGCATAACCAACCGTGGAAGAAGTGCAAGTGTGCCGTTTGCCGCGACATTGGCATTGATGTGGTGATCTTTCGCGGATACAACAGGAACAAGCGCCGAGGCGCACATAACACTTGCCGGCTGTACGAGCAACTCGCGCAATAAACTCAATGGAAATTTACAAGGAGTTTCATATCGAGGCGGCACACAGGCTTCCAAATGTGCCGCCAGAACACAAATGCAATAGACTGCACGGACATTCTTTTCGTGTGCGAGTTTACGTTACTGGGCCAGTAAATACTGAAGCTGGTTGGGTTGTAGACTTTGCCGACATCTCGAACGCGTTTGCGCCGCTTCATGCAATACTGGACCACAATTACCTCAATGACGTCTCCGGATTGGAGAATCCAACAAGCGAGAATCTATCTCGCTGGATTTGGGCTCGACTAGCAACTGGGCTAAAAGGGTTGTCAAAGATTGAGGTACAGGAAACCTGCACATCGGGCTGTTCATATTCTGGTGAATTAGAGAATATTTAACCGATTCGCAAATGTGAATTCAAACACTTATCCTATTTGATGCGCCCTTGTCCTTTGCATTCGATGCCAAAAGTGTATAATCCTCTAGATTCCCCTGCTAAATGTTTTTTTAATAATCTTGCTGACCTACGCTCAATTTGTTCAATATGTCCGGCAGGCAATTCCTCGGTTTACCCAAACGTGGTTGAATCCCGAGCAAGAAGCTGCTGTACAGGCACCTCCCCACCCGCCGGCATTCATTGTGGCAGGCCCAGGAGCTGGCAAAACTACTGTTCTTGCGCTCCGCGCCCTTAAACTTGTTTTAGTCGATGGCCTCCGTCCCGGCGGAATAATCGCAACGACTTTCACGCGCAAGGCCGCAGCAGAACTTCGCTCCCGAATCCTTGCCTGGGGATATGCCACAATCTCGTATGCACGAGCTGCAACAGGCAACCACCCACAGCTTCAAGAATGGCTGGCAGGGCTGGATATCAATGGTGTATCTGTCGGAACGCTCGATTCTCTCGCCGAACAGTTTCTTACCGATTGCCGCCCCCCTGGTGGTATTACACCAGCCACAGTCGAAGGGTTTATTGCCACCGGAATGATGCGCCGGTTTGGGCTCTTTCCGAATGGCCGATTTCAAAGCGCAAATCTCGAAGCATTCATTGGAACGCTTGTGCCTGCATACCCTGGATCTCGGCCTCTGCCAATCAAGCTAGCGGTCGCTCTGGGATTTGCCGATCGTGTACGACACGATGAAATGAATATTGATGCTTTCGGTGCCACTGGAGCGGGTCAGTTGGTGCTCCGAGATGCAATTGTCGATTATTTGCAATATTTGGAAGCCAATCATTATGCAGATTTTGCGCGCATTGAGCGCTTACTCTACGAAGCTTTGCAGCAAGCACGACTCCAGCGGATCACAAACACTTTGCAGGCAATGCTGGTTGATGAATTCCAAGACACTAATTATCTACAAGAACGAATCTATTTCGAACTTTGCACTCGGTCTGGAGCAAGTTTGACGGTTGTTGGAGATGACGACCAATCGATTTTTCGGTTTAGAGGTGCCACCGTCGAAATTTTTGCAAATTTTGCACAAAGAATGATTGATGCACTTGGGCAAGCATGGACCCCACAGCGCATTGATCTTGTGCAAAATTATCGGTCTGCAACCAATATTGTTTCTTTCTGCAACCGATTTGTTCAATTAGATCCCACCTATCAGCCCGCCCGGGTCCCTGGAAAGCATTCGCTCGTGGCAGCAGCACCCCATGCTGCGCTACCACATCCTCCCGTGCTCGGTATGTTTAGAACTGACTGCCAGACTTTGGCAAATGACATGACGCAGTTCCTTCATTCAGTGTTTCGCGGTAACGGTGTACAAATTCAGTGTGCAGCTGGCGAGACATATTCAATCCAACGTGCTACCCAAGGGGATTTTGGTGATGCAGTATTGTTGGCCCGCTCTGTGCGGGAATATGCGAATTCTCGACCCGATCAGCCGCCACGGCAACGATTGCCCCTGCTTCTTCGCAACAATCTAGAAAACCTTTACCATATTTCGGTATTTAATCCGAGGGGAAGAGACCTCTATGAAGTTGAATCAGTGCGGCGACTTCTGGGACTCAGCTTGTTATGCATAGATAACAATAGCGTAATACTCCAAGGGATTACGAGTATGGGGTTACAGGCTCGTACGCGGTTACAGGCATGGAGAGCTGAAGCCGAGACTTTTGCGCAAACAAATCCGGCTCCCGGTGGACTGCCGCAGTTTATCCAGAATTGGCGAACTAGAACCCTTCCGCCTGGAAGCACCATGCAAGGGTGGCCGTCAGAATGGCCCCTGCTGGAATTGATGTTTACACTCCTTACATGGATTCCGAGTTTGCAGCATGACCCCGAAGGTCAAGTGTATCTGGAAGCGATTGCAAGAACTGTCGCAGAAGCTGGGCAGTTTACATCGCTTGGCAGCAGGATTTTACACGGAACTCAATATGATCAACCCTCCATTGTCCAGGCGATCCGAGAAGTATTTGAAAATATTGCAAATGGCAATGTTGAGGTGGATGAAGAGATCATGCCTTATGTACCGCGCAGCTCTTTTCCAATAATGACGGTACACCAGGCAAAAGGGCTTGAATTCCCGCTTGTCGTTGTGGATGTTGGTAGTGATTTCAGCAGGAACCACGCAGCACAGCGACCGTTGCGATATCCGCAAACTGGCGACCAGGTTCATATAATTGAACAGATCATTGCGCCGTTTTGCCCCATAGGCCCGGCGAGAACTCAACGTGCAGCACTAGATCGAGCCTGGGATGACCTACGGAGGCTTTATTTTGTAGCTTACAGTCGACCTGAGAATGTGTTGCTCCTCGCTGGCTTGACATCTCAGATGGGACCAACGCCGCGTGTTCTATCCACTGCAACAGGTGATCTTGCAAATGGTCAACGTGCCCTGACGTTTGTGCCAGCGGCGCAATGGCATTCAGCCTTGGCACCTGGGCATGTAGCGCTGATTTAGAATCAGCTTTGGAGGCAAGTTACTCTGATGCCGCTTAATACTCGAAGCCTTCCGTTTGAAGTTCCTTCTTATAGCCTTACTGGAGACATACTGTCGTTTCAGCGTTGTGGACTGGCATACCGATACTACAATGGGAGCGCTCTTCCGCCATCACGTCCTGTTCAAATGTGGACCGGTGAATTCGTGCACGGCGTCTTGGAAGAAGCATACCGCTTTTGGAATTTGCATCATCCGCCGTTTCCCTGGCCTTATACACCACCGCAGTGGCCCCCGCAGTTAAACGCGCCACTCCAGGACACAAATGATATAGGTGCATTAGGGCAGAGAGTAGAGGTGCGACTTGCGGCCGCAGGTAAACGATCTAGAAGCGAAGCAGCACGTTTAGCGGCATACAACCGGGTGGCGGCAGGAGTTAATGAACTGGCACCACACTTGTTCCCTTTGATCACTGCGGCAGAAGAGAGAATTTCAGGAACACGCGACATGCCTCAGCTACCACCCAATGAGGAGGCTCGCGGCACGAGATACGAGTTAACAGGCGTGGTGGATGTAATTTCTAGTGTGATGCTCGGTCTGGCCAATACCAATCCGCTGGTTCAACTAATTCAGACGAGTCTGCCCAATATACCGGCTGGAGAATACGATCTGATCGTGGATTACAAAGCTGGCCGTAGACCTGCGGTTGGATCAGCATACAGAGAACAGTTTGAACTCCAAGTACAAACCTATGCATGGCTGCGATCTCAAATTCCACAGGCTCGTCCGGTCGGCGCAGGGGTTCTGGTATATATCAATGAGCTTTCGCCATCACGCGGGGATATGGATGAGTTAAGGCGCGAGCTGCAACACAACAGCACTGATATTCAACCTCCGAACGGCTCAGCAGATTATTATGCAGTGCATGGCTGGCAATCCGGTCAACCAGTGCCCGAACTCAGTTTCGGGTTTCGTTTAAGCCGAGCGATGCATGTCGTAGATGTGGCGGCTGTACTTGTTACTCATGCTGTAAGCAGCATAGATAATGTAGTCGCTCAGATTGAGTCAGCTGCCTTTAGAGAACACAATAGTGGAAATATTCCGCAGACATGGCAAGCTTGCGGGGATGCTGACCAATGTGTAGCCTGCGATTTTGTGCATTTCTGTCCGTCGCCTCACGGTCATCGTCTTGCGACGGACCCGCCGAAGGGCTTACCCATGGCTCCGGGATAATGAATGACACAGCTGGAATCGTAAGCTGAGTTCAAAAGCAAATTTGCGAGGTCGATATCTGTCGTGTTTCCGCCTACCGTGAGGACTCAGGGATACTGAGGGCGTATAAATTATTTGAACTACATGGTCTGTGAGCGAGGATCTGAACCCGCCCTTGGCTTTCGAACCGGAGGTGGCTTTTTTGAATTTTAGGGAGGGGCTTTCTGTTTTCAAAAGCTTACAGAGTCTTTATCTCGCAGATTTCGGACGGTTAGTCCGCTATCGGATACAAGTGAATACCCGCGTGCTGAAAAGCATTGGTATCACGAAGCGGCAAAAACATAAGTTAGAATTCGAACTTTCTGCGCTACAATGCCCGCCACCCCCTTTCAGGTTTAGGAGAAGGACAGAAAATACATGGAAAGGGTGCCACTTTGCCTTGGATAAATGTAGACTTCTACGCCGCGCTAACCTTAGACCATAAAGATGCAAATCTTGCGTCAATGCTGAAGTATATCAGCGATCTGAAGCCAAATGAGCGCCTAGTTGAGCGCGGGCCAGAGTATTCTGATTACATTGAAATCACACACATTGAACATGGGCAGATATTCGGTGGTGCTGCCAAAGTGCGGAAGATAGGAATCCCGAACCGATTCAACCTCAGAACTTTTCAGCGACATTCTTTAGGCATAACCAACGAGGAAGGACTTGAAGAAATCGCCCACTTTATCTATGACTCCAGCTCAAAGACTTTAGCTTTGCAGCGCCACCGGCTTTTCCGATCAGGCTCTTGGCAGCGACTGGTCAGTCAAATCGCGGATACCCCCTTCAATCTCGAACCGCGGCTGCGGAAAGACAAGTGGGACAGATTCAAGAAGATGGACCGTATCGCGAGCCTGGAACTCGCGTTAATAAATCCCGATCAGCACCCGGCCCTGGCAGATGTACAGCCTTCTCTAGGTAAACTGCTTGATGATGCAAGCCAGGATGGCAATGCGTTCAGAATCGATCTGAAATTTTCCATGGCGGGTGCCCGCAAGGCCTCATTAACGCCAGTATGGGTACGAAAAATTGTGAATCGTTTCCGGACAAATGATGAAAATTTAGAGAAGTTCGCGGTTAAAGGTGCATCAGAAGATGGGGAGATGGAGGCGGTCGATTTCCTTCGCGATCGTTTGGTTTTCTCAGGGGAGGTAGAATATTCTTCGAGATCTCTAGACAGCGAACAGTGCTGGCAGCTCATCAGAGGCGCGCTCCACGAGCATCGGGGATATTTAAAGAGCCTGCTCTGACATCGACAGGAGAATGTGAGCCTACCATGCAGACGAATCTCGCGGAGAAGCGGACCGTTGTTATGCCGTCTTTACCACCCAGTAAGAGGCTTCTGATTGAGCAATTTGGTCCTGCTGCTGTGGGGATAGGCGCAGGACTGCTAGTCGCGTGGACTCGCGTTTTGTGGATTTTGCGCGCAAGCTGGCATGACCTCGTGCTGGACAAGACCGTTGACATTGAACTCGGCATGCTGGCTTGCCTAATTGCAATCGTCGCATTTCTTCCCGCCATTGAAGAAAAAACCATCATTCGTAAGCTGAAGCAGTGGGGCTGGTACAAGCGTCTCGTCAGCTATTTGAAAGAGTCCATCTGCGTATCCGCCCTTGCCATGTTTTTGACTCTGGCTATTGTCGTTTTACCCGAGAATTGGAAAACGAACGTGCGTCTTGATCGCATCCTGTCTTCGACCTGGTGGGGCTTGATAGCATACTCAGTTTTCGCCGCTCTTCGGATAGTTAATCTCTCCATCAAAAGTCTCATGGCGGAATAGCTGAATAGCCGACCAGCGGACTTCGTGCGGGTAAGCTGGCTGCATTTTTTGCTTTTAATCATCACCGCCTCATCGCCGGTGCATTCGGATGACTCAGGAAGTCGATGACGTAACAGACGCCGCTCTTTCAAACCCCATTTGGAGAGTCCCATTGACTTAACATTTGTAGAGCTTTGCGGCAGTGCTGAGTGCATTTTAGGAAAATCTTTCAAAAGATCTTTTAGCTTGAGGCCTATCGAGGTCAACACTGTCGCATTTTTACCTACGACGGGAATTTTTCGGGATTCTGAAGGCGCGTAAGTCACTGAAAATAAATGGTCGGGGAGAGAGGATTTGAACCTCCGACCCCCTGGTCCCGAACCAGGTGCTCTACCAGGCTGAGCCACTCCCCGACGCGAAGCCACCCAGGTGGGTGGATGCCGACTTTGATTATAGCAGAGCATTTCTCATAGCAAGGAACGCAAATGCGCGCTTTTAGTGCTGACATTCGCCTCCACAGTCGCTGAGGAGGCGGCGATGCCACACGACCCAAACTGTTCTTTGTGCCAGCACAAGTTCGAGCCAAGTGCGACTGCCTTCCACAGCAGAAGCCAACGCAGCACGTTGGCGACCGGAATCTGCCCGCACCACCTGGCCATGGCCGAATGTTCGCGCATCGCAGGTGTTCACCCGATTGCAGCCCGGCGCTGAACACTCAAAGATGGCAGCTCCCCCTTCGTCTCTATGCCGCCCATTGAACTATGTGAGCCATGTGCTTCGCCGTCCGTTGACGGTGGGCTGACGGCTGCTGCCACGGCAACCGTGGCAGAATCGGTGGACAACAGCGAGTCTGCTGCCACATGCCACATTGCCGACGCAACCCAGGCAGGCCATCTTGCCAACGAGACTGCGGCAGACCACGCTGCAAACACTCGAGCGGCAGGCGACACTGCAGATGCTGTTGTAGCAGGCAGTTCCATCGTTGCTCCAATCCGAGCGGCCACAGGCGCAGCACCGGAGATTCGCGCGCGGCGGTTCTGGCGTCCCTCCACGCGCCGCTGGATTATCCTGGCTTCCATCGTTCTAGCGATGCGGATTTTTGTAGGTGAAGCTTCGGTTGTCCCCACGGCATCGATGGAAGGCACGATCCTGGTGGGTGATCATCTCTTTATGGACAAGCTGCTCTATGGGCCGGAGATACCTCTGGTCCACTGGCGCCTGCCCATGGTTAAAACGATCCACCGCGGCGATATTATCGTCTTCCATTATCCCAAGGACCCGTCGGAAATTTTTCTCAAGCGCGTGACCGCCGTGGGTGGGGACCGGCTAGAGATCCGTGACGGTGTGCTTTACGTCAATTCGCTGCCGGTGCGGGAGCCTTACGCGATGCATCACGCCCCGGTACACAATCCGCCGGAGAACTGGGGACCCACGGCCGTGCCCGAAGGCAAGCTGTTCGTAATGGGCGACAATCGCGATAATTCCAGCGACAGCCGCGACTGGGGCTTTGTGCCGGTCAGCAACGTAATCGGCGAACCGATGTTTGTCTACTGGTCTTATGACGCACCCACGTCACGCTGGCTCGACGAGAATCCGGGACACAGGATTTCTTTTTACGCTTCCATCGCAGGGAATTTCTTTTCCCACACACGCTGGAGCCGCACGGGAATGCTGCTGTAACAGGATTTGCGCTGTTCTTGTGGGGCGTCAGAAGCCGCTTGATGCAACGCCTTACATAAACCTGCCAGGACCAGAAGGGCACTCCGAGCAGCCTGCTCCGCCCGTGAAACCCTCAACTATTTTCGGCCCATGTCTCCCGGCTGTGCCTTTGTCCTGATCAACTCCAAAATCTCTTGTTGCACGGCCGGGTCGGAACCGAAGCCTGCGATCCAATGAACATCCGGCTCGCGACGAAACCAGGTCATCTGCCGCTTGGCAAAATTCCTGTGCCCCTGCTGTGCCGCCACGATCGACTGCTCCAATGATAGTTCTCCGCGCAGATGTTGCATTGCTTGCTTGTAGCCCAGCGAATTGAGTGGCCGCGCGGAAAGGCCATAGCGCGCGGAAAGCGCCGCGGTCTCTTCCACCAAGCCCGCGGAAAACATCTCACGCGCCCGGTGATTGATGCGCTGGTATAGCGCATCGCGATCCGGGTTCAGGCCGAAGCGAAGAATGCAGAAATCGTGAAGCGGGTCACGGCCTTGCTGCCAAAGTCCGGTCATGGGCGTCTGCGCACTGATGCTGACTTCCAACGCGCGGACGACCTTGGCGATATCGTTGGCGTGAATGGTTTGCGCGGCTGCCGGATCCAGACGGCGCAAGAGTTTATGAAGATACGCTTCTCCGCGCTACGCCGCACGCTCGCGCAGACGGCCGCGTAGCTCGTCTGACCGCGCCGGCCCCGGGAACAGCCCTTCCAGAAAGGCGCGCAAGTAAAGGCCGGTGCCCCCAGCGACGATCGGCAGGCGGCCGCGTGCGGTGATGTCACGAACAGCCTGCCTCGCCAGACGGGAATAGTCTCCGGCAGTGACTAATTCTGTTGGGTCCGCAATGTCGATCAGATGATGGGGCACGCGCAGGCGGTCCGCGGGCGATGGTTTGGCGGTGCCGATCTCGAATTCACGATAGACGGCGACAGAATCGCAACTGACGATCTCACCGTGTAAGCGGTCGGCCAGATGCAGCGCAAGAAAAGTCTTGCCGCTGGCCGTGGGGCCGAGAACGACGACGAGCAAAGGCAGGTTCACATGCCGGTCTTTCACAAATTACCCCAGGCCCGCCGCAGCAGCACAAAGAGAAGTATGAGCAGGGTGAGCAAGGCCAAGCCCAGCGCTTGCTGTCGTTGAGTATCCATTGGTGACATTGTAGCTAGATGGGAGCAAAGACGGACATTTGCAGCTTAGAGTTGAAACTTCCAAAATGCTAAACTCTAGCGCGTAGTCAACTCCGGCAGCGGCTTTGCTTGTCTCATGGGAACGGTTTCTAAATACAAATTCGATGACTTTGAAGCCGACCTCCGTGCCGCGGAACTGCGACGTGGCGGCACCCGGCTAAAGCTGCAATTACAGCCTTTCCAGGTCCTGGTGGCATTGCTGGAGCGTCCCCAGGAAGTGGTTACGCGCGAGGAGCTGCGGCAGCGCCTGTGGCCCGAAGACACCTTTGTGGACTTTGACCATGGACTGAACACCGCCATGGTCAAGTTGCGTGACGTGCTGGGCGATTCCGCCAGCAATCCGAAATTTATTGAAACCATTGCCAAGCGCGGCTACCGTTTCCTGGGAAATGCGGAGGTCATCCTTGATCAGACTGCGGCCCCTGTTGCAAAACTACCGGCCCCGGCCGACCCTGCCCAGCCCAGCGCGGCGGAGCTTACTGGGAAATCTGTAGATACCCAGATTGAACCTGATTCGGGGCTTCCCCGCGCCAGCCGGAACACCGCACGCCTGCTCTTTGCGCTCACGCAGATCATGTACCTGATCTTTTATCTCTCTGCGCTCTTCCGTTGGGAGAACACTTATCAGGCGTCTTTCAGGGCCTGGCTTGGCGCGGGAACGACAGTCTTTGTGGTCTACCTTGCGACAGCCCTGGTGGGCCTGGCAGTACGTTTGTACCTGATCTCAGCCACCGCCATGGACTACCACCTGCTTGGAAGCAAGTACCGCATTCTCACACCCGCCCTTTTTGTGCTGGATATGATCTGGGCCCTCTCGCCACTTCTCATCGCTGACCGGATCGGTCTGGGCTTTGCCCTGGGCGCATGCGCAGCGCTCATCTATATGCCGTTCGCGCAGCGTACCCTCATGCAGATGATGCAACACGGCCGGTAAGGCCGCTAGTTATTCCATATCGTTCTTGTCGGGGTTGTAGTAGAAGCGTGCCCGGATCAGTAGATAGTCGCCGGCAAATACGGTAGGCAAGTTGGGCAGAGGCTTGGCATAGGTGATGGCGCCCCAGGCGGCGTTGTCCAGCGCAACGTCGCCGGAGCTGGAAATCATTTTCATTCCCATGACGTTGCCGTCTTTGGTGATGGCAAACTCAATCACCACCACGCCCTTTTTCATCACTGGCGGCATGGCGGATTCAGGAATCAGCGGGTCCCAGTGTTTTTGCACGGTATCTTTTAAGCGCTTCATGTAGGGACCGAAGTCCACACCCATGGTGTCACTCAGGATTTCCAGCCCACCCCGATTGTCGATCTTAGGGTGCGCGGCGCTGCCGTACTCACCGCCCCCGAATTCCACCGCTGTACCGCTGTGTCCGCGCGCCACGGACTGGATTGCCTGGCTCACCGAGCTCCCCGCCGAGGAAATGGCAAACGGCGACTTCTTGGGTGCGGCAGGTACAGGCGTTTCCACTTGAGTCGTGGTTTGCGGTTGCTGGCGCTGCTCCGGAACGGGAGCGACGCCCTGCGTGGTCGTTGGATTCTGTTGCATCGCCTGCTGTCCGGCTGGAGGCGCCGACGCTTTGGGCGGACCCGGCTTGCGCTCGTCGATCAGTTTGCGAAGCGCCTCTTTGCTGACGGCGGGCGTGCGCGTCTGCGCGATGCGGTTCTTGTCGGAAATCACATCCGTCTTTGGCGGCTTAATAACTTTAAGCTGATCGTCCGGCAAGGTAAGAAAAGTGGACTGCTGTTTCTCCTTGATCGGGATGATGACCGGGCCGCTCGACGTCCACTTGGGCAGCAGGAAGATCAAAGCAATCGCAACACCGTGTACAACCAGGGAAATCCACGCAGCCTCACGCCGGCGATACGTCGTGAAAACATCTTCTTCTTCAAGATCGGGCGCCAACAGGCGCAAACGCACTTCCTCGGCCGTGATCTTGAACGGCGCTTGAACCGCTCGACGCTGGTCCTCTGCCTTACGCCCTTGTTCTTCCATTACCGGAATAAACCACCACCAGCCTTTTGCAGGCGCTGTTGCATTCTTAGTTACTATTCTCTCATTAGAACGATCATTCTGAGCTGCTCTTGCGGGCGCGAGCGCCGAAAAAAGAGTGGGTTCTAGTGGAAATCACTCATTACCAAGGGGGAACAACTCGAGCCTTAACACATATTTACAAGAAATTTACAGCATGTGCAGCCGGGCGCGCCGCGCGTGGTCCTCAATGGCAGAAAGAATGCTCAAAGCTGCTGCCAGTGCGCGTCGGCCGTCCTCTAATGCAACCACCGGCTTTCCGCGGTGGCGCACCGCATGAAGAAAAGATTTCAGCTCCGCCCGCAAAGGTTCTTCGGCTTCGACCTTCGGTTTGTTCAACGTCACACCCGGGATCGGCACACTGGAAGGTGTGTCAGCAAACGCCATCAGACTGTGCAAGGAAAACTTCTCTTCCTGGGTGACGCGGATTTGAAAAACGTCCTGGCGGCCGTAATCGATAGAGACGTATTCCTTCGGCTGAAAAAAACGCAGTTTGCGCACGCGCTCCGTGGAGATACGGCTGGCGGTCAGGTTGGCGACGCAGCCGGACTCGAATTCCATGCGAACGTTGGCGATGTCTACTTTCTCCGTGACCACCGGCAGCCCGACAGCCCGTATTTCCTTCAACGGAGACTTCACGAAGGAGAGCACCACGTCGATGTCGTGAATCATCAGGTCGAGCACTACGTCCACATCCAGGCTGCGCGGGCTGAAGACGCTGAGCCGGTGCACTTCGAAAAACATCGGGTGGGTAATCAGCGGCAGCGCGGCTCGTACCGCCGGATTGAATCTCTCCAGATGGCCGACCTGCACCACGCGCTGATTGGCATTGGCCAGGCTGATCAGCTCATCGGCTTCGTCCAGGGTTGAAGCCAGCGGTTTCTCGATGAGCACATCAATCCCGGCAGCCATCAACGCCGCGGCGACGCTGCGATGATGCAGAGTAGGCACGGCCACGGAAGCTGCTTCCACCCGGCCAAACAAATCTTCCACTGTAGCCAGAGCCGAACAGCCAAACTGGCTGGCCACCGCCTGCGCCTGCGCGGCGTCGCTATCCACTACCGCCACCAGTTCCACATCGCCGCCCTGCTTCTGCAGGTCGTGGTAGACACGGGCGTGGTTCCGGCCAAATGAGCCAACACCAACGACCGCTACCCGAATTGGACTTTCGTCAGGCAAACGTTGATTTTCTCAGAGCCGGGGGCAAAGCAGCAAAGGTTATCATGAGGCCGTATGGGGGAATACGTATGGGACGCGCCTTTGGGTTTCTGACTTTGATTGTGGTGGTAGCTGCCGGGGCCTACATTTACATGCGGCAAACACAGAACGTGATGACCGCCGGCACCAGCAGTCCCACTGCGACCGTGGATTTAATAGGCGTACGGAATGACCTGCTGGCCATTGCCCAGGCGGAGCGCAGCCACGCTGCGTCGCAGGGAAGCTTTGTCTCCATTGATGCGCTGCGATCACAGGGCGAACTCACCATGGAGCGCAACAACCGCGGTCCCTACAATTACACCGCGGAAATCAGCGATTCCTCTTTTCGTATTGTGGCAACCTGGACCGGTCCGGAGAACTCGGGGATGCCGAAAACCCTGAGCATTGACCAGACGATGCAGATCAGCCAGCAGTAGGGTTACGCCGCTTAGACGGTCCCGTTGACTCCGCCTTTTTGTCTGTGCTCTTCACTCTACTTTTGTGGCGGGGACATCCCGTCCGCCCTGATGGATCACCAACCGGCTCACCTTGCCATCGCTGTTCTTGACGAAGGTAAGCTGCGCGTCAACCACTTTAAAGAAAAAGTCAGTCTCGCTCTCCGGGAAAATCTGAAACTGCTGCTGGCCGGTGATCTGCGCGAACAGTCCATCACCCTGGCGGCTGATACTGACCGTAGCGCCCGGTTGCAGCTCGTAGCGGCCCACATAGAGGTCGAACAGCCGGGGGTCCACCTTTGCTTCGTGATGGTCCCTGGGAACGATAAGCTTCGCCAGTTCGTACCTCGGATCCAGCAGATGCCGTGCAATGTCATCGATGTCAGTGCTGGCGTTCGAGAGCACCACCACGCCGGTGCGGTTCCTCGGATCGAATCCCATGAATGAGTGGAATCCGCCGGTTCCGCCGTTGTGCCAGATGATCTTGTCACTATCTTTGCTCAGCACGTGCCACGCCAGCGCGACTTCCAGATTCGGCACGCCTGTGGGCTGGCGCACCTCCAGCATCATTTTCATCGCGGGCTGCAGCGGACTTTCAGTGAGGCCGATGTTCGCGGAGAGAAACTTCAGCATGTCAGCCACCGTGGAGTGCAACGCGCCGGCGCCGGCCAGAGTGGGAGCGTCCCAGTTGGAAACGGGATAGAGCGCGTCATTGTGCCCATGCGCCATCCGTCCCCGCAGCTCCGGCGAGAGCGTGATTGCGGTGCTATTCATCCGGAGCGGCTGGAGAATTCGAGTCTGCACCAGCTTCTCGTAATCCATGCCGGCGCGCAGCGCCAGTACGTGGCCAAGCAGCCCGACCGCGAGATTGGAATATTCGTACTTGCTGCCGATGTCGCGTTTCAATTCATAGCCGGAAAGAAACTGGTACATCTGCTCCACTGTGTAGTCGCCGTATGGGTTGAACGGGTCCTTGGGATTCATGTTGGTGGGAAGGCGCGGCAGCCCGGAGGTATGCGTGGCCAGGTCGATCAAAGTGATCTTGCGCCCGTTGCGCTCCGGCATTTTGACCGTCGCCGGCAGGTACTTGGAAACCGGATCATCAAGCTTGACCTCGCCCCGGCGTACCATGTCCGCCAGCACCAAACTGGTGAAGACCTTGGTCATAGAGCCGATCTCGAAGAGCGTGCCACCATCCACCGCTTTGGGCGAGTCACTGGCGAACTTGCCGTAGCTATAGATCTTTGTTCCTTGTGGCCCGATTGTGCCCACCACGATGCCGACGGACTTCTTGTAGGTATCCACGCGGTCAACCAGAATCTGGCGAACGTCTTCTTTTTCTGGCGCGGGGGCGACGTTACCCGGAGAGGGCGCCGGTGTGGCCGCAGGCCTCGGCAAAGTTGCGGCAGGCGCCGCCGGGTTTTGCGCGAAGAGAATACTCGAAGCCAGAACGATGATGGCCCGCAAAAGGCATTTCATGCGAAACCTCCGTGACCGGAAACGCATCTGGCATTTTACACTCGCGAGAATAGCTCTTTGGAACGAGTTTCCGGATCGTTCACCTCGTGTGTGAGCTGAACCAGGCCGGCAATCATCACATCACGGCAGCCGAACGCTGGCAATAGCCGCAGATACCGTCGACTTTCCCACCCCCCGTCTCATATAAAATGCTCGTTGAATCCATTGCATGACGGAAAGCCCATGAAATTCCATACCGAATACCTCACCTTCAGCACGAAGAAGCACCGCGAATATGTGCACATCACGCCGCAGGTGGAAAGAATCGTCCAGGCCAGTGGCGTGAGCAACGGCATGGCGCTGGTATCGGCCATGCACATCACGGCCGGCGTATATGTAAATGACGATGAGCGGGGGCTGATCCAGGACATCGACAAATGGCTGGAGCAGCTTGCGCCGTTCAACGAGCACTACCTGCATCACCAGACGGGCGAGGACAACGGCGATTCACACCTGAAAGCTCTACTGGTGCATCACCAGGTCATCCTGCCGGTGACCAACGGCAAGTTGTTATTGGGAACGTGGCAACGCGTGTTTTACGCGGAGTTTGACGGCCAGCGTTCCAAGCGTGTGGTAGTTGCCGTGATGGGCGAATGAGGGCGGGAAACGCGAACGGTCGGCCAGGGTTGCAGCTGCCGGCGCCGCCGGTCTCAGTGCACCAAGTCCTGCCTGGTGGCTTGCGGGGCGGCGGGCACCTTCAGCAGTATCGCCGAGCGTCCGTCTTCGAGTGACAGGTCCCCGCCGGCTGAATACATGAGTTCCTCTATATAAGCGAGTTCCTTGGCGAGTATATTCTTCGCATCCAACAGGGCCGACTGGGAGTCATCAGCGGCCTGCCACTTCAGGTCCAGAAGACAATGGCCGTCCTTGGCCTGGGCCGTGATCGTCAGGAGAAGCGGACGGGCGTTTCGTCCAACCAGTTTGCTGAGGAAAACTACCAGAAGCTGGCGCAGCACCGGATTGCTGGTCACCTGAATGGCAGGGTCCCACTGGCGGTCCAACTTCAGCAGGCCCGAATGAAGGAGCACGGTGAAGTCGTTGAAGAGATCGTTGAACAATGCGTCCAATGAAGTCCAGGGGCCGGCAGGCACAGGCGCTTCTCGCGCCAGGGCGGATATGCTCTTCGTCAGGGAGATGGCCCGGTCCGCCTGTTGTTCAATGTTCCTAAGGTCCGCGGGCGGGATGGATGTCTTGCCGTCGTGCATGCCCAGGGCCTCCAGAAAGCAACGCAGGCTGGTCAGTGGTTGAGCGAGGTCATGCGCCACCGAGTGAATCAACGCTCGCAATGGCGTCTGCGAGAAGCTGACAACATCGGTCGCGCCGTTGAGAGTGCTTGTCGGATAGTCGTGGGTCAGCACATCAGGGGAAGCATCCGGATGGGTCTTGGCCGCATAGCCTCCGTTTTGCGATGGCGCCGGCCGGCCGATCCTGTATCCGGCCCCGCGGACCGTGCAGATCAGTTTCTCTTCACCGGGGAAATCGACTTTTTTGCGCAGGTAGTTCACATAAACATCAACCAGGTTGCTGTCTGTTTCCGGCTGCAAGCCCCACGACTCGCGCAACAGGTCCTGGCGGCTGACCGTGTCTCCCGCATGGCGCATCAGGAGAAACAGCAGGTCAAATTCCTTCGGGCTCAGCTTGATCTCACGTTTGCCGCGGTGGGCTTTGCGCGAGGACGGGTCCAACTCAAGGTTTTCCACCCGGAGCACGCTGAGAGAAGGATCGGCCTTGCGCCGGAGCAATGCATTGGCCCGCGCGGCCAGCTCCTGGAACGAAAATGGCTTGGTGATGTAATCGTCAGCGCCAAGATTCAGCGATTGAATGCGGTCGGAAACGCGGTTCCGCGCGCTCAACACCATCACTGGCGTCTCCAGACCTTCTGAACGAAGCTTTTCCAGCAGCTTCAATCCATCGGTCTGGCCGAAATTCAAATCCAGGATGATCAGTTTATAGTTCTGCCGCTGCAGCTCGGAAAGGACGCTATCCTCATTCAGCGCGGTGCGGACCGAGTAGCCCGCTGATTCCAGCGACTTCGACAAAAATGTTGCCAGTTGAAGATCATCATCGGCGAGGAGTATGGACATGACGCTTGCCTCCCTCTATGCCAGCCGCGATTGGAAACCTGGTTCCGGATCTAACTAGCCCGTGAACTATCATTATAGAAGAGTAATGGTTAGACGGAGAGATTCTAGAGCATAAGAATACTCCATGCTCGAAATTAGCGAAATTTAATTCAGAACGGGTGTATCCGCCCAGCAGGACAAGGTCTTGCTGGCGAATGTATGGCGCATTCGCACCCTGAGCGCAAGTTCGTGAACCCTCCTGTTATCATGGGTTTCTCGTAATATCGGCCGCAGGCGCCACGACGGCGCGGCCCCCGTCCGCGCGAAAATCTTGGTACGATAGAGAGTTTTGATTCCCGGGAAAGGCAGCTCTGCTTAATGGCGGCAAAAGCTTTCAAGAATTTCATCGGCGGCGAATGGGTTGAGTCCCGTAGCGGCCAGACCTACGAAAACCTGAACCCAGCGGACACGCGCGACGTGATCGGCGTATTTCAGCGTTCCGACAAACGCGACGTGGACGATGCGGTCTCCGCCGCGCGCCAGGCATTCGAGCGCTGGCGGCTGGTTCCCGCTCCCCGGCGCGCCGAGATCATCTACCGCGCGGGCGAAATTCTGCTGGAACGCAAGGAAGAATATGCCCGGCTGATGACGCGCGAGATGGGCAAGGTGCTGAAAGAAACGCGCGGCGACGTGCAGGAAGCCGTGGACACGGCTTACTACATGGCGGGAGAGGGCCGGCGGCAATTCGGCGCCACCGTCCCGTCGGAGCTGCCCAACAAGTTTGCCATGGCCGTGCGCATGCCGATCGGCGTTTGCGGCATGATCGCTCCCTGGAATTTTCCCATGGCGATCCCCTCCTGGAAGCTGCTGCCGGCGCTGGTCTGCGGCAACACCTGCGTGATCAAGCCCGCCGAAGACACACCGCTCTCTACGCTGAACCTGCTGAAAGCGCTGACCGATGCCGGTCTACCTAAGGGCGTGGTCAACGTGGTGACCGGGTTTGGCCCCGAAGCGGGCGCGCCCATCGTCGAGCACCCCAATGTACAAGCCATTTCATTTACGGGGTCGAGCGAAGTCGGCCGCATCGTAGGTGTGACCGCCGCTCAGAGTTTCAAACCGTGTTCTCTAGAGATGGGCGGGAAGAACGCCATCATCATTCTGGATGACGCCAATCTCGATCTCGCGCTCGACGGCGTCTTGTGGGGCGCTTTTGGCACCACCGGACAGCGTTGCACCGCCGCCAGCCGTGTGATCGTGCAGAAGGGCGTTTACCGCCAGTTTGCCGACCGGCTGATCTATCGCGCCCAGCGGCTCAAGGTCGGCAATGGCCAGGACGAAAGCGTGGAAATGGGGCCGCAGATCAACGAGCAACAGGTGGCTACCACGGAAAAGTACGTCCAGATCGGCAAGAACGAAGGCGCAAAACTGGAAGCCGGCGGCAAAGCGCTGAACACGACCGACCATGCTTATGGCTGGTTCTTTGAGCCTACTGTTTTCACTGACGTCAATGAAAAGATGCGGATCGCCCAGGAAGAAATCTTTGGGCCGGTGCTCAGCCTGATCCCGGTTGATTCGTTCGATCAGGCGATTGAGATCGCCAATGGGGTGACGTATGGGCTTTCTTCTTCGCTTTACACGCGCGACGTCAACAGGGCGTTCCGCGCCATGCGTGATATTTACGCCGGCATCACCTATGTAAACGCGCCCACCATAGGAGCGGAGGTCCATCTGCCCTTTGGAGGAACCAAGTCCACGGGCAACGGACACCGCGAGGGCGGGCTGGGGGCAATTGACTTCTACACCCAGTGGAAATCCATCTATGTGGACTACTCTGACCGGCTGCAGCGCGCCCAGATCGATACGGTTGAGTAAGCGCGCGCTCGCCCGGCTTATAATGTGTCGCAGGACTCCGCGAATTTGCCAAGAGACGCGCGAGCAGTATTGTGTCCGACCAGAAAACGGATAAGAACAATCGTTCGCTTCCCCTGACGCAGCGGCGCGCGCTGCTGATCCCGCTTGCCCTGGGCATCGTTTTGCTCTTCGGCGTGGTCTTCTCCCAGCAGGCTTTCAACCTGAAACAGTTGCGGCCTGATTCCGCCGGGCAAACCCTGGGCCTGGTAGCGCTTTCCGCGCTGGTTTTCCTGCTGCTGGTGGTGCTCACCTTCGTCCTGTTTCGCAACCTGCTCAAACTCTATGCCGAGCGGCGGCTGGGTGTCCTCGGTTCCCGCTTCCGCACCCGCATGGTGATCGGAGCTCTGGTGCTCTCCTTCGCGCCGGCGCTGGTGATGTTCATGTTTTCTTACGGGCTGATGAACCGCTCCATCGACAAATGGTTTTCCAGCCCGGTCAACGCGCTGCATCAGGATTCCGGCCGCGTGGCTTCCTTGCTCTCAACCTATGCCGGCGACAACGCGCGCCAGACGGCCCTGGAAATCGCCGAGTCCCCTGAGATCCAGCACGCTTTTGAGACCGCCGCCTACGCCGGCGTGCTGCACGAGTTTCGCCGCCACCAGCGCACGCTGCAAGGCGGTTTTGCGCTGGCGATCCGTGAAGGCGATGCCGTGGCCAGCTGGAACTCGCCGCGCCCGTGGCCACTGCTGCGCAAGTCACTGCCTGATCTCAAGAAGCTGCAGACCTCTCCGCAAAAGTGGGTCTACCAGAGCACGGAATACCTGGTAGCGATGGCGCCGGCGGAAAATTCGGGAGCGATCCTGATCGGCCTGCCCTTGCCCAGGGATTTTTCACCGACCCTGGATCAGATCAACCAGAACCAGCATGACTATGAGACCTTGAGCCATGAGACCAAACGCATTCGCGGCCTGTATATGCTGCTGCTGACGCTGCTGACCGTGCTGGTGCTTTTTGTAGCGACATGGTCCTCGCTCTTCGTGGCCAAGCTGGTGACGCGGCCGGTGGAGGCGCTGGCCGAGGCCACCAGGGAAATTTCCATCGGGCACCTGGGATACCGTGTTGAGGTTTCCGCCGCCGATGAGTTGGGCGAACTGGTTTCATCGTTCAATGACATGGCGGCAGAGCTGGAATCCAGCCGCACGAAGATCGACCAGTCCGCTCGCGCCTTGACGGAGACCAACACTGAGCTCGAGCAGCGCCGCCGCCACATCGAAACCATCCTGGAGAACATTCCCACCGGCGTGCTCTCGCTTGACCCGGAAAGGCGCGTATCCCACATCAATGTAGCCTTTGGACGGATGTTCTGGCCCAACGGCGGCGCGCCGGTGATCGGCTCAACTCTGCGGCAGGTCTTCAATGACGAAACAGCGGCGGACCTGGAGCACCTGCTGCGGCGGGCGGACCGCATGTCCGTGACCGCGGCGCAATTTGAAATTCCGGTGGAAAAAGACAAGCTCAACGTGAGCGTGACCGTCTCCTCGGTGCAGCACGGAAAGCAGAAGCTGGGATACGTGGTGGTGTTTGAAGACTACAGCGAGTTGCTCAAAGCCCAGCGCGAAGCGGCTTGGCGCGAGGTCGCGCGCCGTGTGGCCCATGAGATCAAGAACCCGCTCACGCCCATCGCGCTCTCGGCCGAGCGCATACGGCGGCACCTGGAGCGCGGGATTCCCCCCGATCCGGCTTCGCTCGCCGTGATCCACGGCTGCTCGGAAACGATCACGGAAGCGGTCCAAACGGTGCGCTCGCTGGTCGACGAGTTTTCTTCCCTGGCGCGTTTCCCCGCGGCCCAGCCACGGCCGGCGGACATCAATGAAATCGTGGAAGGCACGCTCGCCATGTTCAATGGCAGGCTGGACGGCATCCACGTGGAGAAGCAGCTTGACGCCCACCTGCCTCTGGCCATGGCCGATCCAGAAGCGATCAAGCGCGCGCTGGCCAACCTGATCGACAACGCCGCTGAAGCCATGCAGGATTCCCGGGTGCGCGAAATCCACATCGCCACGTCGCTGCTTGAGGGACGCGATGGGCTGGAGATCATGATTGCCGATACCGGCCACGGCATCAATCGCGAGGTAAAGGAAAAACTCTTCCTGCCGTATTTCTCCACCAAGAAACGCGGTACCGGACTGGGGCTGGCGATTGTCCGGCGCATCATTGAAGATCATCACGGCTCCATTCGCGTGGAAGAAAACAAACCGGTGGGCGCAAAGTTCCTGGTGGAACTGCCGCTGGCGGGCGAAGCCGTCGCCACGGAGCCGCATCGTGCATAGCGTCCTTGTGGTCGATGATGAACGCGATATCCGCGAATCGCTGCGCGGCGTCCTTGAAGATGAAGGCTACAAGGTCCTGCTGGCGGAAAGCGGCGAGGCCTGCGTGGAGCAACTGAAGAAGCGCTCCTGCGAAGTGGTGCTGCTGGATATATGGCTGCCCGGCATCGACGGCCTGGAAACGCTCGAACGCATACGCCAAATGGAAGACCCTCCTGAGGTCGTGATCATCTCCGGCCACGGGACCATTGAGACCGCGGTGCGCGCCACCAAGCTGGGCGCGTTCGACTTTCTGGAAAAACCCCTCTCGCTCGACAAAACGCTGATCGTGCTGAAAAACGCGGTGGAAGCGCACCGGCTCCGCCTGGAGAACGCGGAATTCAAGAAACAGTTCCAAGCCAAAAGCGTGATCGTCGGCGAGAGCATTCCCATGAAGGCCCTGCGGCATGAGATCGCCGTGATGGCGCCCACAAACGGCCGCGTGCTGATTTACGGCGAGTCCGGCACCGGTAAGGAGCTGGTGGCGCACGCCATCCACGCGCACAGCCTGCGGAAAGACAACCTGTTCGTGGAAGTAAACTGCGCCGCCATCCCGGAAGACTGGATCGAAAGCGAACTCTTCGGCCATCGCAAAGGCGCGCTTCCCGGAGCCGCCAGCGACAAGGAAGGCAAATTCGAGAAGGCGAACGAAGGCACGCTTTTTCTGGATGAAGTCGGCGACATGAGCCTGAAGACTCAATCCAAGGTCCTGCGCGCGCTCGACGAACAGAAGTTTACTCCCGTGGGCGACGACGATCCGGTAAAGGTGGACGTGCGCGTGATTGCCGCTACCAATAAAGACCTGGAAGAAGAGATCTCCAAGGGCAATTTTCGCGAGGACCTGTTCTACCGGCTCAACGTGATCCCGTTTTACGTTCCTCCGCTGCGCGAGCGCAAAGAAGATATTCCCATGCTCTCGCGGCATTTTTTGAAGGAGTTTTCCGCCGCGTACAGCCGCCGCTCGCGCGAAATCACTGACGACGCCATCGATACGCTGGCGCGCTATTCCTGGCCCGGCAACGTGCGCGAGCTGCGCAACGTAATTGAACGCCTGGTGATCATGAACCCCACCGCGCATAAGATCGAACGCAAGCACCTGCCGCCGCTGATCCATCGTGAAGGCGGACGCTCGACCGCCGGGTTTTCCACCCTGCACCAGGCCCGCGCCGCGTATGAGCGCGACTACATCCTGAAGAAGCTGGACGAGAACCACGGCAACGTCACCCGGGCCGCCGAAGTCCTGGGCCTGGAGCGCAGCCATCTGTATCGCAAGATGAAGACGCTGGGGATCGCGGTCAAAGAATAGCTCCGCGCCATCCGTGTTAATCAGTGGCACGGTTTTGCCTTTCCGATCACCAGATCACCCGATGTCCCGATCACCCGATCTGTCCGCCCCCTCCCCCCTCCCCTCCGTTCAACCCCGAAAAATATAGACTTACACGATTCAATCCCGGGGATACTGGGTCTCTGGCCTTCGATCACCCGATCCGTCCACCCCTCCCCTCCCATGGTCATTCCAAGTTGGCGTAGGGTTGAGCGATGGTTATCCCAGGTCATCCCAAGTTGGCGTAGGGTTGAGCGACCATCGTCCCAACCGGGCCCCGTCCACGCGCGGTTTTCGCGTGGATGGGTAGAGGTCATCCCAGATTGGCGTGGACTTGATGCACTTGGGCACCGATTGGCGTAGGGTTCAGAGGTCTTCCTCAGCGTTCCTCAGCGTCCTCTGTGGTTAAGGGGTTTAGGTTTGGCTGATTGCTAAGTTTTCAAAGACCGTAGCGCATTTTGCGCTGCCTGCGGGTACCCGACGCGCCCGGTTTTGGCGCGGTGGGGTGCACTCACTTTAGCGCACTTCTATCCACGACTCAATCGCGAATTAGGCCATCTTGAGCCGTTTTGGCGGCGTCTGAGCCGCCAGGCGAAATCCTGAGCGAAGCCGAAGGATCGATCTTGACAAAGCTACTCTGCGGGCTATGTCGTTTTCGCACACTTCACAAGCCGAAAATCGACAGCCTACTCCATTTTTTTAGCCTCGAGCCAGATATAAAATAATTGCCGCATGCCACTTACTCCATCCCAGCGCATATCCTTACTCAAGGTCATCTCGGAGCGACTTGGCAAAGAGAGTTGGCAATTCATTGACGCAACTCTCAAACAATTCGGGGCCCCTACGCCTCACCCGTGGGACGGGTCAGCTTCGGACTACATCGTGCTAACCGCACAGAATGCTAAGGACCAAACCTTAATCGACCTCGCTCAGCATGTTGGACACAAGTTTGGTCAACCTACTTCTCCCGGCGTGGAACCTCCCTTTTGGCGAAAGGATATGTTGCGGCTGTTTGTTTCCCACATCGCTGTGCATCGAGCATTCGCAGGTGAGTTGCAGGAGGCACTTCTAAGATACGGGATCTCATCATTCGTTGCCCACAACGACATAGAGCCAACATCCGAATGGCAGACTCAGATTGAGACAGCACTCGCTACTTGTGATGCGTTGCTTGCGCTGCTGCACGAAAATTTTCATGCGAGCAACTGGACCGATCAGGAGATTGGGTTCGCGATGGGGCGTGGAGTCCCCTCATTCGCAGTACGCCTCGGTCAAACTCCTTACGGATTTATCGGGAGATTTCAGGCATTCAACGGGAATGGCAAAGCTGCCCCTGCCCTTGCACGTGAGCTTTTCGATTGCTATAGGAAGCACAAACAAACTGCAGGAAAAATGAGCGAGGCCATAGTGAGCCAATTTGAGGTGAGCGATAGCTTCGCGGTTGCGAAGGAGCGAATGGGGTACCTAGAAGAACTGCAGATATGGGACCCATCCTTTGCCGGTCGTATCACATCGGCGGTTAATATCAATTCGCAAATTGAAGGCTCTTGGGGAGTTCCGGTGCGCGTTCAAAAGCTGGTCAAGAAGATGGCGGCCAAAACCTAGTCCACCCTTTTTCCGCGCGGGTGGCCCTCCCTACAAAGAACTGGGGACAGACGGGACGTTTCCTACAAGATCGCCCAAAGCGCCGAAGGCGCGACACAGCCTAGCCCCGACCGTGAGGTCGGGGTAGGCATGGGCATGAAGGTAAGCCCCGAAGGGCGCGACACGAACTAAACGACACCTAATCGAAAACATACCTGGGATCAAAATCCACGCCGTGTCTCTTCAACAAGGCAACAAACTCGTCTTCAAACGATTTCTTCCTGTGGTGTGCTTCCTGCTGGTCGATGTACCGAATCACCGTGGACACATTCGATGAGCTCACGCTGAACGCGCCGTAGCCCTTCTGCCAGGCAAAGGTCTTTTTCGTCTCCCTCATCCATTTTGACGAGTTGGATTTGATGAGCGTCACGGCCCGCACCAATGACAACGCCGGCGGAAGGCGAAAGAGAATGTGAATATGGTCGGCTATTCCGCCGACGGCGAACACGGTCATCGCATTCTTCTTGCAGATCGCCGCGATGTATCCCCAAAGGCGCGGTTGAATATCTTTGGAAATGAGTTTAAGACGTCCTTTAGTAGAGAAGACCAGATGGATGTGGTTTTGTGCGTAGCTTGACAATGGTGTCGCCGCCTCTTTCGCCCCTTTGTGTCGCACCCTCCGGGGCTCACCATCATACTCTTCGATTTCCCCGACCTCACGGTCGGAGCTAGGCTGTGTCGCGCCTTCGGCGCTTTGGGTAATCTCGCCGGAGAATCGAGAACATGGAACGGGGACAGAACGGGACTTTCCCTTCGAAAGTCGGCCGGGTGCCGACCTTTCACGATCTTTGCGTCCACCAATTACCACTGTGTTGATAATGCCCGCAAGATCAAAAGCCGGGCCACCCGGCCTGTCATTGTTTCAAGTAACGGAGCGCGACGCATCCTGATTTAAAAATCTTTGACTCAACAAGTTTTAACTGCAATCTCTCCTGAAGGCTTACCCCGTCCAACAACCGTCTCCCTTCTCCGGCAATGACTGGGCCAACGACAAAACGATATTCATCGACCAGGCCAAGCTGTATCAACTGCGAAGGAATATCTACACCACCGACTAAAATATTTTTGCCTTGTTCTTGTTTCAACTTAAGTATTTCTTCGTGAAGGTTCCCACGAACAATTCGCGTATTTCTGTCTTCGGCGCTGTCTAAGGATCGTGAAAAAACAATTTTGTCGATGGAGTCAAACGCTTGAGCAAATTCGTTCTCTGCTTTTGTCATCGACTGCGTTTTTGCGACTTCAGGCCAGAAAGGAACCATCAATTCGTAGGTCTTGCGCCCATAGACGAGCAGGTCGGCTTCTCGCAGGATGCCCGTCCAGTATTCATGGATCTCTTCATCTGCAAATTGTTTGGTGTGGTCGCAGCAGCCATCCAGCGTAATATTGATTGCGTAGATTACATTTCTCATTTGATCCACCCGCCATACGCGAAGCCGCCACTGGTATCTTCCTCTGGCCCGCCTGGGGCTTATATCACACCATCCAGGGAGACAAATTCAAGCACATTGAGTTTTCTCATGACTCCAGTTCCTTAGGTTTTCTCCGTGCCTCCGTGTCCGGGCCCCCGGCGAGCCCGACTTTGGCTTGCTGGGGTGGTTGTCTCCGTGGTAGGTTTTGCACTCGCCCGCTTTAAATTATTCACCCACTGCCTCACAATCTAAAGCGTCCGCTTCACAATATTCGTTTCTTTGTTTTTCGCCTGTTTTTCGTTGCATCCCTCCGCAAAATCCATTACATAAAAAGTCGGGCCGCGTCCGTGATTGCGTCACGAACGCAGCCCTAACCACAAATCACCTTCCGAGAAAGGCGACCCATGGCTGCGCTCAAGTTTACCAGCGACGAGCGAAAAGAGATTTACCGCCTGATTATCCTGCTGAACGGTTCCCTGCAATTCATTGTGCTGCGTTTGGAAGAATTGGCAGCGGCCAAAATTCTCGATTCCAAATATCACAAGGAAATCAAGGAACTCACTCAGAAAGTTCAAACCCAGATGGACGCACTGCTGGAACCCAAAGATAAGAAACCCTAACCCTCACACACCCTAACCCTGAACCCGCCGCTGAGGCGGGTTTTGTATTGCGTATGTTTGTTGGGAAAGCTAGGCACTACACCCACATGTTTGTGCAAGAATGGAGACCGCGCAAAACCAGAAAAAGAGGACAATGGGGATGATCCGTCATGCCAAGTAATCCCAAGAGAGCGGTACGTCTGGCCTTTGCGCACCTGTCAGCAGCAACCACAATATTCCTCGCAGGTGCAGCCGCTGTGAGCAAGGGCTGGGTAATTCGCGGCCTGCTCCTGATGGCAATAGCCGTGTTGTATCTCTTGTATGAACTAATCACGTCGCGGCCAATACGCAATAACGTTCCCGGCATGTTTCGTTTGCTTATCGCTGTATTTGCGATAGCGATTTTCCTTAGTCTCAATGAGCAAACAATCAAAGGTTTTTTTAGGTCTCCAAACATCTCCAAAGCTGAACCTGCTGCTTCGCCAACGCCGCCTTCAGAAACAAAAGCAGCTCCTGCTCAAGCAGCTAAGGCGATAACCACTCCGCCTGTCGCACCCGAGCCATCGCCAACAGTGCCACCCATAACAGAGTCATCGATTCTGTTTTCTGGCATCTCACTGGAAAACCAATGGCAGCCCAAAATGGGAGTTGTTGTCGGAAAAGAACCTGTCAGTCATGTAAAAGTATCAAGCATGTATTACAAGTGTGCGATGAGAATCCACGTTCCAGAAGCGGACAACAGGATGTATCAACTACTGGACAAGATGAAGTACAAGGATACGGAAATACGGGAACTGGCTCCCGGATTTACTGGATCGGTAGATGTTAATGCCGGAACCTCTTGGGGAAGCAAGTTCAATCCGGACACTGTTTTTTTTGTGCTGGGTAAGGTCCAATGGAAAGACAAACGAGGCATTTCTGGTGAAACAAAGCAGTGCTTTTTTGCCAGCTATCACGATTCATCTGAACCGCCGGTCAACCCTCAGGTAGGTATATGTGTGTTCAGTGAAGCAACCGCACTTGAACGCACGCTCGAAGATGAAACAGGCGAGCAGCTAATTCAGCGTGCAATTAATCTTTCTGCGCAAATAAAAGAATTCTCGGTACAGATGAGAAAAAGCGAGGTTGATCTCTTAGAAAAACAGCGCATCGAGCGATGGGATGCCGCTAATAATAAGCCACGTTCGGAACTTGACAGTATGTTTACGCAGCATACACAAGAATATATGCGGCAATCCCAAAAGGATCGTAGTGACTTTATTAAAAAGTTTGGTAAAGATATAAAGTCTCTTGCGAGTGAAATCAGATTCCGCATCGGTTATGACTCGCAGCTGACGGACGTTGAATTGAGAAGTGTGAATAGCCTGATTACTTTGAATCTTGCAGGGGCCGATCCATTTGGCGAAGACATATCTGCTCTGGATGTTTTAGTTTCCAAGCTGCGTGACTGGGATCAACGTAAGGCGGGAGACTCACAATGAAAAACTACGAATACGACGAAGGCCAAAAAGCCCAAGAGAGCTTTGAACAGGGCATGAAAGCCCTGTTCCAGGTTCCGAAAGATGCGGCCAAAGAAAAGAAAAAGTCCGCTAAAAAGCGGGCCAAGAAGAGGACCAGCGAACGCGGCGTTTCCCGCGATCCGTGCCATCGGGAGCAGGAGTGACCCGGATTGCATCAAACAGATCAGGTGGTCCGGTGATCGGAAAACCGTAAGGAGCAAACTTTGGTTCGAACAGTTCGAGTGAATCTTTTCTGGATATTCCTGTTGGCTGGTCTATTGACCGGCCTTACGCTGGGCGCGCAGTCACAAGAGTCTTCAGCGCCAAAGCCGCAACATTCCACCATCACCATTCACGTTTTCAAATCGGGGCTGTTTTCAGGCTTCGCCCACAACCATATCGTGGTGGCGCCAATCTCGCATGCCGCCATTGATCCGGCCCACCTCACGGCGGAAATCACGGTCATTACCAAAGAGATGAAGGTAACGGACCCTGACGTTTCCGAGAAAGACCGCGCCGAGATCCAGAGCACCATGCTGGGCCCCAAGGTGCTGGACCAGGAGAAATACCCCGAGATCCGTTTCAAGTCGTCCAGCATTAAGCAAACCAGCCCGCAGCATTACCGGGTAACGGGAACGCTGGAACTGCATGGAGCCAAACAAGAGATCACGTTCGAGGTTACCGGCGGGCCTGAGAGGTATCATGGGACGGCGAAGCTGAAGCAATCCGACTTTGGCATCAAGCCGATCTCTCTATTCGGCGGCTCGGTAAAAGTCAAAGACCAGCTGGAACTCGAGTTTGACGTTTATTCTTCCGCGCCGGCGAAGAACGGCCACCGTGCGTGACGCGCGCCAGCATGGACATCGCAATGCCGAAACAATGCGGCGGGTGCGGGTAAAGAGCGGCACGGGAATGCAAGAGGCTCATACGTCCAGCGGATGCCCTGATGACGCCACTGCCGCGCGGCGGAAATGCTCGCCGATGGTTTAACCCGGTAGCGCGATGTTGCTGACGCCGGAGAGGTAGCTGGGAGCCGGCATTTCTGGCCTCCAGCGTGAGATCGCGAGCCCGCCGAGAGTGTACCCCTTTTGTTACCAATCACGTAGGAAATTGGTTGCCGCTATGCGAGTGCTGGATATATTGTGGAGAATCGAATTTTGAAAGACCCAATGTCTCGAGTTTTCATCAGCTATAGGCGTTCCGACTCCGGGCGGTATGCCGCCCGCCTGTACAAGAAACTCACTCAAATCCTGGGCAGGAATGAAGTTTTCCTGGATGTAGGGGAGATCGCCCCTGCCGAGCGATTCCCTGCACAAATCGGCAATGCACTCAGGGACTGTGATCTTCTGGTGCTGATTATCGGGCGAACATGGCTGTCGATGAAGAACAAGATGCGATCTCAAAAACTGTCCGATCCCAAGGATTGGGTTAGACAGGAAATTACGCTTGCACAGCAATACAAGATTCCAATTCTTCCATTATTGATTGGCGGTGCAACGCCGCTGGTCAAAAAACAGCTTCCCCGGCCACTGACTTTTTTGGCTGAAATCCAGGCGAGGGACACAAAACGAAAGTCGCTGAACGTCATTGCCGAAGAGGTGGAAAACGCTCTGCCTCGAATCAAGGTCGAGTTTGAGACGGATTCCAGGAAGGAACCGTTAACTGAACCTGATTTTGTAATACATTTTTCCGTCGAGAATGCTCCACCATGGGCGAAGTGGGTGCGGTACTACTTAGATGAAGACAACGATCAACCGACCAGGTTATGGCCGATCGGTGATTCCGATTGGACGACCACATGGGGCGATTATGAGTTGTCGGCAACTTTGCTGGACAATCGGCCTTTAAAAGCGCGACGCAAGCGTCTGATCCCGCCGGTTTTGGTTTCCAGAGCTCTTCGGAAAACATATGCACCCTTGAATGATCCTGCGATTCGCAGGGCAATTCGTGAAATCGCGGAAAACGAGTGAGTCACGAAGCGCTTGTATTTGCTCCGGCAAAGGTTTTGAATTTAACGAGTCAGCGCGGGAGGTCGTATCGTCGCGGGGATTTCGTTAAGGTTCTTCTCTAGCTGGCGGGCCGCCGAACAGGTTTTGTAACCAAACGGCAAGCTATGCATCTTATCCGCATGGGACGCATCCCGGTACTCGCCATTTTTCTGGCCACAGGTGTCTATCTATCCCTGCTGCTTGCCAAAACTCCTGAGCCCGGCAGCCCGCGCAAAGCCGTGGTGGTGGAGCTGTTCACCTCCGAAGGATGTTCCAGTTGCCCGCCGGCCGATGAGTTGCTGGGGCATCTGCGCCAGGACCTGGCCGGCAAAAACATACAGGTGATCCCGCTCGGGTTCCATGTGGATTACTGGAATTCGCTGGGATGGAAAGACCGCTTCTCCTCTGCCGACTTCACCCGCCGGCAAGAGCAGTACGCGCGCAGTCTGGGCGTCGACGGGCCGTACACGCCGCAAATGGTGGTGGATGGAACGCTGGAGTTTGTCGGCAATAGCGCCGGCCAGGCGCAGCGCGCAATCGGCCAGGCCGCAAGCCAGCCCGAACTTGCGGTGGTGAAGATCTCCGCCGCGGGCCCGGATCAACTGTTGGTGCAGGTAAAGGCCCCCGCTTCAGCCGGCGATTCCGGCGTGCTGCTGGCGGTTACAGAAGATAATCTGACCACCAGCGTGGGTTCGGGCGAGAACGGTGGGCGCACGCTCCACCATGCGGCCGTGGTGCGCGAGCTGCGGCAGCTTGGCCGGCTTCATGACGGCAGCTTCGAAGCGACTATACCGGTCAAAGTCGAAAAAGAATGGAAGCGCGGCGATTTGCGCGCGGCGGTCTTTGTTCAACAGGGGCCCAGCGGGAAAATCCAGGGCGCCGCTTCAGTTGCCCTGGTGGACCAACCGCGCTGAAGCGTGGTCCAGTTTCGTGAGCTCTTGCAGGAACAGCGGGTTGTTGGGAAACTGCTGGTGCAATTGTTCCAGTTTCTTGCGCGCTTCAGCGGGGTTGTTGCGGCGGACATCTTCAAAAGCAACCAGGATGCGGGCAAACGGCGCCAGGTAACGGGCATGATCGGCGGCCAGGGCAAGCTCTTTCATGCCTTCCTGCTCATCTCCCTTGATCCCTCCCAGGCGCAGCACCCACCGGACAGGCGCTGATTTGCGGCCAACAATGTATTTGCCCATGCCGGTTGCAACGTACGCATCGTAAGAATCCGGCGCCAGGGCGAGCAGTTTTTCCGAGTAACCGGTTGCGGTCTTGATATAGGAAATGGCCTTGAGGTCTTTCTTGGTGAAGATGCCCAGATCGTCGCCGTGAAGCCCATTGCTGAGTGAGAGCGCCAGCAACGCGCGGGGATCGTTCGGATCGCGACGCAACCGGTCCTGCGCCAGCTTTTCTGCGCTGTCCAGAGCGGTGTCAAAGATTTTCTTGTCTGTGGCGTCCCAGGCATAAGAATCGCGCGAGTTGAAGCCGTCGTCCGTGGTGAAAACCTCGCTGCGCAGAGCATGCAAGCGGTCGAGTTCGCGGAAGAACGCCACCCAGGCCTGCGCCACATAGGGCAAGGGATCATCCTGGGCCACGGCTTTGGCTTCGTCGGCCGCCTTGAAGGCTTCCTGGAACTTCAGGTCAAACATCGCGCGATACGTCTGGGCCAGCTTATCCTCCACGGAGGGCGCCTTGGAAGACACCATTTGGACCTGTGCCGGCGCGCCGGAAATGAGCGCCAGCGTAGCGATGATCGACAGGATGAAAGTTTTAGGCCGGGTTCCGAGTTCCAACATGCTCTCCAAAAATCCTTCAGGGTACCGGCATGCTAACAGGTCGGGTCAGGTTTGCCGATGTACGAAAGGGTATGTCCCCGCAGTTGCACAAAAAAAAGTGCGCCCTGCGGCGAACTGTGTTTTGGCAGGTCTCAAACTCGGGGTAGCTTTTATTGTAAACGAGAATCGCCGGAAAGTGCCCGCCTAGTTCTGACCCGGCCCGGCCGGCGGATGGTCCAATTTGGCGATTTCCTGCGAAAAGAGCGGATTGTTGGGGAAGTGCTCGCGCAGCCATTCGAGTTTCTTGCGCGCTTCCGCCCGGTTTTTGTGGCGCAGGTCGTCAAAGGCCAGCAGGATGCGCGCAAAAGGCGAGAGAAAGCGGCCGTGATCCGCCACCAGGGTCAGCTCTTTCACGCCCTGCTCCTGGTCGCCCTTGAATCCGCCCAGGCGCAGGACCCAGCGGACCGGCGCGGCCTTGCCGCCGATGATGTATTTGCCCATCCCGGTGGAAATGTAGGCGTCGTAGTAATCGGGCGACCGGGCCAGAAGCCGTTCGGCGTACCCGGTGGCTGCCTTGGTGTAGGAGAGCGCGGTGAACTTTTTCTTGGCGATCAAAGCAGCGTCGTCAGCGCGCAGGCCATTGACCAGCGTGAGCGCAAAGAGCGCCCTGGAATCGTACTTGTCACGCTTCAGTCGCTCCTGCGCCAGCTTTTCCGCTCCGCTCAGCGCGTTGTCAAATTCCTTCCGCGCCTGCTGGTTCCAGGCGATGGCGGGGCCGTCGATGAACTTATCGTCCGCGCCGAACAGCTCGCTGCGAAGGATGTGCATGCGGTCGAATTCGCGGAACAGCGCGGCGCATGCCTGGGCCATCCAGGGCACGGGATCGTCGTTGGCCAGGCTCTTGGCGGATTCAGCCAGGCGGAGCGCTTCATCGAAGCGCAGGTTGTACATGGCGCCATAACTCTGATCGAGCAGGGAATCCACGGTCTGCGCTGGCGCCGAGATGCTGGTCTTGGCGGGGCCTTGCGCGACGACGAACTTCTGCGCGGGCCCGGCGATGAGCGCAAGCGCCACTACCGACGCGATCCTGATGTGGACTCTTACTAACAAAAAGGTCTTCTTCTCCGCTCGAACTGCCGGCGGCAGCATGTTAACAGTTTTGATGCTTTTCAGAGGCATGAGGACAACCAAGGTTCCGGAATGGGAGACAGAGCGGCCAAAGTTATTGCATCCCTCAGGCAGAGTGGCAAGCTTACGGCTCCACGTCGATTGGCGGGACATCGGGCTAGTGACGATGTTCGCCACGCACCTGCGCCAGCATTGCCAGAATGGTGGCGGCGACCACGTGCGGCCGGCTGCTGGCGATCCCGTGATCGCTGCCGGGTACAGCCTGCCAGGTCCCACGGCGGGAGCGTCGGGAAAATTTCTGCTGCATCGGCATCCACTCATTCATCAGCGATGCGTAGCGCAGATTTTGCGACAGGAATGCAAGACCGGGAGGAATGAAGCCTGTGGCGCTGTCATGGTTCAAGACTACGAGCGGGAGGTCGGAAGGAAGAGGAGGCGCATCGTGCAGCTCCTGCGCGCTCCGGGGAAGGCCGCGCGCCATCGCGCACAGAGTGTCCATCGGTTCGGCGCGATAGAGGAGGGCTATTGCCAGGCCAGGCTGGGCCGATGAACGCAAATGGAGCGGATCAAGAAGCCGAAGAATACCGAGCCGTGCCGGCAGTCTGGCAAGGCACACTCTCTGAGCATGCGCAGGGTCTATGACGGCCATGCCGCGCTCGAGGAGTTCACTGTTTGCGGCGTCTAGAAAAACAAGACCGGCAACTCGCTCCGGATATCGGCGGGCAAACATCTCCACGGTGAGACCGCCAAATGAACCGGGAACAAGAATGTAAGGCGGAGGAATTCCGGCGCGATCGAGCAGAAGGCGCAAGTCGTCGGCGAGCTGTCCGGCGGAAATTGATCCAGCAGGTCCGGCGTCGCTCCATCCGTTGCCCATGCGGTCATAGGAGCAGACTCGCGTTTGCGAGCTGACTTCAACCCGTGCCTGCTCGGAGCTGATGGCGGTTTGAAGCGCGCCCGGCTCAAAGATCACCACAGGCTCGCCCTGCCCGATGCAAAGCAGGTGCAAGCGGCGTCCTCCGACATCTACTAGTTGCCCGGGCGGGGGGAAGTGGGTGGCTTCCCTGCGAACGCACAACATCTGGTAGAGCGCGCCACTAGAAAGCAGCGCCGGGAAAATGCAGATGCTGACCAGGAGGGCGCGGCGAACCTTCCAGAACCTCGCCATGTTGCCTCCTCCTGAGCATGCACTCAGCGTTTAAGGTGATGGTGGAGAGGGAGTATAGCATCGAGTAAGCTCAAACTACGGATTTCCAGTGTCGAGTCAGGTCCCCGAAAACTCTGCTATCCAGCCAGGGAGTAACGTTGGCTCTACTTTGCGGGAATATTTCCTCCGTCAATCAGTTAAATCAAGCAGACAGGCAACGAGCGCAACGCGAGCGTCCTGCAAAGGAGGAACAAAATGGCCGGCAAACCGAACGACGAGATTCTGCATGACCACAACCATGACGGCGTTGATCGCCGCGGCTTTTTGAAGTGCATGGCCTGGGCAGGCACGGGAGCCTTTTGCGTGATGCAGGGTGGGGTGCTCAAGTCGTACAGCCTGAGCGCAATTGCGGGGCTCACTGAGAAACAGAAGAAGGGCGAGCTCAGCTTTGTGCAGATCAGTGACAGCCACATGGGCTTCAACAAGCCGGCGAACACGGATGTTGCCGCCACATTGAAGGCCGCCATCGACAAGATCAATGCGCTGCCAACCGCGCCCGGTTTTATTCTGCATACCGGCGACATTACTCATCTCTCCAAGCCGGAAGAGTTTGATGGCGTTGACCAATTGCTGAAAAGCGCCAGCGCCAAGGACGTGTTTTACGTTCCCGGCGAACACGACGTGCTTGGCGACGACGGCAAGCAATACCTGGAACGCTATGGCAAAGCCGCCAAGGGAGCGGGCTGGTACAGCTTCGATCAAAAAGGCGTGCATTTCATCGGGCTGGTCAACGTGATGAACCTGAAGGCCGGCGGTCTGGGCAACCTTGGCAACGAGCAACTGGAGTGGATGGAAAGCGATGTGAAGCATCTTTCCAAGAGCACGCCCATCGTGGTTTTCGCCCACATCCCGCTATGGAGCGTTTATCCGGAATGGGGTTGGGGGACCGACGACAGCGCGCAGGCGCTCTCCTACCTGAAGCGTTTTGGCTCCGTCACCGTGCTGAATGGACACATCCATCAGACGATGCAGAAAGTCGAGGGCAATATTACATTCCACACCGCCGCCTCGACGGCGTTTCCACAACCCAAGCCCGGATCGGCGCCTTCACCCGGCCCGATGAAAGTGCCGGCTGAACAGCTGCGCAGTTTGCTCGGCATCCGTGACGTGAACTATCTCCCCGGCAAGCACGCGCTGGCCGTGATCGATTCAAATTTAGAATAATTTTCCAGCACAAACTGGAGCAAACAATCAAGGAGCATCGGCAATGAAAGGTTCTATTTACAGGTTAGGTATCGCCGGGCTCGTCATCGTGGCACTCATGATGGCGGGCCGGGCGAAGGGTTCCGGCGCCGGCGCAACGGAAGAAAAGCCGGCGACAGAAATCAAGATCGATAACTTCAGCTTTTCACCCAATACGGTAACGGTGCCGGTGGGCAGCACGGTGCGCTGGACGAACCATGACGATGTCCCGCACAACGTGGTCAACGATGACAAGAGCTTTAAATCGAAAACCATGGATACAGACGAGAATTTCAGCTACACGTTCACCAAGCCGGGCACGTATACCTACTTCTGCTCCATCCATCCGAAAATGACCGGCAAGGTTGTGGTGCAGTAAGGAATCATCATGAATCCCTTTGATCTGAAATCGGTCCTGTTGGCCCGCCATGCTCAGCATGTAGTGCTGATTCACTTCCCGATTGGGCTGTTTCTTGTCAGCGTTGCTTTTGATTTCGCGGCGCAGTGGAGGCGGACGATTGCATTCGCGACGGTGGCCTACTACAACCTGACAGTAGCCGCGTTCTCATCCTTGCCGGTGGTGGTTACGGGCTTAATGGCGTGGCGCTGGCAGCTCGAAGGGCAGAAACTCAAAGGCACGCTGCTGCTGCACTTGCTGCTGGGACTGACGTCGAGCGTCTTAATCTGGCTGGTTTGGTGGATACATTTCCGGGGCCGCAAGCCGGAGCGCACGCTGCCCCGGTATCGGTTGCCTCTGGAGGCGCTGGCGGCTGCGGTAGTGGCTCTCACCGCTCATCTCGGCGGCTTTCTGAGCGGCGTCAATGCTCCAGTGTGAAGAACGCCAATCAAGGGCAAGCGGCTTGCAGTCTGCCCAGACAGACGAGCCTTCCGGACAGGAAAAGTTCAGCCCACGGGAATAGAATGGGGCCGTAGCAGTTATACAAGAGGAGACGTGAGCGGCCTGGAAAACAAGGATTTCGAAGAGCTGGCGCTCCCCCTGCTGGACGGGCTATACAACTTTGCCCGCTGGTTGAGCGGCGATCCCGACGAGGCCCGCGACCTGGTGCAGGAGACGTTCGTAAAGTCGCTCAAAGGGTTCTCTTCTTTTCGCGAAGGCACCAATTTTCGCGCATGGATATTCAGGATCCTGCGCAACACGTTCCTGACCAGCAGAACGGGACTGGAACGGCGCAATACCCAGCAGGAGGACGAAAGCGGCTTTGAAGAAACAGCGATCAGCCGGGAAACGCCGGAAATCGCATTGATCCGCCGAGCGGACACCGAGTTGGTGCGGGAAGGGATCCTCCGGCTGCCGCAAAGTTTTCAGGAAGTCCTGCTCCTGGCGGATGTGGAAGAAATGAAGTATCAGGAAATTGCCGAGGCGCTGGATATACCGATCGGGACAGTGATGTCGCGGCTGGCACGGGCCAGAAAGCACCTGCGCCGGCTCATCCTGGAGATTCAGCAAACCAAGAAAGCTCAAGGTGTAAAGGCATGAGCTGCGAATTGCTGGAAAAAGTCGCTTTGTACGCTGACGACGAGCTTGCCCCTGAGGCGCACGATGCCATGGCCGCGCATCTGTCCGGCTGCCCGGAGTGCAGCGCCACACTGGCCGCGCACCTGGACATGAAAAAAGCCGTGCGCATCGCGGGAAAGCAATTCAACGCTCCCGCGGAGTTACACGCCGCCGTGTTCAGGCAACTCCGCCGGCGGGAAAGCGTAAGCCGGTGGTGGAAGTGGGGCCTTGCTCCCGTGACGCTGGTACTGCTGGCGGTCCTGGGGTTTGTGCTCAGGCCCCAGGGGAAAGAAGATCCTGTTATCGCCGGCCTGGTGGACCTGCACGTGATCACGCTGGCCAGCGCGAACCCGGTGGACATTCTTTCCAGTGACCGGCACACCGTCAAGCCGTGGTTTCAGGGCAGGCTATCGTTCACATTCAATCTGCCGGAGCTCGCGAACTCGCCGTACACACTGGTGGGCGGCAAAATGGCCTATATCCGGCAGAGCCCCGGCGCGGAACTTCTCTACCAGGCGGGCCAGCATAAGATCACCGTTTACATCTTCAAGGCTGACGGCGTGGAGCACAAAGCCGCCAGCCATGACGTGACTTTCAACGTCAAGAGCTGGCACGAAGGCAACCTGCAGTTTTATATGGTCACTGATGCGGCCGACAGCGAAGCAAGCCCGCTGATGAGCATGTTGCAGGAAGCCAACCGGCCGTGAGGCAGAGACTCGCAACCGGCGCCCTGGCTGCGCTACAAGAGCCTATTGCTTTCCAGTAGGGCGAACCGGGCCTTTGGGCGCCGCGGACGTCGCACTGCTCTTGGAGACGAAGCGGTTGGCCAGCTTCCAAGTGTCGCCATCTTTCTTCCATACGTCCACGACAAAAAACTGGCCGCTATCGGCGTGGCCTTTGTTGATGGCTTCCTGGCGCCGCTCAAACTTCACCACCGCGGCATTTCCCAAATCGACCGCAAAAACGTTGCGCATGGCGAACGATTTCAAAGTGAAATCCTTGGCCATCACAGAAGCCACCCATTCATCGCCGGCTAGCGGGTCGGCCTCGGGCATCTCGATGATGCAATCCTCGGTCAGCATCGATTCCAATGCGGCTTTATCTTTTTTCTGCACGGCCTTGAGTAGTTGTATCTCAAGATCAGAGAACATTGTGACCTGTCTGGTCGCGGTGACGATCCGGGGAGTCAGCTTTGGCTTCACCGGCTCCTGCGCTCCTGCTAGGACGGTGACGGCGATGAGGACTGACAACAAGCGCTGATAGAAGCGAACCGGCATTTGAAAACTCTCTCCTTTGGCTGACAATCTCATTCTACTCAAAAGAAAGCCCGCCTCCGAAGTGGACAGGCTAGTGAAACAGGCGAGCTTCTGGTTGTGCCAGAAAAGCAAACTCAACCGGAGTCCCATTTTTGGAAATGGGTTGAAAACTGCCAATGCTCAGTTAATCAAAAAAGCCGTCCAGCAAGCCGGACGGCTCTTTGTGAAAGCAACGAAGTTTACTGGAACGTTCCGCCCAGAGTCTGGTCACAACCGCCGCCGCGGCTGTTTTCCCAGTTCATCTGAAGGAGGAAGTTGAGACCACCCAGCGTCTGGTTGACGTGGGCCCCGTTGGCGACGACTGTTGTGGTGCCAAAGCGGAAGTTGCACTTATCTGCATTCTCCTGTCCGCTGGAATCAAACCAGGCATTCAGGTCAGGATCAGAAATGGCTTCTTCCGTCTCATGCGCAATCACATTGGCCATTCCATCGGCGCCGCCAATGCCCGTCGCAGGGCTGTTAGGGCCAGTGGTCTGGGCTTCGCAGCCGGAGGGACACTGGTCAACGTTTCCAATGAAAGCCCACTTGATGTCGGCGCCGTTGAGCGTCTGGCGGGTGTGGAAGCCGCAGAACTGGGTGCAGAATCCGCTCTCTTTGACGTCCGATGAACTCAGGAACAAGTACACACCATTGGGATCTGTGGGCAGGCCGCCGCTCGTAAGCTTGGCGGAAATGGCAGCAGAGATCCTGCTGTTCCTGAGCCTTGTTCCCTGTGAGCCGGTATCGGTAGTTTCCCCTGCCAGAATCATAGCGCCGCTGACATTTCCGCCGGCGTCGCCGTAGGTGGAATTGATCTTCTCGTAGCCGCTGTTGCTGAGGCCTCCGATGAGAGTCCTAATGATGTTTTGCGTGGCGGCAGTATTAGAGCCTGTGCCATTCCAGTTGCCGTACCAGATGATGTAGATCGGTACAGTACCTTTCAGGACCGGACCGCCGTTGTAGTTAATGCCGTTGCCGGTGACAACAGCCTGGCCGCTCGGCGCGGCGCCCGTGTCAGGCACCAATGTCGCGCTGCCGTCGCCGTTGGGAACATTCTTGTGTCCGTCCGGAGTGCTGCCTTCGCGCACCCTCTGCGCCAGAAGGGAGGTGGCGGCCAGCATGACAAGGAGCAAAGCTAGAGCGTATTTCGTTTTTCCAAGGGAAGCTTTCATTTTGCGAATGACCTCACTGTGTCTTAAGTGTTGCTGCGTCTGTTGAATAAAATGAACAGAAGAAGCCGGGAACAACTCTCGAAATTATTTATTCGGATCCCCTAATTCGCGCGCGGCCCGGAATCGAGCGGCTCTGAACTGTGCCCGTGAGAGTACCATGGGTCCGTGCTGAGCACAATCGCCATGTTGTGCCTGATTTTCCCATTTTCAAAACAGCGCCCAAACCATTGCACTTGACAATTATTGTTTTCCCAGAAGGCAAATTTGCCAGCATAAAATCGGGCGCCAGGGACTCCAGCCGGGAAGATAAAGGCCGCCGGCGGAACCGGCGGCCCTGTTACGTTTTCTCTGTTACAAGATTTACAGGTGCTGCGCGCAAGCGCCGCCACCGGAGTTTCTCCAGTTCTGCTGCAGCAACCAGTCATTGTTGCCGAAGGTCTGGTTGAACTTGGCCGCAGCCGCTTTCCCCGAGGCGCTGCAAATACTGGTGGAGGTGCATGTGGAGGTTGCGCCGAAGTTGAAATTGCACTTGTCGGCGTTCTCGGCGCCTGAGGAATCAAACCAGGCGTTCAGGTCGGGATCGGAGATGGCTTCTTCCAGTTCGTGAGAAATCACGTTGGCCATGCCGTCCGCACCGCCGACATTCGCTGCCGGGCTGTTGGGGCCGGTGCGCTGGGCTTCGCAGCCGCTGGGGCAGCGGTCCACGTTGCCGACGAACGAATATTTAATGTCGACGCCGCCCAGGGTGGCGTGGGTATGCCAGCCACAGTACTGGGTACAAAAGCCCGAGGTTTCGCTGATGCCCGATGAGGTCAGCACAAAATAGACACCGTTCGAGTCGCGCGGCAGTGCTCCGCTGTTCAACGCGCCGGCAACCACGCTCTGAACTCCAGCATCGCTCAGGTTGGCGGTACTCGTGTTGGTGGTGCTGCCGGCAAAGCGGACGTTGCCGCTCACGTTGCCCGTGGTGTCGCCATAGGTGGTATTGACTTTCTCAATATTCGAGCCGCCGATGGTGCCGAGAAAGTGCTCGATCAAACTTTTCGTTGCCGCTGTGTTTGAGCCCGTGCTGTTCCAGTTGCCGTACCAAACAATGTAAGCGTTGACCGGATTGCCTTTCATGACCGGGCCGTTGTGGTAGTTGATTCCGTTGCCGGTAACCACTGCCTGGCCGATTGGACCGGGCGCCGCGGGCTCCATGCTTGTCGGAGGAACGCCGGGAACGTGGCCGCTGGGCGCTTTGTCCGCTGTCTGTCCCGGATTGTCAACGTGCTGCTTGAGTTCCTGCGCGGCCATAAAATTCACCGCCAGCAGTACAAAGAAAAAAGCGAAGGCGAATCTGGTCTTTCCCTGGGGAAGCTTCATTTCGATGACCTCATTTGTATGTGGATTTTGCTGCGTCTGTTAATCAAGATGAACAGAGGAAGCCGGGATGAATAAGGCCTGTTTTCACGGTTGAAATTCTTCCAGCGTTATGAATCTATCGTTCATCTTTCTGGCAACAGCACAAAAACGGGAAGTCGATTCAGTGTTGCTGGAGTCTACTATCACAAGAAATGGACCCGGCAAACGGGTTTCAAGAATTTCCGAATGCAGAAATGGGAAAGCGGCAGCTGCACCTTGGCAGGGTCTTTCACCATTTCAACGCGGGTTGCCGTCAGTGCCTGGCGTTGTTTACTTTTCCGCGGGAGTCTTCTGCTGTTGCGGGGAAGATTGCTGCTGCTGGTTTTCAGGTCTGGAAACAACGGCGCCCGTCGCTCCACGCTGCTGCTTCAGTATTTCCACCAGATGGTCATATTGATGGGCTTTATCCAGTGCCGGGGCCCACCGCCAATTCAGAAAAACAAGACACAGGATGAACCCAAGCACAATGGCCGCCAGGTATCCCATCGCCAGACTCGTCCTTCTCAACCATGGCGGTTCTCGGCCTTCTTTTTCGCGATGGGACCAAACCAAAAAATCCATCATGGCATCGTCGTTCTCATCGTCATAACCGCCGGCGGCGTTGAACTCCACCGGCTGCGAATAACCAACGCGGATGACAGAAAGTTTTTCGATGTCGCCGCCGATCCAGCCAAAACAGCCTTCCTCGTCCGTGTGCGGGTCATAAACCCATGCGACCTGCTGCGGATGGGAGAAGAAGTTCTGCTGGATAAAAAGATCTTGTTCGGTAAGAAACACACCGAACCCTGGATGGGAGTGGTACCACCCGACAATCCTATGTCCGGGGAAATCCTTTTCCTTGATCTTATAAATGTGCTCCCAGGTATCCTGGGTAAAGGTAACGTGGGCGCCGTCCTGTGCAGCATTGACGCCGGCGATGCACGCTTCCACGGTCATGCGCTCCTGCTCTGTGTTGCCGATCAGCACGCCGCAAACCTCGGCTTTCATGAAGGCACGGGCATGCTGGCGGATTTTGCGCGCCACCTCCGCCTCCATCACCACCACCGGCTGCGTGGATACTCGAATTTTTACTTCGGCAGGCTTTGCCATCAGTGGACCGCCCTCGAGGCCATCCCAAGGAAGCCCTTGCGCACCCTGTACAGGAATTTGTGCCTGAGCAACTTCTTGTTTGGCAGCGGCAATACGACCCATGGAAAATAGCTGGACTCACCCCCAGGGGAGTCAATGCGGAGTTGAGTGGTCCAGAATCAATTTGGAAGGCTCATTTTTATAATGGCTTGGCACCTAAAGCAAGGGAAACTATGGATTGACGCAGTCATGAACACCACCTGCAAATCGCGGGGCAGCAGCTTCCTCACATCAGGGCAGGTCGTCCGCATTTTTCGTATTTGCTTCTTTACCTTAAAGATGGGGGCATGCAGTGCTGGGTGTGCAGCCAGGCCGAGTAAGCCCCTCCAAGCCTGTGCCGAGGCGATCATGGTTTTGCCTTGTCCAAAAGGCAGGCCGCCCATGTCGCGGATATCGCTGATTTAAAAAGTAGTTATCAGGAAACCGGTTCAGGCGGCACTCTCTTCCCAAATGGTTCGGATTGGCGGTTCGTTCAGGAGTTATTGTACTGGTCATTTTGCGTTTGTCGCCGCCTGGACCGTAGGGGAATAGAAATTGACTTATTTTTTGTAGCCAAAACGCGACTTTATAGTGTTAAATAAGTGGCCCTGCCGAAAGATTAAGGCTCGCTAATTCCGCGTGGATCGAGGATTTGGGAACGGAACGCCCATTACGGCCTCAGGTAAAGATAGAATCTGTCTTATAATGTCAGGCGAAAAATGGAAACAAATTTAAGAACAGACAAGCTGCTCGACCAGATCGGCTGGAGGCTTCTGCATGAGCTGCAGATCAACGGGCGGCTCTCTTACGCTGAATTGGGACGTCGCGTAGGCCTGACGACGCCGGCGGTGGTGGAACGCGTCAAGCGCATGGAAGAAGCCGGCATCATCATCGGCTACCACGCCGACGTCGACCCCATGAAAGTTGGCATGCCCATCACGGCTTTTATCCGCATGTCGGTTGTGGGTGACGTGTTTACCCGGATCACGGCAGTGGTCAAGAATTCGCCCGAGGTGGTGGAATGCCACCGCGGAACTGGCGCTGACTCCTTCATCATGAAGGTGCATGTGCGCTCGGTGGAGCATCTGGAATCTCTGATTGACAGGCTGACGCCTTTCGGCACAACTTCTACTTCCATTGTTTTGTCGTCGCCCGTGGAAAAGAGGGCGGTCAGTCGCATAGAAGATGCGCCGCACTCCGCGCAAACCGCTCAGGCGGCCCCGCGGAAATAACCAGGGGCCCAGACCTTATTTCTGCCTGGCTCTTTCATACTGCAATGGCCATTGGATGTCATGGCCCAAAGCCCGGGCGGCCAGAAGCGGCCAATAGGGTTCGCGCAGGAACTGGCGCGCCAGAATCACCACATCCGCCTGTCCAGAGCGGACGATCTGATCAGCTTGGGCTGGTTCAGTGATCATTCCCACCGCGCCGGTGAGCATGCCGGCCTGACGCCGAATCTGTTCGGCAAATGCCACCTGATAACCTGGCCCCACCGGAATTTTGGCGTGATGTACGTTTCCTCCGGAAGAACAGTCGACCAGATCGATGCCAAGAGAGTGAAGGATCCGCGCCAGTTCAACTGACTCATCCACAGTCCAGCCGCCCTCGGTCCAGTCAGTGGCGGAGATCCGCACCCACAGCGGGTATTGCTCCGGCCAGACCTTCCTGACCGCGGTCACAACCTCACACACCAGCCGAATGCGGTTGGCAAATGAGCCACCGTATTGGTCGCTCCGCTGATTGCTTAAGGGTGAGAGGAAGGAGTGCAGGAGGTATCCGTGCGCGCTGTGCAGTTCTACCAATTTTGCGCCTGCGGCATGCGCGCGCCGGGCAGCTGCTGCGAAAGCGTCAACAATCGCGGCGATTTCACCAACCTTCAAGGCGTGGGGGACCTGGTAGCTTTCGGCAAAGGCCAGCGGGCTTGGAGCAAAGATAGGTGCCCAACCGCCTTGCGCGGGAGAAAGTGGCTTGCCGCCATTCCATGGCTCGCTGGTGCTCGCTTTTCTGCCGGCGTGGGCCAGTTGAATCCCCGGGACAGAACCTTGTTCGGCAACGAAAGAAAACGCGCGCCGCAGCGGCTCTATGTGCGCGTCTGTCCAGATGCCAAGGTCCCGCGGGCTGATGCGTCCATCGGCGGTCACGGCCGTAGCTTCAGCAATAACGGCCGCGGCACGTCCCACCGCCCGGCTGCCCAGATGGACGAAATGCCAGTCGGTGGCGAGACCGTCAGTGCAGGAGTATTGGCACATGGGTGAGACCACAATGCGGTGCGCAAGTTCCACGCCGCGAAGCATGAGAGGTTCGAATAAGTGGGCCATGGTAAACGCATCATTGTAATTGCAGGAACGCCATCGAACCGCTGTGCAAACCGTTTCATCCTCTAAGGGGCATGAACCTTGGAAAGTATTGATCTAAGAAGTTTTGCCTGTTGTATTTTTATGGGAATTGAGTCAAATTGGGCGCATGGCGCAGAAACGTTATCAGGATGAATGGGGCACGGGTGCACGCGAAGGCTACGAAGATCGCGGCACATTCCGGCCGCCGCGGGCGCGCCAGGCCGAACGCGGCAGTCCTCTGCTGCGTTGGCTGGGTGCAGTGGCCATCGTGGGCGGCATTTGTTGGGGCGTTTACCTGGTGACCGCGAACGGCGCCGGAATCAGCGTGTTGCAGCAGAACCATGGACCCATCGCTATTCTTGGCCTGGGAGTGGTCGCTTCCGTCGTCGGCAAATATCTGCGCGCGTAAGCACGATCTTCACTTCAACGCCTTTCGCCATCAGCTCCGCAAAGATGTTCCGCCAATACTGCCGCGGCAAGTCCCGAGCGCGGCTTTCATCCAAAACAGGAATCTGTTTCAGCGGTTCGCGTAGTATCCGTCCCGGGCCTGCACAACCAGCTCCTTTTGTTTCGTTTTCAGGGTGATCTTGTGATAGCTCCCCTCGCGGTCAGCAGGATCAGGTGTGTATCCCAGGTTGTACTGGTTGCGCAGATCTTCGGCGATGGATTCGTAAATTTTTTCGATTGGCTGCTTTTTGGAAACTTCAAAAAACCGGCCGCCGGTTTGCCGGGAAATCTGCTCCAGAACCTTCTTGCCGTCAGGTCGCGACTCCCGCGGGAACCTGGGACCGCCACCGTGACTGCCCCTGCCGCCAAAGCCTCCACGGCCGCCGAGCCCACCCCGGCCATAAGCCTCATCGTCCGCAAACAGGATGGAGTAAACCACAGTGTCGGACCGTTGAGCCGTCTCGATCGCGGTTTCAAGACCGAACTTGCTGCCATTGTCTACGCCGTCAGAAAGAATGATCAGCGCCTTGCGTCCTTGCTGTTTTTTCATTACCTCGTCCGAGGCCAGGTAAGCCGCGTCATACAAAAGAGTGCCTCCGCCACCAAAGCCGTGGCGGTGATGCCCGCCTCTTCGGCTAGGATCGCCACCACCGTTAGAGCCTCCGCCGTTTCCGCCACCACCACCGCGCCCGCCAGCTGGCTCGAATTGTGGCGCCTGCAATGACTGGAGCGCCGATTCCAGCTTTTCGCGGGATGAGGTGAGGTCCTGCAACAGCTCCACCTCATGGTCGAAATGAATCACGAACGCGACATCCTTGCTCTGGCGCAGCATCTGGTCGAGAAAGCTGTAACTGGCATGGCGCTCCTGCTCCAGCACGCGGCGCTGGCTCATGCTTGTATCCACAAGCAGCCCGAGAGTAAGCGGAAGATCGGTATCGTGGGCAAAGTAGCGGATGGTTTGCGGACGACCGTCGTCTTCCAGCAGGAAATCATCTTTGCTTAGCGTGCGAATGATCTGTCCGTGCTTGTCGCGGACCGTGGCGGGCACATTGACCACCTTTACCGTAACGGTGAGAGTTCCGGGCTGGCTTGAATCCGCGTTAGCGGCCGGCTGCTGGCTCTTGATCAGACCACCGGCAAAAAGCATACAAACAGCGGTGACGAAAACGGTCTTCCCTGACATTGGTTTCCCTTCAGTCCCACCCCAGCAAGGCGCTACAGAGCGGAGCTGTTATGACGTAACTGGCCCTTTATCCATGGGAGCACATGACGGGATAAGCCGGCGTAAAGAGGCAGTAAAGCCCATGTAAAGAGTAGGTTAGGGGCGATTTGCTGGCGGAATGCCCAGCCGGAAATCGAAGCACAATGAACACGTTCAAAATTTTCCCTTGACGCCAGCCCACAGTGGCGTTATTGTGTTTTTGAACACGTTCAAATTAACTTATGGAGGACATAAAACTCATGTACAGCAACGAAACCACGATTGTCGTCAGCTACCTTGTTTATCTGCTGATCAGCGTCACCCTGACCGTCTGGGTGGCCCGCACCCTGCACAAACGCGGCGCCATCTTCCTGGTGGACGCCTTCCACGGCGACACCGAACTGGCCGCCTCGGTCAACCACCTGCTGGCTGTTGGTTTTTATCTGATCAACATCGGCTTTGTCGCGCTGGCCCTGAAGAGCACGGCCGTGATCGGCAACTCGCGTGCCGCGATTGAGATGTTGAGCGACAAACTGGGATTTGTCCTGCTCACGCTGGGCGGCATGCATTTCTTCAACCTCTTTGTCTTTTCGCGCATTCGCGCCCATGGCCAGCACAACGGCCCGCGTCGTCCTCCAGTAGCGCCGGACACGATATTGAAGGTGGCGGTGCCGCGCTAACGTTTGCGGCCGCATGGCTTCGGCAAAGCGTGACTTGAGCAACCTGAGGTGGATTATGGAAAAGCTTTACGTGCTATATGATCCGAAATGCGAGCTGTGCCTGCGGCTGAAAGACTGGTTGTTGGTACAGCGCAGCTGGCTGGGGCTCTCGATGGTCCCGGCCGGCTCTGAGAGGGCGCAGAAAATGTTTCCTGAGTTGGAAACGGTGGCCACGTGCAACGATCTGGTGGTCATCAGCGACGAAGGCCAGGTGTATTTGAACAACTCGGCCTGGATCATGGCGCTCTATGCTCTGGAAGACTACCGCGATTGGGCCTGCCGGCTGGCGCATCCGATGATCGCGCCGTTTGCGCGGCAGGCCTTTGAGATGATTTCCAAAAACCGCCACGCTATTTCCCGCTGGCTGGGCCGTGCCCAGCCGGAAGAGATAGCGGGCGAACTGAGAAAAGTTCCTCTGGCGCCGTGTGCGGTGCCGGAAGGAACAGTATCGGATTACCTAAGATGAATACACCTGCGATGAAGACGCGCCCTACGCCGCGCGCGGAGGATACGCGCCGGCGGATCTATGAAGCGGCGATGGAGTTGTTTCGCGAAAAGGGCTTTGAGCAGACCACCATGCGTGACATCGCCGCCAAGGCCGGGGTCGCGCTGGGCGGAGCTTACTACTACTTCTCATCCAAAGAAGCCATTGTCCTGGCTTTCTATCATGAGATGCAGGAAGGCAGCCACGAAGCGATCCTGGAAGCCATGGCCGGCCATAAGAAGCTGAAGGACCGCATCCGCTGCGTGATGGAAAAGCGCTTTGAATTGCTGGCGCCCAACCGCAAATTCTGTGACGCGCTTTTCCGCCACGCGCCGGACAGCAAAGACCCGCTCTCCCCTTTCAGCGAAGAGACGCGCCCCATCCGCGAGCGCTCGATCGAGCACCTGCGCATCGCCCTCGAAGGCGGCGACGTGAAAGTCCCCGCCGACCTCAAGCCACAGCTTCCTTACCTGCTCTGGCTCTACCAGATGGGACTGATACTGTTCTGGCTTTACGATCGCTCGCCCGGCCAGCAGCGCACGGAAAAGCTGATGGAAAAAAGCCTGGGCCTGCTGGTGAGCCTGCTGCGCCTTTCCGGCTTGCCGCTGATGAAGCCCGTGCGCAAGACCGCGTTGGAGTTGGTGGAGACGATTGCGCTGTAATGCGATCGAGGAATCCTGCACGAGGAAGAGCAAAAAATGGAAATTATATGGTTGGCGCTCATTGGCACCCCGCTTTCTGCATGCTTGGCTTGGTGGCTTTGGTCAAAGCGAGACCGGTCCCAGCCACATATATTGCGGACCAGGTTAATGCTGATGGGGCTGGTGACAGCATCCATGAATGCGCTGATCTATTACTCATGGCTGTTGTACCGTTTAATCAGTGGAGGCCATTCATCTGTATGGATGCTCAAAACCAGCCTGGCGGATATTGGCATGTGCCTGGTTGTGCTGGCTCTGGCCGGAGCGATCCTTGGCAAAGGCAGTCCACGTATTCCAATCGCGATCTGCGCTTTGCTGGGGCTCGTGAATTGGGTCCCAATCGCAATTCTTTGAAGAATTAGTACATCAGGCGCAGAATGCTCGACGCATCATTCAGCGATGCGATTACGATCGAGGTCTTGCTGGTAACATTGCCAGCTCATCCACGCTACGGCCCCTATCATTCCCGCCCACGCAACCACCCGTGTGAAGTTGCCGATCTGGATTGCATGAGGCAGCACACCCAGGCTGGAGAAGATGCGCACCCAGTCATGCTGCGACTCGTCGGCAATGGCGCCGACTGTCACCAGCGGCAGTTCGAGCCGCAACGCGTCCGCCATGTAGGTCGCGACACCGGTGAGGCTGTGAAAGAATGCGAAGGCGCAGAACACCGTGCCGGGTAGCTCGCGGCGAACAGCAAAACTTACCGCCAGGAGCGCGGGGACCAGCAACTGCAGCAGCGTTCCGCCCCAGAGCCCGGGGGTTTCTCCCAGCCAGCCAAAAAGGAGGTGCCCGCCTTCATGGATGGGAAGATGGACGTTATCGAGCAGCGTCAGCTCGCCCCAATGCAGAGCGAGAAACAGCAGAAGCAAGGCGTAAAAAGCCAGCCAGGCCAAAAGCTGCGCTCGTGAAACCGGCTTCCATTCAATTTCCGGAAGACGCATGCGAATCCATGGATATCACATTGAGGGCGACATTCGTGAGTGCCAAAAGTAATCGTCCCAGCCGCAAGAAAACCTCTGCCCCGCGAGTGCAATCACACCGTGTGTCAGGGCCCCTCGCATGCATTGCTGCCGAAACATTCTTGGAACGCTCGTTGCCGGCCTTGCTGTGATGTCCGCTTCCGCGCAGCAGCGCCAACCGGCAGCCGACGGCAGCGCTCAGGGCATATTGACCGTAACGGCCACCGTGGTGACCTCGGCGGGGATTGTGTTTGGTCCGGACGGCGAGTCGCGGATCATCGTAGCCAATGCGGTTGACCCGAGAGACAACATGTCACGCTTGCAGCAGGAAAGCGCGCGCTACAACAGCAGCGGAGTAGGTCCCTCACCTTCGCACCCGGCTCATGGAAACTCGAAGCGGCCAAAGCCGCGCTCCGGTTCGGGATGACTCATCGTAGTGTTATGGTTTTTGTGGCGGCGCGTCTTTCGTCCCGGCGCTCAAGTCGATATCGCGGACATTAGCGGGCGCGGGCGTAAGGGTGAGCGTGCGCGTGATCTCCCTGCCTTCATGCTCGATGGCAACGGTGTAAGTACCTGCCGCCAGATTGCGGAAAATGTAAGCGCCGGTAGGGCCTGTCTTCACCTCAAGCGAAAGCTCTTTCAAGCGCACGGTAACGCCGGCAAGCGGAACGGTCTGCAGTGAGCTCTTGTCATAGACCAGCACGCGGCCGGCGATGGAGCGCAGGGCCCTCACCGTGAACTGCGCGGCTGCGGGTTTGCCGGACTCCACGATGACGTTTTGCGCCGCCAGGTCCGGCAACGAGTATCCGGGCGGATAAGAATCCGGGATCGTGGCAACGGAATAACTCCCGGGAGCAAGGCCGGTAAAGGCGAATTTGCCGTCGCCTCCGGTGGTCACGCGCCGGGCGAATTTTTCATTTTTCAATTCCACGGTGATCCCGCCGATGCCCGTGCCGGCATCGTTGAGCAGGAAGCCATAGATCTGCCCCTTGGCGAAGTTGACGCCGAAATCCACGGTGGCATTCATGTCGGCAGTGGCCGGAAAGTCGGTGGTGTAGAAGAACGGTTCGTCGCTCTGCAACCTGGCTTCTACGCGATGCACGCCGAAGGGCACATGATGAAACGAATAATAACCGCTGGCGTCCGTGCGGGTGACTCTGTTCTCGTCCAGGCGTACTTCCAAGCCGCCGACAGCAGGAAGCTGGGCATTGTAAAGACCCGCGGAGTCATCGTCACGAAACGCGTGGCCCTGGATGATTCCGTGCCGGCCAGGAAGCAGCATTCCGGGGACGGTGAAAAATCTGTGCTGGAGCGAAATGCTGAACAGCGGGTGCGTAGTGGTGACGCCGATGCTGGTGGTGCGGACCAGCGAGGCGGAGCCGACAATATCATTGGTAGACTTGAGGCGCTGCGAGTAACTGAGCGTGGCGGTCGTCAAGACAAACTTGCCCTGCAAGAGTTCGGTGTTGCTGTTGAAGTAGCTCAGGTCGACTTTGCGGCGATTCGGTTGGCGCGAGATCCAACTCATGGCGGCGCTCAGGTCGTTACGCGAGGGCGCCAGGTTGACGGTGAAGGCGTTGGTAAAGCCTAGAAGCTGCAAGAGAGCCGTATTGCGCAGCAGGTCGGCGAGTTGCTCCGGCGTGGAGGCTACGATACCGGCGCGGTCCAGAGCGTCCTGCAGGCCGGGCACCTGGGAAAAGATGGCGGCCAGCGTAGGCACCTGAACATCGTGCCGGAAGAAACCGCTCAACTGAAACGCGCCCGCTGAGGCGCGGGCATTCACGGCGTAATCATTGCCGCCGCCACCGCCTTCAATATTGACGGTGCGCTGGTATTGAAAGCCGGAGCCGAAGTGACGCGATGAAAAATCTACTCCCGCAGGCAGATTCAGCGTGGCGACGCGGGAGCTCAAGGGCACCTTCGACTGAAAAGTGGCATAGGCTCCGCCGCCGTTCACGGAGAAATAACGGCTGAGCTTGAAATTCAACAGGCCGCTGGTGGTGAAGGTGTTCTGGCTCAGCGTGGGTAAATTGAAGTTCGATTGGTTCAGGTCCAGGCTGGCATAGAGGCGTTCACTCAGCTTGCGGCTGGCGTTGAGGTCAGCAAAGGTCCCGTGCTGGTTGTTGACGGCAAGCGAAGCAAAGTTGCGGGATTGGATGCGGAAGTTCCCGGTAACGTGATTGATCTTGTCGTCATAACTGCCGCGCGCGGCAAAGCCAACGCCGTGGCTCACCCCAAGTTCGGCGAGAAAATTCCCCCTGTCGGTGAGCTTTAGCCGGTACACCAGCGATCCAACAGCCCCATTGCTGGAAATGAGCTGCTGGGAGTCAGGATTCTGAAAGTAATAAGCATTGGCCTGGAGGGAATTCGCTTCGTCGAGGCGAAACAACCGGGAGACGCCGGCGGCGTATTCGCGGTCAGTGGCAAGAAAGAGCCCCTGAAACGTGGCGATGGAGGTGAAGCCGCCATGAAATTCCCACGGCCCCTGGCGTACGTGCATGCCGCGCACCAGAAAGCCATCCACTGTAAGCGGCGAGTTGCCGACATTCTTATCCACAAACGTGATGTCGGTATCGGGACGGGAAATCTGGTAGGCAAGAAAAGGAAAACCAATCGCCGAGGTGGAGGAATTCGAAGAGAACAAATTAGCGTTGATCGCCTGCATGCGAGTAAAGGACTGCCCTTGCGTGCGCTTGAGCTCAATGGAGTTCGTGATCTGGCCGGGGTCGGAGTTATAGCGGAACTCATAGGTCCCGGTTTCGCCCGAGCCCTGGCGCTCCGGTGGCTCAAAACCAGGAGGCAATACAGGCGGTGGCATCGGCACCGTAACGGCCACAGTCTGGACTCCAGCGGCCGTCACCACCACAACGTTGGTGGATCCGGGCGCTTTGCCGAGAATTTCCACAACGCCGCTAGCAGCGGAGGCCTCGGCAATGTTGGAATCGAGCGAGTAAGCGGCGGTGGCGCCCGCGACCGGGATCTGAATTCTCTTCTGGTAACCGACGGAAAGCGGGGCTTCCGCCCCTGTGCGCGCAAGAGTTTGCCCCTGGACCGCCATAGCCGTGGCGATCCATAACAGGACAATGCTCCAGAACCGTTTCATTTCTTGGACACTTCGAAAGCGCCTTCGCTGGTGAGGGTCTTGCCTTCAAACTGGAACGAACACAGCGCGCGGTAATTTCCTGGCGGCAACTCTCCCGGATATTCAGCGGAAAACTCAAGGCGCTCCCCGGGAAGCAGACGCTGCGCGGCGAAAGTAGCCTTGCCGATTAGGGCGCCGCCGGAGTTAAGCACGGCCGCGGTGCCTTCAGGCAGAGCTGGTTCGGTGCCGCTGTTGGCGATCCACTGCGCGATGGTCATGTTGGCCGTCTCCGTGGCTGGGTTCACATGCACCGCTTCAGGTTGGAGCTTTACGTTGTCCGTGAGGTTGAAAGTGATGAGCGTGCCCAGCGATGCCGTCATGCCAACAGCACCGGATGAGGTGGGCAGCTTGTCCGTACCTCGGAACATGGCCACCACGGCGCGGACGCTGGTCTGCGCCGGCAGCGTAAGCCGGACATCGACCGAGGCGGAAGAAAATGGCTTGATGAGAACAGCCTTCTGCGAAAACACTGCGGTAGCGGCGATGCTGTTGGGCGTTTCACCAGCGGGAACAAAGACCCGCTTCCCGTCTTTGATGATTACATCTTCGGCCACCAGTTCGAAGGCGAAGTCTCGGCCCGTCTGGTTGGAAAGAGTGAGCGTCTGCGTGAGTCCCTGGCCGAAGTTGCCTTTGGCCATGATAACCGCGGGGCTGAGCGAGATGGATGGCTTGGAGGCGTCAGGCCCGGGAGACGGTGCAGCCTGTGACGATGCCGGGTTCTGGGCACCAGCAGAAGGCGCAGGCGAGGTCTGCGCCTGCAAAGCAATAGAGAGAAAGAGCACGCTCAGGCAAGCGACAACGCGCACAGGCAGAAGCGCCTTCAGTGCCTGCGCCACATCAGTTCGGGATGACTTGAAATAGGATGGCATTGTGCAGTTGAGAATTCTTCTCCGTCAGTGAAGTTGGTACGTCGATTTCCAGACGGTGCATAAATGTTGGTCCGACGCGCGCCTGGCCCTGGACCAGTTGCGGGACCGTTTCCAGGGTGACTCCGTCGAGCCGGAAGGTGTAAGCGGAGTCAGGCACGGCGAGAGCGGCGAGGACGGTAGCGCTGGTTGCATGCTGCGATCCATCCTGTATGCTCAGGCCAAACCTGGTGGAAACAATAAAGCGTCCAGGCAGTTTCTGCACCTGGACGTTGGCGGTCTGCGCGCCTGCGGCGTTGGAGACCGTACCCAGATTCAAGCTGCGCTGGCCGGAGGCCCCGCCGGTCAAGGCGACTCCATCCGGCGCGCTTACAAAACTCACGGAGATTGTTCCTTCAGTTTCAGACTTCATGGAAATGGCGGTGGAGGTGCGTTTACTCGAGCCCTTGCGTTGCGCCCATCCGTCGGTCATGAGGGAGGAACCGAACAGCAATAACGGCAGGACAAAACGCAAATCTATTTCGCACCTCCGCCCGCTCTAACCCATGAAATGTGCTCGTTCGAGAGCGGCCGTCAGCTCTAAGCAAACCTTAGTTTGCCGTGGCTGTAAAGTTAATGGCATTGCTGATGTTGGTTCCGCTGGCCGTAGAAAACGGAATGGTCAGCGCAACCGTCTCAGGAACGTTGCTGGTATAAGCGCCGGTGGCTGTAATGGTGGCAGCGGCCGCATTCGTAACCGGCACTCCGCCCACGGACCAGGTGTTGACCGCATCGGCGGCATTCAACTGGGCCTTCAGCGTGTAATTCGCGCTGGCCACGTTCGCTTTGTCCACGAAAACATCCACCGGCGAGCTCACGGTGAAGCTGGTGGCTCCGGCCACGCGGGTAACGCCAGCGGTCAGCGCGCCGCCGAAAGCCTGCACTGTGCCAAAGGCCAGCGTAGCAGCGTTGGTGCCAGTGCCGGAAAGGGCAACGCCGGACGGGTCAGAATTGAAGACCAGGCTGATGGTGCCGTTAACGGTTGCGGTCACAGTAAGTGTGCCGCTGGCTGTGGTCTGGGCTACGGCCGCCGATGAAATCATCAGCAGCGCCGCGAAGATGGTTAAGAGCGTAAGTTTTTTCATGGTTTTGGTTCCTCTCCTCAATATGCAAAATTCGTACTGCTTAAACTTGGTTCCTAAAACTCAGTTGGCCGTGGCCGTAAAATTGATCGTCGTCGTGATCAGCGTGCCGACAGCAGGTCCGCCAGCTCCAGGCGCCGCGCGCAAAACTGTCAAATCCAGGTTGTGCGGCACGTTGACGTTGTATGTGGCATTGGTCTGGACCGTCTGGGCCACGGTGGTAAGCGTGACCGCATCCACTTTGTAGCTGAGGCCGGTTGGCGCCGCAGCGGCCAGATTGGCTGTCAGCGTATACGTGGTGCTGGTCAAGCCGCCCTGAACCACCTGCACATCAAAAATCGTCCGCACGGTAAAGTTGGCGGCAGTCACGCTGGGCCGGGTCACTCCACCGGAGAGCGGACCGAAAGCGGAAACGGCTCCAAAGTTGGCGCTGGCAGCCGACGTACCTGCCGCACCCAGGTTCACGCCGGCAGGGTCTGTATTGAAAATCAGAGAGATGCCGTCTTTATTGATAAGCGTGCCATTGATCACGCCGGTTGCCGTGGTCTGGGCCAGAGCCGACCCACCCCAAAGAAGCGTTGCCGCCAGGGTCGCGTTGCGCATGATCGAGATGTATGTCTTCAGCATCGCAATACCTAATTCGCCGTCGCCAGGAAAGTGATCGTCTCCAGCAATACCTGCGCCGGCACGTTGTTCCTGACCTGAACCTGCAATGTCTTGGTAATCCGCTGGCCAAAATTGTCAGTGGCATCCAGCGGCGTAAAACCCGTATTGGTCAGCGTGACGTTATTGATGAGCCAGACAACGCCTGTGGGCGGCGGCGTGGAAATTTGCGCGGCCAGCCGGTAGTTCGGGCTGCTGGAGTTGGCTTTGCTTACCACCACGTCAAACGCGCTGCTGACCTCGTAAAATGCCGCGGTCAAATGCTGGTAATTCACGCAGGTTGAAGTATGAAAGCTTCCGGGAAACGCCGCCGTGCCCAGATCGAGACCAACATTGTTGGTGCCCGCGTTAGTCAGGGGGCAGAAACCGGGGGTACCGACAGAAGGGTTGTTCTGGAAAACCAGGCTGATGGAAGACTGCACATTCATGGTGATGGTTAACTGCCCGGAGCTGGTTTGCGCGCCGGCGCTGGCGGCAAGAAAGCAGAGCAAGCCGCCGACTATCAGCAGCGCTTTCTTTCCGTCGAGATTGAATCTGCAGTTCATCGTATTAAAGCAAGTCGCAGACCCGGATTCCGTGACCTGCCTTGTTCCTCTTTGCTGGCCGGCACAGTCTTCAACTCAATGCAAATGTTCTGATCTGAAGTACAGTGTGTTGCGGCCCCTGGTACATTGGTCTTTCGTGATGACAGAAGTCTAAGCTGAACCTGGGAATCGGAAAACGGTACTTCAGTCACCGCTGGGGGATTGGCAAAACTGCCTGGCTTTTGAATGGGTTACCTAGTTTGGATCATCGTAGCCCATCCGGGATGGGAGTCCATAAGGTATTCCTTGGATTTGTACCGCAATAGTAATCGGGGGAGGCTGGCGGGTTAACGGAGAGGCACGTGGGCGTGCACGGCAGTGCCTCCGTTGGGCGCCGAGTGGATTGTAAGTTCGCCGTTTACCAGGCGGAGCCTCTCCTGCATGCTTACCAGGCCAAGTCCCTTGCCCAGCAAAGCCGTGCCGGGATCAAAGCCCACGCCTGAATCACGAACCATAAGATGAAGGTCTTTCGATCCTGCATGCAATTCAACTTTAATCTGCTGCACCCGGCTATGCTTGACTGCGTTGCGCAGGGCCTCCTGCAAGACCCGGAACACGCACACTTCCACCTCCGATGGCAGCGTGCGCGGAACGGCATCATGAAGAAAATCAATCTTAACTTTTTGCTGCTCCGATATCTCGGCGCAGAACCCTTTGGCTGCCGCTACAAGGCCCAGATATTCCAGCTTGGAAGAATGCAGGCGATGAGAGATGGCCTGGATCTCGTTCGCGATCTCCGAAGTTTGCTGCAGCAGCTGGTGCATCCGGCCAGGGAATTCACGGGCGCTATGCGAGGGAATTTGCCGGAGACTCTCCAGTTCGATGGAGAGCAGGGCAAGACGCTGGCCTATGTCATCGTGGAGCTCCCGGGCAATCCAGGCGCGCTCCTCTTCGTGCGCGGCGATGAGCTTGCGGCCGACGCTGGAAAGAGCTTCTTCCGCCATCTTGCGCTCCGTAACATCAATACATGACCCGATATAGCCGGCAAAGGACCCGTCGGGCTTAAACCGGGGCAGACCACTATCCAGGACCCAGCGATATTGCCCGTCATGCCGCCGGAGCCGGTATTCCAGCTTGAACTCTTCCCTCTGGTCAAAGACTTGCGTGTACGCAGCCATGAACTTTTGCAGGTCCTTGGGATATACCGATTCCGTCCAGCCATTTCCGAGTTCAGCTTCAATGGTGCGTCCGGTGAAGTCCAGCCAGGGCTTGTTGAAGTAAGTGCGCAGTTTGTCAGGACCGGACATCCAGATCAGCACAGGAGCAGTGTTGGCTACCAGACGGAAGCGCTCTTCACTTTCGCGAAGCGCCTGTTCCGCGCGTTTGCGGTCCGTGATGTCATGAACAGTACCACGAAGACCTACGATGTGGCCTGTGGAATCGCGGTAGACTTCGCCGCGGGCCACAACCCATCTGGTGGCGCCGTCGGCACGAACCATCTCAAGATCGAGTTCGTAAGAAGCTCCCGAACGCTTTCCTTCTTCTACGGCGCGGCGCAACCGTTCCCAGCTTTCCGCGGTGTATAACTTTGGGTGTTCACGAAAGCTGACGGCGGGCAGGTTGGGATCCATGCCAGCGATTCGATACAGCTCTTCCGACCAGATGACAGTGTCGGTCTTTGGGTCCCACTGCCAACTGCCCACATTGGCCAAACGCTGCGCTTCGGCAAGGTCGGCTTCTCTCTGGCGCACATCGCTGATGTCTTTATAGGCAACAACGACTCCGCCTTCCGCTGTCTGCAGGGGGGTCGCGGTCATAGCAAACCATTTTGGCGGCTCGGCCCAATGGCACATATAGTCGTAGCGGCAGCGCCGGGAGGTCCCGGCCATTACAGGTAGAACGCAATTGAGCACTTCCACTGCCTCAGGGCGCACGGCAGCGGTACGGCGCAAGGCCGCAAGGTAATCAGCTCCTACACCGGCGGTTTCATCGGTCATGCCGTTTGCCTGGGCAGAGCGGTTCCAGGCCTCATTCACCTCGATGATGATGCCGCGTTTATCCAGGACCGCGATCTGGTTCTCAAGAGACGAAAGGATGGAACCTTTCAGGGCTTCGTTCCGGCGGAGGGCCTCTTCGGCGCGCTTGGTTTCTGTGATGTCGGTCGCCATGCCGAGCATCCGTTCAGGCTCGCCATTGGCAGTGTAGGAGAATTTTCCCTGGGCGGCGATCCAGCGCACGGACGCGTCCAGGCGAACCACGCGGAACTCGGCCGCATAGGGTTCATGGGTTTGCATGGCCTGATGGACAGTCTTCCAAACTCGCCCCCGATCGTCCGGGTGAATGCGGCGGCGGAAGTCCTCCACGTGCCCGGAATAGGCATCGGCTGGGATTCCGAACATGTTTTGCAGATCGCCGAACCAGAAATCCCGGCCGCTCTTGACATCCCAATCCCATCCCACGGACTTGCTGGATTCCATGGCCAGCCGGAGCCGGTCATTGGCTGAGCCGGCGTCCGCAGCCAGATCCCGGCCGGCAAGATATTCACCGACCCAGACAAAAACTGCCAGAAACAAAAATGAAACCAACACGACAAGCAGGCGAATCACGCGTATTTTGTATGGCTCATTGGTGCGAAACAGATCCCATATGCCAAAGACAGGAATTGCTATCACGGCCAGCATGGCAAAGGGAAAAGTGTATTTTGGCTGCGAGGCATCAAGCTGGACCGTTTGCTCGAGCTGCAACGCCAGCTTCCGCCCGCGCAGGGCCACCCAAACGAACCAACAGGTAGCAGCGCTGTAAAGTACGTTCGGCGAACCCAACGCGGCCCCCTGCTTGGCGACAAGGATGTTGAGGAACAAAGAGACAATGGTATACAAAAGGGACGCACCCAACAGATGCCCGTAGATCGATTTCCATGGCTGCCGCGCGCGTGCCATCAGCGCCCCGATCGCGCCCAGGAGCAGGAGATTGAGCACGAAGTACCAGCTCTCAAAAGAGATGATGGCCGATGAATCCCAGCGCAGGGTCTGGTAGGGAATCAGGAAGAAGGCATAAATGAAAACCAGCAAGAACAGCAGCAAAAGGAAATTTAGTGTGGTGCGATATGGCTTATGACTGACCTGTTGCAAATGCGGGCGCGCGGCCATGGCAGCGATGAACAATACGATGTGCAGAAGCAACAGAGAAGTGGAGAGCCAAAAGTCAGGAAGATTGCTGTCCGTAGACACGTGGACGATCCAGAACACCGGGCTGAGCGCCCACAGCCCGCATCCGATGGCAAGGAACGACCAGAAGAGCCGGATAGCGCGTTTGCTCTGAACTGCATTGAGTGTGGCAATGGCGGTGGCCGTGAGGAGCAGAACAATCGAGATCACGGCGTTGAATGAAGTCCGGCTGGCGCTCTGCCGCAGAGCGAGTGAGACTATCGTCTGGAATGCCAGAACGGCGGCCGCGATGACGGGCCACGAATTAAGCTGAAGCCGTGGTAGTGCGAGAGACATGCCTTTACCTTGGCAAGCGGCGCATCTTTCTATCCTGTCATGCTCCTTGGATTCGGAGCAGTACTCTTAACTGAAAGAAATTCTAGTCCCAATCGTTCGCACGTGCGGAGAAAAGTTGCAAGAAGCAGCGCGCCCGAGTTTCCATTCCAGAGTCTGGCGACAAATTAAGATTTTCTTAAATAGAAAGCTCTAGCCGCGCGCGCTTTTCACAACCCGATGCTTGAGAAGAATCCGGCGGAGGCCCGCGAACAGGAAGAGGCAATGAGGAGCGAGGAGAATGACAGAGGCTTCGATGCAGGGCGGCCCACATTGCAACGCAGATCGCCCTTCACCGAGCCATGTCCCGATGGAGACGTGGAGGCGTGGAGAAAATCTTTAAAACACTGAAGGAACAGAGAAACGGAGGCATCGGGGAAACAGGCGGCCCGAGATGCAGCTTGAGCCGCCCGTGCAGTGATTGACTGGGCTTTGTCAAGCAGAATCGTGATTGCTGAGCGCGAGCTGTGCCCCGAACCGCCGGCTAGAGCAAAAAAAGTGCGGAGTGGATCCACTCCGCACAAGGTTTATCAATTTGTCCCTAAGCCGCAACTACGCTGCTTTTGCTACCTTGCGCAGCGATCTGAAGCCCGCGCGGACGTCTTCAGAAAGGAGTTGCGGCTGCTCCCAGGCCGCAAAGTGCCCGCCTTTGTCGTGCTTGTTGTAATAGACGAGTTTGGGATAGGCCCGCTCGGCCCAGCTCCGCGGCGCTTGATAGAGTTCTTCAGGAAACGCGCTTACGGCTACCGGGATGGAGACGCCTTTGACGCTGAAAAAGCCGACTTTCTTCTCCCAGTAGAGACGGGCGGAGGAGATCCCCGTGTTCGTCAACCAGTAGTGTGTGATGTTGTCGAGGATGTCGTCTCTTGTAATGTTGCCGAAGGGCTGTCCGGCAAAGAGCTGTGCGATGTGGGCGTAACTCCACGCGTCGTGATCAATCAGGTAAGCTGCCAGGCCGACCGGTGAATCCGCAATCCCGTAAAGCGTCTGTGGGCGCAACCCCATCTGGTATGCATACCCGACGCCTTTCGCATATACGAATTTCAGCCGCTCGTACGCTACGGTCTCGTCGGCGGAAAGGCCGGATGGCGTCGGAGCGCCGGACTGGGCCGCCTTGTCAATGTCGGGTGGAATGACGCCCGCCATGTTGGTGTGAATGCCGAGTAACTCCGGGGCGGCGTGCACGCCCATCAGATCGGTGATAATCGCGCCCCAATCGCCGCCTTGCGCCACAAATTGCGTATAGCCGAGGCGCTTCATCAGCACCACCCATGCACGTGCGATGTGGTCCTCGTCCCAGCCGGTGATGGCCGGCTTGCCGGAAAACCCGTAGCCCGGCATGGACGGAATCACCAGGTGGAAGGCGTCCGACGCGCTCGCACCATGTGCCGTGGGATTGGTCAGGGGATCAATAATCTTCATCTGTTCGATGACCGAGCCCGGCCATCCGTGCGTGACGATCAGCGGCAAAGCATTCTCATGCTTCGAACGAACGTGAATGAAATGAATGTCCAGCCCATCGATCTCGGTGATGAACTGCGGCAGGGCGTTCAGTCTCGCCTCGCACTTGCGCCAATCGTAATCTGTCTCCCAATAGCGCGCGAGTGTTTGAATGGCCGCAAGCTGCACGCCTTGCGATTGATCCGTAACGGTTTCGCGTTCCGGCCATTTTGTCGCGTGGATGCGCCTGCGCAATTCGGTAAGTTCCGCTTCCGGAGCAGTCACCTGAAACGGACGTATCGCATTGTTGTCCGCTGCCTGCCCGCCGCCTCGTTGTGTAGTACCTGTTTGGGCCATGGTGTCCTCCTTTTGAGTAGTTTTGGATTTTGGGGTTTGAGTCAGGAGCCAACAGTTCAACGCCAGCCCTGAGAAGCTGACAATCTGACGAACGCTTGATTGGATGCCGTGAAAGTGCTGCCACGGATGCGGTAAGCACAATTTCCAGTAATTCCGTCCAACAACCTCGGCACACTCACGTCACATGTTTTTACGGACGAAGTGGAAGAGATTCGGCGTGGACACTGACGCGCTCGATGCGTCACGCCGCTTTTCTAGCTGCAGTCTATTGTACCGCCGGCTTCGTAACTGTTGGTAACAGGCGTCTCAATGAGAACCTGCAGTCCGATTTTGGGTGTATCACGGGCAAACCGGAATAGAGCATTAAATTTCGGTTAGCCAACCACCCCCGGCGCGGTCAGGCCTCGGCACACGGAGGCAATGTGCACCATGGACCACGAGTGCGCTTATAATGCGTGTTTATTCAAACCGTAATCGAGGGTGTGCCGGGTCTCCGGGCCGTCCTTCACAACGGTTTAGGCAGGTCGGCCTAAAGATTTAGGCCACACACATGGGCGAATCACCTCGTCAATCATGGGCGCGTACGGCCGTCTTCCTTGGCTTTGGCTACGCCGTCGTTGGCATCGTGTTCGCACTACCGGCCACTCATGTACAGGCGTGGCGCCTGGCGGCGTGGGTGGTGAGCGCCATTGGATACGCAGCTCACATTGCATACGAGCGCTTTCGGCTGAAGAACTCACCTGGTCCAGCCGCCTTGCACGTCGCCCTTGCCGTTGGACTTGGAGCATTCGGACTTGCTGTCGGCGCCAACATTCATTCACTATCTGCCGGTTCGACCAACCAGCACCGACAGCTTCTGCTTCTCTCACTCGGCATCTGGCCGCTAATAACGGCGCTACCGGCGTTTCTTGTGGCGCTCGGCGCCAATATGGTTCTGACGCGTGCACTCGGGAGCCGTGCAGAGCCAGTAGTTGGGCGGCACGAGTAAACTCATGCCCTGACACTCGTCTCGCTCATGTGCACGCCGTGGAAACGGTCCCATTTAAGAAATTGAAAGGTCTAGGCATATACTCCCAGACAAGATATTTTTCCGGATTCCCAGGTGATAGCTCATGGACAAGGTCAGAATCGCAAAGTTTGAAGACATCCTCACCAAGAAACGTGAGGAGTTGCGCCGTAACCTGGCTCGCACACAGGAAGAGCGGCACGAGGCCCATGAGTTTGGGCGCGACGAAGGAGATCGTGCGACCGCCTCGCTCTCCAAGGAGATGACTTTCCGGCAGAAAGCACAGGAACGCGGGCTGCTGATGCTGGTGGAAGCGGCGCTCTCCCGGATCAACGACGGCACATTTGGCGAATGCCTGAACTGCGGCCAGGAGATCGGCGCCAATCGGTTGACGGCCGTTCCGTGGAGCCGCTACTGCATTACCTGCCAGGAGCTGATCGCCGAACAGGGCTAATGCGGTTTGGGACGAGCCGGACAGAAATGCTCCCCCCCCAAAAAAAATCCCCTCCTGCCACTGGGGCGGGAGGGGTGCGTTTGGTTAGTGAGGTCTTGCCGATCTTGTTACTGTTGCGGCGGCTTCTGCGCGGGCGCCGGTTCGCTGGCGTTCGGCTGAGTCGCGGGCTGCGCGGCCGGCTGGGTCGCCGGGGTCGCGGTTACGCCGCTGGAGGAAGCCGGAGCCGAGCTGTTGCTGGCATTCAAATCGCCCAGGCCGTTCTTGAGCAGGCTGATCTCAACGCGCCCGCCCTTCTGGCGGCGCATCTTGCCATCTTCAGCCTGGATGGGAGCGTTACCCATGCCGACCGTGTAGATGCGATAGACCGGAACGTCATGATTCAGGACCAGGTAACGGACAACCATCTGCGCCATCTCACGTGAGTTCTCAATGGCAGTGGTGCCGTTGCCGGGCGAGAAGCCCTGCACTTCCACAATGTAGCCCTTCTGTCCCTTCAAAGTGGTGGCCATCTGGTCAAGCGCGTCTTTCGCGTTCTTGCTCAGAGCGTTCTGGCCGGGGCGGAAGCGGATCTCAGCCTGAGTGACGGGCTGGTACTGGTCAATCTTGCTCACCGTCTCTTCCACGGTGGCGATGCGGGTGTGGGCCTGCTGCGCCGTCTGCTGGGCCTGGTTGGCGCGATTGCCCGCGTCGAGCGCGTGCGTATCGGCTTCATTGGCCTTGCTCATGGCGTTGCGGATACCTTCGGTGGCCCGCGCGTCCACGTCAGCGATCATCTTGGCGTTCTTCGCGGTGAGTTCGTCCAGCTCGTTCACGCGGCCGCGGATGGGATCAAGCTGCCGGTTGACGTATTTTTTGCGGGCAAAGGGATTCAGGTGTCCCCAGAAGCCCTCTTTGCGCTGGTAGGTCAACGGATCTTTTCCAGTGGCTGTTTGATCGTTGCTCTGCGTCTGTTGCGCTTGCGGTTGATCTGAGGTGGTGCTCTGTTGGTTCTGCTGGGCGACCGCGGGAACTGCGAAAGCGGCGGCCAGCGAAAGCGACAATAAGTAATTCTTCATTGGGAAAAAATCCTCCGAACCGGGGGTCGTTCGTGCATCGGGGCCACGCTTTAACAGGGTTCCAGCAAACCCCCGAGTGCGCATAACGCTACGCATTTTGCTAGTGCATTGCGATTGCCAAACTCCTGAATCGAAAGGGTCAAAGACGACCCTTTGTTTTCAGTGCTTTACGGTTAACACCTTAGACCTGGCTAGTTCCAGAGTAAGGCCAACCGAGTAAATATTGCTCTCCAGGACGGGGCCAAAATGCATGGTAGCTCAAGCTGATGACCGCAACTTACTTGGAGCCCACAGGAGGCTGGTCCATACGGAAGGCCGGGTTCTTATAAAGGTTTTCCAGCTCCTTCTTTACCGCTGCGGGAGTCTCTGGCCCGGCTTTCAAAGCTTCAATGTAATCACTGAGCAGCGCGTCCGATGAAGCCAGCGACCCCATGGACCAACCGGCCGCGCCATAGGCTGCGGCTCGCGCCGCGTACGCCGGCCACTCACCACTACCGGGCTTTTCTCCCGACGCGCGCATCTGCCGGCCGCGTTCCATCAGTTTGGCGTAGTCCTCGCTCCAGGCCAGCGCCGTGCTGATGGCGCGCACCGGTTCCATGCGTCCGGTAGCAAAAAAAATTGCCCACAGCATGTCCTGCCGGGCGCCGATCTGTTCGTTGGGCGTCATATCGAATGGATCAGGAAGCGTTGCGACTGCCAGCGCGTTTTTGTCCTCTTGCGGCAACCCGTCGCGTAACGAAGCAACGTCGTATCCTGCCCAGTTGAGCATTGCTGTCCCGATCATTCGCGTCCAACGATCTTCCGCCGGCAATCTTCGTTTCAACTCTTCCGCCGCCGCGGGATAAGCTTTGAACGCCGCCACAAAAAACTCCGTCATGTTCGTCCCATTCCTGGCCTCAGCGTTCTGGGCCGCCAGGCGCAGGGCTGGAAGCAGGAGCGCCGGCTCCGGGGCCTCGTGAAAATGTTGAATCCATTGCGCCATCTGCTCGACGTTCTTCCATGGGGTCTTTTTGCGCGCGCCCTCAAAGGTCTTGATCTCCAGCTTGCGTCGTTTGAGAGCAACTGTCTGGCCGTCAGACAAAAAAAATGTGCCCTGGACTGAAGCTGTGCCGTCCTGGGCATCGAGCGGCACGCACCAGCGCGCTTTCGGCCCCGACGCAGCCAGTGCCTTGTCCGGAGGGATCTCGTGGAAGATACGATTCCTGCCCAGAGTATTTGCCAGAAACTCAGGCATGAAGATGGTAGTCAGCTTCACCATCTGCGCAGGCTCAGCGGGAAAACTCTGCGCATTCCCCGCGAGCGAGAGTTCAAACGCGTACCTGCTCTTTTCCAGCAGTTCGCGGCCACCGTTTCCCGAAGCGAAAGCGGCAAAGCGAACGCACTGCCCCGGAACAATATATTTCAGCTCTTTCGGCGGGTGCACCGTATCCAGCATCACCGGCCACTGCTCGGCCACGAGCTGCTCAGGGAGAATCACGATATCCGGAAGGAGTTGCGGTGGTCCGGCTGTCTGAGCCAGGCAAGTTTTGCCCGGCGCCAACAGCATCAGCCCCGGCAGCAGCAAAGCCCATACTCGCAGACAAAACAGTTTGTGAAGCGACGATCGTTGGCGCATCGCAATCACTCTACTTCAATCGATACGGCGATGCATCATGAAAGCCAGCGGCGTGAATTTCCTGAACCGGTCACATCGTACGCTTGACGATGAGCGTTACAATAACCTTCCCGCAACAGGTGAATGGAGGATGACGCCATGGTGGAATTTTGCACGAATTGTGGAGCGCCGCTGGCCGGCGCGTTTTGTGGACGATGTGGACAACGCGCGCAAGCTCCCAATGCGCCGGAGCAAAATCACCCGGCGCCGGCGGGACCACAGCAACCGCCCGCTGCGCTGCCTAGGTCTTCGAATGTTCCGCTGCTGATCATCGGCGGAGTTGTGCTGGTAATGCTTCTGGCGGCTTTTGGCGCCATGATTTACGGTGTCAGCTGGATCAAGAATAAAGTTTCCAGCCTGACCGGCGGAGCGCTGGGACAAGTTGAAGTGACTAAGGGCAACGCCTGCAAGTTGCTCTCGCCTGCCGAGCTGCAACAGCTGCTGGGCGTGACCGTGGAGCGCAGCACTGAGATCGTGGAAGGCCGTGAGCCGGGTTGCGCCTATTTCACCAATCCCGCGGCGTTTGCCGAGCTGCAAAAGATCGCCGTGGCCCAGGCGCGGCGGGATTCAGAAAAAGCATCCAAAGACCCTGCCCTGAACAACTCGAAGAGTGACAATCCTCTCGAACTGTTGAAACACACGCAAGAGATGGAAGGCATTGTGAAAGGACTCGGACTTACTCAGCCGGACAAAGACGGACGAGTTTTTGCCTTCACGGTCGACCGCAATTTTGGCAGCGGAAACTGGACCAACCTGCGCATCACCATGTCCGTGGTTCCGGGCTTTGATGAAATCAGCGGCGTAGGCGATCGCGCCATGATCGGCTCCTTCGGGCACGCATTCTACGTCCTGAAGGGCGACAGCATGTTCAGACTTGACACCATGTACGTGCCGGAAGCGCGCACGCGTGGCGCCGATATCGCGCGCAAAATAATTTCGCATCTATGATGCGGAAGATGCTCGGGGCCAACGGAAAGCTCTCATTGGCAGACGACGTCAACCGTCCATTATGGCGAGATCGCGGTGTTCATGTCTGCCAGGATTTCAGACCCCGTCAAGGCCCTGTTGTAGATGCGAACCTCGTCGATGAGTCCCTGGAAGTGCTCGCCCCAGACGCTGTCTCCGCCAATGTGCAGCACCCCGTTCGCGGCCGAGATGGCTCCGGTCTGTGCCCGGCTGGTGACCAGCACTCCATTCATATAAAGCTTCTCCGTCGCGCCATCGTAGGTAAAGGCAAGATGCGTCCAAGCATTCAAAGCCGGGCCGCTCGTGCCCAGCACCTCTTGTTCCGCCGTGACGAAAACGCCGCCGACCGGCGCTGCACTGTATCCGGAACGATAGAGGAAGTACGCGCCGTCCGTGGGCATTTCCTTGAACACGACGGCCTGCCATCCCTGAGGCGCCGCTGAAGGGTTGATCCACGCCTCCATGGTCACCGCTTTGCTTAAGTGCAGCGATGCCGAATCAGGTATGGTCACGACGCTCGTGTTGCCGTTGAAGGCGAGCGCGCCTCCATAACGGCCTGCTGTGCTCCATGAAGTTGCGGAGACCGTCCCTGTATTGCTGTTGCCGGAAACGTCGCGGACACTTGTACCCGATCCTTCATTGAATCCATAGGCCGCGACCAGACCATTACCTGGTGGCGGTGTTGGAGTCGGTGTCGGAGTTGGGGTCGGAGTTGGAGTTGGGATCGGCGTCGGCGTTGGCGTTGGTGTCGGAGTTGGAGTTGGAGTTGGAGTTGGGATCGGCGTCGGCGTTGGCGTTGGTGTCGGCGTTGGCGTTGGCGTTGGTGTCGGAGTTGGAGTCGGTGTCGGAGTTGGGGTCGGAGTTGGAGTTGGGGTCGGAGTTGGAGTTGGAGTTGGGGTCGGAGTCGGGGTTGGAGTCGGGGTTGGAGTTGGGGTTGGGGCGGGTCCGCTTCCAACTGGCGTATTCATATCCGCCTGCACTTCCGCCGCGCTCAGAGCGCGTTTGTATATGCGCACTTCATCAATCAGTCCCTGAAAGTGCTCTCCCCAAACGCTGTCTCCACCAATATGCAGCACACCGGTGGATGCAGCGATGTTTCCTGTTTGCGCGCGGCTGGTCACCTGCACGCCGTTCATATAAAGACGTTCCGTGGCTCCGTCGTAGGTGAATGCCAGATGTGTCCAGGCGTTCACCACCGGTCCACTGGCACCCAGCACCTGCTGCTCGGCCGTGGTGAAAACTCCGGCTACTGGCGCTGCGCTGTATCCGGAACGATAGAGAAAATATGCGCTGTCTGCAGGCATTTCTTTGAACAGGACAGCCTGCCACCCGGCCGGCGCTGCTGAAGGATTGATCCACGCCTCCAATGTCACTCCATTGCTCAGGTGTAACGAAGCCGAATCTGGAATGGTCACAATGCTGGTTGTGCCATTGAATGAAAGGGCGCCGCCAAACCGGCCCGGGCTGCTCCAGGACGTTGCTGATACAGTCCCCGTGTTGTTGTTGCCCGACACATCGTGCACCGCAGTGCCGCTACCTTCATCGAACGAATACGCTGCCACCAGCCCGCTACCGCCGGGTAATGGAATTGGCGTCGGTGTGGGCGTTGGAGTCGGTATCGGCGTTGGAGTTGGAGTCGGGGTTGGAGTTGGCGTTGGGCTAGGCGTTGGAGTTGGCGAAGCATTCAGCGCAGCGTGCAGATAATAAGTAGTAGCGTAGTGATTGCCAAACTGGTCCACTCCATTTTCATCCATGTTGGCTGTGTCAAGATGGTTGATGTTTCCCGGCCAAAGCAAGTCCCATCGCGCGGAGGCGCTGCCGTCACGGGTCGGCGGACCGGAAGCCAGAATCTGATAAGGTCCCCACGTGCCCGCTGCCGAGCGCACCTCCACCGAGGGTTGAATCACCGACAGGTCGTGGCCTTCTAGAGCAAAGATGTTATCGAGGCTGTCGATATAAAGACCTGGACTGTGTCCGGCCACTGCCGTTCCCGGACTGATGTCTGCCCAGTTGTTGGCGGCGGTACGCCGCGCCAGTTTGAAGTGGAAGGTGAAATCTCCCGCAATGTAGTTCACCAGCGGGCGGCCGCTGGAATCAATGACCAGCGATGGCGATTCATCGGACTGGCTGGTAGAAACGTTCCCCGAAACCGTTTCCCGCGAACTCCACAAACCGCTCGCCGGATCACGCTGCCGGTAAAACATATTGATGTTTCCGTCGTAATAGGCCAGGTGCAGCACCCCGGCGCGGTCAAACGCCAGCGAAGGATGCATGTCCGCGTTGCTGCCGGCCACAACTACAGGGGCAGTCCAGCTTCCGCCCGTGCGGTTGCTGTAATACATGGGCTCGCTCGCGCCTCCGGTAATCACGTGCGGCGCGCCGTTAGCGTCCAGCGCCAGCCCGGTCTTGCCCATATAGCGGTTCGTGGTGTTCAGTCCGTTGAGCGAGCCCACAACTTCCGGCGTCCCCCAGGTATCGGTCAGCGTGTCGAACTTCACATACCTCGTTTGCCCTGCTCCTATGTCTTCATAGACGATCTGAATGAAACGATCTGCTCCTGCAATCTTGGCTTCAACGCCTCCCATGCGGACCGCGTTGGCCGGACGGTGCGCCGCATCCATCTCGGTAAAGCTCGTCGGATTGCCCGCCGGCGACCCCTTGTACACGCGGACAGAAGCAGGCGCCGTGCCGCCGCTGAAGCCGCTGGCATTGGCGACAACATACACAACGTCGGCGCTGGTGCGCACAACTTGCCGTGTATAGCAATCAACATATCCCGGCCCGACAGTTACGATCGGACTCCACGTTTGCGAATACAGTTTCAGTCCAATCCATGAAATGACCGCCAAAAACAGGAAGAGTTTAAAACGTGAAAGGGCCTGGATAGTGGTCCGCATATCGCGCATGTCGGTGTGCGTCCTCAAAAGTGGAATCTTGCTGTGTTGTTAAACGAAGGGCGTAATGCGAGGCGATGATCTATCAAATGTCACCAATTCTGATTGAGATAGATGATAACGGCAAATGTATCGTTGTGCGGCTTTTAGGAATTTTGTAATTGAATACCCTGCAAAATTTTGCAGTTGTTCACTATTGCTCACCGCAGCGAGCCGGGCATTGGTGCTTACGTCCCTACTCTTTTTTTCGGCGGACAGAATCGCCGATGCTGCTCCAGGATGTAGGTGTCGGTCATTCCGGCCACGTAATCGCACACAATGCGGTGCAAAGGCTCGTGCCGCGTCTTTTCCTGATAACTCGCCGGCAACTGTTGCGGCGCCTGAATGAAAAACGCAAACATCTCCGAGATCACCTGCTCGGCCTGCCGTTTGTCCCGCTCCAGCACCGGGCTGAAATACAGGCTGCGATAGAGAAAGTCCTTGATCTGCCGCCGTTCCTCGTCCACCGTGCGGCTGAACGCGAAGAGACGCCGCGCCAACTTCCGCACATCTTCCACCGATTGCGCGCCCGACTCGCCAATCGCGCTGCGTGTCTGCGCGATCAGATCGCTTACCAGGGTGTCCAGCACGCGCTTGAGCGTCTCATTGAACTTGAGTTTCTCGGCGGCGGTGGGATATCGACGTTCGACTTCCTCATAAAGGCGTGCGAACACAGGCACGCCACTGCGGACCTGCTCGCGCGTCAGGATCCCGGCTTCAACCCCATCGTCCAGGTCCGCCGTGGAGTACGCGATCTCATCGGTCAGGTCAATCAACTGCGCTTCCAGGGGCGGCCGCTGCTCCAACAGGTATTCCGCAAGCTGCGGAAAATCCCTGGCCTCGTAGTCGCGCGAGTGCTTCACAATCCCCTCGCGCACTTCAAACGTCAGGTTCAGGCCGGGGAAATCTGCATAACGCTGCTCAAATTGCTCTACCGTGCGCAACGCGTGCAGGTTGTGATCAAAACGGTCGCCGTGCTCGCGCATCGCCTCGTCCAGGATGCGCTCGCCGGCGTGCCCGAACGGCGGATGGCCCACATCGTGCACCAGAGCCAGCGCTTCCACCAGGTCTTCATTCAGCTGCAACTCAGCGGCAATGGTGCGGGAAATCTGCGCCACTTCAATGGTGTGCGTCAGCCGGTTGCGGAAATGGTCGGAACGCCTGCGCGTGAAAACCTGGGTCTTGTTCTCCAGCCGGCGAAAAGCCCGCGAGTGCACCACACGGTCGCGATCGCGCTGGAAGTCGTTGCGATAAGGATGACCGGCCTCAGGATAGCGCCGCCCACGGCTCTCCTCGGCGCGCAACGCGTAGGGAGCTAGCATAAAGAAAGTGTACCGCAGGGGCAGTCGTAACTTAGGTACAATATGCGCTTCCTATTGGGTTAACCATGCCTTTTACGCTTCGCGCTCTTTCGCTGGGTAAGATTCTCAAAGAAACGTTTTCTCTCTACCGTGAGCACTTTGTGCTGTTTCTCAGTATCAGCGCCATTCCAAATCTTGTTGTGCTGGTGCTCCAGCTAGGCCTGGCGCAACTCCCTGTCGGGCGCCCTCAAGCCACCGGCTGGTTGGCGTTGCTGGTCGGACTGGGTGCATCGTTCGCCTCCCTGTTTGTGAACTCCATCGTTACCGCGGCTACAACAGTTGCCGTTTCCGATATTTATCTGGATCGTCCGCCCGATATGTGGGACTCCTTTTCACGCCTGTCAGGCAAGGCTTTCCGGGTGGTCTTTGCCGCGTTCCTGGTCGAATTGAGAGTTGCCGTGGGCACCTTGTTCTTCATCATCCCCGGAATCTACTGGGGAGGAGTGTATGGGATCGCCATCCCTGCCGTAGTTCTGGAAAACATAGGTGCGCGCCAATCCCTGAAGAGAAGCGAGTACTTGACCAGTGGTTCCGTAGGTCGCATCGTCATCGTCTTTTTTCTGACCTCGATCATTATCAGCACTATGGTCGCGGCGCTGAATGCGGGTGCAACCGCCTTGGGATTGACCGCAACTCCATACCGAGGCATTCCTTCCAAAGAGGTGCTGCGCCTCTTCACCACCGCCATGGGCGGGATTTTGTTTGGCCCCATCAGCGCAATAGCGCTTGCGCTGGAGTATTTCGATCAGCGCGTGCGCAAAGAAGAGTTCGACATTGAAGGCATGAGGCGCCAGATGTCCGCTCCGTACAATCTCGCTTCGGGGACCTCTGCTTCGTGACGGATTTCAATTGCGCGGCGGTACGATCTAGGCCGTTCTTGCCGCCAAATACAAAGCCCCTCGCGATCTGCGAAGGGCCAAGTTCTAAATACCAAGTACTGCTTCTTACTGCTTCTGTGTCTGTTGCGCCAGCTTCACCTTGGTGCTCTCCAGCTTTTTGCTGACACGCGTTACATCTTGCTGATCGACATCGGCCGGCACGGACTTGCTCCACTCGTCCAGCGCGCGCTCCCAGTGCGTGGCCGCCTGCTTGAAGCGGTTGGTACGGGCGTAGAGTTCACCCAGGTGGTCCTGGATGGTGGCATCATTCGGGCTCTTGTCGGCGGCGCGGCGGAGGTTCTCTTCCGCCTGGTCGTAATTACCCAGCTTGAAGTAGACCCATCCCAATGAATCCAGGTACGCGCCGTTCTGCGGATCAAAGTCCAGCGCTTTCTTGATCAGCGTAAGCGCCTCTTCCAGATGGCTGTTGTGGTCGGCCAGCATGTAGCCAAGATAGTTCAGCGCCATGCTGTTGCTGGGGTTCTGCTGCAACACCTGGCGGAAGGCCTGCTCGGCCAGATCAAATTTCTTCTGCCTCTCATAAATAGAGCCTTGCAGGAAGCGAATATATTCTTTCTCTTCTGCGCGGACTGCAAATTTCTCCGCCTGGGCAATCGCGTCTTCTGATTCCTTCCAGTGCTTCAGCCGCATGTAGATCTGCGACAGCATGATGTACGTGTCGCGGTCTTCCGGGCCGCCCTTCAGTACCGACTTGGCGAGCTGGATGCTTTCGTCCTGCTTGCCGGCATCCGCCATTTGCTGCGCCAGCGTGAGCTTAAGGCCTTTATCGTTGGGCAGCTTCTTCACCGCTTCCTGGGCCGTGCGCGTGGCATCGCTCCACTGTTTCTGGTCGCGATACGCATCGATCACGTCCTGGTAGCCGCGGGCCGCTTCGTCTCCGCCCAGGTCTACGATCTTGCGGAACGTCTCCATGGCCAGCAGCGGGCGTCCGGCTTCGCGGTAAATGTTGCCCAGCCGCTCCAGGAACAGCGCGCGATTGCTCTTATCGCCCTGGCGCGCATCGGCTGGCAGTGGATGGCTCACCAGCTTTTGCAGGACCGCCGCCGCTTCTTCATACTTGCCTTGCGCTTCCAGAATCAACGCTTCGTTGTAGGGGATCTCCAGCGAATCCTGCACCAGTGTTTCGGCCTTTTTCAGGTTCTCCATGGCCAGGTCAAACTTGCCCATGCGCCGGTAGATTTCAGCCACGCGCAACGCGGCGGTTGCGTCCTGCGGATCGGCATCCTGGATGGTCCGGTACTGGTCCAGCGCGGCTTCAATCTGGTTGTCATTGGCCAGGTTCTGGGCCAGGCCGCGCATGGCATCCAGATTTTCCTTGTCCATGGTCAGCGCCTGCCGGAAAACGGCAATCGCCTTCTTGTATTCTTTTTGCTGCTCGTAGGTGCTGCCCAGCGCGACATAGATCTTGGCCGAGCGCCGCCCCTCGGGCACCGCCGCTAAAACTTCGGCGGCCTTCTTGTTGTCGCCCTCTTCGTTATATAGATAAGCCAGATTGGTAACGGCCTCTTCCGAACTGGGATCCATGCTCACGGCGGTCTTGAATTCGTTCTCCGCTTTGATGAGATCCTTGTTCAGGAAATACAGGCGGCCCAGCAACAAATGGTTGTCCGGATTCTTGGGCTGAATCCGGGTCATGGCTTCATACTGCTCAATGGCCAGGGTGAGCACTTCGCGCGATTGCGTTCCCGGCTGTAAATCGCCCAGCGAACGCAAATAGATCCTGCCCAGCAGCTTGTGCGCTTCCAGGTTGTCAGGATCGCGCTTGATGATTTCCTGCGCTTCCAGCACCGCATCGCGGATGCGGCCGGTCTTGGCGTAGAGCTCCGCCAGCGACGCGTTCAAATACTCGGAGGAAGGATCGTTCTCAATGGCCTGGCGGTATTCTTCAATGGCCTTGGTGGCGTATTCGGAGCGCCCATACATCGCCATCATCTCTTCGTACATGTGCGCCAGAGCGAAGTGATAGTAAGCGGCGGCCTGATCGGGCTTTTTGTCCGCCTTGGGCTGGCTGGGGCTTGCTTCCTTAGTGGCGGCCCCTTTCTGCGGCGCGGCCTCTTTCTGTGAAGGAGTGGCGGGCGCCTTCGGGCTTGCGCCCTGCTGTGCAACAACGGTGGCGGTCGTAAACAGGAGCAACCCTGATAAAAGAATGCGAGTTTTTATTAAATTCATAGAACGAACCGAGTTTTACCCTTTTATTGGATGCGCGGGCGTCATTTCCGGTAGCGGCTAATCCACTTCTTAATTCTAGCCCTTAAATCCCGTCTTTTCGCTGCAGATTGCAATTCTTCTCTAGTGACGGAAGTGACGCACGCCTGTAAGCACCATTGCCAAGCCCAGGCGGTTCGCCGTATCAATGACTTCCTGGTCGCGCATCGAACCGCCCGGCTGGATGATCGCCGTAGCCCCAGCCTTGGCAATTTCCTCCACTCCGTCCGGAAACGGGAAAAACGCGTCTGAGGCGGCCACCGTGCCCTGCAAAGGTAAGATCGCTTTCATCGCGCCGATCTTGCAGGAGTCCACTCGTGACATTTGCCCGGCGCCCACACCCACCGTCTGTCCCTCCCGGGCATAAACAATGGCATTTGATTTCACATGTTTGCAGACTTTCCAGGCAAAAAGCAGGGCACGCATCTCTTCCGCGGTTGGCTGCCGGGTGGTAGCCACCTTCAGATCTGCCTCGGTCAGCGGGCGAGCATCGGCATCCTGGACCAGCATCCCGCCTGAGACCTGCTTCATGGCAAACTTTTGTGTGCTCGCCTTTACCTCGACCAGCCGCAGGTTCTTCTTGGCGGCAAACCTCTCTCGCGCCTCGGGTGAATATCCGGGCGCGGCGATCGCCTCCACAAACAGTTTTGCGATCTCTTCCGCGGCAGCCCCGTCGATCGCGCGGTTCACGCCGATCACGCCGCCAAAAGCCGAAACCGGGTCGGTTTCCTTGGCGCGCAGGTAAGCTTCCAGCAGTGTTTTGCCCGTGGCCGCCCCGCTGGGATTGGTGTGCTTGATGATGGCGCAAGCCGTTTCATCGAACTCCTGCGCCAGGTCCCATGCCGCCTGCAGGTCCACAATATTGTTGAATGAAAGCTCCTTCCCCTGGAGCTGCTTGCCGTTGGCCACGCCCGCGCCTGAGCCATCGGAGTACATGGCGGCCCGCTGGTGGGGATTCTCACCGTAGCGCAGGTCCATCACTTTGTTCAGGGCAAAGCGCAATACCGCGGGGAAATCATCGACGGTTGCTGCTGGCTGAACCTGAGGAAGCTGGAATTGGGTTGCGCTCTCATTCAGGGAGGTGCCGGCCAGCGTTGCTGCAATCGCGCTGTCATACGCAGCGGTAGTGGCAAAGGCCTTTTGCGCCAGACGCCAGCGTGTCGCCAGCCCCAACTCTCCGCCGGAACTCGCCATCTCTCGCGCAATGGCCGCATAATCCTCGGGCGACGTCACGATCGCCACGTCACGAAAGTTCTTCGCCGCCGATCGCACCATCGACGGCCCGCCGATGTCGATGTTCTCAATCGCTTCATCGAAATGCACGCCCGGTTTTGACGCGGTCTTTTCAAAAGCGTAGAGGTTTACCACCACCATGTCGATGGGCTGTATGCCGTGCTCGCGCGCCGACGCGACATGGCCCGCATTCCCACGAATGTGCAGAATTCCGCCATGCACCTTGGGATGAAGCGTCTTCACCCGGCCATCCATCATCTCCGGAAAGCCGGTCAGTTCAGAGATGTCTTTCACGGCGATGCCGGTCTCGCGCAGCAGCTTGGCCGTGCCTCCGGTGGACACCAGTTCCACCTTGAGCGCCGCCAGTTGGCGGGCGAAATCCGCCAGACCAGTCTTGTCGGTAACGCTTAGAATTGCACGCTGAATTTTGGGCACGCTTTAGGTCCTCAGGGCAGGATTGGACGAATTAAAGGATAAGGTAGCAGCGGGGCCGTGTGGATGCAACCGAATGACCGGGTGTGTAGATTGACGTCAAATTGGAAAGGAGCTTCGCCCCGCACAGGAATGCAGCTCAAAGCCCCTTCCACTTTTCTTGAAGCGCTTTGCGATTATCCTGGAGAAAGATGCGCAAGGTCATGGATCCACACCCTGTCCTCGCCATTGATTTTCTTCATCTCGCCTTTGACCTTCACCTTTTGACCCGACATGCCTTTCATCTTCTCCGGGTTGGCGATCGTTGTGGCTTTGCCCTGATCGTCGATGAAGACCATGTCATTGCTGCCCCCGCCTTTCGATTCGTCGCACGTCGCTTTGCCGCCGGTAAGCACCACGTTCGCAGCGTTGCACAGCATACCCGTCATCTCTGTTCCCTTGTCCTTGTCCTGACTCTGGTCCTGCGCGTGCAAGGCGACCATGGAGCAGAGCAGAAACACTACTAACAGTCCCGCGGTTCTCTTCATTTGCTTCCCTCCTACGGAAGGCCCGGTTCCGGGCCGTCGGCGCGTGAGAATGCGCAAGTGTGGGGAAGGTTGCCATGGGGAAGAAATAGATTTTCTATTGGACTCACGACGGGAAAACGGCCGCAGAGAGCGCTCGCAGGTCTTAGTAGATTCCAATATGCAGCTGAACGGGCCGCATACCCCAAGCCGGTCCGAATCTCACTTTGGCTTGGCCTTCAGCTTGGCCTGCCCGTTCTGTAATTCGACCGTGTACTCCACCGCCTTGCAGCCATATTCCTTCCTTAGCTGAGCGGTCTTCTGTTTCACAAATTTCTTGAATGAGTCCAGATTGGCTGCGTTGTTTTCACCGGTCTTCTTGCGCGCCTCGGTGAGCGCCTGGAACAGGGACTCCACCTGCGAATGATCGGCGTCATCGGAAAAAGACAGGCTGAACGGACGGTCTTCCGTGACCGGGCCATGATGCCGCAGGGCTTTCTGCGCCTCGTGTTCCTCATCCGTGCGCAGCCCCTGGATGCCCAGAACCGCGTCCTGCGGCCGCCGGTATCCTTCTTCTTTGATCAGCAGCTTTTGCTGCCACAGCGCGTTATAGAGCGCGAAGCGCTGCTGGATGGTGGTGTAGCGGAAACGCTGGGCATAATTCATGCGATGCCCGTCAGAATATTTCTTGAGCAGGTTTTTGACTTTCCATTCGATCTCGGCCGGCGGTTTCTTGGAGCCTCCGCCGAAATACATGTCGTACTCCACCTTGAGCCGGCGAAGCTGGTCTTCCAGCACGTTGAGTTCGTCGTCAATTGCCAAAGGGACGGCTCCGTTTCCAATTTCAAAGCCCGGCTCGCTCCACGGGGAGCATTTACGCGGAATATACCATAGACCGCCCCGCGCTCCTACGTGCTCAAGGTACAGGGACTTACCCGCCACTGCGGTGCCTTACTCTGGGCCTTTGCCTTCTCCAGTCCCAGGCCGATATCGCGCACTTTACATTTCATCACACCAGTCCGGCCAACCTGAAAGTCAGGCATTTCATCCACTTGGGAATTGCATCTAACGATCAGTATGGTTTCTAAAAGCGTTTCTAAAAATCGCACCCGGATCGTTATTGCCGACGATCACACCGTTTTGCGTGAATCACTGGCATCCTTGCTCTCCACGCAACCCGATTTTATTGTCGAAGGCCGCGCTGCCAACGGACAGGAGGCGGTCGCCATGGTGCAGGAACATCCGCCGGACGTGCTGTTGCTGGACCTCTTTATGCCCGAAGGCGATGGCTTTGAAGTCCTGCGCACCCTGGACCGGGCCGGCAGCCGTGTGGCCGCGGTGGTGCTTACAGGTTCTGACAATGAGCTTGACTATGCCCAGGTGGTCAAGCTGGGCGCGCGCGGCCTGGTGCTGAAGAGCGATGGTCCGGAAAAACTCTTTGCCGCCATCCGCACCGTTGCCAATGGCGAGCTGGCGTTCTCCGATGAACTTGCCCAGCAGGTCCTTACCACCATGACAGCCGAGTCAAAAACCTCCGCCAACACCATGGGCCGTCTCTCCACCCGCGAGCGCCAGATCGCTTACCATGTGGCCCGCGGTATGAAGAACAAAGATATTGGCGAAGCGCTCACCATCAGCGAAAACACCGTCAAGCGGCACCTGCAAAGCATCTTCACCAAAACCGGCGCCCGCGACCGCCTGGAGCTGGCCGTGCTGGCGCTGAGCGAAGTAAGCAAAGCAGCGTGAGCTTTCTAAAACCCGAATCCCGCGACTCCAATAATCCTGGTTCTTTGCTAAGGATGCGAGCGGGCGGGGCGCCCTATGAGCGCGATGCGTGAAAGGGAATGAGCAACCTTGGCAGATGATTCACTATAGGGGCCCCTCGCTACGCGAGGGGTTTCAGAAAGAGCCGATCGCTGAGGGCTTATTTCGCTCCGGCCGCCATCTTTTTCACCATGGCCAGCACCAATTTGCGGTCACTGTCATTCAAGCTCATGGAGTAGCGGCGGATTTGCGTAAGAAAACGCACCTCATCCTCGGTAAGCGGAGGCAGGTTCTTGGCGTTGCCGTTGGAAAAATGGTCGGCAAAGAACTGGCCAAGGGGTAATTCCATGGCGCCGGCAATTTTGGAAAGTGTATCCAGGGAGGGAATGGTATGGCCATTTTCCACGCGCGACAGGTAACAGCGCAAAAGCCCGGTGCGCTTCTCAATGTCACCCTGCGACATGCCCTTCTGCAGCCGATACGTCCTGATTGTTTCGCCGATATTCATGCTGGAACCAGCTTTTGAAATTGTTCCCCAGGGTTGCTTGGATAGTAATCAGAGGAGCAACTTTCTGCAAGCACATTTTTTGTCAGCAGTGCCCTGCCAGCCGCGATTAGCCGCAAATTCCCTGGTTCATCCCTCCAGCCAAGTCCCGGTCTACCCAAAACTGCATATTTACCATTTAGATATGAAGCTCCGGCTGAGCGGCGCTTTCTGATTGTTATGGGGTTTGTTTATGATTTCCACAACTAAGAAGCAGCCTGTTCTTCCGAAGAGGAAGGCAAAGCCAACTCCATAAACAGGGTGTGGCCCACTGGACTGTTGTAATAAGGAACAGTCTCGGCAAATCCCAGTTCGCGATACATCTCGATGGCATGGTCCATCTTGCCTGGTATCGTATCTAACCTCATCCGAGTGTACCCGAGTTTGGCCGCTTCGCCGATAACGCACTCCGCCAGAATGCGGCCAATTCCGTGGCCGCGAAATTCCGCACGAACGTAAAGGCGTTTCATCTCACACAACCCGGGTTCCTCCAGAGCACGCAAGGCAATCACACCCGCGGGCCGCCCGTCCCACAAGGCAAGCAGAAGCCGCCCCGCCGGCGGCGCGTACTTCCCCGGCAAAGACCGCATCTCGTCTTCAAAGCCCTGAAAGCACAGATTGAATTCCAGCCAGGTCGCATATTCCACGATCAACTCTCGCGCCGTGCTGATGTGCCCGTCGGTTTCGGCTTGTAGGATCGTCAACATCTCTGAAAATTCATCCTGCCGTTCGCGCGGCGGTCTGCTTCTCTTCCATTCTGCCGATCAGACGGTCATGCCAGCGGGAAAAGAACAACAGCGCGGTCAGCGCGCCAATGGCTGCAGTCGCCATGTCTTCCTGCGTGTCCCAGGGATCGCCTTGCGTCCCCAGGAAAGCATCCGCTGCCGACCCAGTAGCCACCGAAACGCGCCATTCCAGCAGTTCGTACGCGGCGCTCACCGCCAGGCAGATACTCAATACGATGAAAAACAGCCAGCCACGGCGCAAAACAATTTTCCGTCGCAGCAGGACTTCACGCGCGACCAGGGCAGGCACAAAGCCCTGGGCAAAATGCCCTACGCGATCATAATGGTTCCGGCCAAGATGGAAGTGGTCGCGGATCCAGTTGAATAAAGGAACCTCGGCGTAGGTGTAATGTCCGCCAACAAACAGAATGCAGGCATGGAACAGGATCAGGACATAAACGAAGGTGGTGAATTGAAATCTGCGATACGTGGCTGCCAGCGCCGCCAGCGCAAGCAATGCCGGGAATACTTCCAGTCCCCAGGTGAAGTAATCATGCGGATGGACCGCCGACCACCCCAGAACAGCCGCAAATCCGCCCAGCAGGATGAAGAGAGCGGGCCTCTGTTCACGCAACATTCATGCAATCCTTGCACTTTGTAAGTGACCGTGTGAATGGTAATGAAAAAGCCTCGCCGAAGCGAGGCTGAGGAAAGACATCGTCGAACTTTAGTCATCGTCGTCCCTGTCGCCACGATGCACCGTAACTTGTCCGCGGAGTTCGCCTCCGGGAAAATTCACAGAGTGGAGGTTGGCGTAAGAAGCGCCCTGCCGGACAGCGCGAAGCGCGCTTGCCAGATCGCCGGGCGCTATCCCTTGACCCGCAGGTCCGGTAACGTTGGCGGCCGCGATTGTGCCCTCAAACGTGCCCGACGTCGCCGCCGGACAAGCTGGTTGGCTGTCGCCGCCGCATAGGAAAATCATCACCCCGCCTGCCACGTGATCTTCACCAAAATGGAGGTGCGACAAAATCGCGTTGCTCGTCAGATTCGCGAACGTCACTTTGAAATTTATCGTGCCGTCCGGATGGATGGTTGCCTTGAACGTGGCTGTGCCATTGCTGTTGATCGCCGGTACTTCGTGAGATCCGCGCAGAGTGGCACGGAGAGTAATCACATCATCGCCATCGCCGGCAGCTAAGCTGATGGCACAAAGCCCAAACACACAAAGGACCGCTAGAAGCAGTTTTCTCATCAGTTTCTCCTAATTGAAAGGTTTTGAATTTCGGTCTTGGCAAGACCCAAAGACTCGTTCACAGTGGCCTGTGAAATCGATGAGCGTGTTTTGAATGCAACTCTGCTTCCACTGAACCCAGGGTCAGCTCACGTTCGAGATGGAATCCTGCTGGAGTGTGGGTTTCCTATTGAAATGCTGGGAGTTACACCCGTCCGGACGGACCCCGTCATTTGAACAATAATTGCCCTGCAAAACTTTGCATCATTCAAAAAATACGCATTTTCATTGAATAATCTTAAAAACTGTAGGCTATCCCATCAACATTCCGCCATTCACCTTGAGCACGTGGCCGGTGATATAGCCTGCCTCTTCCGAAGCCAGGAAGCGTACTGCGTGCGCTACCTCCATGTCGGTTCCGGCGCGGCCCAGAGGAATCATTTCATTGACCTTGGACTTCATCTCCGGAGGAAGCCCTTCGGTCATGGCCGTATCAATGTATCCGGGAGCAACAGCATTCACGGTAATGCTGCGCGAGGCCACCTCGCGTGCCATCGCCATGGTGAAGCCGATCAACCCGGCTTTTGAAGCGGAATAGTTTGCCTGCCCGGCTTGGCCGGTCTGTCCAAATACGCTAGTGATGTTGATAATCCTGCCCCAGCGCGGCCGAAGCATGGAGCCGATGACGGCTTGTGTAGTAAAGAATGCCCCGCTCAGGTTGGTCTGGATCACCGTATCCCACTCTTCGCGTTTCATCCGCATCAGCAGCGTGTCGCGGGTAACGCCGGCGTTGTTGACCAGGATTTCCACTTTGCCAAAGCGTTCAAGCACGGCTTTCACGGCGTTCTTGACTTCATCTTCATGGCTGACGTCCATGCGAAACGTTGCCGCCTGCCCGCCTTTGCTCTCAATCTCCTTGGCTACCGCGGCCAGCTTTTCTTCATTGCGCGCGGCCAGCGCGATCAAGGCGCCGCCTTCCGCCAGCGCCAGCGCACACGCGCGGCCAATTCCTTGCGACGCGCCCGTAACCAGCGCCACACGCCCTGTAACTCCCGGCATTGAGTTTGCTCCTGAGGAAAAGTTAATTGGCGAATTATACCCAAAGCAGGCCGGAGACGCGGCCATCGTCGACTATGCAGAAGCTTTGAGGCAGCCCGGTTGAAACTTTGGACGGCTTCACATCGCCGTGCTTCTTCGTTCCGCCAGCGCCGGCTCCGTTGGAACTTCATCGCGAAAAACGATCTTCATGACAGGGGGCGCCACCAGCGTGGTGATCCCCGTCATAAAAATGACCAGGGCATAAGCCGACTCGGAGACGATATTCATCTGCAGGCCCACCAGCGCCACGATGAGCCCGACCTCGCCCCGCGGCACCATGCCGATTCCTACCTTCAGCGCCGTCTTCCATCCCGAGTGCAGCACCGGCAACCCGCAGCCGACCAGCTTGGAAACGATCGCCAGCAGGGAAATCACGATCGCGGAGACCAGCAACTTGCGGTCAAAGACCCCCATGTTCATGCGCGCGCCCATGCTGAAGAAGAAAAAAGGCGCCAGAAATTCGTTGATGGAAAATACCCGCGCGCGCAGGTTCCATCGCGGCGAGTACTCGGCAAAGGCCAGCCCGGCAAAAAACGCGCCGATAATTGCGGCCATCCCGATCTTCACCGCGGCATAAGAAAGTCCCAGGCAGATGGCCAGGGCGATGATCAGCGGCGCATCCTGCGTGGACATGCGTTCCATGCCCGGCTCCATGCGCTTCACCACGCGCGGCGCGTAAAACATCATGATCAGAGCAAAGCCGATGGCCTCAATCGCCGTGATAAGAAGCTGGGCCCACTCCAGCCCGGTGGAAGAAACCAGCCCCACCACCACGGCAAGCACGATCATGCCCAGCACATCGTCAAAAACGGCCGCCCCCAGGATGATCCTGGCCGAGACCGTCTGTAGCAGGCGCATGTCTCCCAGCACCCGTGCTGTAATGCCCACGCTGGTGGCCACCATGGCCGCAGCCACGAAAAAAGCCTCGTGCGCCGGGTGACGAATCCATAGCATGTAGCCGGTGCCGAAGAGAAATGGCACGGCAATTCCGGCCAGGGCGACGTACAGAGAAGTGCGGCCCACGCTGATGAGATCGTTGGGATGCGTCTCCAGGCCAACCGTAAACAAAAGAAAGATTGCGCCGATTCCGGCAATGGCGTAAATGGCGTCGGTGGGAACGACCAGGCGCGCCCCGTACGGTCCCAGGAGCACACCTGCAAGGATCTCGCCCAATACTGCCGGAAGATGCATCCGCTCAAAGGCTTCGCCAAAGAGCTTGGCCCACACGAAAATGAAAAACAGCTGAAAGAGAAATGGATCAGCGGTATGCATGGAGCATTGAAATTGTAGCTGGGCCCGAGCGAAAACCTTAACTCTATAAGATGCAGGAAAGCCAGCTAAATCCAGAGTTGCTGCTGGATTCTAAAATTCATAGCACCCGCGGCTTGCATTGGGATACGTGATTGGTTGTTGGGGACCTTTTCCAAGCTGCATGAAATTCCCCATTCAGCTCTCGATTTTTCCCACAGCAACCCTGAGTTTTGTCATCCTAAATCTTCGGAGAATTTCTTGTTGTTACCAGCTTTCATGACCAAAACATGCATGCGCGCAGTGGCCGACAAACTGCGGACGCTCGAAATCGTCGACGCGGCAATCGGAGGCGCGCTCTGCGGCATTGCCGCCATTGCGGCCAGCGCCGTCGCTTCCGGACATACATGGAAGACCGCTGTCCCGCTCATCTTCACCGCAATCTTGCTGTTGAACGCCCGGCTGTTCGGAACGCGAGCCGGCCTGCTGGGTACCGTGCTCTCCGCGCTGGTATTTGCAGGCTTCCTCTTCGGCCCCACGGGAAGCATCCAGGTGGCCAATGATTCGGCCCGCTCCAATCTTGGCTGGATGCTGCTGATCGGGATCGGTTTTTCGTTCTTGTTCGCGCCGCCCACTTCCGGATTTCGCCGGCACTAAAGCGGACAAACCACGCAACCGGGCCGGATCAGCCGGGCATCCTACAACTCTCAGGAACAGTGAATCGGGCCCCTCGCCCGATGGCAAGAGGAGTCTTTCATGGCTACCGCACCGCAGTTGCCCGCAACTCGCACCCGCTGGGCGCGCTCGCCTTTTTATTTCAACTCCGCATCTCACCTGCTCAGAATCGGCCGGGAAAAAGCCACCACGCTCCAGGAATTGCTGGAAGCCATACGCACGTGCGCGGAATCTTCCATCTTCCAGCACACTTTTCAGACGTTGGAAGAACACCACTTCATCGGCGAAGGCTTTTCCAATGACTTTTCCCATTGGGCTTTTGCCTCCTGTAATGAAGTGGGGCTGGCGGAGCGGCTGGCCGCCATCGACGTACGCGAATTTACCTCCATCGCCAAGCTGCGGGAGCGCCTGATCCTGATCATGGAGGAGTACCTGCAAAGGAATCCGCGCGCCGCCACCCGCACCGCCATGGAGCCTTTTTACCTGATGGCCTCGGACCTGGTAGTGGTGCCCACCCCCTACGTCGCGCGGAACCTTGAAGAGTTTGCCGACGGCCTGCGCAAAGTCAGTATCCACGGCATCTATTACCACTTTATCGACGCCCGCCTTCGTCTCAAGCTGAACAACAATGATTTTTCCGTCTGGCTGGAGCAGGAATTGGATTTGGCGCAGGTGGCCGACAGGCTCAATCGCATTGACATTTACACCTCCACGCTGGAAGGCGTACGGCGCGGCATCTTGAAGATCATTGAGGCTGAAATCGGCCGTGCCTGATCGGGCCCGCGCCTGACGGTCAACGTGAACGTTGGTTTGGAGTGGACTCGATGAAAGAAAAAAACCTGGAGCAGAAGACGGCGATAGAAGAGAAGAATGGTATAGGTCGCGAGCCTGGATCCGTGCAGCAGGAAAAAGCGACCGCCACGGAAACGCCAGCCAGGCCGGAAGCCCCGGCCGCCGCCGCCGCGCCGCCGGGGACAAAAGAGCGCCGCTTCCGCCAGACGGACCTGCCTGCGCACTTCATCGAGCGCCGCAAGCATCCGCGCATCAGCACGGAGCAGCCGCCGCCGCCCGCCCCGCCGTGCCTGGATGACTATGCTCCCATCATCGGCCGGCCGGAGCTGGATGAGATCCATTTTCTCGCCCGTCAGCTTCGCGGCAAGACCGTAAAGATGGTCAACTCCACGGCCGTGGGCGGGGGTGTTGCCGAAATCCTGAACCGGCTGATTCCACTGATGAATGAACTGGAAATCCACACGCGCTGGGACGTGATTACCGGCGGAAATGATTTTTATGAGGTCACCAAAGGCTTTCACAACGCGCTCCACGGCGGCGACTATAACCTGACGCAGCAGATCAAAGACATCTTCATGTCTTACAACGAGCAGAACCGCCAGCGCATGGAGTTTGCCGAAGACCTGGTCGTCATTCATGATCCCCAGCCGGCCGGCCTGATTCGGTCCAGGTCGCCAAAGCACGGCCGGTGGATCTGGCGCTGCCACATCGATCTCTCCAACCCGCACCAGGGAGTCTGGGATTTTCTGAAACCGATGATTGAGCAGTACGACGCAGCCATCTTTTCCGCGCCTGCCTTCACCCGCCAGCTCTCCATTCCGCAATATCTTTTCTATCCTTCCATTGATCCGCTCTCGGAGAAAAACAGGGAGCTGCCCGAGGCTTACATTGACAAGGTATGTGACGACTTCGGCATCGACCGCTCGCGCCCGGTCATTACCCAGATCTCCCGCTTTGACCGGCTCAAGGACCCGGTGGGCGTGATTGAAGCTTATAAGCTGGTGAAGAAATACGTGGACTGCCAGTTAGTGCTCGCGGGGGGCGGCGCAACAGATGATCCGGAAGGCGCCGCGGTCCTTCAGGAAGTGATGGAAGCCGCGGGCGACGATCCTGACGTCATCATCCTAAACCTGCCGCCCTGGTCCGCCCTGGAAATCAATGCGCTGCAGCGGGCCTCCACCGTGATTGTGCAGAAGTCATTGAAAGAGGGCTTCGGACTCACCGTGACCGAAGGCCTGTGGAAGGAAAAACCCGTGGTAGCGGGCGCAGTGGGAGGTATCCCCACACAAATCATCCATAAGCTTACCGGCATATTGGTGCATTCGGTGGAGGGCTGCGCATACCAGATCCGCTATCTGCTCACGCACCCGGAGCTCGCCGCGCAGTTGGGCAAGCACGGGCGTGAGCATGCCAAAGAAAACTTTCTGATCACCGTGAACCTGAAGCGCTGGCTTCTGTTGTTCCAGATCCTGCTTGGCATGGCCAAGCCACACGTAACAGCGTAACTTTCAGGAATCGCTCACGGAGAGATGCGGCCCTGATGCGGCCGAACCACTCAACTGTAGAGCTTTATTCCTTGCATCAAGCTGTCAGGTTTCTTTTCGTCGACGACCGGCGTAGCATTGTGAAATGGGCTTCCGGGCCCGGCGCTATCTCTTGCCCTTCACGGCAGCTTACTTGGAGGTGTCTATGCGCAGATTTTCAGCCTTCGTCCTTGCCCTGGTGGTTGTAGCCCTTGTTTTCCTGACGGTCTCCTGCGGCGGCAATTCCATGATGATGATGTCCAGCCGCCAGCTGCAAAGCATCGCGGTGTCTCCCACCTCCGCCGACGCCATGAATTTCCCCAGCGGCATGGTGCACTTTACCGCAATGGGGACCTACAACATGGCGCCCATGACCGCGAATCCGCCGGTGCTATGGTCCCTCGGAAACCCATTTTCCGCGCAGCCGATTCCCGCGGGCGTAAGCATTGACGCAAACGGCGTTGCCCAGTGCTCGGGGTTCATGGGGATGATAACCATTGAGGCGACCTCGCCGATGGATCCCAACATGCCAATCTCGAAAATGAGCATGAGCACCATGAACGTCGTGGGGATGGCGCAACTGACTTGTCCGTGACCTAAGCGGCCTCCGGCCGCCACACCAGGACTTCCATCACCCGCGAGTAGTGCAGCAAAGGCTTGATCTCAGGCAGATCGATGCCCGCTGCCTGCGCCATGGTGTTGACGCCAAACTCCGCAGCGGCATCCTGCAACTGCCACGGCATGTGATGGACGTAAGCCCGACGCACAATGCCCTGATGGATTGTGTACAGGCAATAGCGCTCGGTGAGGAAATATTCGAGCGACTCCTTTTCCCGCACGCGCGGAGTGGAAATCGGCTGGTAACGCGCATGGAACTCGGCCGGGCGCGGCATTTGCAGGCGTGTACTGCTGTACTCGAAGGATTCGCCGGAAGACCGTATCAGCATAGCCGCGTGAAAATAAGGCAGCTGAAAAGCCGCTCGGGCGCCAAGCACGGCGGGAAGGCTGGCCGCATCCAGACTGAAAAAATAAACTCCCGGCACGCCGTTATAGCGGACGTAGGTCCGCACATTCAGCTCGCAGAATTTATAGAGAAACGGCAATGGTGGAGCTAATCGTCCGCGGATGCCGCTCATCCAAAACGGCGCCACGGCAACGTAAGCCGCTCCCTCACGCAAGTCCAATTCCAGCTCTTGCGGGACCAGCGGCCGCACCTTCTCCGGCGCAAGCGGCCAATGGGCAAAGAGCAGATCGTGCCATTTCTGCTTCATGCTCCACGTTGTGCTGGGCATGGCGATAGGGCGGTGCGCGGTTTCAAGCAGCAATGGATGCATGGTTTCAGCAATTGTAAATAATTGCCTCCAGGCGCAAACCAAGCCAGCCTGTCTTGCGGGGCATCCAATAAAATCTATCCGTGGCCACCATCTTCACCATTGGGCATTCCACGCGCGACCTTGCGGACTTCTCTCATGTCCTGCAGGCGCACGGCATTCGCGTTCTGGAAGATATTCGCGCTTTTCCCATGTCGCGACGGCATCCGCATTTCAATCGCGAAAAGCTGGAACTCTGGCTGCCGGAGATTGGCTGCGACTACATCTGGGAAAAGGACCTCGGCGGACGCCGCGGCAAGCAGATGCCGGCTGACCAGTCGCCCAACATCGCGTTGCGCAATCCATCGTTCCGCAATTACGCCGACTACATGCTCTCCGGCAAATTTAACCAGGCTATTGAGCGGCTGGTGGCGCTCGCGGAGAAAAACAACACCGCCATCATGTGCGCCGAGCAGCTTTATTTCCGCTGCCATCGCATGCTGGTCTCTGATTATCTGTTGGGCCAGGGACACACCGTCCTGCACATCCTGGACGAGAAACCGCCCAAAGCCCATGCTTTCACCAAAGAAGCCCGCGTGATCGATGGGCGCCTGGTCTATCGCGGAGACTACCTGCTTTAGTTCCGGTTGTTTCCTCCTGCGTGCCACCGTTTTTACGCCAGCCGAAACAAACGATATGATTGACCCGCCCGCACGGGCACAAATCATGGTCCAGACAAAACTTGCCACTCTGCTCCCCGGGCTTGAACAGGCGCGGAAACAGATCGGCCAGATCGATGAGCGAAAAATTGTCCGGCTACTCTCCGCGGCCGGCCGGGCAGCATTCGGCAAAGACGCGGAGTCATTGATCCGCTTCCATGACCTGCTCTTGTTCTTCCGCGCTTTTCCGCCTGGACCCGGCGTGTTGCGGCTGGCGGACGCATTGCTGGGGAAGATCGAGGCCAAGGTCAAAGCCGTTCTGGCCGCGGGCGCCGATCCGGATGCCTTCACGCCTGAAGAGGTGACCGGCATTGCCGGGACCGTGGTTGAAGCCACATTCAGTTATCCCATGGCCTGCTGGCTGGTGGAGCATCATCCTAAAGCGATTTCCATTCAATGGGACGACTATGAGCGCGAAGTCCAGCGCGCCGCAGTATGGCCGCGTTTCTTCCCCCTGATGGAAGAAGATTCCCTGACGGAAGCCAACGTACCCTATCTTGACTGGCTCAAAGCCGCGCGCGGAAGACAAGATGAACTCCCCTGGCTGATTGAGCGATTCAAGCGGCTGCCGCTCAGCGAGAAAGAAAAGGCCGGGCTCTATGATTCGCTCGAAATCATGGTGCGCTGGGACATGAGCGGCTCGCGCGCATCACGCACTCTGGCACGCAAACCAGTGCGGCAGTTCTATTTTCATCGCGGGCCGCTCTTGCAGCGCCGCCAGGTTTCGCTTGCCGAAGAGCTGGCCAGACCGAAGCTGCCCGTAAAGGTACTGCCGCGGCAGCAAGCAGAGAAAACGCTTGATCTGGTGAAAGAGGCGACCGGGGTCCGCTATCGCGAACTGTATGGCACCAGCATCGCCGATCCCACATGGGTGGTGCAGGCCAACGTGGGCCGCGGCGTGGAGATTTACTTCTTTGGCCTGCCGCCGGAAAAACGCCTGCCGCTGCGAGCGTATCTTGCTGGATTCACGATCAAGAACGGCGTGCCCATCAATTATGTTGAGTGCATTTCGCTGTTTGATTGGACGGAGATCGGCTTCAACACCTTTCCCGCATATCGTGACGGAGAAACCGCCTGGATTTACGCGCAAACGCTGCGTCTTCTGCGGCAGCTGCACGGTATCAATGCCATCTCGGTGTATCCGTACCAGATTGGCGACGGCAATGAGGAGGCCATAGCCTCGGGCGCGTTCTGGTTTTACCGCAAGCTGGGCTTTCGCTCCATGCGTCCTGATCTGGAAAAACTGTCCCTGGCGGAAGAAAAGAAGGTGCACGCCGACCTCAAATATCGCACGCCGGCGCGGACGCTGCGGCGGCTGAGCAAGGCCCACGTGGTGTATGAACTGCCCGGAGTCGACCGAAGCGCATCCACCCCAGCGCGAGCAAACCCGGCTCACTTCGGGGACCGCGGCGCATGGGACCGCTTTGCCATGCGCAACATCGGCTTCGCGGTGCAGCGGCGCATGGCCCGCGACTTTGGCGGTGATGCGGAGGTCATGCGCAGGACCGCAGTCGCGCAACTCGGCCGCCAGCTCAATCTCGATCCGCGCAAACTCAAAGCGCGCGAACATGGCGTATTTGCCGACTTTGCCGCTGTGCTGGGCCTGGTGCCTGATCTTTCCCGATGGTCGCGGGAAGAGAAAGATGCTTTGCGAGCGATCATTGCTGCCAAGTCCGCCGGCACGGAGCAACGCTATCTCCGGCTGCTGCAAAAGCATGCGCGGCTGCGCCGCATCATTCTCAAACTCGGCTCACGAGCAGATTCACCAGGTGGCAAGACGAATAGCTTGACACCGGCAGCACATTCAAAGTTCCCTAAAACTGGGCTTCATAAGCCGCCAAAAATCCCTGCAAGAACTCTGGACTGATGCGTTCCTCCTGCAAGAAGTCAGGAGTAAGCAGCTATGAAAGCTCGTTTCACCGCGGCCACCTTTGTGGCCTTGTGTTTGCTCTATGTGCTCATCGTCCTAAACCCGCAGAATGCCTCGGCCGGCCAGCCGCAGGGCAGCAGCCAGCTCCAGATCGTCGGCAAAGACGGCAAAGTTACGGGCTTTGTCCCGCTCAAACATACCGGCATCAAAACCGAAATCAGCGGCTTTGTCGCCCGCATTGAGGTCACACAGGAATTTGAAAATGTCCTGCCGGACGCGGTAGAGGCCGTTTACGTTTTTCCGCTTCCGCATGACAGCGCAGTAGACGGCATGACCATGACGGTCGGCGGGCGTGAGATCCACGCCGTGATCAAGGAACGCGACGAGGCCCGCAAGATTTTTGAACACGCGCGCGCTGCCGGCCATACTGCCGCGCTGCTGGACCAGGAGCGCCCGAACATTTTCACCCAGTCGGTCACCAACATTCCGCCCAGCGGCAAAGTCCAAATCAAACTCTCTGTCATCGAGCTGCTCAAGTATGAGGCCGGGGTCTATGAGTTTGCGTTCCCGCTGGTGGTGGGCCCGCGCTACATTCCCGGAAATCCTTCTTCCAAAGGCGACCATGGCACCATGCCGAATACCGACCAGGTCCCCGACGCCTCACGCATCAGCCCGCCGGTGGCCGGGGTGCACACTGCTGCCGTCACAGCCGGGCATGATGTATCGATGGAGGTAAATCTGGCGGCCGGCGTTCCCGTGGGCGATGTGGAATCGACGTCGCACAAGATCTTCGCCGACCGCACCGGTCCTGACTCATATCACATCAAGCTGGCTGACGAGGCCGTACTGCCGAACAAGGATTTCATCCTCAAATACAAAGTCGCGGGCCTGGGCATCGGCGACGCAGTGCTGGCGCACTCCGACAAATCAGGCGGCTATTTCACGCTGATTCTGCAGCCGCCGGAGAAAGTGCCGGAGGCGGCTTTGGTTCCACGGCAACTGATCTTCGTCGTGGATACCTCGGGCTCCATGTTTGGCTTCCCCCTTGACATGGCCAAGAAGACCATCCGGCGCGCGCTCGATCATCTGCGCAAAGACGAGACATTCAACCTGATCACCTTCTCCGGCGACACCAGGATCCTGTTCCCGGAGCCAGTGCCGGCGACGCCTGAAAACGTGGCCGCCGCCAAGAAGGTGCTCGACGGGGCCTATGGCAGCGGCGGAACGGAGATGATGAAGGCCATCCGCGCAGCGCTGGGCGATGACGCGGGCGCAGACAAGCCCATGGAAGCCGATCCGATTCGCGTGGTCTGCTTCATGACGGACGGCTATGTAGGCAATGACGCAGAGATCATCGCCGAAATCAAGAAGCACTCCGACGCTCGCGTGTTTTCCTTCGGCATTGGTACGGCCGTGAATCGTTTCCTGCTGACCAAGATGGCCGAGGAAGGCCACGGCGACGTGGAGTTTGTGACCGCTCCCGGAGAGGCGCAGGCGGCCGCCGACCGCTTCTATGAGCGTGTGCATTCACCGGTCCTGACCAATATCTCCATCGACTGGAACGGACTGCCCGTAACCGATGTCTATCCCAGAACAGTGCGCGACCTCTTCTCCGCCAAGCCGGTCATTATTACCGGACGGTATAGCGGAAATCCGGCGGGCAAGATCACGATCAAGGGATATCAGGGCACCGGCGATTTCAGCCGCACGGTACCGGTGGATTTCTCTTCCGCCCGCGCGAACAACGCAGCGCTGGAAAAAATCTGGGCGCGCAACAAGGTGGAAGACCTGATGTCACAAGACTGGAGCGGCATACAGTCGGGGAACTCCAAATACAAGGCAGACATCATCAAGGTCGGGCTGGAACATAGCCTGGCCACGCAGTACACTTCGTTCGTCGCTGTAGAAGAGCGCACCGTGGTGAAGGATGGCAAGCCGGTGCGCATCGAAGTGCCGGTGGAGTTGCCTGAGGGCGTCTCTCCGCTCGCGGTGCCTGGCGGAAACGGGCAGTTTGGTGAACCGCGGTATGCGGCGAAGGTGGCTTCAGGCGTCGTTGGCGGAGCAGTGAGCAGATCTTATGCCTATAGCGTGCAGCCATCGGCTACTCCTCCACCGCCTCCTTCCCCCGGTTACTTTCCCAGCACGACGGTAGACGTGAGAGCGGAAGCGCCAACGGTCGAGACAACTACTGCTCAAGTGGCGCAAGTTCCGCCCGCCAAAACCGACAAAGATGCACAACTCAAGCAGGCGCAGTCCAAATTGAGCCCCGAGCTGCTGGCGATTTATCGCTGTGCGGTTTCACGTGGCGCAACTGCCGCCACAAACGGGTGCAAGGCAACGCCCGCCGAGCTGAAGGTGACAGTTGATCTCACGCAGGCGCAAGCCGGTCTGGAACAGAGACTGGCCAGAGCAGGGTTCAAAGTCATCAGTGGATCGGGCTCCAAACAACTGGTGGGCACGATTGCGCCTGCCAAGCTCACACAACTGGCACAGATGGCGGAGGTAAAATCAATATCGCTAAGCAAATAAGAGAACAATTCGAGGAGAGAACAAAGGGGATGCCACACGGCATCCCCTTTGCATTTGCGAACCTTCCACCGAGCGACTTACTCGCGGACCTCTATCGCCTGTTTAAGTTTGAAACTCAATGCCGTCTCGGAGGGCAGCACGATTTCTTTGTTGCCGGTAAACGCAGCTCCGGCCGTGCCCGCGCCCGCGCCGGCTGCCGCGCCGATAGCTGCTCCTTTGCCGCCGCCAGCCAGGGCGCCGATCAGCGCTCCAGCGCCGGCGCCGCCACCGATAAAACCGGCGGACCGTTTGCCTTTGCCTTTCTCTGAACGCGCCACCATGCCCGTTTCAACGGACGTTTCTTTGCCGTTGATGGTTACGGAATTCAGCCGCACTTCCAGCAATGCTCCCCCTTTGAAGTGGCCCATGGCTTTGGCGTCAACCACTGAGCCGCGCGCAGCCGCACCTTTTTCGATCACGGTCTTGCCGTCCACAACCACGGGCTCGGCCACGGTTGCGGAGAATCCCTGCCCTGCCGTGCTGCTCTTTGAACTGAGCGTCTCACCCAGGCGGACGGTAATCTGCGTCCCTTCCGGAATGGTGATGGGCTGTTTGGCCGGCTCTTTTTTTGCCGCCTTGGTGCCTCCCGCGCCGCCGCTCCCCGCGCTGCCGCTCGCGGCGTTGGCGTTCTCGGTTGAAGATGCCGGCGTGCCAGGGTTACTGGAACATCCAAGCACAAAACTTAGCGCGAGTAGCGCCACAACATACAGCATGCGTGTAGCTTTCACAGAAATCCCCCCTCATCGACACTTGCATGTGTCCGGTGAATTATAGCTTGTGCGGAAAAACTATTTTCCTTCGCTCGCAGCAGCTCCAGAGCTTTGCTGCGGAGCCGCGTCGGGTTCGGCCGCCGGGGCGTTGCCGCTCCCGGACTTCATTTTCTCCAGAAACTTTTTTGAATTGAGCAGCGGACGTTCCAGGCTGGCATTGTAGGTGGTCCATTCCGCATCCGGCTCGCGCTGAAAGTGCGCGCGCATGCTCTCCATTTTGGAATCAAGGTCATCCAGGTAGTGCAGCATGAGGGCCTCAGGAAACATGGGCATCTTGGGACTGCCAAACTCGTACTTGCCATGGTGGCTGATGATGAGGTGTTCGATCAGGGTCTTGTACTCGCCCGGGAAGCCCGGCACCTGCGCAATTTTTTCGTGCAGCATCTCCAGTTCGATGATCATGTGCCCCAGGAGCTGCCCGCGCGTGGTGTAAGTAAAGGAACGGGCAAACGTCAGCTCATGCACTTTGCCGATGTCGTGCAGAAAGGCTCCGGTCAAGAGCAGGTCGCGATTGATCGTCTCCGGGTAATTGCGACAGGCCAGATCGCAGAGGCGGAACAAAGAGACCACGTGGTCCAGCAGCCCGCCGATAAAAGCATGGTGAAGCGTTTTGGCCGCGGGAGCGTTCTTATAAGCCTGTTCGATCTGCGGGTCGGCCATGAAGGCGCGCAGCAGCGCCTGCAAATGCGGATCGTTGAAGCTATCGACAAAATCGCGCACGGTCTGCCATAGCGCGTTGATGTCTTTCGTGGTGCGCGGCAGGTAGTCGTCAAAATCGACCTCCGACTCCTGCATGGAACGGACCTTGTGGACGGTCAGCTGAAAGCGGCCGTTGAATTTGTTGAGCAGGCCGCGCACCTTGACGAAATCGTCCTGCTCAAAGCAATTGATATGCTCGGCCACGTTGTCCCACATCTTGGCGTCCAGATGACCGGTGCGGTCCGCCAGCGTCATCGCCAGATACAGTTCACCGCTCTTTTTCGGCTTGGCTTGTTTGGAAACCACGACGAACGAGGTGGTAATCACCTGGTTCTCGAAACGAACAGCGTCAGCTATATAAAACTCTTTCATGGCTACCAGTGAGTTTACTGCAATTTGTTGCCGCAAGTGCTAGGGGTTCAGCAGGCGCCGGGCTCCACTTTCCAGCGATCGAAGATTCTGGCCGACAAAAAGACCTCAAAAAGGTCCCGGTCGAGCTCTCCGTCTCTGACGGACAGTTCCAGGATCTCCAGCGCGCGCTCAATGGAGACGGCTTTTTTGTAGGGACGGTCGGCGGCAGCGAGCGCGTCAAAGATATCGGAGATCGTCATCATGCGGGTCTGAATGGGAATCTCCGGAGCCGAGAGCTTGTAGGGATAGCCGGTGCCGTTCAACTTCTCATGGTGCCCGCGCGCGATCTCGGGGATATTGCGCAGTTCGTTGGTCCAGGGAATCTGTTGCAGGAAGCTCACGGTATGGATCACGTGGGACTCGATCTGAAGGCGCTCCTCTTCATCGAGCGAGCCCTGGCGGATGGAAAGCATCTGCACCTCTTCCGAGGTCAGGACGGGCCGTTTCTTTCCCTCAAGGTCTTCATAGTGCAGGTTGGCGATTTCCAGCAGGCGGTCAAAGTTGCCTTCAGGCAGCACCGTGGGCTCATTGGCCCACAGGATGGCCGCAGCGTGCTCTTCCACTTCGCGCAACTGACCGGCAAGCCGGGAATCAAAATCTTTTTGTGCAGCCAGGAATTTCTCACGCCCGTGCTGCAACAGGTAATCCATCCTGGATTTGAGGCTCTCATTTTCCAGAGTGCGCTGGACCAGGCCAAAGCGTTGCTTGATCACCTCAAGCTGTGCCGGATAAAGCTTCTTGGCCTTGACCAGCACTTCTTCGCGGACCCCTACCTTGCCAAAGTCGTGCAGCAGGCTGGCATAACGGATTTCGCGCACCTGGTCGCGGGAGAAGCGCACACCGGAATAAGGTCCGCTATCCGCGCGGTCTACGGCTTCAGCCATGGCTACCGTGAGGTTGGCCACGCGGAAGGAGTGTCCGGAGGTCGCGGGATCGCGCGTCTCAATGGCGGTCACGGCGGCGCGCACAAAGCCTTCAAACAAACGCTGGATGGAGTCATACAACTGGCTGTTCTCCAGCGCCACCGCGGCCTGCCCGGCGAGCGACTGTACGATCTCCTGCTGCCGCGGCGTATAGGGAAGCACCTGCTGATCCACGGCTTCCGGCGAATCGAGCCGGGCGGAGAAGTCGCGCTTGGCATTGATGAGTTGCAGCACCGCGATGATTTTTTCCTTCTGGTTGCGTATGGGCACGGCCAGGATCGACTTGGTGCGATAACCCGAGTCTTCGTCAAATTTGCGGTTGATGGAGTAGGGAACATCCGGGGGGAGATGGTAAGCGTCTTCAATGTTAACGATCTCCCCGGTCAGCGCCACGTAACCCGCGATGGAGCGCTCATTGATGTCCATGGCAACTTCACGGAACGGCACCGCCACGGTGTCATTCTGGGCCAGCTTGAAGCGCAGTTGCTCGTATGGCTCTTCTTCCTGCGCGGGCGCGCCGGACTGGCTGGCATACAAGAGCGACTGGCGCTGCCCGCCGTCACCCACGCTCTCCACCAGGTAGACAGAGCCGGCGTCGCTGCTGGTGAATTCCCGCGATTTGGTCAGGATCAACTCCAGCAGCTTTCCCGGATCGTGCTCCGCGGAAAGCGCCATGCCAATCTGATTCAGTTCGTGGATTTCCTGGCTGGCGCCGGCCAGCCGCTGGTTTACCTCATGCCGGGTGTGGACCAGATGGATGTGATCGAGCGCGTTATCTGCCATGCGCTCCAGCAGCGCTTCAGGTACGTCGTGGGGCAAATAGGCATAGATGGCGCCGTCATTGCGCGGGTCCTTGAAACGGGAGTTGGTCAGCGCCAGCACGCGCGTATTGGGGACACGGAGCTGATTGTAGTGCCGCTCCACCAGGTCTTCCTTGGAAACCAGGACGATCCGTTCCGCTTCGGCATGCTCGGTGGAAAGCGCGGCAAACAACATGCGGCGAAAGCGCTGCACCCCAGTGAAGTACCGGGCGGTCACTGCATCTTCTTCAAAATATGCAATGATAGGCAGGGCACGCATGCCCGGCATTTCGCGTCGCTTTGGAAAGACGGAGGAACTCATTTCGTGGACGGGGCGCCAGAGCAGCGATAGCCCCAAAATGTCGTGAATAGTGGAGAGATATTACCAAATAGATGCGGTTTGGAACAGGTAGATAGCCGCAGTACTCAAGGGCGTCGGCCTTTCGGTACGTAGCGCGTTTTTTCAGATGAAAACCCTAGCTATGGAGGCGCCGCACCCTCAAGACCATGCATTCAAATCGATACTAAGGAGTTAGCTCTTAAAAGCGGGCATCATTATTTGCCCAGCGCTTTTTTGAGTTGGGCAATAATCTCCTTGACCGATGGCGCAAGAGGTCCATCGGGATCGAGGCGCAGGCACTCCTCAAATTCCGCCAGCGCGGCTTCCGGATCTTCGCGCTGGATATAGATGTTCCCCATCAGCGCGTGGGGGCCGGCGTAGTCCTTGTTGAGTTCGATGGCCTGGCGCACATGTGGCTCAGCGGCCTGCCACTTGCCCGCCCCCCACAAGCTGCGGGCCAGTTCGTATTGCGCTTCAGCTGAATCAGGACGTATCTCCAGGCTGTGCTGAAGGACCTTTTGCGCCGCCAGGTAATCCTTCTGTTCATTCAGCGCGGCCCCCGCGCCGAGGTAGGCTTTGGCGTTGCCGGGTTCGACTTTCGCGGCTTCCTCAAAGGCCCACTGTGCGTCACTCCATTGCTGAAGCTGCATTTGCGCGAACCCCAGCAACATGTAGGCCTGGCCATACCAGGGATCGAGCTTGATGGCTTTTTTGAACTCGTCGAGGCTGGCCCGGGCATCATGTTTTTTGAAAAGCAGCTCCTGGCCTTTCGCCATGGCTTCCTCGACTTCAGGCACTGACCGGCGCTTACGGGATTCAGGCGCGGGAGTTGGCGTGGCGGCTGGATTTAGCGCGCGCGTGGTCTGGCTGGAACTCTGCTGGGAGAAACAGAGAGCGGCGCAAGCTTGTATGAGCAGGATGAAAGCGAAAAATCGTGCGTACGGCATTCGTTAAGATTGTATGTCCTTCAAGGGTTGAGGTTCCATTCCGCGAGCTTTATCTCATCTAGAACGAAAAACCGCTGTGTTCTTGCGAACACAGCGGCAAAATGCACGAACGGATCCGGTTCAGACTAGAAGGTAAGCTTCAGACCGAACTCAACCACGCGCGGCGCGCCCAGGTCGAATACACCCGAGCCGGGCAGGACGCGGTTGGAATTGTGCTGTACGGAGGTTGTGCTGTTGATGGTGCCGTTGCAATTGTTCGTTGCCGCAGGCGCCGTAGGATCACATGGTGTTAAGTTCAACACGTTGCCGATTGGAGCGCTGGGCAGATCGAAATTGGCATTGTTGAACGCATTGAAGACGGAAACACTGGGCTCAATGGCAAACCGCTCGCCTAATTTGCGGGGATAGCTGAGCTTGAGATCGAAAGTCTTCAACCAGCCCAGTCCTACCTGGCCATCAGGAGCCAGCGCCACTTGCGGCATTACGCCTCCCAGGGCCTGCAACTGCGCCAGGGTAAACAGGCCGCTATTAATGAGCACTTGTCCGGCTGGCGTAGCGCCTCCGGCAACCGTGTTGTTGTAGTTGGCGAGGAAGCCGTTCAGGTCGTTGAGTTTCACCTTCCGTCCGAAAGCTCCCAGCTTTGTTCCGGGAATTGGATCACCGTTGGGATAGGCTCCGCTGCCGTCGCCCGATCCGTCACCAGTGACATCGCTCTGGAAGATCCCGCCCGCGCCGCCGCCAGGCAGCAGCATATCTTGCGGCAGGGGACTATAGATATGGCCGACGGCGCCAACGCGGAAGCCACCTGGTACAAGCATGGTCCCGCCAAAAGAGAACTGATGCGTGCGGTCCAGGGCATTGGGGCCAAGAGCCGCGTTCGGATGGTTGTTATCGATCGCAACATTGACGAAATCCGAGTCCTGCGCCGAGCCCAGGTACCGGGAGAGCGAGTAGGACACGACCCAGTTCATCGACTTTACGCCCTTGAACGGATTGGCAACGTTGGCCCGCAGCGAAGTTTGAAACGCGTTATACGTGGACCTGCCGGCGGGAAAGAGCATCTGGTTCATGCCCAGATTCGGGTTCTGCCCAGGGAAAGCAGCATTGGGACACGCAAACCCGCCACAGAGACTCGCGCCGGAATCAAGGCCGTTGCCGGCGAAGTCCCCGATCACGGCTCCATTTGTCGGATTCGTTGGACTGATAGGACCGTGGAGACCCGGGCAATGGGCAATGACATCGTTGATTGTCACAGCCCCGCCACCACAAGCAGCGATGGTGGCGTTGATGGCGGCTACGGCGTTTGCCTTGTTAAAGAACCGCACGTCCCCCACATGGTTCACGTCGATTGCCAGCAGCGTGTGGGTACCGACGTTGCGCAGGTAATCCGCGCTCCACACCACGCCCTTGCCCAGTTGATGTTCAAAACCGATGTTCATCTGCAGCGAGCGCGGGGTCTGGTAGTTGGGAGCAAACATGTTAATGCCAGTGATGTTGGCCCCGGCGGCCAGGGTGTTGCCGATAAAAGCAGCGTTACTCGCGGGCCCCACGGCCAGTGTTGCCTGCTGATACAGCGCCTGCAATTGCGCCAATTGCGTATGGACCAGTCCGATTGGCTGCCCGCAAATCGGAGTTATGGTTGGATCGATGGCGGCCGGTATCGGCATCCCGCCGGGCAAGGTAAAGCCTGTGGGCGCACCGCCGGCGCAAGGCGCTGCTTCCGAGAGGAACAATCCCTGTGCCAGACGGCCGGGCCGATTGAACAGGTTATTGTTGAAAATCGCGTTTTCGTAATAGACGCCGGCGCCGGCGCGGATTACAGTCTTGCCGCTGCCTGTGGGATCCCACGCAAATCCTGCCGTGGGACTGAAGTTATGACCAGGGACTCGAACCCTGTTGCCTAGCCCGGCTCCCCAGAGATCCAGGATATTGCCGTTACAAGGCGTGCCCCCGGCCACCAAAGATGCAGCAAGGCCCGGATCCAGTTGCGAGCAGGGTATCGGCGCAATATCAGAATCCGTGCGGCCGGTATCGTGCACGTAACGCAAGCCGAAGTTCAGGGTTAGGTTGGTGCGGATCTTCCAGGAATCGCCGACATACCACTGGATCCGGTTGTCTGGACCAAGCCCGCCGCCGGGGAGCCCGAAGGCAGGTTTTTCAGAAGAGAAGCCCTGGCCGTTGCCCATGAATACAAAATTAGCCAGGTAGTTTAGAGGATTGGTGCCGTCACCAACAAAGGCAGGAATGCTGGTATCGGTAGGATCGGCATTCACGCTGGGCGCCAGAGCAAAGAATTTTGCGAAACCACCGCCCTGAATGTGATTGTAGCCAAATCCATACCGCAGAATGTGCGTGCCGAAGGTCTTGCTTCCGTCATACTTGGCCTGCGTGTTCCGCTGAAAGGTCTGCTGGGGAGCCAGGAGATTTGGGCCGGAACAAAATGAATCGGCCCCACCGGTCAAACACAGGAAATCCGGCCCGATGGTAAGGTTTGTGTCCGGCACAGGATTGAAAACGCCAGACTGCGTTGCGTCCGTAATTCCATTGCGGAACTTGGTGTAACCAAAACGGACGGCGTGCGTAAACGTGCCCGTACTGAAATCCAGGCCGGCCGCATGCACGGGCGTGTTATTGACATTGGTGAAAGGCTGGAAGCTGTTGGGGATAAAACCTTTGGTGCTGTGGTTCTGCTCGTAGGAAAAGCGATAGAAGGCCTTGACCTTGTCGCTGACCGTCCAGTCCAGCTTGGCGATGCCGTTTGTGTCGCGGAAAGGGGAGTTAAACGAGCCCACGTTCGAGGACAAGAGCCCGCCGCTGGCAACCGTTTCTATCTCGTCCTGCTTCAATCTTTCGGCATCGACAAAGAAGAACAGCCTGTTCTTGAAAATCGGCCCGCCCAACTGGCCGCCAAAATTGTTGCGCTGAAAGGGAACATCGGTGTTGGCAATGTTTGCCGCCATCGAGTGATCCCGGAACAGATAGAAAGCCTGGCCATGCCACTTGTTGGTGCCAGACCGCGTTACCACGTTGACCGCGCCGGACGAGGTCAATTCCGTGGACAGATCGAGCGACGACTGGCTCACCTGGAATTCCGCGATGGAGCTGGCGGGAAGGTTTTGCGTGGTGGTGCCGACGGTCTCGTCGGAAATATCAATGCCGTCCACTTCAATGCGGGCGGTGCGGCCGAAGCGTCCACCAAAGGAGATGGACGAGAAGCCATTCTTGGTGGGATCGAAGTTGCCGCCGTCCTGGATCTGCACGCCCGGCTCCAGTTGGGCCAAATCGAGGAAGTTGCGGCCGTTGATCGGCAGGTTCTCGATCTGCTCCGTGCTGAGCACGCCCTGAACCGTTGCTTGTTCAGTGTTGATGGTGACCGCGGAGCTGGTGACTTCTACGACTTCATTCGATGTGCCGACCGTCAACTTGGCGCTGCCGGTGGCGATATTGCCGACCTGCACGGGGATTGTCAAAACCTGGGTCCGGAAGCCTTTGGCTTCGATACGCACTTCGTAATCACCCGGTATCAACGCGCCGGATGCATAGGAGCCGGACCCTCCGCTGGAAATTTTGCTGCTTTGTCCGGTGGCCTTGTTCGTGATGGTAATCGACGCGTTCGGAACCACGGCGCCGTTTTGATCGGTAACCGTACCCTGAATACTTCCGGTGGCTACGGTGGATTGCGCGCCCGCAGGCAGCAGGCTGAATGTGGTGAAGCTTATACATAGGATGAAAGCAAGCCAGAATCTCTGATTTCTCATTCTTTTTCCTCCATCAATTTGGCCCGAGTTGGAACGGGCCGGGGCTAAATCAACAGGGCCGGGAGTACAGCCGAACGATTCATACTGACTAGGTCGTGAGCGATCAAGCATGCTGTCGAACAGCATGAGCGATGCCACACGCATCAGCTCGCAATCGGTTTGAAACTAAAGCCATATAGCTGCGCAAAAGCGGAAAACATCTTACCAAGATATCGATTCTCATAGCCAGGGATTTGCAACCATACGGTTTCTCATAAACGAGCGCCCCGGCGGTTATTACATGCCTGCAATTTGCGCCTCCGTGATTCGGTGTGATACCTTCCGCTCAAACCCTTAACACTTGCAGGGAACTGTAGTGGAGGAAAAATGACGCCTCTGATTGTGATCGGGATATTGGTGGTCGGCGCGATTTTCATTCTCGCCGGCATGTACAACAGCCTGGTGCAGCTGCGCGTGCGCGCCGATTCAGCCTGGTCAGACATTGACATACAGCTCAAACGACGCCATGACCTGATCCCCAATCTGGTAGAAACGGTAAAAGGCTACGCCTCCCATGAGAAGGGGACGTTTGAGAACATTGCCAGGTTCCGCTCCCAGGCCATGCAGGCCACCGGCCCTGCGGACAAGGCCGTGGCGGAAGGCCAGCTCACCGGCGCATTGAAGAGCCTGTTTGCCGTGGCGGAAAACTATCCTGAGCTGAAGGCATCAGAACAATTCACGGGATTGCAGGGTTCGCTCAACTCGATTGAAGACAACATCCAGAACGCGCGGCGTTATTACAATGCCGTGGTGCGCGACTTCAACACGCGCGTGCAATCCTTCCCCACCAACATCATTGCGGGAATGTTTGGCTTCCACACGCGGCAGTTCTTTGAAATGGATACTCCGGCCGATCGGGAAAACGTCCAAGTAAAATTCTAGACCGTGAAACTTTCTGGCCATCGCCGAAGCCGGGCCTTCCTGTGCGGGAAGATGCTCGCCGTGGTCCTGCTGCTGTTGTTCAGCCTGCCTGCGTGGGCTCGCAACTATCATATTTCCAGATTCAACAGCACAATTCACGTGGATGAAGACGGCTCCGCCCGCATTCAGGAACAAATCACCTTTGTCTTCTCCGGCGAATACCATGGTATCTACCGCGATATCCCGGTGGACTATCCTGGCCCGGCGGGCTCCAATTACACGCTTTTCATCAAAGTGCTCTCCATCACGGACGACAACGGCAGCAAACTGAAATATGAGAAGAAGACCAGCGGCGGTTTTCTCAAGCTCAAAGTTTATGTCCCCGGCGCCACCGACTCCACGCACACTGTCAACCTCGAATACTCCGTCGCCAACGGCACGCGGTTCTTTGAAGATCACGACGAGTTCTACTGGAACGTGACCGGCAATGACTGGCCTGTTCCCATCCAGCAGGCATCGGCGATTGTCTTCTTCCCGCCGGAGGTGAGCGGCAAGCTGAGGGCCCAGGCCTTTGAGGGCATCTACGGATCATCCGATCATGCCCGGGCATCGGTGGAAGGACCGAGCGCGAGCTTTGAAACCACCGGATCGTTGCCCATGCGCGGAGGGCTGACGCTCGACGTATATATCGAAAAAGGCGTTCTGCACCAGCCCGGCGCTGTGGCGCGGTTTTTCAGGTTTGTGCGCAGCAATCCGGTGCTCACGCTTCCGCTCTGGGCTTTTGCGGTGATGTTTCCCATGTGGTGGGTCAAAGGCCGCGATCCCGATCCCGGCATGTCCGTGGCGCCTATGTACGAGCCTCCGGAAAAAATGGGCCCGGCGGAGGTGGGAACGCTGATCGATGACAGCGTGGACCCGCGCGACATTACCTGTGTCCTGGTCGATCTGGCGGTGCGCGGCTACGTGAAGATCGCGGAGACGCAGCACAAGGGGTTTCTTTCCACCACCAAGGACTACGAATTCCATCTGCTGAAAGACAGCAGCCAGTGGAACGACCTTACGGATTACGAGCGGGCCATGCTGCAACAGGTTTTTGCCGGCGGCAAGATGACCATGCTCTCCAACCTGCGCAATCGCTTCTACACCGCGCTGCCCATGATCAAGAGCGAAATCATGGGGGCGCTGAAAACCAAGGGCATGTACACGCTGGACCCGGATTCAGCCGTGGGGTATTGGGGGCTTGGCCTGTTGCTGGTAGCGCTGCCTTATGCAGCCGGGCAGGTGCTTGGCGTGGCTGATTTCCTGAACTCTTTACCCATTGCGATCGTATGCGGCCTGGCTGCGCTGGCCATCATCGTCATCATTGGAAAACAGCTCACGGCCACCAGCTTGAAAGGCGCGCGCACGCGCGTGCAGATCCAGGGCTTCCAGGAATTCATGAACCGCGTGGACGCCGACCGGCTCAAGCGCATGCCTCCGGACACATTTGAAAAATTTCTGCCCTATGCCATGGCGCTGGGAGTGGAACACAGCTGGGCCAAGGCGTTTGAAGGCATTATCCAGAACCCGCCGACGTGGTACCAGTCTTCCGACGGCCATATGTTCAGTACTTTTTATTTTGTGAACAGCCTGGGCTCCATGACCCACACCGCCAGCTCGACATTTGTTTCCGCCCCACGCGCCAGTTCCAGCGGCTCCGGATGGAGTGGTGGAGGTGGCGGCGGCTTTTCCGGCGGCGGCTTTGGCGGCGGCGGAGGCGGCGCTTTTTGAAACCAGCCACGATCTTTCGCGTGTTCCCAACTTACCCTGCAGAGTAGCCGGACCTTCTTTATTCCATTGGCGGATGTCTGAGCGCGGCCTTGAGCAGCTCTCGATTCCTTCTGCGCGCCTGCAAACACGCTGGGTAAATTCGACATCCTATATGTACGAGGGGGTCTGCCAATGGCTGAGAAGATACCGCGCAGCTCAGATGTGCCGAATTTTGATACTTATCCGTCTCCCCCGCCCGAAGGCCAGACTGGGCAATCGGGCGTCGAACGGTCTTCCCTGGAACAGCGCGCTGCCGAACTGGGCGCCGCAGCCGGCAAAATTGCCTTCATCGTTCGCCAGACAAAAGCAAACGTGGAAAAACTGGCGCAACGGCCGATCTACGATCGCGTGAGCGGTCTGGCTGAAAACGCCAGGGTCCGGGCTGAACACTTGCGCCGGCTCGCCGAAGGCCGCGCCCAGGAATTGACCATTACCGCGCGGGAAAAAACAGCAGAACTGGGCCGCCATGTCCGTAAGAAGAGCGCAGAGCTTGTACGCCAGGCCAAGTCAGGTTATGTCCGTGCCCGCTATGAGGCCGGCAAAACAGTACACGAGTACCCGGTGCATACGGCTGTAGCCGCGGGGGCGTTGGGGTTTCTGGTAGGCGTGGGGTTGAGAATCAGGAGGGCGAGACGTGCATACTGAGAAATCGATTGCCACAATTCTGGCTGAAACCAAGGAAGAGATCAAACAGTTTGTCACCACCCGCGTGGGCATCCTGAAAGCGGAAATCGATGAAAAGATCCGCACGTGGAAGTATGTTATTCCCGTACTGATCATCTCCCTGGCCTTATTGCTGGCCGCGTGGATCTCGTTCACGTTTGCCATGATCGCGCTGCTTCATAGCTTTTTTATGCCCAGTCTTTTTGCCTGGCTCTGGGCGGCGCTGATTGTTGCCGGAGTTTACCTGGCGCTCGGCATTGCCGCCGGCTGGTTTGCTTATAGTGAAATCAAAACGACAGGCTTGATGCCAAACCGCACCCTGACCGTGCTGAAGCAGGACCAGGTGTGGATCCAGAATGAAGCGAGGACCGCATGACTGAAGGAATTCCCGTAGACGTACTGGAAAAGCGTGCCTCAGATGAACGACTCCAGTTGCACAACACGGTGCAGGAACTGCGCCACACGGTCCACGAGCGGCTGGATATTAAGCGTAATTTAAGAAATCACCTGGGGCCCGTGGCCGCGGCTTTGGCGATTGCCGGATTGGCCCTGGGCTACGTTGTGACCGGCGTTTTCACGTCCGACTGAAACTTCTAACAGCTTACTGGTCCGGCCGGGCCGGGCAAAATGGTGCTGGAGCCGTGGAACTGGGCACGCCGGCGCCGGGGAATACTTCTGTTCCCCGCGGCTATTAGGCCCCCGAGGTTGTTCTGACCGTTGACGGGCCGGAAGTGGCTGTATGGTTGATTTGCCATCGGACGGGACGAAACGCGTAACACAAGCCGCGGGTCTGATCGTCGTCTGGGTTGGCGTGGCCGTGCTGATCGCCTGGCGCATTCACTTCATTCCGCTGATCCAGATATTTCCCACCCTTGCTCCCATGCAACGCATGACTGCACTGGGTTTCCTGTTGAGCGGCTGCGCCCTCATTTTTGCCAGTACCGGCCGCAAGCGGGCCACTGGGGGGCTGGCGCTGGCAGTATTCGTTTTGGGGGCTGCCGTTGGTCTGGAATACGCGCTGGGCGCGGACTTCGGCATAGACCAACTCCTGGGGCACGACTACATCAACGTGCGCACTTCGAATCCCGGCCGGATGTCACCGGTAACGGCCCTCTGTTTTATTGGCAGTAGCCTGGCACTGCTGGCAACATCGAGCCGGAAGCTGGCCCGATTCGCTTCGGCCATCGTCGGGGTTTTGGCCTCGATGGTCATAGCGGTGGGTACCGTCAGCGTTTTGGGCCATCCACTGGGGCATACAAAAGCATATGTATGGGGACACTTTACCCGCATGGCGCTGCACACCTCGGCCGCCTTTGCTGTGCTTGGCGCAGGACTCATGGCCTTGGCCTGGGAGGAGCGCCGGGAAGAAAAAGGAGCACCTGAGTGGCTGCCGCTGAGCATAGGACTAGGCCTGGCTGTCGGCGCTCTGGGCATATGGCAGGCGCTCTTAGCGAATGAAAAAAGCCAGTTCCCTCTGATTTCAAGCATCATCCTGGCAGGAGGAGTTCTGGGAGCTTTGCTGGTGGCCCTTGCAGTCGCCCAGACGCAACGGGCACGGAAACAAAGCCGTGAGTTGCAGGCAAGCAAATTGAAACTGCAACGGCTCTTTGAGGCTACTCCTGACACCCTGCTGTTAACCGACGGCCAGGGCCGCATCCTCCGGACGAACCATAGAGTCGAAGCCGCCCTGGGATACACGTGCCACGAACTTCTCGGCCAATCCATCGAAACCCTAATTCCGGAGAGGCTGCGCGGCCTGCACCGAATCCATCGTGAAGGCTATTATGTCCTGCCCGAAATGCGGCCCATGGGGCAGGGGCTGGATCTACGTGCCAGGCGTAAAGACGGCAGCGAATTTCCCGTGGAGATCACGCTGAGCCCCGTGCAATCGGGAAGTGGAATGCAGGTGCTGGTGGTGGTGCGGGACATCACCGAGCGCAGGTTGGTGGAGGAGGCCCTGCGCCAGAGCGAGGAGCGTTTCCGCAGCGTATTCGAGCAAGGCCAAATCGGCGTGGCCCTGATGGGAATGGACCGCCGCATGTTCATGGTCAACGCGACGATGTGCCGGATGCTGGGGTACTCGGAAGAGGAGCTGACCCGCATGACTCCACTCGACATCACGCACCCGGACGATAAGAACCTCAGTGTGGGCCTGATGGAGCATCTTTTCGATCGTAACTTTCCCGTCGGCAAGATCGAGAAGCGGTATGTAAGGAAGAACGGCGAAATCATGTGGGGAAGCCTGACCGCGTCAGTCATTCGCGACCGGGACGGCAGGCCGCTCTACAGCGTTGGCCTGATCGAAGACATCACCGAACGCAAGCAGGCCGAAGTAGAGCTGCGGCTGGGCAACGAGATTTTCGCCAACATGGAAGAGGGAGTGTGCCTGGTCCGGACCGATGACGGCATCATCGTCCACGCTAATCCGAAATTCGAAAAAATGTTCGGTTACGGTCCGGACGAACTAACGGGACAAGAGGTTACACGGATCAACGCCGACTACCCCCGGCGTCCGGAAGAGGTGGCGGGGGAGATCAGAGCAGCGATAAGAAGGTCCGGGGTGTGGCGGGGGGAGATCCTGCACAAGCGCAAGGACGGCACGAGCTTTTGGTGTGCGGTGACAGTTTCCACGTTCCAACATCCTAAATTTGGCGGGGTTGGGATTTCCGTCCATCAAGATATTACCGAGCTCAAGCAAGCCCAGGAAACCTTGCGTGCAAGCGAGGAACGCTTTCGCGGCATATTTGAGCAGGGTCCCATCGGGGTGGCCCTTCTGGGATTGGACCACCGGATGACCAGGGTAAATCCGGCATTCTGCCGCATGCTGGGGTATTCAGAAATAGAACTGGCCAGGATGACGCCGCTCGACATGACCTATCCGGACGATCAGGAGAGGTGTATGGACCTGCTTGGACGCCTCGACAAAGGCGAGATTCCGGTTTGCCGAATGGAGAAGCGCTATGTGAAGAAGAGCGGTGAGCTGATGTGGGTGAGCCTCACTGCCTCCGTGATTCGCGACCAGGAAGGCAGGCCGTTGCACGGACTGGGCATGATCGAAGACATCACGGAGCGCAGGGAAGCGGAACAAAAGGTGATGGAACAGGCTGCCTTGCTGGACCTGGCCGGTGACGCCATCATCGTGCTCGACCTGGAGGGCCGGATCCTATTCTGGAACCGCGGGGCAGCGGACACTTATGGATGGCCCGCGGAGGAAGCGCTGGGGCAGATGATCCATACGCTTCTGCAAACCAAGTTCCCCATTCCGCTCGAGGAGATCAAGAGTGCAGTATTGGAGCAGGGACGCTGGGAAGGCGAACTCGAGCATATGACTCGGGATGGCAGTTTGATCGTTGTGACCAGCCGCTGGTCTTTGCGGCGCAATGGGAACGGAGCGCCGAGTGGATACCTGGAGATCAATCGCGATATTACGGTGCGCAAACATACCGAGGAGCAATTGCACAGTCTCACGGAAAGATTGTCGCTGGCAACGCGCTCAGCCTCCATCGGCGTGTGGGATTGGGACCTGCGCACCAACACCACCGTTTGGGATGACGCAATGTTTGAAATGTTCGGCATTGCAAAGGTAGTTCCCATGGCGTATGAAGAGTTTGCCCGGCGCGTCCACCCTGAAGACATGGCCAAAGTGCAAGCTTCACTGCAAAGGGCCATCCAGGGGAAGACACAGGATTCGGTGGAATTCCGCATCATCCGGCCGGAAGGACCCGTGCGGCATATTTACTCGGCGGAAGGAGCAGTGCTGGATGAAAGCGGCAACGTAATCCGCGTAGTGGGGACTGCCGTGGACATCACCGAACGCAAGCAGATGGAGGCGCAGATCGAGGCCAGTAAAGAGCAGCTGGTGACTTCGGCGCGTCTTTCAGCACTGGGCATGATGGCCGGCGGCATCGCCCATGAGATCAACAATCCTCTTGGCATTATCCACGCGCTGGCAAGCGATCTTATGGACGTGGTGAAGGAAGAAGGCGCGGCGCCGCCAGCCATGGTGACGCGCAACAGCACACGCATTCGCGAGACCTGCGACCGGATCGCCAGGATCATCAAAAGCCTGCGCCAGATCTCCCGTGAAGGCTCGGACGACAGGTTTCAGCCCGCGCCGATCGGCAGGATCCTGGAAGAAACGCTGGAGGTCTGCAGGGCGAGGTTCAAAGCCAATGCGGTGAAACTGCTGCTGCCCGAGCGCATTCCCGAGCTAAGCGTCTCTTGCCGCGAAGTGCAGATTGCGCAGATCCTGCTTAATCTGCTGCAGAACGCTTTTGATGCCGTCGTGGAACAGAAGGGCGAACGATGGGTACGGCTGGAAGTAACAGCCCGTGAGGATTCAGTCGTGATCTCAGTGACGGACAGCGGACCGGGCATTCCGCCCGAGCTGCGGCCGCGAATCATGGAGCCCTTCTTTACCACGAAACCCATTGGCAAAGGAACTGGCCTGGGATTGAGCCTGTCAAAAACCATCGCGGAAGAGCACGGGGGAAGGCTTGAATTTGGCGAAGAGAACGGCAAAACATGCTTTTCCCTGGTCCTTCCCTTAGTGCGAGAAGCCGAGGCAGTATGGAACTAAAGCAAGCTTCGATTCTCCTTGTGGATGACGAGCCTTTCCTGCGCGAGATCATGGGGGGATGGCTGTCGCGCGTAGCGGGGCAGGTGTTCTGCGCGGAACATGGCGAGGAAGCCCTCAGAATTCTGGCGGCCAACAAGATCGATTTGATCCTTTCCGATGTCCGCATGCCGGTCATGGACGGCATTGCTTTGCTCAGGAAAGTCAAAGAAATGGGGATGCGCACGCCGGGGGTGATTTTCATTACCGGGTTCAGCGACGTTCCGCTGCGGGAGGCCTACGACATGGGCGCGGAAGCCATCCTGGAGAAACCCATCTCACGGGAGGAACTGCTGAACATAGCGAAGCGCGCTCTATCTGAAGCCGATGAGCTGTGGCGGGAGCCTCCCGGCCCGGCGCCGGCGATGAAACTAACAATCAGTTTTGGCAGCCTGGCGGCCGCACTCAAGGGAAAGCGGATCGCATTTGGCCGCAGGGGCTTCTGCATCGATGCAGCCCACGGTCTGCGTGAAGGGCCGGTGGAGTTCGCGGTGGAATTCACGGCTGACCGCCTGGTCCTGGCGGGCCAGGGCGTGGTTCGCTGGACCGCCCCCGAAGAGCACAAGTCGGGGATCGAGATCTCCAGCCTGGATGACGCCAGCAGGACCTGGGTGCTCGATTATGTAAAACGAAACCAGCCCCTCGCCTTTATTCCGGGCTTTGCCGGGCTCGACAGCTCGCTCCAGACCAATATTGCTTAGGTCAAGGAGCTGCCGGCCTGCACAATACGGTATAAACTGCGCCATACGGTCCCCGGAAGCGGTTCGAGGTTTAAGCGTAACGTAAGAAACCACTTGGGGATCGTGCCCACCGCCCCGGCGATTGCCGGGCTGGCTCTGAGTTATGCCGGACTGCGTTCCCGTCCGGCGGAAGAGCTTTCAAACAGCTTGCGGCCTGGCATGCGGCTGCCGGGAAGCCCGCTTGCAGCCGTTGAATTTGCGCCTATCCATTGGCCCCATCGGTTAAAGAACTGATGTTCAAGGTTTGATGAATCATCTACTCTGCTTTGCGTTTTCGTGGTATAAACCTGATTCATCATCTTTTTCGCCGTCCAAAATAGCCCTTTTCCGGGTTGGGGGGCACTGTTGAGGAGAATGAATGTCTGAAGAGGCTAGAACAGGGAAGCGGTTTCCGCTGGAACTGCCGATCAAAATCCACGGCAAGAGCGGAGACGACAGCGCCACCACCGGCAACATGAGCGCCGCGGGCGTTTATATCATGGCCGATCTGGACTTGGCTGTGGGATCCAATATTGAGTTCGACATCACCTTGCCGGCCAAGGTGCTGGGAACGCCGGGCGATGTGGAAGTCCATTGCACGGGACGCGTGGTGCGGAAAGACGCGAGCGCGGCGGCCGCCGGCGCAAACTCCAATTCCACCAGCAAACGCAAGAAGAAGAATGGGGTGGCTTGTGTGATCGACCAATACAAATTCATCCGCAAGAGCAAAGGGGCCAAGTAAATGCTGAAGATCATTTTGGCTGACAACCAGGCAATCTTCCGCACGGGCGCCGCCAAGGTGCTGGCCGTTGAAGATGACCTGCGCATTGTGGCGCAGGCTGAGAACACGGAAAAGATGATGATGGCGCTGGAAAAATTCCACGCTACAGTCATGATCTTCGGCGTTGAAACCCACCCCAGCCTTCCCACCGTGGTGGAGACGGCGCGAAAATACAAGACCAAGCTGGTGGCGATCGCCGAGACCGGTCAGGACTCGCGGCACTACCTCACCAACGGCGTCCACGGCGTGATCTACCGCAATGTAAGCGGCGAATCGCTGGTGCAGTGCGTGCGCAAGGTCAGCAAGGGTGAAACCTGGGTGCAGGACACGCAGGAAAGCAAAGAGACCGCGGAAAACGATCTGGTGGGAGCGCGCGTCCGCGACCGGCTGACCGCCAAGGAACTCAAGATCGTCGCCCTGATCGTGCAGGGATACAAAAACAAGGAAATCGCCACGCAACTGGGCACCACCGAACAGGTGATCAAGAATTACCTGCGCAACGTCTATGACAAGATCGGCGTCTCGGACCGATTGGAACTGGCGCTGTTCACCATTCACCATCGCATACTGGCGGAAGCGGCAGCGACGTCGGTAGCGGCTGCGTCGCCCGCGCGGTAAGACCTACCAATTTTCCGCAAACGAATGCCTTCAGAAATGAAGGCGTTCTTTTTTTGGGGCTCCATTTGAACCACTTCAATCTTCCGCGACGCGAGTCTGAAAATTTCGGCTGACTTGAGGTCCGGAGTGCTGGCCACGATCACAGCAGAGCGATGCTATACTCTTGCGGCAAAACGGAGGCGTATTCATGCGGCTTTGGTCGCTGACCCTTGTTTTTTTGTTGACGCTATCGACGGCGGCCCGGGAAAAGATGGAGCCTGACGCGTTGAGCATCTCCGGCAATACGATTGAATCGCCCTACTTCAAGTTTCACTACTCTTTTCCTCAAGGCTGGCTTATCCAGGACGATAAGCTCCGTGTGGAGAGGAATCGAGAGGCGCATAAGAAATCAGGGGTGGTTCTCCGAACATACAATCTGCTGCTCGCCTCACCCGGGCCCATATCGGCGGACGACAAACTATCTCTTCCATACATCCATATTTTGGTCATCGAGAAGGCTCAGGACCTCTTGGGCAATGGAAATTACGCGAAATCTCTAGCCAAAACAAAATCGCTTACTGTTTTGCATCCGCCGCAGCAACTAAGGATTGCTGGACAGAGTTTCACGCGGACGGACCTCGTTGACAAGGATGTTCACTACGAAGCCCTCCTCGACACCACAGTGCGAAATTACTTCCTGCTGTTTCAATTTCATGGCAGGACTCAAGAAGAAATGGAGGCGCTTGTGAGGACGATGGAATCAGCGACATTCGACAAGTAGCGATCGCCCCGCGGTTCTACTGTGGCTGGACCACCTAACGTCAAAAAAATCACAGTTTCCGCATCTGACAATGTCTACGCCAGATTGTCGCGGCTCGCGATTGACTTCAGGCGCCTTCCGAATTACGCTGGCCTCAGCGCGAAGGGCGCATCCAGTCCGCGGAAAGGGCCGTGCCCACCTTAAGCAGAACCATCGATTCGCGAACTTTCTTTCAGCCTGATTCGGGCGGACTCCAGGCGCAACCACGAAAGGAAGGTCGTTATGGATGCAAGAGAGTTACCCGCTCGCCCCAGCCTTGAACAATACAAGAAACAAGCCAAAAACCTGCTGAAAGCCTTTCGCGCCTCTGACGCCGAGGCGATGCGCCGTGTCCGCAGAGGACATCCCCGCTTTCGCAAACTCGCCGAAGCTGAATTTCGCAGCGCATCTTTTGCGCTTGCCGACGCGCAACTGGTCATCGCGCGCGAACACGGGTTTGAGAGCTGGCCGAAATTTGCAAAACACATAGGAGATCTGTTGCGCAAAGATTCTCCGGTTTCAATCTTTGAGTCCGCGGCCGACGCGGTCGTTGCCGGCGACCTGACAACGCTTACCCGTTTGCTGCGCGAATCCCCGGAGCTCATCCGGTCGCGTTCCACGCGCGAGCACAGGGCTACGCTCTTGCATTATGTGTCGGCAAACGGGGTGGAAGATTTCCGGCAAAAAACGCCGAAGAACATCGTAGCGATCGCCGAACTGCTGCTCGCAGCCGGAGCCACGGTTGACGCGGAGGCGGATATGTACGGTGGCGGCGCCACAACTCTTGGCCTGGCTGCCACCAGCGTCCATCCGGAAAAGGCCGGCGTGCAAATTGCGCTGATGGAGACATTGCTGAGCCATGGCGCGACCATCGATACAGGGAGAGGCGAGCCGTATACGAAACGCGGCGCCGTGATCGGCTGCCTGGCCAATGGACGCGCGCAGGCCGCCGAATTTCTCGCCCAGCGCGGCGCCCAGCTGAACCTGGAAGGAGCCGCCGGACTGGGAAGGCTCGACCTGGTGAAAAGCTTCTTCAACCCGGACGGCAGTCTGCAAGCGAGCGCCACAAAAACCCAGATGGAAGCAGGCTTCAAGTGGGCTTGTGAGTATGGACAGACCGCTGTTGTCAAGTTCCTGCTCGAACGGGGAGTTGATGTTGCCTCTGTATCCGGAGGAATGACCGGACTGCACTGGGCCGCGCATGGCGGACATCTGGAAATTATCCAGCTCCTGCTGGAACGAAATGCGCCGCTGGAAGTGGAGAACATCTACGGCGGAACCGTCCTGGACCAGGCGCTCTGGTCTTCGGTCAATAGCGGTCTCGATGTCGACTACGTTCCCGTGATCGAGATGCTGATCGCGGCCGGCGCAAAAGTGAACCCCGAGTGGTCTACAGGCAACAAGCGGATCGATGAAGTGCTCAGGCGCCAGTTTCTCTGAGCCCTGATGCATGTATTTTTTGGGAGAAGACCCTCGCTCAGTGCGATGTCGCGCGCTCGCTGCTCTTCAGCAGTTCGTTCACGATGGTCACCAGTTCCTCGGGGTTGACCGGCTTCTCCAGGTAGAGGTCGGCCAGCGGCTCAGCGGCTTGAAACGCCTCCGCGACATAACCAGACACCACCACCACCGGCATGCTGCTGTTGTTCTTGGCGGCCTGGACCACGGCGCGGCCGTTGGCATCGCCCAGGCGCCAGTCCGTTACCACGGCGTCATAGGTATTGCTCTGGAGCTTCTCCATGGCGTCGCGAGCGGAAGTGGAGGCCGTTACCGTGTGTCCGGCGGACTCAAGGATGGCGCACTTCAAGGTAACTACGTGCGGTTCATCGTCGACGCAAAGGATCCTGGCCATAAATTCGGGCGCCTTTAACGCAGACGCGCTCTCATTGACAGCGGGCGCGCCTTCGGAGAAATGATCGCTGCGGCACAAAGGCAGCTTTGGAAACTGCCCTATTCTCAAGCAGCAATGCTGCGGAAGTCAAATACTCACTGCATTTTTTCTCCTGTTTTTATCATTTCCTTCGCCTCTGACTTCATTCCCTTTCGCACGGAGTCGTGTACCTCCGGCCAGTGTCCCAATCCGGAAACTTAGGCTGGGACTTTGGCCGGAGATCCTGTCCAGCGACCTTAGAACCTCCAGACCAGCCCAACCGAGGGTTGCGCCAGGTGTGTGAAATTGTCAGTTGCCAGACCGGGAATCTGGAAGTCTGGGATCTTGTAGAGGAATCCGCGGTACTCCACCCGCAACGCGACGTACCGGCTCAGATCAAAATCCACTCCGCCTCCATAGACGAAGGCCGCCTTGGTTTGGTTGCCTGTACCGTTTTGCCGACCCCTACAAATGAGTTGTTTAGCGAGTCAGTGGGACGAAAGAACAGCCCGCCAATGCCGGCCAGCCCGTAGGGCCGCACCCGGCTCTGTGAGGGCGCCGTGATCACCGCCTCGCCCGTGAGTTGATGGATGTTGGTCTGGATATCGGTCTCTCCCAGGAACGGATCAAAGTACTTTTGCGTGTCGCGCGTGTAGCCGTAGTCGCCCTGCACGGCAAACCACGGGTTCAGGTGATAACGATACCCAAGCATGAAACCCCCACTCTCTGTCGCGTGGTGCGGGATATCGAGATTGTCATTGTTTCTGGGCAGGTTCGCCGTGCCCTGCACGCTGATCTCCGATTTCAGATCCTGGGCCATTGCCGATGTCATCAAAAGCGCCGATGTCATGAATAAAAAGATGAATGCCGCCGCGGATAAGACAGAACTCTTCCTCATCGTGAAAAACTCCCGTTAAGAAATTTTTTGATACGTGCCAGATAGGACGCGGGCTACAACCCCGCGGGTTCATCGACGACACGAAACTTAAATATTCTTAACAAGCTGAGTAGCCGCTCTCTGGGAATTTCGTCACGGACCTTAATACTCGTATCCCCACCTCAATACTCACGCATCATGAATGAAGGGCCGTGAATTTCTCACGGCCCTAAAAAACAAACTCGCAATGCGGCGCTCTAAACCTCGCGCAGCTATTTCTCTTCCGGCGGCGGTGGCGCTTCGCCCAGCTTTTCCGCCACCGATTTGGCCTGCGTGAACAGCAGCAGGTAATCCGGGCCTCCGGCTTTTGAGTCGGTGCCGGACATGTTGAACCCGCCGAACGGATGCGCGCCCACCATCGCTCCAGTGCATTTGCGATTGAAGTACAGATTGCCCACGTGGAAGTCCGTGCGCGCCCGCTCCAGCTTCTCGCGTGACGTGCTATACACCGCGCCCGTAAGCCCGAACTCGGTGTTGTTGGCAATCTCCAGCGCGTGGTCGAAATTGCGCGACTTGATCACCGCCAGCACCGGCCCAAAAATTTCTTCCTGGGCAATGCGCGCTGTCGGCGCGATATCGGCAATCACGGTCGGCTGTATGTAGTAGCCATCGCCCGCTTCGGTGGCCCGGCTGCCGCCATGAATCAGCCGGCCTTCTTTCTTGCCGATCTCAATGTAGTTCAGGATGCCCGCCATCGCCTTGTCGTTCACCACCGGCCCCATCGCCTTGTTCTCCGTGGGCTCGCCGACGGCGATCTTCGACACGCGATCTTTCAGCCGCTCCAGAAACACGTCATAAACTTTTTCGTCCACAATGGCGCGCGAGCAGGCCGAGCACTTCTGCCCCTGGAAACCAAACGCCGCCTGGGCCACGCCTTCCACAGCCGCGTCCAGGTTGGCATCGGCATCAACGATGATTGAGTCCTTGCCTCCCATCTCCAGGATCGTGCGCTTGATCCACTTCTGTCCCGGCTGAGCTTTGGCCGCGCGCAGGTTAATGTCCAGCCCAACTTCTTTCGATCCCGTGAAGGCCACAAACCGCGTCAGGGGATGCTCCACCAGCCCGGCGCCGAACGTGGAACCCGAGCCGGGGCAGAAGTTCACCACGCCGTCCGGCAGGCCCGCCTCTTGCAGGACCTCAAAGAACTTCGCGGCAATGGCCGGTGAATCGTGCGAAGGCTTGAGCACCACGGTGTTGCCGGTCACGACCGCGGCCATGGTCATGCCCGCCATGATCGCGCAGGGAAAATTCCACGGCGGAATCACCGCCGCCACGCCTAGCGGGACATACATCAGCCGGTCGCCCTCGCCCGGAAGCTGCACCGGCGTCTTGGCCTGGGCCAGCCGCAGCGCCTCGCGCGCGTAGAACTCGGCAAAATCGATGGTCTCGGCGATGTCGGCATCGGCCTCCACCCAGTTCTTGCCCACCTCAAACACCATCCACGCGGCAAACTCAAACTTGCGCTCGCGCAGCGTGCCCGCCACCGCATGCAGCAAAGAGGCGCGCTGCTCAACGCTCGTCCGCTTCCAGCTCTCAAAGGCCGCGTTGGCGGCCTGGATCGCCGGCTCCACGTGCTCGCGCCCCGCGCTCTGGAACACCCCCACCACTTCTTGCGGACGCGCCGGATTCAGGCTCTTGATCTTCTCCGCGGTCTTGATCAGCTTGTCGCCGATCACCATGTCATATTCGCGCCCCAGCTCCGCCCGGACCTTGGTCAGAGCGGCCTTCATGCGGCGGGCATTCTCGGCATTGCCAAAGTCGGTGAGCGGTTCGTTTTTAAACGGAGTGGTGGGAACACGCAGCGTGGGTCGAGAGATCTCAAGTTGGGTCGCCATAATGATTTCCTTTTGCGCTCAGGGGGCGCGGATGGGGTCAATTGAACCTTATATTTTACCTGTTTTGGGAGACAGGTGCGTGTGGTGATCGGGCTGCTGCCGAATTTGTGAAACTGCTTGCCTACGCTAACTTTGTATCCGACCGCTTCGAGCATCAGTATTTAATTGACACCTTACCCGCGGATTTCCTGAGACCGCTAATAGCGGGGATATTCCGTCATGATCTCAGTAAATCGCTGATACACGATGTTAAAGCGTTCAGCTGACAAAAATAAACCGCTCCTTCCGATAGTGGATCCAGCATAATCACGTTCAGCTTCCGCTTTCAGTCTGTAAACCGTGTCGGGTGTATCTCTATCGTAGTACAAAAACCGACCTGCTGGAGCCCACGGGTGGGTCTCTCCGAGTTTGAGTATTTGATCCAAATATGACAAAGAAGCTAACACCTCAACGATATGAAAAGTGCTGGCGAAGTCTCGCTCAGTTGGAAATATATTTGCTAGCATCGGTTGGAGGATATCAAAATATCGATCAGCCATAGGCGCACGGTGCCTCTCGTAGCCTGGGAAAGTCTGGGCAATGCCGTGATCCATAACGTGCACTGATAAGCGATGGCAAATCGCTGGTTCTTCAGGGCTGTTTTCATATTTTCTCACTTTGGTATCAAGAAACAGCAACTTTAAGAGCTCAGGTTTGTCACCCCGCACTGCTGCTACAGCCATTGCATAAAAAACAAGAACAGCGGAGTGCAGTCGCTCATTTAGATATACATTGTATGACGTGCGAGGTTGAGCAGGCGAAATAAACCATCTTACTGCCTCGACAATAAGGGGATGGTGCGTTTTTTCCGCAAAGAAAGCAAGATTGCTAAAAATCGCGACTGGACGTTCTGCAATGGCCTCATATTGCTGCAGACGATGGAAAATGCTTTCCTTTGTCGGAGCGTCTGCTGGCAGGATCAGAGAATCTACTTCGGATTTCATGCGGCGCGCCTCATTGATTACCAGATCGTGGAGGTCAATACGCTTTGCAGGGTCCTGTAAAAAGCGTTTTAAGCTAGCTGCAGCGGATATCGTAGTTAACGGATGTTCCGACCCAAACTCTGCGATTGACAGTACCCGGTCAAGCAGCTCTTTGAAAAAAACATCCGCATCGCTTATTGGCATTACGACAGCCGAGCGCAACCGCGCCAAGTCTTGCGCCGCTTGGGTCATAATTCCCCGTACTGCCCAAAACGTTGTATATCGGCGTGTAGATATACGTTGGATTGCTTGAACCAGCGCGGTGTCCCAAGTTCCAGACCAGCCGCATATGATCAGGCCATACTCATCAAAAATGCGGTCCATTAGAGCCGAGAAACGCTGATCATAGCTTGAAAGCTCTTCCGCCGTATTCTTGATTCGAATATCTAAATAATCGCCATGCAGTTTAATAACCGTACAACGTGTATGGGCGAGAGGCGTGGCACCTTGTGCAGCGTCAGCACTGCTTATTACCATGGGCATCACGCCTTCGGTTTCTAATGCTTGCTCCAACAAACGGTCAAAATTCGTCGTAACGATTACGCGAATGAAACCCTTGGCAACCAAGGTTGCAATAGCCTTATGAGCTGTGGTCGGAAGTTTCTTCCCTGTTGCTTTATCTTCATCAGTTGGTTCGAAGTATTGACGAAGAATCGCTTGGCGTTCACTGCTGGTCTTGCCAAGCTCATTTAGGAGTAAGGAATAATCCGGATCTTTTCCAAATTTCCCCCTATACCAAACCTCGGGATCAACTGATTGTTGACTCTCAGCAATCGCCGCCCTCTTTATTAGGTCAAGCGTAACTTCCCAGCCTGTCGGAATACTGGCTGCTCTAGATAATCCAGATCCCACCAGAACCACATAAACTCCAGGGTTGGATTGGACAGCAAAGGCTAAAGTTGTAATCGACTCAATCGGCATTTAGTTAATTGAAACTGCCTTTCTGATTCAACGAATGCAGCGGTGATTTGATCGGTATTGTAAAGCATCGCAAAGAGAAGTTTAGGGACAGGCGAGCACCCAACAAGCGGTCAATCTTGATGACAACATTCGGAATTTCGTGGGCACCAATTCTTTCTGCCGCCACGGGCGAACAGGATCTTGCACCACGTGCGAGCACTTAGGAAAGCACTGCTTGACGAGAAAGTGCACGAGGATTCTAAAAAAATAATGGCAGCCCCAAAAAAGTCGCGCGTATGCATTTCCAGCAGCTGAAGTTCGTGCTAGTATGCGCACAGTCGAAAAAAAAATTGTTGCACAACGCAGTGTTCACTGCTCTGCGTCGCCCTGCAGAGATAAGACCAATATCTCGAGTTCAACCACGGGCTCCTGGCCGGCTCGCAACATAGGAAATAGCATGGTCTCGAAATGATAGCTGCCTAAGCGATCACGCGCGACCATGTGCCAAAAATCATGAATCACCCAAGAGATTATGACATTTTCACTAAGATTCAGTGGTATGTATTCCAAATAGCGCTGCTCGTCATCTTTGTTGTCACGTTGTTCAAGTTTGTGAAGTGGCTACTGTGACAGGTGCTTCCGAAGAACGTGCACTGGCACAGTCAATGGCAAGCTGACACTATCTCAAGGAGGGCCTCCACCGGGAAGTGGGCTGTTTCCTTTTGTGTCAGAGGCACAGTCGTATCCGCCGGATGGGAACGATTCGTCTGCAGTCGGGCACGGAGACTCGCGCTTTTCGCGCATTGGGGTGGAGGCACGCGCGCAGCTAGCGGGAGCGCTGACTAAATTGAAAAAGCGCCGCAGGGCGGCCCGCCGTTAGGCGAGGCCGCCCATAAAAAAGACAACTGACGGGTTAGGATCGGCGAGTGCGCTTGCGGCTACCGCAGAGTAGGCCGAAGCGCTCCGCCTCCTGTTCTTCATTTCCCGCAATCCAGTGGAGCAGGTCGCGGTTGGCCAGGGCGCGGAGCTCTTCCGTCCGGTTGCGGTAGGAGAGCAGAAGGTCACGGGGGAAGATGCCCGGCTGGCGGTCTTTGCGTTGCAGGTTGTCGAGCGAGGAGAGAGCCACGCCAAAGCCGCGGTTCAGGTGGCGCAGGGCCTCAAACAACTCGGATTTGAGCTGCGGGTCTTTTGGGTGGGTGTTTTTTGGTTGAAGGGCGTTGAGTTGCAGATCGGGGCGGCGGCGCTGAGGTTGCGCCGCAGGATTGGTGCGTATAGCTTTATGAACAGCCATGTTGCCTCCTTGTAAGGCGATTTGGTTAGGGCGCGTTCGGTGCTCTAACACCGGGCGCTGCCCGTCTGGTGATTGGTTTACTTCTTCTTCGTTTGCGAACCCGCCTGTTTTCGGCGAGGTTTCTTCCTGCCGTTTTTCAGCTTGGGCAACAGCTTGCGGACCTGCTCAATCTCCGGCTCCGTCCACAGATGCAGGATCATCCCGCCGCTGCTCACCGCCTTCGGGGCCGGCACCTTCCCGGTCGAAATGTAACGGCTCAGCGTTGACATGGCGATGCCCAGCTTCTTGGCGGCGTCACGAGTTGATAATCTGTCCATTGGTTATATGATCGGGATCATTGATCCCAATGCCAAGAAAAATTTACAGTTTTTTGAATGCCGCTGCCAAGAAGGGTTTTACCCAGGCTTCCCTACCATCCTGCTTCGTGCGAACGCCTTGAAGCCGCGCGTTTGCCGCAGGCATTCCCGGGGTGCTTCGGCTCCGCGCCATAGAGCACTGTAATCAGAACATGGTTCACGCGCTCCGCTCAGCATGACAGCTGGAAGGGGCGACATTAACGTGGAGCTGGGCGAAAAAGGTAGTGCTTCCGCGGCCAGCGTTTGTCAAGACGTGTCCTAGTTCGCAATTGATTCGCGTGATCGAGTGCGCTAGGATATGGCAGCCCTGAGGGGTGGAAGCGCCAGGATCTTTGAAAATTTAGCAGTCAGCACTCAGCAATCAACATTCAGATGTAGCGCTGAAACCTACGCCAATTGAGGCCAGATCGCTGAAGTCCACGCCAATCTGGGATGCCTTGGGATGGACATAGCTCAACCCTACGCCAGTCTGGGATGACCATGGGAGGGGAGGGGGCAGAGATCGCCGAAATTGCCAAAATCGGGTAATTGCCAAAATTGCAAGGCACGAATACCGCTCAAGTGCACGCCAATCTGGGATGCCTTCTGCCCAGCCAAGCGAAAACCGCGCTTGGACGGGGCCCGTTCTACCCAGCCATGCGAAAACCGCGCGTGGCCGGGGCCCGTTGGGATGCACCCCTCTCAAGTCCACGCCAAATTGGGATGACCTGGGATGAAGGCAGGGGGGAGGGGCCTACTTGATCCCCTTGGCCGCGGCCAGCATCTCGTCGGCGCGGGCGCGCACGCGGATGTCTTCCGTGAAATTCACCCAGCGCACCGTGCCGGAGGAATCCACCAGGAACTCCGCCGGGCGGGCGATGTCCGAGCCCTCCGGCCCGGCGGCTTTGTGCAGCAGGTTGTAGCGGCGAATGGTTTCGGCCTGGGGATCGGAAAGAACAGGAAAGGTATAACCGGCCTTGCCGGCCAGGTTGCGCGAGACCTCGGGGGCGTCCACGCTGATGGCCACCGGCCGCACGCCCGCCGCTTCAAACTCCTTCAGGTTTTTCTGGATGCCTCGTAACTCGAGGTTGCAGAATGGTCACCAGTAGCCACGATAGAAGACCAGCAGGACGGCCTTGGGCGCTGCCGCGCTTGCATTCGAAGCGGCGCCCGCAGGCGAACCGCCGGCATTCCCCGCATCGCCTTTCCCCAGCAACTGTCCGAGCGACACCTTGTTGCCGCTGGTATCGGCCAGCGTGAAATCAGGGGCCTTCTGTCCTACCTGCGGCGCTCCGCCTGCGGCAGGCAGATCGCGCGAGTGGACCGATGTAAAGACGGACAGCCCACCGATGAGCAGCGCGAGCACGCCGAGAATCGAGCTGGAAACCTTGCCGCCATAAACCTGCGGCTGCCGAAAGGCCCGCAGCAATCCCAGAACGGCGTAGACCAGCGCGGCAATCGTCAGGGCCAGGCCCAGCCACGGAATTACCTGCTGGCCGGGCAGGCCAAGGAAGAATGCTCCGTTGGACAGCATGGCGGCCAGGGCAAGCAGCAAGGCCAGCCAGGGCGCCCGGTTGGGTCGGCGTTCGGTTATCTCCGTCATGATGAGGGCAGTCTAGCAGATTCGTGGCGTGAATCTCATCCCTTCCATGCCTTCGCCCGAGGCCACCATCGCCGCACGTTCTTGCAGTAGTTCTCATATTCGCTGCCGAACTTTCCGCGCAACGTTGGCTCTTCATAGAGCAGGACAAACAGATGGAATCCCACGAAAACGGCCGCGCCATAGCGGAGCACCTGGGCGCTGCCGAAGAGCAGTCCCTGGCCGAACACAAGCGACGACACCGCCACGTACATGGGATTGCGCACGTAGCGATAGAGCCCGCTGATCACCAAGCGCCGTGGCGGCGCCACGGGAGCGGGCGTTCCCAGGCCCTGAATGGCGAAGCGCGCAAAGGAGTCGAGCAACAGAGGAAGGCCGGCGCAGATCAGCAGCGCGCCAAGCACGCGCAAGGCCGGCCAACCCAGCAGCGGCGGGCCGATATGCCATCGGCTGATCCAGTAAGGCACAAGGACCGCGATGGTCCCCGGCGCGATCACCAGAAAAACGGCCGACCCGAGAATGGCAGCTGGGCGGTTCACTTGATGAACATACCATCGGATATGAGATTGCTAGAATTGCCAAAATCGGGTTATTGCCGAAATTCAGGAGCGAACTTCTCCGCGGACATAACGATTTTGTTTCTGGCTGAGTCAAACAGCAGTAATAATGAAGAGGTGAGTTTGTCCAAGTCGCTCAACATCGGGCAGTTCTTCGGCAACATCGCTGAACGATGGGCCGTTGACTCGGTCGTGGTGAACCGCCTGGTCCATCGCGAGGCTCGAGCGCTTCCCAGCCATGCTCACCAGGCGGGCTTTGTCTCACTCATGTTGGAGGGCGACTACCGGGAGACCGCCGGTTTCATGCAGTTTGGTTATCGGCCTTTCTCCTGCGTATATCACCCGCCGGGCATGGACCATCGCGATGAAGTAGGCCGGGCCGGGGTTACGCTGCTCACCCTGGAATTCAAACCTGAATTGTTCGACGCGGTTGATTTCGCCGCTGTCAACCTGCGGCCCATCGTCGATCTCTCAGGGACCGGGCCGGCGTGGGAGCTGATGGACCTTTATCGCCGTATCGCTACCCGCCAGGCCAACCCGTTGGACCTGGAATCCCGCGCCGTCGCTCTGGCGTTTTCCATTGTGCGCAGCTGTCCGCGAGTGCCGCGCGATCTGCGCTCGCTGCGGCGCGCGTGTGAGTATGTCCATGCGCATTTTGGTGAAAACCTGACCCTGGCCCGGGTAGCGCGGGCTGCCGGAGTGCATCCTGTTTACCTCGGGCAGATCTTCCGGCAGGAATTTGGTGAAACGCTGGGCGAGTATTTGAATCGCATTCGCGTGCGCGCTGCCGCCGAACGCCTGGCCTACTCGGACCTGCCGCTCAGCGCCATCGCGCTCGACTTCGGCTTTTACGATCAAAGCCATTTCACCAGGATCTTCCGCCAGATCACCGGCGCTACTCCCGGTATGTTTCGTGCCGACTATGCATCGCACAAGAATTCGGTCCCAGTGGTGCAGTAAGACAGTGCAGTAGAGCGGCGCCGGTTGGGTGAGGACTTCAGGCGCTTTTTCTGTCTCTTCTCAGCATTTCCACTCGGCCTTCAATGAGGCGCAACGTGAAATGCTGGGCGCATTTGCCGCATAGCCAGAAGTGTTCGATCGCGTTGTTTTTTCCTGGGAAGCCAAAAAACTTGCCGCCATCCAGACGCATGAGCGTCCTTGAGCAATGCGGGTTGGCACATTTTGAGATCATGACCGGTGTGGCGACAGCTGCATATCTTTTTGACGTCGATTGCCCGCGCCATGTCGCCCGCAATCGCAAGCCCTTGAACATGGATGGCGGCGCTCCTTTTGAAGTGCTGTAAACTGCTCGTATTAAATCCTGATCTTAAGAGACGGGAAGAACGTGGCTGAAACCGTATTGCAAACCCGGGCCCTGCGCCGCACGTTTGGTCCACTGGTCGCCGTGGAAAGTCTTGATCTCACGGTGGAGAAGCAGCAGTTCTATGGCTTCCTGGGACCGAACGGGGCAGGCAAGTCCACTACCATCAAGATGCTCACCGGTCTGCTGCGCCCCACCAGCGGCGAGGTTGAGATTCTGGGCCGCAACCTGGCCACAGACAGCGTTGAGATTAAGCGGCGCATCGGCGTGGTGCCGGAAGGTCTGGCGCTGTTTGAACGGCTCACCGGCGCGCAGCTCCTGAATTTTGTCGGACGCATGTACGGCCTGGATCGCGCCAAAGCCGCCGAGCGCAGCGCCGAACTGCTGGAGTTCATGGACCTCAAAGACTCGGCGGATAAGCTGGTCGCCGATTATTCCCACGGCATGAAGAAGAAGACCGCGCTGGCCGCGGCCGTGATACACGGTCCGGAAATCCTTTTTCTCGACGAGCCCTTTGAGGGCGTCGACGCCATTGCCGCCACCACGCTCAAGCGCCTCTTGCAGCGCTTCATCTCTCACGGAGGCACGGTTTTCCTCACCTCGCACGTTCTGGAAGTCGTCGAGCGGCTGTGTTCGCACATCGGCATTATTCAAAACGGACGCTTGGTTGCGGCCGGATCGCTCGAGGAGTTGCGCAGTGGCGTGAAGATCGCCGGGCATGACCATTCTCCGCTCACCCTGGAAGAAATATTCCTTCAGGTCGTGGGCGGCGCCAAGCAGGATGCGGAGGTGCTCTCCTGGCTCTAGCCGTTTCCAGCAGCCATTTCGTCTTGCTGCTACAGCTGCGCTGGCGGATCTTTGTGAACTCTCTGCGCCGTCCCGGCCGCCAGGCCGAACTAGGATTCCAGGTGCTCTGGATCATCCTTGGCAGCGGGTTCGTGCTTCTCATGAGCGCCACCTTCTTCGGCGGGACTTTCGCCCTGCTCCAGAATGACCGCTCTGATCTCCTGGACTTATTCCTGCTGGCGCTGTTTCTTGTCTGGCAGCTCGCTCCTATCCTGTTTGAGGGTTATTCACCGGGGCTGAATTTTCGCGAAGTCGCCCGCTATCCCATTTCCTTCCGCGCATACTTTCTACTTAGCCTTGCCTATGGCGTTTCCGATCCCGCGGCCATGGCCTGCCTTCTCTGGCTGTTCAGCATGTGGCTGGCGGTGCTGATAGCGCGGCCCGATCTGGCCCTGGCGGCCGCTCTGGCCTTTCTCTTGTTCGCCTTGTTCAACCTGCTGTGCAATCGCATCATCATTGGCTTGTTTGAGCGTTTCCAGAGCACTCGCAAAGGCCGTGAGCGCATGGTGTTTCTCATGCTTCTCGTCCTGCTGCTGCCGCAGTTACTGCAATTCACTACCGGAGCCTGGGCCAGCGGTGGCACGTTCAAACTGCCAACCTGGATTCTCTCTGCTATCGACTGGATGCGTGCGTATTTGCCCCCCGGACTGGCCGCCCGCATTTTCGTCATCACCGACTCCGGCTCGCTCTGGGCCCTTGCCGGATTGCTCCTCTCCGGCGGGATCGCCCTCCTGATATTGCTGCGCCAGCTGCGCGTCATCTTCCAGGGTGAGATCTATGCTGAAACCTTTACCGTTCGCCGCGAGTTGAAGGTGCGCCAGGGCTGGCGCGTGCCCGCCGTCGACGAAGTCACTTCCGCCATCGTCGAAAAAGAATTGCGTTATCTGCGGCAGAATTCCCGCATGATGCTGCAATTGATTTATCCGCCTATCATTTTTATCTTGCTGGCTCTCTACGGCCCGGGCCGCAAAATGTCCTTCGCCGGAAATCCCGCCGGCATTCTCATGGGGCTGGCCGGGTTTCTGCTTCTCTCTCTGCCCAACATGGCCTACAACGCCTTTGGCATGGACAAAGAAGGCTTCGGGCGCTGGCTGCTCTCTCCCCTTCCCCTGCGCAAGGTCCTGGTGGCCAAAAACCTTACCCACGGAGGCATTTTTGCGGTCCTCTATATCGTGGTCGCCCTCATCGTTATTGCCCGTGCGCACGTTGGCTTGCTGCAAGTCGCGACGGTGACCGTGGGCTTCTTCGCGGTCCTGGTTATTGAGCTTGGGGCCGGCAATTTGATCTCCGTGTATTGGCCCAAGCGCATTGAGCTTGCGCAGATGAGCTCCAGGATGGCCTCCAACGCCGCGGGCTTCGCTTCGCTCCTGGTAGTTCTTCCGCTCATGGCGATTTGGGGCATGATCGCTTTTCTCGCCTGGAACTGGCAGCTTCCCTGGCTGCCTCTGGCGCTCGGGGTTGCCATTCTTTTTGCGGGATTCAAACTTTATTCCTGGCTTGTGGATCGTGCCGTCGCCTACACTTATGATCATCTTGAAGAGATTGCAGGCAACCTTGGCGCCTGATGTCGAAAGCTCTCAATAGCTGAGGAAAAATTACGAGTCTCTCCTGCCCGGCAACTCCAATTATCCTTTATTTTCAATTGCATACGGTGGCATCCTGTTTGCCTTTATGTATTGCGCCAGCGCGATTCAGTTTCGCGATTTATTTTTCGTGGTTCATTTTTATGAGCAGTTCCGTCTTGCGAAAGAAGAGGTCGGCAGTGGCGCAGGAGAGATATGGACAACACGGCCAGCGGGTCGCCTTTCACAGTGGAGAAACCGTCCCTGTTTCCGGCATTTGGCGACCGGACCATCGCGAGTGTGCGAACACTGCCGATCTGTGGCTGCCCAGACAAGCCTCCTTCCCTCCCTGCCCGCGCTGCGGTTTGGCTACAAGTTTTTGTCTGATAGAAGAAGTGCGTCACATCTCTGAAGACCCTGATTTCCAGTGATCTCGGGCCATGCTTTGCCCGCCGGTTATAATTGCTTCCGCCAGGAGGCGATTATGAAACGGGCCATTGCAGGCACACTCGCGAGCGCGCTGCTGTTCTCTCTCTCAACACCTTGCTTTGCCGATTTTCAATACACGGAAACCAGCAAGATCACCGGAGGCGCCGCGGTTGGAGCCATGAAGTTTGCCGGCGTCTTCAGCAAGGACGCCCGTCAGGCCACGCAGGGCACAACCTCAACTATCAGCTTCAAGGGCAACAAGATGAGGCGGGAAGACAACCTGGGCCAGGTGGAGATCATCGATCTCGACGCCCGCAAGATCACCCACATCGACAGCAAGAAGAAAACTTACTCCGAAATGACGTTTGACGAGATGCGGGCGCAGATGGAAGAGGCGCGCAAAAAGGCCGCGGAGCAGCAGGCCAAGCACAACAAGGACCAGGCGAATGTGAAGATCGTGCCCAAGGTCCAGGTTACCCCCGGCACCGGCACGAAAAAGCTGCTCGACTACACCGCCAAAGAGATGAAAGTCCGCGTGGATATGGAAATGACGTCCGACGATCCCAAGGCCAAGGGACAGGCCGCGAATATGTGGGTCAATTCCGATTCGTGGATCGCGCCGGTCAAAGGGTATGACGAGGTTAAGCGCTTCTACATGCGTCTGGCCAAAGAACTGGATTGGGTTCCTGGAGCTGTCCTCGGGGCCAATCCGCAGATTTCTCCCGCGATGGTGGAATACCGCAAGAGCGCTGCCGCTCTGAACGGCATGCCGCTGCTCTCGATGGTCAGCGTGGGCATGGCCGGGCAGGCCGGCGCGCCCGCGGCTTCCGGCCAGTCCAGCGACGACAAGAAGCAGTCGAGCGGCAATCCGATCACCAGCGGAATTGGCGGGATCTTCGGCAGGAAGAAAAAGAAGGACGATGCCGCGCAGCAGGACAACGGCTCTGCTTCTTCATCGGCGACGTCTGCCGGCACACCCGGCTCGCTGATGGACACCACCATGGAAGTTACTTCGGTCTCGACCAGCGCCGTGGATGCCAGCCTGTTCCAGATCCCTGAGGGATACAAACAGGTACAGGCAAAGGGTATGCAGTAAACTTTTTCGGAGTTCCGACCCTGAGCTTGTCGAAGAGGAGGAATCCCTATCGCTGTAAGGCGTGGACGGGCATGATTTCAGCGAAAGTTTACTCTGCCCTGAAGAAACGCGCCTTGCTTTGTCCCTTTGTGACCCTCAGCGCGCTTTGCGCTGCAGTCGCCTCTTCTTCGACAAATTCTCCAGCCAATACTTCAATGACGCGCACTCCTGAATCACCGCTTCCAGCTTGGGGATCGTCGTTTTCAATTCGTCTTCTTCCACCACTCCATCGGCCAGTGTATTGGCAATGCTCTCCAGAGCTACTCCCACGTCCTTAATAAGGTTGGAGATGGCTTTGAACTCTTCTTCTGACGTCTGCCTGGGATCGGGGATCTTGAACGCCACGCGCCCGGCCTGGCTTTCCAGCAGGTCCAGCGGTTCGTAGTTGCGCAGGATTGTGCAGATTCTGGGTAGTAAATATGCGGGCAGATGCCTGTCGCCGCGCAACCAGTACATCAACGACCGGTAATTGGTGCCGAGCTGCTGGGCCAGCAGCCGCACATCGTACTCGGCTTTGGCCTCAACCACCTGGCTCAGGACTGCGGGAAGGGTTTTTGCGGGCACAAGGTAATCCAAAGTCTTGAATTTGTCAGTTCAAAAACCACGTCATTTTGAACGGTGAAAGTGCCTATTGTAGCTGAATTGCTTTCCCGCGATAGACCGACTGTAATAAAGATGGAACACGGTAAAAGTGGTTTTGTTCTTGGTGTCTGTTGGTTACATTTCTATAATCTTTGCGGCTGGGTGAGGGCCTGGTGAAGATAGCGCGAATGGATTTGACAAGACCACTGGTTCAGAAGTACTTTTCCAATCCAGACCAGCGCACATTTTCTCTCTTCACGGGTTCTTTTCCCGAAAGCCGGAGCTTGAGCGGCGACCTTTTGCCGGGGCAGAAGTTGCATAACGTGGTCGCATGATAGGGTCACACGTTGGGGTCGCATGACGGGGGTCGCGGAATGGGGGTCGCATGACAAAGAAGTGGTACAACTATTTTGTCTCTACTGACGATGCCGGTAACCCCATTCAGGGCGCTCCGCCGGATGCGGCGAATGCCGGCAGCGCGTCGGCCGGGCAGATGAGCCCCGCGCAGACCGTGGCCCAGATCGCCTCCAGCGTGGCCACCGAGCCAAAGTTTACCGGCCCCGTCTCCAACACCGCGTCATTCGACGAAATCTATCAGGCCGCGGAGATCCCTCCGGCGCCGCAGGGCTATTCCATCATGAAGGTGGCGGAGATGCTCCAGAGCGAGCACATTCGTTCCATGCCTTCTGACGTAAAGCGCTCCACCGTGCTGGTGGCGCTGGATGCCGCCGGGGTCGACATCAAGGACGTGATCCAGGATGCCGTCCGCCGCGACAAGGCGCTCGACGGCTACGAGCGCGTTCAAGAACGCGCCATCACCGAACTGGAAGCCCGCAAGAGTCAGGAGAACGCGCAGATCCAGGCGGAGTTGGATAAATACGTCGCCGAGCAGCGGGCCAAGATCCAAAGCAACAATGACGACGTTACGCGCGAAAAAGAGCGCTTCTTCGGCTGGCGGCTGAAGAAACAGCAGGAAGAAAAAAAGATCTCTGACGCGGTCGCGCCTTTCGTGACCGAAAACCCGATATCCACCGGCGCCGGCAGCGCACCGCCTGCGCCGAAGCAGGGCCCAAAGCCGTAAGCAAAAGGAGCTTCTATGTGGCAGCGCTTTACCAGACTCATTCGCTCGTTCATCGGATTCTTCATCTCCACGGCGGAAAACCCGGAGATCATTCTCGAGCAGAACATCCGCGACATGAATGACCAGGTGCCGCGCATGAATGAAAGCATTGCCATGGTCAAGGCCAACCAGACTCTGCTGGAGCGCGAGGAGGCCAAGTACAAAGATGACGTGGCCAATTTGACCGCCAAGGTCAAGGCCGCGATCCAGGCCAACCGCGACGATATTGCCGCCAGCTTTGCCAACCAACTGCAAAGCACGAAGGCTGCTCTGGCGCGCACACAGGGTCAGCTCACCACCGCGCGCGCCGCTTTTGACAAGGCCATGGCCGTCAAAAAGGCCTTCATGCAGGAAAAAGAGCGCAAGACCCAGGAAGCGCTCTCTGCCATCGCCGACTATCGCCGCGCCCAATGGCAGAAAAAAGTTGCTGACGTGATGGAGCAGTTTGACGTGGCCGGCATCAGCCAGACCCATGACGAGATGATTCGTAAGGTCGAGGAGATGACCGCCGTCAACGAAGCGCGCATGGATATGGCCATGGGCAACGTCGACCAGCAAAAGATGAAGATCGAGGAAGAGGCGCAGAACATCCAGTCCGCAGAACTGGTCAAGCAATTCAAGATTGAAATGGGGCTGGCTTCGCCTTCCAGCGCCGGAACAAGCGCGGCGCCGGAAAAAACGATCGGCGGCAAAGAACCGCAACGGACGTAAGGCAGGTTGATAAAGACACTGTTCGGATTTGATGAAACCGTTGAGGGCGAGTCCGACCACGAGGCGAGCCCGCTGCACCAGGAGCAGAGAAACTCTGGATTTGAATAACGCTCGCTCTGTGGCGGTTTGGAGCATAGCGACATAAACCAACGTCGCAAGGAGAAAACGATGGCCGTAAAGATTGAAAAAGGCGGATGGGTCCTGATCTTCCTGATCGGGCTGGGGCTGGTCGGCTTCAGCCTGGTAAAGTATGGCGTCATCGACAGCAGCAAATTTGGCGGCGGCAGCAAGAGCTCGTCGAGCGGCGAAAAGGTCGATACTTCCAAGCCTCTCGAACTGCCCGTTTCCTCCAGCTCTGACGATAACCCTGAAGTTCGCGTGCGCGTCAATGTCTGGGTGGGCTGCGTGGGCGGTCTCGTCGCCAACGGCGGTCTGGAAACCGCGCCGGACTCCATCTTTGCCAAAAAGGGCCTGAAGGTCTCCTTCAAAATCATCGACGACTGGACCGAAGGCGCTTCCGCTCTGGCCACCAACAACGTTGACGTGATGCTCACCACGCTCGATGTTTACGCCAAGGACTATGGCCAGTTCCAGGAGAAAGGTTTTGGCTCGCATGCCTTCCTGATGGTCGATTGGTCGCGCGGCGCTGACGGCGTGATCGGCAAGCAGGGCATCAACAGCATCGAAGATCTTGCCGGCAAGACCGTGGCTTTCGCTCCTTACACGCCTTCGCACTTCCTGCTCTGGAACGGACTGAAGGCCTCCGGCCTGACCACCGAGCAGCGCAATGAGATCTTCAGCAAAGAGAAGGCTGTTCACACCAAGGATGGCATTGAGCCGGCCGTGCTCTTTGCCCAGGAAAAAGTTGATGCCGCTGTGGCCTGGGACCCCGACATGAGTGACGCGGTCACCAAACGGGCCGGCGCCAAGAAAATCTATGACACGCGGATTGCCAACCGCCTGATCGCCGACATTCTCGTCGTCAGCGACCGTTTCGCCGCCAGGCACCCGCAGACCGTTCTGAAGCTGGCCCAGGGCTGGATCGAGGGCGTGGAGTTCATCCGCACCCAGCCTGCGCGAGCTTACAATCTGATCGGCACTATCAAGGATTTCAATATCCCCTCCGATCTGGCCAAGACCATGCTCGAAGGCGTAAAGCTGGCCGACTACGCTGACAATGCTTCTTTCATGGGCGTGCAGGGATCGAACTCCGACTATGCCAATATCTTCGGCATGGCCCAGGACATGTATCGCGAACTGCGCATGATCAAGAAGACATCGAATGCTGAAGAAACACTGGACCGCCGCTATATCAAGCAGATGAGCGGCAGTTTTTCCACTGCGTCGACCGAGGCTCCTATCGAATACCATCAGCCCACCAAAGGCGCAACGCCGCTGGCCACGCAGCATCGCTCCATCTACTTCGAACCCAACTCCGCGCACATGAGCCTGGATTCACGCGCCGTGGTGGATGATATCGGCGGGCAGATGCGCGCTTACGAGAACACGATTGTCGATATCGAAGGCAATACTGATTCCACCGGCCAGCGGGCTTATAACATGCAGCTCTCGCGCCAGCGCGCCGATGCCGTCAAGCAATATCTGATGGAAAAGTACGGCTTCCCGGGGGCCCGTCTGCGCACCGCCGGCAATGGGCCGGACAAGCCTTTGGACAACAATGCCACGCCCGAAGGGCGCGAAAAGAACCGGCGCACCGATATCAAGTTGTACGCCAACCCGGGCCAATAGCGGCGAAGCGTTCCTACAATGTCTGAACTTCTAACAATCCGCAGAGAAACTTCCCGCACCACCAAGCTGGTTCTGGCAACGGTGGCGTGGGTATTGGTGGTGCTGATCTGGTCGCTGATCACTCGTTGGGAGTTGATCAGCAGGTACGTCTTCCCCACACCCATGGAGGTCCTCCGTGCCTTTGGTCCGCTCTTCAGCGAACACGGGCTGCTGAGCAACGTCTACGCCAGTTGGCTGCGCATCGGCCAGGCCTTCCTGTGGTGCGCGGTGATTGCCGTGCCGCTCGGGCTCTTAATGGCCAGCTTCCGCTGGCTGTTTGACCTGGTAAACCCCGTGGCCGCTCCCATGCGCTCCATGCCGACCACCGCATTCCTTCCCGCGTTCATCGGCCTTTTTGGCATCGATGAAACCATGAAGGTCGCTTTCCTGTGGTTCGGCATGTTCTTTTATCTGCTGGCCGTGGTGGTGGAAGAGGTCAACCGCGTGGACACCTCTCTCCTGGAGACCGCCTACACGCTCGGCGCCAAACGATATCAGGTCATCTGGCTGATGTTTCGCGCCTCGTTCCCGGGAATCTTCTCTTCCTTCCGTATTCTCTATGACATCGGCTGGACCTACGTAATTCTGGCTGAGATCGTAAACCGCAAGCGCGGCGTGGGCGCTATGGTGCAATCGGCGTATGAATTCCATCAGCCCGATTTGGTATATGCCGGCATCATCGCCATTGGCGTGGCCGCTTTTCTCTTCCGCGCTCTGCTCACCCTCTCGGAGAAAGTCCTCTTCCCCTGGCGTCAGACGGCGCAGTCAGGCTCGGATTCCTCTGCCGCTGTGGTCGGCAGCCGCGGGCGCAAAAAGGCGGTGAGCCATGGAGACTAAGAATTCCAAAATCACCATCAAGGACGTGTCTCGCATCTTCTTCTCACCTAGCGGGGAGAGAATTGAGGCGCTGAAAGATGTCAACCTGGAAGTGGAGGATGCCTTTTCCGCTGCGGGCCGCGACATCGGTGAATTCCGCGTTCTTCTCGGCCCCTCTGGCTGCGGTAAGTCCACTCTGCTGCGCATGATTGCCGGTCTGGACAAGCCTACCAGCGGCCAGGTGCTCGTCAACGGTCAGCCGGTTACCGCTCCCGGCAAGGACCGCGGCATGGTTTTTCAGAAATACACTTCGTTCCCCTGGCTCACGGTAGCGGAAAACGTGGCTTACGGGATGAAGATCAACGGCGTCCCGGAAGCCCAGCGCAAAGAAACCGTAGAACGCCTCCTCAAGTCCGTCGGGCTGACCGAGTTCGCCGATGTCTACCCGGAAACTCTTTCCGGCGGCATGCAGCAGCGCGTCGCCATCGCCCGCACCCTGGCCCTGCGCCCCTCGGTCATCCTGATGGACGAGCCCTTTGGCGCCCTGGACGCCCAGACCCGCAGTGACATGCAACAGCTTTTGCTGCAAATCTGGGACGAAACCGCGTGTACAATTCTGTTTGTAACGCATGACGTGGAAGAGGCGGTTTATCTGGCCGACAGGATCTTCATCATGAGCTCGCATCCGGGGACCATCGTGGAAGACGTGCATGTGCCATTTGACCGTCCGCGCGAACTGGGTCTGAAGGAAAAGAGCGAGTTTCACGAGCTCCAGCATTACGTGCTGGGCCGGCTCAAGAGCGCTCCCGGCATCGGCGGCCACGTGAGGGTGAGCATCTGATGGGTTTCGGCGGCAGCAGCTTTACCGGGTCTGGCTTGCCCGATGCGCCCGGGCCCGATGCTCCCAAGAAAGACATCAACTTCGTCAAAGAAGCTTTCAACGTCCAATACAACTGGATCGCGCTGGGCGGCGCCGCCGCCTTTGCTCTGGTTACCGGCACTGCCATCCCGCTGGCCCTGGCCGGCGGCCTGGAATTGATGTACCTGGCCGTGGTCTCGCAGCATCCCCGGTTCCAGCGGCTGGTGCGCTCATGGAAGTTTGCCGAAGAGCAAAAACAAAATGAGCAGAAGCTGACGGACATGCTGCGCAGCCTCCCACCGGACATGCAGGGCCGCTACATTCGTCTGGCCGAGGTTTGCGGATCCATCCGCGGCAACTTTGCCCAGCTTTCTTCCACTTCACAGATTTTTGTTTCGCAGATGAATTCCCGCCTGGAGGGGTTGCTGCACGGCTATGCGCGGCTGCTCAGCGCCGCATTTCAACAGCGTCAGTACGTCAAGACCACCGACCCTGACGTAATCAAAAAAGAAATCGCCGCACTGCAGCAACACATGGATTCCGATCCGCCGCGCGTGCAGGACATCAACAAGAAACGCGTGGAGATCCTGAGCAAGCGCCTGGAGAAATACCAGAAGATCGCCGAAAACCGCCAGGTGGTGGACGCGCAATGCTCCGCGGTGGAAGACGTGCTCCAGCTTGTCCGCGACCAGTCGGTCACCATGCGCGATCCCCAGCAGGTAAGCGATCAGCTCGCGAATCTTGTGCACGACGTGGAACAGACCGAGCAGACCGTGCAACAGGTGGAATCGATTTTCAGCGGTCTCACTCCGGACATGGAAGGCATCATGCAGGACGTAGGATCGTCCGGCTCGAGCAGCAGTGGGTCGCAACGGACAAGGATTGGAAGTTGAGAACCAGGATTGAAAAGTTGAGGGTGGAGCAGGTCTTTAGGCCTGCGCTGATTGCAGAAAGATTCGAGGCTTTAGCCGCTGCGGTCAGAAAACGGGGCTAAAGCCCGAACTTGTTGAGAAACTCTGACCCAGGGCCGAAGCCCTGCTCCACCTAGTACGGCCACAGTGTAAACATTCATGCCCTCATCTTCACCCAGCACCGACAAATACCTGGACGCACTGCCCGAATGGGCGCGCGAACTCTCAGAGAAATACTATTCGCGCTCTTACGCTCTCTTTGTTCTTTATGGCAACGTGCGCGATCTCATTCCCTTCCGCCAGCCCAGCGGAACTGACTTCCTCTCCCTTGACCAATTTCTCTCCGGCGCCCTGTTCGGCCAGCGCGACATCGTGCTGCACTACGACCGTGGCGGCTTGAGTTTCGGCAATGCCGACTCTCAGTCTGACTTCCGCCGCGCCCTCGAAGGCTATGACAGCTTTCATGGCACCAGCTTTTCCCAGGGTGGCCTGCCCCGCAATCCTGATGCGGTGCTCAACATTCTCGACAATTACCTGCGCCTGCGCATCGCCGACGGAAAGAAGATCGCCCTGGTCATCGATTTTGCCGAGACCATCGCACCCGCCGGCGATGTCTCCAGCATGTCCGCCGAGGACCGCAACTCTTTGGTCATATTCAAGCGCTGGGCGCGCAACCCGGATTTCCTCAACGCCGACGTCACCATCTGCCTGATCTCGGAAAACCAGATCGAGCTGAACCAGGGCATCGTGCAGAACCCGGGCGTGGCATCCATCGCCGTGCCTCTGCCCGACGAAAGCGAACGGCTGGACTTTGTTCGCTGGCAGCTCCGCACGCATCCTCTGCCGCAAGGTTCTGAAGTGAGCGACGAAATCCTGGCCAAGCTCGCCGCAGGACTGAAACGAGTGCAACTCCAGAGCCTGATCGCCCACGCCGTACAGAACAAGCAGCCGCTCACCCTGAAATTTCTCAACGAGCGCAAGAAGGAGCTGATCGAATCGGAATCCGGCGGGTTGCTGGAGTTCATCCAGAGCCGCTTCGATCTTTCCTACGTCGCCGGCAATGATATGGCCAAGCAGAAGCTCAAGGATGCTGCCGCGGCCATCCACTCCGGAAACGCCGACGTGCTGCCGATGGGCTACGTGATCTGCGGCCCGGTCGGGACCGGTAAGACCTTCATCACCACCTGCTTCGCCGGCGAGGTCGGCATTCCGGCGGTTACGCTCAAGAATTTTCGCAGCATGTGGCAGGGCGTGACGGAAGGCAATCTGGAACGCGTGCTCAACCTGCTCAAGGCCATGAGCCCCATCGCGGTCATCGTGGACGAAGCCGACGCCCAGCTCGGCGACCGCTCCAGCTCCGGTGACAGCGGCGTGAGCAACCGCGTCTTCGCCCAGATCGCCCAGTTCATGGGCAATACCGAGTATCGCGGCAAGGTGATCTGGTTCCTGCTCACCTGCCGCCCCGATCTGCTGCCCGTGGATTTAAAGCGCCAGGGCCGCGCGGAAGAGCACATTGCCCTGTTTTATCCTGATACTCTGGAAGAGCGCCGCGCTCTTCTGCGCGCGATGCAGAAGAAAGGCGGCCTGGCGGCATTTTCGCCGGAGCTGGAAAAATTCTTCCTCGATAACTCAGGCAGTCTCTCCGGCGCCGATATCGAAGCCGTGCTGGTTCGCAGCCGCATGCGCGCCGCGCTCGACAAGCGCGCCACGCTCTCTGAAGCCGACCTCAAGGGCGCGTTGGAAGATTTCATCCCGCCTTCCTATCCCACTGAGATCGACCTGCAAAATATTGTCGCCGTGCTCGAGTGCACCAGCAAGAGCCTGCTGCCGAAGAAATATCGCGATGCCGATCGCAGCGAGCTGATCCGCCGCGCCAATGAATTACTGCTGCTCAGCCGCCAGTCCGGCGAAGGATAGCGCGTCTTTTCGAACAAGAAAGTTCCAAGGTGATGGTGCATTGGCCAACGGGGTGAGCAGGCTTCATGCCTGCGTTTACGTTGGCTGTATCAGCGGCTTCAGCCGCCGCGGCTGTGTCCGCCTGTTTTTTTTGAGAGGTATTTCCTCATTCCCTCCCTACCGATTTCGCCGTATCGACTATTTCACATACACAAATCTTGCCTCCGGCACGCGAAGTTGATGAACGTAGGTTTTCATGTCGTCGATCTTCGGATCAAAAAATTTGGAAGTAACAACGGCCTGCACGACGATATTTTCAGAGGCCCGTATCAGTTTCAGTTCTGAAGAGTCGGGATCGTCCGTGCCGTCTCCATTTTTCAGGCGTTCTGACGGAAAGCGCCGTCTCCACTCGCGTTTCAGAGTCTCATTCGCATCTACCTTCCGATATCCGGAGGGCGAGGAGAGCACGAGCAGCTTCAGTTCGCCGGTGTCATCGCCTCCGTACCAACAGAAGTCGGGGATCCCGTCTCCATTGATCTCTGCCTCCTGTACCAGGCCATAGACCCACCAGGTGCCTTCATCAGTGCCGACAAACACCCGAAACAGCTCACGTCCGGTGCGCTTGTCGAGGATGATCTGGTAAAACCGTTTGCCGCGCTTGATGGTCTTCGGACGTGCGGTGCGGGTTTCATCCTGCTTCAGGTCTGTCTTGCCCATATTGCTGTCCGGCGGGAAAAAATTGAATGAGACTGTTTTGGACTGTGTTGCTGCCGAGAGGCTGACAAAGAAAAATGCGGCTAGAAAGATGCGTTGCATGCGCAAGCTCCTCGTATTGACCAGGTTGAGCGTGGCCACGGCCGCCGCAGGGCCATCGGGTTCTTTCAATAGAACCCTGAACTGCAGCCTTGGTTGCGTTGAAACGAGGCTAATCCCTGAAAAACTTCTCAATCCTCCGCCAATATTTCCTCACGATGTAATCCGTGCTCACATGCCCTCCGCGCTCCAACGAATGGAGCTTCACTCCCGTACGCTCGGCAAATTCCCTGACCGATTTGTACGGCACATTGGGATCGTCTTTGGCATGGAACATCATGATTTTCTCTGGCGTGATTTCGCGAACATGGTAGGCCGGGTTGTAGAACCTGCCGCTGCGCAGCTTGCGCCAGTTGCTGTCGGAAAGACGATAGGCGCTGCCAAACGCCTCGCGAATATATGCGGCATAGCTGCGGTTTGATGTCTCCGCTTTTTCCGCGGCGCCAAGGATGGTCCAGTCTACAACCGGACAATTGGCGATCGTTTTCTTCACCCGTTCGTCCAACGATGCAAGAATGGCGGCTGCGCCGCCAAAACTGCCTCCGATGACAAAGATCTCGTCCGCTGATAAGTGAAACCGCTGGCCAAACGCAAGCTCCCTGATGCCTTTCGGTAGTTCGTCAATAACATCAAGAATGTCCTGGTGCGGCGACTCTCGCAGAAATTCTCCGCCGCTCTCCCACGCTCCCCGGTATCGCGGATAAAAGGTCCAATAGCCTTCCCCGGAGAGGAATTCCATCAATGGCTGTTTTCTGGGAATGGAAGGCATGCCGTCGCACAAGATGATTACCTTCTGCTTCTTCCCCAATCGGGCCGGCGGCAGAAATTCCGCCACGATCTCGTTTTTGAACCTCGCCCTGAACATGCCGGATCATTTGCCTTCGATCGCGTCCCACACTTTTTTCGTGTCGACGTTCTGCGTATATTTCACGATCTCGCCGTCTTTGAAATTCCAGATATGGGCAAAGACCGCATCCATCACACCCTTGGATTTCTTGTAGGTCCCCAGGTATCTGCCGGTCACGATGATGGTGTCTCCGGCGTCATAGAAATTTTCCACCTCCGCGCGGTAACCATCCCACTCCGTGGCCAGTCGGGCAAAAACATTCTTGGCGACTTCGTCCAGCGTGTGATACGTGCCGGCGTAGGGGAAGCCCGCTGCTTCTGTCCATTCAAAGCGTGGGGCCAGTGCGGCCTGCAGGTTCATGGCGATTTGTTCAGGACCGCCGTTGTAAATGCCTTGAATGGCCTCAAGATTGGTTTTCACGTCGATTTCCTTTCTAGCCCTTTGGTAATGGTGTTACAGGGCGGAAAAGCGCATATTTTACGCCTTTTTTGGGAATCGGCGACCGGATTCCTGATAAAATGCGCTACAAAGTCCGAAACGAAGTAGTGGGGTTCTGCACTACAACCTGGAACAAGTTGAAATCGCTGGATCGATGGTGGCTGGGAAGGAGCTTCCATGTACGATGCGATTGTCGTCGGCGCACGCTGCGCCGGCGCGCCCACGGCTATGCTGCTGGCGCGCAAAGGTTACAAAGTCCTGTTGCTGGACCGCGGCACATTCCCCAGCGACATGCCGTTCTCCAATCATTACGTGCATCAAACAGGCTCGGCGCGTCTGAAACGCTGGGGCCTGCTGGATGCGCTGGCGGCCTCCAATTGCCCGCCCATCCGCACCGATCATTTTGACTACGGCGCTTTCTCTCTGACCGGTTCGCCTGTGCCCGCGGAAGGCGGGGTCACGGAAGCTTATGCGCCGCGGCGTATCAAGCTCGATCCCATTTTGGTGGATGCAGCCGTGAAGTCGGGTGCCGAGCTCCGCGAGGGCTTTTCCGTGCAGGAGCTGCTCTTTGAAAACGGCCGTGTAACCGGGATTCGCGGCCACCAGAAGAACGGCGCCACCGTTGCTGAGTGCGCCCGCATCACCGTGGGCGCCGACGGCATGTTCAGCGTGGTCGCCAAAGCTGTGCAGGCCCAGGAATATAAAACCGGGCCCGCGCTGGAAGGCTCCTGGTATGCCTACTTCAGCGGCGTGCCAATGATCGGCTGGCATTTATGGTTGCGGCCGGGACGCGTGATTTTTGCCTACAACACCAACGACAATCTGTCTCTGATCGGCGTGGCTTTTGCCGCTCGCGACCTGCCCATGGTCCGCTCCAACGTTGAAAAGCATCACAGCAGCGTGCTTGCCCAGCATGCGCCGGAGTTGTGGGAGCGCATGCAGGCCGGGAAACGCGAATCGCGCTATGTCGGCGGCGCCATCCCCAGCCACGTGCGCAAGCCATACGGGCCGGGCTGGGCGCTGGTGGGCGATGCCGGCTATCAGAAGGATCCATGCACGGCATCGGGCATCACGGACGCCTTTGGCAGCGCTGAGTGGCTGGCCGAAGCCATCGACGCCGGCCTCAGCGGACGTCAGCCGCTTGAACAGGCGCTGGCAGCGTATGAACAGACGCGCAATCACGCGGAACTGCCTTACTTCGATCTGACCACTCAACTGGCGGCGCTGGAGCCGCCCCCGGCTGAGGTCCAGCAGCTTCTGGAGGCACTGCGTGATAACCAGGAACAGCGCAGCCGTTTCTTCGGAGTGCTGGCGCACACAGTTCCTGTAACTGAGTTTTTTTCGCCGGAAAATATGCAGGCAATATTCAGCAAGCAAAAAGGCGTCGGCGTTTCATAAGAATCATTGGGCCAGATTCACCAGCTTTATCTTGTTCGGTAAACACCGAATCTGTTCCCTACTGGATTTTCGGCCAGGGTCCCCGCTGGCGAAAAGTTTTGCAACGTTCTCAAACCCCGTTGCACAACTAAGCAACCGAAAGATGCAAGTGCACGCCCGTATAAGGAAGGGGTGCTTCCCAATGTTATCCAATGCTGATGTACTGGTTGCAACGGCCGTGCTGCAATGGGCCAATGAACATCTTTGTACTCCAAACGAGCGGATGCGGCGGTCTCGCAATGGACCTGCTGAACCTGTTTGCCCATTCGTGAAGCCGTCGATTGCGAGCAGCTGTTTTTACATCGACGTACGTCGCGAAATCAATGGCCTGTGTCCCGGCCCCATTGCGGATGCCATGCTGAAATATCGCGAGACGCTTCGCAGCGTTCCGCCCTTCCATGCGGCGGAGCAAGGTTTGAAAACCATCATTGCCGTTTTTCCGGAGATTGGCGCCGAGACTGCTCCCGTTCTTGATTTGGTGCACTCGCAGATCAAAAGCGCCTTCGTGCATGAAGGGCTGATGGTCACGCAGTGCTATCCCGGCTGTGACATGCGCTCCGTGAGAAACCCGGAGTTCCGGGCCTATGACTCTCCCTATCCGCTCATGGCAATGAGATTGATGGCGATTCACGACATCCTGTTTGTAGGCGAGTGCGAAGAGTGGTTTTCCGCTTATTCGCTCAGGTTCGGCGCGCGCTTTCGTGACGCCAAGACGCTGAAGGATTACGAACAGCCGTTGCTGGATGAGTATTCGCGCGCGAAAGCGCGCTTTGTTAGATAGAACGAAAACCATTTTCCGGAGGAGTGTGCGAATTGGAGATAGCGATCTTTGGCGCCGGCATCGCCGGCTTGATGGCCGGCATTGCGTTGCGTAAGCAAGGGCATCGTTGCCGCCTGTATGAACGCATGCGCCAGAGCCAGGAAAGCGGCATGGGATTCATACTGATGCCTGAGGGCATCGATTGTATGCGGGGCTTTGGCGTGAAGCTCGGCGGAGACCGTGGCGGGTCCTCTCTGCACCGCTACTGCTGCCGCAACTCCGCCGGCCAGATTCTCTATGAGCAAACACTGCCTCCGGGAACTCTCAGTTATCGCCGTAGTGACCTGATTGCCGCTCTGCTGCGCGCTCTGGCGTCGGATGGCGCTCCCGTCTTCGATGCGGAACTTGCCGGCCTGGATTTTGACAGCGCTGGAAACGTTGCCCAGGCTCGCCTGAATACCGGCACGGCCGTGAAAGCCGGTCTCTATGTCAGCGCGGAAGGCATACACTCGAAGGCACGGCAGGCTTTATTTCCTGGTTGGCCCGCGCCCCAGGCGCAGGTGTGGGAGATCGTCGGGCTCGTGCGCTGTAAGAGTACTGTCCAATGGACCAACAATAACTTCAATAAATTTCACGCCGTGAGCGGCGGCATCGCCCTGGGAACTCTGGCCGTCGATGCCGAGCACGTCATCTGGTACCTGCAGTTTGACGCCAAGCGTTTTCCCCCTCCGCCTGACGACCCCGATGACGTGAATCAGCTGGCTCGCCGTACGTTCGTTAAGAACCTCGTGGGCGATTGGGCGGCCCCTATACCGCACCTCCTCGACATCACAGATTTTTCCCGCACGCATTTTTGGCGGCCGCTGGATACCGATCTGATCCCTGCCTTCTATCGCGGCAATCTTGTTCTGATAGGCGATGCCGCCCATCCGCTCTCGCCTTTCACCAGCCAAGGAGTCTCTTCCGCGGTTTCAGATGCGGTAGCCCTCTCGGAGAGTTTGAAGGCCGGACCTGATCTGGAGCATGCGCTTGCTCACTACTCGGCGGAACGGCGCGAGCAATGCGCTCCCTACGTAGCCAAGGGACGTGAACTGACCCGGCATTTTCTCTCCCCGCAGATCGGCAGTACGGTCCTGTTGCCCATCGCGGAATCGGACCACATCGAACCGAGTTCATTCTCGGATAACATTGTCCGCCTTGACCTGCTGCGTGAACGCGCCTTCAACATGCGCTGGGCGCAGCAGCCTGAGGACGTTATTCCGCTCACCGCCGCTGATCCTGATTTCCCTGTGTGCCCGGCGATTCAGGAGCAGCTTGTGCGTCACGTGCGCGACGGTGTGCTCAGTTACGGCCCACCGGAAGGGCTGCCGCAATTTCGTGAAACCGTTGCCGAGTGGATGCGATCCACGCGGCAGATGGACTGCACCTCGGAACAAGTATTCGCCACCGACAGCGCAGCTTCCGGCATGGCGGTGGTGGCCCGGGCCAGCCTGGCGCCCGGCGATGAAGTCCTTATACCCGATCCGGTCGATTTCCTGCTGCATCACACCGTGCAGCGCGCCGGCGCCATGCCGGTGCGCGTAAAGGTTGAGCCGGCGACAACCGCCGAGCAATTTATCGGCGGCATGGAATCCCGGCTAACTCCGCGCACTCGCATGCTGTGGCTTTGCAATCCCCACAATCCGCTCGGTGTTGTCTATTCACGAGAGTGGCAACAGAAAGTGGCCGAGTGGGCCATCCAGCGTGGGCTGCGCCTTGTTTCCGACGAAATATGGTCGGACATCGTATATGTGCCGCACCGCCACGTCAGCCTGGCCGCGATCTCGCCGGAGATCGCCCGCAACACCATCACGGTTTATGGATTCTCCAAGAACTTTGCTCTCGCCGGTTTACGGGTCGGTTGCGTGATCTGTTCCGACCCCGGCTGGAAAAAAGAAATCATCGCCGCTTCAGACGCGGAAAGCACGGTGTACGGCGTCTCAGTGCTATCGCAGGTCGCTGTGATCGCCGCGCTCAATGACGGCCGCGAATGGCTGGCCGAATTTGTGCGGCACCTGCAAGCCCAGCGCGATTACGTTCTCGATCGCCTGGCAGAGTGGCCGGGTGTAACCGTGCATCCGCCGCAAGGGACATACGTCACATTTCCTGACGTAAGCAGCCTGAGCGACGATTCGGAGCGCCTGTGCCAGCAACTCCGCGAACAGGCCCGTGTGGCCCTGGTTCCCGGCGCTCCCCGGTGGTTCGGCCCGGGCGCCACCGGACATCTGCGCATCTGCTTCGCTACTTCGCGTCGCATACTGCAGGAAGCATTTGACCGGCTGGAGCCCGTGGTCGCGCAGATGGCAAGCGATCGCCAGCCGCAGAAAGCGATTCCCACATGGGCTCAATGACCAGACCAGCTTACCGGGCCTATTCAATGCGCTTGGGCTGCTCCTGGTCGTGGATGGAAACTGATTTAATATTCACGAATTCGCGGATACCGTGGTAACTCAGCTCGCGTCCAAAGCCTGAGTGTTTGACACCGCCAAAAGGAATGCGCGGATCGGAAGCAACCATGCCGTTGATAAACGCCAGCCCCGACTGGATCTCATGGATGAACAGCTCGCGTTCTGCCGGATCGTTGGTCCACGCACATGCTCCCAGACCAAAGGCTGAGTCGTTGGCTATTTCAATCGCCTCCGCCATGTCTCGCGCGCGATAGAGAGACGCAACCGGGCCAAAGAGTTCGTCGGCAAACGCCGGAGACCCCTTTGGAATATCAGTCAGCACGGTTGGCGCAAAGAAATTGCCCTTCCGGTCCAGGCGCTTTCCTCCTAGCAAAACGCGCGCTCCCATCTCCACGGTCTTGCTGACCTGATTTTCAAGTTCTTGCAGCACCGCCGCAGTGGCCAGCGGGCCCACATCGGTGTCCGCATCCATGGGATCGCCTACCTTGAGCGATGCCATCGCGGAGACAAATTTCTTTTCAAATTGCCCGGCGATGCTCTGATGAACGATAAACCGCTTTGCAGCGATGCAGGATTGACCGTTGTTGATGGTCCTTGCCTGTGCCGCAGTTTGCGCCGCGCGATCAAGGTCGGCGCTGGGCATCACGAGGAACGGATCGCTGCCGCCAAGTTCCAAAACACTTTTCTTGATCTCCTTGCCGGCTGCGGCCGCCACGCTGCGGCCTGCTCCCACGCTGCCCGTAAGCGTCACCGCGGCAACACGGGAATCTGCGATCACATTGTTGACACGGTCCGAACCGATTAAGAGCGTTTGAAAGATGCCTTCGGGGAAACCGGCGCGGCGGAAAATTTCTTCGATGGCAAACGCGCACTGCGGAACATTCGAGGCGTGCTTCAGAAGACCGGCGTTCCCGGCCATGAGCGCGGGCGCTGCAAATCGAAATACCTGCCAGAATGGAAAATTCCAGGGCATCACCGCCAGCACCGGGCCGATTGGCTGGTAGCGCACGAAGCTGCGGGTGGCGCTGGTCTCTGCTTTTTCGTCCGCCAAAAACCGTTCCGCATTCTCCGCGTAGTAGCGGCAGCCAAACGCGCACTTCTCGGCTTCCTGCACGGCCGAGCGCAGTGTCTTCCCCATCTCCTGGGTCATCAGCCTGCCGAACGCCTGCTTTTCTTTTTCCAGGATTTCAGCAACGCGCAGCATCATGGCCGCGCGCTGGGCAAATGAAACTTTGCGATAATCGCGAAAAGCGGTGGCGGCGAGCGCGATTTTCTTTTCAACCACATCGTCAGAGTGCTGCTCATACTCACGCAGCACTTCACCCGTGAATGGGCTCACGCTGGCAACAGTACGCCGCTGAAATTCAACCACCTTTTGTGTGCTCATGACTCGTCTCCTTGATCGCCCTTGCTACTTGGATGCCACGTGATGGCGCAGTGCGTCCAGCAGTCGAATTGAGGCAGACGCATGCGGGCCAATGACAAATTCTGTCCAACATTGTCGCATGTCGACGGGACGCCGTTTTCGTTCGGCTCAAGGCGGGAAGGGCGCGAAACTGGAGCACCCGGACGCGCAGGCGGGCGCCTGCAATCCAAGATCTCTCGGATGGGCTCGCAAAAGGAAAGTCTAAGTACGGAGTGTTGGTTCAGATAGGGAGATGCCGCGCAGGAAGCACCAGCAATAACGGTGGATCAAACGGCGATGGAGGTCTGAGCTCTAAAGAAGTATGTCCTTGAACAGAGTTGCGGGAGATTCGAACCGGATGGCCTCCGGCCCGCATGGCGGTCCCATAGTCAAAGTACACTGAGGCATCAGCCGGCTCTTTCAGGCCGACGGCGAACAAATAGAAGTCTCCTTCTGGAGCGCCTTCCAGGTGATATACGCCTCTATCTTTGACTAGAGTGCAGCTTACCGGCTTGCCCTGAGGGATTCTTGTGGTGAACAGCCCCACGGCAATAAAACCGTGAAAATCGTCCGGTGCGGCGATGCACCCTGTAATGCGGGCGCCGGGATGGGCGCGCCTGCCATTCGCCCCATCCATCGGCTGCAAAGGCAACGGTCTGGTCCGGCTGTCCGTAAGCTTGCGAAAGCGCACTGGTGAGACGCCAAGCACGTCGGCAAAACGGCGCGTAAAGGTGCCGACGCTCCTGTATCCAACCTCATAGCAAATATCGATCACCTTCTTTTGTGTTTCCGTCAGCATGCGTTTGGCCGCGTCAAGCCGCAGCGCATAGAGGAACTGCGAAGGGGGCACTCCCGTGATCTGCCGGAAGGTGCGATTGAAATGATAGGGGCTGGCATAGCCGATTCTCGCCATCTGTTGCAGTGTCATAGGCTGGTCAAGCTGGCCTCGCATGGCTGTAATCACGCGCTCGACGGACTCGTAATGAGAACGCAATGTGGAGTCCCGCATCACTGGATAGCCCATAATTTTTTACTCCCTTTCGATAAGTTCGCCCGCGTTGGCTCGCGGTTATCGCAGTTGAGGTTCGGCAAACGCCGCCAATGCATCCTGGAGCTTCATGGGAATAGGAGCGGGAACCAGGTGTTCACCCTGGCGCCGCATGCACGCTATCTCCTGCTCGCCTCTGCCAACCAGCTCAGGCCGCGCTCCCTCTCGCCAGTATTCAAAGCGCATGGCAATCCGGTTTTGCGCGATGGAGCCCAGGAACATGCGGACGATCACCTGATCGAAGGCCCTCAACTCTCCCAGGTATTGGCATGAGCAATGAAGAGTAATCAGCGCCAGGCCGCGCTCGAGTTCCCCAAGAATTTCAGGAACATATTCGCGCAGGAACATCTCCCGCGCCCGTCCCTGCCAGCGCAGGTGGCTGACGTAATAGACGTTACCCACCAGATTGGTCTCTTCAAAACCGACCACGTGACGATATTCGTAAGCTGTCATGGCGTTTTGTTGATGACAAAGCCGAAGGCAAAGTCAGACTTTCCTTCCTCGATTTGAGTGCAGAAGGTAGCGGCCCTGAATCCGCCTGCGGAAAAACTGGCCCAGCCGTCAGGCGACCATGAACTCAGGCACATGGGCTGCATGAAACCGGCGCCGGCCTTCCTCAGGCCTTCTTTCAGCGTCCACACCTGTGTGGCGGCGTGATCAAGAGGCATTGTGGACGCGCCGGCAAGCAACTGGGCGAGAGCAAACTCCTCCGCGCCAAGCAACCGCTCCCAGCCTTCGGGATCGCGGCAGACAACTTTTTCCAGGTCGCAGCCTGCCGCGTGGTCCGTGGAAATCAGCAAAGTAATGTCTCCGGAGTGCGAGAGAGACACACACGAATGAGGGCTGCTCGCGCCCACAATCTCGGGTTTGCCATCAGGCCGGTGAATCAGCGTGGCCACGGCGCCGAACACTTCGTGGACCAAATCGCCGACCGCGCATTCACAGTGCTCTACTCCCGCCACGGCAAATCCGATCTTGATTCCGCAAGGCGCCAAGACCTGCCTGACTTTCCTTTCGAGATAGGGCACAAGCAAACCCAATGACCATGGCGCCGTTGCTTCAATGGCCGCGACGGCCCGTAGATGCAGCCCTTCCCACTCTTCGCAGGGCCTGCCATCCGCGCCTTCAATGCGGAGGTCGTAGACAAAATTGTCACCGTCCGCAACGCGCTCCGTGGCATGGACTCTGGCTGCGGAGCGGGTCCAGCCGGTCCCTGGAATGATACGGTCAACTCCCACGGGCAAAATGGTTTTATGTGGAATGCAAGCCTGGATGGAATGAAGCGCTGCATCGCGTGAAGCCGCGTCCCCCATCACCAGTTCCGGCGGCAAGTGGCGGCCAAACCACGGCCCTTCCGCAGGCGCGTTAAGCCGGGCGCTGCTCTTCTCAGAGCGCAGCAAATCGTATGACTCAACCCGGCAAAAACGTCCGCGGTGGAAGAGAATCCGTCCGTAGAGCAAGTGCGCTGAGTCCATACGCGTGGCGCCGGGCATGCTCGCGGGCGTAGCAGAATGATTGGACGCGGATTGTTTCTCGAAGATGCATTCGCCGCTGAAGTGGTCCACATGGAAGCCGGTGCTGGAGCAGCGGACCACGGCAGAAACGGCTCCTGGCCGCCGTCGCAATACCGCAACGCGGATGGTAACGCTCTCATTGCGAGGGATGACAATCGGATGTTCAAAGCGCAAATCACGGAAACACGGCAGCAGTTCCGACTGCTCCAGTGCCATGGCCGCCTGCGCCATGGCTTCCATCCCCATCACCGCGGGAAAAAGCTGCTCACCCTGGAAAGCGTGTTCCGTAACGTAAGGATCGGTGTCCGCGCTCAGTTCCGCGTCAATGATCAACTCAATGCCCGGATGGTGCAAGCGTGGGTGCTCCAGGAAGCGCAGCAGAGGAAGTTCAGGTGGATCGAACTTGAGTGTGGGCAAGTTTCCGAACCGGCTGGTGACGATCGATGACAACGGCGCTTGCTTCCAGGCGAGCATCGATTTCAAATGTTCGATCGCATCGTCAACCGGAAGCGGCGTGATGCCCTGCCTGACAAGCGAGTCCAGAACGCCCAGACGCTGCCCCATGCCCACCCCTGCCCAAACCGACCATTCAAGGTTCAGGCAGCGGCAATGAGCATGTTTTTCCTGCCAGCGTTCCACCATCATGCGCAGCCATTCATTCGCCAGGCCGTAATGCGCCTCGCCATGAAGTCCGGTGCGGGCGATGATAGAACCAAACGTAAGCAGGAGGCGCAGTCCTGTGCCATCGATATTGTCAAGAATGTTACGCAGCCCGGTAAGTTTGGGAGCCAGTGTCTGACTCAGGTCCGCAACCGTGATTTCCTCCAGGCGCCTGGGCTCGTTGGTCCCGGCTCCATGCAGCACTGCGGTAATCGGACCAAGCTCTGACGCGATGCGTAGCAGGGACAATTTCACCGCGGCTGCATCTGTAATATCGGTAATGAAGTAAGAGAAGCCGACTCCGCCCTGAGCCATGCGGTCGAGATTGCTCTTGAGTTCGCCGTCGGCGGCAGGGTCCGACCTGCCCAGCAATGCCAGCCGGCATCCTGTGTGGCGGGCCAGTTGGAGCGCGCTTTCCGCGGCAATACCTTTTCCGCCGCCAGTTACCAGCAGAACGTCGTCGGCTCTCAGGCCTTTGAAGTCCGGGTTGGTTCCCGGCCACATTAGCTTGAGACGCGGCTCGCGGCGAGTCCCGGCTTCGTTGTAGTGGGCCTCAACAAAGCCGCGGTTCGCATTGGCTTCCGCGGCCACCCATCCGGCGGCGTCAGGGTGCTCGAGCGGTACGTTCACAACCGTTACTCTGCTATCGGGATTTTCCAGGTATAGAGTGCGGGCCAGCGCACCCGCGCCTCCGCCTTGCTGTACGAACGCAATTTGCTTCAAGCCTTGCTTGAGCGCTGCCTGCGCTGATTGCAGCAAGAAGGCCGCGGTCCGCTCATTGAGTTCAGGCGGGACGCAGCAAACCAGCCCATCGCCGGCAACGGAACCAAACTCCTGACGCAGGCGTTCTCGCAAGGGAGATTCGTCGGCCCCGGCCAACTCCCAGTGGCCCGGCGAGCGCAACGGCGCGCGGCGCAACGACTTTTTCAGCAGTTCTACGCCGAGAACCCTGATCCAGGTATCAACGCCAGGCGGATGTTTTTCGGTCGGACGATAAGGCGCCTGCGAGCGCAGAGCTTCCAGCGCTTCGGCCGCCTCGGCGATCGTAGAGTTTGTGAATTCCGCGGGAGTCACCGGCGCGGGCAGGGCCAACTGGCTGGCTGCTTCCAGCATGATCTGGCTGATCGTAATTGAGTTCAAATGCAGGTCGCTCAGGAAACGGTGCTCCAGTTTGATTGTCGCCGCCGGCAACTGTGTCCGCCGTGCAACCAGGGTCAGCAAAGCTCCCAGGGAGGAATTGGCCGTTCCAGCCTCTTGGACCGGCGGCGCGATAACCGGAGCCGCGGCAGGTTGCCGGGGTGCAATCGATTGCGGGACCGTCTCGCAGGGATTCGCCAGGAACGAGTGTTTCGTACTAACGTCGATGGGCCGGCCAAAGCGTTTTTCAAAAAGCGGAGACGTGCTCATATCTGCGCCGAGCGCAAATGCAGCGCCCAGCGCGGAAAGCAGACCATGCAGAGACTCGCCACCCGCATCCAGGGCGATGACCGGTTTGTCCGTGCACTCCGCAGCTATGCCCGAGAGCACCGCACCCGGGCCTACTTCGATGAAAAAGTCCGCTTCGGAAGATGCCAGACTGAGCGCGTCCGCGAACAGCACCGGCTCGGTGATTTGCTGCGTCAACAGGATCTTCAAGTCAACGTCTGGGACAAGAGCCGCCGCAGTCACGGTGGAAACCACACGGCGATTCAGCCCGGCAAACGTGTGCGCGGACAAATGCCGAGAAAATTCGGCGGCTACCTCGGCAACCAGAGGAGAATGGAACGCGTGTGAAACCGGAAGCATGGTGGCAGTAACGCCGTCCGAGCGGAGCCGTTCACTGAATCGTTTCACGGCGCCGGCCTCTCCGGAAACGACCGTTCGCAAAGGCGCATTGCGCGCCGCCACTACCAGACCGTCACCGTTCAGCCTCTCCAGGACTTCGTCATGACTGGCATGGATGGAGGCCATGGCGCCTGATGGATCTCCCGCTTCCGCCATTGCCCTGCCGCGCGCATGCACGATGCGAATCAGATCGTCTTCTGAACAGGCGCCGGCCCAATGCAACGCCGTGATCTCACCCAAACTATGCCCGACAGCCACCGATCCCTGCACGCCAAACAAGCTGAGCACACTGAGACCGGCGAGTGACGCCGCAACAATGCAGGGCTGCGCAGTCTGAGTGTCAACGCTCTGCACCTGGGGCAAACGGGCACGCGTGTAGAGATTCCGGAGCGAAGGGAAGCGGCGCAACCAGATTCCGCCGCCGGTATAGACCGGAGATGCCTGACCCGGGAAGAGAAAGCCGATCCGTGGTGCGCCTACAGATTTGCTGAAGAAAGCTCCGCCTTGAACATCCACTTGACGGTCGATTCCTGCTTCGCAGCAAATAAGAAGCTTTCTGATAGCTGCATCGAGTTCGTCAGGCGAGGAAGCGACGCATGCCGCCCGCACCATATTACCGTCGGCCGCGGTAGTATCCACTCTTTTTGCCAGGAAGATAGACAAGTCTGAAAGTTCGGAATAGGAGATCTCGCCGGCAAGTCTGAGAATTTCTGCCATCTGGCGGGAAATTTCGGCCGTGGTGTGGCTGGCAAACATAAAGAGTTCGCAATCCTGGACAGAAGAGAGTTGCTCTTCCTCAATAGGAGTGAAGCTCTTGCGCGCCAAAGCGCCCGCCGCTTCCAGAGTGACGTGCACGTTGATTCCACCAAAACCGAATCCATTGACCCCGGCCCGCACCGGGACGTCTCCCGGCCAGAGTTCGGCTTCCCGCAATATGCGCAGCGCGGGATTGCCGTCTGTGAGCTCCGGGTGAGGATGATCGCAGCCGGTGGTCGGCGGCAAAATCCCGGCATGGACCGCCGCCGCCGCCTTGATCAGTCCGGCGACTCCAGCCGCGGCTTTTGTGTGTCCGATGTTGGCTTTGATCGATCCCAGAACTGCGGGACGGTTCTTCGCTCCAGCCTCGCGCCTGGCCTGTGACAAGGCCTGCAACTCGGTTGCGTCTCCGATGGAAGTCCCTGTTCCGTGTCCTTCGAAGTAGCCGACAGAGTCAATGCCGTAGCCAGACCGCTGGTAGGCGCGTCGCAGCGCAAGCATCTGTCCGGCAGTCTCAGGGCGGGTGATTCCGCCCTGGCCGTCGGAAGAGATGCCCCAGCCGCGAATCACCGCATACGGCGAGTGGTGATGCGCCAGCGCGTCATCATGGCGCATGAGCACCACCATGCCGCAACCTTCACCCGGCCAGAAGCCGGAAGACCGCGTGTCAAAAACGCGCATCTTGTCGGCCGCAAGCGCGCCCAGGCTGGAGAATCCGGCAAGCTCAAAAGGATCAAGACTGAGATCGACGCCGCCGGCGATAGCAACGTCCACATCGCCGCTTTGCAACGCAGAGCACGCGGTAGCTACAGCCAGCAGGCTTGAGGCACACGCGCCGTCCACCGTGTATCCCCCGCCCTTAAAATCAAAATAATTGCAGATCCGCCCGGCAATCGTGTTGGAAAGCCCACCGGCCAGCGATTCTTCGTTCGTCGCCGGGAATGGAGCTTTGTAGAACGCTTCCATTCTTGCTATCAGCTCTTCCCTGTCCTGTGGCCGGGACGTTCCGTTTTCCTGCAACACGGCGGTAAGCACGCGGCGAACATAAGGCCAGCGCAGGCGCAGAAGATTGGCACGGGAGAACTCGCCCGTGAGTGAATTCCCCACATAGACAGATGTGCGCTCACGCTGTTCCGCGCCGGCATTGAGCAGCTTTGCATCCGTGAGCGCCTGCGCGGCAACGTCGAGCGCCAGCCAGTGCGTCAGGTCGGTTGCGACAAAAGTATCCCTGGAAACGTGAAACCGGGAGCGGTCGAATTCATAGTCGTCCAGCACCGCCACCATGGCCGGTGTGATGCGGTCGTCATTCGCGGATTCGGCTGAATAATCGGCAAGGTTCAGCCGGACGCTCGGTATATGGCGGAATGACCGGCGCTGCGCCAGCACGTTCTCCCATAATTGCCATGGAGATCGCGCCTCCGCGTAGCGGCAGGCCATTCCGATAATGGCAATTGCATTCATCAGACTTGTCTTAGGAGGCCATGCCAATGGCGGCGGGCACTTCCACGGGAACCGGCTCCTTGCGCACGGACCTGGACGATCTCAAGCTTCCCGTGCAGCCAAGCTGGAAGAGATGTTGGGTTCATTTGATTTGCCTTGCGGAAAAATCTCTGAGGAAAAAACCAGGGATTGCTGTAAAAGCTCCCGCCAATGCTGATAGGAGCACGCATGAAGGGGGTCAATCCGATTGAAGGTTTCGTCACATAACGCAGCGGCTTCTTTCGCGTGCATTTGGCACAGCACAATGCAAGCAGCGTCAGTGTGGTTTGCAGGATTGCCGGCAAGCTGGCGTGCTTTGGCTGCGAAGGCGGCTCCCTGGGCCAGGGCCGCCGCATGCAAACCTGACTTGCGGCGCAGCTCCTCTATGGCATCGGGAGCAATACCGCCGGCATAAGCGCAGGCCAGACCCACACCACTCCATGCATCGCTGTGGTACGGCTGTGCGAAAGTTGAAATGGTGTTGCAAATGCTGCGCACATCTGCGGCGTCTACAAACCACAAGCTCCGGCCCAGTCCCTGATAGAAAACGTGACGGGCGTCCGGGGAGAGCCGCAGAACGAAATGGTCCGACCCGGCCCGCGCTTTCCCATGGAAGTAGCCTTCGTGGAAACCGTAGCCGTCGATCGCCAGCCAGCGCAGGATAGGATGGAGTTTTTTGAAAACGCTTTCAATGTGCCGGCGCATCCAGGGGAGCCTTGCGTAGGCCCATCCGGCTCCCACATGCAGCATAAAGATATGCTGCTGGCCGGGCCCCGTGGCAAATTGCAAAAACGCGTTGCGGCGAAGGCCGATTCCATCCAGAAGCGCCAGCGCCATGGCAGCGCCTTCATAAGCAAAGCCTCGATGCTCCGGGGCAATCTGATCTAAACGGTCCGCCAGCACTCTCTGGTTTTTTTCTTGCAATGCGGCGCTGTACCCCTGGAGGAAAACTCGCCCAATACTCTCCAGGCGATTGCGAATGTCGGGGCTGGAGCAGGTGAATCCGCGGTGCGCGAATTCCACTTCTCGACGGTCAATTTCCAGGAATCGCTGAATCAGTGCGGGCATAAGTACCAACGAAATCGGAGCAGACGATGAAAAATCTCAAACCGCCTGGCGTTCCCGTGCCAGGATTCCTCCGGCGGGCTTCAGGCAGGAAATGTCAACTTCCACGGCGAAGCTGCGTGCGATCGAATCAACGGCAACAACAACGCGCGTGTTGTTCTGGCTGCGCAGCAAAATGCCCTGCACCCCACGCAACACGCCGTCCACGATCACCACATGCTGCCCCTCGACCAGCGCGGGATGCGGTGCGGCGTTGCCGAACTCCACGCCTCTTCGTATGCAGTCAATCTCGCTTGCGGAAACAACGGAAGGAGCGTTCTTACTCCCGATCAGGCCCACTACATTCGGCAGGCTCAGGACCTTGACTCGCTCGGTAAAAGGCAGATGCACGAAGACATATCCAGGGAAGAGCGGCATTTCCAGGGTCACGCGCCGGTCCTTCCACTGGCGCACGGAACGATAACAGGGAAGAAAATATTCAATTTCGTGGCTCGCCAAACGTTGCGCGGTCTTTTTCTCCTGATTGGCCCTGACGGACAAAACGAACCAATTCGGATGACTGGGTTCGAATGGCAAAAAATTTTGGGGCAAGCGGGGACGCTCTTTTCAGAGGGCTTGGCGGAACCGCAGTCTGGCTGCAGCTTCGCCCTTATCACTTACAGGGTGATGTCTTTCCGAACCATTTATTGATATGAAGAGCCACAGCTTTAATCAGGTGCTCGGGAACCCGGCCTCTCGAAAGTCATACAAGCTGTGGTGAATGGCTTTGTGGCCATCTCAAGTTTTTCAAGATCCGAAGGACGGCCCCGTCAACTTGAGGCAGACAAAATACCCCTCTGTAACAAGTGTTGGCAAGACAAAATTGAAAAGTTCTGGAAGTTTTTTCCCCGTTTTTCCCGAAATGAAAACAGACAAAAGATACATTGCGTCAAGGCCAAGTTGGGACAACAGAAGTACTGCTACGGAAGAATTTATCGATAGGAAAGAATGCGCCTAAAAAATAAATTTTCGGCTGCCAAAAAAGGAAAGGGCGCAGTTGAGAGAATCTCAAGTCCTGCGCCCTGGAATTTTCCTTGGTTTGAATCTACTGAACAGCTGAGATACAAGTCCTCACTGCAATCAGACTGGTTGCCTGCCCAGTGGCTTTCTTTGCAGCGGCAGCATCAGCGACCGGCTGCGGATCTGCTGGAGTCGCCACGTTATTGCAGGTGCTTGGGACCACAGGATGCGGGCCTGTGTGCACCGGCCTGGGATAAAAGCCTCCAGAAGGAAACGACGCCGACGACGGATACCCTGCGGGAGGAGTGGCGCTCCAGCTCGAACCCGAGGACGTCAGCTTAATGGAAGGAGCAGCCTTGGTACCAACATAGTTCGCCGAGTCTGTCACACTGGTTCCTGCCTTAACGAAGATCAGGTCGGCATTGATCGCGATATCCGAATCAAACGTGTTGTCGCTGCGTACGGTCACCGTGCCAGTGGATGCGGAAAGCGTGTCAGGCTGGGGCAGCACGCCGGTGGAAATCACTCCGCCGGAGTTGTTGATCGTAGCGTATACATCGACTGACTGGCCGCTAAAGGTTACGCTGTTCACGCTCTTCATAAAAAGCGCGGTTACCTCAACCGGAGTCGTGCCACCTCCAACAGTGTCTTTCGTGCGATGCATGATGGTATCTGTTGTGCCGGTGGAGGCCTGGATCGGCACTCCCTTCAGAGACACAACTCCCAGGCCCATGCTGCTCAGATCCACCTTAGCGCCCGATCCGGTCTGAAGCAGGTCATAACCCGCAGTTTGCGCTGATAGAGGCAACGAGAAAAGCACCAGCAGGGCGAAAGAGAAAACCAGAAACTGCCGCGACTTAGTCATAACGAGATTGCTCATTGATCACGCTCCTTGTTGAGCTGTGATTAGAACCGCCCGGCCTACCCCGTGTCTTCTCCGCAATTGCGAAAATGCGCGGGAGGAGCTATTTGATGTCGTGGATTGCCGATGCTTGAATTGGGTAAACGCAGTGTTCGTATTGGTTAATGCTGCGGAAGCAGCGCTTCCGGTGGAATGGCAACAAGGTCCCGGAGCGCATCCTCGCCGGCGCTGACCGCAATCGGCTCTCCCATTGACTCCACCATTTTCAATTGTTCAGGGTCAAACCAATCGAAGGGTTCTATCTCTCGAAAAGCGAACAGCTTGTAGGAACCGGGGCGCACACCTTTGAGGATAAAAGTGCCGCGTTCGGTCGTGTTGGTAATCTTATATATCCCGTGAGAACCGCGCTGCTCCAGCGCGGCCGGCGCCAGCACGACAGTGGCGCGGCACGGCTGGCCATCGGCCGTGACGGTGCCGGAAATCTGGGCGCCATTGCCGGCCAATACAATGCGAAGCTGCCCGCGGGCGCTTTCGTTTACGTTCAATTCTCCGTTCAATATTTCGTTGCTCGCGAAGCTTTCCGTTTTCACCCAAAGCCTTTCCGGCAGCGAATCAACAACCAGGGTCCACAGCCCCGGAGTCACTCCTGGGAGCCGTATGCTTCCATCGCCGGCAACTTTGCTCGAAGGCGGAGGACCGAGCGCCAGACCCTCTGCCGGCGCCAGCCGGACTGTGAGGTTGGGCACGCTTCCGCGCGCCGCGCCCTCTACCTCAACAGTGCCTGTAATATCGAAGGCGGATGTGAGCGCGACTGTCACGTCTTCCGGCGCCGACATGCCGCTTACTTCCACGGGCACACGCCCGCCCAGCGGCCGCCCGGCGGAAAACTGCGAACCCACCAGCAGGTATGAGCCGGGAGAGACGCCGCGAATTTCAAATTTGCCCGTGGCGGAATCAACGAAGGCGGAAGCGCGATCGATGTAAGAAGCAACGTTGCCCTCATTATGAGCAAGTACAACCTGGATCTGGCTTGCGGAAAATTTGTCGACCGGGCTGACCAGGTGGCCGCGGACTGTGACCGCCCTGACCTTGCGCAGCTGAAAATCCACATCCGAGAGTTCACTGCCTTCGGCCAGAGAAATTGGAGAAGCAGCATCCACCTCAAGGACCCCAGGATAATAAACCGCGGCATAAGGGTCCTGCACCTCCGGAATGAGCGTCCCGGATTCAATCGGCCGGGACATGGGAGCGCCCGGCATCGACGCCCGCAGCAGATAGCGTCCGGCCTGAAGTCCAAAAGCACGGTACTCACCACGATCGTTCGTACTGGCCCCGGCAACTGAAATCAATTGGCGGCGGCCGTTCGCGTAGTTAAAGCGCAAGACCTGAATGCCAACGCCCAGGACGGGGTCGCCGTCCTCATCGAATACACGGCCCGCGATCGCACCCAGGGGAACAACCCGAAACGCAATTTGGCGAAGCTGCTGGCCCGGCGCCAGAGTCAGCGCTGTTCCCTCGCCCGCGGGAGAGAGAGCGCCATAAACCTGCCGCGCAAACCCGTTCCGCTCCACCCAAAGCCGATAGGACCCTGGTTCGAGTTGAAGACTGAAATGACCTTCTGCATCGGTGTCTTTACTGATGGGGGATGAAGGCCCGCTCGCTCCAGGAGAGATTCTTGTATAGATTACGTGCGCACTTTTAACCGGGGAGCCGGTCAGCTTGTTGATGACTGAACCCTCAACCATGGCGGCTGTTGGCGGGTCCTGCCGCTGCGCAAAAGCCGGGGAAAGAAAGCACGCAGCCACGACAAGAAGATTCCGAATAGCTGACACGGTCCTTGGCACCCAAAACTTTGAAGTCATCTGGACAGAAACCGATATAACAACTCTTCCGAAGAATCAGATCAACGGAAGGTCAGATCGACGAGCGAAGTTTTTATGTTTATCAGATAACATGTTCAGAGGCTTATCCGGAATTGCTAAGATTAGTTTTTCGGACCTTTGCGGCGCAGCGGAAATTAGCCCCGTAGTAGCTTATTCCAACAAAGCCGGAACCGTGCATTGTCAAGCAGATTCGGATCACGAAGCCACCCTTCCCAACGCCAATGGCCAGCAAGCTGCATGAGCCCGCATGCCAGCGAGGCAGAATTATTCGCCATGGACTTGCAAACAAGCTGCATGAGCCGGAGTTTCAGCTTAGCCTGTGCGCCGACCCGCAAAACGTCGTACAATGAACGAAATAAAGCACTTGCTCATGCGGAGGGATGTGTGAGCGGTTGAAACAGGCGGTCTTGAAAACCGCTGTACCCGAAAGGGTACCGGGGGTTCGAATCCCTCTCCCTCCGCCAGGCTTCCTGTGTTCCTTCGGCTCCGCTCAGGATTTCGGCTGGAGCCAATCTACGACTCAGGACATCAGGTCACAATCCTCACGCCTCCCTCGGTATAAACGGTTGCTCAGCACCGCATTCATGGGATTGCCATGTACGAAGAAGATGACCGGCAGAATCTCTAACATAGAAATTCTCTTTCATGCATCCCAGTTTAGCCTTTGCTATTCATCGTGGGACCGGTCTTGGCCACCAGCGCGCCGGACTCGCGGGCCACAGGAAGCTGCCAGCCGCGCCGGATGGCCATCATGCGCAGTCCGAAGCAGAGTATCGCTCCGGTAGCGGTGACTGCCGCGGACGGCAGATGCAGCTTCTCTCCGATGACCACCACGGCAGCCCCGGCCAGCGCGGCAACCGCATAAAGTTCGGCGCGCAATACTGTTGGAATTTCCGATACGAGAACATCGCGCACGATGCCGCCGCCAATTCCTGTCAGCGCACCCAGCATGATGGCTGCGAGCGGATTGAGGTGAAATGCGAGCGCTTTCAGCGTGCCGGCGACAGAGAACAGAGCCAGCCCGGCTCCATCGAACACCAGCACAGCGCTGCGCAGCCGGTCGATGAAGGAAAACCAATAGAAGGTCACCAGGCCAGCCAGGAAAGACACGACGATATAGCGCCAATCACCCAGGGCCGCCGGCGGCGTTGCTCCAATCAAGAGATCGCGCGTTATCCCGCCAAAGTTCGCGGCAGCAAAGGAGAGAACAAGCACACCAAACAGATCAAGCCGGTGCTTGATCCCGGATGCGGCCCCGCTGAGCGCAAAGACGAATGTTCCGATCAGGTCGAGTATGAGAGTGAGCGTACCCATGATCCGGTTCCCCGCCGAATACGATCCAGCATCTTGGAAAGGCAAATACAGCGTGCCACGGTAGTTGGCCGATCAGTACAAATAACGCTCGCTGCCCAGCAGGCGTTCCGCAATGTTGCGGCGCAGCGCGATTGCGTTCACCGGCTCATAGCTTGCATACGACCCTAGCCTTGCCATGTTGCGCTCAAGATCATCGCCCTCAGAGCATGCTCCCAGCACGTTCTGTGAAGCGCTCTGGATTCTGGCCACCGCATCGCGAAGGAAGACCGCGCAGATATCCTCCGCAGACGTTTTGCCCGCAGCCGCAAGTTTGCGGCAGCGCAGCAGTGTGGATTCCATGGCAAAGGTCTCCATGAAAAGATCAGAGAGGCTCATCACCACTTCCTGCTGCTTCTCCAGTTCGGCGCCATACTTCCGGTGCGCCACTCCAAGCGTGAGGAGCGAAATCTTCTTGGCATTGCGCACCAGGCGCATTTCCGGATCACCATTGCTAGGGGTATCGTCTCCCACGCCTCCGTTGCGCAGCTCTTCTTCGGCGGCCTCAAGGATTGGCAGCAGTCCCCGCGCCGCGCGCTTCAGCGGCATGCCTGAGATCACGAGCCGATTGATCTCGCTGGTGCCTTCAAAAAGACGGTTGATGCGGGCATCGCGATAGGCCCGCTCCACCGCATAGTCCTGGTGGAAGCCGTAGCCGCCGTGAATCTGGACCCCCTCGTCAGCGACGTAGTCCAGCATCTCCGCGGCAAAAACTTTCACCATGGAGCACTCAGCCGCATATTCCTCCACGGCCTTCAGTTCGGCCTTCGCCGCATCGGCAGAGTCATGACCGGCGCCGCTTAGCTGTGTTTGAATCAGTCCCACCACTCGCCATGCCATCGATTCCGTGGCAAAAATCCTGATCGCCATCTCAGCCAGCTTGTGCTGCATGGCGCCGAACCTGGCAATGGGTACGCCGAACGCCTTGCGCTGCTTGGCATATTTGATACTGATGCTCAGAACGTTCTTGGCCCCGCCCATCACCGCGGGCCCAAGCTTGAGCCGGCCAATGTTGAGGATGTTGAAGGCAATCACGTGGCCGCGGCCGATCTCGCCCAGCAGGTTCTCCACTGGCACCTTTACGTTGTCAAAGTAGATGGCTGTTGTGGAGCTGCCCTGGATGCCCATCTTGTGTTCTTCGGCGCCGCTGGTCACCCCGCCGAACGCGCGCTCCACAATGAACGCCGTGAACTTCTCCCCGCCGACTTTGGCAAACACAATGAACAGATCAGCCGCGCCGCCGTTGGTGATCCACATCTTCTGGCCATTCAGCACATAGTGCTCGCCGTCGGAGCTCAGGTCGGCGCGCGTGCGTGCGGCCAGGGCGTCTGAGCCAGCCAGCGGTTCGGTGAGTGCGTATGCCGCCAGCAGCTCTCCCTGCACCAGCCGGGGAAGGTATTTCTGCTTCTGCTGTTCGGTGCCGAAGAACAGGATCGGCAGCGAGCCGATGCCGGTATGCGCGGAGTGCCAGCCGGCGTACGATGCATCGCGGCCCATGACCTCGGCCACCACCATCACCGAAGGCAGGTCCATCTCCATGCCGCCGAATTTTTCCGGGACGGAGATGCCCAGCAAGCCGAGCTTCGCCGATTTCCTCAGGACCGCAAGCGCAACACCGGGCTGTTTCTGGCGGATGGCCGGCAGGTTCGGTTCAACTTCATTGGCCCAGAAGTCTTCCACCGTCCGGCCAATGGCGATGTGCTCGTCACTCAAGTCTTCGCGCGTGAAGACCTCATCCGGTGTTATCTCTTCCAGCAGAAATGCTGCGCCTTTTCTGGCCGTGTGAGCCGTAGTGGTAGTAGTCGCCATAAGAACTCCTCAACTTCAGCCGGCGAGCTCGAAGAGCCCAGCCGCTCCCTGTCCGCCGCCGACGCACATGGTGACGACGCCGTGGCGGAGTTTGCGGCGCTCCATTTCATTGGCCATCGTACCCACCATGCGCGAGCCGGTCATGCCAAAGGGATGCCCGATGGCGATCGACCCGCCATTTACGTTCAGTTTTTCCGGATCGATGCCCAGATGATGGAAGCAATAAACAACCTGCACGGCGAAGGCTTCATTCAGCTCCCAGATGTCGACGTCGTCCAGCTTCAGTCCGGTCCGCTTGAGCAGCTTGGGTATGGCGTAAATTGGCCCGATCCCCATTTCGTCGGAATTGCAGCCCGCAACCTGGAAGCCGCGGAACACGAGTTGATAAGGAATGCCAAGCTGGTCGGCGCGCTGGCGCGACATCAGCAGCGTGGCAGAAGCACCGTCAGAAAGCTGCGACGAATTCCCCGCGGTGACAGAGCCCTCTCCGCTGTTGGGATCGAAATGCGGCTTGAGCGCCAGAAGGCCTTCCAGAGTCGTGTCTGGGCGGTTGCACTCGTCTTTGTCGGCAAGAACTTCTTCCTTGCCGATGACCTCGTTGGTTTTCTTGTCGAGAATCGCCTTGGTCACTTTGATTGGCGCAATCTCTTTCTTGAAGAATCCTTCCTGCTGCGCGCGCGCTGTGCGCTGCTGGCTCAGCAGAGAATATTCATCCTGGACTTGCCGGCTGACTTTATAACGCTTGGCCACCACTTCCGCCGTATCGCCCATCACCATGTAGACGCCGGGCATGGTTTCCTGCAGGCGTGGGTTGGGGCTGCTGTCGCGGACGGCCAGGCTGATGCTCTCAACGCCGCCGCCGATCGCCGCATCCACGCCTTCATGGACGATCTGGTGCGCCACCATGGCAATTGCCTGCAGTCCTGAAGAACAGAACCGGTTCACCGTTGTGCCGGCGACGGAAGGCGGCAGGCCGGCCAGCATGGCGGAAACGCGCGCGACGTTATGGCCCTGCGGGCCATGCGGCTGCCCGCAGCCAAGAACGACATCTTCTATTTCGGCAGGATCGAGCTTCGGCGTCTTGCGCAGCACGTCCTGAATGCAATGCGCCGCCAGATCGTCGGGGCGCGTCATGTTGAACGACCCGCGAAATGATTTCGCCAGCGCCGTTCGTGAGCTTGTAACCACCACAGCTTCTCTCATCGATTCCTCAGAAACACTCCTCAAATCCAATATAAACCAGCTTACATTGGTTACATGGCTTGGCTACATGGTAAGGACGACGCGTCCGGAAATTTTTCCTGCGCGCATCTCATCCAGTACGGCGTTTGCCTCAGCTAAGGGGCGCGCAGCCACCTGGCAGTGCAACTTTCCCTCGGCGGCCATCGCCAGGACTTCCTGCAAATCTTTTCGCGTGCCCACCGCGGAGGCTTTGATGTTCACCTCTCCGGCAGCCATCATGATGGCCGGAAATGAGATTTCATTTGCGGGCAGTCCCACAGCGAGCAGCGTTCCGGTCGGACGCACACAATAGAAAGCCGTGTCATACGCGGCTTTGGAGCCGGAGGCAACCAGCACGATGTGGGCGCTGCCGCGGCGGCGCAGCTCCTTCACCACGTTGACGGTCGTCGCGTTCAGGGTATGAGTTGCGCCGTGAGACTGGGCCAGCGCCAGCTTATCGTCGGCAACGTCGACTGCCGCGACTTCCAGGCCAAGATGCACACCAATCTGAATCGCCAGATGTCCAAGCCCGCCGACGCCGAAGACAGCCAGCCGCTGTCCACGCTGCGGCTTTGCTTGTTTGAGCGCGCGATAAACCGTAACGCCCGCACAGAAGAGCGGCGCAGCCTGGATCGATGAAACCGCGCCGGGGATTTTCGTCGCGTGGCTGGCCGGCGCTTTCACAAACTCCGCGTAGCCGCCATCCACGGTCAAGCCCGTGATTTTCTGTTTCACGCAGAGGTTTTCATAGCCTTCACGGCAGAATTCGCACTCGCCGCAAGTCCAGTAAATCCAGGGCACGCCGACGCGGTCGCCAACCTTCAGGTCGCGCACGCCCGAACCCGCTTCCACCACCTTGCCTGCAACTTCGTGCCCAACGATGAGCGGCAACTTGGTGATGCCCGCAAACTGCTTCCAGTCGCCATCGGCAATGGACAAATCAGAATGGCAGACTCCACAGGCCTCCACCTGGATCAGCACATCATTGTCGCCCGGCCGGGGCCGTTCCACTTCTTCAACCGCCAGAGGCTTCCTGAGCTCATGCAACACTGCGGCTTTCATTGCTTTCTCCTTGGGTTTTTCCTTGATGACAGGCGTGCACCATGCCGATTTTTCGCGGAGCTGCGCGCCGTGGATCTCAACTCGGGCCCGCCCGCAGCGGAAAGCGAGTCATCCACCACCTTCTTGATTTGCTCGCGCAGCCAGCGGTTGGGCGGATCGTTTTCCGCGCTCTCATGCCAGTACATGTGAATTTCAAGCTGTTGCAGGCTTTTCAACGGAAATGGGTACAGGCGGTTATTGAATCCGGCATTGAGCATCAGCGCGTAGTATTCCGGTATGGTCAGCAACATATCAGTTTCGCTTACCACCCGGCACGCGGCAAAATAATGCTGGCAGCGGACCATGATCCTGCGCTTGCGGCCTTTGCGGTTCAGCTCCGCGTCCACCAGGCTGGGCCCCAGCCGGCGGGAAGAAACCAGGATGTGGTCCTGCCGGAGATAAGTATCCAGGTCGAGCTCACCGGCAATGGCGGGATGGCCGGCCCGCGCCATCACCACTACGCGATCGGAAAACAGCGGAGTCTGCCGGATACTGTCGCTCATGGTGATGGGAATATCCAGGGCCAGGTCCAGTGTTCCGCTGGCCAGCTCCATTTCGATCTCGCGCCGCTTCACCCGCAGGGTTGTCATGGAAATCTCCGGAGCGGCCTTGGCCATGACTTTGACCAGCGCGGGAAGAATGGTTGACTCCATCAATTCCCAGAAACCGATCTGGAAATTGCGCCGCGTGTGCGCCGGATCAAAATTGCGGTCTTCGTAAAGATTTAGTTCCAAAATTTGCAGCGCCTGGCGCACATCATGATCATGTTGCGGCTGAATGGTGTCGGCACCATGTTCGCGCCCTCGCGAATGAACAACGGGTCTTTCAAGAGTTCGCGCAGGCGCTTGAGGGCATGGCTCATGGCCGGCTGCGTGAGCTTGAGCTGGCGTCCCGCGCGGGTGAGATTGCCCTCGCGGTAAATGGCCTCAAGGACCACAAACAGGTTGAGATCGACCTGGCTCAGATGCACGGCACAAATCTTACACTATTCAGGTGATTCATTTGATGAATCGATAACAATCGACTACGCTAATAGAACTCAGGAGCGTCCGGAAGGGGAAGATGATGAATTTCGAATACAGCGCCAAGGTCAAAGAACTGCAAAAGCGCTTGCGCGTGTTCATGGACGAGCATATCTATCCGAACGAAGCGCGCTTCTACCAGGAGATCGAGAAGAACCGCTGGGCGCCGACGCGCATTATCGAAGAACTCAAACCCAAGGCGCGCGCAGCCGGCCTGTGGAACCTGTTCCTGCCGGACGACGAAAACGGCGCCGGCCTGACCAACCTGGAGTACGCGCCGCTGTGCGAGATCATGGGCCGCAGCATTCTGGCCCCGGAGGTCTTCAACTGCTCAGCTCCCGACACCGGCAACATGGAGGTGCTGGCGCGCTATGGCACACCGGAGCAGAAAGAACGCTGGCTCAAACCGCTGCTGGCGGGTGAAATCCGGTCCTGTTTCGCCATGACCGAACCGGCCGTGGCCTCTTCTGACGCTACCAATATTCAGGCCAGTATCCGTCGCGAAGGAAACGAGTACGTGCTCAACGGGCGCAAGTGGTGGTCCTCCGGCGCCGGCGACCCGCGCTGCAAGATCGCGATCTTCATGGGCAAAACTGATCCCAACGCGAGGAAACACCAGCAGCAGTCGATGGTGCTTGTGCCCATGGACGCGCCGGGAGTCAAGATCGAGCGCATGTTGACGGTCTTTGGTTATGACCATGCGCCACACGGACACGGTGAAGTGAGCTTTGAAAACGTGCGCATCCCGGTTTCAAACATGCTTCTCGGCGAAGGCCGCGGATTTGAGATTGCCCAGGGCCGGCTGGGGCCGGGACGCATCCATCACTGCATGCGCTGCATCGGGGTGGCGGAGCGAGCGCTGGAAACGATGTGCCAGCGCGTGAAAGCGCGCGTCGCTTTCGGCAAGCCGCTGGCCGAGCAAGGCACGCTCCGGGCCGACATCGCGCTCTCGCGCATGGAAATCGAGCAGGCGCGACTGCTGACACTGAAGACGGCCTACATGATGGACACCGTAGGGAACAAGGAGGCGCGTGCGGAAATCGCCATGATCAAAGTGATAGCGCCGAATGTGACCCTGCGTGTGCTGGACCGCGCAATCCAGGCACATGGCGGTGCGGGCGTTTCTCAGGACACGTTCCTCGCCGGCGCGTGGGCCAACGTTCGCACTTTGCGCCTGGCGGATGGTCCCGACGAAGTGCATACAGAAGCCATTGCCCGGCAGGAGTTGGCAAAAGGCGAACCACGCGTATTAAAGACCGGCATGGCGCAGGCGAGCGACTAGATCAATCTTTTGAAAAGCTCACTCTCTTAAAAACTCCTGGAAGGCTTGCACGATCTTCGAAGGAAGATCGTCGTTCGCCTTCTTCCCCAGCAGTTCATGACCGGCGCCCTCAACTTCGAGCAGCAAGCTCCGCACCGGTATCAATGCCAGCGCTGACCTCATCTCTTCGTGCGATCCGAAGGGATCGCGCCCACCGTGAACAAACAGGGCAGGCGTGCGGAGCTGAGGGAAGTGCGCGGTACGCAGCTCGGCAGGTTTGCGGGGGGGATGCAGCGGGTATGAGAGCAACAATAGCCCGGTCACGAGCTGGGGCTGCTCGGCGGCAAGCATGCTGGCCTGGCGTCCGCCATAGGAGTGGCCGCCGAGAAAAATCTGCCCCGGCGTTCTCGGCCGCAAGATCTCCACGGCCCGGCGCAAACCTTCGCGGTCGCGCGCAGCCATGGCGGGAAAAGGCGGCCCGTGCGGACGCGACTGGCGAAAAGGCAGATCGCAGCGCAAAACGAGATAGCCTGCATCCGCAAACGCGTTGGCCAGCGCGATCAGCAATTTGCTCTGGCAATTCGCTCCCGCGCCGTGGGTGAGGACCAGGGCATCGTCATTTGGCTGCGCCGGTTCGTGGAGGAAGCCGCGGACCGCCGGCTCCGCGGAGACCTCAGCAAATTCGCGCATCGTATTCATTGCGCCACCTCCACACTTGCATGCCGGAGCCGCTCTACTTCCCGATGCATCTGCCGCGCAGCCTGCTTGCGGTCAGTGAAGCGAAAAAATACCTGGGAGAATTTCACGGTCGCGGTGACGGAGTGCCTGGTCAGGAGGTTGATCAGGTGCGGAAACATGGACATCTCGCCCCAGTAGCATGCCTCGGTCCCGGCGTCGCCATCAGGCACGGTGTAAGAAATGCTAGCGGCCGAAACCGGCGCCTGTAAGTCAACGGCCGGCTGGAAAAGCGAGGAGTGAAAGCGCAGTACACGCGAGCCATCGGAGCTGGTGCCTTCGGGAAACAAAAACAGACGCAGGCCTCCGGCCAGGGCGGCTTGGATCTCCGGCTGAATGGTATGAGTCTCGCTGCGCTGTGTGCGGTCTATATAAATCGTACCGGCAAGCGTGGCGATCCATCCCACGGCAGGCCAGCCGCGCACCTCGCGTTTGGAGACAAAGGCGCAGGGGGCGACGGCGCTGTAAACAATGATATCGAGATAGCTGAGATGGTTGCTGGCGATCAACCCCGCGCCGGCAGGCGAGCCCGTGACGTCGATGGTGATGCCCATGCGGGGAAGCGTTCGTCGCGACCAGCGGTGCAGCACCTCAATGCGCGTTTGTTCCGTCAGCCTGCCGGCCAAGCGGCGCAGGAGGTACTCTGCCAGGCAGCCGGCAACTCCCCAGGCCAGTCCCGTACCGCGCACCATCAAGCGAGCGATCCGTTTCGGCAATGAGGCAGGAGGCATTTCCATCGACAAACCGTGGCAATCAGGCAACGAATATTCAAGCCCATTCCCGCAAGAAAGTCTACGCTGGGCGTTCTCAGGCAGGGTCGGGAGCAGCCGCCGGAGACCGCGGGGCGTTGAAGCGGCGATCATTTCTGGGGAAGAAGACGCCTGGGAGAGACAATGCCCGCGCTACTGGATAGAATAAGGGCAAACAGCTAGACTGATTTGCAGCTTGCCAGGGTCATGGCTCGGGTCAAATGCACTGCTGCGCGCGCATCAGATTGCGTCCCTATTTTCTGAGAATGAGGAAGCACCGAATGAAAGCACTCGTCACCATCACGTCATTATTTATGGTTGTTCTTTTGAGCGGTTGCCTGGGTTCAAGCAAGAGTTCCACAGCGCCCACACTGGCCTTCATGTATGTGGTCGGCCAGGGAGATAATGCGATTCGCGGCTTGGCAGAAAAGACCACCGGCGACCTGACGCCGCTTGCAGTCGCGTCATTCTCTACAAACCCACGCCCGGTGGCCATCGCGCTGCATCCCTCCAAGAACTTCCTGTATGTGCCAAATCTGACTTCCAATACTGTCTCCGGGTTTAACGTGGACCATATCAGCGGGTTGCTTAGCCCTATTGGAACGGCGCTCCCCCCCACTCCTGTGCAATCGCAGCCGGTGGCAGTCGGCATCAACTCCGCCGGCACGTTTCTGTATGTCCTGAACCAGGGTTCAGCTTCGATCTCGGCCTTTAACATTGATGCCGCGCGCGGAATTCTGACCGAAATTGCCGGGTCGCCGTTTCCCACGGCCGCCAACCCGCAGTCGATGGCGGTATCGCCGAGCGCCGGTTTCCTGTACGTGGGAAATGGCACGCTGGGGACGATTTCAGGATTTGCCATTGCAGCCAACGGCTCGCTGGCCGCGGTTGCGGGTTCGCCGTTTTCCGCCGGCGCCGGCGCGACTCTCGCGGGAATTACGATCGATCCCAAGGGGCAGTTCTTGTTCGCCGCCGATTCGGCCAACAACAAGATCGTGAGCTTTGCCATTTCCAGCAGCGGCGTGTTGGGCGGGGTAGCCGGCTCTCCTTTCGCAGCCGGCACCAAGCCGGTTGCCATCGCCGTGGATTCGACCGCTACGTTTCTTTATTCGGCAAACCAGGGGTCGAACAATGTTTCCGCTTTCAAAATAACCGCCGGCGTGCTTGCCGAAGTATCCGGCTCGCCTTATGCGGTGGTGACATCGGGAACAGTAGGCACGCCGCAGCCAGCGTTCTTGACCGTGGATGTGAGCAACACATTTCTATACGTCGGCAATAGCGGCACAACAAGCATCTCGGCATTTGGCCTCAAGCCCGCCGATGGGACCCTGACTCTTTTGACGACGTCACCGTTCCCACAAGCTATTGCGCCGCTTTGGATGGTTACAACACAGTAAACATCGCCATCAACAGAATTCTTTGCCGGGTGATAGCGCTTGCAGAGCAGGCCCACGTTCCAAAGTTCATTGACGCAGGAACAGAATGGGTGCGGAAGGCAGGCGCGAGCTCCTGATTCAGGCTGCCTGATCTTCGCGGCGCCGCGGACGCGCCGAGAGGCGGCGCACTTTCTTATCGGCATAGCCGGCAAGACGAAACAGGCATACGGCGGCAAGCAGGATTCCGAGCCAGCCCAGGCCGAGAATGATCCAAAGCAACATTACGTTTTTATAGATTCACTCCAGCGTTGCTGGGTTGGTCTCAGTGGGCGGCCGATTTATGCACTTCTCCACCTTTCATTACGAAGTCAACCTTCTGCAACAGTGTGATATCGGCAAGCGGGTCGCCTTTGACGGCGACCAGATCGGCATATTTACCCGGCGCGATGCTGCCCACATCATTTTGCATGCCGAGCAACTCCGCCGCGCTTGATGTCGCCGAGCGCACAGCCTGCGCCGGGGTCATTCCATATTTCACCATATAAGGAAACTCGACGGCCGGGTTGATGCCCCAGTCAAAACCGCCCACGTCCGTGCCAAAAGCAATTTTCACGCCGGCATTCAGGGCGCGACGGAAGGTGTCTTCGTGAATCTTGATCATCTCCAGCCAGACCTTGGCCCCGGCAGCGGCGCGGCCCTGGGCCACATATTCGCCCACATAGATGGTGGGCACATAGAAGATGCCCTTCTGCGCCATGGTTTTCATATCGGCTTCGGCGATGTAGTTGCCATGCTCGATCGAATCGACCCCGGCTTCAACCGAATTATGAACGCCATTGAGCGCCATGGCATGGGAAGCCACCTTATGGTGCTGGCGGTGAGCTTCATCGACAATGGCCCGCAGTTCGTCCATGGTGAAAGTTGGGATGTCGTCAAGCACGCCATCCGGACGAACAAAATAGCTGCGGTCGGAATATACCTTGATCCAGTCGGCGCCAAAGCCGATCTGCTCGCGCACGGCCTTGCGCGCGTTGTCAGGACCGTCGACGACCTCCACCCCGTGAGGCACCGGCACCTCGGGAGAATAACCGGTGAGCGGGTACGCCCCGGTCACGTCCATGGCGCGGGTGGCAACTTTCATACGCGGCCCGGGAATCACTCCGCTGTTGATGGCCTTCTTCAAGTCAACGTCGGCATAGCCTGCGCCTTCGGTCTCAAGATCGCGGATCGTAGTGAAGCCATAATCGAGCGCGCGGCGCACCGATCGCGTCGCCAGGATGGCCCGATAGGCGTTGGACTGTTTCAATAGCTGTTCGTCATAGTCGGCGGCCGTGATGTCGCCCTGCAACAAGACGTGCGTGTGCGTATCGATCAAGCCGGGCAGACAGGTATGGTCGGAAAGATCGATGACCTGCGCGCCCGCCGGCGGATTGGCGTTCTCCTGCACCTCGCGGATGCGCTCACCCTGGATGGTAATCAGCGCGTTGCGCTGGACCTTGCCGCTTTCAGGCTGAACCAGGGCGCCGCAGCGCACGTAACGGTTCGCCATGGGAACTTTCTGATTCTGCTCTTGCCCTGCCGCAAATGAGGCCAGCACGAAGCACACGGCGACAGTCATGGTCTTTTTCATTGGTCCACCTCGAAGGAAGCTGGTAATCCTAACAGAAGCAGTTTGCTTTAGAAATCTGTGCATCAGCCTGTGCTACGATGCTCGCCTCCCCTCTGCGAGGGAGGCCTAATCATGGATGCAGCTTCGCGGGACACAGCCTTGCGTCCGATGAGTGCGGGACTCGTACTCGACCGGACCTTTCAGATTTACCGCAGCCATTTTGTGGCGCTGGCTGGTATAGGCGTACTTTTGCCGGCCTTGCTTTTCCTGCTTCGGCTGGCCTTTGTGCCCCTGGGATACCCGCCGCGTGGCGGCGCTGCCGCCCGCGATCCCCTGGCCTTCCTGACAATATTTCTGGAATACATTGCCTGCTGGATCCTGGTTTATATGATCGGCCACGCCTTGACGGGCGCTGCAACGGTGTATGCCGTCTCCAAGATGCACCTGGGAGAGAGCGTGACCATCGCGGAATGCTATCGTAAGACACTTCCTCGCTTCTGGAGCGTCCTGCGGATTGCATGGAATATTTATCTGCGCTTTGCCGGCGCGGGCGTTGCCACGTACATCGCGTGCGTGCTCGTAGTGGTGGGCTGGACAGCGGTTTCTGAACTCGCGATCGCCGGCGCCTCCAAGGGCCTGCTTATCACGGTGGCCGTGGTCCTTGGCGTTGCTGCCGGCCTGGCCGGACTTTTCTGGATGTTGTACCTCTATGCCAAGTACTGCCTGGCAGTCCCGGCAAGCGTGGTGGAAAACCTGCCCGCGCGAGCTGCCTTGAAGCGCAGCCGGTTTCTGGCGAAGGGCAGCATCCGAAAGATCATCCTGATTTATGGGCTCATGCTAGTTCTGGGTTTTGTGCTCTCCATCGTTTTTTGGCTGCCGGGCCAGTCTTATGTAACGCTCTTCCGCGGCCGGTCCTACATGGTGGCTATCTTGCTGCGTAGCCTGGGCAGCTTCTTTGCCGGGGTGCTGGCCGGGCCCATCGGCACCATCGCCGTGGCCCTGATGTACTACGACCAGCGTGTCCGCAAGGAAGCCTTTGATCTGCAATGGATGATGGAATCCATGGCACAGCCAATCCCGCCTCCGCCGCCGGAAGAGCCAGTGGCCATACCACAGCCCTGACTGCTATCCTCAATAATATTCGTGCTACTATCAGCCCTCACCTCACGGAGAATCGGTTTTTTATGGACTTAGTTTTGCGGCCGATGAGCACTTCACAGGTGCTGGACCGGACCTTCTATCTATACCGGAATAATTTTTTCTTGTTTGCCGGAATCGCCCTGATCACCCCGGCCCTCAAGTTAATAGCCCTGCTGATCCAACTGAAAATTTTTGGCCCCGTAGTCGTGCCGCAGCAGCCCGACGCTTTTACTCCGCAGTTTGTGCAGGCAATGGTTGTTCGAGTGGTTATTAGTTTTGCGATCGGAGCGGTTATTTACCTGATTGGAACCGCGCTGGCTTCCAGCGCTACAGCCTATGCGGTTTCCATGGTTCATCTGGGAAAGACAACAACCATCGCGGAGTCTTATAACAGAATCAAGCCAATCTTCCTGAGAATCCTCTGGCTGCTGTGCGTGGTTGTAATGTTTACCTTCGGACCGCTGATCCTCTCGTATGGGCTGATCCTGGGTCTTGCCTTCGCGATGCCCATGCTGGCGCGCGGCGCGGATCCTCAGTTGGCGGTGTTGCTGGCCGCACTCGGCGGCCTTGTGCTCGGTCTGGCCGGAATCGTGGGCTCGCTGGTATGGATGCTCTACGCTCTTTGCCGTTACGCGCTGACCGTAACCGCATGCACGCTGGAAAAGCTGCCTGCGAGAGCATCCTTGATCCGCAGCCGGTTCCTTACGTATGGCGCCAAGTGGGGGATCCTGGGCATTGTGATTCTCACCTGGTTGATGAGCTTCATCCTGACGTATGCTCTGCAATTGCCCGCTCTCCTTGCCAGCAACTCATTCATCGCGAGCGCCAGGACTCACCTGACGGTGGCGTCGACAGCCTGGATTTACATCGCCGATTTCCTTGGCGGCGCACTGGCCGGCCCTATCACTACCATCGCCCTGGTGCTGGTGTATTACGACCAGCGCGTGCGCAAAGAAGCCTTTGATCTGCAATTGATGATGGAAGCCGTGGGACAACAGGCTCCTGTACCACCCGCTGCTACGGCGCCCAGCATAGGTTAGCTCTTCACTGTCTAAGACTCCGCAACATGTGGTACTATGCAACCCTTACCCCCAGAGAAAGATGTCTTCAATGGATTCAACTTTGCGGCCCATGAGCACGGGTCAGGTGCTGGACCGGACCTTTCACCTTTATAGGAACAATTTTCTGCTGTTCGCCGGCATATCGGCTGTGCCACCCGCTGTTCTCCTGCTGTGGCAAGCCAGCTTCTTCTTGTTGGCACTCATCCCTCTCCCAAGTCGGAATATCGTCGCGTCGGAGACCTTGCTTATCCTGGGGATCATTGCTCTCTTAGTGGCGTATCTGGTCGCTTTTTCACTCGCCACAGGGGCCACCGTGTATGCCGTCTCACGTGTTCATTTGGGGCACACTGTAAAAATCAGCGAGTCGTATAGGATGATTCGTCCATTGGTATGGAAGATTGTGGGGATCGTGGTCAGCGTTGCCATTCGTTTTATAGGCGCGTCCGGGGTCGCGGTGGCGGCAGGAGTCATGCCGGTAAGCCTGATGGTGGCCTTCCGCCCATCTCTGGATCCAACGGCCTTGATGATCGTTATCTGGGGAGGCGGACTCCTGGTGGTTGTGGCGGTCATCGTGTGCGTCATCTGGGCCATCCGCTTGTATTGCAGTTATCAACTGGCCGTACCCGCTTGCGTTCTGGAGCGACGTGGGGTGCTGGATTGCCTGAAGCGCAGCAGGTTTTTGAGCAAAGGCAAAACCGTTCAGCGCATTCTTCTCGTACTTTTTCTTTCGGGAATTCTGACCTACGTGTTGAGCCTCGTCTTAGAGTTGCCCGCGTTCATCCTGACGATGATCGGTGCGCTTAACAAGACTCCTGCTTTAGCCATTTCGACAGCCATCTGGCAGTATCTTTCCGGCTTTGCCGCCGGCACGATTGCCGGACCCATTGCTACGATTGCTCTTGCCCTTCTGTATTACGATGAACGTGTGCGCAAAGAAGCTTTTGATTTGCAGTTGATGATGGAAGCCATGGGACAAGCGAATCCCGCTCAGGCTGCAGCCGCGGCGGTCCCCGGCGCGATCGGATGAAAGTCCGCAAGATGATAAGCCGCGCTACGTTCCTGGCGTTGACGATGTTGTTTTGCGTGCGTCCTGCACTGGCAGAGAGCATCTCCATTCCTGAATACCGGGAGCAACTTCACGGCATCGCCGCGAAGGTGGAGGCGTTGCAGTCTCATCCGGAAACGGCGGGCGAAGTCGTGGCCGCAATTCCCGATCAAGTTTCGGTAGCCACCAGCTCGGGTGAGATCAGCGTCAACTACAAAATCCTCAAAGATAACCTTGCGGCATATGCCGCAGCCGACGAGGAAAAACGTCCAGGACTCCTGCGGCAGGTCCAGTACTACACCCATGAGCTGAGCGCGGCTGCTGATGGCTACGAGAAACGCAACGCCGATCTCACTTCCACACACCGCAAGCTGGACCAGATTCTTTCCCGGCACGAGTTCAAGAAGGTGAAGGGGCCGAGCGCAAAAGACGCATTGCTGGCCCGCATCTACCGGTGGCTATCGCGGCTGCTGAGCAAATTGTCGTTTCGGGCGGGCGGGGAATTCGACTGGATGCGCCTGCTGATTTACCTGGTCGTCGGGGCCGCGGTCACACTGTTGCTGATCTGGACCATACGGCGGCTGCGCCGTCCTCAGGATGAGCTGCCGCGACGCGAGATCATTCCTTTTGCTCCTTCAGCCCGAGGCTGGCGCACGTGGCTGGCGGAAGCCCGCGCTCGGGCGCAACAACAGGACTGGCGCAACGCCATTCACCTGGCGTACTGGGCGGGTATTTCATACCTGGAAGAACACGGCTCCTGGAAGCCGAATCGCGCGCGTACGCCACGCGAGTACCTCCGGTTGCTGGGCGCGCGGGCGGCCCAATATCCCGTGCTGGCGGCACTAACGCACACCCTGGAAGTGGTGTGGTATGGCTACGGGAACGCCGCGGAAGCGGATTTCCAGGAAGCCCTTGGCCAGCTTGAGAAACTGGGGTGCCGATGAAGATCGAAAAGAGCGACCGCCGCCTGCTGATCTGGGCCGGCGTGTTTATGCTTCTTGTGATTGCCGCCCTGGCGTTTCTCTCGCAGGACGAAGAAGAATCCAGCGTTCCCAGCACCTATTCGGCGCAGAGTCGCGGCGCGAAAGCGGCTTTTCTCCTGCTGCGCGAAGCCGGCTACAAAGTGGAACGTTGGGAGCAGTCCCCGGTCGAGCTGCCCGCCGAGCCGGCGCACACGGTGCTGGTGCTGGCTTCTCCCTTTCGCTCCCCATCGCGCGAAGACAGGAACGCCCTGCAAACCTACCTGAGCCGCGGCGGCAAGATTCTGGCCACGGGATCGAGAGCTGCCGTGTACTTGCCCCAGGCGGAAACCGACCTTGAAGCGCTGCCGGCCCCGAGTTGGAAAGAGTATCAACCCCAGATGCTTACGCCGCTGACCCGCGGCGGCGCCATTCAAATGTCGCCTTCCGCTTATTGGAAGGGTCCATCGACTAACTCGCTGGCTCATTACGCCGACGATGGACGCCCCATTGTAGTTTCCTACAAGGTCGGCCAGGGCGAAGTGATCTGGTGGGGCGCAAACACGCCGCTGACCAACGCCGCCATCGCCAAGTCCGGCAACATGGCCCTGCTGCTGAACTCGCTGGGCGAGCCCGGTGAGGTTCGCGTCTTTTGGGACGAGTATTTCCACGGCTATCGAAGTTCGCTCGGCGGTTACATGGGCACGCCGCCGATCAAATACGGCCTTTGGCAATGCGTGCTGATTTTCCTGGCCCTGATCTTTACCTTCTCGCGAAGAAACGGGCCTATTCATCCTCTGCCGGAGCCGTCGCGGCTTTCCCCTTTGGAGTTCGTTCACACTCTGGGCAAGCTGTACCGCCGGGCCAATGCCACCCACGCAGCATTGGCGATTCCCTATGCCAGGTTCCGCGCGCTGGCGGCGCGGCAGCTGGGGATCAATCACGATGTCCCCGCGCCCGAACTGGCCCGCGCGGTGCGGAACCGGCTGCGTTTTAAAGACGATGCCTTTGAAGACTTGTTGCAACAAATTGAACATGCCCTGCAAAGTCCAGAGCTGTCTGAAGTGTTTGCGCTGGACCTGGTGCAAAAGTTGAACCGGTATATGCAGAATTTGAAACTGATTCCGTTGGAATGACAGGAGACTTATCTTCATGCAGACCGTGTCCCAGGTGCTCACGCATGGACGAACTGAGCTGGCCAAGGTCATTGTGGGCCAGGAAGAGCTGATCAACCAATGCCTGCTGACCATTTTATGCGGGGGCCATGCCCTGCTGGAAGGCGTGCCGGGCATCGCCAAGACGCTGGTCATCAAAAGTTTTGCCCGGCTGTTCGATATGGAATTCCGCCGCGTGCAATGCACCTCTGACCTGATGCCGGCGGACATCATCGGCAGCAACGTGCTCAATCTTTCCACCAGCAGCTTCGCGCTGCACCGCGGGCCGCTGTTCACTGACCTTCTCCTCACTGACGAAGTCAACCGCATGCCTCCGCGCACGCAGGCCGCCGTGCTGGAAGCCATGGAGGAGCGCCAGATCACCATCGATGGCGCCACGCACCACCTATCGCAATTCTTCACCGTCTTTGCCACCCAGAACCCCATCGAGTTTGAGGGCACGTACCCTCTGCCGGAAGCGCAACTGGACCGCTTCCTGCTCAAGATCAAAGTCGGATATCCCGCGGCCGAGCAGGAAGTCATGATCCTGCAGCACCATCACGAAGGTTTTGACGCGCACAATCTTGACGCTGCGAATCTCACCGCTCTCTCCACTGACGTTCTGGCGCAAGCGCGCGCCGAAATCCGGAACGTAAAAGTCGAACCGGCGCTTTTCCGCTACATCGTGGAGCTCATCCGGCGCACCCGTGGCTGGCCTGCGCTGGCCCTCGGCGCCAGCCCGCGCGCCGCCATCAGCCTGATGATGGTGGCCAAGGCCACTGCCGCGCTTGAAAATCGCGATTACATCATTCCCGACGACGTGAAATCCTCCGTGCTGCCGGTCCTGCGCCACCGCGTGATGATGAAGCCGGAAGCCGAGCTTGAAGGCCTGGACAGCGACCGCGTGCTCACCGAGATCGTCGGTTCGGTTGAGGTCCCGAAGTAATGCAGACCCTGCTTGCGCCCGCGCCGTTGAGCGTTCCCGCGCAGCGGGCCAAACGCCTCAGCTTCGGCTTTGGGCGGCGCTTTTTTCTGGTCACGCTGCTGGGCGTGCTCTGGGCCATACCTGCTTTCTGGGACGTGCGTTTTCTCCTCGTCATGGCGGCATGGGACGCTCTTGCGCTCCTCGCCTGGGCGGTTGACCTGGCGCGCCTGCCGCGTCCTGATCGGCTCGTCATCGAGCGGTCGTGGAGCGGGCCGCCCTCGCTCAGCAATGACATTCAGGTGACGCTGGAACTCCGCAATGAGAGCGGCGTCTATGTGGCCTGCCGCGTCATCGACGATCTTCCCCGCTCCCTGATCGCCGAGCCGCCCACGCTCGAAATCAAGGCTCCCCCGCGCGATTCCGGTTCCGCCAGCTATACCGTTCATCCGCTCGAGCGTGGCGACGTCGCGCTTGGAGCGGCCTACCTGCGCTACCGCAGCGGCTCGCAATTTGCCGAACGCTGGGCCCGCGCCGATCTCAAGCAGACAGTCCGCGTCTTTCCCGACCTGGAAGACGCCAAGCGCCACAACATCTATCTTTCCCGCGCGCGCCAGATCGAGTTGGAACGGCGCCTTATCCGCCAGCGCGGCGTGGGCCGCGAGTTTGAAAGCCTGCGCGAATACCAGCCCGGCGACGAGTTCCGCAACATCTGCTGGACCGCCACCGCCCGCCGCGGCAAGCACGTGACCAAGCTCTTTCAAGTCGAGCGCAGCCAGGCCGTCTGGATCGTCATGGACGCCGGCCGGCTTCTGCGCGCCCGCGTCGGCGAACTGAGCAAGCTCGACCTCTCCGTCAACGCGGCGCTCTCCCTGGCCCAGATTGCGCTCTACTCCGGCGACCGCACCGGCCTGATCGTCTACGGCAGAAACATCCAGCAGCGCGTGGGTCTGGGCCGCGGCCTCAGCCACATGCGCTCGATCATCGAAAGCCTGGCCTCGGTCCACGAAGAAGTTGCGGAAGCCGACCATCTCCGCGCCGCCTCCGTTCTTCTGCAACTGCAGAAGCAACGCGCGCTCATCATCTGGGTCACCGATCTGGCCGACACATCGATGACGCCGGAGGTGATTGAAAGCGCTTCGCGTATCCTCTCCAAACACCTGCTGCTGTTCGCCGTGATCGCCCAGACTGACCTCAACGAGCTCGCGGCCCGAAGGCCGGAGAACGCTGAAGAGATGTACGAAGTCGCCGCCGCGCAGGAAATGGTTCACCGGCGGGAAGGGCTGATCGGCAAAGTCCGCAACAAGGGCGCGCTGGCCCTGGAGATCTCCCCCAGCCGCCTCACCACCGAACTGGTCAACCAGTATCTGGAAGTAAAAGAGCGGAATTTGATTTAGCCCCTCCCCCGGCCTTCAACTAGGATTCCAAAGGACTTACACCGCCCATCCCAAGGATCTGGTTTTCAATTGTCAATTTTGGCAATTCCGGGGGCCTCGGCAAGCCCGATTTTGGCTTGCTGGGGTGGAAGTCCGGCAATTTTGGCAATTTCTTCCCTACCCTCCCCCTCCCTATGCCATCCCAATGCCATCCCAATTTGGCGTAGGTTTGAGAGGCATCATCCCAAGTCATCCCAGATTGGCGTGGACTTGAGCTACTACCGTACGATTGGCGTAGGGTTGAGCGATGACCGATCCCTTTTTCTGATCAGTGTTATCCGTGTTCATCAGCGGTAAGGTCTTGGCTCCATTTTTCATCTAACTGCTTTATTTTCAAAGAACTATACAATTTCCACCCCTCGGGGCTGGGTTATCCTAGCGCACCTGATTTTGCGAATCAACCAGGAATCCGTACATCTTGACAAACTAAGATTGCAGAGCTGTTCATTTTCGCACACCTGCTATTCTCACCAGAGCAGTTCAATCATGCCGCATCCGGAAAATGACACGTATCCCTGTGAGATAAGACGGGAACGAACACGCTGCAATTCAATCTCGACGTGCCATTCCGAAGCCGAGCCACGGTTTTCTGAATGTCTTCTACCGGCTGTTCCGCGAGGCTGAGGAACCTGCTCCGCTGCTGCCAGCCCAGCACGATCACACTCCGGCCGCGCTCATCTCTCCCTTCTTCAAGTCACGTAGCAGCTTCTTAAACTCTTCCTTAGATTCCTACTCCGGTCATTTGTGCAATGAGTCCCAGATCAACCAAGCGCATGTGAGGGCGACGAGGAACCCATAACTGAGGAGGTTCGCGTCACGCACTGCTCGCCACAGCTGCCTCTTGCTGATCTCTCCCTCCGGCGCAACTTCCTCGGCAGACACCGGCAACATGTTCTTCATGACCAGCCACTCTGACCAGACAGACACGAAGAAGAACGGGACCAACAGCACGAGCATGGCCAGGGGAATCGAACTCGCACCCCATGGCGGGAGCCATGCCGCGGTGAACACGAAAGCTATCGCCCGCGCTACCGGACCATGCCAGTGAATTTCCGGGACAACCATTTCGCACGCCAACAGGGCGAGCCAGGTCAGCGGAACGCCAACGATGGTCGAAACCAGATTTGCCGCCGCCGTGGCCCGGAAGATTGGCCATGGCTTGTAAACCACTCGCTTGCGGATGAGGAGGCCCTCCATGCCGATGACTGGAACCAACGCAACGACCATGGCTGGAAATGTCACGGCTATCATCGGGATGCCAACGTCGGCTAGAACAAGTAACGGGCGGAGACTGGCGAACGGGTTCATCTTTAGCTATCCCGATCACGAATGGTAACCCGGATTCATCCGTGACCCTAGCAAAACATCCCTCCTGCTAGACTAAATTAAATGGAGACCCACGATTCAGTCAGCGCCATGGCCGATGCCTACGCCGAAAAAGCTGTGGCCATTGCCCGCGACTTCAACGCCCGGCTGGACTACAGTGAAATCTCTTTAATGGAGCTGGAAGGCATTCTCGCCCAGCTTGCGCTCGACCTTCCTCCGGGCGGCCCCAGCAGTGACGACCTTACCGAGATGTGCAAGCTCTGGGGTAGCTATTTTGGAGAAGTGGTGCGGCGGCGCTTCGGCGGTGACTGGAGCATTGAGACCTATCCCGGCAAGCAGTTCGCTACCTTGACCTTGAACGTGGCGGGAAACAAACTTTTTCCGTCCATGAAAGTCCACCGCCGCCTGACCGCCGGCGAGGCCGATAATGTCTGGTCGTTTTACAAGATGGTGAAGGCGAAGCTGGAGGCAGGCAATAAAGTGCAGTAATTCCACCACGGAGGCACGGAGACACGGAGAAAGCGCAATGTCAAAGTCAAGGGATTGGCCTCCCGCTAGGTTTCGCCCGGGTTCACCAAAGAGAGGGAAACAAGTGCGCTCTAGAAAAAATGCAATCCCTGTTTAAAAAGAAAGCCGTGTTGGCGAATACCGATGGCCGCTAAACCCCACCAACAGCCCCTGTCTTCTCCGCGTCTCCGCGTCTCCGCAGTGAAATTGATTTACCTTCCCGCAAACTTCGCCTTCCTCTTCTCCACAAACGCCATGATCCCTTCTTTTCCATCGGCCGTGCCGCCGGCCTCCGCGATCGCCCGGCTCTCCAGCTCCATCTGCGTTTCCAGCGACTGTTTCCAGCCACCGTGCAGCAGCCGCTTGGCTGAGCCGAAAGCGCCGGTCGCGCCCTGGGCCAGAGATCGCGCGAGCTCTTCCGCGCGTGCGGCCAACTCGTCCGTCGGCACAACCTCGGTGACGATGCCCCACTCGCAGGCTTCGTGGGCGGAGAGCACGCGGTTGGTCAAGGTGAGTTCCATGGCGCGCTTGAAGCCCACCAGTCGCGGCAGGAAATAGGTGGAGCCTCCGTCCGGCGCCATGCCAATTTTGCTGTACGCCATCAGGAAGGTTGCGGACTCGGCGGCCACCACCAGGTCGCAAGAGATGGCCAGGCTGAAACCGCCGCCGGCCGCGGCCCCCTGCACCGCGGCGATCACCGGCGCGTCCAGTCGGGCGAAGCGCGAGACCGCCAGATGAAGGTGCGCGGTAACTTCGCGCAGGTAGCGCGGAAGATCTCTTTGCGCCGCGAAAGCCTTCACGTCACCGCCGACGCAGAAGCTGTTGCCGGCCCCGCTGAGCAGGACCGCGCGGACGCTGCGATTGTTTTCGCATTCCAGAGACGCGGCAGCCAGCTCTTGCACCATTTCCAGATGGACTGCATTGCCGGACTGTGGACGGTTGAGCGTGACGCGGGCAACGTTATCGCGAACTTCAAAGAGAACAAAATTGTCGGGCATGATTCGGCTCCGTCTAAATCTAAACACTCAAGCTGGAATTCTACCGGACCCTATGCACAGCCTTCTTCAGGACCTTCGCTACGCCGCGGGCATTTCGTCCCTTGCTTTGCGGGCCCCGATGGGTGTCCAATAAACAAGACCGGAGTGAGGGGACGGACCATGAATCGCAGACAGTTCCTCAAAGATGCCTCCACCGCAATGGGAGCCACGTTACTTGCTCCCTCCTGGCTGAACGCGGTTGCCTTTGACCAGCCTTCCATTTCTCACGTGGCCTTCGTCAAGACCACGGACCGCGCCGCCGGCGTGAAACGGGCCATTGAGCTGCTGGGCATGGAGAAGTTCCGCGGCAAAGATCTGTTCATCAAGCCGAACTTCAACAGCTCTGATCCCACTCCCGGCTCCACCCATGAGGACACGCTGGTGGCGTTGATGCGCCAGCTCAAGGCCATGGGGGCAGGGCCGCTTACTCTGGGCGATCGCAGCGGCATGGGCAACACGCGCGAGGTCATGGGCAAGAAGAGCGCGTTCCAGATGGGCAAGGAGCTGGACGCGAAGGTCGTGGTCTTCGATGAACTCGGCCCCGACGACTGGGAGCTGATCAAGCTGCAGGACAGTCACTGGGAACAGGGCTTTGCCTTGCCGCGCCCGGTGCGCAAAGCCGGAGGCATCGTTCAGACCTGCTGCCTCAAGACGCATCGCTACGGCGGGCACTTCACCCTGTCACTCAAGAATTCCGTGGGGCTGGCGGCCAAGGTTGTCCCTGGCAATTCCTATAATTTCATGCGCGAGCTGCATTCTTCGGCGCACCAGCGGCACATGATCGCCGAGATCAACACTGCGTACAAACCGGATTTGGTCGTGCTGGATGGCGTGCAGGCATTTACCAACGGCGGTCCCGACCAGGGCAAGATGGTCCAGTCAAACGTAATTCTGGCCGGAACAGACCGCGTTGCGATTGACGCCGTCGGCGTGGCGCTGCTGCGGCACTTCGGCACCACGCCGGAAGTGAGCCAGGGAGCGATCTTCGAGCAGGAGCAGATCGCGCGCGCGGTACAGTTGAAAATCGGCGTGAGCAGTCCGAAGCAGATCGAGCTTGTCACCGCCGACCGCGAGAGCGCGGAATATGCAAAACAGATTCGCGCGGTGCTGGACGGCGGCAAAGCTTAAGCGTCTGCCACCTTGATCACCAGCTTGCCGAAATTCTCCCCGGTGAAGAGTTTGAGCAGCGTTTCCGGAAAAGTTTCCAGACCGGCAACAACATCTTCACGCGACTTCAACTTGCCGGCAGCGCGCCAGCCCGCCATTTCGCGCAGGGCTTCCGCATAGCGCGCCATGTAATTGAAGACCACAAAGCCTTCCATGCGCGCGCTGTTCACCAGCAGCGACATGTAGTTTGACGGCCCCTTGAACCCTGTCGTGCTGTTGTACTGTGAGACGGCGCCGCAGATCACCACGCGCGCGCCACGGGCAAGCTGGGTAAGCGCCGCGTCCAGGATCTCGCCGCCGACGTTGTCAAAATACACGTTGATGCCGTTGGGGCAGCGCTGGCGAAGCGCTGCCTTCACGTCTTCCTGCTTGTAGTCGATACAGGCATCGAAGCCCAGCTCTTTCACCACGTATTGGCATTTAGCCGGGCCGCCTGCCAGACCCACCGCGCGGGCTCCTTTGATTTTGGCAATCTGCCCCACCGGCATGCCCACCGCTCCAGCCGCGCCGGAGACCACAACGGTATCGCCCGGCTTCAGCGCGCCGACTTCCAGCAGCCCAAAGTACGCTGTCAGGCCCGGCATGCCCAGCGTGCCCAGATACACGGGCAGCGGCGCAAGGCTGGCGTCGACCTTGCTGACGCCTTTGCCGTCAGAGAGCGCATACTCCTGCATCCCGAACATCCCCACCACGTGATCGCCCACGGCAAAGCCGGGATTCTGCGACGCAATCACCCGGCCAACAGCGCCGGCGCGCATTACTTCGCCAATGCCGACCGGAGGGACATACGACTTGCCTTCATTCATCCAGCCGCGCATGGCCGGGTCCAGCGAGACGTAGAGTATCTTGACCAGAATCTGTCCGGGGCCGGGATCGCGCACGGGCTCTTCCGTGTACTGGAAATCGCTGCGTTTGGGCAGGCCCACCGGACGGGCGGCAAGACGGAACTGATGGTTCGTTAGCGGCATGATCGATGATTGTAATTCAAAACATCAGCAACGAAAGATGGGCGCGGCAAAGCCGATCCGGCAGCTCTGGGGTTGCCCCAAAAAAATATTTCATCGCAGCGGCTGAACGCAACGGTTTCACCAACTCAGAACGGTTCAGAGCGCATCCCATTTTACAAGAGTCGATTTGCTCCCGCGCAGTGATGATCTTCTCTTAGGTCTTTGAGCTGCAAGATCGCAGCTTATGGAGAGGGTTTGCTTGTCGCCGGGCCGCAGGAAGGAACACAATATTTAGAACGCATGGAACTAACAGACAAAAACAAATCAATGTTCGACCAGACGGACTGTATGCTGACCCCCGGAGAGCCGGTCCAACAGTCCGGGATTTATGAAATCTGCCATCATGACGAGGAGCGTTCCAGCGTGATCCTGATGCGCAACACCATCTTTCCCTTTTGCCGGCAGTGCGGCGAGCTGGTGCGCTACAAGGTCCTGGAACTGGTCCCGCATATCTCGGAAGATCCCGACTTTCAGGAAGACGCGCCAAAACCGGACAACCCCCGGCTCGAGATGCACATTCCTAGAGGTATGGCACCGACTCAACTCAGTCGAGCGCATGGCTACCGATTCCACCAAGACACTCTACAAGCCGGGCCAGGCGGTCCCCAGGGCGGGGATCTATAAGGTTTTGCACGCCGGCCACCGCTTGCCTCACAAAGCCAGATTCAAGGCGCATGAAAAATTTCCGCCGTGCAGCAAGTGCACGGCGCTGGTGCGCTTTGAATTGCTGCAGGCGGCGAAAGACGGGGACACAAATGGCAGCGGCGGCTAGCGCCGGCCAAACGACCTCTACTTATTGTGCCGAAGGGCTAAGCGCTTTTGCTCTGCGTGGCCTTTCGCGCTTCCGCGGAATCGTAGCTCTCGCCATAAATCGCCGGGACCTTGGCGCCCATGGGACGCAGATACACCGAGAGCTGTCCACGATGGTGGACGGAATGGCTCAGTGCCGTCTGGAAGAAGACCACGGCAGGCATCTGGAACATGCCGCGGAAGTCGAGCATCTTGGAGAGCTGCTCCGGCGTCATCTTTTGCAGGCGCGCGAAAACTGCATCGAACATCTCGCCGTACCAGCGTCCGATATCAGCCGAACTCTTGACCGACTCGGGCCGGGAAATAGGAGCAAAGTCAAACCCTCCGTCAACAATGCCGTTCAGAAACCGCTTCTCCGCGGCGACGATATGCCAGGCAAGTTCCAGCGCAGACTTGGAGACGGCATCGGGGCGGTAGTCGCCTTTATCGAGCGGGATGGCCTCGATGACTTGCCGCGTTTTCGGCTGCTCACGCTGGAGCATAGGCAGAAAAACGGCGTTGAGAAGGAAACTGGCGTGATCGGCGGAAAGAGGCTGGGTCATAGCATCAGTAAGTATAAATCAGCTCGTGGTGTTAAGGTTCCGGCCAAAAGAATCTATCGCAACACAAGATCAAGTCGTGACCTGAATGCCAGGACATTTCTGTTGAATCTTCTGGATCAGTTCTTCCAACGATATAGGCAAAGTGTTTGCCGGAATACTGACGGCAGAGCCCGCAAGGCGAACATTCATTCTCATCAGTTTTGCTTTCCACCCGGTCTGGCGGTTTAAAAGGCCTTCCACGTCTTTCACGGCGATTCCGAAAAACCGCTGGTTTTTTATTTTCCCCACGAAGAGGTGAGAGATTTCGTCCCACGGCAAGAAGCCGGCACACAGGGCGGAGGCATGATCGAAGAGGCCGGAAGAATGAATGACCAGGGCGGGAGATGGCCGCGCCAGCCGCCAGACAGCGAAGCCCAGGCAGAGACCAAAGAACGCGACGCTTGCGATCCCGACTGCACGTACGTCCCAATCGCTAAAATAAGGGTCCCCTGAGAATAGAAAAAAGAACCCCAGGCCGACAAATGCCGCACTGCCCACGGCCATCAGCAGGAGCTTTTTGCGGCTGGGATAGATGACAATGGAATCCGGATTCAGCAGCGGACGGTAGTCAGCGAATTGTGGAGAGGCCATGGCGAACAAAGCTTAGCCGCGAATGAACGCAAATGCCACGGAATTATTCTTTGTTGTCATTCGCGTTCTTCTGCGTGTGTGCGCGGCCAAAGGATATTGTTGCTATAGGGCTTCCTCGCTTCGCTCGAAACAGGAGGAAAGGCCTATTCCTCTACTTCCACTAGCTCTCCGCGCTCGGCCTTGGCCTGGGCGATGATCTTTTCCTGCAGCGCGCCGGGCACAAAATCATAGTGTGACATCTCCATGTTGAAGCTGCCGCGGCCCTGCGTCATCGAGGTAAGATCGGCGCCGTAGGTAAGCATTTCCGCCATCGGCACCTCGGCCTTCACGATGGTCTTGCCCGCTTTGTTGTCCATGCCCTGAATGCGGCCGCGGCGGGAGTTGAGATCGCCCATGATGCTGCCGGCAAATTCGTCGGGGATGGTGATTTCCACCTTCATGATCGGCTCCAGCAGCGTGGGCTTGGCCTGCTCCATGGCTTTCTTGAAGGCGATGCGGCCGGCGGTCTTGAAAGAAAGTTCGTTGGAATCCACGTCGTGATAGCTGCCGTCGTAGAGTATCACACGGAAATCGACGACGGGATAGCCGGCCAGGTAGCCGCGCGCCGCCGCTTCCACGATCCCTTTTTCGACCGCGGGAATGTAGTTCTTGGGAATGGAGCCGCCGAAAATGTCATTCACGAATTCAAACTGTTTGCCCCGCTCCAGCGGTTCCATCTTGATTTTGCAATCACCGTACTGGCCGTGGCCGCCGCTCTGCTTCTTGTGGCGTCCCTGCACATCGGCCTTGCCCCGGATGGTTTCGCGATACGGAACTTTGGGCGCTTTCAGTACAACTTCAGTGTGGTAGCGCCGCTTGAGCTTCGACACCATGACTTCAATGTGCTGCTGGCCGGTGCCGGCGATCAGGAATTCCTTGGTCTGCTCGTCGCGGAAGAAGCGCACCATGGGGTCTTCTTCCATGAGCTTGTGCAGGCCGTTGGAGAGCTTGTCTTCATCGTTGCGGCTCTTGGGCTCAATGGCGAAGGTGATAGCCGGCTCAGGCAGCGTGACCGCGGCAAAGCGGATGGGATTCGCTTTGTCGCCCATCGTGTCGCCGGTCAGCGTGTCGCGCAATTTGGCCACCGCGCCGATGTCGCCGGCGTGCAACTCCGGCACCGGCACCAGGTTTTTGCCCTGGGGAATCGAGAGATGCGCCAGCTTCTCTGACGTGCTGCGGGTGAAGTTTTGCAGCGTGGCGTCATTCTTCACCACGCCGGAGAACACCTTGAAGAACGTAATGCGGCCGGCGAAGGGATCGTTCGCGGTCTTGAAGACATAAACCGAAGCGGGCGCCGCATCACTGACTTTGAGATCGGTTGCATGGCCATTGCCCGCGCTGACCGGCTCGGCATGCACGGCGGCGTGCTCGGCGGCGGTGGGAAAATAATCAACCACGAAGTCGAGCAGATGGTCGGTGCCGATATTGCCCAGGCCGGAAGCAAAAAGCACGGGGAAAATCTTGTCGTCCTTGATGGCCTCATGCAATGCGGGAATCAGGTGCTCTTCCGCGATGGTCCCCTTGTCAAAGAACTCTTCCATCAGCTCGTCTTTGCCTTCGGCAACAATCTCCACCAGCTTTTCATGGGCTTCCTTGGCTGTGGCTTCAAGATCGGCGGGGATGGGACCTTCCTTGCCTTTGCCGTTGCCGCCCATCTCGTAGGTGTAGGCCTTCATGGTGACCAGGTCGATCACGCCCTTGAGGTTCTTTTCGCTGCCGATGGGAATCTGCACCGGCACAACCTGGCGGCCAAAGGCGCTGATCAGGCTTTCCAGGGCGGTTTCATAGTTGGCGCGCTCGCGGTCCATGCGGCTGACGCAGATCACTCTAGGCAGGTTGATCTCTTCCGCGTACTGCCAGACTTTTTCCGTCACCACCTCAACGCCGGAAACGCCGTCCACCACCACCAGCGCCGCTTCGGCCGCGGACATGGCGACCTTGGCCTCATGGGCGAACATGGTGAAGCCCGGCGAGTCAAACAAGTTGATCTTGGTGTTATGCCACTCCACTGAAGCGATGGAGGTGGAGATGGTCATTTGCCGGGAGATTTCTTCGTCATCATGGTCGGTGACGGTAGAGCCGTCGTCCACGCGGCCCAGCTTGGGAGTAGCGCCGCCGGTATACAGCATGGCGGAAACCAGGGAGGTCTTGCCCGAGTGAGAGTGCCCGATCACGACCAGATTGCGGATGTCCTTGCCTTCGTAAACCTTCAAAGTGCCTCCTTCAACAAGCGGGGCCCGGCCAGATTAGCAGGCGATTCGAATCGGAAGAGTTCTACTTGGACTGCTAGCTTTTGGTCAAGAGGGTCCGGGGCTCCAGCGGGACAAGATAAGTACCAGTTAAACAAATATTATCCCGCTGGGCGCGGGTTTTGGGAAGGGGCAGAAGCAATCGCCGGAATTGCCAGGCTTGCCCAAAGATTGCCCCAAATCGCCAAAATTTGCGGCCTAGGGTTGACCCGGCACGCTTTTTGCCTGGTCTCTGTTAATCCCTGCCCTCTCCACCACGTCATAGAAAAGATGGCCATTCAGGGAACTTGGGCGCCGGTTGCGCGTACTGTTATCAGGAAACAAGCCGCAGGGTGGGTTTGAAATCAGAGGCGCGAGTCATCGGCCTTTCGGCCGGCTTAAGGTCCATTATTACTAGACAGCAATGCCATAATGCGTTCACAATTTCTGGTTACTACTTCATTTCACGCTAACGCACGGCTCTCCCTAGAGAGAAAGGAATTTCCTCCTATGAATAAGTTGTTAAAGAGCATGTTGTGCCTGACCTTGCTCGTTGCCATGCCGCTGGTGGCCCAGGACAAAGACAAAAAAACACCCGCCGCGAGCGGCCTGCCGGCGCTGATTGATCGCGAGATTATCTTCGGCAATCCGGAGATCGCGGGCGCACAGATTTCTCCGAACGGCAAGTACCTCACCTTCCTGAAGCCGTGGAAGGATACGCGCAACGTCTACGTGAAGGGCGTGGACGAGCCATTCAGCGCGGCCCGGCTGATGACCACCGAGGCCAAGCGGCCCGTGGCCGGCTATTTCTGGAGCCGCGACAGCAAATACATTCTTTACATTAAAGACAATGACGGCGATGAGAACTATAACGTCTACGCCGTGGACCCTACAGCCAAGCCGGCAGCCGGGGCCGAGGCGCCGGCTTCGCGCGATATGACCGGACTGAAGGGCGTGCGCGTGCAAATCGTGGACATTCCCAAGAACGATCCTGACACAATCTACATCGGTCTGAATGATCGCGACAAGGCGTGGCACGATCTCTACAAGCTGAAGCTCTCCACCGGAGAGAAAACGCTGGTACGCAAGAACACGGAGAAAATCTCCGGCTGGGAATTCGACCTGAGCGGAAACTTGCGGCTGGCCATTCGCGTCGCCGACAACGGCGACAATGAAATTCTGCGCGTCGATCCCGACAAGTTCACCAAGGTCTACTCCTGCACCGTGGCGGAGACCTGTGCTCCCGTGGAATTCACTAAGGACGGCAAACGCACCTACATTCAAACCAACAAGGGCGACGGCGTAGACCTGGTCGGCCTCGCGCTCTTCGACCCGGAGAGCGGTAAGACGGAGGCGGTGGAATCCGATCCACTGAAGCGGGTGGATCTTGGCGGCGCGATCTTCTCCCAAGCCACTGACGAACTGATGCTGACCGCCTACCTGGACGACAAGCAGAGAGTCTATTTCAAGAACAAAGACTTTGAGAGCGACTACAAGTGGCTGCAAAGCAAGCTGCCGGGGATGGAACTGGCGATAGGATCGCGCACCCGCGACGAACAAACGTGGATGGTTACTGCGTACAGTGATACTGAGCCGGGCGTAACTTACATTTTTGACCGCAAAGCGCACAAGCTGGCCAAGCAGTTTACCGTGCGGGAAAAACTGCCCCGTGAATCTCTGGCCAAGATGGAGCCGGTCCATTACAAGTCATCAGACGGGCTGGAGATCCCGGCTTATCTCACGTTGCCGAAGGGCGTCCCGGCCAAGAACCTGCCTACGGTGATCTTCCCCCACGGCGGACCGTGGGGACGAGACGTTTGGGGTTACAACGGATACGCGCAGTTCTTCGCCAATCGCGGTTATGCCGTGCTCAGCCCCAACTTCCGCGCCTCCACCGGTTACGGGAAAAAGTTCCTCAACGCCGGCAATCTGCAATGGGGCCGGACCATGCAAGACGATATCACCTGGGGCGTAAAGTACCTGGTGGACAAAGGCATCAGCGATCCTAAAAAGATCGGGATCTTCGGCGGATCGTATGGCGGCTATGCCACGCTGGCCGGTGTTGCCTTTACCCCGGATGTCTACGCGGCAGCGGTCGATCTCTTTGGTCCTTCCAACCTGATCACGCTGCTGGAATCCATTCCGCCATACTGGGAGGCGGGCCGCAAGATGTTCCACGTGCGCATGGGAGACCCCACAACGCCGGAAGGCAAAGCCCTGCTGAAAGAGCGGTCGCCGCTCACTTCGGCGGACAAGATCAAGACACCGCTGCTGATCGCCCAGGGCGCGAATGATCCCCGCGTGAACCATGCTGAGTCGGAGCAGATCGTGATCGCACTGCGCGACCGCGGCTTCCCGGTGGAGTACCTTTTGATTCCGGACGAGGGGCACGGCTTCGCGCGGCCGGTCAACAATATGGCCAGCGTAATGGCCGCGGAAAAGTTCCTCGCCAAATACCTGGGTGGACGCTACCAGGAGGGCGGAACTCCCGAGGTGGTGGCGCGCCTGAAAGAAGTCACGGTTGATCCCAAGACTGTTGTGCTGGCGAAGAAGATGGACGCCGGCGCCGTCGGACTGCCCAAGCCGGCCGTGGACCTGAAACTTGGAACTTTCAAGTACAAGGGAAAAATCTCCGCCGGCGGTCAGGAATTTACGATGGATACATCCACCACCGTCACCGAAGAAAACGGCAAGTGGGTAGCTACCGGGACCATGCAGTCACCCATGGGAGAAGCCAGCGACGTCACCACCATGGAAAAGGGCACGCTGGTGATCAGCAAGCGCACCATCAAGCAAGGGCCGGCGGTGATCGACATCAATTTCGCCGGCAACAAGGCCACCGGCAGTATGAACATCAACGGACAGGACCGGCCGATCTCGGCCGACCTGGGCGGCCCGGTGTTTGCCGATGCAGCGTCGTCAGACCTGGCGATTGCCGCGCTGCCGCTGGCCGACGGCTATACCACAACCTTCCGGAACTTCGACGTGCGGAAGCAGAAAGAAAAACTGATGCAGCTCAAGGTGGTTGGCTCGGAAAGCGTGACCGTGCCCGCCGGCACCTTCGATGCCTACAAAGTCGAAATCACCTCGGCCGAGGGAGGCTCCGACAAGGAAACTTTGTGGATCGCCAAAGGCTCGCGCAAGCCGGTGAAGACCACCGCCGTTCTGGGTGAGATGGGCGGCGCGGTCGTCACGCAGGAAATGCTGCCGTAAGAAGCACAGCCGTCAGCAATCGGCTAAACCAGAACCAAACCCAATGAAAAGGCCCGCCGAAAGAGGCGGGCCTTTGTTGTTGCTTTTTGTGTTTGCCTCTCTGTGTTTGAATGAAGACTGCATTCATGAATGACGGCCGAGGAAGCATCGTCGCGGGATTCGCCATCTGCTGGCTGCTGAACATTGCGCAGCTCGGTGTTGGCTGGTTGCTGCTGGTGGCGGACGTGCGAATGCTGCCCGCCTTTTACGTGCTGATCTACGCCATTGGCCTGGTGCAGGTGGGGTACGTGGTCCCGATCTGGCGTCTGCTGGTGCGGAGAGGAAAGCCTCGAACGGCGAAAGGCCTGCTGATTGCCGCCTGTGTTACCACTGTGCTTAATCTCGGGCTTTTTGGGTTAGGGAGAATCCCGCGTTGGTAGTGTGTGCCTGCGGTTGAGTCCGCTACTGCGGTCTTGATCGCATCCAGGCATTGCGTAAACAAGAGAGGATCGAACCACTGCGGATACGGTAAGAGCCGCGGGGTTCACTTTTGTCGCGTCAGCGTCAGATCGACTTTCCAGCTTTGTCCTTCACGCGAGGCTTCGCCGGTACCCGCCATCCGGTCGCCATCCACCTTTAAGTCAAAAACCCAGTTGGCTTGTTCGCCAGTCTGATTGGTGGAGGTCACGCCAAAGGTCAGATGGTTGCCGTTGTAGATGACGCTCTTGATTGGCCAGCAGTGCTCCTGGTCGGCGCCGGCCACACCGGTAATCTTGTTGCCGTCTTCCCGCAATTGCAGATAGGCGCCCTGGCGGCCGCCCTCGTTGTCGGTGGCTACGCCGGTCCAGGTGCCGCCGAGATTTCCAGTGAGGAGAGCCGACAACGCTGTGAGAATAAGCAACCCTTGAGTCATAAGTCCACTCCTTCTGGTACATAGTATTCTACATAGGCATATACCCCGCGGCGGACGAAAAAGTTCCCCAGGCAGCGCCTCCCACTTTCGTCAATTCTTCTGTTTTTCGATGGAATTTGACCTAATCCCTTATACTGGAATGCTTTATGTCGTCGCCCCCAGCCCCAGAAAAGCCTGAGAGATTCCGGTTCAAACTGCTTCCCACGCTCAAGCGCGGTGAGATGTGGCGGTATTTTGGGCCGGCGTTTGTGGCCAGCGTTGCGTACATCGACCCGGGAAACTTCGCCAGCAACTTTGAGGGCGGCGCCCGCTTCGGTTACACGCTGCTGTGGGTGTTGCTGTGGTCGAACGCCATGGCCATCCTGATCCAGTATCTTTCCGCCAAACTGGGGATCGCAACCGGAAAAACGCTGCCGCAAAACTGCCGCGCGTATTTTTCTCCCAAGGTAAATTTTGGACTGTGGCTCGCGGCGGAGATGGCGGCCCTGGCCACCGATCTGGCGGAATTTCTCGGCGCCGCCCTGGGCTTCTATCTGCTGCTGGGCATCCCGCTCTTCCCCGCGGCGTTGATCACGGCGGTCGTTGTGTTCCTGATGCTCGCAGTTGAGTTATACGGCTTCCGTCGTCTGGAACAGCTCATCATGGTATTTGTGTTTGGAGTCGCCGCCTGCTACGCCTTTGAGATGTTCATTGTGCATCCGGACTGGAGCGCAGTAGCCAGGGGCGTGTTGGTGCCCAAAATCAACTCTGACAGCATTTACGTGGCCGTGAGCATGCTGGGCGCCACCGTGATGCCACACGTGATTTACCTGCACTCCGCTCTGGTGCAGCACCGGGTGAAAGAAGACGCCGCCAGTGACCATCCGGAGAAATGGCTCCTCACCATGCGCCATCTGCGCTATGAGCTGTTTGACGTATTGGCGGCCATGAACGGCGCCTGGCTGATCAACTCCGCCATGATCGTGATGGCGGCCGCTGTGTTCTACAAGAACAAAACCGCATTCAACTTTGATCTGGCCCACCTGACGCTGCAGCCAATCCTTCCCGCTGTATCAGGAACGGCATTTGCCCTGGCGCTGTTGTTTTCCGGGCTTTCATCCTCCACGGTGGGAACCATGGCCGGCCAGGTGATCATCGAAGGTTTCCTGGACATCAAATTCAGCGTATTCCTGCGGCGGCTGATCACCATCATTCCGGCCTTGGTGGTTATCTCCCTGAAACTCGACGCCCTCAAAATTTTGTTACTATCTCAGGTTGTGCTGAGTTTCGCGATTCCATTTGCTCTCGTCCCCCTGGTCCTGCTGACGCGCTCGCAAGCCGTAATGTCTGACTTGGTGAACCGTCGCTCAACCAACTACATGGCGTATGCGGTCACGGCCATCATTGTTGGCTTGAATCTTCTGCTGCTTTACAAGCAGCTCGGCGGCAGCTTCTGAGCGCTGAACCCCGCGTGAGTTTGTGGAACGTCCGCCAGCGCAAGTGAATCCAATAGGAAGGTGAACCTCATGAATAGCTTTGACAGCTGCTCAAAACTGCGCGTCGGCAACCAGGAATACGAAATCTACCGGCTGGACGCGCTGGAAAAGCACAATTGCTCCGCGCATCGCCTTCCTTTTTCATTGAAAATCCTGCTGGAAAATCTCCTGCGCACCGAGAATGGCCGCAGCGTGACCGCGGATGACGTCCGCTTTCTGGCGGAATGGAAGCCGCAGGCCATACCGGACAAAGAGATCGCGTTCACCCCGGCTCGCGTGCTGATGCAGGACTTTACCGGCGTCCCCGCGGTGGTGGACCTGGGGGCCATGCGCGATGCGATGAAGAAGATGGGTGGCGACCCCGCGCTGATCAATCCGCTGCAGCCGGCTGAGCTGGTGATCGATCACTCGGTGCAGGTGGATGAGTTTGCAACGGTGGGAGCATTTGCTGTCAACGCGCAGCTGGAGTTCGAACGTAACAAAGAGCGTTACGCCTTCCTGCGCTGGGGGCAGTCTGCTTTCAGGAATTTCAAGGTAGTGCCGCCGGACATGGGAATCGTCCACCAGGTAAACCTGGAGTACCTGGCGCGCGTGGTCTTCTCCGAAAAGCGGAACGGCGTGACCGTGGCTTATCCCGACACGCTGGTGGGAACTGATTCGCACACCACCATGATCAATGGCCTGGGCGTTCTGGGCTGGGGTGTGGGCGGGATTGAAGCCGAGGCGGCCATGCTGGGGCAGCCTGTCTCCATGCTGTTGCCGCAGGTGGTCGGATTCAAGCTGACCGGACAGCTGCGCGAAGGCTCCACGGCCACCGATCTGGTGCTCACGGTAACGGAGGTCCTGCGCAAGACCGGCGTGGTGGGCAAGTTCGTGGAATTCTTTGGACCGGGGCTGGCGTCACTGCCGCTGGCCGATCGCGCCACCATCGCCAACATGGCGCCGGAATATGGGGCCACCTGCGGCATCTTCCCCGTGGACGAAACGACCCTGAACTATTTGCGTACCACTGGCCGCAAGCCGGAACAGATTGCTCTGGTGGAAGCTTATTGCAAAGAACAGGGGCTGTTCCACACCGCGCAGACGGCGGACGCCGAATATTCGCAGGTGGTGGAGCTGGATTTGAGTACAGTGGAGCCGAGCGTGGCGGGACCAAGGCGTCCGCAGGACCGGGCGCCGCTATCGCAAGCCAAGGAATCGTTTGAACAGGCGTTGCCGACGTTGATTGGGCCGCGTCCTTCGCAGCCTGCACGCAAAGTGGCGCCGCAGCAAGTGGAGCGCTTTGAGGGTGAAGGCGGCTCGCCGGTTGCCGTTGCGGAAGATCCTAACTCTCCGGCGGCGCAAAAGGACCTCGGCGAAAGTGTGTTCGAGCAGCTGCATGATGGCTCGGTGGTGATCGCGGCGATTACCAGTTGCACCAATACGTCCAATCCGTCAGTGATGATCGCTGCCGGGCTGCTGGCGAAGAAGGCGGTGGAGAAGGGGCTGAAGCGCAAGCCCTGGGTAAAGACCTCTCTCGCTCCGGGCTCGCGTGTTGTGACTGAGTACTACCGCAACGCCGGCCTGATTCCCTATATGGAGCAACTCGGCTTCCACACCGTGGGCTACGGCTGCACCACCTGCATCGGTAACTCCGGGCCGCTGCCGCAGGATGTCTCCTACGCGATCACGGAAAAACAGCTTGTAGCGGTTTCCGTGCTCTCGGGCAATCGCAATTTTGAAGGCCGTATTAACTCCGAGGTGCGGGCGAATTACCTGATGTCGCCGCCGCTGGTGGTAGCGTATGCGCTGGCCGGGCGCATTGACCTGGACATTACCCAGGACGCCCTAGGCAAAGGCAAAGATGGCAAGCCGGTCTACCTGCGCGACATCTGGCCCACGCAAAAAGAAGTGCAGGACACGGTGAGCCAGGCGATCAATTCCGGCATGTTCACCAAAAACTACGAGACCATTTTCGATGGCGATCAGGAGTGGAAAAAGCTGCCGATCCCCGAAGGCGAAACGTACTTGTGGGACCGCGATTCCACCTACATCAAGCGCGCCCCGTATTTTGACGACATGCCGGCGCGCCCCGCGGCAGTCAAGGAAATCCAGGGAGCGCGGGTGCTGGCGAAATTAGGCCACAGCGTGACGACGGACCACATATCGCCTGCGGGATCGATCAAGGCCAATAGCCCGGCAGGAAAGTATTTGCAGGAACATGGCGTGCCGCCAAGCGATTTCAACTCTTATGGATCGCGCCGCGGCAACCATGAGGTGATGGTGAGGGGCACGTTTGCCAACGTCCGCTTGCGCAACCAACTGGCGCCGGGCTCGGAAGGCGGCATCACCAGACACTTTCCCAGCGGGCAGATCATGTCGATCTTTGATGCATCCGTGAAGTACATTGCCGATGGCGTGCCGTTAGTTGTGCTGGCGGGCAAAGAATACGGATCAGGGTCGTCACGAGATTGGGCCGCGAAAGGGCCCCTGCTGCTGGGCATACGCGCGGTGATCGCCGAGAGCTACGAGCGCATCCACCGGTCCAACCTGGTAGGCATGGGAATCCTGCCGCTACAGTTCTTGGCGGAAGAGAATGCGGAGGCGCTCGGGCTGCAGGGTGACGAGGTCTATGAAATCGTCGGCCTGCCCGCGTTGCTGGCAAGTAAGTTTGCCGGCGGGAGGCAGGTCCAGGTCCGCGTTACCGGCACTGACGGCACGGTGAACGAGTTCAGCGCGCTGGTGCGCATCGACACGCCGCAGGAGATTCTCTATTACGAACATGGCGGCATCTTGCAGTATGTGTTGCGTCAGTTGCTGGCAACCAAGTCCAAGCCGGAGGCGGCGACGGTGGCGTAAGTTTGCCGCAGACTAGCGCAGGCATTTCGCGAATCAGTTGTTAGCCGCGAATCAACGCGAAAGAACGCGAATCAGGTCACAAGGCGGGTCTTGGGAGATTTTGAGTATATTGGCAACTCTCATATCGCCTGCATCCTCCTTATTTGTCCGATTCTTCGTTCGCCTCGGAGAGAATTTGCCACAGCGCCTTGCCGCAATCGACAATCTCCTTACGGCCGCATTGAGGACATTGATATTCGCGCATGTCGCGGCCGGTGAAGGTAGTCCGTTCGATTTGATGCATCTCGACGGCGCAATCAGGACAGGTAGTTTCGGCCATAATGGTCAAGTGTAGTTCACGCTGGAAAAAAGTACCTTATCGCACGAACTGGGGATGATAAAGCGCTGGCTCTGAATAGTTTGACAGGGGGCTGACGGCCAAGCGCTGAATACTATATCCTCACAGGTCTGGCTTTTTGCGCGCATCATCGGGGAATAGACACTTATCTTCATGAAGGTCTTGGTCATTGGCGGAGGGGGCAGGGAGCACGCGCTGGTGTGGAAGCTGCGCCAGTCGCCACGAGTGTCACAAGTCTATTGCCTGCCGGGAAATGGCGGCATTTGTGAAGAAGCCACTTGTCTGCCCGGCGATCCTAAAAGCCTGGCCGGCCTGCTTTCGGCGGCGCACCAGATTCAGCCGGACTTGACGGTGGTGGGTCCGGAGCTGGCGTTATCGCTGGGCGTGGTGGATGAGTTCACCCGGCGCGGGCTGAGGATTTTTGGCCCCACGCAGAGGGCCGCGCAACTGGAAACAAGCAAGAGCTTCGCCAAGGAGTTCATGCAGCGGCACCAGGTCCCCACGGCGCACTACGCCGTCTGCTCGACGGAAGAGGAGCTGCGCAAGTCGCTGGGACTGTTCTCCACCCCGGTGGTGGTCAAGGCCGATGGCCTGGCCGCGGGCAAAGGCGTGGTGATCGCCGCCACCAAAGAAGAGGCCGCCACGGCGGGCGTGGAGATGTTCAACGGCAAGCTGCTGGGTGCGCCGGTGGCCAACGTGGTGCTGGAAGAATTTCTTGAAGGCGAAGAGGTCTCTTTCCTGGTGCTGAGCGACGGTGAGCGCGTGGCGCCCCTGGTGCCGTCGCAGGACCACAAACGGATTGGCGATGCCGACAAAGGCGCCAATACCGGAGGAATGGGCGCGTATTCCACCGATTCTCTGCTCGATGAGGGCATGACGGAGTGGCTGCTGAATCATGTTGCCCGTCCAGTGATTGCCGGAATGAAGTCGGAAGGCGCGGAGTATCGCGGCATTTTGTATTGCGGGCTGATGATGACGGCGCGCGGACCCATGGTGCTGGAATTCAACTGCCGTTTCGGCGATCCGGAAACGCAGGCGGTACTCATGCGGCTGGATAGCGACCTGCTCGACGCGATTGAAGCCGCGGTCGAGGGCCGCGTGAGCGACGCCGAGTTCAAATGGTCGCGCGACGCTTCCTGTTGCGTGGTGGTGGCGTCAGGCGGGTATCCGGGAAGCTTTATGAGCGGAAAGCAGATTTCAGGGCTGGACCGCGCCGGCAGCCTGGCCAATGTGAAGGTCTTTCACGCCGGCACCAGCAAGCGCGACGGCGTCTTTTATACCAGCGGAGGACGTGTGCTGGGCGTGACGGCGCGCGCGCCGCGCCTGGACGAGGCGATTCACCGGGCTTATGAAGCGGTGCGGCTGATCAGCTTTGAAGACATGTATTACCGCAAGGATATCGGGGCGCGGGCCCTGAAAGCGCAAAAATAATTTCACAGGAAAAAGAACCCAATGGCAGAGAGTCCTCTTGTTTCTATCGTAATGGGGTCGGATTCCGACCTTGAGATCATGAATGAAGCGGCCAAGGCGCTGGACGACTTTGGCATCGCGTATGAGATTGACGTGACCTCGGCGCACCGCTCGCCGGCACGGACCTCAGAGTATGCGCGCAACGCCGCCGGCCGCGGAATCAAAGTCATCATCGCCGGGGCGGGCGGAGCGGCGCATCTGGCCGGAGTGATCGCCGCGGAGACTACCATTCCGGTGATTGGCGTGCCTATTCCTTCCACGCCTCTGAACGGCATGGACTCATTGCTGGCCATCGTGCAGATGCCCGCGGGCATTCCCGTGGCCACCACGGCGATCGGCAAGCCGGGCGCTACCAACGCCGGGATTCTTGCGGCGCAGATCATCGGACTGGGCAACGCCACGGTGGCCGGCAAGCTGAAAGAGATGAAAGGCAAGCTGGTGAAGAGCGTGGAAGAGAAGTCGCAAAAGCTGCAGCAGTTGAGGAAGAGGTAAGCGGACCTCGCCCATGGCGCAAACTTTTTCCGCCATCGCCATCATTCCCGCGCGTCTGGCTTCCACACGGCTGCCGCGCAAGGTGCTGCGCGAGATTGCCGGCCGGCCCATGATCGCGCACGTGTATGAAGCGGCGAAAAAATCTCCGCTGTTGCAGGACGTGATCATCGCCACGGATTCCGAAGAGGTCATGCAATTTGCGCAGGCGCGCGGATGGAAGGCGCAGATGACATCGGCCAGCCACCGCAGCGGCACCGACCGCGTGTATGAAGTCGCCCAGCGCACGGCAGCCGATGTGTACGTAAATATCCAGGGAGACGAGCCACTGGCGCGGCCCGAGCACTTGGACGCCCTGCTGAAGCCGATGGCCGATCCCAAAGTGATGGTTTCCACCATCAAGACCCCTTGTCCGCCGCAGGACGTGGATAATCCCAATGCGGTGAAAGTGGTGACTGACTTGAACGGCCGCGCCCTTTATTTTTCTCGTTCGACCATTCCCTTCGATCGCGACAAGACCGGCGGCATTCGCTACTTCAAACATCTGGGCTTCTATGCTTACCGGCGCGCAGCTTTGGATCGGTTCTGCAACCTGCCTGAGTCAAAGCTGGAGGCGGCGGAGCGTCTGGAGCAACTGCGTTTTCTGGATAACGGCATTGACATCTATGTGGCGGAAACACCATTCAATACTGTTGGCGTGGACACGGAAGAAGACCTGCGGCGAGTGGAAGAGATGGTGCGAGCGTCGGGCAATCGCAGGGGCTGAAAGCCTATTTAAGTAGCCAAGCTTGGACGATGGTCTTTGGCCCAGGCTTCCGCGGCCGCGATGCGCTTGGAGATGGGCGGATGGGAATGGAAAAGCAGCTCCACCAGCCGTGAAGGATGGCTCTCGCTCAGGTTTTGCCGCCCCAGTTTTTCCATGGCCGTGATGTAGGGAGTAACGTTGGCCACGCATTTCCAACAGTAGAGATCGGCCTGGCGTTCGGTAAAGCGAGAATAAGCGTTCAAGGCAGGCATCAGCAGCAGAGAGAGGCCGCTGGCTACGAGCGCCAGCAGAGGAAGGTTGGCGAAGTCAGACAGGTGCTGGAACATCTTTTGCTCGTCGATGGCGTAGCGCAGCACTTCATTAGCCGCCCAGAAGCCGGCCAGAGTGACCAGCGCCTGAACCACAATCATCTTCACCATGTGGCCGTGCACGTGGTGGCCAAGTTCGTGGGCCAGCACGGCTTCAATCTCATCGTTGCTGTAATTCTGCAAGAGCGTATCGGCCAAAATGATGCGGCGCGTGCCTCCCAGCCCGGTAAGAGCGGCATTGGCCTTCTTGCTTTTCTCCGAAAGCTTCCATTCATAGACGCCGCGCACGCGCGTTCCGGAACGCTCGCCCAGCCGCACCAGCCGTTCTTTGAGTTCGTCGTTTTGCAGGGGAGCGAATTTGTAAAACAGGGGAAACAGGACCACGGGCGCGATCTGCGCAAAAAAGACAAACAAGCCGATGAAGATCAGCCAGGCGATGATCCACCAGTACTGCGGCGAGGTGCGGATCAGCCCGTACACGATCTCAGCCAGAAAAGTCGCCAGCACCAGGCCGAGCACCCAGCCCTTGATTTCGTCTTTGATCCACGAACTGAGCCGCTGGTTGGAAAGGTTGAAGCGGTGTTCCAGGCGGAAGCTGTAAAAGTCGAGCCCGAAACCAAGGACCTTGCTGATCACGCTCAGGAACGCGACATACAGAAACAAGTCCAGCACGTAATGATCGCCGCCGATGCGCGCAGCCAGCCCGCTAAGTACGTTGGTCCATCCTGTCGCCAGCAGGGCGATAAGGAAACCGAAACTGACAATCAAGTCCCCAATCTCCAGCCAGCGCCGGGCGCGATTGTAGTCGCGCGTCTCTGGGGTGTCCGGATGCAGATGGGCTTCAGTGATCGTCATTGATTTTGCTTTCCTGGCTTGAACTCCAGCGTGACGAACCGCGCCAACTGGGAGCTATTGTTGATCAGCGTGTGCGTCACTCCGGCCGGCACCCAGCCAACTTCGCCCACGGAGCGCTTGATAGCATTGCTGGCAGAATCGGTTTGCTGAACAAGATCGAGGCCGGAAACCGGCACCACAAAATGCGGATTCGCGTGCGTGTGCTTCTCCAGGCGCGCCGACGGCGGCAGCGTGACCTGCGATACGATCCACTGATCGGAAGAGATGAGCTTCTTCGTCTCAGGGCACAAGCCGCGGCATGATGGGCCAAAGCATCCTTCAGCACAGGTCGTCACGGCGCTTGAAGGCTTAAGCAGCTCGATGGTGATGTTGTGAAACGGGTGATCGCTTTCATTGATGGCGGCATGGGCAAAGTTCCCGGGAGTAAACCGGACTTCGCCATCGTTGAGATGCAGTGGGACGGGCTTTTCACCCACACGCGCGTTGACCACGTCCGTATCGCCCAGGGTCACGAAGAGATAGTCGTGATTGTGGCGGTGCACCAGCGTTGTCGCCTTGGGCGCAACCGTCACGTTGAATACGCGCACGTATTCGTTTTCAAAAACCAGGTGGTGACTGGGCTCGGAAGTGATCTCTACGGGCTGCTGTTGCTGCGCCAGAGTGGCTGTGGCGAGGAACACCAGTCCCAGAACGCGGGACATTCTCATCATAAAGATTGTAAAAATAACCTGGGAGGCCCGCAAGCCGGTAAACGCCTGAAACATCGCGTATCCAAGGGTCAATGCACCTTTGTTCCTGTCGCTTCGCTCCAAACTTGAGACACCAGCAGGCGCATGAGCCTGCTGCCGAAATCCTGAGCGAAGCGAAGGATCTACTTTCCCACCTATCCTGCACCGCTCGGCGATCACTGGCCTCGCGGCTTTCCTTCATCCTAATTTCTACCGCTTCGCTCCAAGCAGCTTGGAGATTGGACACTCTTACTGATGGTCATGCGGTTTCGGCGCGTCTTTCGGACCCATCGACTCCGACCCTTCTCCCGCAGGACGTCCACGGAATTCGAGGACAACGGTCTTCGCCGTGGTCTTGCCGGTATTGGTGATGGTGTGGAGCACGGGATTGTTCCACGTGATCTCGCCCGTTTTGGAGTGGACTACGGTCTCCGGTTGGTCCTGGTTCTTCATGGTTACGTCAGCGTCGGACAGACGCACGTTGAGGAAATTCGCCAGATGAGTATGCTGCGGGTATTTGGCGCCCGGCGGCAGCGTCACCAGCGTGACCGACCATTGGTCGGAGGTGAAGAGCTTGACCACAGAAACGCATGCGGCCTTGTCAGCGGAGTCGCAGGGCACCGGGATTGCGCACGATTCCGTACAGGCTTTCTGGTTGGTGGTGGGAGCCAGCAACTCGATGGTGGCGTTGTGAAACGGTTTGCTGCCGCTGTTGGCCACGGCGTGCACTAGGCCGGCAGGAGTGAATCTGACATCGCCATCCTTGAACGCGACGGCAACCGGCTGGGCTCCTTCTTTTGTGTTCATGACCTGGGCATCGCCTACCGAGACGGAAAGATAGTCGTGCCCGTGGCGATGCATTAAGGTCGATTGTCCCGGATCCACCGAAACCGCGAAAGCGCGGACGAACAGATTGTCCACCACCTTGTGATGGCTGGGTTCGGAGGTAATCTCCACGGGTGCCTGCGCCTGCTGCGTCCAGGCGGTCAAGGCAAGGATGAAACACAACGTCGCGGTCAAGAGGTTTCGCATGGCAAGACATTCTAGACGCGACCGATGGCAATGCCAATGGAAACATCCAAAGAGATTCCGCCGGAGCGCATGCCGTGACGATCAGGAAATGCGGGGAAGCCCGCGCCGCAAGTCCCGGCCGATGCGCCGCTGATGCCAGAGCCGGAGCGGCCTGGAATAGTTGATGATGCCGAAGGCCGCGATGGCCGCCATCAGCAGCACGCTGCTGATAATCAGAAACACGCGCGCCGCCCCCGTCTGGGCCACTTGCAGGATCACCAGGGCATTGCGCGGCGTCAAAAGCATGGAAGCGGCAAGCGCCAGCATGCCCACTCCGGCCAACAGACCCGTGATGTTCTTGGCCCAGCGCCCGGTAGAGTGATAATCCGCGAAGAGGTTGAACCCATACGAGATCAGCCCTGCTATCACGACGAAATTAGCGACAATGGCAATCCAGGATTTTAAATCCATAACGATTGGTTGGACGCGCCAGACGCATCCCGAGTTGTGCAGGTCAGCTTGAGGCAGCCTGGGGGCCGCGGCTGTCAAAGTCGGCGTTACCGCTTGCCGGAAGCGCCCGGCTAGAAAACCAGGAACTTTTTCTTCTTTTTGGGAGGCTTGCCCGGGTGCGCGCCCTCAGTGTTGGCTGCCACGACTGTGGGTTTGTTGCCCTGGTTGGGGCTTGCCCCCGAATCGCTGAATCCGGCCTTGATGTCAATATATGCCTGCTCGCGCAGTTTGGTGAGATAAGCGCGGGCCGCGGGCTCCAGGCGCTCTGAGTAAATGGCTTCACGGATACGATCAGAGATTTCTTTTACCGGAGGCACTCCGGCCGCGCGGTGTCCCGTTACCTTCAGGATGATAAATCCCTGCCTGGTCCGAATCACGTCTGTGGTTTCGCCCGGTTTGAGCGAGAACGTTTTCTCTTCCAGGTCCTTGGCCAGCTCGCCGCGTTTGAAATTGCCCAGTCCTCCACCCTGCGAAGCGGTCGGGCCATCCGAGTTTTTCTTTGCTAGTTCGTCAAACTTGGCGCCTTTGCGCAGCTGCTCCAGCAACCCTTTGGCTTTGGCCTCGGCTTCGGCCACCTTGGCCGGATCTTCAGGAAGCGGCTTGTCCTGCGCTGTGGCGGGTTTGTCTTTGTCCTCTACGTTCTGCCTTGCCGGCTGCGTGGAAACCATGATCTCGCTCAGGCCCACTTCTTCCTGTCCTTCAAGCTCTTTCTGGTGCTTGTTGTACCAGTCTTGAATGTCTTCATTGCTGATGTGGAGCTTGGCCCCGACTTCCTGGCCGATTACCTGTTGCGTGACCGCGCCAATGCGTATCTGCTCTTTGAACTCTTCGTAAGAAACGCCCTGTTTCTGCGCTTCTTTTTCCAGATCGTCGATGCTGGCGAGACCCATCTGCTGCCGCAGCTGGTTAAGCCGCTTCACCACTTCCGTATCGCCGGTGATGCCCATGTCTTTGCCGCGCTCCAGCAGAAGTTGCTGATCAATCAGGTCGCGCAGAATATCGTTCTGTACCTTTGTCCATCTTGTCTGCCAGTCAGAGGGATAGCGCTGCTTGAGCTCTTCCAGGTTCGTCTGCTTGGCCTTTTCCAGGTCAGAGCGAGTAATGATCTGGTCATCGACTCGGGCGATAATTTCGTCCACGATGTTGTCGGCGCGCAGGGCCACCGCCACCAGCACGAGAGCGGACGCAAGCAAAGACAGTTTTTTCAGCATGTTGAAGATTACCTTCTACCAGCGAACTGGGGAGCTATTGCGCTTATTTTATCAGCGGACAGACGAATGCGGCCACCCTGTGGAACGCCGGCGACCGCTATTTATTGCGTTTTTTTCTTCTTGTTGAGCAGCCCGCCCAGAACGCCTTTCAGGTCTTGCTTCTCCTGGCCCTGGGTGGCATCACTCTTATTGGCGTTTTTGTTGCCCTGCACGGCCTGTAAAAGAGTGTTCTGAAGATTGCCCTTCACGGATTCGCCCAGAGCGGGGCGGAAGACGGGGTTCGACGTTTTGCCCTGAATCAGGAAAGGCAGGCCGCTGTTCTGGGCCGAAGCGGAAATCCCGGTCAGGCTGCCCAGCATGTTATTGGCGCTGCTGGAGAGCTTGAGCAGCATCTTGAAATCGAGCGAGTTGTCGCCGGCAATCACGCCGTTGCCCGTGACCGTTCCCAGTGACGGCACATCGAGCACGATGCTGTCCGCGCGTATCCCCTCAGGCGCAACGCGCAATGCCGAACTAAAAGTTTGGATCAAGGTGTCCGTGCTTCCCTTGTTGCCGGTGAAGGCCGCGATGGCGCCGAGCTTGGAGCCGAGGTTAAAACCGGAGAGATGCGTGCCGGTGATATTCAGCGGGCCATTAATCACCAGGCGATCTAGCGGACCTTCCGCCGCAAGGTCCATATTGATATTGCCTCCCTGCAATTGCGCTCCCGAAGGCAGAATCACGCCGAACGCGGGCAGCAGGCCGGCAACGTCATTCACCGCCATGTTTTTTCCCTGGATCTTCAGGTTGGCCAGCGTTTCTTCGCCTTTGGCGTTGATCGTACCGCTGGCATTGGTCAGGCTGTTGCCGGTGTGCAGGTTTGCATTGAGAGTGCCGGTTTCCGAATCCAGCCCATAATCAGATTTGTAGTCGAGAGCAACCGGCTGCGTTGCCGGCTGGCCGCCCTTCACCACGCGCAGATCGGTGGCCTTGGCGTTGCCTTCGGTATGCAGGCGATGGCCGTCCGATTTCACATGGCCGTCAAAATCCAGCACACCCCCCAGCCCGGAACCAGGATCGACAAAGCCGGTGGCGCCCAGGTCGACGTGCTTGAGCGTCAATTTGGCGTCAAGCGGGCTCTTGGCAGAATCCGCGGAGTTGAGCGGGCCGGCCTGGCCCTCCAGCTCCAGCGTACCGCCGGCCGGCAATGCCGCGGAGAGCGTGAAGGGAATCGCGCTTTGAGCGGAAATGTTTCGCGCTACCAGATTTACATTCTGGTAAACGCTCTGCTTCCCGGCGTTATGGCCGATGCTGTGGCCCACCCGCACCGTCCCATCCACAATTTTGAGTTTATCGATGGATACATCAGGCGCCGCTTTCCCCGCCGGTTCGGGGGAAGGCTTTTGTGCCGCGCCACCGAGCGTGGAATAGTTCCACTTCCCGGCGGCATTCGTGAGCAGCGTGATGTCCGGTTTCTGCACCGTGAGCGACGTGACTTTGAGCTGCTTGGAGAAAATCAGCGGCAGCAACTGCACGCCAATGTTGACGGAAGACGCGCGCAAGAACGGTCCCTTGTTGAAGGCGGGATCGTCAGCGATGGAGATCTCGCTGGCGGTTGCGCCGCCGCTCAAGATGGATGCTTCAAGCTTGCCGATGTGTACTGGACGGTTGAGCGCCGCGGAGAGCTTCTTTTCCAGGTCGGGGCGGAAACTATCTACGTTGATGAACAGCGGAACCACGACGACAAGGAGCAAGAGGACTCCGACTACAATCCCGGAGACGACGAGCAAACGCTTCATGGCAGTCAATGCTATCAGAAACTCAGCAGATAGATGTTGTTGACATGGCAGGTGGTTTGCTGGAGCATACGTGTTTATGACAATCAGGCAATTTCCGGCCTTCCTGGCATTTCTGGGCCTGGGCGTGCTTGCGGCAGCGCAAACGGACCCAGCAACGAAACCTCAGCACCTCAGAGTATCTTCGGGCGTTGCGCAGGGGCTCAAGACGCATGACGTGACCCCGAAATACCCAAGGGAAGCCAGAGAAAAAGGGATTCATGGCGACGTGATCCTGCAAGCAACGATTGATACCAACGGAAACATAACCAACCTAAAGGTTGTGCAGGGCGATCCCATTCTGGCTGCAGCATCCGTAGAAGCCGTCAAGCAGTGGAAATACCGGCCGTATTTGTTGAAGGGTGAGCCGGTGCAAGTGGAGACCACGATCAAGATCCAATTTCACATGTAACAATGTTTTCGTGCCGGAGGCGAACATGAAAAAGCTTTTGCAAGCCGCTGTGCTCGCCGGATTGCTCGGCCTGAGCAGCATCGCAATCGTTCTCCAGGCGCAGCAGCCTGCCGACCCTGCGGGTCCGTCGCCGGCTGGCCTGGAGAACGGCGCAATCATGTATGCCGAATTGTCCAAAACACTTGACGCCAAGAAAGCAAAGGCCGGCGATCCGGTGACGGCGCACCTTGTTGCCGATGTCGTTGCCCACGGCAAGATTGTGGCCCATCGGGACTCAAAGCTGATCGGACATGTCACCGAGGCGCAAGCCTTCACCAGGGAAAATCCGGAATCGCGACTGGGAATCGTTTTCGACAAAGTCATACTCAAGGGTGGACAGGAAGTGCCGGTCCTCTCCATGCTCCTGGCCATACGTCCGGCGCCGCGGATAGCCTTTGATGTGCCCAGTGCTCCCGCCCCGCCCGGGATCAACCCAGCGTCCGGCCCTGCCCCGGAAAGGCACTACCCTTCACCCAAGGGGCCGTCTCCAAAGATGACTACTGACAAGAAGGACAATGACTTAAGCTTGGACCTGAAAAACCACAATCAAGAGATGTCGGGAATGGGGCCGACCGACATCGAAGGATTGAGCCTCAGCTCCGGCGCTGGCGGAAACGGCCAGGCAATCGTCTCTTTCAAACGTAATGTCAAGCTGGAAAGCGGTGTGCGACTGGACCTGCGTGTCAAGGACGTGCCCCAGTAAGCGACAGCCTGGCTCAGGTTCCATAATTTTTTTTGAGATAGTTTGTGATCTCGGTTTCCAGTTCGGCATAACCGCCGTGGATGGTGCTGCGCAGCGCCGATTCCACACTCTGTCCGTCCCCCAACCTTTGCAGGAGTCGCGCGAGATCGCTCATTCCATACGTCGTGCGAATGTACTCCACCGCAGCCAGGCTTTCCGCATAGGCAACCGAGGCTTCCGCCGAGCTATACCCCTGAAACTCCCCTTCCAACTGATTCAACGGGACCTGCCTGCCTGAAGCGTAAAGAGCAGCAAGCCGCGGCCCGATGACGCTCGTGGTCATTCCTTGCTCCAGTTCGGCGATCCCTTCGTTAAGCCAGCCCGGCGCGTGGCCGTGCGTGATCTGCGCCACGAACGAATGCGTCAGTTCATGCCGCAGGACCTGGGCCATCTCCGGCGTTATGGCCTTGACGCCGGAAATGGGAATCCGGATCTTGCCGTCATTCAGCGCCGCAGTCCATCCCGCCGCGTGGGTCACGTCAAAGAATGCCTGGTCGGCATAGAGCGAGACAAAAATGTTTCTTGGGCTTGCGCCCAGATCGTTCGCCAGGTCGCGATAATCGCCTTCCAGCGCCTCCAGCACCTGGGTGCGGAGCGTATCCGCCGCTTGTGATCCTTCATAGCGCAGGGTGAAGTGGCTGCTCTCCTGCTGGCGGAAATCGGCCTCTGTTCTCGATTCGCGCTCCACGCGGTCCAGCAGCTCCCGCGTCCTCTCGTCCGGCCGAAGTTGCAGGGATTTCTTCAAGGCGGCAATGGCTTCGCGGTTGTGGTCGGCCTTGTAATAGGCATAGCCCAGCAGCAGAAAAGCGTCCGCGGACTGCGGGCTTGCGCGCGTTGCCTGCTGCGCCCGAAGCAGCGCTTCTTCCGTCTTGCCCAGTTGCAACAAGACGGCGGAATAATTCTCCAGCAGCACGCCGTGATCGGGCAGAAACACCAGGGCAGACTGCAGGTAGTGTGCCGCGGCGGTATAGTTGCGCCGTTTTTCCTCGAAATTGGCGGCAATGGAATTCGCGGCGGCGGATTGCAGCGGATCGCTTTCGCTCTCGATCATCTTCAACGCGCTGGTATCCACGGCCCCGTTGCGAATCACACGGGCCACAAGATCGCCTGACCCCGCCATCTCCTCATGCGCCGGCGGCGTATCCATCGCCGCGGACGGCCCTGCCGGTGCAACCGTTGGCGCGGGGCCCTTCTCAATGCGCGCCACGATGGACCGGGGGATGCTGAGCGTATTGTCCCCGATGGCATATTCCACGCGCCCATTGCGCTCCTGCGCGGAATCGGCGTGGATGCGGTCGCCGTTTTTAAGCACGATTGTGTCCGCGCCCGCTGCGGCGCACAACACGATCAAGGCGCAAAATGTAATAATCGATTTCAAGTCAAAAAAGTCTAAGCAATTATGGCATGTCTATGAAGCGTGTCTTCATCCTGCGAGTAACGAAGGTACTATTGCTCCTCTCCGCCCTGGGAGGCGTGCATGCCGCCGCCCAGGCTGCCGCACCCGCGTCAGGCGCGGTGGCGCTCTACCGCGATCTTCTCAGCCCTTCGTTCGACGTCAAAGATGTTTACCAGGTGCGCGATGTTTCCATCCTGCTTGAGGACCTGCACATCTCCATCAGTGACGGCACCATGGCATTCATGCGCGAGGTCAACGGGCACGTTACCGGCGCGGTCTTTGAGGGCGTGGGAGAAGTCCTGCTGGTGCCGCCCAACCGCGCTGAGCGCACCTCGCTCGGGCTGTTCACCGGCTCTGCCGTGCTGGAACAGCGCTTTCAGTCGGCCTACTTCCGCTTCTCTGACGACCAGGTGGTCGCCGAGCTGCGCTCCGGACTCCGCGGCCACCCCGAAGATGCGCAGGCATTCGTCACTCGCTGGCAGGAACCCGCCCTGCTTCTGGCCCGCGGTGACGCGCTCCCCATTCTCCAGGCCATGACCAGCACCAAAGCGGCCGCTTCGCGCTTCCTGCATCTCCGCATCGGCGGGACCACGGCCGGGATCATTGACCTTTTCTTCGACACCAACGGCGCCGAGCAAATCAGCGTCTCCCAGGCGACCCTGACCAACAACGCCGCATACTATGACACCTGGACCTCCTTCCCCATGCGTTCCGTGCGTGAGGCCGCTGGCGACGAGGACCCAGCCACCCGCGCCAGCTTTGAAATGTCTGATTACCGGTTGCGCGTGAAGGTGCAGCCGCCCACCGACCTCAGCGCCGACGCCGAATTCACGCTCACGCCTCACCACTCCGGCCAGCGGACAGTGGTTCTGGAGCTGTCGCGCTATCTCAAGCTCGCCGAGGTGCGCGTTAACGGCGCGCCCGCCGAGTTCATCCAGAACGAAGCCATCAGCGGCAGCGACCTCTCCCGTCGCGGTGACGATCTGATCGGCATCGTGCTTCCCGCGCCCCTCGAAAAAGACCGGCCGGTCAAACTGTCATTCAAGTATTCCGGCCCGGTAATGTTCAACGCGGGCGGCGAGCTGATCTACGTGGGAGCGCGTGGCACCTGGTATCCCAATCTCGGCCCGACGTTCTCCATGTTTGACCTCACGTTTGAATGCCCCAGTGACTGGCAAGTTGTGGGCACGGGAAAACAAGTTTCCAGCACCGTGGCTGAAGGCATTCGCACCACGCGTTTCGTAACGGAAAAGCCCATCGGCCGCGCCGGCTTCAACCTGGGCAAGTTCGTTGCCGCCGCGGCCACCGCCGGTCAGGTGGCGATCCACGCTTATGGCGCCCGGAACGTGGAGCAGTCCCTCGCCGGCGCCGAAGCGCGCACAGGCAGGAAGCCTGATCCCGCGCGCGAGGCCCAGCAGATCGCCGATCAGGCCGCCAACACGGTGGAATTTCTTTCCGCCGAGCTTGATCCGTTCCCTTACTCCAACCTGGAGATCACACAGCTTCCCGGCATGCTGAGCCAGTCATGGCCCGGCTTGATCTATCTCTCCAGCACGGCCTTCCTCTCGCCCGATGAGCGCCGTGCCCTCGGCGTGCGCGATCCTTACGTTGAGCTCCTGCTGAGCCGGCTCATGCTTTCCCACGAAACCGCCCACCAGTGGTGGGGTGACGCCGTGGACTGGGTCAGCTATCGCGACGAATGGATCGTTGAGGCCCTGGCCAATTACAGCGCGCTGGTCATGCTGGAAAAACAGCATCCCGGCGACATGAAGACCGCTCTCAACTATTACCGCGGCGAACTGCTGCGCGAAACAAAAAATGGAATCATCGGCGACGCCGGCCCGGTCACGCTGGGCCGCCGCCTGACCTCGTCAAGATTCCCCGACGCCTATGAGCGCGTACTCTATGGCCGCGGAACCTGGCTGATCCACATGCTGCGCACCATGTTCCACGAAGCCGGCGGAGGCGCCAATGACGCCGTCTTCTTCTCCGCGCTGAAAGGCCTGCTGGCCGGCGCGCCCAACCACAAGGTCTCCACCCTGGACCTGCAGCGCGCCTTCGAGCAGGTGATGCCGGCTTCATTGGGCTATGAAGGCAAGAAGTCGCTCGGCTGGTTCTTTGATAGCTGGATCAACGGCGACTCCATCCCGCAATTCTCGCTGGAAGGCGTTCACATGACGCCATCCGCGGGCAAGCTGAAAGTTACCGGAACAATCGTCCAGGACCATGCCGCCCGTGACATGGTTACTGCCATTCCCATGTATGTGGTCGATGGCCTGGGTAAATCGCGCTTCCTGGCTTTCGTCTTCGCCGACGACGCCAAAACCGAATTCACTCTCATGGCCCCCGCCGGCACAAAACAGATCCTGCTCGATCCGGAAGAGACGCTGTTGCGAAGGTGAACTCCTTGCCCTTTCCTCCTCCTCTATGCCACCATTCTCCGCTGCACCACTGGAGGCACATGCGCAAGACGATCCTTTTCCTGATCTTCATGGTTCCCCTGTTCGCCGCGGCCCAGGCCACTCCGGCGCCGAACACTCCGCAGACGTTCAAGCTCCCGGCCACGCCCAAGACCGTTGCCTGGGGCTATTACGACGCCGCGGCCCCGCCCGTCCTGCGCATACACTCCGGTGACACGGTGGTTTTTGACACGCTGATCACCAACAGCCCCACCGGCCTCGAGAAGGCCGGCGTGGCGCCGGAGCAGGTGCAGCAGAGCCTGCGCGATATCTATAAGGAAGTAACCAATAAGGGTCCCGGCGGGCACATCCTGAATGGGCCGGTCTTTGTGGAAGAAGCCGAGCCCGGAGACACCCTGGAGGTCCGCATCCGGAAGATCGATCTGGCAATACCGTACGCCTACAACGCCTTCGGCCCCACGCGCGGCTTCCTGCCCGAAGACTTTCCTTATCGCAAGATGAAGATTATTCCCCTGGATAAAGACCACATGATCGCCAGGTTCGCGCCCGGCATCGAGGTCCCCTTGCGGCCATTCTTCGGCAGCATGGGCGTGGCGCCGCCGGAGGTCTTTGGACGCATTGACAGCGCGCCTCCCGGCAACCACGCCGGCAACATGGACAACAAAGAACTGGTCGCGGGCACGACTCTCTTCCTGCCCGTGCATGCCAAGGGAGCGCTCTTTGAGATCGGCGACGGGCACGCCGGCCAGGGCAACGGCGAAGTGGACATCACTGCCCTGGAAACGTCTTTAGTCGGCACGCTCGAGTTCGTCGTGCACAAAGGGACCAGCCAGAAATATCCGCGCGCGGAGACGCCCACGCATTACATCAGCATGGGCTTTCATCCGGAGCTGCATGAAGCCACGCGCATTGCCGTGCGCGAGATGATCGACTTTCTGGTGAACGTCAAACACCTGAGCCGTGACGACGCCTACATGCTCACCAGCGTCGCCGGTGACGTGGACATCACCGAACTGGTCGATGGCAACAAGGGCGTTCACGTGATGCTGCCGAAGGCTATTTTTGTAAAGTAGTTTTAACTGAAAAACTATCGGGCTTGCCATAGCGGTCACTTTCGTAACCGCTGGTTTTTGTTCCACAAATTTTGAACGACGGTATGATTCTCCATCCCCGCAATTAGTTTCCATTCCAAAAGTCTCAAGGGAGCAGAATCATGTCCAACACGACCATCGGGTCGGGAGCAGGAACAGGAACAAAGAAGGAGACAGTTTACAGCGGCCCCAGCCCGCAACCGAGGCAAGGCACGGTTTCAAGCGGACCACCACCGGCCCCGGCCGGAGGCACCGTCTATGGCGGTCTGGCGCCCGGCACCAACGGAGGGATGATCTCGAAAGCCCCAGCCGCAACCGGGACGGTTTACGACGGTCCCGGAACCGGCGGCACGGTCTACAATCCGGCACGCCAGAATCCTGCGGCGCGTCCGGTCCAGGGTGCGGCGAATACGGGCGGAGCAAAAGGTGGTGCGATCTTTTTCGTCATCGCCGCCTTCTCTGCGCTCAATACCCTGCTGATTCTGGCTCATGCGCCATTCGTCATGGCCGTCGGCCTGGCCGTAACCCGTGTGCGCGCCAACGGGGACATGACGCCGGTCCTGGTGCTGAATGCCATCGTACTGGGCGTGTTCGTAGCTCTTGGCGTTTTTGCCATGAAGGGAAGCAAAGCCGCTTTCCTGGTTGGCCTGCTGCTTTATGCCGGCGATACCGCTCTGCTGCTCCTCTCAGGTGATGCCGCCCTGCACATTCCCTCGATCCTGGTGCACGGATTCTTCCTGTACGGCATCGTCAAGGCTTTCCGGCAGCTCGGAAGCTGAAGACGGCCAAGCCGTCGCGATGCACAATCGGATTTCTTAAGGCCGCACCCTTCTTTTCTAAAGCATGCTTTTCTAAAACACGTCTTTTCTAAAAGCACGTCTTTTCTGAAACAAGGTGCGGCCTTCTTCTTTACAATAAGCGTGATCGGCAGACCGGTGCCGGGCGAGGTGACTCCCTGTGAGACTCCTGATCCGCTGGCTTATCAACGCTGTGTCCCTGGTAATCGTCGCCTACTTTGTTCCCGGGTTTGTGCTCCACGGGTTCGGCGCAGCGCTGATCGCCGCATTAATCATCGGCTTCGTGAACTCCACGCTCGGTCTGGTCCTCAAAGTCGTGACCTTCCCCTTGACGATTCTGACCTTCGGGCTTTTCCTGATCGTGATCAACGCAATCATGCTCAAGATGGCGGCGGCCGTCACGCCCGGCTTCGCTGTGCTCAACTGGACCGCGGCCTTCATCGGGGCGATTCTGCTGAGCATTGTTTCGTCATTCCTGCACTGGCTGATCAAAGATGATCGCCGAACGCCGGTCCGCTAAACGCTCTCGCGCAGTTTCTTCACCACCGCCGGAACATCGTTCTGCTGAAACAGGCGGATGGCTGCGATCCCGGCCGCTCCCGCCGCAATGCACTGCCGCGCGTTCTCAAGCGTAATGCCGCCAAGAGCAAGCACAGGCATGGGCGGCTGTGCTGTCTCGGTGCGATGGCAAATCCGCCGCAACTGCTCCAGACCTTCGCGGTTGGCCGCTCCCATCTTCTCCACGCCAGCCTTTTCCGCACCAAACTTTTCCGCTCCAACCTTCTCAAAGACCGGAGCAAAGACGGCAAAGTCCGCGCCGTGCGCCTCCGCACTTGCTACCTCCGCCGCGGAATGCGCCGACACCCCAATCACCGGCCCAGTGATGCCGGCCTGGGAAAAGATGGCACGCGCCTCGCTGGCCGGAAGATCGTTGGCCGGCAGATGCACGCCATGAGCGCCGCATGCCAGCGCAACATCGGTTCGTGCGTTGATGAGCAGCCGGGTGCGTGAGCCGGCGAGCGCAGCCATGGCCTTCCGCGCCAGCTCTTCCAGAGCGCGAATGCTCAGGTCTTTTTCCCGCAGCTGGATCATGTCGACTCCCGCGGCCGCGCACTCGGCAATTTTGTTGAGCACCCGGCGTTCCTGTTCATTACGATCGCCCGGAAACTGCCTGCGGTCCGTGATGTAGTAAAGCTGCAAGGCCATGCGCAAGCATTGTAATTCTCCACGGCTTCAACGGCGGCAAGGCAACTTAGGCGGCGGAAAACTCCTCTCTTTAGGGTGCCTCTCACATTGCAGCTTGTGTGGCTGTTCGCGCTGGCCATCCCTATCGCCAGCATTGCCTGGACCATCACGCATGAAGAGATTTTCCGCGAGCCGCGCGAATACTGCCTTCGCCGCAGCGAGGACCATCGTGTTTTCCTGTGCCGCAAGTTTTACTTCCTCTTTACCTGCGAATACTGTTTCAGTCATTACGTGGCCGCGTTTTTCCTCCTCATCACGCGCTACAAACTCCTGTTCGACGATTGGCGCGGCTACCTGATCGGCGGCTTCGCGCTGGTATGGGTGGCCAATCAATACATGAGCGTCTATGCCCGGCTGCGTCTCGACATCCGCAAAGACCGGGCGGAGATCAAGCACGTGGAAAAGAAGGTGGAACAGATGGAAGAGGACAAGGCGGCGTAACCACTTCAAACCGCGAATCCCGCGAATGACACGAATCAAGCAAAATCAAATTCGTGTTCATTGGTTTTATTCGCGGCCCAAGTAGTTTTCGAGACGATAGGGTTCCCTCCCTGCGGTCGGGACAAAGCAAACCCTACGGCAGCGTCTTGGCGATCTCCGGGCCTTCTTCCGGCACGGGCCGTGCAGGTTGCGGCTGCAGATGGTGGCGCGTCAAGCCCTCTTTCAGGACCTCAAACGCTTCTTCCGGCGTATCGACCATGGTGAAGCCGTTCACGTCTTCCGGCGAGATGGTTCCGGCATCCACCAGAGCGTCAAGATTCAGCACGCGTTTCCAGTATTCCTTGCCGTAGACAATCACCAGAATTTTTTTGGCCAGCTTATGGGTCTGCGCCAGCGTGAGGATTTCAAACAGCTCGTCGAGAGTGCCGAAGCCTCCGGGGAAAACGACCAGCGCCTTCGCCAGGTAGGCGAACCAGTATTTGCGCATGAAGAAGTAGTGGAACTCAAAGTTAAGCTCCGGGGTGATGTACTGGTTGGGATACTGCTCAAACGGCAGCCGTATGTTCAGGCCGATGGTCTTTCCTCCGGCTTCGCGCGCGCCGCGGTTGGCCGCCTCCATGATGCCGGGGCCGCCGCCTGAAGTCACTACAAAACGATGGCGCTTGCCCGGCAGCGTGATCGTCCACTCGGTGAGCATGCTCGCCAGCCGGCGCGCTTCTTCATAATATCGGGCCATTTCCACGCCGGCGTGGGCGCGCTTCAGCGCCGCCTGCAAAGCATCTCCATCCGTGCTGCCGGGTTGCTCCTGCGGCGGGGCCGGCTTGGCGGAACCCGGTTTCTCCAGAATGGTGAGCGCATTCTGCGCCTCAGGCAAACTGGCGAAACGCGCGGAGCCAAAAAACACCACGGTGTCCTGGATCTTCTCGCGGCGAAAGCGAGCCAGCGGCTCGGCGTACTCGGAAAGGATGCGCAGGATACGGCCGTCAGGGCTGTTAAGGAAGTCAGGATTGAGATAAGCCAACGAAGCAGGAAGCAGCTCCGCCTTGCACTCATCGGGCCCGGGATTTTTATTGTTTGCCATGTAATCTTCCATGAAAGCCCGGCAGGGACGCCCGGCTCAACGCCGGTCGCGATAGCGGACTGCCTCCAGAACACCCAGCCAGATATCCAGCAGGCCGAGCCCGGAGACCGCGCCGCGAACAAACCCCTGTTGCAACAGGTGCTGCAGTCCGGGCCATTGCGCCAGCCATCCATCATTAAACCAGAACCGGGTCCAGGGAAGCGTAATCAACACCAGGCCTAATTCAATGCAGAATAGGACATACACGCCCACAAAAACGCGCTGCAGCCACACCGGCATTGCAGCCGTATTCTCCGGGACCGGTTCGGGCGGCGGCGCCGGCGGGAGCTTTTCGAGATTCGTGGGGGTAAGCTTCAAAGGGTTTGAAATCTGTTTTGGTGTAATTGTTGGATGCAATAGAAGACTCTATGATTTTAGCGCCTTAATGCGGCTGGCTACGTCGCGAAAATCGATATTCGAGCCATACACTTCCATGAAATTGGCCAGGGCGGATTTTTTGTCCCCGGAAGCTTGATAAGCCATCGCCAGATCATAATAAATGGCGCAGCGGCTGCCATCGTCCAGACCCGGCAATTGCAGGGCTTTTTGATACCATCGCACGGCTGCTTCAGGCGCGCCTTTGTCCACCAGACACTGTGCCAGCCAGGTGAGGGCCTGGATGGGCTGAGAGAATGGGGCGCCACGGTCCACCGCGTGACAAACCTTTTGCAGTTCGCCGATGGCCTCATCCAGCAGTCCCATTTCTTTGAAAGCAATGCCCAGGTTGTAATGTGTTTCCGGGTCTTCTTCCGGCTCGGCGGCCTCGGCGGTCTCTTCACGCAGTTCAGAGAGAATGTCACTCAGAACGTTGGCCGATTCGGCGTCCTGCATATCGCCATTGGTGCGCCGCTCCATGGCCGGCGCCGCCGCGATGCCCGGAGTCGCTGACGCTTTGGACGGCGGCTTGGGCGCAAAATCCGCCAGATCGGACTGTTCCAGGTCCAGAATGAAATCACCCAGAATATCTTCTGTAGATTTTTCTTTGGCGGCCACGGCCGGGGGGGGAGATTTGGACGGCTTCGCCTTCGGCGCTTCTACAATGTCGAGAACATTCTCCGGCTCCAGAACCGGTTCGGCGGGCCGCTGTTTGCTGGCCGGTGGAGATGGAAGGGGATCGCTAATGACAGGCTCTTCAATCTCAATGGGCGCAAACGCCACCGGAGATTCTTCAACCACGGGCGTAATTTCAGCGTGGGCCGCGGGCATAACTTCTGCGCGCGCCGTGCTTCTGGATTTCGCTTGCCCGGCCGAGACAGCCGCAATCAGCTCCGTAACCTCAGGAGCATCGGGCGCAAGCTCGGTCAGGTCAAGGATGGCAGCCTTGGCCGGCTCCCACATCTCCTGCGTCACATAAAACCGGATTTCCTGGACCTTGTCCGCGATTTGTGAGGCCAGACCGGCTTGCGGAGCCTTTGCCGCTGCGGCTGGTCCGGGCTCAACAGCGCCACGCTGCGTAATCTCTTCGGCTACTTCCTGATAGCTCTGGACTTGAAGTTCGGGGGCCGCGGACTCCGCCGGCTCAACTTCAATCATATCTTCCCACTCATTGGAGATATCGATCTCCTGGGCGTGAGCCGCAGGAGCGGGAGTTTCAGGCGCCGCTTCAATCTCTACTGGTTCCAGACTTATCTCTGCTGCCGCAGGTGGCGCCGGCTCGGGTTCAATCGGCACAGCTACTGGAGGCTCCGGCTCGATTGCGACCGCATCCGGCGTGTCAAAGGTGAACTCCTGCACGGAAGGCGCTGCCTCGACCTCGATTTCAACCGGCGCTTCGGCTACCGGTTCCGGAGCAATCGCAGCCTTGGCTTCCTCGGGCTGCGGAGGCCAGGTTGGCTTTGCTGCCGGCGGCGCTGGCTGGGCTACCGGTATTGCCGCGGCTGCGGGAGCGCGCAGCGCATATTTCTTTGCAGCTTCACGGTACCTTGCCGCCTCGCTGGGATGACCCAGCTCCTCATAAATCTGGCTCAGGTTCTGGTACATGCGCGCTGCGTCAGCGTAGCGCTCTGCCCGCGCGTACAGGCTGGCCAGCCGCTGATTCAGGGCCACATCTTGCGGGGCCAGAGGCAAAGCGGCCTCCAGCGGCGGAATGGCCTTGGAAGGAACGTTATAGGAAACGTACAGCTCGGCATCGGTTAGCGCCGACTCAATGGCCCGTTCTGTAGGAGGATCGTAAGTCTGGTGGACCGGCGGGGCAGTCTCATCCAGTTCTTCCACCATGAAAGCCTGCGCCGCTTCGTCTGGAGTCAGGATGCGGGTGGCGGAATCTTCTCCCAGCTTGGCCAGCATCTGTTTGTAGCTCTGAGCATGCAGAGCGTTCTCCGGCTCCATCTCCGTAAGCTTCATATAAAGATCACGGGCTTCGGCAAAACTGCCTCTTTTGGCCGCCGCATCGGCTTGGGCTTCGATCATTTCCGCGGTCTGGGCATGGTCGCCCGCCCGGTGCGTCAGGCGGTTCAGAATGGCCATTGCCGCCGGATTGTCTTTAACGCGGCTGGCCAGGGGAGAGAGCGTGTCCTGCAGGGCCGTGGGATTGCCGGCAAATATGCGGTCTGCATATCTCTCATACAGCCGCAGCGCGCTTTCCACCTGATTGTTGGTCACGCACCACTGCGCCAGCGTGGAAACCCCGGTGGCGTCATTGTGGGCAGTGAGCAGTTTCCCGGCAATGGCTTCCACTCCCTCGGCGCTGCCGGTATGCAGCTTAGCGCGCAGCAGAGCGCGCAAACCGTCAGGGCGGGAATCGAGATCGGAGACCCGCTCCAGGTACTCGACGGCGGCATGGCTGTCTCCCCCATCCACGGCGATCAAGCCGCGCAACATCAGAGCGCCGGTGTTGTTGGGATCAAGGGCAAGGACCTTTTCCAGCGCTTCTTCCGCGGCGGCATGTGAGCCGCGCGCGTAGAGCGATTCGGCGGCGCTGTAATAGATGTTGCGCGCCTCATCTCTCTTCCCTAGTTTCTGGTAGAGATCGGCCAGCTTGGCCTGCGTGTGCGCGTTCTCGGGATCGAGCTCCAGAATTTTCTGGAAGACCCGTGCGGCCTGGTTGTTGTCGCCCGATTTTAGAAGTTGATCGGCCACCTGCATGTAATGCACGCGGGCGTCATTGAAAAGACCCTGCTGGCCATAGAGTTCGGCCAGCTTGGTCATATTCTCGGCGTTGTACGGGCCGATCTTCGTCAGCTTCTTGTAAATAGCGATGGCTTTGACGGCAAAGCCGTTTTGCGCGTATTGATCGCCGACTTTCTTGAAATAATACGTGGCCGAATCGTTATTGCCGACGCGCGCGTAGAGGTCCCCGATGGTGTTCAGCACCGTCAGGTCCTTGGGATCTTCCTTGATGATCTTTTCGTATTCGGCAATCGCGTTGGGCAGCTTCCCCTGCTGGACAAACTTCTCCGCCTGCGCGAGGACCTTTGCTTTATTGAACCCAAAACCGAGTGCCATAAAAAATAGTGAACTAAGGGCAGCCTTTCCAAATGCCGTGGGAAACTGCAAACGAGTGCAATTGGGGCTAAAGTACCACAGAAAAACGGCGAAACCCAAGCCGCTTGGGGGAATCGTTAGTGCATGTCGGTTATTTACCTTAAAGGTTCGGGCCGGTCAGCGCAATATCGGGAAATTCCTTGACTTAGCGCCCAGCCATCCTGCCCGGCCCGCAAAGTTCCGCCATCCCTGTCCTCCATCCTACCGATACTGGGCCCTGCTTCTGAACTCCCTGACCATCAGCTCCAGAAAATTCTCATTGTCCGCCGGGCGTGATTCCACCGGGATGTTCAGGCGTGTACCGATCATGTCGGCGATGCGCTGACCGTTCAACCGCCTTACTTCGGGCGGGATATCCAGCCGGCGCGCCAGGAATGTCTCAATCAGCTCGGCTTCCTGTGGAGTAAGGCCGGCGGCCTGATGCAGCGCGAATTCGGTCTTGGTGGGCGTATTGAAAAAGATCTTGGCTTCCCCGTCAGAACTCTCATGGACCACCAGGGTGCCGGCAACGTAATCTCCCAGGCGCCGATGTTTGGCGTTCAAAAGCATGGTGATTACCCCGATCCCGTAAAACAAAGGCAAAAAATCGATAAACCTGATCAAGTTGCGGGAGATGGCTTCAAACGCGTTGATCGGCCGGCCCGAATCCTTGATCACCCGGATCTTGGCCCAGCGTTTGCCCGGCGTCTGGCCCTTCCAAAGCGCCTCAAAGATGGCGTAATAGCCCCAGTTGATGCAAAACAGCACCAGGGTGACAAACGCGTTCCACCAGATGGAACGGTTGCCGCTGAGTAAACCGCTGGTGGCCCACATCAGGGAGAGAAGAAACAAGATCAGGTAAAGAGCGATCTCGATCAGGATATCCAGAAAGGCGGCCATGAAGCGGCTGCCTATTCCGGCCAGCATGAATTCAAGATGCACCTGCTCCGGGGTATCGATGGTAAGCTTGTCAGTCGACACGATGATTTCTACCTATTGGCTGGAAAAGCGTCAAAGTCATTGGAAGCGCCTGGAACGTCTGCTGGACCAGGTGCAGAGCAGCGGCCTGCGTTCCCTCACCCGGCTTGAGCTGCAGGAACTAGGGCTGCTCTATCGCCAGGCTGCCGCCGATCTTTCCACTTTGCGCGAAGATCCCACGGGCAAGTCCTATGCCCGCTTTTTAAACCTTCTCCTCTCCCGCGCTCACAATACCATCTATGCCGGGGAAAAATCGAGTGCCAGGGGCATTACCCATTTTTACCGTCACACATACCCACAGATTTTCCGGGACAACCTGAAACTCATTACCGTGGCTTTTCTGCTTTTTGCCGTGGGAAGCCTGGCCGGCATGCTGCTGGCGCTCACCCAGCCGGATTACATGCGATTGTTTCTTTCCCCGCGCATGATGGATACGATTGAGCAGCACAAGATGTGGACGGACTCTGTGGTCAGCGTTGCGCCGGCTGCTTCCAGCCAGATCATGACCAACAACATCAGTGTTTCCTTTGTTGCGTTCGCTTACGGAATCACCGCCGGCGCGGGCACGGTGCTCTCGATGGTCTTCAATGGCGTGTTGCTGGGCGTGGTGGGGACAGCCTGCTGGCTGAACAATATGAGCCTCTCCCTCTGGAGTTTCGTGGCGCCGCATGGCGTGCTTGAGCTGCCCGCCATTTTTATTGCCGGCGGCGCCGGCCTGCGCATTGCCCAGGGCATGCTCTTTCCCGGATTGCTCTCGCGGCAGGATTCGCTGGCCAAAGCCGGCGGTGAGGCCGTCCGCCTGCTGATGGGAACGGTCCCCGTTCTTGTCATCGCCGGATTGATTGAAGGCTTTATTTCGCCCTCCTCTCTGGGATGGCAGTGGAAGTTTAGTCTGGCGGGGGCGGTTGCCGTGATCTTCTTCAGCTATCTGTTCTTTTGTGCCCGAGGAGGCGATGCTCAGGTCAGCGTCAGCCATTAGGACTTAGCTATCAGCCAGCTATCAGCTCAGCCGCAGATGAACGCCGATAAAAGCAGATAAAAGAAACTCAGCCGCGAATCAACGCGAACACGCGAATCATATTTTTAAGTTTTGATTCGTGTTCATTCGCGAAATTTCGCGGCTAATTTCGTTTCTATCGGCGTTGATCCGCAGAAATCTGTGGCGATTGTGCTTCAGCTGAGCGCTGACTGCTACTGTGGAAACGGCACACCCTTGGTCCCGGACGCCAGAGTTGAGTCGCATGTAAGGCCAATCGGCTGGCTTGCCGGCGTGCCCGGATTCAGGCTGGGCGAATTGGCAAAGTCAAAGAACTCGTCCATATCCGGCTGGGCTGCATCCCTCGCGGTAAGGTGTGGCAAGTTAAAGCGTTTCTCCACAAACTTCAGCACCGCGGTGTAATCCATGGGCGTGTGCGAAACATAGTGCGCTTTGGCAAACGGCGAGACGATGATCAGGGGCACGCGGAAGCCGGTGCGGATGAAGTCATCCGGCGGATCATTAGGCAGCAGGTCGCGAGGCTTGATGCCGTCAGGACTGGGCACGTGCTGGATCGTCGCGTCTGTGGGATATTTGCCGGCGCCCACGGACTGGCCCGATGCGCCTGTCGCAAGCTCTTGAATCGGACGCCCATCGATCATCGGGCTGACATGATCGAACAGTCCACCGCCTTCATCGAAAGTTTCAATGAAAACGGAGTCTTTCCAGGAAACGCTGTTGATGAGCGCGGTCAACAGAGAATTCATGAAACGCGCACCCACCTGAAGGTTGTTCGTCTTGCCGGGATGCTCGTCACGTCCGGAAGCAAAGCCAGGTTCGATGTAGGAGAACTGCGGCAGGGTCCCATTCTGCACGTCTGTAAAAAACTGTGCGATGGGGACGATATGGTCCAGCTTAGTGGCCCCGTAGGGCTGGAAATTGCGCAAAGTTGTGATCAGGTCACCGTTCCCCTGCCGGTCAACAGAATAGATTTTCCATGAAACGTTGGCTGCATCCAGCAACTGAAAAATCGTCTTGGCGGTGAGTTGCGTCTGGGTATCTTGTGGCGGGTGGACCAGGCCTTGCGAGGTGGCGGCCATGGCATAGAGCCGCGCGTCCTCGGTCTGTACTGGAGCCGGCGTGTAAAAACGGTCTGAGGTGGCAAATTGTGTGGCGAACCAATAGGGAGAGGGCAGGTCATTCTGGGTGTAAAAGCCCATGGCGCGCACGCCCTTGGTGTCAGGGTCGCCATCGAAAATCGCAAGCCCGCCGGCAGTATGAACAAAACCGTCCAGCAGAAGAGGCGCGTTCTCCGTCAGGTCGAAGCGGTTGGCGTCACCATGGCTCTCCAGCCAGGCCGCTGTGGTGTTGAAGATGCAACTTGTAGGGAGATGAAAGGTGGTAATCAAATCGCCGTCGTCGGCGGGATTGGTAAAGTTCGTTTCCAGATCGTCGGCGTCGCGTCCCAGCCCCAGGCTGGCCCGATAGTCATTGATCTTGCCGAAGTATGTGTCAAAGGTCCGGTTTTCCTGCATCATGAAGATGATGTGGTTCACGCTCTGAAAAGTGCCTGCCGGCGTAGCGCCAGGCACGGGCGTAGGTGTCGGACTGGTCCCAACAGCAACTATTCCCTGGCAGCCGGTGAGAACCAGGAGAAAAAACAGAGCAAAACAACATGCAGGCAAAGCTCTTTTGAAGACAGTCATAAGCCCCAATCTGGCAAAAAATTTGACGTGTGGCTGTCCCTGGGCGAGAGCCCGCTCTCGCACAAAAGCAGCAGCTCTCATTCACAGTCAGATGGCGCTTTCCAGACCAATGTTGTCTGCTTGGATTTACCTAGGCATGACATCCTCAGCAGCTGTTCTGACATCGAAGGGGTTTAGCTGTTCTCGAACTTTTAACAATTGGCGGGAACGCACTTCGTCTGGATGCTGGGGACCTCATCATGAGAATTGCAGTAGTGGGATCTGGTTACGTCGGCCTTGTGGCCGGCGCCTGTTTTGCCGAATTAGGCCATCATGTCCTGTTAGTCGATAACGATGAGCGCAAACTTGCCGAACTGCAGCGCGGCGAGTGCCCAATCCATGAGAAGTTTCTGCCCGAATTGCTGGAGCGCCACCGCGGCAAGCGCCTGGACTTTACCGGCGACCTGGCCGATGCGGTGCGGCGCAGCCAGCTGATCTTCATCGCCGTAGGCACGCCACCCAAAGATGACGGCGATGCCGATCTCTCCTATGTGGAATCGGTAGCGCAGGAAATCGCGTGCGCCATTGATGACTATAAAGTCGTGGTGGAAAAAAGCACCGTTCCGGTCTACACCAACAGCTGGGTCCGCAAGATCATGCTGTTGAACGGCGCGCCGGCGGAGCTGTTTGACGTTGCCTCCAATCCGGAGTTCCTGCGCGAAGGCACTGCCGTGGCCGACTTCCTCTATCCTGACCGCATTGTGGTGGGCGCAGAAAGTGACCGCTGCGCCGAAATGGTGGCCCAGGCCTATCAGCCGCTGGTGGATGGAAGCTACTACAAAAGACCCGACGCGATTCCCGGCCCGATGACCGGACCATTCCAGGCGCATTTGATTCGCACCAGCGCCAAGAGCGCCGAGCTGATCAAGCACGCATCCAACGCTTTTCTGGCGATGAAAATTTCCTTTATTAACGCGGTGGCAAGCGTCTGTGAGGCCGTGGGCGCCGACGTGGAGCAGGTGCGTGAGGGAATTGGATCGGATTCCCGGATTGGACGGCGCTTTCTTTCTCCCGGCGTCGGCTATGGCGGATCATGCTTCCCCAAGGATCTTCTGGCGTTCCGCTCTGTGGCGCGGGAAAACGGCTGCCACTTCGGCCTGCTGGATGAAACCGTCAGAGTGAATGAAGAGCAGCGTAACCGCTTCATGCGGAAAGTCCGCAAAGCGCTCTGGACGTTGAAAGGCAAAAAACTGGCGGTGCTTGGCCTGGCGTTTAAAAACGGGACAGACGACCTGCGGGAGTCGCCCGCCGTCTCCGTGATCAAATCGTTGTTAAAAGAAGGTTGTTCCATCACGGCGTACGATCCCGCGGCTATGGACCGGGCCGCGGAGGAATTCGGCCCCGGCAATACCGTCAAGTTCGCCAGCGGTCCATATGAAGCATTGGACGGAGCGGACGCCTGCCTGGTGCTGACGGAGTGGGAAGACTTTGCGGCTATGGACCTGGCTCGCGTGAAGCGGCTCTTGCGTTATCCCATTGTGGTGGATGGCCGCAACCTGTTCGAGCCGGCCCTCATGGAGGCCGCCGGGCTCAATTACTACAGCATAGGCCGGCCGGATGTTGTAGGCGAGCGGCCGGTAGCAATCAAATCTTCTCTGAAGGAAACACCAAAACACAATGAAGCAGCCTAGGTGCGAGCGGGTGGTGCATGGAAGCGCAAGCCTGTTCCATGGCTCTACAAGAAACCGGCAGCCGCAAGAATATCGCGATCATCGCAGTAAACAGTAAGTAAGAGGGTTATTTCCCCGGGGTTGGGCCATGCTTTCCGTCGTAGTGCCGATTTATAACGAAGAAGAAAACATCTCTGCTTTCCATGCCGCGGTACGAGCCGTGATGGACACATTGAAAGAAAGCTGGGAGATTGTTTACGTAAACGATGGCAGCCGGGACCGGTCCCTTTCTCTGCTGGTGGACATTCAGCGGCGCGACCCGCGCGTAACCGTGGTGGAGTTCTCCCGTAATTTTGGCCATCAGGCGGCCCTGACCGCTGGGCTGCAGGTTGCCAGGGGTGACGCCGTCATGCTGATGGATGGCGACTTTCAGGATCCGCCGGAGGTCTTGCCACGGATGGTGGAAGCATGGAAAGGCGGCGCCAAAGTGGTGATTGCGGAACGCACCGGCCGCGCCGAGAGAGGCATTCGTGGCAGACTGTTTCCGCTCTTTTACAAGGTGATGGGTCTTATCTCTGATTTTCCTATTCCCCTCAATGCCGGGATTTTTGGCTTGCTCGACCGCCAGGCGGCCGATGCCATCATCAACCTTCAGGAAGGCAACCGCTATCTGCCCGGACTGCGCGCCTGGGTGGGCTTCCCAACCGCGTTTGTCTATTACGAGCGCGCCGACCGCGCCGCGGGTGAGCCGAAACAAACCCTGCTCAAGCTTTTCAAGTACGCCATGGACGCGATTTTCAGTTTCAGCTATAAGCCGCTCCGGCTGGGAATGGCCCTGGGCGGCATGGTACTGGCGTTCACCCTGTTCCTCTCGCTGGTGTCCGTGGGCAATACCCTATTCCATCTCAAGTATTTCGGGATAATACCAGGATCGGGACATATCGGGACGCTTCTCGCTATTCTGTACCTGGGAAGCATCCAGCTCATCTGCATAGGACTGCTGGGCGAGTACATCGGACGAGTTTACGATGAGGTTCGCCGCCGCCCGCTTTACCTGATTCATAAGCTGCACCAGTCGGAAGCCGTTCCGGAAACTGTGCGGCGCTACAAGACGGACAAGGTGCTTGCAGAAGTCGAAGACTCGGTGGCGTGAACCGAATTTCCTGCCGTGTTTTGCACAGGCTCGCTCCATCCCTGAGAGCGATCTTCCACCGGTGATCAACTTAGTTCTTCGCCGTCTTTATCACGATCAAGCTGATTTTTAGCGGCTTGCCCGCGTGTCATCGCTGTAACCCCAGGCTAAGAGTCAAATCCTATTCAATTAAGAGCTATCCTGATACATCCAGAGTAGATCAACCCGTACCCTCGCCTCCTCAAGACTAAGCACCCCTAGCTCTGAAGGAGTACACGCAGTGAAAAACGCTATTCGGTTACTGATCTTGACTCTGACTCTGGCCGCCACATCCTTTGCGGGAGTCACGATTAGCTCCCCCGGAACCGGATCCACGTCGGGATCCCCAGTCCACTTCGTCGCTTCTGCAGCCTCCACTCATCCCATTACCGCCATGAGAATCTATGTGGACAATGTAAGCGTTTACCTGGTTTCGGCGAGCAAGCTGGACACCTCAGTGGCCATGGCGTCAGGCTCACATAGCGTCGTTGTGCAGGCATGGGACTCGACCGGGGCTGTCTTCAAAGCGCCTCTGACTCTGAAGGTAAGCACAACCGCCACGACTCCGCCGCCCACGAGTTTGCCCGCTCCTCCTGCGGGCGCTGTCATCAAGAGCAATATTGACCAGATGCCGGGCTGGGAGCATTGCACCGTCTGCGCCGGCGTCAACGCCAATGGACCGGTAGCCACGTACTCCATGGTTGAAAACCAGGCATCGCCATCGCTGGACGGCAACTCCGCCAAATTCAGCATCAGCGGGACCACTCCGTACTCTGACGCGCTCTGGTGGAAGCAGCTGGGCGGAGTGGATAGCGCCACCAATCTCAAATATGACGTGGATTTCTACATTACCAACCCAGGCGTCTCCCAGGCGCTGGAATTTGACGCCAACCAGTCCAATGGCTCCAAGAAGTTCATCTACGGCACGCAGTGCAACATCAAAGGCGGCCACTGGGACGTGTGGGGCAACGCTGCCGGCAACTGGATCTCGACCGGCATCGCCTGCTCTGCCCCAACGGCATTCAAGTGGCACCACTTGACCTGGGAATTCAAGCGCACGTCCACCAACGTGATCTTCGTCGGCTTCACCTATGACGGCGTGACCCACTACGTGAACCGCAGCTATCCCGCCCGGGCTTCCAGCGTTCATGAACTGAACGTGGCCTTCCAGATGGACGGCGACTTCGCCATGCACGCCTATTCAACGTGGCTGGACAGAGTCACTCTTACCTACTGGTAGAACTACGAGGGGGAGGCTGAGCTGCGCGTGTTGGCCGGCTCTTCAGCGTTCTGATCGAACAGCCCTTAGAAGGAAAAATAGTGATTTAGAGCGGCCAAAATGGCCGCTCTTGTCATTTTTCGATGATTTTTGGGACTAAGTATTCGTCGTAATCACCTAGTAGTCCGCCATTTCCGCTTTCTCACAAAGCAGGTCGAAAACGGTTGAAGCAGAGTAGAACCGCCGGTAATCTCAGCTTCGCCGTTGGGAAAGCGAGGCGGCAAAAAACAAACCCCTGGAGTAAATGTAGTGATGGTAAAAAACAAAACCAAAGGCTTGTCCGTTCTCGTGGTCGCCCTCTTCGTCCTGTCCGCCGCTTCCCTTCGTTCGTCAGCACAGACAGTGAAATCGCAGATCCAGAGAATGAGCGGATGGCAAAACTGTGTTGCCTGTGCCGGCATCAACGCGAATGGGCCGGGAGCTTCGATCAGCACGGCCACGGTTAGCTCGCCCTCCCTGAGCGGCCTTTCCAGAGTGTTCTCCATCGCCAGCAGCAATCCCTACGCGGACGCGCTCTGGTGGAAGCAACTCGGCGCCGCAAACAGCGCCACCAATCTCCGTTACGACGTGGATTTTTATATTCAAACTCCCCAGTACTCCCAGGCGCTGGAATTTGATGCCAACCAAGCCAATGGCAAGAAGCGCTGGATTTTTGGCACACAGTGCAACATCGGCGGTGGCCACTGGGACGTTTGGGCTAATGCGGCCGGCAACTGGAAGTCAACGGGCATCGCGTGCAAGGCGCCCACGCCCTACAAGTGGCACCACCTGACCTGGGAGTTCAAACGCAGCAGCGGCTATGTAACGTACGTTGCTTTTACTTACGATGGCGTGAAGCACTACGTCAATCGCACATACCCAGCCAAGAACTCCAGCGTGAACGAGCTGAATGTGGCCTTCCAGATGGACATGAGAGGCAACCACGTGGCCTACAAGACCTGGCTGGACAACGTGAAGCTCACGTACTGGTAAAAACAAAGCTGTTCCCTGTTGACTCCGCTCCCGGGCCCCCTGGCCCGGGAGCTTTTTTGCGTGCGATAAATAAAATTCCCCTTTTGTTCGCCATATGATAGAAATATATAATGCAACGCTGCGTCACAGAAATCTCGCAGCACTGCAAATTAAGGCACAGCGTCTCTTCGCAGACCGGACACGCCGCATGGAGAAGATAAATGGCTGATGAAAGACAGGAAAAAACCAGGGCAATCGATCTGGCTCTCTCACAGATAGAAAAACAGTTTGGCAAGGGCTCGATCATGCGGCTGGGAAGCAAGGAAGCAATTGTCCCCATCGCGGTGATTTCCACCGGATCCATCTCTTTTGACGCAGCTCTGGGCGTGGGAGGCTTTCCCCGCGGACGCGTGGTTGAGATTTTTGGGCCGGAATCGAGCGGCAAAACAACGGTAGCCCTGCAGGTGATTGCTGAAGCGCAGAAAACCGGCGGCATGGCGGCTTTTGTCGATGCCGAGCACGCTCTTGACCCTATTTATGCCCGCAAGCTGGGCGTCGACGTGGACAACCTGCTTGTGGCCCAGCCGGATTATGGCGAGCAGGCGCTGGAAATTGCCGAGGCGCTGGTCCGCTCCAACGCCATCGACGTGCTGGTGGTTGATTCCGTGGCGGCGCTGGTTCCCAAGGCCGAACTGGAAGGCGAAATGGGAGACAGCCACATGGGCCTGCAGGCGCGTTTGATGTCACAGGCCTTGCGCAAGCTGACCGGTATTGTCTCCAAGTCGCGCACCTGCCTGGTCTTCATCAACCAGATCCGGGAGAAGATCGGCGTGATGTTCGGCAACCCTGAAACCACCACCGGTGGCCGGGCACTCAAGTTTTATTCCTCCGTACGCGTAGATATCCGCCGCATCGCCGCGATCAAAGACGGCGATGTTGTGGTGGGCTCCCGCACCAAGATCAAGGTGGTCAAGAACAAGACCGCCGCCCCATTCAGGGAGGCTGAATTCGACATCATGTATGGCGAGGGCATCTCCCGCGAGGGCGACCTGCTGGATCTGGGGGTAGCCAAGGAGATCGTGGAGAAATCCGGCGCCTGGTTCAGCTACAAGGGTGAACGAATCGGCCAGGGGCGAGAGAACGTCAAGCAGTTTCTGAAGGAAAACAAAGACATCACCGCAAAGCTTGAAGCTGAACTGCGCAAAGAACTGGGCCTGCTGAAGCTGGCCGCGGAACCGCCGTCGCCGAGCCAGGAGCAGAAACAGGCTGCGGCGGCGCACGCCAGGATGCCGGTGGGGAAGAGATGAGTCTTCGCTGCTTCAACGCAAAGCGCCTGGTGACTGAGAGAGAAAAAAACGAACAGCCGGCCGGAACGGCGGGGCATCCTATGATGTTTCTGTGAAGAAATCTATCACGCGAATGCTGCTGATCATTGCCGCACTCTATATTGGATTCGCGCTCTTTGCTCTCTTTCTCTCAGACAGCATGATCTTCCTGCCGCATCCTTCGTCTTACCAGGACTCGCCGGAGATCCTGAAGATCGCCACGGCGGGCGGCAAGAAGATTTCCGCGCTCTACCTTCCTCATCCCTCGGCCAGGTTCACGCTGCTGGTGAGCCATGGCAACGCGGAAGATCTGGGCGATGACCGCCATTGGCTGGAAGACCTGCGCCGGGCGGGATTCAGCGTCTTTGCCTACGACTATGAGGGATACGGCACCAGCGAAGGCAAACCCGGCGAGAAAGCCGCTTACGAAGATGAGGCCGCCGCTTATGAGTACCTGGCCGTCAACCTGAAGACGGCTCCCGACCGCATCATTATTTTTGGGCGGTCCATCGGTACCGGGCCGGCAGCCTACATCGCGGCGCGAAGACCCTGCGCGGGGCTGATTCTGCAAAGCCCGTTTGTCTCGGCTTTCCGCGTGCTGACCCGAATTCCATTGTTGCCATTCGACAAATTTCCCAATTACAAGAACATTCGCCATGTGCACAGTCCGGTGCTGATCATGCATAGCCGGGCGGATTCGGTGATCGCCTTCTGGCATGGGCAAAAGATGTTTGAGCTGGCCAATGAGCCTAAGCAATCCTTCTGGCCGCAAAAAGCAGACCACAATGAAATGGACATGGCCGCGGGCTACATGGAATCGCTCCAGAAATTCGCTTCCACGCTGGAGAAAACGCAACCCGCTCAATTGCCAACGGTGCATTTACCCAAAATTCCCTGATCTCGTGTAACCAGGAGTGCTGACGCATCTTCATCGGGGACACAGCAACAAACGTTCACGCAGTTGGATGACACTACAAACCTTAACAATCAAGTTTGTTGCTTTTCCGGTCAAAGCGGCTAGAATGAGGGCCACTCGGGGGTAGTGCGCGACATTTATTCTGGAGTTTACCTATGCCGTGGTATTCAAGGTGGCGCGCGTTCATCCCGTGTTTTGTTCTGCTGGTCACGTTTGGGACCTGTTTCCTGAGCGGAGCCGATCAGCAGTCTTCACCGCAAGCCCAGCCATCGGTTTCTCCGTCCGCGACTGTTCTGAGGGCAACCACCCGCCTGGTAGTGGTTGATGTGGTGGCAACCGACAACAAGGGCGAACCGGCGCTGGATCTCACGGCTGACGATTTCGCCTTGCTGGAAGACGGCAAGCCCCAGAAGATCAGTGGATTTTCCCTCCAGCGTGCGACCGCGGCGTCCGTGCGGCCCAGCGCTGCCAATGGAGGGAACATATTCACCAACACGCCGCAGTACAAAGACGCCACCTCTCTGAACGTGATCCTGCTGGACACATTGAATGCCGACCTTGGCGGCAAAGTAAGCGCCAAGGACCACCTGCTCAAATACCTGGCAACGGAACCGGCCATTCAGCCAACCGCCCTCTTTACGCTCGACACCAAGCTCACATTGCTGAGTGATTTCACCACCGACACCAAGACACTGAAAGCGGTGCTGGAGGAGTTTAAGCCGCAATCGGCCAATAAAGTTCTGGACGTCTACACCGCGGCGACACCGTTTGCCATGCACGGAGCCCCCACCAGCGAACGCAACCAGGAAACCACGGTGAACGCCCTGGAAACGTTAGCCCGGGCGCTCGCCGGATATCCGGGGCGCAAGAACCTGATCTGGCTTTCTCAGGCGTTTCCCATCAACTTTTTCCCCGAGATCGTGCATGATGACGCCATGCCGCACTCGGGGAGGGGGGTGCCTTTCCAATCGCAATATGGTCCTGGCATAGCCGGCAATCCCAATTTCAAGTCCGGTGAAACCGGGGACTTCATGGCGGCGGTGATGAAGGTGGCCAACCAACTGATGAACGCGCAGGTTGCGGTCTATCCTATTGACGCCGCAGGGCTAAGCAAAGAGGCGAGATTCTCGTCGATTGGCACGATGCAGGTGATGGCGGAACAGACCGGCGGACGCGTGTTTTATAACAGCAACGATCTTGAACTTGGCATCCGTTCCAGTCTCAACGACGGTTCCACGTATTACACGCTGACTTATTACCCGGAAAACAAGACCTGGGACGGGAAGTTTCGCACGATCGCGGTCAAGAGCACAAAGCCGGGAACCAGCCTGCGTTACCGCCAGGGGTATTATGCAATCGATCCCGGCACCCCAATCGGGAAGAAGGATTCAGAAAAGCTGGCTCGGGATTTCAGCCAGGCTTTAGGCCTGGATTCACCGGCATCCACAGGCGTAATCTTCCTCGCAGGCGTGGAGCATCCTTCCACCGGCGCGAAGCCGGTGGTGATCAACTTTGCCATTGACCCGCACACACTGGCCTTTGAACGGAAGGATGACGGGTTGCAGCACGCCATGGTGAGTTGCGCTGTGGCCGCGTTTTCAGAAAAGGGTTCTCTGGTGAAAGAAGAGATCACCCACGTGACAGCGGCGATGAAAGCCGAAGAGTTCGAGAAAATGATGAAGGGCCAGCAATTTCCCTGCAAACGGGCCATCGACCTGAAACCGGGCAGCTACAATCTGACGCTCGGCGTGGTAGACCAAAATTCACGCCTGATGGGCACGACCACGGCGTGGGTGAAAGTCCAGTAGACGCTTCAGATATTTTGCTGGGGTACAACTTGCCGAGTACAACCCGAGGTTAGAACATGACGCTGCCAATGCGTGGCCGCCTGCCGGCTTTTGGGTATGCTGTCTGTTTGCTCCTGTCCGGCGCAGGTCATGGGCAAACTTCTCCACCGCAGCAAGGCGTTCCCGCGCAGGAGGACGCAACCAGCGCATACAAATCGCCGGCCGTTCTGCGGGCAACAACACGGCTGGTGGTGGTGGACGTGGTGGCCACGGACAGCCAGGGCCATCCCATGGCCGGCTTTGGCATTGATGACTTCGCGATCCTGGAGGATGGCAGGCCGCAAAAAATCAGCGGGTTCACTTTTCGGCAGAACACCACTCTTGTTGAGGTCCGGCGGCCGGCCAATCCAAACCTGTTCACCAATGCTCCTCGATATTCCGGCGCCAGTTCGCTCAACGTGATCCTGCTGGACTCGCTGAATGCCGAGTACCTGAGCCGCACCTATGGCCGGGATCAGTTGATCAAGTATCTGGAAAGCGGGCCCGAAATCCAGCCAACCGCGATCTATGCCCTGGAAGACAAGCTGAAACTGCTGCACGATTTTACGGTGGACGCAAAAGAGCTCAGGGCCGTGGTGGAGAACTACAAACCGCATGCGCCCACGCGCGTGGTGGACGTTTATTCGGCGGCATCGCCGTTTTCCCGCAGAGGAGATTTCACCACCACCTCCCACACTCTTGAGGCCACTGTCAGCGCGCTGGGAGCCCTGGCCCAGATACTTGCCGGACATCCCGGACGCAAAAACCTGATCTGGGTGTCAGCGGCCTTTCCGCTGACCATTTATCCGGAAACGTACGGAAATAATTCCAATCCTATCGACCTGAACCCGGCGCACAGAACTGCAGAGCCGTCCATGCGGGACATCGGCAACCAGAACAACAGCTCCGGGAATGCCCGCAGCTTCAGCGACGAAATTGAACACGTTGCCAATGCCATGATGAACGCGCAGGTGGCAATTTATCCGGTGGATTGTTCGGGGGTAAACCAGAACAGCCGTGCCAATGCAGCCGCCACCATGCGCGTCCTGGCGGAGCGCACGGGAGGAATAACCTACGTCAATCGCAACGACGTGGATATGAGTGTGAGAACCAGCATGGACGACGGCGGCACCTATTACACGCTGGAATATTATCCGCAGAATAAAACCTGGGACGGAAAGTTCCGCGTGATCCAGGTGAAGACAATTCAGCCCGGCGCTACCTTGCGCCATCGCCAGGGCTACTACGCTCTGAATCCCGGCGAGCAGAAGAAGGACATCGAACAAGATCTGGCCAGAAGCTTGAGTGACGCCTTAGGCGCCGACATGCCCGCTGCGACCGGAGTCCTCTTTCAAGCCGGTGTGCTTCCACCGGCCACAAAGAAGGACCAGGTTGTGGTGAATTTCGCCATCGACCCACATACGCTGGCCTTTGAGCGCAAAGCTGACGGGCTGGCGCATGCCAGCTTGAGTTGCGCGGTTGTCGCCTATTCGGACAAGGGATCGCCGGTGAAGAAGGAGATCAACAGCGTTACCGCCGCGCTTAAGGCCGACGCCTTTGAGAAACTTATGCAGGGATACTTCCCCTGCAAACGGACCATTGAGCTGAAGCCAGGACATTACAATCTGACTCTGGGCGTAGTGGACCACACCTCGCGACTGATGGGAACAACGACTGCTTCAGTTACGGTACCCTAGAAGAATGGCGTTCGGAGAAGGATTTCTCCGCTTCCCTCGCAGAGGCCTGGTGACGGCAGTGCTGCTGGCAGGCGCCATGGCGTGCGCTCAGTCTCCGACAGGGGGCGGCTCCAAGATTCCCTGCACCCAACCACAGACAAACCAAATTCCATGCGTGCAGCCCGCAGAACTGTTCTCAGTTCAAGACTATACAGGCCCGTTTCGGAAAGTAGTGCTGTTCGTGGCCCGCAAACCGGAGATCAGGACAGCGTACTCTCCTTCTCTGCAACCGGGATCGCGCATTTGCGCTCTGGCCCCGAAACAGAAGTTCAGGCTGTTTGTGCTTGACACCTTCGAGCCCGTGACGGTTATTGTCGCGGCGTTTGATGCCGGCATCGGACAGGCCGCGGACACCGATCCCACATTTGGCCAGGGCGCAGCGGGCTACGGCAAGCGTTTTGCAGCGGCGGCTACCGATCGCATCTCGAATAATTTCTTCCATACATTTTTCTTTCCGGTCCTCTTCCGTCAAGATCCACGGTATTACCGCCTGGGACAGGGACCTACCCGGGAGCGAATGCGCCATGCTCTTACACACGTGTTCGTGGCACAGGAAGACTCCGGTAAAAAAATGTTCAACTTCTCCGAGTGGATGGGGACCGCAGCCGCAGTCGCTCTTGGCAACGCGTATCATCCCGGCAATGATCGCGGCGTGGGACCGGCCAGCCGGCGCATTGCCATCAGCATTGGGACTGACGTTGGATTCGATATCCTGCGCGAGTTCTGGCCGGAAGTAGTCCGAAAATTGAAGCTGCCCTTCCGCGAGCCGGACAAGCAAGGGGCGCAGAAGCAGCCATCAGAACCGTGAAACAGAAAGAGTCAGGCTTCAGCTTGCGCTTCCAGCACCTGTCCCAGCTCTTCCCATTCGTTCATCGCGCGCTCCAGGTCTGACTTGGAGCCATTCAGCAAGTCTGTCTGGCGTTGCGTCTCTTCGACGCTGACAAATTCCTGCAGCGCGGTTTCCGCCGTGGCAATGGCGGCCTCAAGTCGCGCGATCTCTTCTTCCAGTTCTCCCAGCCGCTCTTTCATCTGCTTGAGCTTGATGGGATTGAGCCGCTTTTGCCTGGCTTCCGGCTCGGCCTGCCTCACCTCTGCGTCAGGGCTCATCTGGATCGCGGGTGCGTCTGCAGAGGCCGTGGAAGAAACAAGCCCATCCGATGCCGCGCTGGCCTTCCCTTCTTTGCGCCAGAGATAGTCTTCATAGTTTCCGGGAAAGACCTCGACCCGGCCTTCACCAATCTCAAAGACGCGCGTTGCCAGCTTGTCGATGAAGTAGCGATCATGGGAGACGAAGACCACGGTGCCGGTGAACTTCTGCAGCGCATCCAGCAGGACGTCTTTGGCGCGAAGATCAAGATGGTTGGTGGGTTCGTCGAGCAGCAGAAAGTTCGATGGGTGCAACAGCATCCGGGCCAGCGCGTAACGATTGCGCTCGCCCCCGGAGAGCACACCGATGGTCTTGAACACATCGTCTTCGGAAAAGAGAAAGCAGCCGAGCAGGCTGCGCAGCTCGGTCTGAGTGGAGCGCGGGGCGGCCTGGAAAAGATCGTCGAGCATGCGGGCCTGGGTGTCGAGCGCTTTGTACTGGTCCTGGGCAAAATAGTCGACGTCAGCATTGTGTCCCAGCCGCAGTTCGCCGGAAGTGGCAGGTTCCATGCCGGCTAGCAGCTTGATCAGCGTGGACTTGCCCGCGCCGTTCACCCCAACCAGGGCAATGCGGTCGCCGCGCTCAATGACGAAATTGACTCCGGAGAATACTTGTTTGGGGCCGTAGCTCTTGGCCAGGTCTTTGGCTTCCGCCACCATGCGCCCGCTCGCGCGCGGCTGGGGAAATGAAAAATGAATGGCCTTTTCTTCCGGCGGGATTTCGATCTTCTCCATCCGCTCCAGCTCTTTGATACGGCTTTGCACCTGCTTGGCCTTGGTGGCCTGGTAGCGGAAGCGATTGATGAACGCTTCAAGCTGGTCGGTCTTCTCTTTCTGGTTGCGATAAGCGGCCTCCAACTGCGCTCGGCGCTCGGCTTTTTGCGCCAGATACTTTTCGTAATTGCCGGAGTAAAAGAAGACTTGCTTGTTCCAGATTTCCGCAGTTTTCTTCACCGTTACGTCGAGGAAATAACGGTCATGCGAGATCAGCACGTAAGCATGCGGGTAGTCCGCCAGATACTGTTCCAGCCAGTTGCGGGTTTCGAGATCAAGATGGTTGGTCGGCTCGTCCAGCAGGAGCAGGTTGGGTTTTTGCAGCAACAGCTTGGCCAGTGCGATGCGCATCTGCCAGCCGCCGGAAAACTCTTCCGTCCGGCGCTCCCAGTCTTCTTTGCGGAAGCCCAGGCCATTGAGCACCGTGCCCACTTCGGCCTCAATGGTGTAACCGTCGCGGGCCTGCATCTCGGCTTGAATGCGGTGGAAGCGCTCGGCAATCTGCGCGTACTCAGGGCTGGAGTGATCGACTTCAGCCATGCTAGCGGCAAGCTCCTCTTGTTCGCGCTGCATCTGGTGGACCTGGTCGAAAACCGAGAGGCATTCGGCGAAGACGGTACGGCCGGAGAGCGAAAGACCGTCCTGGGGAAGGTAGCCGCACTCGATTCCGCGCTGCCGCGTGAGCGTGCCGTAGTCGAGCGAGTCAATGCCGGCAAGGATTTTCAGCAGCGTGGTTTTGCCGGTGCCGTTGGCGCCGACCAGCCCCACGCGATCATGCGGCGTGATCAGCCAGTCCAGCTCCTGAAAGAGGACCTTGGGGCCAAAGCGCTTGCCGGCTGCGGTGAGCTGGATCATTCACTTCTATCTAACCACAGTCAGCGGAAAATCCACCACGGAGGCACCGGGGCACGGAAAAGAGCGGCAGCCGCAAAGTCTGGAAGTTGGCAGCGATCAAAAAAGATGAAAAGTTGTTTCGATGTTCAACTCAACCGCAACGGGTTGGCCTTCTCGGGTCGCCGGTTGAAAACGCCACTTCCTGATCGTGCTCACCGCTTCGGCATCCAAACCCATTCCCAGGGAGCGCACGACCGCGATGCGCGAGACCAGGCCATTTTTGTCGACGACAACGCGCACAACCACGGTCCCCTGGTACTTGGCCCTCCGGGCTTCCTCCGACATTTCAGGCTCGGGCGTGTATTTCGACATGGGATAGCGTATGACCTTGTCCTGTCCGACATGGTAGATCGGTTCATCGGTTGCACCGGAACGGCGGTATTCCGGCTTGGCGCGCTTCAAACTTTCCGTGTCCAGGAAAAACACGCGATCCATCAATTGCTGAGCTTCATCGGCAGAACGAAGCTGGTGCTCAAGGTGAATCCGAATTTTTAGCGGTTGTCCCAGCTGTAAGCCTGCGGTGCGGCGGGCATCGAAACTGATAAGGGGGTCGCCTTCCAGATTGAGGCTGTCTGCTTTGAGGCTTACTTTTTTAACGAAGAGCAGGCCGGAGTAGAGCATCCATGGGCTGCCTGAGGAAGCTTCTACCGGCTTGCCGGCAGAATCTAGCTCCTGCCCGGCTTCCCCAATCGGAGCACGAAGGCCCAAAACCTGGTTTTGATATTGTTTGACGATCTGGTTTTCCAGTTCATCCGCGGCAGCCAGGACAGGCGCCAGGCAAAGGGCTAACAAGACGACGATTCGCTTCAAGTTCATTTGGAGATTCAGGTCCATTTGAAAGAGCTTTCAAGCCGATCAGTACAAGTTAAACGAAACCTCGATGTTCATCTCCACCGCCACAGGCTTGCCATCGCGTTTGGCGGGATCAAAACGCCAGGTTTGCAGCATCGACCGGGCAGATTCGTCCAGGCCCAGGCCTAACGGACGAATGACTCGAATCGAGTGGATATTGCCGTCAGTACCAATAATCACGCTCGCCACAAGCACGCCCTGAAATTTTTCATAGCTCGCGGCTGCTGAATATTTAGGCTCAGGCGTGTAAGTAGGCCTTGGAGCGGTGACTCCTGAGCCGGCACGGAAGACGAGAGGGAGTTTGTCATCGTCCTGGTGACCGCTGGTCGCGTCGGGGCCTGCGTTCTGGGCCAGCTTGCGAACGCTGGTGCGCGGCGGCGGTTGCCAACGGAACTCAGCTTCCGGTTTCGCCGACGGATCATAAAGCAAACGATCACGCAGGAAATCCCGCCAGTAGTCTGGAATCGAGTCCAGTAGATCAGCGTTGTTCAGTGCGAACACCCGGCCCAAGATGGTTTGCGCCTGGTCCGCGGAATCAAGAGCGCGGTCGAGCTTGATTTCCAGCTCCACCGACGGCGGAAAGGGCGGCTCCAAAATTGGATTGCGCTTCTTGAGCTCCATTGCCGTGAATTGCTGATTTAGGAATAGAAAAAGGATTCGCCGTCCCTTAAAACTCAGTTTTTCGGGCGATAGCGCGACATCGTCGATGAGAACGCCGCCATAGACTGTCCAGGGACCTTCGTCTCCACCCTTCAGCACTTTGCCGTCTGCGTCGAATTCCATGGAGCTGCCTTCGAGCGGATGGCGAAGGACAAGGGTCTTTCCTTCGAATTGCTGCTTGAGGCCTTGTTCCACTTCGTCTGCCCCGGCGAGCGCCGGGAAGAGACAACAGGTCAGAAAGATGATTCCAAAGCGCAGGCTCATCGTTTCCCTCGCTGGTAGAGGTTGAAAGAGACTTCAATTTTCATGCTCACGGCCACTGGCTGGCCCTGGCGCAGGGCGGGCTGGAAGCGCCAGGTTCTTACTTTGTCGGCCGCATTTTCATCGAGGCCCATGCCGAGCGGGCTCGTGACCCACACCTTGCTGACTTTACCGGTGTCGTCAACGATGACACCTAAGACCACCGTGCCCCCGACTCCGGCTTTACGTGCCTTGTCACTGAACTCCGGTTCCGGCGTATAGACGGGGACCGGTGCAGTCACCTCTCCACCGACGCGGAAGATTCCACTCCCGGGGAGCCCACCGTTACCCGGTACGGCCCTGGCGACGGGTTCGAGGACTTGTTGCCTGGCCAGCCAAAACCCCAGCGCCGAGTTTGGCGCCAATTGCCCTGATGGAGCAAAAACTTTTCCCAGGACCAGGTCGGCCTCATCCGCCGAGGCGAGCGGCTTGTCCAAACGGACTTCGATGGTCACGATCTGATTGCCTTGGTTCTGTCCTACGAAGCGCCCGGAGCTGTCGTTGAATCTGTAGGTAAAACGCGAGCCAGCCAGCGTAATCTTGTCAGGCATAATCTCCAGCATCGTGATCCTGACGCAGCCAAAGGCGTTCCATGGGCCTTCAGTGTCCGAGGAGAGCAGGTGGCCGTCCACGTCAAAAACCTGCGTATCACTCACCACGGCGCGGCGGAGGGCCACAACGTGTTTCTCATACTGCTTCTTGATTGCCGCTTCAAAGTCGGCAGCGGATGCCATTGCCGTATGGGCCGCCAGGCAAAGCATCAAGATTGTGCGTGTCGTTCTTTCGATCATGTCTTTCCGTCCAAGTAACAGCTATCGGTAGGTCAATGGTATCCATTCCTGGCCCCGTTTTATAGCCAGTTGTATGGGACGGGGAGGCCCTTTTTTCGGAACAGTAACTTCCGCCCAGAGTTCGCCGCCCGCGCCCAGGCGCGGTGTCTCAGCGTGCTCGGGAATGAAGAATATAACGGATGGAGAAAGAAATAGGTCGTCGCCCTGGCCACGCTGACGTGTCCAGGAGTTAAGCATCATCCCAGTAGGCCGGTCCGTTTTGTGGGCCACCAATACTCCGTTTTCTACCGAGAGTTCAACGTCGGTGCTGGTATAGCTCGTGGGATTGTGTAGCTCCGCCTCAAGCCCAGGAGCTCGAACCCGAAGATTCAGGGTAAAGTACCGGCCGCGAATGGGCAGATCGGGATCGATGGAACCGGTGTGCACCCACACGCGCGGGCGGGTTGCGCGATCATAGAGCAGCTTTCCGCCCAGGCTGAGGACGATGAGGATGTGGATGAGGGCAACCGCCAGTCCTTTTTGCAGAGGTTTCATCGGCTTGCTCCTGCTGCTGCGGCGCGCGCGATCAAGTCAGTGCGCAGCCGGTTCAAAATCCATCCGCCGGCCAGGAAGATCACTCCTAACAGGATGAGCCCCATGGACCGGCCAAGTTTATCGAGGACACTGGAGAAATAGAACGCAATCAGATCGATGGCAAAGATCGCCGTGCCGTAGTTGATGAAGAGCTTGCGATTGTCCTCGACACCCCAATAGCAAAAAGCGCAGGCGCCGAGAGCGATCCAGAGATATACCCACGGGTTTGACTCCAGCCTGCCCTGGCGGCTCACCATGGTAAGGACAAACACCCAGGCTGATGCGATGAACATGAGGATGGAGCGCTTCTTACGCGTGATCGCCGCGCAAAGCAATGCAGGCAGGTAAGCGCAAGCGTAGCCCAGAAGCTGCATGCCGGCAGGCAGGGCGCGCCTGTGCCATCGCCAGTTCCAGCCTAAATCGCCCCTCTCGGCTGTGGCGATTACGTCGATGATCAAAGGAATCAGCGCCAAGGCCCCGACCCAAACCATACCCACGCGCAGGTGACGGTTGGACTCTTTCGGTGTAGTCGTAAGGTACAAAATTGAAAGCAGGAGAAGGCCCTGGGCGGCAATGTTCCATGCGCCGAGATATCCTTCCGTGGCCACCTCCCACTCGCCGGCAAGCCACCAGGGAATCAGCACAGCGGCCAGCAGCGCCTGCGGCCACTGGCGCAGGACCAGCCAGGCGATAACAGCGCCGATCGACCAAAGCAGCACGCCACCGGGCCAGTGCTCCTGGAGATTGAAGATCTGCCCGGCCATGTAAATGCCGGCCCCGAGAGAAGCAGTTCCGGCAGCGTGCAACGCAATGCCGATGGAAGGCACTTTCTCGCCCAGCACGCTGGCCGCTACATGGAATACGGCAACCATCGCCAGCACCAGCGAGAAGCGCTGCCACGGAGCAAGTTCGTCCCAGTGCGCGGCGACGAAGAGCAGGATGCCGGCGCAGAGCATGAGCGCGCCGAAGCTGATGGCCAGGACCGCGGGCCAGCGCAGGCGCTTTTTGCCGGAGTCGCTTTCAAATTCGCGGATGCGATCCGCCGTGACCGGATCGATCAGGTGCGCGTCAACCCAGCGCTCAAGGTCCTTTTCCCAAGCCATGGATTCTCCTATGGGGGATTATGCACCAACATCAGGGGAAACAAGCAGGTTCGTTCACCTGATAGAACGCGGGCCATGAGCGGGATTGCGGAAATTGTATTTGGCGGGTTTTCAGAGAGTTAGCGCATAGAAAACTGGACCTTCACCGCAGTTGTAACCTCAACCGGCTCCCCGTTAAGCATGTAAGGGCGGTACTTCCACTGCCGGACAGCGCCGACCGTCGAGTCATCGAGCCCCGCCCCCAGAGCTTGGATGATGCAGACCCTGCTCACCTCTCCGCTCTTGTCGATCACGGCCTGCAAGACCAGCTCTCCCTGGATCCGGTACTGGCGGGCGGTCACGAGATAGATGGGAGCAACGTCATGTGTCTTCATGCCTTCCGCGATCCCTCTTGAAACTTTGATGGTTGCAGCAGCCTGTGGAACGGCTCCGGCCGCATTGGCCTGCGAATCTTCGCAAGGCGGCTGCGTTTGCCGGCCTGCGAACCATGCGACGTAGTCACGCCAGTAGTCGGGAACTACGGAGATGAGATCACCATCGGCGACAAAGACTTGAGCCAGGGCGGCCGAGAGCTGGGCGGCCTGGTCCGGCCCGTCATGGGTCTGGACCTCAATCCAGAAGGTCTGTTTCAATTCGATGTTGAGCAGCTTTTTGTTCGGACCGTCAAACACCAGCATGCGCCTGTGCCCATGAAGCTCAAGCGTCCCGGACTTGAGTTGCAAACTGTCGATGATCACGCCGCCGAGCAGCGTCCACGGCCCTTCTTTCCCCGTGTTTCTTGGGTTCCCGCTGGCATCGAACTTCAATGCGTCCGAATCGTAAAAATGGCGTAACATCCGCTGCGTGCCCACGTAGCTCTTTCGGAGCTGCTCTTGTACGCTCGTGGCCGAGGCAAAAGGCACGCTCAAGACCAGGACCAGGCCCAGCAACATGACTTTGCGCATGGAACCCCTCCTTCGACGTTGTCAATACAGATTAAAAGCCACTTCAATCTTCATCTCCACGGCCACCGGCTGGCCCTCAAGCCTTGCGGGATTAAAGCGCCAGGTTTTCACTCTCTGCATTGCATTATCATCGAGCCCCATGCCGAGGGGCCGCTCCAACCTGACCCTGGAGACATTTCCGGTCTCATCCACAATGATACTGAGGGAGACCATTCCCTGGAATTTTGCCCTGCGGGCCTCTTCAGAAAATTCCGGCTCGGCCGTGTAGGTGGGTGTGGGAGGCTTGACGCCGTCCTTCACGCCATCTTTATCGACCTTGTGGATCGGACCTTTTGCAACGCTATCGTAACGCCGAATCTCGGGCTTTATATGCTCCGCGGCCTCGGACGGGTCGAGATAGAAAACGCGCCCAAGCATGGCCTGTGCGTCTTCCATCGATTGCAGAGGCTGGTCCAGATGAAGCTCAAACTTCAGCGATTTTTCAAGCTTCATGAAAACCGGTTTGCCGTCCTTGTTTTGACCGGTGACGGCCACTCTGGGGCCTTCCAGGCGCAGCGTGTCCTTGGCGACATCCATCTTCTCTATATAAATTCCGCCGTAGGTTACCCATTGGCCCTTGTTCGGCACTTTCACTGGCTGGCCGGAAGAATCGAACTTCTGCGTCCGGCCGGTCAGCGGAAAGCGCACGGCAAGGACTTGCTTTTTATATGTTTGCTCGAGAGCGTCTTTGACGCTATCGCCTCGCGCGGCGGCGATCTGGAAGAGACAAAGGGCGAACAGTAGGAGGCCTGCTTTTCGATTCATGACAGCGATAGTGTAAACAGGGCTATCTGTAAATTCAGGCTTTTTATTTTGGCGTACGGCTTCGCCTGCGCGTTCGAATCAGGATCGCTGACATTGCGGCGTCATCGCCCTGACCAGAAAGCCATTGCCGGAATTACCAGTATCGACGAGATGGAAGATCGGTGACGATATCGCTTGAGAGCTGAGCGCTGGCATTCGAGAGCGGGTTGCCGAATGCCGAGGGCAGAATGGTGAAGGAGTTGTGAGCTGATTGCTTTCTTGGTCCCGGCGTTGACATATTTACGCCAAATTAGGTATCCTTAAACCTTCACTGCTCTGCAGTTGGCCCGCCTTGTGTCTTCCCTTCAGGAAGTAAGTGGCGTCATCGAGCGGTCTTTCTTAGTGCTTTTATTCTCAGGAGTTTGGAAATGGTAACCCGTTTTCCAGGCGGGCAGGAAATTGCGCGCAAGTGGTTTTTGGTGGATGCTCAAGGGCAAACACTGGGACGGTTGGCTACACGTGTAGCCAGCATTCTGGCCGGAAAAGAATCGCCCAAGTACACGCCGTTTATCGACGTGGGCGATCACGTGATTGTGATCAACGCGGACAAAATCCGCGTGACCGGCATGAAGTCCGAGCAAAAGATGTACCGGCATTACACGGGCTTCCCCGGCGGTTTGCGTGAAGAGCAATTCCGCAAGCTGTTTGACCGGCGGCCGGACCGCGTGGTGCAAGAGGCGATCCTGGGCATGCTGCCCAAGAACAAGCTGGGCCGCGCCATGGGCAAGAAGCTGAAGGTTTACGCCGGTGACAAGCACGAGCACCAGGCGCAGAAGCCGCAGGCGCTGGCCCTGCCGGGGCGCAAGCAGGCTTAAAGATTTTTCGATCGCAGGCGAGGACGCCAGCGGTCCACACAGGTTGTATCGGAGCGAATTGAGAACAGATGGCTGAACAAGTCCAGTATTACGGCACCGGACGCCGCAAGTCGAGTGTGGCCCGGGTTTTCCTGCGTCCCGGAGACGGCAAGTTCGTGGTCAATGGGCGCGAGTTTGACAAATATTTCCTGACGGGCGCGCAACGGGTCGAGGTGAAACAGCCGCTGGTGACCAGCGAAACCACCTCCACCTTCGACATCACCGCCAATGTTTCCGGCGGGGGAATTAATGGCCAGGCTGGCGCTTTAAGGATGGGCATTGCCCGCGCGCTGCTGGAGTTCAATGTTGAACTGCGAAAAAAGCTGAAAGTGGAAGGCTTCCTTTCCCGCGATGCCCGCGGCAAAGAGCGCAAAAAGTATGGACAAAAGGGAGCCCGCAAACGCTTCCAGTTCAGCAAGCGCTAAGTTTTTGAGCAGGACGGCATGGGCCGTCCTCAGTTTTTGTGAACAAGTTTTGATTTTTGCTCACCCGTCTGGGGTCCCGAGGGCGGAGCTGAGCGGTTGATCACCGGGACCAAAATCTTCCCTCCCGCACCGCCGGGAGCGGAGCAGGGAATCAATCCCGAGCGGGCAAGCCGGCCGCGGAGGATGCAATTCAATAAGGAGGTATTTTGGCTAACATCACCATGAAGGAGCTGCTTGAGGCGGGTGTCCACTTTGGCCACCAGACCAAGCGCTGGAACCCCAAGATGAAGGAATACATCTTCGGGGAACGGAACGGCATTTACATCATCGACCTGCAAAAGACGCTCAAGATGTTCAAGGACGCGAGCAAGTTCGTGCAGGACGCGGCCGCAGAGGGCAGGACTGTCCTCTTTGTCGGCACCAAGCGGCAGGCCCAGGACGCGATCGCCGAGGAAGCCGGACGCTGCGGCATGTTCTACGTGAACAACCGCTGGCTGGGCGGATTGCTGACCAACTGGGTCACCGTACAGAAATCTGTGAAGCGGCTCAAGGACCTTGACGAGATGGCCACAGATGGCCGCTACGAGCTGCTGCCGAAAAAAGAAGTCATTAAGCTGGAGCGCGAACGCAAGCACCTGCAAGCGAACCTGGCCGGCATCAAGTCCATGAGCCGCTTGCCCGATATCGTCTTCGTGATCGACTCCAACAAGGAAGCCATTGCGGTGAAGGAAGCCCGCAAGCTGGGCATTCCCGTGGTCGCGGTAGTGGACACGAACTGCGATCCCACGGAAGTCGACTGGGTGATCCCGGGCAATGACGACGCGCTGCGCGCGATCCGGTTGTTTGCCTCGAAGGTCGCTGACTCGATCGCGGAAGGCGTGCAGGCCGCTACCGACAAGCAGGGCGCGGAAATCGCCGGGGCCGCAGCCGCGAGCGCAACCGAAGCCGCAGCAGTAACCAAGTCCGCCCCCACTTCAGCCGACCTGGCTGAGGAAGATGAGCTGAACATGGAAGAAGTACTGGGTGGCAAGGTGCGGAAAGAGCCCGAGACGGAAACCGCGACGCCCGAACCTGCACCGGATATGGACGTGGCAAAAGCGACCTAAGGTTGATTGCCATGATTGCCAAAATCGGGTAATTGCCGGAATTGAAAGGCTGCGCGGGAACGACACTGCTCAAGCCCTTCCTGGCGATACTTCGAAAGGCTCCAAAAGGCGCGACGTCGAAAGCCTGCAAACGAGAGTTTGGCAAACCCAAGGCCGGGGAAAGCGGCAATTTTTACGAGAGATTAATGGCCCGCGTCAGGCGAAGAGCCACGCGGGTCAAAATGTTATAGATCGAAGCTTTTATTGAAGGAAACGACACATGAGTACAGAGACGACGAACATTTCAGCAGCGCAGGTGAAAGAATTGCGCGAGCGCAGCGGCGCGCCCATGATGGACTGCAAGAACGCCCTGATGAATTCCAAGGGCGACGTTGAAGAGGCGCTGGTTTGGCTGCGCAAAAAAGGCATTGCCACGGCGGCAAAAAAGGCGGCGCGCGTGACCAGTGAAGGATCGGTGGCCAGCTACATCCACGCCGGAGGCAAGATCGGCGTGCTGGTGGAGATCAACTGCGAGAGCGATTTCGTGGCGCGCACGGATGACTTCAAAGACCTGATCAAGGACATCGCGATGCATATCGCCGCGGCGGACCCGAAGTTTGTCCGCAAGGAAGATGTCACGCCCGACGCCTACGAGAAGGAGAAAGAAATCTATCGCGCGCAGGCGGCGGCAACCGGCAAGCCGGCCAACGTGGTGGAGAAGATCGTGGAAGGCAAGATGTCAAAGTTCTACGAAGAGGTGTGCCTGCTGGACCAGCCCTTCGTAAAAGAGCCGGGCATCACTATCCATCAACTGATCGCCAGCAAGATCGGGAAGCTGGGCGAGAACATTTCCGTCCGGCGTTTTGCCCGCTTCAAGGTGGGCGACGTGGGCGAGACGGTCGCTCTTAGCAAGCCGCAACAGGACCAAAAAGCGGAGTAAGACACCCATCCAATAACACCAAGGGCGGCAATCGCAAGGTTGCCGCCTCTGTTTTTGGCCGCGGCTTTTCGTCGAGAGATACAGGTAGCAACGAATTCCCGCGAGTGAACACAAATCTGGAGTAAGTATTTGGAGTCAAGGCAAGTCTGCTCGGTTTCGCGACAGAAGCTTCGCTTTCGGGAACAATGTGCACGGGATTCCGGAGAGGGTTGCTTAGAAATTACAGAAGCGGGACTTAGGTAACAAACATCTAAATTGCTAAAGCTCGTACAATATCCATTATGACCAGCCGTTCCCTGACGGAGACCGCGACCAAGACAATGCTCTTCAGTGAGATCCTGAGCATCGCGGTCGATTCATTCCGTACCAGCAAGGTGCGCTTCGCCTTGACAGCTCTGGGCATGGTCATCGGCACGGCGTCGCTCATCATGGTGACCACCATCGGCCTCACGGGAAAACAGTATGTGATGAACCAGATCCAGGCCATCGGCGCCAACCTGATCTATGCCTACTATGAGGGCGGCGGGAACAACTCTGTAAACACCGGCGCGCGGGACGATCTCACGGTGGAAGACATGAAGGCGGTACAGCAAGAGGTGCCGGGGATTCAGGCAGCCTCTCCCATGCTGGAGACGCATGACCGCATCGGGGTGGGGAGCGGCAAGGAACGCGACATTCTGGTGCTGGGCGTTTCACCGCAGTACGCAACCGTCCGCAATCTGGAGGTCCTGGCGGGACGCTTCTTTGACAATGAGGATTCCATGTCGCGCGGGAAAGGCGCGGTGGTCACGCAGCAGTTTGCGCAACGCGTGTTTGGCGGCCAAGGCGCCGCGGTAGGCCAGGAAATCAAGATCAAGGGCCTGCCTTTCGTGATCATCGGAACTTTTCGCGAGCGGGTGGAAACCTTTGGACAGTCAGAGATCGCCGGAGATACCATCCTGATTCCTTACAGTGTGGGACGATATTTCAGCGGGAACGATGCAGTGAAACAGCTTTTCTTTTCCGTCTCCGATGCGGGCGACGTTCCGCGGGCCACGGAAATGATCCAGCACGTGCTCCAGTCGCGGCATCGGCCGGAGTCGGTCTATCGCGTGGACAACCTGTCGCAATTGCTGCAAGTGGCCAGCAAGAGCGCCAACGCGTTGACTCTGGTGCTCCTGGCGATCGCCCTGGTGACGCTGATCGTGAGCGGCGTGGGAATCATGAATATCATGCTGGCCAACGTGCGCACGCGCATTCGCGAGATCGGCATACGCAAAGCCATCGGCGCGACCAGCCGCGAAATCCGGCTGCAATTCCTGACTGAAGCCGTTCTCATCTCGCTGGCTGGCGGGGTTGTAGGAACAATCCTTGGCCTGGCGCTCCCGTTCTCCGTGCGCTTCCTGACCGAATACCGCATTCCGATCTCCGGACTGTCGGCGATTATTGCGATTACGGTTGCGACGATGGTCGGCGTAATTTTCGGAACGGTGCCGGCCACCAGGGCCGCACAACTGGACCCGGTGGAAGCGCTGCATTACGAATAAAGCTCTTTTCTGAAATCCCGACCCTGAGCTTGCCGAAGGGGCGGGACCCTCTATCGACTCGACACGCTGAAGGTTCACAGCCAAAATCAGCCGCGAATTCCGGGAACGAACACGAATCAGATCAAGGATCACTCGTCCTTCGATAAATTCGATTTCGCATTAATTCACGGCCAATTCTTTCAGGTAGTAGGGTTCCCTCGCTCCACTCGTGATAAAAGCAACAAAAAAGCCGGGCTGGTTTGCCCGGCTTTTTTAGAGTGTTCGTGATGCGGTTACATCACTAAGGCCATGCTCTCAAGTTCTTTGTGCAGGAATTCCACATTGCAATTCGCGCTCTCAATGCGCCCTGCTGCATCCAGCGCAGATTCCGGTGATACACCGTAGCCTCGCCCGGCAAGAAACATTTTTAAAAGTTCCGCTGTCTGGAATGAATCAAGCCCTCCCTGCAGGAGCTCATTCCGAAGCGCCGCCACTTCAGCCACTGAGAATTTCTCTCCCATAGGTCACCTCCGACCCTTATACCTTCTTGGTGTATTAGACACGTATTACATGGGCTTTGTTGCAGAAATATTTACCTAGCCTCCAATCATAGGTAACAGGACGAAAGTAATTCGGGCCAGCGGCCCTTCTGCGGGCCCCTAACACGTTCATTCTTGACCTTTCCTGACGTAACTTTTCCCTAATGGGGAAACAAAGCCCTAATCCGCCATCTTGCTTACATGAACGTCGAATGCCTCTTTCGCCAGCAACGACGTCAACTGAAACGCCTTGAATCTGTCACCAATGAGCTCGCGCTGCCGGTACAAGCCCGGTTCGCTGTCCACCACTTCATGCCTGGCCTGCCAGTTCTGCAAGAAGCCCTGTGCCTCTTTGATGCTGATTTCCGCCCGCGCGCCAGGCATGGTCAGCGCCTCCGTAGCGTAGGAGTCCAGCAGCTTGGGCCAGTATTTTCCCAGCAAGGCGCTGCTGGCAAACATATCAGCCCAGACAATGTGCCCCTTGACTGCTACTACGACGCCAACCGCGTTCTGGTTCCGCAACTGTTTGATCACGCTTTCATAGGATTTCCGCATCGGCTCGGTGATGGATTCAACCTGCTTTTGCACCACAGTGTTTTCGTGAGCTTTTGCATAGGAAGTAGTGCTATTGATCTGGGCTTCTGCTCCTGTTACCTCAACCGCGGTAAGTCCGGATCCAGGTGCGTATAGCAAAGCCCCGGCCATGTTCTGCTTGGAATTCGCGACTTCATCCCAGACTTTCTGCTGGTCCTTGTCGGCCATGGCTTTCATACGTACGCTCGGTTGCAGCATCACGGATGCATGGGTATCGAATTTTGCGGACGTTTCGGTCCAGCGTCCGTGCTCGACGCAGAAGACCGAGAGGTCCACGGGATCGCTTTCAGCAGGAACAATGCGGTCTTTGCCGACTACGCGATCTTGTTTTCCGCCGGTCACCACTTCGCCGGCCAGCAGGATCAGCGGATGTTTGGAGTTATTGACCAGAACTAGGCGATTGACTTCCGGCCCGCCGGCCGGGCGTACCGGAACATAAGGCGGGCGGCGCCGCATGGTGGAATGCAGGTTCCCTGCTTCGGTGACAACCACCTCGCCGGAGCGGATACCTTCATCGAGGGTAATAAAATCGCTGGTATCGTGGACTTTGGCCGAGACCACGGGAAAGATCGTCAGATCGCCATGGGTAATGGGCTCTAAGATCTTGTAATCATTGGCGCCAGCCGGAAAACCACCTGAATCACCGGCATTGCCTGTGGCCATCAGGGCCAGCCCGCACAACAATACTGTCAAAATTGCCAGAAAAGACTGCTTCATATCAAACTCCCTTTCACTACCCCAAGCCCCTTGTTTCACCTTAAGAATGTAAAATGGCAGGTATTCTTGCGGTTAAAATTGGTACTATCCGAACCATGAGTTCTGGGCCCAGGCCGGCTGAAGGAACCGTTCTCTCCATCCGCGTTCTCTTTGAGAAAAGCGGAGGTGAGCGCTACGGCCTAACCTTGCAAGCTTTTGAGGTGGTCCTGGAACAGGTGGCGTGCAAGTACGTGCCGCAAGCTGCTTCGCAGCAGAAGCTGGAATTCTGGCGCGATCTGAAGCTGGAAGAACTGGCCCTGGCGCGCGCCTGCGCCGCGGGTCATGAAGCTGCCTGGCAAGCTTTTCTCATCCGCTTTCGCGAGAAGCTGTATGACATTGCGCGCGGCATCACCAAGGAAGATTCCAGCGCGCGCGATCTGGCTGACTCTCTCTATGCCGATCTCTATGGGACCTCTGAACGGGACGGGCGCCGCGTTTCCCGGCTGAATTTTTATATGGGCCGGGGGTCTCTGGAGGGCTGGTTACGAACGGTCCTGGCCCAGGAATTCGTGAATCGGTACCGCAAACAAAAGCGTCTAGTTAGTCTTGAAGAGCAGGCCGAAGACGGGGTACAGTTCTCCGCAGCGCCTGCCGGGCCCACCAGCCCCCTGGACAGCCGTCTGGGAGCGGCCCTGGACGAGGCCCTGGGGCAGCTGGCCGGCGAAGATCGCCTGGTTTTGGCTTCCTATTACCTGGATAATCGTACTTTGACCGAGATTGGCCGGATGATCGGAGTACATGAATCCACCATCAGCCGCAGGCTGGAAAAGATGCTTAAGGGCTTGAGAAAGCAGGTGATGGCCGGACTGGTATCAAGGGGTATGAATCGAGGCCAAGCGGAAGAAGCCCTGGAAGCGGATGTGCGTTATTTACAAGTGGATGTAACCAGAAAACTGCAAGAAAATCGTCCTGCTGCGTTCCAACAGGATAAGGGATCTGATTAGCAATGCCTGAGTTGTCAAACCTAGTACGCCAAAGGCTCGCCGCCACTGAAAGCGGTGCGAGCCAGGTTCACCCTGATGCCGATATGCTTACCGCCTTCGTGGAGCATTCCTTGCCGGCGGCCGAGCGCCAGAAGGTGGTCACACACCTTGCCGTGTGCGGACCGTGCCGCGAAGTCGTGGCTCTGAGCCAGCCAGAGCTTCCCGAATTGGTCACCCAGACGGTCATCAAGCCCGCTCCGGTCTTCGGATGGCGGCGGCTGTTTACGCCCGGCTTTGGCCTGGCTGCTTCCGTTGCCGCCATGGCGGTTATCGCTGTTCTGGTGCTTCAGCTCCCACAAAGGACCGCACCATCCACCGCACAGAATACGCAGCAGTCGAAAGTGGCTCCACTGCAAGATCGGAACTCGCAGCCTGAAGAGAGGAAGCAGGTCCCGGTGCAATCTGCTGAAACGCAGTCGACCCCGGCAGCCGTAGCGGGCTTGTCTGAACCTGCTAATGAACGCGCGCAGCAGCGGCGGGAGCGCACCGAACCGGCTGGGCCAAAGGCCATTGCCGGACTTGTGGCACCGCCTCCACCTCCTCCATCCAAGCTCGCGGCGAAGGCCCCTGTCCTCACTGCTGCTTTGCAGAAAAAGGACTACGTAAACACCAATTTCTTTGAAGCAAATAGCGGTGAAACTATTACCGCCGATGGCCAAAGCAACAATGACTTTCCTGCGGCCCCGCAGCCCCAGCCCGGTGTCACTATGAACGGTCTTTCCGGCAGAACCACCGGCAAAATTGCTGGATTCTCTGACATACCGGCAAACGCCGACGGCAAATCGAACGTACGCATCCTGACGCCCGCTCCTCCCCCGCAGCATTTCGGTTGCACGCTATGCAAAATGGCGCAAGCGACCGCACACACGTTGCATCTGCATGTACCTACCGCTGTACCTGCAATCCGCGCCGGTGCCCTTGGCAACAGCGCGTTAGGTGGACCGGGTATGTTCAGTACCACTCTGGAAAAGGGCTCGCCGGCTGAAGTTTCGGCTGCGCCGGAAAAGGCCGAAGGCGGGAGCCTGGCCCGGTCTGACGCCCTGAGCCGCGGTGCTTTGTCGTCAAGCTTCAGGTCTGATTCCGCGCCAACAGTTTGGAAAGTCGTGGGTGGCAAGCTGATTAAATCTGCCGGTCCGTCCCAGTGGGAAGACGCTTACCCGTCAGCCAGCGGCAGCTTTGAATTCTCTTTCGTGAATGCCCGCGGGAATGATGTCTGGGCCGGAGGCAGCCATGCTTCCCTCATCCATTCGCGCGACGGCGGCTTGACCTGGGAAATCGTTAAACTGGGCGACGCTGCCACGGGGACCATCGTGAATATCGCCGGCAGTGCTTTGAACGTACAGGTAAAGACCTCTGACAATCAGACTTGGTCGAGCACAGACGGCGGCAAATCATGGACGCTGCGCAACGAGTAGCAAAGTCATCCGTCAGCGAATAGAGCGAGCCTTTCCTGCCCTGATTGGACCTCAATCAGCTCCGTCGTTGGTTGTATAATCCGCGCCAGTGGTCAAAATTGCCCTGCTACTGTGGTTCATCGCGTTGTTTCTCTCGCTGGTCGCCAAAGGCAGCGGGAGAACGTGGATGGCCCGGCTCTTTATCGGCGGCTTTGTCCTGTTGCTGCTGGGCTTTTTTCTCAAAATAGTTTCTAGAATATTGTGAGAGAGCGTCCCTTTCTGAAATCCCGAACCCGCGACTCAGGAATCTGCCACACTTTCTCGTCGAATCATGCGCGGGTGAGGGAGCCCTATTAGCACGATACCGCTGGGTCGACATCACAGTTGGCGATGCCGTCGCTACTCAAGAATGCAGGGGTCCCTCGCTGCGCTTCGGGATTTTCAGAAAGAGCTGATTGCTGAATGCTACGCCGAAACCAGCGATCCCACGCGCTCTCCTGTTACTACGCGCTTGATGTTACCGTGCACGTTTAGATTGAAAATCACAATGGGCAGGCTGTTTTCCTGGCAGAGAGAAATCGCGGTGGCATCCATCACGCGCAACCCGCGCTTGAGCACATCGAGGTAGCTGATGGATTCAATCATGGTGGCCGTGCTGACGAGCTTGGGATCGGCATCATAGATGCCGTCAACCTTGGTCGCTTTCATGATCACGTCGGCCTTGATCTCCATGGCGCGCAGGGATGCGGCGGTATCCGTGGAGAAATAGGGATTACCGGTACCGCCGGCAAAGATCACCACGCGGCCTTTTTCCATGTGCCGCAGCGCCCGCCGTCGGATAAACGGCTCCGCCACCTGGTTCATCTCCAGCGCCGACATCACACGCGTGTGGACACCCTGTTTTTCCAGCGCGTCCTGCAGCGCCAGGGAGTTGATCACCGTGGCCAGCATGCCCATGTGGTCGGCGGAAACGCGGTCCATGTCACGCGCCTGCTCGGCTACGCCGCGAAAGAAATTCCCGCCGCCAACCACCAGCGCAATCTCCACGCCAAGCTCGTGGACTTCCTTGATCTCACCCGCGATGGAATGGATGCGGCTGGTTTCAACCCCAAAGCCTTTGTCCCCGGCCAGGGCCTCGCCGGAGAGCTTGAGAAGGATGCGTTTGAAAGCAAGCATGCTGATTCAGTATAGAGCAATCAGCACTCTTTCCGCAGTCCGGGTCCCACTGCGCGCTTCGACGCGCCGGCCCTGCAAGCTTTACTCAAAGCTGATCAGCACGATTTCCGGCCTGGTTGCCACTCGCAAGGGCGGTCCCCAGGTCCCTGCGCCGTACGTCGTATAAATCTGGAGATTGCCGTGACGTTGCAGGCCGTGGTTGAACCTGCCCCAGACGCGGCGCCCCACCAGCGTCCAGGGAAAGAACTGCCCGCCATGGGTGTGTCCGGAAAGCTGCAGCGAGATGCCCTCCTCTTCGCTGATGAACAGGCGCACGGGCGCATGCAGCAACAGCACGCTGGCCCGCCCACGGTCCAGCTTTATGCTGCGAAGGATGGAGTGGTAGCGCTCAGGATTGACGGCATCCTGGTAATGCACGCCGATGAGTTGCAGGCCGTCGATCTCTACTTTTTCATTGTTCAATACGCGGATACCGGTCCGCAGCAGTGGCGGCAGGTATTCAGCATTGCGATAAAACTCTTCATGGTTGCCGGCAATGTAGTAGACACCCAGCGCTGCCGCGTGCGACGAAACCAGGACACTCCATGGCTGGGCCAGCCGCTCAAAGTCGCCAGCGACTCCGTCGTAAAGATCGCCCGCCACCAACGCGATGTCCGGTTGAAGCGCGATGATTTTGTTCACCACGCGGCGCACAAAACGAACATTGCGCACGTGACCCAGATGAAGGTCGCTGACCAGCGCTGCCGTCCGTCCACGCCACTGCGGAGGCAAGCCGGGAAGAGCGACTGCGATCCGCGTTACGCGCGGCCAGGCAGCATTGAGAATTCCATAGAGACCAGCCGCGACTGCCCCAGCAACTCCTGCATCGGCGATCAACGCGGTCTGCCAGCCCAGGCCGAAGACCGCGCTCAAGGCGTAAACGATCCAGCAAACGATGGACGCGAGCAGAAAAAAACTGGCAAATCCCAGCCAAACGGCCGAGGCCGTATAGAAGAGCCGCACCAGCGGATGGTAGGAATACCATCCTCGCAACGACGCAGCCACAAAGCTGACGGAGAGCAGGCCGAATGCCACCTTCAAAGTCCAGGATCCCGCCGCGCCGCTCCAAAAATGGACAGCTGTGGCATAGACGAACCAGTGCGCCAGAAAAAAAATAGCCTGTACGATGCTGATGAAGACTACGAGCCTGGCTCGCAAAACGCTTGTGTCCTTGTGAAAATGGAAGCAATCCTCAAGTTTACAGAACCGGACCGCCCGCGCGTTGTAGCCTGGTTCGAAAGCTAATGTTTATCGCCGGGATGCGGCTTGGCAGCGGGCAGCACGTTCAGAACGGCGTCGTGAAAGGCCTGCTTGCCTCCGATCGTATAGTCGGAGCAGAACGCAACCGGTGATACGCCCGCGGTTGGCGTAAGCCACAACTGGTCATGCTCGCCCTGGCTGTCTGCCCACATTGGACTATACATCTGAACCGTGCATGAATTCGGGGTCATCGCCGGTGAAGGGCACACGCCGGACCAGCCTGAGCTTTGCCCGGCACAACGGTTGGTGGGCGGTCCGCAACTCACAATCTCGTAGCGCGCGGTTGAGCAAACGTATGCCTGCGGATTCATCAGGTAGTAAACCGCATTCTGGTCCCAAGCATGAAAGCCGTCTTCTTTGAAAGTGACTTTCCATTGCGTGATCCAGTTGTTGGCGGCTGTCAGAAAAAACTGTGAGAGCTGTGACGGGTCCGGGCCGAACTTCTTTTTCACGTCGTCGCTCGAAATCAGCTCCTGCCTGGTAACGGAAAAACCGATGAAAGTGATGGGCACGCTGGCACTGTTCAGCAGCCACGCCACTGCCGTTGAATCGCGCCGCATGTTGAAGTCGGTCAACCCCTGGACGCCGTTGATGGTAAACGCCTCATTTGGCGCCCTTCCCATGATGGCCACTACCTGCTCGATCTTGTTCTTGTCTCCCGGGTGCTCGGCCAGCAGGCAGGCAACATCCGTGAGCGGGCCAATGGCGAGGATAGTGGCCTTTTGGTTTTTCAACGCATTGTGCATGAATTCCACCCCTTCGTTTCCGCTGCAAACCATCGGCTTGGATGAAACCAGCATTTGCGCAGGAGGATTGTTGAACGGAACTGAAGCGCCGCGAGCCACCGGGATTTGTGTTCCCATGTAAGTCTGGACGAGGGTCTTTGCCGTTTGAAACTCCGGCTCCATGTAATTGTTGCCGAACGTCACCACCACTCCAAGTATGTTGAACTGTCCGGAGAAATAAGCCATGGCCACGGCCATGCCGTCATCAATGTCGCTATAACCGGCGCGCCATCCGCCGTTAAGCCCGGTGGCCAGGTCGGTGGAGATGATCACGTTTTTGGGAGCAGGCGCTTGCGCGCTTGCGGTCGGCAGTTGAGAAATCGTCAATAGATACGGGGCCAGCACCACGAAGAGGCGCTTATAGTTCATTCGGTCTTTCCTTTCTGGTCTTCGCTCTAAAGAGGCAGGCAAGCAATTTCCTTGGAGATGCCGGCAGGGGCCGCATCTCCACTTAGCTCCAGGCTGCCTTTTACGGCCCTGATTTCACAGCCAGAGGCGCGCTCGCCTCTGTGGAATGGCCGTCGGCGTCTTCCACCACCACTCGTACCAGCGCAGCCCGGTCAGAGGTAACTTTGGGCGCTGCCAGGGTTTTGTTGATCCAGCCGTTCGCGTCGACCGGCGTCTCAGTTTTGATTTCGTCCTTGTCGAAGCCAATTCCGTATTTGTACGGGGCCTTGCCGCCGGAAACATAGCTGGTCAGCGAGAAGTCCGCGCCGGACGCTACCGACCCCGCGCTCAACTTGAGCGGGGCCACGTTCACGATCGTCTCTCCCGGCTGTCCTTTGGCTGCCACTTCGGTGCCAAAATAAAATCCGACAATCGTGCCGAAAACGCCCAGCAGCAGCGACAGGATTTCCTTGCCCCGTTCAAAGCGTCTCTCGTTTGCCGGCGTCTCATCCGAGGTCAGGGCGGAAACCACGAGTACCACGGCTGTCCCGATGGTGACCACGGCAAACAAATAGGTAATCAAACCGCGCGCAAACTCTACCTGGCCCATTTTGGTGAGCACCAGGCCCTTGTCCAATCCCAGCGTGGTGGCGCCAATCAGCAGAACAATCGCCAGCACCATGCCAAACGCAATCGCAACAACGGGATTGAGATAAGCCTTGATGGCCCCAACCGTCTCGTTGATTTTCTCCTGGGGATGGTCGTTTCCGTCGGTCATTGGAAGATCCTTTCGTCGAGTTGACTCGCACACCACTCGCTGAGCGGATCATTGTATCGCTGCCACTCGAAGTCCACCGGAATTTGCGTGCAAAAAGGGCACGAAAATGTTTTACGCTTAGCGTGCCAGCACCGCACGACCGTCAGAACATCAACCCAAGAATCCACGCAGTCCGGGCACTACAGCAACCAAGAATTCCTTTACCAGATGTTCGTTAAGATGCTGCAATTGAGTCTTACATCCGCGATCACAACTCGGCCGTGACTGAAGCCAAATAATTAACAAGGACGCGGCAACGGTGAACCCCATCATTTTCAACAATGCTTCTTCTTTTCTACCCATGAATGAGTCGCCTCCTTTAGCGACAATCCGCTTCCCAAAACTTCGCTCTTACTTAGTCAAAGTACCAACCCATCTGACGCGCGATTTGAACATGTGCCATGCGGTGGCAGTCACCATATCGTTTTCCATTTCCGCATGGACACTCAGCGCGCGGGCTCACTCTTGTAAGGACCGGCACGATATCGTGAGGAGCAACTGGGCCAATCCAGGTACCAACCGCTCCAAAGCGTTTCGCAGCTATATCGGTGCGAAAGCGTATATGTGGCGTAGGGTCTCTACCACCTGGCCACAGTGGGCCTGTCAAATCGAACTCTGGAACCGGGACGCGACGCGGACCAAGTATTTTTCCAGTTAGGACATCGACAGTGTTTAGCGACCTCATCCATACAAGGTGCTTTGCCAGCCACGTGGACGTGAAATCAAGCAGCTGTAACAATTTATCCTGGCGGAAATCGTAAACATTATCAGAAGCAAGATAAATGCATAATGCCGGTAAAAATCGATGCAGCCAAATGCCAAGATCATCGCGAAGATGTGGATGGTACGGGAACCTACACCGCGATATTTCCGGGCTTAAACAATAAACTTGTGGGTGACGACCATCGGTAAATTCAAGAATAAGAATCGTGAAACTGACATTCATTCTGACCAGGCAACCCTCAATACCAACCACGGGATGGTCTCCCCTGCAATCAGGATTGTGGATTAGGGCACCGCTGCAACAGTGGACGATTCGGTCGAGATGTAGGTCGGAGACAATTTCCCTCAGATTGCAGCTATCAGGAAACGGCTGAATCACACACCTCCAAGCTCGTAAAGCTCCGGTGCCGGCAGGTGGCCTGATCGCTGCAATCTGAGGATACTGCTCTGCTACTACCCAGCCCTTCTCCCATGGCTCAGTAATCTGCAGGTTGGTGTCCATTGTGTTTAGCTCCCGTGGGGGCGAGGTGGATGCACCGGCCGAGGGTGCGGTTGCGGGTTGTGATCATGGCCGTGACCATGATCATTTTTGTCGTGCTCAGAGTTCCTTTCCTTTTCTTCTTGCGGGGTCATAGGGGTCTCCAGTTGGCTCCGTATACTCCAAAAACAAAAAACCCTGATGTCCTGTTGGCGTATACTGGATTTCCTGTTACAGTAAATCACAACAGACAGCCAAGGTCAACGCAGAAAGGAAAATAATTTCCTCTATGAGGACAGAGACCAGTCCCTCACCTGCTCCCGAAGAAAACCTGATGCAGTTCATAGCTGTGCGCATCCGGGAAATGAGAGCCGCTTTCGGAGGAGCCGGAATCTCACAAGAAGCGCTCGCTAAGGAACTAGACGTGGCGACGAACACGGTTTCCCGATGGGAGACCGGTACCTACAAACCAACGATTGAGGATTTGGAAAAAATAGCTCGTTTCTTTCGTGTTTCGATTCTTGATTTCTTCCCTCGAGAAAGAAGCGAAATGAGCGAAGAGATTTCAGCTCTCCTGAGAGCCGCGCAGCAACTTAATCCGCAAGATATCGATGAACTTCGTCGATATGCTGAATTTAGAAAAGCTCGATACATGCTGAATCGCAAGACGCCAGGAAGAAAGCGTAAGTAGCTGAAATGAGTAGATCGGAATATTACGGCGAAATGAGGGCTATTGCTCGAGAAATTCGCGCGCAGTACGGCCTCATTTCGCCGCGCGTCCTGAAAAGCGATCTGCGACGGATATACAAGGACCAAGAGATAAAAATAGATCTTTGGCCTCATAAGCTTCGGGGGCTTCGTGGGGCATATTTTAATGATGAAGTCGGAGCCACGGTCATGCTAGCGAAAGCCTTGCCAGAAGATCCAATGGTTTTCACGATGGCGCATGAGCTCAAGCACCACCTTGTTGACAGAGAGTTCCCGACTTCTTTTTGTGATAAAAGCAATGAATCTGAGCAGATCGAAATCGGCGCAGAGATTTTTGCAGCAGAACTCATATATCCCGAACAGGACTTCGTGGGCGATCTTAAGTCAATGAATGTGCAGTACGGGGCATGCACCCCAGAAATATTGGTCAAGTTGAAGCAATCCACAAAAACTACCCTCAGCTACTCTGGATTGGCAAAACGTGCGGAATTTCTCGGGTTTGCTGGGGCTAATTCGCTGCAAACATTTCGCGGCTGGAAAAAACTGGAAGAACAGATCTTCGGAACACCGCTCTATAAAAAGATCCTTCTCAACAGACGCGGCTTCGTTTAAGAATCACTGCTCACTCCACGAACATGCAATCGCCATAAGAAAAAAATCTATATTTCTCCTGGACAGCGTGCTCATATGCATTTAACACGTTGTCCCGTCCAGCAAAGGCAGCCACTAGCATCAGCAGTGTGGATTTAGGCAGATGGAAGTTGGTCAGCAGGGCGCTGACCACGCGGAACTCGAAGCCGGGATAAATAAAAATGTCCGCCTCACCGGAGCCGGCGCCAACGCGCGCCGTTCCGCCCGGCCTTGGGTCATTCTGGCGCGCTGCGAATTCCAGAGTCCTCACGGTGGTGGTCCCCACGGCAACCACGCGCCGTTTTTCGTCCAGAGCTCGGTTGATCTGCACGGCTGCGACTTCTGAGATGGAAAAGCTTTCACGGTGCAGCTTATGTTCTTCCACATTTTCCACGTGCACCGGCTGAAAAGTTCCCAGGCCCACGTGGAGAGTCAACTCAGCGGTCTCAATCCCCCTCTGCTGTATGTCCGAAAGGACCTGCGGGGTAAAGTGCAGGCCGGCGGTGGGAGCGGCCACGCTACCGGTGGCTTCAGGACGGGCATAAATCGTCTGATAGCGTTCGCGGTCTTCCCGCCGGTCTTCGCGCGCGATATAGGGCGGCAATGGCACATGCCCTAGCTTTTCCACGATGGCAAAAAAGTCAGGCACAGGCTCAAAACGCAGGGTGCGTTCGCCAAACTCGCCGCGGCCCGTGACTTCCGCGGCCAGTTCGGAGGTTTGCTCTAAAGCCAGCGCATCGGGAACGTTGTCCACCGACAAGGCGGTGGCGGAATCCGCGGCCGAAAAGAAGATCTTCTCGCCCACCCCAATCTTCCTTCCCGGACGCACCAGCGCCTGCCATTCCAGCGGCCCGAGCTGGCGGGTGAGCAGCACCTCAACACGGCCCTGAAGAAAGTCGCGCGCAGCGGGATTTCTGGAGCTGACCGGTTGAGCATGCAGGCCGGCGCGGCGACCGAAGAGGCGCGCGGGAAAGACGCGGCTGTTGTTCAGCACTAGCAGGTCGCCTGGGCGAAGCAAGCTGGGAAATTCTGCAAACTTCCGGTCCTCAAAGCTGCCATTGGAGCGCGAAAGGTGCAACAGGCGTGAGCTGCTGCGGTCGGCAAGCGCTTCCTGCGCTATCAGTTCTTCCGGGAGGTAAAAATCGAAGTCAGAAACCAGCACTTGGTTAGATTATATGGGCTTCCAGGAGCGCCCACAGAGAGTGCCAGCGCAGTGACTCACGATTGTGGTCAGGCTGGCAGAGCGCTTGGTCCGTTCTTGGGTTCCATTATGGAACTGTGAAGAACCTGACGGAGACTCTCTGGTCTCTTTCCTCAACGGAAAAGGGCGGCAAGCCGCCCTTTCATCAAAATTCTTTGGATGCTACAGCACTTGCACGTTCTCTGCTTGCCACCCCTTGGGACCTTTGACGACGTTAAATTGCACCGGCTGGCCTTCTTTCAAGCTTCTGAAACCATTGGACTGAATGGCGGAGAAGTGTACAAAAACATCCTCGCCGTTTTCCCTGGAGATAAAGCCATACCCCTTCGCGTCATTGAACCACTTTACTGTTCCTTGTTCCATGTGTTACACGCATTCCTTGTTTCTGAAATTTGCGCCTTTCTGAGGTTAGTGCAGGCAGGTTGCAGGTGGTGCAGGACTGCTGTACAACGCTTCCGAAACAACGCGAGGGACATTATACCCTCGTAAATCCAGAGTTGTCTCTTAGGAAATAAGATTTAACTTAGAATTCCGGAACGAACGATATGATACCTTAGCGAAGGAGCGTAAATGATTGTAGGGACAGGAGTTGATATCGCCGAGGTGGGCCGGATCAAGGCCGCTATAAAGCGTTTTGGAGAGCGTTTTCTTAAGCGCGTCTTCACCCCGGCGGAGGCCCATTACTGTCTGGGCAAGCCCAACGCCGCCGAGCGCCTGGCCGCCCGTTTTGCCGCCAAGGAGGCAGGAATGAAGGCCATTGGGACCGGACTCCGCTTTGGCATTACCTGGCATGATCTGGAAGTCGTTCGGCTGCCCGGCCAACGTCCCATTTTGAAATTCAGTGGCAAGGCGGCAGAGTTTGCTACCCGCCTGGGTTGCAAGCGGACCCATCTCTCCCTCTCCCACACAGCGGACCAGGCCATCGCCCACGTGATCCTGGAAAGCGACTGAGCTGGTTTTGTCAAAACTGCGTAGCCTGTGAGACCCTTGAACCCGAATGAGCCTAACCGCTGCTGTCTCTGAGTCCCAGACCTCCCTCAATCAAATGTCACTCCGGGCCGTGATGCTGGCCGTAGCCCTGGTCAGCCTTGCCAGCCTGTTGCTGGAACTGGCCCTCACCCGGCTCTTCAGCGTAGTGCTCTTCTATCACTTCGCCTTCTTTGCCATCTCGGTAGCTCTCCTGGGCCTGGGATCAGGTGGAGTATTTGCTCATATCCGTCGGGAATGGCTTGAGCGATTTGAAATCAGGAAGCTCGGCGCACGCCTTTGCCTGATGAACTCGATCTGCATCCTTGCGGCGGTAGAGGTGGTGCTGCATACGCCGGTGTCACTCGAGGTTACTGGCTATAACTTTGGCAAACTGACCATCATCTACCTTGCGGCTGCTGTCCCTTTTTTTCTGACAGGCCTGCTGTTTTCCGTGCTTTTTGCCCGCGCCTCCAGCCAGATTCCATATCTTTATGGCGCGGATCTCGCCGGCGGGGCTGCCGCATGCCTGGCGGTCGTGCCATTGCTGAACCTGATCGGGGCGCCCAACGCCCTTCTGCTGGCTTCGGCCTGCATGGCTATGGCAGCGGCTTTATGGGCGAGCGAACTCAAGCTACGCAAGACAGCCTATGCCGTGGCCGCGGTCTTTGTCCTGCTGATCGCCGCCAACTATTCCGGCCGAATCGTTGATGTGATTTATGCCAAGGGCGCGTATCGCGATCCCAAGTGGGTTGAGTATGCCCGCTGGAACGCCATCTCCCGCATTGAAGTCAACACCCAGCTCGGCGGGCGTTACGTGGTGATTGACGCCGACGCCACCACGGCCATCATGAACGTTGACCCTGCGCTCTGGGACCGGGACGGCGCTCCCACGCCAACACATACCGGCCTTCCCGCAAAGCCGGGGTTCAACTGGAGGAAAAGCCTGATGGCAGCGGCACCCTCTGTGGCCAACGTGCTGCGCCCCCAGGGCGAGTTCGCCATCATCGGCCCGGGCGGCGGAGTGGACGTGATGCGTGCCGTAGCCAACGGCAGTCCCAGCGTGACCGGAATTGAAATCAATCCCACCATTGTCAACAACGTGATGCGCGGCCGCTATGCCGACTACACTTTCCATCTTTACGACATGCCCCAGGTCCACATCCACGTTCAAGACGGGCGTTCCTATATCCGCAGTTCGCGCGACAAGTATGACGTGGTACAGATGACCCTGGTCGATACCTGGGCCTCCACCGCTGCCGGCGCTTTCGCGCTGAGCGAGAACAATCTCTACACCGTCGAGGCCTTCCGCGAGTATTTCGACCACCTGAAGCCGGATGGCATGATCGCCATCACGCGCTGGGAGTTCAAACAGCCGCGCGAAGCGCTCCGCGTTGTCTCCCAGGCAATTGAATCGCTGCACCAGGTTGGCGTCGCCGACCCGCGGCAGCACTTTGTTCTGGTAGCGGATGGCGGCCTCGATGAAGATGGCCGGCCGGTACTTGTCCTGGCCAAGAAAACGCCGTTCACAGCGGCTGAGTATGCTGCAGTCGCGGCTCACGTGCGCGAGAATTCCAACTTGATCTGGCTGAATCCACCTGCCGAATATGCCGGATTGCAGCCGCTGCCGCCGGCGTCCGAAGCTTTTCGCAAACTCATCGAATCCAACGATCCGCAGCGTTTCGCGCAGGACTACGCTTATAACGTCTCACCCGTAAGTGACAGCGCGCCTTTTTTCTTCTTCACCCTCAAAACGCGTCACGTAATGCAAAATATCCTGGCTGGGACCGGCCACGGTATGGACTGGCGCATCAACCTGGGCGTTGTGGTGCTGGGAATGCTGCTGATTATTTCCATCCTGGCGGTGCTGGCATTTCTGATCCTGCCCCTGGCTCTCCATCGTCGCCGTGAGAATGACACGCATAAGACAGGGATCGTTGCGCTGCTTTACTTTGTCACCGTGGGGTTCGGCTATATCCTGGTGGAGATCTCCCTGATTCAGCGCTTCGTGCTCTTCCTGGGCCATCCGACGTACGCGCTCACGGTGGTTGTATTTCTTCTTCTACTCTCCAGCGGCGCCGGCAGTGTTGCAGCCCGCCGCTGGATCTCAGGCAGCAACAGGGTTTTGCCTTTGCTTGGCCTCATTGCCGGCTTGATCCTGCTCAATGTTCTTGTACTGCCTTGGCTGCTCTCCCTCGCAATCGGTTTGTCATTCCTCTTCAAACTCATGCTAAGCGGACTGGTGCTCGCGCCTCTGGGTTTCCTGATGGGAATGCCGTTCCCCAGCGGGTTGAGGCTGGTGAAAACGGTAGAGTGGGCATGGGCGTTGAACGCGGCAGCCAGCGTGTTGGGATCGGTAATGGCCATGATCATCGCCATTCACTATGGCTTGACCGCTACCCTGGTGTGCGCGGCTCTGGCGTACCTGCTGGCAGCTCTTTGCTCCAGGACCTGGAGAGGCGCTGCCGTGGCTTAGAGAGGGCCTTAGATTTTCAGCCTGAATTCCGGTCCATCAGGCCCCTGATCCTGACCGAAAACTGCTGGTTTCTATGGACTTGCGCGGGTATCTGCTATCATTTTCCCGTAATACTACACTCAATTGCCAAGTCAAAAGCAGCTCAGGTGGTCTGAATTAAAGGTCGGGATAACCGTGATTGTCGGTTCGGTGACCCTGGCTCTTCTTGTCTTCCTGATCAGCGGGACCAGCGGCATTTTCACCAGGAAAATTACGCTGATCACGTACTTCGACAATGCCGAAGGGTTGCGCCCCGGACAGCCCGTGGACCTGCAGGGTGTCGCGATCGGCAACGTGCAGACGGTTCGCATTGTGCCTGGACGGCAACTTGATCCGGTACAAGTGATCATGCGCATCAATACTAAATTTCAACCCTTCCTTCACTTGGATTCGAAAGCCACGATTACGACTGCCGGCGTCCTCGGCGAATCGTTTGTCGACATTGACAGCAAAACGGCCAAAGGGCCTATTGTGAAAGACGGCTCTGAGATAGCCCCTGGCACTGCTCCGGGCGTTCAGGACGTTGTGAAGAGCAGCCAGACGACACTGCAGAACGTCGACATTCTGGTTAAGAATGCCAATGCCATCCTGGAGCAGGTGCAGGGAGGCAAAGGCACGTTGGGAAAGGTAATCTACGATCCCACGATGATCAACAAGATCAACGCCATCCTGAATCAAGTGCAGGACCTGCTGAATGACGTGAGCAATGGCAAGGGCACCATCGGCAAGTTCTTTGCCGACGATACGCTTTACCGCAAAGCGAACGATGCGGTGGACAAGATTGACCGCCTGGTGGATGAGATCAACGCCGGCAAGGGCAGTCTGGGCAAATTTATAAAAGACGAGGGCCTCTACAATAACGCGAACCAGACCATGGCCAAGGCCAACAAGCTGATGGACGATCTCAACTCTGGCCGTGGCGCGGCGGGCAAGCTGCTGAAAGACGAGGAGCTGGCCAAGAAGCTGCACAACACCATCGATAAGCTTTCGGCCATCGTCGACCGGCTTGAAGCAGGCGAAGGCAGCGCCGGCAAATTGCTGAAGGATCCCTCTGTCTATAACAACACCGATCAGCTGCTGGTTGAAACCCGGTCCCTGATCAAATCGATCCGTGAAAACCCCAAGAAGTATCTCACGATCCACTTCCGGGTCTTTTGAAGAAGAGTGCACCTTCGCGCATCCTGGAACTCTTCGATAAAATCATTAGTGAGGACAAATGAACATGCGTTTATCTCGATTTCTAATGGCGACACTCGTGCTTGCTGCCATGACCTCAACAAAGGCCGTTGCGCAGGGCAGTAACGAATCCAACCCTACGCTCTCCGCCCTGGATAAGAATACAGACCCTTGCGTTGACTTCTACCAGTTCGCTTGTGGTGGATGGAAGAAGGACAATGCTATTCCTTCCGACCAGGCAATCTGGAGCCGTTTTGGGGAGCTGGCGGAGCGCAACCGCGCCGTGCTTCGCGGCATTCTGGAAAACGCCGCCAAAGCCACCAATCGCAGCGCCAACGAGCAGAAGATCGGCGATTATTACGCTACCTGCATCGATGAAGACGCCATCAACAAAAAAGGCATCGCCGTCCTCAAGCCTGAGTTTGACCGCATTAATGCGTTAAAGGACAAAGCCGGTCTTCCCGCGCTTCTGGCTCACTTGCATGGCCAGGGTGTTAACGGGGTGTTCAGTTTCTCCTCCGGCGCTGATTTCAAGAACGCAAAAGAGGTAATTGCACAAGCGGACCAGGGCGGTCTCTCACTGCCGGACCGCGACTACTATCTCAAAGACGACGCCAAATCCGCAGAGTTGCGCAAGCAATTTTCGGAACATGTCGCCAATACCTTCAAGCTCCTGGGAGACTCTCCGGCAAAGTCCGCGGCAGAGGCCAAAGCCGTGATGGACATTGAGACGGCGCTGGCCAAGGGCTCCATGGATCGCGTTGAACGGCGGGAACCAGAGAAGGTCTATCACAAACTCTCACAGCAGGATTTTCAGGGGCTTACGCCTTCGTTTTCGTTTACCGCGTACCTTAACGGTCTGGGGACGCCGGCATTCACCAGCCTCAACGTGGCAACGCCAGATTTCTTCAAGGCGCTCGACGCTACGCTCAAGAGTGTCAGCCTGGATGATCTGAAGACATATCTGCGCTGGCACCTGGTCCGCTCGCAAGTGCAGGTGCTGCCCAAGGCATTCGTTGACGAAAACTTCAATTTTTATGGCAAGACGCTGCAAGGGACCAAGGAACTGCAGGCACGCTGGAAACGCTGCGTGGCCGCCACGGACGGTGACCTGGGCGAGGCGCTGGGCCAGGTCTTTGTAGAAAAATATTATCCGCCGCAAGCCAAAGCGCGCACGCTGGAGATGGTGAAGCAACTGGAAGACGCGTTGCGCAGTGACATCGGCGAGCTGCCCTGGATGTCCGCGGCCACCAAGAAGCAGGCCCTGGTCAAACTGGAGGCCATCGAGAACAAAATCGGCTATCCCAGCAAGTGGCGCGACTATAGCACGCTGAAGATCGAGCGCGGCGACGCTCTGGGGAACTCCCTCCGGGCCAACGCATTTGAAGTCCATCGCCAACTGGCCAAGATCGGCAAACCTCTGGACAAGCAGGAATGGCAGATGACGCCGCCGACCGTGAACGCCTACTACGATCCTACGGAAAACGACATCAACTTCCCCGCCGGCATTCTGCAACCGCCGTTTTATGACTTCAAGGCCGACGATGCTCTCAACTTCGGCGGCATGGGCGCCGTGATCGGGCACGAACTCACGCACGGCTTTGATGATCAGGGCGCGCTGTTCGATCCCCAGGGCAACCTCAAGAACTGGTGGACGCCGGACGACGAAAAAGCCTTCAAAGAGCGTACGCAATGCCTGGTGGATGAGTATGACCAGTTTGTCGCCATCGATGACCTTCATGTGCACGGCAAACTCACTCTGGGTGAAAACACGGCGGACAACGGCGGGCTGCGCATCGCCTACATGGCGCTGATGAAGTCAATCGCAGATTCAGGCAAGCAGCCGGCGAAGATTGACGGCTTCACGCCGGAACAGCGCTTCTTCCTGGGATGGGGACAGATCTGGTGCCAGAATCAGACGGACCAGATAGCGCGCCTGCTGGCCCAGAACAATGTGCACTCACCCGGCAACTTTCGCGTGAACGGCGTGGTGCAGAACATGCCTGAGTTCCAGAAAGCCTGGGGATGCAAAACCGGCCAGCCCATGGTGCGGGCCAATGCGTGCCATGTGTGGTAAAGGATGAAAATATTCGCACCGCTATGTGAGCCTGATCAGCCCCGTCGATTCCGCCTGCTCATGCGCGTGATACGAAGACCGAACCAGCGGGCCGGATTCCACGTGGCGGAAGCTCATCTTGAGCGCTTCGTGCTTCAGGAATGCAAACTCTTCCGGCGTGTAGTAACGCGTCATGGGCAGGTGATCTCTTGACGGCCGCAAATATTGCCCGACGGTGAGAATGTCGACTTTGCGCGCGGCCAGATCGCGGAAAACCTCCAGCAATTCGTCCATGGTTTCGCCGATCCCGACCATTACGCCGGTCTTTGAAACCATCTCCGGAGCAAAGCGCTTGACGTTGCTGAGCAGGTCGAGCGTGCGCTCATAGCGCGCGCCCGAGCGAACGGCACGATAAAGACGCGGGACCGTTTCCGTGTTGTGGTTCAGGACTTCCGGCTTGGCCTCAATCACCGTTTGCAGGCAGTCTTCACGGCCCTGAAAGTCGGGAATCAGCACTTCAACCTGGCAGCCGGGGGCCTGCTGGCGGATTTGGCGGATGGTCTCGGCAAAAATCCTGGCGCCACCCATGTTGTCGTCATCGCGATTCACGCTGGTGACGACGGCATGTTTTAAGCCCAGCGTGGCCACAGCTTCCGCCACGCGGCGCGGCTCGTCCCAGTCCAGAGGCTCGGGCTTGCCCTTGGGCACGGCGCAAAAACCGCAGCGCCGGGTGCACAGATTCCCCAGCAGCATGAACGTAGCGGTCTTGTGGTTCCAGCACTCGCCTATGTTGGGACATTGCGCCGATTCGCAAACTGTGTGCAGATCAAGCGTGCGCGCCAGTTTTTTCAGCTCATGGTAGTTGTCGCCCATGGGCGCGCGGGCTTTCAGCCATGCCGGCTTCGCCTGCGGACGCCGGGGCGCAAGGTCGATCTGGACGAGTTCTGCGGGGCTGGCCATCAGCTTATTCGATGTGAACCTCTATTGTACGATGCTCGACGGCCTGTCCGCTGGTTAGCGTACCGAGGTAACTTTCAACTGCGCTGATGTACGGCTAAACTGTCCACCGGAGCAGCAATTGGGCGAAGCTTTTCGAGCATTGATTCGGTGGCTGGCTGCCTTGCATGCCCCTTTGGGACATTGGGCCCCGCTCGCCACTTCGGGGTTGTTTGCCGCCTCGGGCCTTTCCCATTCCGCTTTCCTGCGGATGATTGCCTACGGCAGCGCGCTGGCCCTGGCCATCTTGATTGCCGCCGATGTTGCCCGGCCATTCATTGACGCACAGTCATTCCCGGATCGACCAGTCTATCGCCGTGCGGTTCTGACGCTGCCGATGCTTGCCGTCCGCCTGCTGCTCACAGGTATTCTTGGCGGTATTTATACCTTCCTCGTGTTTATTGGAGTTGGGCTGTGGGCCCCGTTTATTCTGCTGCCGTTCCTATTTGTAATCTGCTCGCTGATCGCATGGCGCAACCTGGACCTGTGGTACGAGCAGGGTGCGGAGTTCGAGGAAGAATTGGCCGAAGCTGAGCACCGGCAGCATTCTGCTCCGCCGAATGTTCTCGGGCAGCACAACCATTGAAGCCTTAGCTACCCCGCCCGTGGGGCGGCTGGCCTAAAAAGGCAGCGGCCATAGCAGTTGAAAATCTTGGCAATCGAACGCTGACAAACAAGACCGACTTACAGCGTATGCAGATATGCCATCAACTCCTGCAACTCTTGCTGGTCGAGTTGGTTGCCGAATGGCGGCATCATGGCCCGGCCTCCGACAATGCTTTGCATTACGTGTTCATCGTTGGCCGTCAAGCCACTGGGCAAGTATTCTTTTTTATAGAGCTTTTTCAGTCCCGGTCCCTTGTTGCCATGGGACGAATACGCAGGATGGCAGTTCACGCAGTAAATATTGTAGACCCGTCGTCCGCGCGATTGCTGCGAGTTCAGGCCAAGCTCGGCATCGCTCATCTGGGCTGGATCTTTGCCGCAGCCGGACAGCAGCCCGGCCACAATCATCATCAGAAAAATGGACGCTGTTCGCCTCAAATGACTATTATGTCTGTAGCGTAGCGTTTTGAAAACCTCTGGGGAACGTACTGCCGCGAATTCCATGCCGGTTGAGATCAAACGCGCCTATGAGAAACCCTCGCTCTCTGACGGCCAGCGTGTGCTGGTGGACCGCCTTTGGCCTCGCGGAGTCAAAAAGGAAAAGGCCCGCATCGACCACTGGCTGAAGACCCTTGCCCCGTCCGAGACCCTGCGCAAGTGGTTCCACTCCAGCGCCAACTGGATCGTCTTCAAGAAGCGCTACTTCCAAGAGCTGAGCACGCCGGAAGCCTCGGCCGATTTGCAAGCGCTCTACGGCCTTCTGAATGACCATGAACGCGTGACCCTGGTTTATGCCTCGAAAGATGCTGAGCGCAACAACGCCGCGGCGCTGAAAGAACTGCTGGACGGAATGAAGAAGCCGCCTTCCAGCAGCGGACCGGCCAAGGCCATGGCGGTCCCGCGACGCATCGCCAAACGGCGCTCAAGCTGATGATCTTGCGCCCGCTGGAACCCGTCCCTGCCGCCAGCAGTGAATTTTTACCGGCCTGGAACGTAGTGGATCGGGTCCAGCGACAGACATACGACGTCTGCTGGATGATTACACAGCCCTCTCACGCCGCCCTGTCCGGGGATTTTGCCGCGCGGATGACCGGCGATCTGGTTCCGAAATTACAGGTCCCGAAGTTGGATGCAGCGCTCGTGCGGGCAATCGCGCTACACGATGCCGGCTGGGGCGTCCCGGATTCTCAGGCGATCATGCAGAGCCGATCCATCAGCCAGGGCTGCCCCAAATCCTTTGTCGCCTGCAGCGTGGGCGAGTTCCTGGCCGCATGGGAGAAATCGATCGATGTGGCCGCATCTGCCGGTCCCGCCGGCGGATATATCGTGAGCCGGCACTTTGTTCGCATCGCCGAGCACGCCGCCTCCCAAATCGCTGACAGCGACCGCAATCAAGTAGCCCGCTTCCTCGAACAGGAAACCATCAGGCAGAGACAGCTTGCAGCAAAACAAAACCATAGCATCCAGGAATTGGAATCTCTCACCGATGTCTTGCAGTTCTGCGATCTGCTGTCTCTCTATGTTTGCTCAGGTGCGCGTGACAGCGTGGAATTTCCCGAGTACTTCGGCACAAAAGCGCGCGTGACCGTGGAAGCGGATGGCTACAAGCTGCAGCCTTCATTGATCGAGCCGGGCGCAGAATTCAAAGTGGCGGCCCTGCGGCATCCGGCAACGAAAGAAGTTTCAGGACAAGAGATTGAGATCAGGATCTGGTAATGTTTTTTCAGCAATCCCCGACCCTGAGCTTGTCGAAGGGGAGGGAGCCCTATACCCGCAACGCTCTTTTGGTTTTCAAAACCCTTAAGTCGTGCTCAGCCCGCCCTTCGTCTCTTAAAATGAGCGTCGACAAGCTGGACGATCCAACTCCACATCGCAATTCCGGGAACAATAGGGATTCCTCGCTTCGCTCGGAATGTAGAAAACTAGTGCTTATGCTCCATGCCTGCCATGTCGCCGTGATCGTGCTCTGACCCAGGCTTGTCTTTGAGTTGACGCTCCACGGACCAGATCTCGTCCGGCGTCTTCTCCCATGGATACATGTGCACCATCCAGCCGAAAACATGCGGCATGAATGTGCCGCCGGCGGCGTCGCAAGCTTCCTGGGTTGTGATGGAGCCACGCAGGCCGAACCTGGGCTTCTTGCCCAGCATTTCAATCTCGCGCCCTTTGGGCGCCTTGCACATGTTCACGTGCTGGTGCCATTGCGCCATGCTCAGTGGCACGCGCTCATTGAGTTGTTCTTCGCTGAATCGCACCGGCGCGGTGTACATGGCGCCGATCAGTTTGTAATCGTCCCCGTGCTTCTCATACAGCAGTGAGGTCGGCTTCGTCGGATCAAAGCGAAAAGCTTCGCCGATGGCGTATTGATAATTGGTAAAGTGGTACATCTTCTGCGGAACGTTCGGCAGGAAGATCTTGTAGCCCTCATCGAGCGCGACCTTGTAATCGCGATATTTCTCCAGGGCCGGCCGCGCCTGGTCCACAACTTGCTGCGCTTTGGCCGAATCGCCGGGCTGCGCTTTCCGCAGTTCGCTCATGTGCATGTGTGCGCCCATGTGCTCGTGGTCTTCATGATGGCCGCGGCTCATGGCCTCGGTCGTGGCGTTTAACTCGCCCTGGGCGCCGGACGCCTGCTGTCTCTGGTCGTGATTGTGCTCCTGCCCGAAAACAAGCAGCGCCATCAGGCTGAGCGCCGCTGAAACCAGTACTTTCTTCATCGCCTTTCCCCCCGCTCTTCAAAATAACAAAACCCGAAACAAACGCAAAAGTTACCTTTGGGTTGCGGGAAAGAACTTCCCTTTCCCGGGCGGGTTACTATCTGGCGGGAGGGAGATCCATGCCACGATTCTTTCATCGTATTTTGTTTGCAGCACTTACATCGATATTGCTTTTGCCGCTGGCCGGTCAGGCACAGCAGCAAGACAAAGATCAGGGCCAAAGCAGCCAGCCCCCGGCAGGCAGCCAGACTGACGGTCGCCAACGGCGCGCGCGCGTTGGCGAAATCCAGCGGCAGCGCCAGCATATGGCCGCTCTAGCCCAGAAGCTCAACCTTACCGACGCGCAGAAAGAGCAATTCCAGCAAATCGGCAGGGACATGCGGAAGCAGGGAATGGCGATCCGGCAGGACAGCACCCTCACAGACGCTCAGAAGAAGGAGAAGATGCTGGCCCTGCGCAAACAGTCGCACCAGCAGATGTTCGGCGTGCTGACCCTGGAGCAAAAGGACCAGCTCAAGCAAATGCGCGAACAGCATAAGAAAGAGCAGGAGAAGGACAAATCGCCGGGCGATCAGGCTTCAGCCAAGAAGAAGGCGGGAAACGCGTCAAGTGATGACGACGATCCTTTTGCCGGCATGACCAGTGACGACGATGACGGCCCGGGAAACGGCGGAAACTTCTAAGACCGCAGGCTCACGGTGTATGCACGGGTTCTTCGTGCTCGAACAGGGGCTTCCACGATTCATCGAGTGAGACCCACTGGTCGAATTCCTGCCAGCTGGATTTCATCTCCGGCACGTGGAGCAGGCCGTGACCGTCGGAGCAGACCAGTTCGGTCCCCCACCAATCCAGCAGCAGGTAACTAGGCGTCCCCACGGACGCCTCGTTGCCCAGCCGTCTCAGGCAGAGGCGGCAGCGCCGGCCCTGGTCATGCAGAGACCATGAGAGCGCGATCATCGCAGTGACCAGAAACAACCAGGTGGAAAACGGCCCTACCAGCGGATGCACTGAGCCGGTGAGCATGATCGACACCTTGCCCGTCAGTTCGAGGGAACCAACGAAGCAGATCGCCAGGAGCAGCAAGGTCTTCAGGGAGAAGAAGCCCCACCAGCGCATGGTATGGCGGAAGCTCAGCTTGATTTTGCGCGTCTTGGCGCCACCCAGCCGGCTGCTGCCCAGCGCGATGCCTCCCAGCAATGAGAGCACGGTAAAAAACAGGTATAGCTTGGCGCCCTGGTGCGCGCGCGAAACAAACGATTCCATTCCCGGCTGCCCATAGCCGTTGGCATCGGCCAAGCGCTGGAATTCCTGTTTTGCCTGGGCCACAGTCACATGCGGCCCCATGCGCAACACAGCGCCCATCCGGTCGGCAAAATTATTTGTAGTCGTGCCCCAGCGAGGCAGCAGCCAGACAGACACCTCGGGGAAGGTGAAAACAAAGTTCTCCGGCAACACGCCAATCACAGTCCCGGGACGGCCATCCACGGAGATCGTCATGCCCACAATATTGCGGTCGGAATTGAATTGCGCGGTCCACAAACGATGGGTAATTACGACGCACGTCGAACAACTTGCATCATCGCCCGAGGTAAACAACCTGCCCATGGCGGCTTTATTGCCCAGCAACTCAAAGAAATTGGGGGAAACCCGCGCGCTGATATCGCGCACAACGTCGTTGGGAAAGATCAGCGCGACCGGATGCCAGGAGTATGCGGCCACCATCTCCGCGGTTTTGCTCCGCTCCGCCCATTGTCCGGCAGCGCGGAAAAGATTCTCTTCGTCGTACTTTGTATAGCTTCCGTGCAGGGAAAGGTAGGCCAGATGGTCGGGCTGGCGGAACGGCAGCGGCTTAAATCCCGAACGGATAATCGGCGCCAACCCGGTCACCAGCACCAGGAAGACCAGGGCCGTAAAGGTTGCGCCCAGACAGAAGCGCGCGGTGCGCGGCACTTCTTCAAAAGCGCGAACAACTTTCTTCTGGCTGAAACGGTGCCACGCCGCGTCAGGGAACGCTCCCCAACAGTGCCGCGTCAGTTCCATGGAGGTCTGCGAATTCAGCCGTCCGGACTCGGCCAGGAAATGGAGCCAGTGCCAGATCTCTCCATACCATTCCTGATACCACTCGGTCCGCTGCGGTCTTGGCACCAGCAAGCTGGCGGTGCGCAACAGAAACTTACATTGCCAGATCAGGGCCCGGATTTGAGGATAAGACTGCACAGCATTCTCGCTATCGGCGCATCGGTTTCTCTTCAGGCGCAAGCCTGGCCAGCAGAGGATAGCGCTCAACCGCGCCGGCCAGCGCTTCCTTGCCCTGGCGGGTAAGCTTGTAGTAACGCCGGGGCGGGCGGTCCTGGCGAATTGCGATCTTGCTGTCTTCCCAGTCGCCGCTCACCAGTGAATCTTTCTCCAGCCGCCGCAGGGCGGGATAGATGGTGCCGCTGGGCAGCCCCGTGACCTCCATGATGTCAAATCCGTAGATGTACCCCGACCGGATGGTCTGCAGGATCAGTGCCGACGTGTGGGAGATTCTTACCGCTGTTTCCATGTTCCTTGTGCTACCCTATGTAGTATTCTCTATATGTAGTATTCTTGAATAGAGCTTACATCCGGATTTTAGCCGAATTTCACACGGGCTGCGCAGGATTATTTGACGGCATTTTTCCGGAACCCGGACCAGTTGCTCGGTGTCTTACCTAAGATGGCGCTTGCGAGGCAACCTTATGCTTGAGGCCAGGGGACTTACCAAGTGTTATGCCAGCCTTCCTGCCGTGAACGACGTAAGTTTCACGGTCCGCCCGGGAGAAATTCTGGGCTACCTGGGGCCGAATGGCTCAGGGAAAAGCACTACGGTAAAAATGATCACCGGTCTGATGGGGCCCACCCGCGGCCAGGTCCTTTTTCACGGCAGCAACATCAAGGATGACCTGCCCGCTTATAAACGGGTGCTGGGCTACGTGCCTGAGGAGGCCCTGCTCTACCCCTACCTGACCGGCTGGGAATACCTGGAATTTGTGGGCATCCTGCGCGGCATGGACAGGAAGCTCTTGCGCAAGCGGGCCGAAGCACTGCTGGAGCTCTTCATCCTCTTTCCCTATCGCCACGCCACGATCGCGTCTTATTCCAAGGGCATGAGGCAACGCGTGTTATTGATTGCCGCGCTGATGCATGATCCGGAAATTCTGGTCTTCGATGAGCCGCTCTCCGGCCTGGACGTGACCTCCGCCATGATCTTCAGGAAGGTGGTGCGATCGTTGAGCGAGCAAGGCAAGATTATCTTCTACTGCTCGCACGTTCTTGAGGTGGTGGAGAAACTCTGCACTCACCTGCTGATCCTCAGCAAAGGAAATCTGGCAGCCTACGGGTCCGTCAGCGAGGTGCGCCGGATGACGGGCCTGGAGACGCTTGAAGATTCGTTCTCTCATCTGGTGCAGGAGCAGGACGCCGAGCAGATCGCGCACGACATTGTGGAAGTGATGGCCGCGCCGTGATTGCCGCCGGCCGGGAAGCCATCCGGAAGCGCTGGGCAAGCCTGCTGGAACGTCCGTTTTGGCGGTTGGTGGCGCACTTTGGCCTGCGCCTGTTTTCCGGAGGCGGCGAAGGCGGGCTGGGATTAAGCGTGGGTGCTCTTCTGGCGCTGCTGTCTGCTCCAGGCGCCTTCATTTCCATTCTTTTGCTCGATAAGTACTCCGGCCTGCTCCGCTATTTCCGCGGGAACCAGACATTCGACGCCTACGCTTCGTCATTGCCCGACCAGTATTTCTTTCTGACCTTCTCCATGGCGGTTACCGGCATCGTGACCGTGCTCAAGTGGGACAGCGTTTTCCCTGATCGGCGCGATTACATGAACCTGGCGCCGCTTCCCATCACCACCCGCCGGATCTTCCTGGCCAACATCACCGCCATTGTCCTGATCGCTGTGGCGTTTGCAGTGGATGTGAACGCCGTTTCCTCGTTCTTTTTTCCCATGGTCGTGACCATGGAGCAACCCCAATTTGCTGCTTATGTGCAATTTACGCGCGCGCATTTTGCCGGGGTGCTGCTGGCCAGCTTGTTCACTTTCTTTTTCATGTTTGCCATCATTGGCACGCTGATGGCCACGCTGCCGGAAAGCGTTTTTCGCCGAATCTCCATCTACGCTCGCGTGCTCGTGGTCATCCTGTTGCTCGCGCTGCTTTGCACCACGATTGCCGTGCCGCCGATGCTCCACGCGCTTCCACGCAACCCTCATTCGCTGCTGCGGTGGCTCCCGCCGGTGTGGTTTCTGGGGCTGTCACGGACCATGATGGGCAAAGCCAACGCTGCCTTGACTCAACTGGGGGAGGTTGGCGTCCGCGCCATGATCGGGGTAACACTGCTGGCGCCGATGGTTTACATATTGAGCTACTACCGCTACTTCATCCGCATTCCGGAAACACTCGATACCACACTCAGGAATCGCGCGCCCAGACGCCTGTTTCCGATGCGGCTGATGGACCGTCTCATCCTGCGCTCGGGATTCGAGCGCGCAATCTACCGGTTTGCCATGAAGACCCTGCTGCGCAATGATCGCCATTCTCTGCTGCTGGGGGCCTTTGCCGGCCTGGGCCTTGTGATCGCTTCGCAGACCTTGGTTTCGGACTTCGCGCAGAAGCCCGCCTACGCAGAATCCCTGCCCAGCGCGGCCCTGCTCTCGGCGCCACTGGTGCTCGCTTATTTCCTGATCTGCGGGCTGCGCTTCGTCTTTGATCTGCCGGCCGAGCTCAACGCGAACTGGGTGCACAAGGTCATCCTGGACGGGGAATTGCATGCATCCGCTACCGTGGCGCGGAAAATTATCATGACTTTCATATTGCCCTGGGTGCTGGTGGTCTGTCTGCCGCTGTACCTCTATTCCTGGGGCTGGACCGTGGGAGGCGCGCTGATCGCCGTCATGATTACCGGCTGTTATCTCCTAACCGATCTTCTGCTGCGCCGGTTCCGCAAGGTTCCTTTCGCCTGCGTTTATCCTGCATGGAAACAAAACGCGACCGTGATTGTCTTGCTTTATTTGCTCGGCCTGTGGGCATTCGCGTTTCTGCTTCCCAGCCTGGAGCGTGCCCTGCTGCTGAGAAGCACCTGGTATCTCTGGGGCCTGGCAGTGATGATGCTGGCCGCCTGGCTGGCAATGCGCAAGTTTCGCGGCGACGATGGGAGCGGCTTGGTCTTTGAAGAGACCGCCGATTCTCCGTTTGAACTGCTGAACCTTTCCGGCCGCTGACCGTGGGCCTTACCGATTCTTTGTAACGTTGGAACCGGTTTTATCACTAATTATCAAGCCTGCCAAAAAAGCATCCGGCTTGGTGTCTCTATAAGGAGTTTCATGTCGAAGCTGCGTCAGTTCGTCGCCGTTACTCTGTGTCTTGTTCTTTTCAGTTCTACTTCGCAGGCGTGGTTCAACGTGGGCCACATGGCGGTGGCTTACGTAGCCTACCAGCAGCTGACAGCAGAGAAGAAAGTCCGTGTTGCCGCTTTGCTCAAGAAGAATCCCTACTACAACAAGCAATGGAAAGCGCTGATTCCGGCGGGCACTCCCGCCGACCAGCGCGATTTGATGCTGTTCATGATTGCCGCTACCTGGCCGGACCAGATCAAGGAGAAGGGTTCCACCTACCAGAATGACGGCGACAACCCTCCAACCGACGGGTCAGCCTGGACAAATACCGGGTACGGAGACCTCAAGCAGCACAAATATTGGCATTACATCGATATTCCATTGACGCAGGACGGGACGGCGCCACTGGCCGCGATTCCCACGCCTAACGCAGAAACTCAAATCGCCATTTTCCGCCAGACGCTAACCTCGGGCAGCAATGACAAGCTCAAGTCATTCGATCTGGTCTGGTTGCTGCATCTGGTAGGCGACGTGCACCAGCCGCTGCATTCCACAACGCGCATCAGCGCCGGAGAGCTCGGCGGAGACCACGGCGGCAACGGCGTAAAGATTGACGCCGCGGCGGTGGGCAATCCGAACAAGAAGCTGCATCTTTTCTGGGACAGCCTGCCCGGCGATGTTTCCAGTCCCAGCGAGGCACTTGCAGCCGCGATTACATACGGCAAGGCCCTGGCACCTGCCGATCCTGTTCTGGCGAAAAAAGCTGACGCGTCCGACTGGATCAGCGAAAGCTTTGATATCGCCCGGACAGTCGTGTACTCCGATCCAATCAGCGCCGGCGATGGCCCGTTTACAGTGACCTCGGTATACAACGACAAAGCGCAAAAAATTGCAGCCGAGCGGGTGGCGCTTGCAGGCCAGCGCCTGGCCAACATCATCAACAATGAACTGAAGTAGGAGCCAGAATTTACACGGCGGTAATTCTTCATCACGGACCCAGCGATTCCTGCTAACGCGGAACTCTGCCGGACCAAATTACTGACCCAACAAATAATTGAACCCAGATTAACCTTAGGCTCGTCTAACCGTCAGATAAGTGATTAGAAGCTGATGAAACCGTTTGCCCGTTTTTTACGTACATTTACCAGGTAGGAGATTTTTGGATGTTTCGCCGTAAAAGTAAACAGCGTGCCCGCGAACGCGCAACCGAATACGCAACCTGCAAGGACTTTCAGCAGATCTTCACGGAAGACATGGTGGGGCTGCACCGTCTGGCGTTTCTCCTGACAGCGGACCACGCCAAAGCGGAACAATGTTTTGTTGCCGGCCTGGAGGAGAGCATCCGCGGCAACCCTGTTTTCCGGCAGTGGGCGCGCGCGTGGAGCAAGCGGGCCATCATTCAGAACGCAATCAAGATGATTGCGCCTGTTCCGCCCAAGAATGGAGCCGTGCGGGCAGAGGCGATGGGCATGCGGAGCGAAAGAGGCCCGGAGGACGCAGCGACCAACATTGCCGCATGGGAGCCCTTCGAGAGATTTGTGTTTGTGATGGCTGTTTTGGAAGGGTATTCCCTGCGCGAGTGCTCCACCTTGCTGGCTTGCCCCGTACAAGACGTAATGGCAGCAAAGTCACTGGCGTTGCAGCGACTGGCAGCGCAGACCTCGCTCGAACCGGCTGCTGCCGAGGTAGAGACGATTCCCTGGCCCGCAGTGTTTGCACGAGCCCAGGTGGCGTAACACCTTCCAAATTCATTTCTGAGTTGGAGTCTTAATCCTGAAGCTTTGGGGATTTTGCTTCACTGAATGGGACCTGTTGCGGGCGCCCGTGCAATCGTCGCGTGAAAGTTATGAGACCGGACACTGCGCGACATCCTGCCTTAACTCTAACGTTGCACCGGCGCCCTCAACACCGTAAAAATCCGGCCGAATCTCAAAGGTTTATGAAGAGATGTGTGCGGCACGTTCCTCGGGCTATTTGACCTTCCAGTCGATACCGCACGCATCCGCCCGGCTGGTCATCCGCGAGCGGTGCGTTATGAATATGAAACCCGGCCATAACAAATATGTTGGATGCCTCCTGTTGCACTTGCAGCAAGCAAACTGCACCTGTCAAATCGGCTTAACCCTTATGCCAGGGAGAGCAACACGTAACCAGCGCTGGACCAGACGGCGAAGACTGCCGCCGTCAGGGCCAACCGGAACGAAAAGCTATCAAGGATGCGATTATTTTTGCCGTCGAACATATGAAGCTCCTAATTCAACCCAATCTCAATTTTGAATCCCGGCTGTTACCAGAGATTCCTGCCATTTGTATTGGCACCCGCGGTGCCAAACCCGCTTGACGGCGTAAATCATTGAATCTGCGGAAAGACCAGAGGGATGAGTCGCACAAGCCAAAACCGCGGGTGTTCGCTTTCGGCATCGCAGTGTTCGTTAGCGAACACCACTTACAAGCCGCATATTTATTGGCGATTTTCTTGCTGACGATTTGTCCGCGGCCCCGTCTAACAAGCACGTATCGAGGTGTATTCGCATCCTCATTCTTCATGCGGCTCGGCTCTCGGGTAGAATCATGAGTATTGACTCGTTCTCGCCAGTTGAGTAAAGCGCCCGGGCCTGCCACGCTGCGGTTTTTCCTTAACCTGCCGCATTTTCGCAAAGACCCACTCGGCGGATTCTTTCAATCAGCCCTGACTTACGGCGATGTGGTGCGTTACCGCGGCGTGTGGGTCTCTTACCAGCTCAGCCATCCCGACCATATCCAACAAGTGCTGCAAAGCAACTTCGCCAACTATCGCAAGGGCCGCGGCTACAAGATATTGAAACTGTCACTCGGTGAAGGTCTGCTGACCAGCGAGGGCGCTCTCTGGCAGAGACAGCGCAAGATGACGCAGCCATCGTTTCAGGGACAGCAGGTAGCTTCGTTCGTTGCCGCCATGGCGGAAAATGCAGCGGCCATGCTGCGCCGGTGGGAGAGCAATGCCGCGCAAGGCGACGTCTTTGACGTGGTCCCGGAGTTCATGCGCCTCACCCTCAACATCGCGGCCGAGGTGCTTTTCACCACCAACCTGGAAGCGGACGCCGAGTCAATCCGCCGCACGCTCGACATCGGCCGCGATTATTCGGTGGACCGCGCGTGGGCGATTTTCCCTCCACCGCTGAGCGTGCCCACGCGACGCAATCGTGAATATCGCAGCGCGCTGGCCAACATCCACGGAATTATTGATCGCATTATTGCCGAACGTCGCCGGGCGCCCGCGCGGATCTCCGATCTGCTCACCATGCTGATGGAGGCGCGCGACGAGAACGGCGCTCCCATGTCCGACAAGCAACTCCGCGATGAAGTCATCACCCTGCTTACCGCCGGACATGAAACCACCACGCTCGCTCTGGCCTGGACGTGTTTTCTGATCGCCACGCGGCCTGATGTGGTGGAGCGCATGACGGCTGAAGCGGCATTTCTCAACGGCCGGGCGCCGGCGTATGAGGACCTGATGAAGCTCCGCTACTCGCGCATGGTGGTGGAGGAGAGCATGCGGCTTTATCCGCCGGTGTGGACTTTGGCGCGCACGGCCGTGAATGAAGACGCAATCGGCGGCTACCGTGTCCCGGCAGGATCGGAAATCCTGATCTTTCCTTACATCACGCAGCGCCACCCCAAGTGGTGGCAGGATGCGGACGCGTTCCGCCCGGAACGTTTTGCGCCGGAAAATTCAGCGGCACGGCCACGCTACGCGTACCTGCCATTCGGCGCCGGCCCGCGCACCTGCATCGGGCTGAATTTTGCGATGACCGAGATTCTGGTAGTGCTGACGCTGCTGCTGCAGCGCTTCCGGCTGAATCTGGCCATCGACCCCGGCGCGGTGCATGCAGAGCCTTCTGTCACTTTGCAACCCAGGCCCGGCGTGCCGGTGCGGCTGGAAAAAATCTAGAATGCGGCTAGCTCAATTCAGCTTTTTCCCACTGCCAGTCCGCGAAGCGCTTGCGCAGTTCCAGCTTCGATAACTTTCCAGTGGAGGTGTGCGGCAGCTCGTCGAGAAAGACGAAGGCATCGGGCAGTTGCCATTTGGCAAAGCGGGAGGAAAGAAACTCGCGCAACTCGTCCGGCGTTGCCGTCGCGTCCGGGCGCAGCACTACCACGGCGACTGGCCGCTCGTCCCATTTGGGATGCGGCACGGCAATCACGCCTGCCTCGCGCACGGCCGGATGCGCAACCAGAGCGTTTTCCAGATCAACCGAGCTGATCCACTCACCTCCGGACTTGACCAGGTCTTTAGCGCGGTCCGCAATCTGCACATAACCCTCCTGGTCGATGGTGGCGATATCGCCGGTGCGCAGCCAGCCATCGGCGGTCCAGCGATCTTCCGTACCTGGCGCATTGAAATAGCTGGAGGCCACCCATGGTCCGCGCACGTGCAGTTCGCCCATGGTCGTGCCGTCCCAGGGCGCTTCGCCGTGATCATTGACAACTCGCACCTCCATAAAGGGCAACGCTCGGCCCTGACGAACACGCACGCGATACTGTTCGTCTTCCGTCCAGGAGCGCATGTGCGATTTCAACGTTGAGCAGACTGCCACGGGCGTGGTCTCCGTCATGCCCCAGACCTGTATGAGCCGCAGGCCGCGCTGGTCAAGCTTGCGGACCAGTGCTTCCGGCACAGCCGTACCGCCGACAAAACCACGGAATTCCCGGGCCAGCTTCCATCGCCCCGGCTCTTTTTCCAGGGCTTCAAGAATTCCCGCCCAAACCGTGGGAACGGCGGTAGCCAGTGTGACCTGCTCAGAACTGAAGAGATCCAGGATCGACTGCGGATCGAGTTGCCGGCCGGGCAGCACCAGCTTGCAGCCAAGCATAATGGCCACATGCGGCAGCCCATGCGCGTTGGCATGGAACATAGGCGCCAGAGCCATGGCCACGTCATGCTGCGAAACACAGAATGAATCCGGCAGCGAAAAAGCCAATGCATGCAGGATCAGCGCCCGGTGCGAATACATCACGCCCTTGGAGTTGCCGGTGGTGCCGGAGGTGAAGCACATGGCGGCGGCATCGTTTTCGCCGGAGCGGGGAAATTCGTATCCGCCTCGGGCGGTCAACAAGAGTTCGTTGTAATCCTCGGCGCCTTGCGGCAGTTCCGCATTCTGGTGTCGGACAACCTGGTGTCGGACAACAAAGACCCGCTCGAGTTTCACCTTGTCTCTGAACTGTTCGAACAGCGGCAGCAGCACGTCATCGACGATCAGAAAGCGGTCCTGCGCGTGGTTTACGATGAACGCCAACTCCTGTGCATGCAGACGGAGATTGAGCGTATGCACCACGCCTCCGGCGGCAGGCACGCCGAAGTAGGCTTCCAGGTGGGCATAATGATTCCAGCAGAGAGTGGCCACACGGTCCCCGGGTTGCAGTCCGGCACGATCAAACGCTTCCGCCAGAGCCTTGGCGCGGCGATAAAAATCAAGGTAGGTATAACGATGCAGGCTGCCATCGGGCAGACGGGAGACGATTTCCACCGTGGCGTAAACCTTTGGGATGCGCTCCAGGATTGCTTGCAGGGTGAGCGGGTAATCCATCATGGAACCCTTCATGCGCAAATGCCTCCTGGAAACGCCTGAATAAACCGGCTGAACTAGAACGAAACCGGCCTATCCTAGCACACGGATTCCCGCGCAGTTTTTGGCCTGGTGGCATATACTGCTCCCCGCTATGAAACTCAGCCTCACTTTCTGCCTGTTATTCATGAGCGCGTTCTGCTCCGCCGGCTTGCTGGCGCAAAACAGTTTTACCGTAGGCACCGCAACCGCCGGACCCGGCCAAAAAGCTACCGGCACCCTGGAAGTACCAGCCGGTGTTGACGCCGCAACGTCGATTCCCGTTGTGGTGGTCCGTGGCGCCAAGCCTGGGCCGGTGCTGGCGCTGGTCTCCGGCGCGCACGGCACCGAGTATGCTTCTATCATCGCGCTGGAAAAAGTGATTCAGTCGCTCGATGCCGCGCAGGTGGCGGGCACGGTAGTCATTTTGCCGCTGGTGAACATCGCTTCCTTCGAGCAGAAGGTCCCGCACGTGAACCCGGTGGACGGCAAAAGCATGAACCGCTTCTATCCCGGCAAGCAGGATGGCACGCAGACGGAGCGAGCGTCATACCTCATCACAAAACAGGTGGTGGAGCGGTGCGACTATCTCGTCGACTACCACGGTGGCGACCTGGATGAAAACCTGCGCCCGTACGCTTACTGGCCGAAGTCCGGCGACGCAAAACATGACGCGATTACGCGTGACATGGTGCTGGCATTTGGATTGGACCACATTATTGTGTGGAGCGACCGCCCCAAGGATCCCGCGGCGTCACGTTATCTTGATAACACCGCCAATACGCGCGGCAAGCCGGCCATCGCCGTGGAAGCGGGATTTTCGGGGACCGTCCAGCCCGACGATGTAGCGCTGCTGGCCAACGGCACGCTGAGCCTGATGCGCTATTTGAAGATGCTGCCCGGCGCTCCCACCGTGGTGGAACATCCGGTGTGGTTTGGAAAAATTGATACCGTTGCCAGCGATCAGCCGGGGATTTTCTATCCTCTAGTGCAGCGCGGAACATATGTTGAAGCGGGAATGAAGATCGGCTACGTGACCGACTACTTCGGCAAGACCGTTTACGAAGCCCACGCGCCGGCCGCCGGCGTGGTCTTATACATCTGCGGCGTGCCGACCATGAAGAAAGGTGACACGGTGGCAAACATCGGCGAGATCACAACGACCCCATGAGTGCAGGCAGAGATTACAAGCTCCTGCGCTTCTTCTTCCAGCGGTGGAAGAAATAAAGGAACCACATCCCTAGCGCCAGAGCTGCGAAAATAAATGCTACGTCGGGTTCCTTCTGGTAGAGCCATACCAGCTTGTGGTCACGAACAGTGAACAGGCACGGCAAAAAGCTGTAAAAGGATGCCAGCCACAGAAACTTTGTATGTGGTGGCATAGGATCTTTGCGACGCCGCGTGTACAGATACAGCAACCACATAAAAGCGGCCAGCGCCGAGAAGACAATTCCGAGAGAAGGAGATCCAGACCAGAAAACCCAGACGATTTTGTGATTGCTGAAGCGGAACAGCAACAGCATGAAGCTGAAGAACAGGGCAAGCCCAAGAAAAGAGTTCCTGGCTTCTACCACCGTCCGGGCGCACTCCAGCGCAAGCTTCTCCTTTTCCGGGTCAAGAGCAAGAGGCGGGACCTTCAGGCTTTCCAGTGGGCGTCCGGCACCGCGGGCAAATTTTTCAAACTCCGGATCCTCGCGGAAGTATTCCTCCACCAGCGCGCGCGTGGCCGAGCTGGCTTCGCCGGAAAAGTAGGCCGGCAACAAATCGACAATGACTTCGCGCTCCAGTTTCATGGACGCACCTCCTGAAAGATCTCTCTGGCCTGCATCAGTTTCAATCGCGCGCGATGCACCTTGACTTTCACCGTGGTCACCGGCAGCTTGAGGGTCTGGGCGATTTCTTCATACGGCATTTCTTCCTGCACCCGCATCAGCAGAGCAGCCCGGTCCACTTCAGAGAGCCGGCGCAGCGCCGCCATCACAGCACTTAGCTCGGCTTTCTGTTCGGTCCGCGTAGCCAGCCCCACGGCGGGATCGGGCATGGACTCTTCCAGCTCGGCAAGACGGTTGCTTCGACGCAGGTGATCGCGGTACAGATTGCGTGCGATGGTGAACAGGTACGCTTTGACCGTGGCTTCCCTGATTTTTCCGCGTGCGGTCCATGCGCGCACGAATGTCTCTGAGGTAATGTCGTCCGCCAGCGCGCCGTCCCCGCAAAGAAACAGCGCGAAGCGATGCACCTGCGGCGCATAGCTTTGGTAGAGACTGTGGAAGTCCATCATGGGCGGTCCGGACGGTAATAATACGCAGAAAAAGGGCAGAAGTTACGCGAGGGGAACAGAAAACGGGCAAAAGGATCGTGTTCAATTAAGGAAGTGCAAAAGGCAAATGACAAGAGATTTGCGCGGAGCGGCGCCAAAAGCAAAGGCCGGGCTCTCGTGAAAGCCCGGCCCTGTCTATGCCATTTCCTCCCCCAGGAAATAGCAACGCTCATCCGTTACCAGAGTGGTCTCCCTTTGGGATCGCGGAAATTGAATGTCTCGCGACCGATGGCCACGGATTTGGCGATCAGCGCAGGCTTGCCGTCAAACATGATCCGGGAACCGATTACAGTAACGTTATCGTTCGTGTGGATATTGATTTCGTATTGCTTCATAAATGAAGCGGGAGCCAAGTGGATCTCAACGGTCCCGGTTTCGGTTTTCACCGTGATGTGGGAGCCCATCGTGCCGCTTACGGGGCACTGAAAATCTTTTTCGCTCACCACCCAACCCCGCACTGTCTGCTGGTTGGCCTGGTCGTAGGTGTAGCTGGTTTGTGGCTGGGCGTTCTTTTCCTGCGATACGACGCTGGATGCGCCCGCCAACAGGAGCAGCAACAGGGTCCCTGCGAGAACTCTAATTCCCTTCATGATTGCCTCCTGAAAGCATGAGTTTCTCTGAAAGGCAGGTACTCGCGCTGTGACCGCGGTCACATAACACCGCGGTCACAAGAACCGACGATGCGTGCATGGGGGCTTTCCGCCACTCCAGCGCTCGATGATTCGATATAAATCAGAGCAACTTGCTGACCGACGCAGGCGAGAGGCCCAAAACAGTCCACTTGCGGCCGAACATTACCAGCCTCCACCGCCTCCACCACCGCCACCGCCGCCGGAAGACCCGCCACCACCCGAGCCAGACGATGATCCTGGAGCGGAGGAAGACGATGAGATTGCGCTGGAAAACGAACTACTAAAGCTGGATGTGAAATTCGACGCGGAAAACGACCCAAAACCTGCGCCCGCATACCACGAAGGCGAATAGCTTGTGCCACTGCTGCCGGCACCCGCCGCGGCGGCCTGCGCCAGCACCTGGGAGAATTGTTCCGACCATGCATGCTCAACCCCCAGGGCCAAAGCATAAGGAAGAAATCGTTCAAAAAGCTGTGGCGTCTTTTCAGGAGGAATCATGGTTTGCAGGCGATCGGCGTCAACCGCTTTCAGGAACGCTTTGAAACCCTCCACGCGGTCCATCAGCGCCCTTCCCGCAAGCGTAGGCGCTTTCAATAGATGATGGAAAAGGACGTTGATGCCGATGGCGGCGGCAATGATGGCGGAAGCCAATAGACCGCAGGCCCAGTACAACATGCCAAGCCCAACACACTCACCGGCCAGGAAAGGCAGGCTAAAGAGGGTGAGAAATCCTGCTTGTCCGACGCCCAACACTCCTTCCCTGCGTACGCTTCGCCAAGCGCGAATGACGCTGCTGACCAGCGCGTACACGCCAAAACTCCATCCCGTGAGCCAAACCGACATGAAAATCGCCACGCCTACCTGTGCACCGCCACGCATGACGAGCATGGTGGCGACAGCAAGCACTGACAACACAATGCCCGGCCAGAGATAGCGGCCATTGGTGAGAAAATACATTTTCTCCATGGTGGCGTGCAGGTTGTTTTCCAGGCTCTTGCGGGCGCGTGAGAGCAGTTCATGTTTTGAATTGGTGAGGACGAGAGGGCTGCCGTCTTCAAACAGGATCCGCGACAGCGTCTTCTCATCGCCGGAGAGGCTGTTCTCGCCCGGACCGGCGGTCTTGCGGACGAGCTTGAAGGTCTTGGATTCATCCTGCTCGATAGTGAGATAGCTTTTGGCGGCGAGACCCATGATGCCGGCGGTAAAGGCTTTCGCGTCAAAGCCCATGCGTTCGAGGAAGCGCATGGCCGCGGGAGACATGTTATCAGGAGGCTCGTACAGTGGAACGATGGTCCCGCGAGCGGGGTCGCGGCCGAACATGCCCCATATCATCAGATAATAGAGAAATACGACGATCAGGCCGGCGAACCCCATGATCACCGGTTTGTTATCAGCGACGAACCGCGCGCGTTTCTGTTCGGCCGTCGGTTCGGCGATGAGACCCTTGGGCCAGGTGACTACGATCGTGAGTCCCTGCTTGCGGGCCAGGTTTTCGGCGCGGAAGACGGGATTGCCGTCCTCATCGCGCCGGGCCGTGTAGGACTGGCCCCTGTCGCCTTCATAGCCGGTGTAGCCTTCAAGACCGGTCACCAGACTGCGAACCTTCGGCGGCAGCAGGACCGTAGCCGTGGCCACATCAATGGGAAACTTCCAGCGCGTGCCGGTTACGCTCCAGTAGAGCTCGTCGTGATCGCGGAAAAAACCCAGCTGGTCATTGGTACGGTATTCGAACTCATACGTGTGTGGACCGGCCGGCAGATCAATGCTCGAACTGCCAAAGTACACCCGCACGCCGTCGTCAATTGTCTCCGTGTGATAAGGCTCGTTGCGCCCGTCACGATAGACTCTGACGATGTCTAAGAGCACGGAATAACGGTTGCCGGCGCGATCGTGATAGCGGGTAGGAAGGTCGCGGTAGATGCCGTGAACAATATCGACGCCTTCAGAATCAACGTCAATGGTTTCTTTGACCAGCATGCTGCCGTCAGGATTCACGACAATCTGTGAATCGAACGAGCGGATCCGTTCAGTTTGGGCTGAGCCCGGAGCTGCCGCCAGCAAGGCAAAGCAACATACCATCAAGAGGTTTTTCATGGAGTTTGTGATTGACTATATCCCGGTCAGCGGGGAACGCAAAGAACAAAGTTGCTCGCATCAGAGCCGGCGCTCCGGTCCTGCCGGGCTTCTGGCCAACCCGGCCCGGCAACAATTTCAGCGGCAGTAATTCTCTCCACGAATAGGACAGCCGGCCAGAGGCGCAGGATGAGGTCTGTCCGGTATCAGGTGTAAAACCATATTAAGGATAGTTAATAATAGCTATCTATTTATTAATAGACTTTACTGATAGTCAATGATTCATTGGTGGAAAATATAAACTATCAGCAATATATAGGTTGAATGGTTAGTTAACTGGAAATATTTTCATCGAAACTATCAACGGTGATATAGAATCAATCCACTTTTTTCTATAGCTAATGTATTTCCACATCCTTGGGAAGGATAAACCGACACGGCTTTTACATTGAAAGGGAACGTTATGAGATTGAGAAGGATTGCTGTTTTAAGCTTCTTGGCAGCAATGTTTGCTGCTCAAACAATATTTGCCCAATCACAATTCAAGTTCAAGGAGATAGTACAAGCGGGAGACAATGCTCCTGTGCCTCCGCAGTTAAGCTCGGTGCTCGAGTTCTCTTTTAACAACCAGGCGCAAGTGGCGCTCATTGCGGATGGCGGAGTTATCCTGAAATCCGGCAATGATGTCATCCCAATCGCTGGTCCTGGAGACACCGCTCCGGGAGGGGGCGTATTTTTCTCTTTTACCGCCCCGTCACTCGGCCCACAAGGACAGGTATCTTTCTCTGCAGGAGCCACTTTTCCAAGCGCTTCCGCCGCATATCTGTATGCCAACGGCAACATCACTCAGTTCATGCCAGATGGAATACGGGCTAATACCGGAGAACTGGTAATTCCAGCCGTCGCCACGTTCGCCCGCAATGGCGACATGTTGATTACCGATTCCGGCTCCTTCTTCACGGCCGCCACTTACCTGCTTTCAAACAACACGCTCACGCGGGTAGTAGGACCTGGTGATGTGATGCCGGACGGCTCCATCATCAGTTTTCTACAGGGAGCGAATCTGAACAGCTCGAAGCAGGTTGTATTCAGCGCCGTTTTAACGGATGGACGGCAAGGCCTCTTCTTGTGGTCAGCCGGCACCATCACCAAGATCATTGCCAACGGTGATACTCTGCCGGATGGAGTCTCCTTTGGTTTTTTTGACGGGTTTTCCATCAATGATCAGGGGCAGGTGGTCTTTGGCGGCATTTCCAACTCTATCTCAGACTCCGGGATCTTTTCCTATTTCCAGGGACATCTTTCTGTTGTGATCCCCAGGCTGGCGTTACTTCCGGATGGCAGTCTGCTCAGTTTCCCTTTTGCTCCTTCCCTCAACAATGCCGGTCAGATTACTTTTTCAGCCTTTACAACCCATGCGAACGACGTTGGAATATTTCTTTATACGAATGGACAGATAACCATACTCGAGCTTCCCGGCCAGACCGCTCCGGATGGCGGGGTTTTCAGGTTTGGCACCGAGACTGGGAGCATCATTAAATGATTCCGGGCAGGTTCTCTTCATTGCATCCGAGTCCCAGCACGGTTCGGCCCTGTACTTGCTCTCCGCTAACCAGCTCAGCCGTCTCATTGGACAAGGCGATACGATTCCACGCCAGCCACACTTTGTCTTCCCGGCGGCCACGGCGATTGCAGCCGGAGATACGGTGCTGATTAGCGATTCCACCTTCCCTGGCGGCGCCGGCGCGTACACCGCAACTGCAGGCCATGGGACCGCCTCGGGCCGAGCCAGCCTTATAGTGCATGCGGGAGAGCCGATTGGGGTTGATGGCATCGTCGACTTCCTGTTCGGATTCAACATGAATCACGGTGGGGAGGTGGCCGCCTCAACTGTATCGTCTGAAGCGAATGGAACGCTGCTGTTGAATGATAAGAGCTCGCTGCAGGTGGTGGCAGATTCCTCGCCTGGAAGCGCTGTTGATCCCAACGGCGATGTGGCGGCCATCAATAATCTGGGAGAGATCGCCTTTAACGGCTTCGACCCGGTCAGCCAGTCCTCCGGAACATTTCTCAATTCCAGCGGGCAGACCCGGCTGCTGCTAAGCTCGGCAACACCGCTGCCCGGAGGAGGCACGATCAGTGGCAACATCACGAACCTGGCGCTCAACAGCCTGGAGCAACTCGCTTTTATGGCGCAGCCATTTCCAGGCCCGGCCGGAGTTTTTACAGCAACCAACGGCATTGTCACTCCGCTGGCCACGGATGGCGCGGCAGCGCCCGGAGGCGGCAATTTTCTGCTGTTCTTCGGCGTGGCCCGGCCGGTGATCAATGATCATGGCGATATCGCATTCTCCAGTCTGCTGACCGGAACCTCCGGCGGGTTCTTTGGGTCATCTGGAGTCTTCCTTTATAAGGACGGCACGTTGTCCAGAATCGTGGGCCCCGGTGATCCTTCTCCGGATGGAGGCGTCTTTCGCTTCGCGGACTCGCCTTCAATCAATTCATCCGGCGATATTGCGTTTTTTGCCGAAACCAGCGCCTTCGGCTTTGGCGCGTTCGTTTACTCTCATGGCCAGTTCAGTCAGGTGGCGGTGGCCGGGGATTTCATCAATAACGTGGGGCTGGGCTTTGTGGACCAGCCTGTCATCAATAACAACGGGCACATCGCATTCACAGCCAGCCTCTTTAATGGCCAGAATGCCATTTTCCTGGCTGCGCCCCAAACCGACAATAACCCCACTCTGAGCGACTGGGTAATACCCACTCATGGTGTGGCCCCAGCGCCAGAGCGCATGAAAGAATTCAGGACCAAAAATAACCAGACACAATCACGGAAGCCCCGCAACAATCCGGGACAGAACGTGAAAATCATCCATCAATAAACGTTACAGACGTACGGCGGCCGGCATTGTTTCCATTGCCGGCCGTCTTTTTGCCCTTTTCAGATCAAGAATGGGTTCAGAACTCTTGCACAGGCGCGGCCTGATCCAGGCCTACGCGGCCGGCAACGATCTCGGCTCGGAAATAATTCTCCCCGCGAATAGGGCATCCGGCCATGCGGCGCAGGATGGCAAGCTGGCCGGTGTGGGTGAGGGCATCCGCCACTGGCCCCTGGAAAAGTTTTTCCGGGGAAACAGATAGCGGCGCTTCCGAGGCGAGATAATCGTCAAACAACCGCAGTGTTTTGAAAAAGCGTTCTACTTCCTGTGGCCACGGCAGCGGCGTGGAGTCATGCCACTCCTGCTTGTCTCGGGCGATGGAAAGCGCCCAATCGAAGAGATCGCCCATGTGGGCCAGGATGTGCGCCGGAGTTCTGCCTTTTTCTCCGGTGCTGAATGCGGCAAAGCTCTCCGGAGCGCCGCGTAGCGTCTTGCCCGCGCGATACGCCAACGTTGCCAGGGTATGCCGCAGAAGTTGCCGGCCGGAAGCGGTTGCATGTGTGGATGTTGTCTCAGCCATGATGTGATCGCTTGATTCACAGGGATTATATTGCATGGCTGGAGTCAGCCTTGGTTGCCGTTATCGCGGCGTAAAGCCATGACTGGTAGCAACTATGGTGCGATGATGAAATCTTCTTCTTCGTCGGCGGGCAAGGCGTATAGCGCAACCTTGAAGGGGGCCAGCGTGATATCCGGCGCGCTGCGAACCAGTTCGTAGTAGACCGCATCGTCGCACTTGGTGCACCTGGGAAACAATTGGTCGCGCAGCAGAGTTACTTCGTGAGGAAGGCGATGATTGCCGTGCACCACGCGATAGATGCCGCTTTCCTGAATAGGCTGGCCGCAACGAGATTTTTTTGTTTTCGGCATGGCGTGGCGCGTTTCGCTTAAGCTTCCGTTCCCTCGCGCTTACCCCTGGAATTGAGTACAGCGGTTTTCTTTGGATGCCGTTGAGGGCTGATTAAGTTGTGTAAAGAGCAAGGCTTTGTGGAGAACCACCTACAAGCAACTGATTACAAACTGTTTACAGGAAAAGCAACTCAGGCTGGCGGTGGCGTCATCAAAAATTGACGAAGGAAATCGGGATGTAAGGAGAAATTGATTTTTTGATGAACGATCCAGAAAAGAAAGAAGTTTCCAGCGACGGCGCAGTCAAGGCCGCCCTAGGCGCCGCGAGAGCGGAAAAGGTACGCAGCTCACGCTATGAATGGGAAAACAAATCGAGTGAAAATGAAAATCCACCCGTTGAATCCAAAGCGGCACGGGGATCTCTGATGGCGTCATTCGGAGCGTGGTTGAGAAAACTCCTCTCCGGAGGCAGCGGCGTCTTCGATAACGACGATGATGCGACGCCAAGCGCCGCATAGCGGTAAATGGATGCGGCCGCCATGGGCTCCGCTAGTGTAATAACCTGTTCAGCATGACAATGCGGTCCTGATTGAGCCACGTGTTCCAACTTTGCGCGGTAACGCCTGGGTACTTCTGTTTGCTAAAGGCAATCCAGGCGTTACGATAGCGACGCCACTCCTCCTCGCTCTTCCTGATGCTCTCGCGCGTGACGGTCCCCCATTGCGCAACATCGCCGGACTGGGTACGGAGATAAGTGGCGTTCTCCTCGGCTTCCGCGCGCTGGAACTCGACGGCTGAATAACTGGGGAGTTCGCCGCGCTCGAATTGCTCCAGCGCGGAAAGCAGGCCGTTTTTCAGGAAAACCTCTTCCGAGACTTCAAAGGTGCCTTGCAGGTTCACGCCGTTCATTGCCTGCACTTGAAAAAATTTCTCGGCTTCCGCCAGGAACGAATGGAAGGCCTTCCTGTCCCGCTCGCTCCATGAGGAAGAAAGCTCATTGAACTTTTGCTCGCGTTCGATCTTGTCGAACCGCTCCTGCAGGATGGCACATTGCTCATACAGCTCGTGGCCGCTTGAGTGAGCGCAGATGCTGAAGTTATCGCCGGTCCAGTTTGACTTCTTCAGGCGATCAAGCTGCTGCACGCGGCCGGCGGCATCGCCGGGCGCGCCCCCGATGGTGCAGGCCAGTTTTAGCGCGGCATCAAAGTTGCGTGGCACGCCTTTGCCGTTGGCATAAACCATCATCAAGATGGTTTTGCCGCCCAGCAGAGCCCTGGCGTCGCGGTCAATCTCCGCATAGGCGCACTTGCGCGCCTTGACCGGATCAACCGGCCCTCCGAACCCAAAATAGGCATCGACCGACGAACAGTGTGCCAACGAGTCTTTCTCGGCCGGAGAAGGACGATCGGCAGCGGGAAGTTCGACATCCTTGACCGCGGCGCAGATCTGCCTGGCGCCTGGATCGGAGATTTCACTCTGGGCGGACGCGGCGGCGGGAACCAGCGTCAAAATAAATGCCAGCACAGGAATTTTGGATTTTGACATTGATGACATTTTCTCTGAAGGATGGGATCGGCGCAATTGTGCCGCTCTCCGCTCCTCCGGGGTATGCTGGGAGGCACTGCTGCGGCACGTGGGCCTGTGCTACTCTTTTCGCGGAGTCTGTTTGCGCGCCCCCTTTGAAAAAGCGCCGCCGGAAGTCCAGGAGATCCTGGGCAAACCCATTCGCGATCTGGGACTCAAGCTGGAAGGCTCTCCGCTGGAGCGCTTTGTGCAGCAGCTTTACCGCGAGCTTGATCGCAAGGGGCTGAAGAAATTCCGGCCGGCATGCTATCTCACGGACGAGTGGGGATGCCCGTCAGGCGAGCCGATCATCGGCATTCCTTTTTATCTGGCCGACCCCAATCTGGCGCGTCTGGAAAAAGAGATGAATGACCTGGAAGACACGCGCCAGATCATGATGTACCTGCGCCATGAGGCCGGACACGCCATCAACTACGCCTACGCTTTGCACAAGACGCCGGAGTGGAAGCAGCTCTTCGGGCCGTATCGCAAGCCCTATCGCGACGCTTACCGGCCCATCCCGTTTTCACGGAGCTTTGTGCGCCACATGGAAGGCTGGTACGCGCAGAAGCATCCCGATGAAGATTTTGCCGAGACCTTTGCGGTGTGGCTTACGCCGGGTTCGCGCTGGCGGCAAAAATACAAAGGGTGGCCCGCGCTGGATAAGCTTCGCTACGTGGACCGTACCTTCCGAAAACTTGGCAAGGCCGATCCCGTGCGCCCCCGCGGACGAACGGACATCACCGTGGAAGAGATGGAGACCACGGTAGGAGAATTCTACGAGGCGGCGCTGAGCGAGCAGCCTTCGCCGGGCGAGTTACCGCTGGACGCCGACCTGCAAGACATCTTCAAGGTCGGACGCAAGCGGAAGAAAGGCGTGCGCCCGGCGGTGGAACTGCTGCGCGAGAACCACAAGTCTCTGGTGGATAAGCTAACGTACTGGAGCGGAGTGCCGCGGCCGCTCATCAAGAAACTGGTCGAATCCATTGAAACGCGGGTGGGTGAAATGGACCTGCGGGCCAATGTGAAGCTGGAAAAAGAGTATCTGACGGAGATCACGGTCTACGTGACGGCGCTGGCGATGAATTATGTGACTCGAGGAAAGTTTGTGCAGACTTAATGCGGCGCGGAATCGAAGAGCCGGCTGATAGAACGGACGAAATCTCTATATGGAACCGATATGGACAGTAAATTGAAGGTCACAGTCCTGTACGAAAGCTGGGGCGAAGAGGAAGAAACCGCTCCGGAACCGGAAAAGAAGAAACGCGGCACAAAGAAGAGGCGCAAGAAGAGAGAGAAGCATGACCGCGAAGAGATCTTTGAAGCGCTGGAAAAGCTCGGTCACGAGCCCAGCTACATGGTGCTGGACGGCGAAGACAAATCTCTGACCGCGCTGACCCGCCAGGAAACCGATCTGTTCTTCAACCTGGTGGAGTCATACGCCGGCGACGACACCATGGAGATGCACGTGGCCGCGTACCTGGACCTTCTGGGCCGTCCTTACACCGGCGCGGGCCCGCAAGGTCTCTACCTGGCGCAGGACAAAGGTCTGGCCAAGAAGCTGTTCCAGTTTTACGGCATTCGCACTCCGTACTTCGCCACCTGTTACCAAGGCAAGCTCGACCACTCGCAGGATATTTCGTTTCCCCTGATCGTGAAGCCTGAAGCGGAAGACGGATCGCTGGGAATCGACAAGGGAGCCGTGGTGGGAAGCGTGAAGGAGTTGATGGAACGTATCCATTACGTGCAGGAGGAGTTCAACTCACCGGCGTTGATCGAAGAATACATTGAAGGCCGCGAAATTTACGCGGGCATCCTGGGGAACCAGAATCCGGAGGTCCTGCCGCTGGTTGAGCTGGATCTCTCGCGCCTGCCGGAAGGCATGCCCAAAGTCGCCGGCATGGAAGTGAAGTGGGAGAAAGACAGTGAGGCTTACAAAGTCACCAAGTCTGCTCCGGTGGAAGATATGAAAGAAGAAACGCAGGAATTGCTCAGCACAACGGCGCTCAATGTGTATCGAATTCTCAAGCTGCGCGATTATGGCCGGATTGACATGCGGCTCACGGACAAAGGCGAGGTCTATGTGATCGAAGCCAATCCTAATCCGTGGCTCTCCAGCAATTCCGAATTCTTTATGGCAGCAAAAAAATCCGGGCGCTCGTATGCGGACATGATTGCGGAGATACTGCAGTTTGCCCGCACGGACCGGCGCCGGCGCGACAAGCTGCACATGTCTTAGATCTGGATCGCGTTAGATGCAAAACTTGCCATCCGTCCCCGCGTTTTGTGCATTCTGTCCCATCCTTCCGCCAAAACTGCTTTTTCGAATGCGCGCCCGAAGCTACAATGTGCCATGCGTCTGGAGTTGCTGTTCAAGGCCTCGTTTGTCCTTCTGTTTGTAAGCGCTGTTGCGGTCAGGGTCCATTACCAGCGTGCGGCAGGCACATATCGCAAAGGAGTGGCAAAGCACGCGGAAGATCATCTTGCCCACGAAGCCAAGCCGCTTTTAATCATCCGTCCTCTGCTGGGACTGCCGTGGTACGGCGTGGTTTTGTGCTGGTTTTTTGCTCCCCAGTGGATCTCCTGGTCATTTCTGCGCCTGCCGGTGTGGATACGCATCGGAGGATTGGCCCTTGCAGGGCTGGGACTGCTGCTCCTGTGGCGCAGCCATAGCGCTCTGGGAAAGAATTTTCGGCCAACGCTTGACGCCTCTCCCGACCAGGAGCTGGTTACCACCGGACCCTATGCATATGTGCGGCATCCGCTCTATGTGGCTTTTCTTCTGATGCTCACTTCCACTGGGTTGCTCTCGTCAAATTGGTTTATAGGGGTAGTTGGCGTGCTGCTTATAGCGTCCATCACTGTCGTACGAATTCCTGCTGAGGAAGCGCTTTTAAGCCAGCGCTTCGGGGCCTCATACCGTAAATATCGCGAACACACGCCCGCTCTGTTGCCGGTTCCACGTCCGGCGGCCCGGCGGGAAACAACCGGGTAGGATATTGGACGCTTCAATCTCGTTTCGATCATGGCATCAAGACGTTGTTCCATGCGCGCAGGAGGTTTCACATGAGCTGTCTGTTTACAAACTTTGCATTTCTCTTATTGCTCACCCCAATGCTGGGAGCCCATACGCCGAATGAAAGCACGATTTCACAAGACGAATTGGTGCGTAGGACACAGGAACTTTTCGATGCCATTGTGCCAGGCGATCCCGCTCCTTTTAAGAAATATTTTGCGGAAGATGCCATGTTCTTCGACGAGAAAGGCAGAAGCATGGACAAGGCCGCGCTGGTGAAAGACGTCCAGCCACTGCCAAAGGGTTATTCGGGTTCCATCAAGATCGTACGGCCCAGGAGCCACATTGAAGGCAATGTCGCCATTCTCAGCTACGATCTGGATGAAATTGAAGTCGTGTTTGGACAGAAGCTGACAGCTCGGTACCACGAAACCGATACCTGGATGCGCCGCGGCGGCAACTGGCAAATCGTGGCCGCACAGGTGCTCCGCTATTATGAAGACCCGTCTCCGGGCAAGGCCGACACCAGCAAGTTCGCTGACTACGTTGGCACCTACCAGCTTTCCCCGGAACGAACCATCTCTGTGACTGCTGAAGATGGCCATCTGTATTCGCAGCGTAGCGGCCGGGCCCGTGAAGAGCTGGTTCCTGAAGCCAGCGACATTTTCTTCCGCAAGGGCATCGAGGGAAGAACGCTGTTTGGCTATGGCGACGACGGCAAGGTCGCGACTCTGGTCGACCGCAGAAACAACGAGGACATCGTCTGGAAGAGAGTGAAGTAGAAACTTCACTCGAAGCTCATCTCTGTGTCCTGCCAGCTCTTTGGTTTTTGGCTGTGTCCCGTCACACACATTGTGTTTCAAGGGGCACGCAAGAGGGCCGCTTCATCTCCGCTTAACCCGCGCAAAATCAACCGCTTCGCGAATGGCTGCTACCGTGCTTTATGCATGGGTGCTGCCCCAGGCAGCGGAGGTGAAACAAACATGGCAGACCTGAAATCTTTCAATGCAAATCCCGTAGACAGCGGCTCGACCAAGCGGGCGCGCATGATCGGCGGCGCGGCAACGGCGGCGGCAACGGCAGTGCTGGCGCTGATGTTCGTGCTCGACTTCAACGGCTGTTCCAAGGGGAAAGACAAGAACGCACAAACGAATCCAACCAGCCAGAACAGCTCTGGCCAGACAGCAAACTCGAGCGCCGCGGCCTCAAGCCAGCCGGCGGCATCGCTGGAAAACAAAATCGAGGCGGTGATCGAAAAAAAGAAAGCGGTCAAACGGGCTTCGACCGCAACTTACAAGAACAGCACGTACGGAGTTTCGTTCCGTTATCCGAAAACCTATACGATGCTGACGCCGGAAAAGGACAGCAAAGAATCTGCCTGGCCTGATCCGGTGGCGATGAACTTCTCTGAGCCAGGAGGCGAAACGCTGACCACGCTGGTCCTGCCCGGCACGCGCGCATCGTCATTCTTTAAAGCGAGCGTGAATAAGAGCGTAAGCGCGGAGCAGTGCGGCAAGTTCGCCACCACGCCCGAGCCGGCCGATGCCGCAACCAATCCCCCGGTTGACGCCAATGACGACTCCATTGTGCCGGTGAAAGCCAACATCCTGGGCGTGGAGTTCGCCAAGACAGAGAACGTTACCGACCAGAGCGAGGCGCGCTACTACCATCATTTTGAAAACGGCGCGTGCTATGAGTTCGCGCTGGGCGTGGAAGACGCGCCCGGAACCACGAAGCCCATAGATCACTTGCAGGTTTTCGACAAACTGGAGCGGATCATGACCACGGTGAAGATCAAGTCCGAGCCAGCGCCGGTGGTAGCGGTAAGCGATCCGGTTCCTCAGCCCACGCCGGTCAGCAACCCTCAGCAATAAAAAAGGACAGCGATGAAAAACAACGGTGACATGCAGGCCAGGTTCTTCGCGGAGCCTGGCCGGCTTTTTTGAATCCAGGCTATGCCGCTCGCCTGCCCCGATCGATGGTTGTACCTGTACCGCTTCCGCGACCGGAGAATAACCGATAGAGGAACAGCAGGAGTATGGCGCCGGCAATCGCCAGGGCAAAGCTGCCAATACTCCAGTCGCTGGCTCCGGTGCTTCCCCAGAGCGCTCTCCCGATAAACCCGCCGACCAATGCGCCGCCAATACCGAGCAGTATCGTGACAAACATACCTCCCGGGTCACGCCCCGGCATGAGCAGCTTTGCGACTGCTCCGGCGATCAAACCAAAAATGATCCAGCCGATAATTGCTCCCATAATCTCCTCCTGCTTCCATGAAGATTTAGGTGCCACAGCGCTTTTGGTCGGTTGTCTTACTAAGGCGAGCGAGGCAAGCACGCGGCTAATTCCAGCCCTTGCCCCGAATGCGACAGCTCTGGAGAGAGAACGACGGAGTGGATGGCGGCGATGATTTCTTACTTGAGACGTGATTGGTTGCGGAGTCCTGTGCGGACCATGGGTTTCAGCAGAAGGCTGGCCAGGGAAGGAAAGCTGCCGGCAAACTTGGCCAATAAGGCGCGAGGACGTGGCAATGTGAGTTCCATGGGACGCTTGACCATCGCATGGTCCACGATTTCCCGCACCAGCTTTTCTACAGTGAGCAGTGGCGCCAGGAAAAGCAGCGCAGCCTGGGCCTGGTGTTTATAGGGCTCAACCAGAGGCGTGGCCACAGCGCCTGGGCACACCACGGTCAGCGCGACGCCTTGCTCCCTGAGTTCATGCACAATCGAAAGCGAGTAGCCTCGCACGGCAAACTTTGAGGCGCTGTAGAGCGCTACGCCAGGAACCGGCGTGAGAGCAGCCATGGAGGCGATGTTGATGATGTGCCCGCGACCGTTTTCGCCAGACTGGTTGCGCATGAGACGGAAAGCTGCCTGGGTGCCATAGATCACACCTTTGGTGTTGATGTCGAAGTGCAGGTCAACATCGGCGTTTTGAATGTCGGCGGCGAAGCTGGGCCGTAAAACGCCGGCGACGTTCATCACGGTATCGATGCGCGGCCAGAGCCGGGATGCGGTCTGCATGGTTTGCTCCCACTGGGCAGGGTCACGCACGTCAAGTTGGCGCAGGTGAAGGCGGTCGGGAGCAGTGGCGTGGGGACGAAGCTGCTCCATGGGGACCGTGTTGATGTCGCAAGCCATCACGGCATCGCCGCGGAGGAGAAGCGTACGCGCGAGCTCGAAGCCGATCCCGCTGGCAGCGCCGGTGATCAAGTGGTGTTTCATGTGTGAATTCTAGCCGCGAGAGGAGCACTCAACAATCAGCCGTCAGCATTCACAACTTAGCCATGAAACAGGTTCGATGGTAAAAACCCTGAAACACAGAGGAAAAAGTAAGCAGAGGAATCACAAAAAAGTCAAAGATAGCAAACTCAAGTTCCTCCGCGTTGCAAAGGTTTCTCGCACACATGTTGATGTAGATGTATAGGAGCTGATTGCTGCTTTAGTGCGAGCAGCCGTCGAGCGCGAGCGCGAAGAGCACCGCAGCCAGCGCCGAGAGCACGATGGTCCAAGTGATGCTGCTGGTCCAGGTGCGCAACATGGGAGCCAGGCTCTTCTGAACTGCGTTCTGACTGATGGATGGCGGCTGCGTCATGGTCTTGTACCTCCGCTGCGGAGCAGCACAAGGACGAGAAGCAGGAAAGCAGCCAGTCGCTATGTTATTGATATCACAAGGCTAAAAGTGCGGAGTGCCTGGCCGTCCCGTGGTCGAAGGGAGACAGTGTGGAGGATAGGACACGAGAGCGCGAAATAAAGCATAACGTGAGTTCCGCTTTGCGCTGGGAATCGTTTTATACGCGTGGCGCAAATCTCAGCCCCGCGCGAAGATGGCTGCAAGGCTGAGATTGTCAGGAAAGTTATTTCTTTCCGCCGGCTGCTGCTGCCGCGGCCGAGGCTTTAAGTGGATCCTCGCGCGGCGGCGGCGCGGCCTTAAACAGGTTTTCAAAGACTTCGCGCAGCTTGTCCGTTGCCTGTTTGGCAAACATGCCGGCAAGCGCTGAGACCGAGACAACTCCAAACGCATTCAAGGCTGACGCGCCCTGAGCAAGGCTGATCAGGCCGGCGCGAATGGCGAAATACAGCGTCACGGCCAGGCAGCTGCCAATCAAGGGACGCAGCAGATACCACCACAGCCAGCTCTTCACCAGTTGTTGATTGCCCACAAAGTCGGCGAAGGAGGTAGCCGTGTGAATGAAGCTGCCCAGGGCGCCGGCGCAAAGAGCCAGCAGGAGAAAGCGCGTTTCCGGCCAGACGCGCGGCCACGTGGCGCCGAACAGGTTCACACTGCCCGGTGCGGTAGTGTCCGTGGCAATCCCCGGCATTAACTTCAACAGGAGGTAAAACAAGAACACGCTGAGCACGAGGAGATAGAGACCGAATATCGTGATCTCGATCTGCGACGCGTTGCGCTTGGGGTCGTCATTTCCCTTGGCGGGTCCATCGCCGGCGTTGGCTCCTCCGGCTGGGCCAGCAGGCGCGGGCGCTGGGGCAGGTTGAACTGCGATTCCGCTATTGTCTGTCATTGGGAGACGCCTTTCCTGGTGCTTCTGAAATTTCAAGGGGGGATTGGCCAGAGCGTAGTACAGAGCAGACCGGAAGTCAACAAACTCAGCTCGAGAATGACACAAATTCGCATTGAATGGCCGCGCGATTGACCGCAAGGCCACCGAGAGTTACGATTTGCCCAAGCGACTTCTCAGTTTAAGGAGGCAATCTGATGAAACGGGCCTCAACGATTCTCTTTACTATAACCATCCTGCTGTCCGCTGCTCTAACGTCAACCGCACAGCAGCCGCCGCAACCGCCCAAACCGGGCCCCGAACAAAAGAACCTTGGCTATTTCGCCGGCAATTGGAAGGTCACAGGCGACGTAAAGCCCGGCCCCATGGGTCCCGGCGGAAAGTTCACCGGCACGGAACATGCCGAATGGATGCCCGGCGGCTTTTTTCTGGTGTCACACACGCAGGGATCCAGCCCCATGGGCAAGGAGACCGGGCTGTCCATCTACGGATATGACTCCGAAAAAAAGGTCTATACCTACGATGAGTTCAACAGCGCGGGTGAGAACGTGCACGCCACCGGCTCTTTCGACGGAAAAGTCTGGAGCTGGACCAGCGAGATGACGATGGGCGGCAAACCGATCAAGGGCCGCTTCGTCCTCACGGAGACCTCTCCTACCGCCTATACATTCAAGTTCGATATGTCACAGGACGGCACGAACTGGATGCCCATCATGGACGGCAGCGGGACGAAAGCCGCGGCCGCCGGAACGGCGAAGAAGAAGTAATTCTCCTCTTCAATAACGACCTGCACCAGGGCGATCCCATCCGGGGTCGCCTTGTTTGTTGCCGGTACGCTCCAGAAATTCGCTGTGCCGAACCCTGCTGGTTTGTGTACTATTCAGTAACTCTTTCGCCCACCCCACCCCCCTATCGGCAACTTTTGTTGAAAATAAAGGGAAAAGTGCAATTCGACCAAGCGGTCACCGAACGGTCGAAGCCCCTTTTTCGCTTCGTTTTGCCTCCGGATCACGCTCATTTTTTCCGCCGGTCCGAATCGTGTTTTTTACTCTCTAGTTAATACGCGCCAGGGCTGAATGCTTTGCTGATTGCTTCCTGCTCCCTATTCAGTTTTCAATGAGCTTCTTTTCAGATCGCAGGGATCGTCGAGCTGGCATGGTATCGCTTTTTATTCGTATTTGTCAACGGAAAATACAGCCCACTCCAAGGCAGTCAGCTTGTAGTCGTCGGCGATCATTGATCACGTTGATTGACGATCACGTTGATTGACCCTAACGGTTCTCCACCGTCCGGCCATTGAGCTCCTGAATGTCCCGGGCATTGGGCAACGGGTAGCGTCTTGCAAACTCCTCGATCTCCGCGGCCGAGAATTTGATGGGAGTTTTCAGCACGAAAAATGTAATGCCTTCTGTGCAGGGCGGCGTTGTCAGCGATCCTGGAAAACTGTAATAGCCGGCGCTTTGGTGGTCCGCGGGCAGCAGGCCATCGATTTCAACGGGAGTGCCTCCATCGGCCGCCGGCGGGGGAAAGCGCGCAAACAGAACCTTCAGCACGGCGGAGGTTTTTGCCGTAGGCTGGCCTTCCTCCACCAGAACGGAGATGACCACGGCACACTGGCCGGTGACGCAGCCGGCTTTTTTATGCACCAGGTGAATCACCATGGGATAGCGGTGATTGCTCACGGCTTCCTCGCTGGGACGGTGGAAGTGAAATTCTTCCAGATCGTATCTGCCCAGCCCCGGGATCTCGATCAAGGGCGGCCGCACCGGGGTATAGAGCTTCAGGTTGTTTGGGTTTTCCAGCGTGGTCTTCAGGGACGTGGGCTGGTCATATCCCAGGAATCTGATGGCGGGAAGCGCTGGGTTCGGTTTGCCTTCCGGGATGTTGATGGGAGCCTGAAAATGCCGTTGCGCGGCATTGTTGCACACGCCACACCAGGTTGATTGTCCATTGGGCCCGTGATCGTAGGCGTAAAGAGGGTGCTTGTCGCATTCAGAGGTTGCTTTCGCCTTCATCGCCGGAGCTGTTGTTTGGGCAAGAGCAGCAAGAGAAAGGCAAGCGAGTAATAACGGCCGTGAAAGCCGGTGGATTGCCTTGCTGTGATCCATGGTAACGCCGAGGTCTTTGATAATGCCGAGGGTAATGCCGAGGTTCATGGAAATGCGCCTCCTCTTGAGCTCAGTGAAGCTCTCTGGTGAAGCTGTAGGTTGGATTCAACAACAGACAATGAAAGTGGTACCACAGAAGAAACCCGAAGCAACAGCAGGTTGGTTTTGATTTACTTTCCGGAATTCTAGCTTTCCTTGCTCGTCGGACGCGGCAATGATTTGCGTGGGCGCTAGAGCTGACGCCTAAGGAACTAGGGTACAGTCAGCACCGGGCAGTGCGCGCCGGCCATCATGCGATAGGCTGTCCGCTCTACGAGTATTCCGGGCCTGAAGGCATTGCGTATGCCCAGGGCGATCAACTCCGCTCCCTTTTCCCGTGCCACCCTCAGGACAGTTTCGGCTGTGTTTCCAGAGGCAACCACGAACTCGGACTGAAACCCCGCCAGAGCCGGACCGAAGCCGCTGCTCATGGCTCTGCGGATGGAGTCTGCATGTTTCTCGCGGCCGGCAGTGGACGCTTCGCCTTGCGGCAGAACGTGCAAAACCGTGACCCGCGATCCATATTTCCCGGCCAGCATGGCAATGTACGGTAAAGCCTTCTTGCTGATCTCGGAGAGGTTCGTAGGGAAGAGAATGTTCTTGAAGGAGCCTTCCGCGACAAACTTTGTTGCCGTGCTGGCAGTGAAGACGGGGCACGTGGCCACGCGACAGATCTCCTCCGCCACGGAGCCCAGCATCATTTTTGCCAGGCCGGTGCGGCCGTGAGTGCCCACCATGACCAGATCGATGCGATGCTGGTGAATCAGCTTCCGCATCTCCTCCTGGACCGCTCCCGCGGCCAGGATCAGCTTTGCTTCCAGCCCTGTCAGGGCAGGCGAAGTGCGGAATGCAGCCAGATGCTCCGCGGCGTCCTTGCCCTCGGCTTCGTATAGCCGGGGCGCGGCCAGTCCGGCTGCGAGCGGCACGTCCGCATGAATGTGACACAGATAGATCTTTGCCCCGAATGCCCTGCAATCTGGCCGGCATAAGGCAGGACCGGAAGCAGGTTGTCCGTCAGGTCGGTGGGTACGAGGATGTTTTCCAGCCGGGGAAGGGTTGCAGTAATCGGAAGTGCGGCCGACATAAAGCACCTCTTTTGTGGAGCACCGATGTTAGCCTTGGGCGCGACGCGCACGCCGTGACGCCAATCACATGAGATGGCCCCGGCTCAGCGCTGGCTGCCAGTGCTGGCGCGATTGCCTGGAGATGACATCCCAGACAGAAAAGGCCCCATCATGATGAATGGAGCCTGAATTGATTCAGGTAACCGTGGGCCCGTTCCGTGGAGTTCTCACTCGCTGCCGTTCCCTTTGCAGGGCCGCCAGGCACAAGCTCAGGGCAAAACTCGCCGCCACAAACAGAACAGAAGCCACGCAGAAACCGAGGGAGAGCTGCGGCGGCTCGAAGCCGGGTGGGTAAGGCGGCGGGAAGAAGGGCGGGCTGAACATGACGAAAACTCCCCCAGAATACACTGACTCACTTTAGTGAGTCAACAAATCAAGCCAGTGTCCGAAATGATGGGTAATGGCGAAAAAGGTTGGCGCGGAAAAGAAGCGGGAAGCAAGAAACCTAACCGAGGCCGTAGGTGCCGTGCTGACGGACCTGCGCACGAAAAACAACTGGTCCGTTCGTGAGCTGTCCCACCGAATCAATTACGTTCACAACACCATCCTCAACGTGGAGATGGGGCGTAAGAGCCCCACAATACGCACAGTCGAAGTCTTTGCCCGCGCTTACGGGGTAAAGGTTTCTGATCTCATGCGTGCTGCCGAGCGGCGGATCAAACGGTGAATTGGGGACCAGCTAGTTTTATTTCCAGGGCCCTGTTGATTCACAACCCGGCTGCAGGTCTCCCAGTATATTGTGTTAATTTTCTTGCCTGTACAATATATAGACATTATTATCACTTCAGATGACTTCTAGGATAAGGCTCGTTCAACCCCACGTTTAAGAAGCCCCTCCTTCAGGACAGCCGCAGAGGTGCTTATTTCCTGTCCCGCGGAAGTTATCTGGGCTTTTTTTATTTGTTAGGCAGTTTTTCCACCAAGCAAAGTTGGCGAATGTCCGAAAAAAGGCATTTTTGCGAGACCGTACTCCATGGAGGCAAAAGAACGCCTGACACCAATGGAGATCGCAAAAGGAAAACTAATGACATTCTCTAACTCACCTATTTTCGAACGCAACCGTGCACTGGCCAAAAAATTCCAAGGCAACGGTTGGGCGTTGACTTGCTCCACCGCATCGCACAATGAGCTATCCGCGATCATCGGCGGTGAAGAGGGCACAACTAAAGTTCACGACATACCTGTTGAGCTGCCAGAGTTGCCGCTCATCCGCTATCAGTCAGATTGGGCCGATACTGTCCTTGGCAGGAGCATGAATTGGAGAGCAGAGCAGAACAGCGCGCCATCCTGGCTGACTAGGGCCACGGAAGGTGCTGAATGTGCCCTGTTCCAGCTGCCTCGACCGGATCACAGATGGGTTGTCAAATTCCGGGGCAAGATTCTGGAGCCATTCAATTACAGAATGGCTGGCTGGGCAGAGCTGCACGAAATCATGGAGCATGGCTTCTTGTTGGACCGCACCGGGTTGATTGAAGGTCTGGCCCAAAAGTCACAAGTCCGGCTGCAGTTCGCAACTGTGGCCGACCTGAGAAAACAGAGGGGCGATTTGCTCAGGAGCACGGAATTAATCCGCACAATCAACAACCAGGAGTACGGTCACGAGAACCAAAAAACTGATGGCATTCAGGGCAGCGTGAGCGGCACGCGACTGCGCGGATTCGATACCCAAACGGTTGAAGGCAAGATACAGCCGGATAAGTGGAGAAGCTGCGCAGATGATTTCAATAAACAAGTGCGGGACAGGTTAGACCGAGTTTTCGCGGTCATCAAACGCCAGGATGACGTGGCAGCTGCCGCGATTAAGCGGGCGATCAGATTCAACGATGGGCAGTGGTCTTTCAACGATTCCGTCAAATGGATGACCTCCCCGGGGCAGCTTCCTTACGACGCCACGATGGTGCTTACAGGCAAGAGCTGGGAAATCAACTTCCCTGACAGCAGCGAACCTCTTACAGTTCCAAACTCAACTGGGATGCGGGCAATTGCAAGGGTCCTGATGTGCGGTAACATTGCCTGCCCATGCGCCCTGGTTGTTGATGGCCCACTGTTGGATGAGTTTTTGGGCAGACCCAGCCATCATAAGTACTTTGCGGCAATCTACCGCAGGCCAAAAGTGGAATGCGGCGGTTCAAAGAATGGCGAAGTTGAGCGTGCGATCTGCGCGGCTATGCGGTTAAAAGCGGGCTGGTATTACCTTGCTGATCACGTTATCGCTGAAGATTCAGAGCTACACACGGTCTGCGGGCTACCGGCCGGCATGGTGACATTGCGGCGAGCGGATGCTCTGGAGGGCGTACGTGATCTGATAAAGAGGCAGCGGGCGAGGCTATTCTTTTGCAGTGAGCCAACTCCGCAATTCACGCGCATATTGGCTGACATTGAGGCCGGAATCGTATTCGCTCGGAAACAGGAAAAGCTGCTGGAACAGGTTCAGCCCAAGTCTGAGGAATACCAGCCAAATATCCAAAAAGCGATCTATCGCATCAAGACGGAACTGGAAAAAATGGGAGATTGGACAAGCCGTTATGATCGCCTCGCAAATCACTTTTCACGGTACATCAAAGGTGGCATAGTGTTCCAATATACGGGGCCTTACCGCTGGAAAATCGAAGGGCTTCCCGAGACGCCAGATACGCACGATTTGGCGACCGATCACGTGCAATTCAAGCGGAGCAGGCTGGCAAAGAGGAAGCGCCAGGCCAAACCAAAACTGCAAGCTATGCGTGCTCTCAAAATTTCCAGAGGCTCTGCCTAGCACAGCCGGGGGCGGCTGCGGTCCAGGAATCATTGCAGGGTTTTAATCCGTGTAAATCCGTGCCATCCGTGTCATCAGTGGTAAGGGTTTTGCTCTTGCCCGAAAACACAAAAGGCCCCACTCATTTCTGAATGGAGCCTTTTGAATTTAATGCGGCGACGACCTAATCTCCCACACACTTTCGCGTACAGTACCATCGGCCCTGCGGGGCTTAACTTCCGTGTTCGGGATGGGAACGGGTGGAACCCCCGCGGTAAGATCACCGCAAACTTAGCGCCTGGCGCGAGATCCCTCGACTTCGCTCGGGATTTCGGCTGGCGGCTCATACGCCGCCAAAGCGCCTCAATATTGTCAATGCGCGGCGCGAGTCAGGTTCTACATCGTGTTGCGCGCAAAGGGTCCTTGCACAGAGGAAGGACCAAAGCCTGTCAAAGATCGTGAGGATGAGACCTCACAACTGAATAGATTGATTTTCACTACGGAGACGCAGTTGGTGGCCGCGTCTCTTTTCAAGGACTTGCCATGTGTCACCAGCTTTTTTGCCGAGGCAAATTTGCTGGCGACTGAATGCTCAAGCGCCGGCGCGTCTTGCGACACGCATGCCCTGAGTAAATTTTATGGTCAAGCCGAACGGGCGATTAGTACACGTAAGCTCAAACCATTACTGGCCTTACACTCCGTGCCTATCAAACAGGTGGTCTTCCTGTGCCCTTCATTACCCTTGAGGGTTGGGAGATCTAATCTTGAGGAGTACTTCACGCTTATATGCATTCAGCGTTTATTACAACCGAACTTCGCTACCCAGCCGTGCCGTTGACACGACAGCTGGAACACAAGAGGTTCGTCCATCCCGGTCCTCTCGTACTAAGGACAGGCCCTCTCAAATCTCCTACGCCCACACCAGATAGGGACCGAACTGTCTCGCGACGTTCTGAACCCAGTTCACGTACCGCTTTAATAGGCGAACAGCCTAACCCTTGGAACCTTCTACAGCTCCAGGATGCGATGAACCGACATCGAGGTGCCAAACCGGAGCGTCGATATGAACTCTTGGCTCCGATCAGCCTGTTATCCCCGGCGTACCTTTTATCCGTTGAGCGATGGCCCTTCCATGCAGAACCACCGGATCACTAAAGCCTACTTTCGTACCT
>JBGPPK010000007.1:0-485087 GCA_041488515.1 Terriglobia bacterium | reverse complement strand
TAAGAGAAGTAGTCGATGAGAAAATGATCTGGACTCCTTAGAGGAATCCCCAGAAGTGATATTGAAAGTGAGTTCACTGTAAGCTGCTGAAATAATTGGCTCCTCAGGTAGGACTCGAACCTACAACCCTCCGGTTAACAGCCGGATGCTCTGCCATTGAGCTACTGAGGAGTGGGCAAACCAACCGCCAGAGGAGGTGGCGGCCGATTGAATTGTCTCTTTCAAAATAGCACGCATTCGGAGCGTTTAGCAATTGGAATCGGGCGCCGCCTTCTGAGTAAAGCCTGAATATCAGAAGCACTTTCGGCAGGAGCCTGCCGAAGCCGTTAATATAACAGCGGATACAGCGAGTGGTTCGCAAGATGCAGTTCGCAAAATAACAAATGCCGACTGCAACGGCGATAGCCCTGCAAAAGTCCTCATGAGCCCAAAAGTGAAAGCGCCAGGTCTGAATTCTCCAGCTCCACCTAAAGCCAGAGTCGCGGCGGTGATCAACGACTACCATGGCCGGCGGATCAGCGATCCCTACCGCTGGTTGGAAGATGCTGCTTCCGAGGAAACCCGGCGGTTTGTTGAGGAAGAGAACGCCTATACGCGAAGCGTGCTGGAGAGCATTCCCGGACGGGAAGAGCTGCGCCGGCGAATCGAGCAGCTGTTGACGATCGGGCGTGTGGCTTCACCACGAACCGGCGGCGGCATGTATTTCTATGAACGGCGGGATGGCCGGCAAAATCAGGCCGTGGTCTACGTGCGCGATGGCCGCAGAGGCAAAGATCGCGCGCTAATCGACGTAAATGGGCTGGCGCCGGACGGCACCATCGCCCTGGACTGGTGGTATCCATCGGAAGATGGCAAGTTTGTGGCGTTTGGCACCTCGCCCAACGGGTCAGAACTCAGCACGCTCCAGATCATCAACGTGGGGAGCGGCGAGTTGCTGGCGGAAAAGATCGAGCGCACTCGCGCAGCGAGCGTGGCGTGGCTGCCTGACAGCTCAGGTTTCTATTACACGCGGTATCCCCGCCCCGGCGATGTACCCGCGGGAGAAGAGATGTACCACCGCCGCGTGTTCTTCCATCAGCTCCACTCCGGTGACAACGCAGGCGGCATGAATGATCCGCTCATCTTTCCCGGCGAAGGAGAGAGGCTGGCCCCGCAGGACTGGCCGGGCGTTTCTCTTTCCAATGACGGCCGCTGGCTGCTGGTGGATGTAAGCCAGGGCTGGACCAAGACCGAGCTTTACCTGAAAGATCTGTCCATAAGTGCGAGCAGGTTCCTGCGTCTCACCACCGAGAGAAACTTTCTTTATCATGCCGAGGTGCTGGACGGCCAGCTCTACATCACCACCAATGAAGACGCGCCGCGGTTCCGCGTCTTCAAGGCGGGCTGCGTGGCGCCGGAGCGCGCGAATTGGAAAGAGATTGTCGCGCAGGCTGAAGCAGTCATTGAAGGCCGCGCAGCCATCATCGGCAGAAAACTCTTTGTGCATTACGTCAGGAATGCCAGCTCCCAGCTCAAGCTCTTCGATCTTGAGGGAAAGCCGATAGCGGACGTCACAATGCCCGGGCTGGGCAGCATCTTTGATCTAGGCGGCAACTGGAACAGTGAATCGGGCTTTTTTGGGTTTGTCTCCTACGCCATCCCTCCCACCGTCTATGAAGTCAGTCTCGACGGCCAGACAGCGGCGTGGGCAGGCGTGGAATCGGGCATCGATCCAGAGCGGTATCAAGCCGAGCAGCTCTGGTTCAATTCCAAAGATGGAACGCGCGTACCTATGTTCGTGGTAAGCAAAAAGGAAGTGTCCAAAAACGGCCGTAATCCCACGCTGCTCTCCGGGTATGGCGGATTCAACGTGGGACGCACACCGTTCTTCAACCGCAACGTGATGTTGCTGTTGCTGGAACAGGGCGGCGTGTATGTTGACGTTCAGCTTCGGGGTGGGAACGAATTCGGTGAAGACTGGCATCGCGCCGGCATGCTGGACAAAAAACAAAATGTTTTCGACGACTTCATCGCGGCCGCGGAACACCTGATCGCGCAAAAATACACTGACGCGGAGCACCTGGCGATCCAGGGCGGCAGTAACGGCGGGCTGCTGATGGGCGCCGCGCTCACGCAACGGCCGGAGTTGTTCCGTGCCGTGGTGTGCCAGGTGCCCCTGCTGGACATGCTGCGTTACCAGCGATTTCAGATCGCCCAACTTTGGGTCCCCGAATACGGAACGTCGGACGATCCGCAGCAATTTGAATATCTCCACGCATACTCGCCCTATCACCACGTGAAACAGGCGGCTCTTTATCCGGCAGTTTTGTTCATGACTGCTGAAAGCGACACGCGCGTCGATCCCATGCACGCGGTCAAGATGGCGGCGCTACTTCAGGCGCAGGCAGCGAACGGGCCGGCGCGACCGATTCTGCTGCGCGTGGATTCCAAAGCCGGCCATGGAGTCGGCAAGCCAATCACAAAATTGGTGGACGATGCCGTGGATGTCTTGAGCTTTTTGTTCTGGCAGCTCGGCGTGGAGCTATAAGCGCCAGCTCCGCTGAACCCAAGGCTGCCGAACTTGCTCGATGCGCTTCCCAACAAAAAGAAAGGAGCTGCGGGTGCAGCTCCTTCTTACCTTAATTCTCAATCAAAAAGGACTAAGTGATGTTCAGAGGCTGCGTCAGCCGGAAGCCTAGCCGGCGTTCGGCCACGAACCCGACTTCCTTTTTACCCGTGGCATAAGCCGCGGTGGTGCCGCCGGCCGCGCCGATCGCGGAACCGACCACGGCGCCTTTGCCGCCGCCGACCAATGCTCCGAGCAGCGCGCCTCCGCCGGCTCCTCCGCCGATGAAGGCAAGATTGCGCTTCTTGTAACTGCCTCCACTGACGAACACGCTGTTGGTCTGCAGCGGTACGGTTTTGCCGTTCAGGGTGATGGATGAGAGAGTAATGCGCAGATAGCCGGCGTTATGCAGATGCCCGGATTCCCGGGCCGCAACGACCTTGCCAGCAACCGCAGCGTCCTTTGGCGCCAGCGTTTGACCTTCGACTACCAGGGGCTCGTCAAGCACAGCGGAAAAATTCTGGCCGGGCTGAGCGGTTGCGCTGGAAATAGACTGCTGCAAGCGCACGTAAATAGCCGTATTCGCCGGAACAACCAGCGCCTTGCCTTCCGCGAAGGGCAGTTTCTGCGATCCGGGAGTATCTGCCGCCACGCTCGATGGTTGCGTGCCCACGCTGCAGCCAGCCGCCAATCCTGCCAAGACCAGCAGAGTTGCCAGCAAAGATTTCTTAAAACCGTTGCTCTTCATACTCGACCCCGGCAGTGGGGGGAAGACACTGCCGCATAGCTGGAGTGCAAGGCTACTGCCAACAAATGGTCTTTATTTTCTTTAGCTTAGAGGTAGATATTCTTAAAAACTGTGTAGTTTTTACCGCTAGCAGAGTAGCTGTTTCGTGGGCGGAAATGGTCAACGCGTGCCATTTCCGGAAACGGTCTCAATTCCAGCAGTGACTTCAGGCTGCACCACCACGCCGTCAAAGGCGGTTGTGCCCAGCAGACGGCCGCGGGCCAGTCGCAGATTCCGCACGCGCCAGCCAGCACTGATCGCGCTCCATGTTCGTCCGTTGTCGGCGGATTCGAACACGTTGGTGGAGCTCCCGCTGGTGACCAGGACGCGATGGCTCTCTTCGTCGAACTGAACCGTGAGGATATTGGCCAGCCGAAGCGAAGAGACCGGCTTCCACGTGTCTCCCGCGTCGGTGCTGCGGAACAGTCCAGCGCGGGCTGCGAGCCAGATGTCGCCACGGCTGTCCACCGCCACGGCGTTGATCGAGAACTCGGGGTCCAGCGGCTTGGATGGCAGCCAGCTTTCGCCGCCGTTCACGGAGACGGCTACGATGTTTCGGCCCGCGACCGCCACCACCTTGCCGGCAACGCTGATGCTGGCAGGAACGCCGGGGCCGGGCAGCGATTCCTGCTTCCAGGTTTCGCCGGAATCCGTACTGATGAACAGTCCCGTCGATGTCGCCGCGAACCATCGTTCCGCCGCAAACTCCAAAACGCCGATACGCGCATTCAGATCGTTTGCGACCGTAGCCGGGCCGGCATTCTTTTTTGCCGCCACGGTTTCAGTCTTCGCAGGCAGGAGCACATTGCGCGGCGTCCAGCGGGACGCGTTCGGCTTGAGCGCGAAGATGCCATGATCGGTGCCGGCGATCAGAGAGTTGTCCGCGGCCTGACGGAGCACAAAGACGTCGCGTCCATCCAGTCCGTCACTGGTTTGTTTCCAGGTCTGGCCGGCATCGCGAGAAACAAAAACACCGCCAAACTCTTTGTCATTGAGAACGCCGGCGTAAAGAACGGAACTATTGTTGCGGTCCACCAGCAATGCCGCTACCTGACGGTGGGTAAAACCGCGATTGGAAGCCGTGAAGGTCACGCCGCCATCGTTGCTGGCCAGCACACCACTGCGGTCGGTGGCCAGCAGCACGCGCGACGGGCGGCGCGGGTCCACCAGCACGTCATTAATAATAATGTTGGAGCCGGTCATGTGTTTCCAGGTCGCACCGCCGTCCGTGGTCTTCCACAGGCCTTCGGTGGTACCGGCATAGACAGTGTTGTGGTCCGTGGGGTCCATTTGCAGCATGCGCGTGCGCCGCGCGGAATAGGGAATGCCCTGGATCTTGCGGAACAATTCGCCCGCCGACTCGCTGCGATAAATACCCGAACAGGCGCTGATGAACATGTTCGATGGCTGCGACGGATCGAGCACGATGGAAAAAACATCAGAGTCGTCAATCACGCCCTTCCTGATACTGTGCCAGGTCTTGCCGCCGTCTTCGGTCTTCCAGGGCAGGTGCCAGGTGCCGGCATAAATCACTTCAGGATTCACGGGGTCGATGGCGATGGACTCAATGTTCTTGATTTCCGCGTGGTTTTCCGGAGAGATGCGTTCCCAGGCGCGGCCGCCATCGCGGCTGCGGTAGATTCCGTCCAGCGCGCCCACCACCAGGATTTTTGGGTTGGCAGTGGCGATGCTCAGCGCGCGAAGAGATTTGCCATGGAGGTCGGCCACGATTTCCCAGCTCTTGCCCCCATCCTTGGTGCGGAAGAGGTCGCCATCGCTGTTGGGCAATTGCGCGTTCCATGCGGCGACAAAAATATTCTTCGTATCGGTAGGATCAATGGCGATGTGGTCCAGCACCATCTCGCCGTATTTGTCCGGCCGGGCAAAGCGAGACCAGCTTGCTCCGTTGTCAGTGGAAAGATAGAGATTGCCCGCGCTGGTGCCGAGAAAAATGCGGTCGGGATCTCTGGGGTCAATGGCCAGACTGCGCACCGTGCCGCCATCAGGCCCAACCGGCTGCCACGATGGTTCCGCCGCAAGCGCGGCAGATGCCCACAACACGCCGAGCAGGACGGGAATGGTTTTTATGGCCAGACGCATGAAGGTTTAAACAGTCTTTTTCCCTGCAACAGGATGCAACGAGATTGCCACGATGATTTTCCCTCAACAAGTTACCGAAGGGCAATTGATTAAGAAAGCACAAGCAGGCGACAACTGGACGGTCCGTAGTTGCAGGCGGTATGCTGGCGCGTGAGTATGAACCAGGCCGAGGAAATTCTCAAAGCGGCCGAGCATGGCGATGTGGAAAAAGTCCGTCAACTCATTGCCGCGTCTCCCTCTCTGGCCAGCGTCAAGGGCAGCTATGACAAAACCCCTCTTCACTGGGCCGCAGAGAAGAACTACCGCGCACTGGCGGAAGTTTTGGTGGCCGTGGGCGCCGATATTGCGGCGGAAACCACCTGGGGCATGACGCCCTTGCAATGGGCGGCCAACATGGGCAGCCGGGGGGTCGCTGATGTGCTTCTCGCACACGGAGCTGGCACACAGCTCAATATGTGGGCCGCTGCGGGACTGGGCATGCTGGAAATAGTCCAGTCATTTTGGGCAACGCCCGACACGTTGAAACCTGGAGCAGGCCAGACTCGCTCGCGCAAGCTGCCAGACGGAAGCTGGGGGAAAACGGCTCCGCCGGAAACATACGCTGAGCTGGTCTCTGACGCCTTTCAAATTGCCTGCCGCAATGGACACCAGCACGTTGCACGGTTCCTGTTGGATAAAGGAGCCGACATCAACCACAGAGGCTTTTTTGGAGGAACAGGATTGCATTGGGCCGCGATCCATGGCCATCGGGAAACGGTGGAGTTCCTGATTCGTTGCGGCGCCGACCTTCAGTTACGCGACCTGGAGTTTCAATCAACGCCGCTGGGCTGGGCCCGCGAAGGCAAACAGGCGGAGATTGCCGCTTTGCTGCAAACACACGGCGCGTACGGCTGAGGCTGTTTAAACCGGATGGCGCTTTCCTACTTCGGCCTCTCTGCGTTTTTTGGGGTCTCCACGCTCAATACGTGCAAGAGGATCTGTGTGCCTGACTCGAGTTTGACATTGTCAGTGCTCGAAACGATCACCGGACCGGGAGTGCTGGCGCTGGGAGAGGAAGTCAGGCTCAATCCTTTCAGTCCGGTAACGCCCTGCGGCATGCCAATGCTCATAGGCTTGCCACCTGGAGCTATTTCCAATTGTGCGGCTGCCGTTCCACTGGCCGCACTGGTTGTCGGGGATTGCTTGACGGTCAGCGGAGTTTGAAAACCTGTTATGTCACCTCCACCGGACATGGTCGGAGCGGCGCTGGGGGCAACCTGCCCGCGGTTTGCCGCTGTGCCACTCGTCCTGCCCCCCATCGGCGAAACGCCGCTGGATTGCCTGACGCCTCCGCCGACCATGGAAGGAGGCAGCATTTGCGAAGGCTGATCGACGCGAGATTGCCTCACAACCGGAGGAGCTACAGCCTGGACGACAGCTTGAAAGTTGATGTCGTGGTAGTGTTTCAGCAAAATCCTGTCAAACACAATTCCCAGGCGGGATTCCGCGGTTGCACCATCGCGCACGCTGACCTCGGTCACGTGCCCAATCAATTCAGTTTCCACGGGGATGATGACCTTGCCATGGGAGACCACATCCTGAGTCACTTCGGCTTTTACTTTGTCTCCGGGCTTGAGTTTCTTGGCCTTCAGAGACTTGGTGAGCTCCACCAGCATGTATGAGCCTCGGGTTTGCTGGGTTGCCGCCACGGCAGGATTGGCCGCGACTTCCGGGGTGGTTATGGTCTTTGCCACTACGGAAGATTCTTGCGCCTTGGCCGGATCTTGCGTGTTCGCGGAGGGGTTGGAGGACTGGGCCTGCGGGACCGGCTTCTCGTCCGCCTTGGTCTGGTCCACGCCGGTAGCATATGCTTTCGAGCCTGAAGGCCACGTGCCCAACAAAACAATCGTGGCTGCAATCCAGTAGCTTTTCATTCTGCACCTCGTGATCGAAAGAAGCACCGGGAGCCCGTCGAATTGGACTACCATTGTGCACTAAGTGGAGACAAAGTCAAACCACAAATAAGCAGATGAACAGCGGCGGAGCCGGGGTTGTCATGAGCGAGCCGCTCTGCAATGCCGCCCGTTTTGGCAAAAGAAAAAGCGGCCAAATCCAGCATGGCCGCTTGAAAGAATCCGGCGAGCTTACCTTGCAGTGGCAGCACCGGTTACCTGCAAAATCAACTGTGTGCCGCCATCCAGCTTGACGTTGCGACTGGCCGAGCTGATCACTGAACCCTGCGCACTGCCTGCCGCCGCGGTGTTCAGAGCCAGGCCTTGCATTCCAACCACGCCGTGGGCGGCAGAGTTGAGGGCCCCATTCGCAGCGACGCCAGCCGTCCTGTTCACTGATCCGTTCACCGTGCCCGTAGCCGAGCTGGCAACCGAACCTGCGGTATTGCCGGCCGTACCGGCAACAGAGCCCACTGTTGAGCCCGCGGCGTTCGTTGCAGCGCCTATGGGTGCGATGCCTCCGCCTCCACTGCGTCCACCGCCCATGGAGCCACCGCCAGAGCCCACTCCCGACCCCAGACTGCCACTCTCATCGCCGGCAACCGAAAGCGCGCCTTGTGCCGGCGGGGCCAGAGCCTGGATCACCCCGCTGAAAGCCACTTCTTCCCCGCCTTTCAACACGGCCTTATCAAAGACAATGCCCAGCTTTGATTCTGCGTTCTCTTTGCTTTTGGCCTGGGCTTCCGTGACATGCCCCATCAGCTTTGAACCTTTGTGCATCACGACCTTGCCGTCCGTCTTTACGTCTTGCGTGAGCTTGGCGGTAACTTCATCTCCCGGCTTTGCTTTTTTTGCGTCGATCGACTTGGCAAGTTCAGCTTGCAGAGTGGTACCGCTGCTCAGGGCCGCGCTGCCAGAACCAACGCCGATGTCGCTTGTACTTGAGCCTGAGCCTATGCCGCCGCCTGTGCCCGAACCGGAATTTTTGTCTTGCTTGTTGTTCTGTTTTTCATGAGAGGCCTTGGTGCTTCCCGAGGCGTCCACGTTAGCGGAGGCGCCTGAAGTCTGCGCGCTCTGGCTGGCACTGGCTCCAGCGCCGGCCTGGCCAGGGGTAACCGAAGCATTCCCTGCGGCCGAACCGCTGGCCGAGGTCTGCGCAACCGCGCTCACCGTGAAAAGGCCCGCGGTTATCGCGCTGATCCAAAATTTCTTCATGTTGATTCGCTTCCTTTCATCCTTCAAAGTAATGAAAATCCGGGGGTTGCGAAGTGACTCTGTGAAGATTCAGATGCAATCTTTCGAAAAAGCGTCTACTCTTTATATAACCTAATGATATTCAACGGGTTAGATCGCAGGTAGACTTTTTTACACGGTTGCTCATCCAACCAAGATCGGCTGCTCAGGGTGTTTCTGGACTGGTGATAGTCTCATAAGAAGGGGAATGGTTTTGAGTGCACAGGAAAAAGTCCTGATTGTTGAAGATGAGGAAAACGAACGCTCAGGATTGGCCGAACTTATTTCGGCGTGGGGATACAGAACTGAGACGGCCAAGGACGGCCTGGAGGGGCTGGAAAAAGTGGCCACCTGGTCGCCCGGCATTGTTGTGACTGACTTCAGAATGCCGCGCATGGACGGCATGGAATTACTACAGCGCCTCTCTGATCAGCCGCAACAGATCGCGGTGGTTTTGCTCACCGCCCAGGGCAGCATTGATGTGGCCGTGGACGCCATGAAAGCCGGAGCGTATGACTTTATTCAGAAGCCGGTGGATCCCGCGCGGCTGAAGCAGATCCTGCAAAATGCGGCCCGCCAGCGCGGCACGGCGCTGGAACTGGAAGCCACCAAGCGCAAGCTGCGTGACACCGGCCTCTTCGGCCAGATGGTGGGAGCCTCACGGGAGATGCAGGAGATCTTCCACCTGATCGAGATGGTGGCGCCGAGCACGGCCTCTGTGCTGATCACCGGAGAGAGCGGCACCGGCAAGGAGATGGTGGCGCGAACGATCCATGACCTGAGTCCGCGCAAGAACAAACCGTTTGTGGCCATCAATTGCTCGGCGATCCCGGAAACGCTGATCGAGAGCGAGATTTTCGGCCACGAGAAAGGCGCGTTCACCGGGGCCATGGAGCGCCGGGCCGGCTGTTTTGAATTGGCGGAAGAAGGAACGCTGCTGCTGGATGAGATCGGAGAAATGCCGGCGGCAACGCAAGCCAAGCTGCTGCGCGTGCTGGAAGACCGAAAACTGCGCCGCCTGGGCAGCAAGTCTGAAACTCCGGTTGACGTGCGCGTGCTGGCGGCAACCAATAAGGTGCCGGAAGAGGCCGTCGCCAAAGGCGAACTGCGCGGCGATCTTTATTACCGGCTGAATGTTTTCAACATCCACATGCCTCCGTTGCGCGACCACAAGGAAGATATTCCCCAACTGGTGGACGCTCTGCTGGCGGACATGAACGCCAAGCATGGCCGAAGCGTGGCGGGCGTAGCGGAGACCGTGCTGCAAATGTTCCAGAACCACAACTGGCCGGGCAACGTGCGCGAGATGCGTAACACCCTGGAAAGGGGCGTGATCGTGTGTGACGGTCCCCTGGTTGAGCCCCGCCATCTGCCGCCGAATTTCGGCAGCGCCGGCGTGAGGGTGGCAGGCAGTGACGGTGAAGGCATCCGGCTGGATGTGGGGACCACAGTAAGCGAGGCGGAAAAGATGCTGATTCTGAAAACGCTGGCTGCGAGCAACAACAACAAGACTCGCGCGGCGGAAATTCTGGGAATCAGCCTCAAAACCTTGCACAATAAATTGAAGGAGTACGGCAACGCGTCCACGGTATCCACTGAGGCCACAAACTAAAAAGACCCTTTGCAATTGACCCGGTGATGGCCGAAGATTGAAGGAAGATTAAAGGCTTCGATACCAAAGGGCTTCGAAACCTGGAATTGATCCATGCCTGCCTTGCGTCTGAAAACCAAGCTGGTGTTCGCCATTACCCTGATGGTGGTGGTGATCGTGGCCACGCTGGCCGCGCTATATATCTCCGAGGTCGTGCACCAGCGCATCCAGGAAACATATGACGTTGCCTACCTTGTGGGGAACCAGATCTTTGCCGTTGCCCGCCCTTCGCTGGAAGTGGACCTGCGCAGCACCCGGGTCGATCTGAACGATCCCAAGCAAGTGGATGCCGCGGTCCAGAATGAGTTGCAGACTGACTTGAGCCTGAATTATCTGTTGGACTCAGTGCTTGGCTACTCCCTGTCGATTCAGGATGTAAGTATCGCGAGCGCCGGCGGCCAGGCGCTGCTGCATACCAATCCGATTCTGGTCGGCCAGCCAGTGCCGCAGCGCGAGGACTGGAGCTCCGTGGTCCACAGTGGTATTCGCGAGCAATTAAAGGTAGTTTATGGACCGACGAAGACCTACGACGTGCGCATCGGGCTGGTACGTGGCGACCGGGCATTCGGCGAGGTGCGGGTAGGCGTTTCCACGACTTTGCTAAAAGACACGCTCCAGCCGCAAATCAAGCGTGCCCTGATTCTTTCCGCCTCGGCCATTCTGACGTCTCTTGTGCTCGCCGCCGGCCTTTCCAGCTTTGCCTTGCGTCCGCTGGCGGCCATCAGCCGAAGGCTGGACTTGATCAGCTCGGGCAAAGCTGACCTGGTTGGAACACCTGCAACGCGCTCCGATGAATACGGCACGGTTTCCACCAAGATCGAACGACTGGGCCGGCAGATGCGCGATGTGAAAGAGGTCTTCTCCGCGATGAAGGAAAACCTGGACCAAATGATGGCCAACCTTCAGGACGGCGTGATGCTGTTTACCAGCGACTTCAACGCGGTGCTGGTCAGCGCCTCGGCGGAGCGCTTCATCGGCAAGCCTCGGGGAGAGATGCTGGGGCGCCATCCTTCAGAAATTTTCTCGCAGGACTCCCGCCTGGGACGCGTCATTCTGGACGCGCTGGCGTCGCGCGAGCCGGTGGCCCAGGAGGAGGTCCAGGACGAGCAAGGGCGGCACATCCAGGTGGCGCTGGATTTTATCGAGGAGCGCGGTGAACGCATTGGCGCGCTGCTGACGTTGCGCGATGCCGAGTCGGTCCACCGGATCGAGGATGAGATCGAACTCTCGCGGCGGCTGGCGGCCATCGGCAGGCTCACCTCGGGTGTGGCCCATGAAGTGAAGAACCCCATCAACGCCATTGTGGTGCATCTGGAGGTGCTGCGCCAGAAAATGAAAGAGATCGATCCCGACACGCGCCGCCACGTGGACGTGATCGGCAGCGAGATCCAGCGGCTGGACCGCGTGGTGCAAACGCTGGTGGACTTTACCCGTCCCGTGGAGCTGCGCCTGAGCGACATGGACCTGCGCAAGGTGGTGGAAGACGTGGTCATCCTGGCCTCGCCGGCGGCAGAAAAACACAAGGTGCTCATCGAACGCGAGGCCGGGCCGGAGCCGCTGCCCGTACGCATTGACGCGGACCTGGTCAAGCAGGCGGTCCTGAATGTAGTGCTCAACGGCGTGCAAGCCATGCCGGAAGGCGGCACCCTGTGCATGACCGTGAAACGCGAAGGCGAGGGCGCCCTGATCATGGTGCGGGACCAGGGAGCGGGTATTCCGGAAAATATCCGCGACAAAGTTTTTAATTTATACTTCACTACAAAGTCCGGTGGAAGCGGAATCGGCCTGGCCATGGCGTATCGTGTGGTGCAGTTGCATCATGGATCTGTGGAATTCACGTCACTCGTGGACCATGGAACCACCTTCTATCTGCGCTTCCCGATCACTGAGATTGCCGCTAACGGTGAACCGCCGGCCGTAGCCAAAGAGGATTCGGTCAGCAAAGCATGAAACCACTTCGTCCAAGTCCAGCAGTCCTGGCGCTTTTATTGGTGTTGGGGATTTTTTCCGGCTGTAATGCGCACAAAAAGCCGGTACTGGTGACGCCGCAGCAGCCGCCACCAGCGGCAGCTCCGCAACCTACGCCCACGCCTGAACCTGCCGCCACGCCAGCGGCGGAACAGCCGCAAGCGGAGCAACAACCTTCAGCAACACCCGCGGAGCCGCCAAAGATATATACGGGGAAAACCAAGGCCAAGAATGGCCAGCACCCAGCGGCCAAGAAACCGGCGTCACCCGGCAGTGACAAGGCAGGGAATGAGGTGGCCCGGAACAAGGTGCCCAAGACGACGGTACCAGCCGATAAGGCAGACACAACACCACCGGCGGAAGGCCAGATTTCGCCTGGCCCCACGCCCGCCGATACGCACAACCAGGCTTCAACCGAGCAGCTTTTGGCAAGCGCGGAGACCAACCTCAACGGCATCAATCGCCCGCTTTCAAAGGATGAAGAGGCCATGCGGGCGCAGATCAAGGAGTTCATCAGCCAGAGCCGCAAGGCAACCACAGAAAACGATCTGGCGCGCGCCCACAATCTGGCGGTGAAGGCGCGCCTGCTGTCGGACGAACTGGTCAAGCAGAGATAAGCCTGTTCAGTTCGATTGCGATGAGCGGCTATGTCCGTTGCAGCTGGCCTGGCGCTCCGTACTTTTGGGTGGCGTAACCGACGATCAGACCTACCATGGCGCCGGGCAGCACGATCTGGAAATAATATCCATGCTGCATGAAGGCGATGATCCACGCCAGAAACGCTCCCACGGCCAGGCCAAACAGAATACCGAGCGCGAGCGAGTTTACTTTGCGGGCAAATACGCCGATCAACACTCCGGCGACGATACCCTTGAAAGTCGAACCGAAAACTATACCCAGCAACTGGTTGCGCACTTCCGGAGTGAACCATGACGTGAGCCCATCGAGAATTCCCAGAATGCCGCCCAGGACTAAACCCAGCACAATCTTGTTCATCGTTGCTCTACTCCCTGGAGGGATGATGTCCCTCTATAGCTCTAATTAACCGCTTTTGCCGCAACCTTTAGCTCCTTACCAAGTCAATCAGCGCCGCGAGAAAAGAATAAATAACATGCGCATGAGCAGATAGGCCAGCACCAGCACCACAGCCACGCGATTGCGGTTGACCAGGCGGACCATGCGCTCGAAAATATTTTCACGGTAGGCGCTGACCGGCATGTCATCCAGATACTTGCCGATATCGGCGGCCAGTTCCTGAACCGAGGAATAACGCGCAGACATTTCAGCCGCCATGGCCTTGTTACAGATGGCCCACAGCGCGCGGGAGGGCGATCCGCCGCTCCCTGGTCCTGGCTCTCGCAGCAGGCAGCGCAAAATTGCGCCCATGGCAAAAACGTCAGTGCGCTGGTCAATCAAGCCCACTTCACCCCGCTCCTGCTCCGGGGCCATGTAGCCGGGAGTGCCCAGAACAACGCCGTGAGCTGTATTTGCGGTATTGGAGAGTGTGGTCGTAGATGCAGTGCTGGAGACATGCCCTACGGAAGGTTCTGCTGAGCTGGCGCCGGGGCCGTCTGCCGGAGCGGCATCTTGCGCGGCATCTTTCGCCACAACCGGAGAAGCGGCGCTCATGACTTTGGCAAGTCCCCAATCCATGATCAGCACCTCGCCAAAAGCGCCCACCATGATGTTGCCCGGTTTCAGGTCGCGATGAATGACGCCGCGGGAATGCGCAAAGGCCAGAGGATCGGTGATGCGCTGGAACAACTGCAAACGCTGGCGCAGGGAAAGGCGGTCGATGTAGCGGTCGAGCGTCTGGCCTTCCACGTGTTTCATACAGTAGAAGGTGCGGCCGTCGGGCAGCGTACCGGCGTCATGCACGGGCACAATGCCGGGATGTTCGAGGCGCGCCAGTACCACGGCTTCCTGCATCAGCCGCGCGGCCAGATCGGCGGAGCTGTTTTCCGCGGCCAGCACTTTGAGGGCTATCGCGCGATGCAGGATGGAATCTTCCGCCAGCCAGACCGTGCCCATGCCGCCTTGCCCGAGAAACCTGATGGCGCGATAGCGCGTGGCGGAAAGGTCCGGGGTTTGCATCTCCGTTTGCAGGCGGGCCACGACCTGATCGGGCAGAAACTTCATTTCGGGGCGGCTCCAAGCAGCGTTCGCGCTTCACGCTGAAATTCTTCGTCGCTGCCGGTCATCTCGCGGAGTTGGGCGAGCACCGAACGGCGGAATTCGCGCCGGGCAAAAGCCAGATAGTTGGTGACGTCGGTTACGGCGATGCGGAATTCCTCCGCCAGGGCCGCGTAGGAAGGCCGGGCGTCCTCATCGCCCAGATCGTAGCGCTCGAACAGCGCAAACTGCGTGGTCTTCCCTGCCGCCTGGCACTGTGCGCGCAGCCGCTCCACGGCCAGCGCGAACAGAGTCCGCACCCATTCTTTTTCAAAGTAGTCTTCCGGCGATTCAACCTGCGTGGACGCAGCCAGCTCGTGTTCGGCTTCTTCAAAGTCGAGCTGGACGTGGACCGCCGCGCTGCCGCGCTTCTGCCGGCGAGCATCGCGCGCCTGGTTCATAAAAAGGCGGTCAATGCAGGTACGCAGAAAGGTGCGGAGCTTTCCTTTCGTGGGATCGTAGGCAGCGAGAAAATCTTTTTCCAGCAGACGGGAGAAAAAATCCTGGGTGAAGTCCTCGGCGTCTTCGCGCTCAAGCCGCCAGCGCAGACGGACGTACTTATAGACAGGGCGCCAGTATGAATTGGTAATGGCATCCATAGCGCGCTCGCGCTCACCAGGATCGTGGCCCTGCGCCGCAGCCACCACGGAATGGCGGGTGAGAGGAAAAGCGTCGCCTTGTTGGTTGGGCGGCAAGGGAACTCACTTTTTAGACGCGCTGCGGCGAGTTTAGTGGCGAAGCCCGCCGCATGACAAGTTCACGACCCGGCGGGTTGCGCGACGGGCGCGGAGCGGGCGCCTTTTGCGGGTGCGCGAAAGACGAACTTCTCTTCCTTGCGCAAGGGCAGGCGCAGCATGACGCCGCGCTCGTCGGCCAATCCCCTGGCCCGCATGAATGCAAGCACGTTCAGATTGTGATTGAGGTGCATGGGGTGGGCCTTGGTCGAACCGGCGGGAACGTCGAAGACGAACAGCCCGCCGGGGTTCAGCAAGGACGAGAGGAAGCTGAGCTCACCAGGAAGGTCGGGCAGGTGCTCGAGCACGTCAAAAGAGAAGACGGTATCAAAGCCGCGCTCGCAGGCGGCCTGGGCCAAAGCGTCTTTGGTATGGAAGAAGTCGATGGCAAGATTCTGCCGGGCAGCGCGCTGGCGGGCGAAGCGCATGGTGACGCCTTCTACATCGTAATAAGCAACAGGCTGGCCGCGCCGCGCCAGTTCGAGCAGGATCTCGCCGTTGCCGGCGCCGTAGTCGAGCGTGGCCCCTCGCGCCAGGCGCAGGACCTTCATGTTGGAGCGGATGCGCTTGTACTCCAGGTTGTAGGCGGAGATGGCAAAGAGATAGAGCTCAGAGTTTTGCCGATACCACTCCGCCATCTCTTCCGGATTGTCCTCGGCGGGCTTGGCCTGCTGCCAGTTTGCCGCCAACTGCTGATTGCTGGTGGCCCACAAATGCTGGATGCGGTCAGCGGGATAGCCGGTGAAGTCGATCAGCTCTTGCATGGCGGCGTTGATGTTTCGGGCGTTCTGCTCGCGAGCCCGACGGACAAGCCACGCCGTGCCGCCGATCGCAACCAACAGCAGCACCGCGCCGGCGATCAGAGCGCTACGTCCGAACGGGGCCGTGGCAAAGGAAACCACGACCAGTCCGGAGAGCGCGGTAATGACTATCCATTGGCGATGACGGTCTTCCCTTCTCACGATGGCGAGATGGGCCGCGGCTGCCAGCAATAAGAGGATGATGGCCGCGGTGTCAGGGTCGACGCCGATGAGAGCCAGGAAAAGCAAAACGAGGTCGGTGATCCACAAAAATGCGGCGAGCCTGGCAGGAGGAATTTTTTTGAGCGCAATCCAGTTTGCGCCAGCCAGCCAGACAACGGCAATCAGGACGAAAAGCCGGCGGCCGTTGGAGGGGGCTAGGATCAGGCCCAGCAACAGCACGGCGGCGATGATGCGCCAGCGGACGTTGATCTCCCAGCGGCGCTTCTTCTCCGGGGTCACGCTCAGGTGCAGGTAGTCCGGCGTGTAATACATGAGGACTGCAACGGCAATTGCCGTAAGCACGAAGACGATGGTTTGCCCGGCGCGCCACGTGCCGCCCGCGGCAATCCGTGTGGCGGCGGCTACGGCGAGAAATCCCAGACAGACGGCAGCGCCACAGATCCGGCTGCCGCGAAGAAAATTTTCCTGGTCGCGATAGTTCATGATGTTCAAGCGAACGTTCCGCCATTTTACAGGAGCGCCTCGCCGCGCACTCCTGCTATCCTTCGGCGCATGACTCTTTCCGTTTGCATCATCACCCTCAATGAAGAGGCGAATATCGTCCGCACGCTCCAGAGCGTGAAAGAAATTGCCGACGAAATTGTGGTCGTGGATTCGGGCAGCACGGACAAGACCATGGCCCTGGCGCAGGGGTTTGGAGCGAAAGTCTTCGTGGAAGCGTGGAAAGGGTTTGCGCGGCAGAAAAACTCGTCGCTGGAGAAGGCGAGCTGCGACTGGATCCTCTCGCTCGACGCCGACGAAGAGGTGAGCCCGGAGCTGGCGGCGAGCATCAAGACGCTCCTGAAGTCGGACGCGGCGAAACATAACGGCTACACGATGAACCGCCGCAATATGTACTTTGGCAAGTGGATCAAGCGCAGCGGTTACTATCCTGACCCGAAGCTGCGGCTGATCCGGCGCGGCGCGGCGGAGTTTGAGCTGCGCGACGTGCATGAAGACATGAAGATGCAGGGCGAGCTGGGGCATCTGAAGGGCGACCTGATTCATCATGCGTATCCGACGCTCGAAAGCTTTATCGAGCACGCAAACCGCTATTCGTCACTCGGGGCGGGCATGGTGGCGCGGGAGCGCAAAGTCGGGTTCAGCGTGGTGAACATCGTGTTCCGGCCTCTGGTGCGATTCATCTGGGCGTACTTTTTCCGCGGCGGATTTCTGGATGGCCGCGAAGGGTTGCTGGTGCTGATGAACCACGCAGCGTATGTGAGCTGGAAGTACGCGAAGGCGTGGGAGAGGTCGAGGAAGGTTGGGTGAGTGAAAACCAAAAACTAAAGCTTCACCACGGAGGCACGGAGACGCGGAGAAAACCGGGGCTGGGCATCGCTGAAACCCACACCAAACTGAGAAATAAGAAAGACCAGCGGAGCAGATTCCTCGGCCTCACGGCAAACGCGCGGAGCATCCTTGATGCCTTTAATCCTTCACCACGGAATAGGGCCCTTGTTGAGGGCACCCACGTCATTCTTCGGGACAGAGGGAAACATAAACGATGGGGTAAGCGGTGCCGTATTGCTCAGGGGTCGCGATGCCGCGATTGGTCCTGGCTGTGCGAAAACGAACAGCTCCGCAAGACGGCTTTGTCAAGATGTCCTACTTCGCGATTGATTGGCCGATGAAAATGCTCTACCCTCCAGCACCCGCCTCAGGGCTGGGCAGCGTTAGATCTTTGAAAATCAGCATTCAGCCAAACCCAAAACCCTAACCACAGAGGACGCAGAGGAACACGGAGGAAAACCCTGAACCCTACGCCAATTGGCATGCAATCGCTCAAACCCACGCCAAATTGAGATGACCTGGGATGACATCGCTCAAACCCACGCCAATCTGGGATGGGTATGGGAGGGGGCGGGGCCGGGTGATCCGGTGATCGGGACATCGGGTGATCGGGAAACCAAAACCTTACCACTGATAAACACGGTTGACACGTGTGACACTCGAAAACTGTCTCACCTAAGGGGTGCAGCTCAACAAACCATCAACCCCGGGGATGAATCGTGTAAGTCTATATTTTTCGGGGTTGAACGGGGAGGGGTGGGATCGGGACATCGGGTGATCGAAAACCAGAACCTTACCACTGATGAACACGGTTGACACGGATCAGGGATTGCCAAAATCGCCGGAACTGCCAAAAATCGCCGAAATTGAAAAACCAAAACCTTTGAAACACAAGGGATCGGTAATCGCTCAAAGCCAGGCCTCGCCGCCTGTTCTAAGGCATTCACCCGCGACCGGGAGTGACCTTTGTGGTCAATGACTTAGCACTCCTGTAACTGTAATTCGCTGAGCCACATAGCCTATTCTTGACGGCATGGCAGGACGAAATGTTATCGCATTGGCTTGGCTGGCGTTATTGACGGCGACGATGGTCACAGGGCTGGCAGCGCAGGAGTCGCTGGGCGACGCGGCGCGGAGGATCCGAGCGGGAAAAGAAGATACCTCTTCCACGGGCAGGACAGCGGGCAAGACGCAACATCCAGGCGTAGCGGACCGCAATGCCGACCTGAATGCCACCATGACTTTGCTGGCGGAGCGGGACGACGCTGCGTACGCCACGCGAGTAAGGACGCAACTGGAGCAGGAACGATTCAAGGTGCTGGATGACGTGGCGGCGGCGGAGCGGGCAGGCAAGACGCGGTTTGCCGGAGGCGGCTGGAAGCTGCACACGTTTTACCTGGCGGTGGAGTCGCCGAAGGGCAAGACTCCCGCAACGGAAGCCGAGTGGGCCGACATTCTGGACCGGCTGAAACGCTGGGAGGCGCAGCAACCCGATTCCATCACCGCGCGGGTGGCCCTGGCCTACGCCTATTTGAACTACGCGTGGCAGGCGCGAGGCGATGGCAACGCCGACTCGGTCACTCCGGAAGGCAAGCGGCTGTTAAACGAACGCGCGAAGCTGGCGGAGACGGAGTTGAACCAGGCCTTTGAGCTTCCGGCTAAATGTCCAGAGTGGTATTACGTGATGCTGCAAGTGGGACGCGCGAAAGGCTGGGAAGTGGAAGACCTGACGACGCTGTTCCAGCGCGCGTCCGCGTTTGAGCCGGAGTTTTTCTACTACCATCAGGAACTGGCTTTGAGCCTGATGCCCAGGTGGCGGGGAAAAGAGGGAGACCTAGAGAAATTTGCGGAGGAGTCAGCCAACCACGCCGGCGGCAAGCCCGGCCAGATTCTGTACTGGCAGATCACGCAAGCCATCATGAGCAATCGCGAACTCGGCAATATCCCGCAACAGTTGTCGTGGTCGCGGGCGATGCTGGGCTACCAGGCCCTGGTGGAGCAATACGGCGCAACCCCGCTGCGGCAGAACCAGCTGGCGCTGATGGCGGCAAAATTTGGCGATTACATGGTGACGGACGAAACGATCGCGCAAATCGGAGATCGCTGGGACCAGGGCACGTGGGGAACGAGAGAGTACTTTGAGAAGGTCAGGACGTGGGCCAGAAGCTCTGCCGTGCCGTTCCGGAAGATCATTGAGGCATACAAGGCCGTCAACGATAATTTGGCCACGCCGGAAGGCCGGGATTATGACAGTGCGATCGCCAGGCAATTCACAACCCGCTATGCCAAGGCGGTGAAGGAGTGCGCGGCCAGCACGGCCGGACCTTCGCCGACCCTGCTGGTATTGCAGATGAGCAAGAGCGGCGCGGTGCAACAGATGATGGTGGTCCCGGACAACGCGAGCGATGCCTGCCTGCGGCCAAAGCTGGAAAAGGCCGCGTTCTCACCGCCGCCGAAAGCGGAGTATTGGGTGAGGGTCGCGCTGGCAGCCAAGCCGTAGCTTGAGAAGGGGCACGGTACGAAGCTGGTGAGCGTAACGCATCACACGCGGAAGAAGGCTGTTGTGAATTTGTAAGTGGGTGCAACAGGCGCAGGAAAGGGCAACCACCGGTGAAGCTGGGCGGTGTGGAGCGCAGCGACAGAAAAAAAAGACCCGGTAGTGGGGTCGACCGGGCCTTTGAATCAGTTCAGAACCTGGACAGACCGGTCGTCAGGCAGTTTGCGTTGCGGCTTGTTTGGTAACGCTTTCCGCCTGTGGGCCTTTCTGTCCCTGAACAATTTCGAATTCAACGTCATCGCCCTCCTGGAGGCTCTTATACCCCTCCGACTGGATGGCACTGTAGTGGACGAACACATCAGGGCCGTCATCCCGGCCGATAAAGCCGAAGCCCTTAGCGTTATTGAACCATTTCACTTTACCTTTGATTCGCGACACGTTCCTTACTCCGGGCGGTCGTTGGGAGGCACGGTCGAGCAGTGGTCCCGCGGACCAATTTTTCTTCTCTTGGGTTTTGCCACTTACCTTGGGAGGGACGCAAGACACCGGAGATTTACCTTCTCCCGGCATGACACGTCTTATACCCGTACTTTGGCTTTGGGCCTATTTTGCCTACATCAGGGCATGATGTCAACTTGCAATATGTACTCACGCGGCAACGCTTTTAAGGGCAACCGATCGTCTTCGATTGCGGGACACGCGATTGTTTTATTCGATGGAACGTGGCAATGAGAACGTTTTCTTTAGCCGAGGCGCAGCTTTTTCTCCAACCACAGCAAGGATGCAATGGTTTTGGCATCGACGATCTTGCCCGTCATCGCCATGCGCACGGCCTGCTGGAGAGGAAAGAACCGCACCGCGATGCGCTCATCTTCTTCCGGCTGGGCTGCGCCCGGCTTGAGGCCGCGGGCCAGATAGACGGTCATGCTCTCATCGAGGAAGCCCGGGCTGACGTAAAAGAAGAGCGCACGCTGCCAGCGGGAAGCGGTAAACCCGGTCTCTTCCAGGAGCTCACGTTTTGCGGCGGCAAGGTTGCGCTCGCCCGGATCGACACGGCCGGCGGGCAGTTCCCACATGCGCATGCCCGCGGCATAACGGAACTGCCGTTCCAGCAGGACGCGCGGCGTGCGGCCGGAGTCGTCCAGCGGCAGCACGACGATCGATCCGGAGTGGCGAATCACGTCCCGGCGAGCGCGGACATTGCCCGGCTCTTCGACGTGGTCCGTCATCACGCTGAAAACCGGACCGCGGAAAGCGGTCTTGGAAGAGACGACACGCACTGTGCTGCTGGACTTTTTGCGGGTTGCAGGCATGGAGACAATATAAATGTTCTTCCATTTCGAGCGCAGCGAGGTTCCTTCACTGCGTTCGGGACAAAAGCAAGGGCGATTCTGGTATTCTCGCGTGGAATGTCACCCCGACCAAAGCGCAAGGCGACCGTCACGCTGATCGGCGCGGGGAACCTGGCCCACGCTTTGGGGCCAGCCTTGCGCGCTGCCGGCTATGTGATCGATGTTGTGGCCGCGCGAGAGACCGCGTCTTCGCGGCGCCGCGCCGCGATGCTGGCTGGAAGAATCGGGGCAAAGGCAATCAGGCTGGAAGATGCAGGGCCGGGCTCAGACATCCTGTGGATCTGCCACACGGACGACGCACTGGCGGAGACGGGGCGCAATCTGGCCCGAAAACACGGCTGGAAGAACAAGATTGTATTTCACTCCAGCGGCGCTCTGACCAGTGACGTGCTGTCGCCACTCAAGCGCGCAGGCGCCAGCGTAGCGTCGCTGCATCCGATGATGACGTTCGTGCCGGGCGCAGCGCCGAAGATGCGCGGCGTGCCCTTTGCTGTGGAAGGTGATAGCCGCGCCGTGGCTGCGGCGCGGGCGGTGGTGAAAAATTTAGGCGCCGAAATCTTCGAAATCAAGAAAGCGGCCAAGCCACTGTACCATGCGCTGGGATCATTTTCTTCACCACTGGTCGTTGCTACGCTGGCGACGGCGGAGCGGGTTGGCCGTGGCGCCGGCCTGACTGCCAGCCAGACACGAAGATTAATGGGACCGATTCTGCTCCAGACCATGAAGAATTACCAGGAGCGCGGGGCTGCGGCCGCTTTTAGCGGACCAATCAAGCGCGGCGACCTGAATACCGTGCGCCGCCACCTGCAGCAGCTGAAACGGGTGCCCGGCGCCAGCGAGGTCTACCGCGCGCTGGTGAAGTCGGCGTTGATCGATTTGCCTTCGACGAAAAAGCGGGAGTTGGCGAAGCTGCTGCGATAGCGCTCAAACTTTTCTGAAATCCCGAGGGGGCGAGGGATCGCTACAGCAGCGAAAATGCACGCTCATCTACAGGCAGACGACTGCATATGTTGGGTAATCTGCACGAATACTCAGCATGTGAGATTTCTGGACGGCTATAGGGATCCCTCACTCGCTTCGCAGGATTCGGGATTTCAAGAGAGGCTGATTGCTGACGGCTGAATGCTATCTGTCCGTGAACAGATGTCCCATCTTTTCTTTCTTGGTATTCAGGTAGCGCTCGGACGCGGCGTGAGGCTCCACCTCGCAGGGAACGCGCTCCACCACTTTGATTCCCGCGGACTCGAGCGCGGCAACTTTCTGGGGATTGTTGGAGAGCAGGCGCACCTGCTTCAGTCCGAGCGACTTCAGCACTTCAGCGGGAAGCTGGAACTCACGATGGTCGGCCTTGAACCCGAGCTCCTCATTCGCCTGCACGGTATCGAGTCCCTGATCCTGCAAGCCGTAAGCCTGGAGCTTGGCCATCAGCCCGATGCCGCGGCCTTCCTGCATCTCATACAGCAACACGCCGGCGCCGGCCTGCGCGATCATGGAGAGCGCCATCTCCAGTTGCTGGCGGCAGTCGCAGCGCAACGAGCCGAAGACATCGCCGGTAAGGCATTGCGAGTGAATGCGCACCAGCGGCGCCGCCGCGTGAATGTCCCCCATCACCAGAGCAACGGCTTCTTCTTTGCGCCGATCACCTGCGGGAGCTTCATGGCCAAACTGGCCTTCGAACCCCATGATGCGGAAGTATCCCCAGCGCGTGGGAAAGTCGGCTTCGGCCATCTTGCGGAGTGTGAATTGGAAACTCACAGACCTATTATAGAGTGTGCGGCGATAACATCCTGCTTATGACGATCAGACACAATCATGGCAGGGATGGTGCTTTCCTCGGGCAGTCTTCATGACCGGGGAGCAGAAAGTGTTGCTGAGTTTCGAAATCAGCCAGTTCGACCGAGAGATCAGAAAACAAAAAATCCGACGCGAACATCCCGAATGGTGCGAACTGGAAGTCATACATGAAATTCTCCGTCAAGCGTTCGCTCTGAACCGGTTCCGAAGTGGGCGGAAAAGCTAATGCAGCAAAGGCTGGAGGAAGACCTCGCCCGCTAATCGGTCGCCCTCCAAATAGGAATCCCAACCGAGCGCTATACTTCCTCCCTATGCCCACCGCGTCTCAGCCGACAAATGCTTTCATCGGGCACACAAAGCCTCCGACCGATGCCGAACTCACTAAGGCACTGGGCATCGCTAAAAAGCTGTGGGTTGTACTGGTCGCCGATCTGGCCGCCGCTGGTATTGACGTTCAGGAGTGGGGCTCATCCTCAAAGAAACTTGGCTGGTCGCTGCGCGTCAAACACAAGGACCGGGTGATTGTTTACCTGGCGCCTTCTCAGGGTTTCTTCCGCGCCTCCTTTGCCCTGGGTGACAAGGCTGTGCAGGCATCTCGCCAGAGCGATCTGCCACAGTCGGTAATCAAGATTATCGCCGAAGCCCGGCGCTATGCCGAAGGGACCGGTGTGCGGATAGACGTGAAAACCGCAAGTGACGTTACTGTGGCCAAGAAGCTCGCTATGATCAAACTGGCCAACTAACATCGTTCTTCTGCCCCTCAGACGCTGCATAGTCTCGCGCGCCGCTGTATACTTTTGAGCTTGGGCTTTACTCTTAGGAGAACTTTCTATGGCCTCATCCGCCGTCAGCTACGCAAGAGAGAACCAGCAGAAGTTTTTAGGCGAGTTAAAAGACCTGCTCCGCATACCCAGCGTGAGCACCGCGCCGGAACATAAAGAAGACGTCCGCCGCGCCGCCATCTTCGTGGCCGACGAGATGCGCCGCATCGGCCTGGAAAACGTGGACGTCATTCCCACCAAGAACCATCCCCTGGTCTATGGCGACTGGCTGCATGCGCCGGGCAAGCCCACGGTTTTGTGCTACGCGCATTATGACGTCCAGCCGCCCGACCCGCTCAATGAATGGCTGACGCCGCCGTTCGAGCCCACCGAACGCAACCAAAATATTTATGCCCGCGGCGCCGTGGACGACAAAGGCCAGCTCTGGATGGAGATCAAGGCCGTGGAAGCGCTCATGCGCGCCAACAGCGGCAAGCTACCGCTCAATGTGAAGTTCATTATCGAAGGCGAAGAGGAGGTTGGCGGCGAATCGATTGCAGCGTACGTGCGTGAGCAAAAAGCCAAGCTCAAAGCCGACTTCGCGCTGGTGTGCGATACGGAGCTGTTTGCGCCCAACCTGCCTACGCTCTGCGTCGGCCTGCGCGGGCTGGTCTATACCGAAATCGAAGCCCAGGGCCCCAAGACCGACCTGCATTCCGGCATGTACGGCGGCGCCGCGCCCAACCCGTTCTTCGCTCTGATCGAAATCATCAGCAAGCTCAAAGACTCCAAAGGCAAGATCCTGATCCCCGGCTTCTACAAAGGCGTGAAGGCGCCCAGCAAAGACGAACTCAAAGCCTGGAAGCGCCTGCCGTTTAAGGAAGAGCACTATCGCAAAACTGAAGTCGGCTCGAAAGTGCTGACGGGCGAGCCCGGATATGGAGTGCTCTATCGCACATGGGCGCGTCCGACGCTCGAAGTCCACGGCATGCCCGGCGGCTTTACCGCTCCCGGCGCCAAGACCGTGATTCCGGCCCGCGCTTTTGCCAAGGTCTCCATGCGGCTGGTGCCGAACCAGGACCCGGACGATGTCCTGAAGCGATACACCAAGTTTGTAAAAAAGCTGACGCCCAAGGGAATTGAAACCAATATCAAGGTCTTCAGCAAAGGCCCGGCATGCGTGGTGGGCACCAACAATCCTTTTATCAAAGCCGCAACCCAGGCGCTCCATGAGGTCTTCAAAAAAGATACGGTCTTCATCCGCTCCGGCGGCTCCATTCCCATCGTCACCGACTTCCAGGATGTGCTCAAGATTCCCAGCGTGATGATGGGCTTCGGCCTGCCCGACGATAACCTGCATGCCCCGAACGAAAAGTTCCACATCCCAAACTTCTATCGCGGGATTGAGTCGATCATCGGGTTCTTTGAAAAGCTGGGCGAGTAGAGAGCCGAGAGGCGGCAGGTTGTCGACATCAAGGAAAACTCCAAGGCAAATGGGGGTTCGTGTCTCCAGTTCACTCGATGCTCTCCAACAAGAACTGGGTGAGTCTTTTCTTTGTCCCCGGATCGATCACGCGGTTGATCGAGTCTTGCTTGGGCTCACATCCAAAGCTGTGTCGCTTGCGAGAGCCATATGCCATCTCGTTAGGGGAGGCTATTACGCCGAGGCTTTTGGGTTGAGCCGGTCTTCTTTGGAAACTTTCCTTCTGGCAAAGTTTATTTCTAATAAAAAACCTGAGGAACGAGCCCAAAGCTATTTGGATTTCTTCAAAGCGCATTATTTCAACCGCGAAGAAGTGAGAAAGAAATACTTCCCTCGATCAAAAGCCCCGTCAGGAATTCAGAAACAATGGATTGAGGATGCCTCAAAATTTCCCGGTGGGACGAAAGGTTGGCAGAGCGCGTGGAACATGGCATCCGAAATCTTGCAGGATCCACGTGAATACAACAAAAAGACGGGAGAGCCTTATCAGGCGCTCTTTGAGTTCAATGCGATGTATGAACACATGTCGCATTTCGTCCATTGCACAAGCCTTTCCACGGCGCCCCACATTCCCCGTGGAGGAGAGGTCTTCAAACTCGTAGATGGGCGCATAGACGATCCTGACAGAGGACATGCGGCGTTGATATTCGCCGTGGGATATTTGCAGATGACTGCCATTTTGGCTCTTCGCCAGTACAACCACGCTTTGTCAGGCCGCTTGGACAAGCGGCTGACAAGATTGCTGTTGGAGATCCGGACGCAAATAACCCCCTCAAGAATAAGAGTGAGGAGACGAAGAACGGGGTCTGCATCCAGCCGAAAATCTGCGAAGAGGAATAGGAGCCAAATATCCGGCGCCGGTATAACAGCAGTTCGAACTAGACCCCGGAGAGGGAAGAGGCCTTAATCCTTTCGCTCATCGTCCTCCGGTGTACCAATTCCCGCCTTAAGCCATCTTGATTCGCTGCACCATTCGCGCTACAGTTTGAACAGCTCTGGCGTTTCTTCCGACCTTCTCAAGAACCCTCACAGGTGTAATTTGGCCATTGAGTGCACAAGGGGTGCGACATCCTGTGGTTCAGGGCACTTATCCACAACATATTGTGGGCTTTGCCCTTGACCCCCGGTAACTCTCTGGGTACATTAGCTGGAACGCGGGTTATCTCGTTCAGCGCCTCCGGAAACGGAGGAAAAGGTACCCCGAGAGGCGGAAAAAACGCACCCTGCTCAGCCACAGTCGTGCGAGCGGGGCCCCCACGGCGCGCGGTTTTCGCGTCTTGGGGTTGGGACCATTGGCCAATCCTGAAGGAGTGGGAAGTTGCTTAAACTTAAGAAGCTGCAAATCCTTGGATTCAAGTCCTTCTGTGATCGCACGGAGCTGAAATTTCCGGGCGAAGGCATTGCCGCCGTCGTGGGGCCCAACGGGTGCGGAAAGTCGAATATTTCTGACGCAATTTCCTGGGTGCTGGGTGAGCAATCTGCCAAGACGCTGCGCGGCGTGCGCATGGAAGATGTGATCTTTGCCGGCACGCGCGACCGCAAGCCCACGGGAATGGCTGAGGTCTCGCTCACGCTAATCGATCCCCAGGTATATGACGGCCAAGTCAGCGGCGCCCCGGAAATCGACATTCAGGACGAGATGCCGCCGGGCGAAGACGACTGGGACGAAGCTTCATTCCGCGCCAGCGCGGCGGAAGCCACTGAAGCGCACGTGGCCGAGGTGCAGCCGGGACCGCTCGACTGGAAAGAAAACATGGACGGCGAAGCTGCCGCGGGCGAGGCGGCCGAGACAGTTGGTGAAGTCACGCCCGAAGTTTCGCACCAAGCATCGCCAGTAGAACAAGCATCGCCAGTAGAAACAGAGGCAGCGGCGGAAGCACAGCCATCGTCGCCTGTTGAAGCCAACGCCGAGGCCGCGCAGGGCGCTGGGAATGCCGTAGTCCTGAAAATCCGCCGGCGCAAGTTCAAGCCCACGGTGTTTGCCAAGGGCGAGATCATGGTGACCCGCCGTCTGTTCCGCACCGGCGAAAGCGAATACCTGCTCAACGGCAAGCTCTGCCGCCTGCGCGACATCCAGGACATCTTTATGGGCACCGGCCTGGGGCCGGAATCGTACGCCATCATCGAGCAGGGGCGCATCGGGCAGATCCTGAGCAGCAAGCCGCACGATCGCCGCGCCATCATTGAAGAAGCCGCCGGCATTACCAAGTTCAAGACCAAGAAGCGCCTTGCCGAAGCCCGTCTGGAGCAGTCGCGGCTGAACTTGGCGCGCATCAACGATATTTTTGACGAAGTCACCCGCCAGATGAATTCGCTCAAGCGCCAGGCATCGAAGGCCGAACGCTATGCCCGCCTGCGCGACGAGATGAAGGAAAAGCTGCGCGTGGTGCTGGCCAGCAAGTTTGCCCAGATGGGCCGCGATGAGGCCGGGCTGCACGCTTCGCTTGAAGCTGTGGGCGAAGAGATCCGCGGCCATGCGGAGTCTGTCACCGGCAAGGAAGCCGAGCACTCGGAGCGCACGCAGCGCGGCTATGCCATTGAGAGCGAGATTGCGCACAACACCCAGACGATGAACGCCCTGGCGGTTGAGAGCGAGCGCGCCATCTCCCGTCGCGGCGCAAACCAGGAGCGCTGTGCGGAGTTGGACGCGCGTTCCGCTGCGGCCCATGCCGAACTGGAGCGCGCGCAGGCGCAGTTGCTTTCGCTGGTGGAAGAAGTTCAGGCCAACCGTCGCTTCGCCGAATCGGCCGCCTCCGAGGTGGCAACGGCACAGCATGAATGGCAGACGGCGCAGCAGGCATCGCAGGATGCAGCCACGGCGCTTTCCGACCTGGAGAGGCAGCAGGAAGCGCGACGCCAGAACGTGATGGAGGCCATGGCCTCGGCCGCGCAGGTGCGCAACCAGGTCATCCAGGTGGAAGAGCACATGACGGCGCTGGAACGCGAAGCGCTGCGCCTGGAGCGTGAGGCGTCCGCCGCCCAGGTGGACATTGAAAGCTTTGGCGGCAAGCGCGGGCAAATCGCGTTTGAGTTTGAGTCGATCACGCAAACCGCCGCGGCGCTGGGTGCGCGCATCGAAGAGATTCGCGGTTTGATCGAAGGCAAGCGTAAAGAGGAAGAAGAGGGCAAGCGCAACCTGGATACGCTGCGCGCCGAATATGCCACAGCGCTGGGCAAGAAGAGCTCGCTGGAATCGGTGATCAACGAGCACGGCTACTCCACGGAGTCAGTGAAGCGGCTGTTCCAGTCGAACGCCATGGGCAACGGCTTCACGCCTGCCGGCGTCCTGGCCGACTTTCTTGAGGTGGAAACCCGCTATGAGAGCGTGGTGGAAGAGTTCCTGCGCGACGAACTGAATTACGTTGTAGTGAAGTCCTGGGATTCAGCCAATGAAGGCATGCGGCTGCTTCAGTCTGACGTGGACGGTCGCGCGACCTTCCTGGTGCATCCGGAAGACTCACAGGCCAAGTTTTCCTTCGTTGCCAATGATGCGCCGCCGCCAAGTTCGCCGCGGCACGAAGAGATTGTTTCGCTCAAGAACTGCATCCGTGTGCTGGATGGGTTTGGCCGGTCGCTCGAAGTGGTGCTGCCCAAGCTGCGCGATGGCTACATCACGGCCGACGCCAGTATCGCCCGCAACCTGGCGCTGGAGAATCCGGACGCGTATTTCCTCTCCGCCACGGGAGAGTGTTTTCACAACGTGACCGTGACCGGCGGCAAGCAGCGCAAGGAAGGCCCGCTTTCCCTGAAGCGCGAGCTGCGCGAAGTGAGCAAGCTGGCCGCAGAGCTGGAAGCCGCCATCCGGAATGAACAGGGCCGTGTGCAGACGCTGGGCCGCGAGCTCACGGAACTGGGCAAGCTACTCAGCACCCTGGAGGAAGAACGCCGCGAAGCGGAGAAACAGGCCCTGACCTCCGGGCACGCGCTCAAGCAGATGGAATCAGAGCTGGCGCGCACCGCGCAGCGCTTGAATACCTATCGCCTGGAGATCGAGCGCACACGCTCCGAGAGAAACGAGAAGGAGCTGGTGGTCGCGGAAAAGCGCGAGCAGGCGGAAGCTCTGGAGCAGAAACGCCAGGCTCTGGAAGACGAGATGAAGGTCGCGCAGCAGCGGCTTGTCTCATTGAAAACGGCCCGCGACGAAGCGGCTCAGAGCGCTTCCCACGCTGCGGCGCACCTGGCGGTGGTGGAAGAGCGCCGCCGGACCGCGGCATCGGCGCTGGAGCGGATTGAATCTCTCTCCGCGGAAGCCGGACAGCGCGTTGACGCTTTGCAGACGCAAATCCATTCGGCGGCCGCCGAAAAAGTGCAGCGCGAAGCGGAGAACGTGCAGATTGCCGAGCGGCTGCAGGCCCTGAGCGCCGAGAAAACCGCGGCGGAAGCCACTGGGGTGCAGTTGCAGCACGAATCGGACCGGGTGCGGGCGCGTATCGCCGAAATCGACCAGGAATTGAAAGCGGCGCGGTTTGCCCTGGACGCCGCGCGCGAACGCAAGGGCGAACTGGGGACACAGCTTGCCAAGCTGCAGTCCGATCTGGCCCATATGGCCGAATCCTGCATGAACGAGCTGGGCATCGCCGTCGAGGAGCTGCGCACCAACGCCGGGATCCCACTGGTTGAAGGCGAACAGCTCGCTCTGGAAGAGACCACGTATCGCGAGATGCGCACCAAACTGGACAACATGGGCCCGGTCAACATGATGGCCCTGGAAGAGTTCAAAGAGACCGAACAGCGGCACCAGTTTCTGGAGACGCAGCGCAAAGACCTGCTGGAGTCGATCGAGAATACCCAGGCGACGATCAAGGAGATCGACGAGTTCTCACGGCAGAAGTTCCAGGAAGCGTTTGAACGGATCAACGAGAATTTCCAGTTTACCTTCCGCAAACTGTTCGGCGGAGGCCAGGCCTTTATGCGCCTGACGGACGAGTTGAATACGGCGGAGAGCGGAATCGACGTGGTGGCGTCGCCTCCAGGCAAAAAGCTCCAGAACGTTCTGCTGCTCTCCGGTGGAGAGAAGGCGCTCACTGCGCTGTCATTACTGGTGGGGATCTTCCAGTACCAGCCGAGCCCATTCTGCATCCTGGACGAGGTGGACGCGCCGCTGGACGAAGCTAACATCGGGCGCTTCACCGAGCTGATCAAAGAGATGGCCGTGCAAACGCAATTCATTCTCATCACGCACAGCAAGAAGACGATGTCGATTGCGCCGGTGATGTATGGCGTGACCATGCAGGAACCGGGCGTGTCCAAGATCGTTTCCGTGAAGTTTGGAATGGACAGCGAGTTGCCGCGGGCGGTCTCGGCCTAGTTATTCAGGAACAACTCTATGCGTCTTCGCAGCCTCAATATCCTGGCTGTCCTGCTGGCAGGTCTGCCTTGCGCATCGGCAACCAACAAGACGCAGGCCGATAAGATCGTTATCGTAAAGTCCACCCGCACCCTGACCCTGATGAACGGGGACAAAATTCTGAAGACTTACAAGGTCGCACTGGGAACCGTGCCTGTTGGACCGAAGCGCATCGAAGGCGACCACAAAACACCCGAAGGCAATTACGTCATCGACGCCAAAAATCCGCAGAGCCAGTTTCACCGGTCGCTGCATATTTCCTATCCCAGCGCGGCCGACCAGCAGAGAGCACGCAGGCTGGGATCGCGGCCCGGCGGGGCCATCATGATCCATGGCCTGGCCAAGCCGTTTGCTTACCTGGGGCCATTGCACAGGCAAACTGACTGGACGGATGGATGCGTCGCCGTGACCAATGCGGAGATCGAAGAGATCTGGACGCTGGTTCCCGTGGGGACAAAGGTGGAAATACGGCCATAGGGCCAGAATGCGTTAGCCGTCAAGTCAATTTACTGCGGCGGCTGCGGCTTCTTTTTTGCTTTTTTCGAATCCTGCTGTTTCTCCCTAGCTTCATCGGCAGCGGTTTCAATCTTATCTTCCACGATGCTGCCGTTCGTGGCGTCCACGGCGACTTCGTGAATCCCATCGGCTGCGCGGATGTCAAAAGAATAGATCAACTTGCCATGTTCTTTTTCCAGTTCCCGGCTTTCAATCTTGCCTGGCTCCTTCTCCAGCGCGATCTTCTGCGCCTGGTCCATGCTTAGCTTTGGTTTTTGACTCTGATCTTTGGCAAGCAGCCCTGCCGGAGTCGCCAGGACAAGGCACATGGTCAAACCTACGAATCTCATTTCTTCCTCCGGCGCGCCGTTTTGGTGAAGAATCGGACGATTCATATTCTAAATGGAGGGCGCCCGGCTACGTCACGATACACCCAGAATCTGACAACGCAAGCACCTCCGAGATGTGCCAAAAAGTTTCTTAGAAAAATATTTTTTTGAATGCAGGTTTAATTTTTAGTAACCGGTACTACAAAGTCCATGGAAAATCAATGCAAGCAAACCCTTGATCCATGCGGGTTTCATCGCTTGTGTATTTTTTGGATTTTTTTTTGGCGATACATTGCATTCGGGCGATTGAATATGCGATTTCCACGGTTGACAAAAATAGTTGGACGGCTAGAATACGACCTCGCCCACGTATTCCGCCATGACCAGTGAAGCCGCTCAAAGCCGAATCCTTCTGCAGACAGATTTCCCTGAACTTACGCTGCACGCCCGCGGCAAGGTGCGCGATCTTTACAGTTTGAATGGCCAGCTTTTGTTTGTCGCCACCGACCGGATCTCCGCGTTTGATTACGTTTTGGCAACGGGCATTCCGGAAAAGGGCAGGGTGCTCACGCAGCTCTCGCTCTTCTGGTTTGACTTCCTGAAAGACGTGGTGAAGAACCACCTGGTCACGGCCAGCGTGGATGAGTACCCGGCGGCGCTGAAAAAATACGCAGACGATCTTCGCGGACGCTCCATGCTGGTGAGCAAAGCACAGATGATCGACATTGAATGCGTGGCGCGGGGATACCTTTCCGGCTCGGGATGGAAGGAGTACCAGCAAAATGGGGCGGTGTGCGGCATCAAACTGCCCGCAGGGCTCAGAGAATCCGACAAATTACCCGAACCGATCTTCACGCCGGCCACCAAGGCGCTCAGCGGCCACGACGAAAACATCTCATTTGAAGAGATGGCCAAGCGCACGGGAAAAGAACTGGCAGAGAAACTGCGCGATTTGACGTTAACGATTTACAAGACCGCGGCCGACTATGCAGCGGGCCGCGGCATCATCATTGCCGATACGAAGTTTGAGTTCGGCCATACATCGCAGGGCCTCATCCTTGCGGATGAAGTCCTTACGCCCGATTCTTCGCGCTTCTGGCCGGCCGATACATATCAGCCGGGCCATGCGCAGGAATCGTATGACAAGCAGTTTGTTCGCGACTATCTGGAAGCGATCAAGTGGAACAAGCAACCCCCTGCTCCCTCTTTGCCGGATGACGTGGCGCGCAAGACCAGCCAGAAATACATCCAGGCATACAGAGTTCTGGCGGGGCGCGAGTTGCCCGCAGGTTGAGCCGCCGATGGCATGAACGCGCTTGATTGGATCATCCTCGTGATCATGCTTTTCTCGGCGCTACTGGCGGCGGCCCAGGGGTTTTTCTTTGAAGTGATTTGCCTGGCAGGGGCGGTGCTGGGGTTCCTGCTGGCGTCGTGGGGCTATGGGAAGCTTGCCCCGTGGTTTGTGCAATACGTCAAGTTGCCGGCGTTTGCGGACTTGGCGGGGTTTCTTACGATTTTTGTGTCGGTGGTCCTGCTTGCGGGAGCAATTGCCCGGATTGCACGGTGGATGGTGCACGAAGCAGGCCTTCGATCGGTAGATCGCGCTCTGGGAGCAGCGTTTGGTTTTATTCGCGGCATGGTGATTGTGACCGCCGGATTGATGGCGATCACGGCTTTCGCCCCTGAGTCAGAAGAGCTGTCTGGCTCACAATTGGCAGGGTACTTTCTGGTGGCGGGACGCGGCGCAAGCTGGCTGGCCCCTTCTGATGTCCGCCAGAAGTTTCGTGCCGGAATCACCAAACTCCGCGGTGGGCCCAGTCCGGGAGCGACAAATAAAGTAAATACAAAACAAGATTAAGAATTGGCGCATCTGGAAAGTGAGGACAATCTGTGAAGGACCAGCTCGAAGCACTCGTAGCGCAGATGTATAGCAGCGGTATTCTTTATTCCGAGGCCGTGCGTGAATTCAAGAAGCGCTTCATCATGAACGTCCTGCAGCAGAACCGGGGAAACCAGTGCAAGGCTGCCCGTGAACTGGGCATGCACCGCAACACACTGAGCCGCACGATCGCGGAATTAAAGCTGGACGTGCGCCAACTGCGCGACGGCGGACGCCGTCCCGTACGCAGCGAAAAGCCGCCGGCGCTGGACAAGCAAAAGCTCGTCCGCTAACCTCGGCCCGGCAGCTTTGCCGGCTGCATCTGAATCCTATTCAAGATGTCAACTCTGCTCCCAATTCCTGCCGGTGGGAAAGCATTCGTGCGGCCCGGATTCCAGTGGGACGCCGCGGACGCCTACCTGTTTGACATCGACGGTACCCTGCTGAACAGCCGCGATGCGGTCCACTACTTCGCTTTCCAGAGCGCGGTGCGGGCGGTCTTGAACATTGAAATCAGCATTGACGGCGTGCACGTTCACGGCAATACCGATCCTGGCATTGTGCGCGCTGTATTGCAGCGGGCGGGGCTCGACAACAACACGATCGATGCCCACATGCCGCAAATTGTCGCGCATATGTGCGCCGAGGCGGAACGCAACCAAGACCAACTTTCTCCGGAGCGCTGCCCATCGATTCCCGATTTGCTGATCCATCTACGGCAGCGTGGCAAGCTGCTGGGAACGGCGTCTGGGAATCTGGAGACGCTGGGCTGGCTCAAGCTGGAAAAAGCCGGGCTCAGGCCGCTGTTCGCCTTCGGGTCGTTCTCTTTCCCGCGGGAATCCCGTGCGGACATCTTTCAACACGGTGTAAACCTTGCCCGCCAGCTGTTGGGCGGCCACGCAGCCGTTACTGCTGTGGGTGATACGCCATCGGACATTGAAGCTGCCCGGGCCATCGGCATTCCTGTGATTGTCCTGGCAACAGGAATCTTCAGCTTTGCCGACCTCAAAGCCTGCAATCCGGACGCCTGCTTCGGCTGCGGCGCCGATCTCTTAACACTTCCAGGTTAGTCGTTTTCCAAACTTAGGTAATCATCTGCAATATTCGCGCCGAGAATCGTTCCTAATAACGGTACAATGTGAACTCCCGAATGAAGATTTGCTTCGCCATTCTCTCGCTGTTCGTCTGCCTGGCCTGCTCGGCCGCGGACGGGCCGAAGTCCGTGATCTCCAAACAAGATCAGAAGGCCGCGGAGAAAGAATTCAAGAGCGCACTGGACCTGCAACGTGCCGGCAAACCTGAGGACGCGCTGCTGGCGGTCTCCAGGGCCCTACAACTCATACCGGGAAACATGGAATTCATTACCATGAGCGAGGTGCTGCGCCAGCAGATTGCGGGCCAATACCTGGAACAGGGGAACCGTCTGGCGGCTGCGGGCGACCCTGGCGGAGCCATGGAGCGTTTCCGGGCCGCTCTGGCCATCGACCCGCAAAACGCCTACGTTGCGCAACGCCTGCACGATGTAACGCCACTGGACCCCGAGCACCAGCACGTGCTGGAAATGCTGGCCTCTGTGGACCAGATTGAACTGCAACCCACACCGGGCAGGAAGAGCTTCCACATGCAGGGCGATACGCGGCAGCTCTATAACCAGATCGGGGCCGCTTTCGGCATCTTCATGCAGTTTGACCAAAACCTGAACAGCCGCGTTCTGCGCTTTGACCTGGACAATGTCGACTTCTACACCGTCATGTCGCTGGCAGGCAAGATGACCAAGACCTTCTGGGCGCCGGTGGCCATCCATGAAGCCATGATCGCCAGCGACACGCTGGACACAAGAAAGCAATATGAGCGCATGGCGCTGCGGACCTTTTACGTCGGCAACGTTTCATCGCAGACGGACCTGAACGACCTGGTCAACGTGATGCGAAATATTTTTGACATGAAGCTGGTCAGCATTCAGCCGGGCAAAAATACCATCACGGTCCGGGCGCCCAGAGAACAGGTGGAGGCCGTGGCCAGCCTGCTGGACAACCTGATGGACGCCAAGCCGGAGCTGATGCTCGATGTGCAGGAATACGAAATTGATACGGACAACTTGCGCGACATCGGCTTGAACCTGCCCACAAGCTTTCAGGTGTTCAGCATCCCTTCGGAGATCCGTCGCGTGCTCGGATCTAACGCGCAGGCGGTGATCGACCAGCTTAACCAGACCGGCACCATCGATCCCAGCAAGATCCCCGCTTCCGCGCTGAGCAACCTGGCCGGCTCGCCGCTGCTGGCGCCGTTCATTTTCTTCGGCAAAGGCAATGGGCTCACCGGCATCACCGTGCCTTCCATCAGCGCGAAGCTGGCCATGAATTCCTCCACCGCCAAGAACCTGGAGCACATGACGCTCCGCGCCACGGATGGCGAGGCCGCCACTTTCCGCGTGGGCACACGGTTCCCGATCGTGAACAGCACGTTTACCAATGTGGCCTTCAGCTCCCGCGGTCAGACACAAATCGGCAACACGCCGCAGTTCACCTATGAAGACCTGGGCGTCACTTTGAAGACCACGCCCCATTACCATTCCAACGGCGACGTAACCCTGGCCATGGAGTTGCAAATTCAGGGGCTGGGAGCGCTGCAGCTCAACAACATTCCGGACATCACGACCCGCTCGTACAAGGGGACAATCACGGTGCACGACGGCGAGCAATCGGTCGTGATGGGATTGATCAACGAGCAGGAACTGCGCTCCACCCAGGGCCTCCCCGTGCTCAGCCAGTTGCCCGGCCTGAAGACGCTCCTAAGCGCGAACACGAAGGACCGCATCCACAACGAACTGTTGATCGTTATAACGCCGCACGTGGTCCGCAAGCCGTTTCACGACAAAGGCAGCAGCGTTTTCTGGACCGTGACGCCGTAATGAAAGAATGTTTCCACTGCAAAGGCCGCTAAGATCGCGGAGGAATTTTCAAGAACAGCTCTGACAGCGTGCGTTGCGCCCTTCGCGTCCTTTGCGGTGAATGGCCTACCTTCCGGCGTGATCGATCTCAAACTGCACCAGGTTCTTCAGGTTGTCATACGGAATGTTGGCAATGCCCAGCACCGTCCGCCCATTGATGAAGACCGTGGGCGTCTGGTTCACGTTCAAGGTCTCGCCCAGTGCCAGCGATTTCTTGATGCGGGCGTCGGTTTCCGGTGAGGCGGCGCAGGCGGCGATCTTTGCGGCATCCAGGCCGCTGGCCGCGGCGAGTTCTTTCAGCTTGTCATCCGCCGTGGCCAGCGCTATGCCGCCCTGGTTTTCAAAAATCGCATCAACATATTTCCAGAACGCGTTCTTGTCGAGCTGTCCGGCGCAGTCGGCATATTGCGCCGCTTTCAACGCCCACGGGTGCAGGCTCGCCGGCAAGGGGAACTGCTGGAAGGTGAAACGCACCTGGGGAAATTCTGCGGCCAGCTTTTCCACGATCGGCTGCGCGGCCTTGCAATGCGGGCATTCGAGGTCGCTGAATTCCACGATCTGAATCGGCGGGTCCTGGCCGCCGCGGCTGGGGCCAAAGATGCCCTGTAGTTTGGCCCGCGTCGCGGCAAACGGGTTGGGGCCAAAGGGCAGCACTTGTCCGACGAACGCGATCTGCGAACCCGGGGAGAAGAAGAGATGGTACGGATCTCCGCGGTTGACGGACACGACGATTTCCGCAATGCCGGGCACATCGGACTCGCGAATGCTCCCAATCTGCCACGACACCGCCGGGTCATAGCCAAAGCTGCGCTTCATGTAGGCATCGACCTCGGCGGTCGTGGGCAACGCAGTCCTGGATGAGGGCACAACTGCCTGGATCGGTTTCGCAGCCTCTGCCTTGGCCGGCGCAGCGCTCGTGGCTGCCGGCTTTTTGGGGACGGTGGCGGTTTGCGCGGCTGCCATGGTAAAGGCAGCAAAAGTGGCGCTGGCAAGAACAACAGTTTTGAGTTTGGTCATGTGATCTTCTAGACTTCCGATTTTTGGGCGATAGGAAAACGGCGGCCAAAGCCAAAGGCCTTGGGTGTGATCTTGAGTCCGGGCGCGGCCTGCTGGCGCTTGTATTCGCTGCGCTCAATCATGCGGATCACGTCGCGGACCAGCCGCACTTCATAGCCGCGCTCCGCGGCAATCTGTTCCGCGGTACGGTAATCTTCCACGTAATCCTCCAGGATGTTGTCCAGGACTTCGTACGGCGGCAGTGTATCAGAGTCCTTCTGGCCGGGGCGCAGCTCGGCCGAAGGAGGCTTGTCGATGGTCGATTGCGGGATCACCGGCTTGAGCGAGTTCACGTAGCGGCTCAGGCTGTAGACCATGGTCTTGGGCACGTCGGAAATCACGCCCAGCCCGCCCACCATGTCGCCATAGAGCGTGCAGTAGCCGACGCCCAGCTCGGATTTGTTGCCAGTGGTGAGCACCAAAGCGCCGAACTTGTTGGATAAAGCCATAAGTATGTTGCCGCGAATACGCGATTGTATGTTCTCTTCCGCCACGTCCTCGGGCATTCCGGCAAACAGGGGAGCGAGCGATTTGCGGTAACCATCAAAGATTGCGCCGATCGGCACTACTTCAAAGCGTATCCCCAGTTTGCAGGCCAGCTCGCGGGCGTCTTTGATGCTGTGCTCGGAGGAATACTGGCTGGGCATGGCCACGCCGGTCACGTTTTCCCTGCCCAGCGCGTCTACTGCGATGGCAGCGGTGAGAGCCGAATCAATGCCCCCACTCAACCCAATCACCACTTTGCTGAAACCACATTTGCGCACGTAGTCGCACGTACCGAGTACCAGCGCCGCATAAGCGCTGGGGTCGCCGACGGCGGTTTGCTCGTGCATATCGCCCTGCATCGTCTCCGAATCGAAGACGATCAAATCTTCCGCAAACGACCTGGCCTGGGCCACGATGCGGCCATCAGGCGCAATCACCATGCTCGATCCATCAAAGATCAGGCTGTCATTGCCGCCTACCTGGTTCACGAACAGAACAGGCACTTTGTTGTCGCGCGCGATGGTCTCCAGCATCTGGCGGCGCAATTCGCGCTTGCCCAGGTGGAAAGGCGAGGCGGAGATGTTGATGACGAAATTGCCGCCTGCGTGCAAGAGCTCATCGACGGGATCGACGCGATACAGGCGGCGGTGCCAGAAATGCTTGTCATTCCACGCATCCTCGCAGATGGTCACCGCGAACTGCTTCCCGCCCAAGGCAACAAGCTTCTGCGATTCGGCGGGATCGAAATAACGCGATTCGTCAAACACATCGTAGGTCGGCAGCAGCATCTTCGACTGGACGAACTGCACCGCGCCCTCGCGCAGCACCGCCGCCGAATTCATGACCGACTTTCCGGTCTCAACCTTGGCGGGCGAAACGAACCCGCAGACGATGGTAATCCGCGGCACCGCGCGTGCAATCTCATTGACAGCTTGCTGGCTGCGCTCCACGAAGGCGGGTTTTTCCAGCAAATCGCGCGGCGGATATCCGCAGACAGCCAGCTCGGGAAAGAGGACCATCTCCGCGCCCAGCGCAAGGGCCTGGCGCGCGGAGTCTATGATCTTTTTTGAATTGCCGGTGAAAGCACCAATCGTGGGGTTGATCTGCCCGAGCGCAATCTTCACATCTTTAGTTTAAACCGCTCATCCGCTCTCCGTCAGCCTCCCCCTAAAACAGAAGCTACAGAGGCGGCTTGGACGTCTCCTGCGGAGGCTTTTGGCTGTCAGGCGGTTGTTCAGCGCCCGAAGCCGGTTGCTTGCCGTTGGTGCCCCATTGCGGCTCATCCTGCGGTGTAGGCGGCATCTGGCCGGCGCCGGAATTTCCTGCGCCCGGCTGTACCGCGGGATCAGGCTGCTCGTCAGGACGCTTCAAGGTCGGCCTGTGTTTGGGCTGCTCCGGCTGTGTCGCACCGCTCACGTCCTGGGGCGAATCGCTGGATTTCAACGCCGCCAGTGTGGGCACGCCGTCTTTGACATCCACTTCCTTTTGCGTTTTGACGATGATCTGCCCGCCTACCTTCGCCGTCTTCACCTGGACCACTTCATCTCCGACAAAGCGGACAAATACGACGTCCTGAGGGGCCACTCCGTAAATCCACTCTTCGTAGTCCTTGCCCTTTTCGTCCTTCTCGCGCACTTTCTGCGGCGGACGGTCTTTTGCCATCACCACCATGTCATGGTTCATGCCTACCAGCACTTCATGGTTTTTCACGGCTTCCTTGATCTTGGGCGGAAGAGTGTCCACAAAGACCTCGGCGGCCGACTTTACGGAAAAATCCAACACCGGACTCAGTAGCTCCTTCAGCTCCGGTCCGGTCATCTCCGGAACATGCTTCTTGAATTCCAGGGTAAGTCCTGCTCCGGTGGGCTGGGCCTGATTCGGGTCCACTCCGCCGGTGCTTCCACCCATGCCGGAAATCTGTATGTGCTGGTACCACTTACTCTTTTTCTTGGGACCACCGTTGATTTCCAGGTAGATGGATTTCTCATGGAACACAATGTTGGTGATCTGTACCCGGTCGCCGATCTTGGCCGCGGCGCCCATTGTTTGCGCCATCCTATAAAGCTGCGCGTCACCCGGTTTGACCAGACCATCCGCTCCGATGACCATGCTCTTGTCGCCGACAGGAAAATATTTGCGCACGTGGACGAACTCCGCGTCCATCACGCGAATCAGCTGCATCTTCGTGCCATCATTGAGGCTTTGCCGGCTGTCCAGGTCCGCTGGCTTCAGATGTGCAGTATTGTCCGGCTGAGGTTGAGCCTGGGAATCCGGGAGTTTGGGAAGCGGGATTGAACCCAGGGTCCGGGTGTCCGGCTTAACAACAAGCGGAGGAGGAGGAGCCTGAGTCGTCGGTGGAGGATCCTGCGTGGGAGGGTGGCTGCCTTGACCTGCGGCCAGGCTGCAGGCAGTTAATACCAGGAAAAAAAGGAATGCGGTACGGGGTAACATGGGAACACCTATGGCTGCCGTCTATCTAACTATTGTCTAAAATGGGCGAATTTTCAACTCATTTAGCAGCCATTCTGCTTAGATGCCAAACCAGCAGGGAAGGTGAGACTTAGGATGCATTCCGTCCCATGCAACCGGCTCGGCATGGTTCAGCGTCCGACGATTCCGCCATTCGTTCATTCAGCACCCCGTTCATTCAGCACCTAGGGACCGGCCGCTGACGGAAAGGCCGTCGCGGGCCACGATTGCCGGCAACACCTGCCCGCCATAGCTGCGGATGGCCGCCGAAACGTGATCGCGGTTCTCCGGTTCGGTCAGGAAGACGACGCAACCGCCACCGCCGGCCCCGCAGACTTTGGCCGCCATCGCGCCCTGGCGCAGCGCCACGGCCACCAGTTTTTCGATCATCGGCGTGCTGATCCTGGGAGAGTTGGTTTTGCGCAGCTTCCATTCTTCCCGCAACAGCCTGGCCACCTGCTTCCAGTCAGCCATGGAAAGGGCGTGATGCATGGCCCGCGCAATCTCGCCGATGCGCTCAAAGTTATGAAAGATCTTCTTGTCGCCGTTGATGTGGGCTTTGAAGACTTCCCAGTTGTTGATGCCTGATTTCCGCGGCGCTCCGGTATAAACCAGCACAAACCGGCGGTCCAGCTCTTCCGGCGCGACGCGCACGGCCGCGTGGTGGATTCCATCCGGATCAAGGTGAATCGCGCTCACACCGCCATAAAGCGCGGGATAGTAGTCCTGGCACCCCGTGGGGACCTTGATCAGCTGGGCTTCCACGTTCTGCGCGATCACCCGGATCTGCTCGCGATCGAGCTTTTTACCGGTAAAACGGGCCAGCGCCGCGGTGGTGGCGATCATCAGCGCCGAGGAGCCGGAAATCCCAGCCCCGGCGGGCGATTCAGAGTTGGTTTCAATCTCAAATCCGCCTTCAGGAGCAAAGAAGCGGGCCAGATAGGCAGCCAGCGGGTGCTTGAATCTGTGCGTGGAGCATAGCTGCTCAAAGCTGGAGAATGACTCCTCCACCTTTGTGTCAATCGACTTGAACCGGATTTGCCGGTCCTCAAGCCGGCTGACGCGGCAGCGGGTAAGGATGTTGACGGCGAAATTCACCGTCACGGCGCCGGGATGAAACAGGTACAGCGGCCAAAGGTCCATGGTGCCGCCAGCCAGGTCCACCCGGCAGGGCGCGTGCGCAACGATGGTTCCGGGAGGAGGCAAATGTTATTCCGTATAGAACTGGGCCATCTGGCGGAACTTGTTGTAGCGGCCGTCCAGGAGCTTCTGCACCGGCTGGTGTTTCAGCTCATTAAAGTGTTTGAACAGAACCTCATCCACCATGGCGGCTGAGGCATCATGGTCCAGGTGCGCTCCGCCGTCCGGCTCGGGAATGATCTCGTCGATGATGGCCAGCTCCTTCAGGTCGGGAGCGGTAATGCGAAGAGCTTGAGCCGCGATCTCCTTTTTCGCCGCGTCGCGCCACATGATGGAGGCGCAGCCTTCCGGTGAAATCACCGAGTACACCGAGTTTTCCAGCATGAACACGCGGTCCGCGACGGCGATGGCCAGCGCGCCTCCGCTTCCGCCTTCGCCCGTGATGGTGGTAATAATAGGGACTTCAATGCGGGCCATCTCGCGCAGATTGCGCGCGATGGCTTCCGCCTGGCCGCGCTCCTCCGCGCCCAGTCCGGGATAGGCGCCGGGCGTATCCACAAAAGTAAAGATTGGGCGGCCGAACTTTTCCGCCATCTTCATGCAGCGAAGCGCCTTGCGATAGCCTTCCGGATTGGCCTGGCCGAAGTTGCGATAAACGCGCTGCTTGGTATCGCGGCCTTTCTGGTGGCCGATCACCATTACATTTTCGCCGCGATAACGCGCCATGCCGCACATGATCGCCGGATCGTCGCCATAACCGCGGTCGCCGTGGACCTCACTCCAGTCGGTGAAGATCCGTTCCACATAGTCCATGGTGAAGGGTCGCTGCGAATGCCGCGCCAGCTCCGTTTTCTGCCAGGCATTGATGTGAAGGCGAATCTGCTCGCGCAGGAAATTGATCTGGTGCTGCAGGTGCTTGAGCTCAAGACGTGCTTGCTGGTCGGCGCTGGCGCGCGTTTCGAGCTGTGCGACCTGCTCTTCAATGACCTCTAACTGCCGCTGCGCTTTGACTGCTGGGTCCAAAAAAGCTCCTAGCTCTCGTCTGCCAATCATCAACTTATAAAGCTCTTTGGCAGAACAGAATTATCAATCGATAATCCTTACCGCGCCGCGCCCGCACAATTCCTCAATGCGAGCAATAAAATTGCGGTCTGGACAAATATTATATCCGTCCGCTTCCATCACCACCATGAAGTCGCCGCTACGTTCCACATCAAACAACACCTTGGCTTCGCCTTTGCGTTCGTGGCAGATGGCCTGCAATGCGTCCACCGTGGCCTCCGTGGCGGTCTCCAGGGGCACGCGGATGCGGATGGAGCGCGGCAATTTGGGCTGAGCTTCTTCAAGCGGCGTGAGCTGGCTGATGGCGATCTTCGGGTTCGAGCCCTCTTCCACGCGCACGCTGGCTCGCACCAGCATGGGAATCTCCTGCTTCAGGATAGCCTGCAGCCGCTTGTAAGCCTCGGGAAAGATAATCGCCTCAATCGTTCCTGTCATGTCTTCCATGACCGCCTGGGCGTAAAGATCTCCCTTGCGCGATTTCAGCACCCGCACGTTGGAGATCATGCCGGCGGTGGTGATCTCATCGCGGCCGGTGCCCGTGGTCATGGCGGCGATGGTTTCCACCGACAACGCACGAAAATCCTCCAGCTTCTCCCGGTACTTTTCCAGTGGATGCCCAGTGATGAAAAAACCAAGGACTTCTTTCTCATTGGCCAGGCGCTGGTGTTCGTCCCATTCGGGAACGTTGGGGAGCTTCTCCCCGGCGCCGTTCGACTGCTCTTCCTCAAATACGCCGAAGAGACCATGCTGGCCGAGTTCTACATCGCGCTGGGTTTTTTGTGCGCGCTCAATGGCCTTGTCGAGCACGGCCATGATTTGTGAGCGATAGCCAAAATCATCCATGGCGCCGGCTTTGATCAGTGATTCCAGCACGCGCTTGTTCAGAAGCCGCAGATCGACTTTTTCGCAGAATTCAAAAATTGAAGCAAAACGGCCAAGCTCGCGGCGCGCCGCAGCGATCGACTCAATCGCGTTGCGGCCGACGTTTTTCACCGCCGCCAGGCCGAAGCGGATGGCGTTCTCATGCGGCGTAAAGTTCGAATCGCTTACGTTGATATTCGGCGGCTCAACGGGAATTTTCATCTCGCGGCACTCGTTGATGTATTTCACCACGTTGTCGGTGTTGCCCATCTGCGAAGTCAGGAGCGCCGCCATGAACTCCACCGGATAATGCGTCTTAAGGTAGGCCGTCTGGTAGGCCAGCAGCGCGTAAGCCGCGGAATGCGACTTATTAAAGCCGTACCCGGCGAATTGCTCCATCAGGTCAAAGATCTTGACGATCTTCTTTTCCGGATACCCGCGCTCTACCGCGCCTTTCACGAAGCGCTGGCGCTGCGCCGCCATCTCTTCGGCAATCTTCTTGCCCATCGCGCGCCGCAGCAGGTCGGCTTCGCCCAACGAATAGCCGGCCAGCACGTTGGCGATCTGCATGACCTGCTCCTGGTAGACGATGACGCCCAGAGTCTCTTTGAGCAGCTCTTCCAGTTGAGGTAGCTCGTACTCAACCTTCTTGCGTCCCCACTTGCGGTCGATGAAATCGTCAATCATGCCGCCCTGGATCGGGCCGGGACGGTAAAGCGCGTTGAGAGCCGTAAGGTCGTCGATGGAGTTGGGCTTGTAGCGGCGCAGCACGTCAGTCATGCCGCCGGATTCAAATTGGAAGATGCCGGAAGTCAGCCCGGTGTGAAAGACGCTTTCGTAGGTCTTCTGGTCGTCGAGAGGAATTTTCTCCAGATCGATGGCAGCGCCGCGCTGCGCGATCAGCTTGAGCGCGTCGTCAAGAATGGTGAGCGTGGTGAGCCCCAGGAAGTCCATCTTCAGCAGGCCCATCTTCTCCACCGCCTTCATGTCATAGGCGGTCACGATTTCGTCGTTCTTGGTCTTGTGCAGCGGCACCAGTTCGGTGAGCGGTTTGGGCGAAATCACCACGCCCGCCGCGTGTACGCCGGAGTTGCGCACCAGGCCCTCCAGCTTCAGCGCCGTGTCAATCAACTCGCGTACTTGTATTTCGTTCTCGTAAGCCTGTTGCAGCTGCGGAGAATCGTCGAGCGCCTGGTTCAGAGTGATGTTCAGCGTGGCCGGGACCATCTTGGCGATGCGGTCCACGTCGGTATAAGGGATGTCCATGGCCCGGCCCACGTCTTTGATGGCCGCTTTGGCCGCCATGGTGCCGAAGGTGATGATCTGCGCCACATTCTCGCGCCCGTATTTCTGCGTGACGTAATTGATGACCTCGCCACGGCGATTCATGCAGAAATCAATGTCGATATCGGGCAGAGAAACGCGCTCCGGATTCAGAAAGCGCTCAAACAGCAGCTCATGCTGCAGCGGATCGATGTCCGTGATCCCCATGGCGTAGGCCACCAGCGCGCCGGCGGCCGAACCACGGCCCGGACCAACAGGAATGGAGTTCTCCCGGGCATAACGGATGAAATCCCAGACGATCAGGAAGTATCCGGAGAATTTCATCTGCTGGATGATGGCGATCTCGCGTGTCAGCCGCTGGTCGTAGTCGGTGCGCGCTTTCTTAAGACGGCCCGCGGTCTCCAGCGGTCCCAGGCTTTCCCAGCGCCGGGCAAAACCCTGGCGCGCTACGTGCTCAAAATAGCTGTCCAGCGTGTAGCCATCCGGCACAGTGAATTCCGGGAAAGGATTCTTGACTTTGTTGAGCTTGAAATTGCAGCGCTCGGCGATGGCCAGCGTGCGGCTAAGCACATCTTCACGGCCGGAAAAGAGCCGCGCCATCTCATCGGCGCTCTTGACGAAAAACTGGTTGCCGTGGAACTTCAGCCGGTTGGTGTCATTGACGGACTTGCCCGTCTGCACGCAGACCAGCACGTCCTGAGCGTGAGCGTCATCTTCACAGAGATAGTGGCTGTCATTGGTGGCCACCATGGGAATGCCCAGCTCTTTTTCCAGGCGAAAGAGATCAGCATGAATGCGGTGCTCTTCGGGAAGCCCCTGGTCCTGGATCTCCATAAAGAAATTGTTTTGCCCAAAAATTTCGCGGTAGGAGGCGGCCGCTCCGCGCGCGGCTTCATATTTGCCGGCCAGCAGGTTCTCACAGACTTCGCCAGCCAGGCAGCCGCTCAGCCCGATCAGGCCCTTGCTGTGCTCGGCCAAGAACTTTTTGCTGATGCGCGGCTTGTAGTAAAAGCCGTGCATGCTGGCTTCGGAGGTGATCTTGATCAGGTTGCGATAGCCTTCTTCGTTTTCGGCGAGCACGAGCAGATGGTTGTAGGTGTCGCCTTCGGGCGGAGCGCGATGGTCATCTTTTTTGCAGATGTAGAGCTCACACCCGACGATCGGCTTCACGCCGGCCTTCTCCGCGGCATCCACAAACTCTACCGCGCCGTAGATGTTGCCGTGGTCAGTCATGGCCACGGCCTTCTGCCCGATTTCAGAGACGCGGCCTACCAGCTTTTTGATATCGCACGCGCCATCCAGCAGCGAATAGTCGGTATGAAGGTGGAGATGGACGAATTCAGACATGGCGAACGTTGTTACTCACAATTATAGTCGCTTATCCCCACTGTGGATTTTAGGTAAGTTTGTGGAAAAGAAGGGGGATTGCCATGATTGCCAGTACTGCCAAGATCGCCAACAGCGGTCGTTGCGCTCAATTTTTGGCAATTCCGGCGATTTTGGCAATCTATTGCGCTGGCGGCTTGGCCTTCGCCAGCACGATGTCATGTTTGGACTGGCATTCGGTTGCGGGATCCATGGTGGCCACGCCGATGAGATCGTCCTTTTTGGCGTGAAATTCTATAGGCGGGTTTTTTACCTTGGCCGGGATGCCGGTAAACCTTGCTTTGCCTTGCGCGTTGGTATAAACCGCCATGTCGAGCTTGTGCGTTCCCATGAATCCATAAGCTGCGTGGTAATCAATGCGAGCAGCATACACGGGCTTGGCGTCGGCGTCAGTGACCGTCAACTCAATGGAACAAGGACCGGACTGCGCATCCGTGGCAGGAATATCGTCAGCCTGCCGGGGCTGCGCGGGCTGTTGCGCCTGGACTGCAAACAGGAGCGTTACACCCAGAATCAGAGTCGCAGAGCACCATGCGGCGTAACTTGCTTTTCTCATAGGATCTGTTCCGATTATAGCGGAGCGCGGTTTGCACCACTTCCCTGCCCTGTTCTCTCAACAGATCAGATCCGCGCATTTCGTTAGCGCGGATGTTCTGAGCTGCCTTCCAGCAGCTCCCGCATCGCAGCGGTCACCGCCTCCGGCGTTTCCAGGGAGCTGCTGTGGCCCGCGCCGGGGATGCGGACGGCTTTTGCGCCGCGTATACCGGCCATCATGCTGTCTGAATTGCGAGGGGGCTGCGCGGTATCGTCTTCGCCGGTAATGATCAGTGTGGGACAGCGGATCAGCGCCAGTTCTTCGGCGGTAAATTCCCGGCGATTCATGACCGCCAGCAGGGATGGCGCGATGTTTCGTGGCCGCGATCTCAGTTTGGCTGTCCATTGTTCCAGCATCGGCCGCCGCGAAGCGCTGCTACGCGTGGTTTGCCCGAAGAGCTCTTTTACCGCGATCGGCGTGAACGGCGCGGGGCTGAGCAGCTTGACCAGTTGCGCCAGCACGCCGTATTTGATGCGGTTCGGCAGCTTTTCCCTGGTGGCCGTGGTATTCATCAGCGTGAGCGTGCGCAGCAGCGCAGGATGATGCGCGGCCAGGCGCATGCCGACAAAGCCTCCCATCGAGAGACCGGCAAAATGGCACGGCGCGGCATTCAGGGCGGTGATGAGCGCAGCAGCATCGTCCGCCAGCGTGTCCATGTCATAACCCTGTCCGGGGTCCTGCGACTGTCCCTGAGCACGGTGGTCATAGGCGATCACGCGATATTGCTTTTCAAATGCCGCCCTCTGCGGCTCAAACATGGCGTGGTCCATGAGAAGACCATGCGAGAAAACGATGGTCTCGGGGCCGCTGCCGGATTCCTTGTAGAAGAGATCGACGCCGTTAACGTGGATGGTGGGCATTTTTTTGCAATCCCGACCCTGAGATTGTCGAAGGGGAGGGAACCCTATTGTAACGAGTATTATTCAGAAAAATAGCGGTCCTGAAATCCGTCATTGTGCTATTCCGCGTTCGGGATTTTACTAAGTTGACCCGAGCCTCAATATAATCGTTGCTGCAGGGTTCCCTCCCCTTCCACAAGTCAGGGTCGGGATTACAAAACAAATGGACAACAAAGCCATTGCCACAATTTTTTACGAGACAGCCGACCTGATGAAGGTCGCGTCCGAAGACGGGTTTCGCATACGCTCTTATGAACGCGCGGCAGAGGCCCTGGAAGGCTGGCCGCAACAGGTCTCGGAAATCTACCAGGACGAAAAGGCGCTGCTGGCCATTCCCGGCATCGGCAAGGGGATGGCGGGGAATATCCGCGAGCTGATGAAAGACGGGAAGCTCGCGGTGCATGAAGAGATGTTGAAGAAGTTTCATCCTTCCATGCTCCAGTTGCTGAAGATTTCCGGCCTGGGCCCGAAGACCATCGCGCTGATCTGGGACGCTTTCAAGGTGTGTGACGTGGACGGCGTCGCCAAACTGGCGAGCGAAGGCAAGCTGCGCACGCTTCCGCGGCTGAGCGAAAAATCGGAGCAGAAAATCCTCAGGGCCATCGAGAGCTATCGCCAGCTCACCGGACGTTTCCTGCTCGACATCGCCGACGAAATCGCGCGCAAGATAACGGAGTTGCTCCAAGGGCTTCCCGGCGTGGAGAAGGTCACGCCCGCAGGGTCACTGCGGCGCGGCCGTGAAACCGTGGGCGACCTTGACCTGCTGGTGACGGGCCAATGCTGTGACAGCGAGCCGCAGCGCAACCAGGTGATCGAGCGCATTCTCAGCTTCCCCGGAATTCTTGAAGTGCTGGCCCGGGGGGAGAACAAGGTCAGCTTCAAGCTGCGCAGCGGCATGCAGGTGGATGTGCGCCTGCTTCCCCCCGATTCCTTCGGCGCGGCCCTGCAATACTTTACCGGCTCCAAGAACCACAATGTCCAGTTGCGCCAGCGCGCGCTCAAGCAGGGCTACACGCTCAATGAATACGGCTTGGTGCGCATGGAAGACAACAAGCGCGTGGCCGGGAAAACCGAAGAAGAGATTTACAAGAAACTCGGCTTGAAATTCATTCCACCGGAGTTGCGCGAGGATTGCGGCGAGATCCAGGCCGCCGCGGAAGACAAGCTTCCCGACCTGGTTACCCAGGCCGACCTTCAGGGCGACGTGCACATGCACACGGTTGAAACCGACGGCAAATGTACGATCGAAGAGATGGCCGAGGCCGCCCGCGACCGCGGCTACAAATACATGGCAATCACCGACCACTCCAAGAACCTGGCTTTCGCCAACGGGCTGGATGATAAGCGAGCCGAGGCGCATATCAAGAAAATCCGCGCCGCGGCCAGAAATACACCGGGAATCACCATCTTCGCCGGCATTGAGGTCGACATCTTGGCTGATGGCGAGCTAGATCTCTCCGATTCCGTGCTGGAACAGATGGATATCGTCATCGCCAGCGTGCATTCGCACTTTAACCAGGAGGCCGCGCAGATGACAGATCGCCTGCTGCGCGCGATTGCGAATCCCAATACATCATTGATCGGGCATCCCACGGGACGCCAACTGCTGCGCCGCGAAGGCTTCAGCTTTGACTATGACAAGGTGTTCACCGCTGCCGCCAAAGCAGGTGTGGCCATGGAGCACAACGCCTACCCCGAACGGCTTGACCTGCGCGACCAGCACCTGCGCATGGCGAAAGCCAAGGGCGTGAAATTTATCGTGAATACTGACGCGCATCACACCTCGCACATGGAGAAGATCCGTTACGGCGTTTTACAGCTCCGGCGCGCCTGGCTGACGCGGCAAGACGTGCTCAACACGCTGCCCGCGGCAGAGTTTGCCAGGGTCGTAAGGCGGGGCAGGCCGGTGCTTGCGAAGGTTGCGTAGACGGAGCTACAAAACCCTACCGGAGACACGGAGGCATGGAGAAAACCAAGGGTTTGAGTCAACCCCTGCGCGGATTCGATTTCAGTTCCGCGGTTGGTGATCAGGCAGGAGTGCCTTTGTCCAGAATCCCCGTGGGTAATAGTTTGGGTTTCTTTCCCGGGACCATCTTTATCTTGATCCTACGCAAGGATTCAGTTCGTCCTGCAGGTGTTGCGACCGGCGTTTTTTGTACCGGTTGCGGCTGGGCTGCCGGAGAAGGTTGAACCGGGGCTGGCGTTTGCACGGCTGGTGGCGTCTGGCCTGGCGACTGGCTTTGCAAGTCGGTAATCAGGGTCATCACGGCAAACATCAACAGCAGGCCTTCGAAAACAGACTTGATCAGGCGCATAGGTTCCCTCCAAGAAGAGCGGCACCCCGAGTGGGCCTAAGCAAGCATTGTATCTCCAGAGAAGCACGTAAAAACAGCCGCTTTCGTTGGCACAAGAACAGAGGTATCAGAGCAGATTTTCGAAGACGTACACCGGCGGTGATTTCAGCATCTCAGAAGAGTATTCTGTTCCCGGAGGCAACTCTATGCCTGACGACACTGCACCTGTTGTCCCGCCCAGCAGCCAGCCCAACGCCAAGACGCCGGTTGCGCCGCAAGCTGCCAGCCAGCCTGGCGCAGGACATATTCCCATGACGGAAGAGATGGACAGCGCCAAGTGGACGCTGCCGCCGATTGTGCCGCTGCTGGTGGCCGCAGTGCTGGTGGCAATCGTGGTATCCGTGGTGGTGCTATCCAACCGGACCAAGCCCAGCGCATCGCTGGCCATCACCAAAGTGGCTTCGGCGCCACAAGAGGGGAATACGATGGTGGCCATCTACGTGAAGCTCGATAACCAGGTTGAGGGGCCGCTCTGGATTAAAGGAATTCGCGCCGAGGTGGAGACGGCGGACGGCAAAAAATACGAGGACACCGCCGCACCGGGAATGGATGGTCCGCGATACATGCAGGCGTTTCCCACCCTGGAGGTAGCGAAGGCGGACTGGCTGAAGGAGGAGCTGAAAATCCCATCGAAAACATCCTTCAACGGTGTAGCGATCTTCGCTTATCCCGTGGCCAAGGATACGTTTGATGCACGCAAACAGGTCACGCTGCGCATCCAGCTCTATGACCGGCCCACGCTGGTAGCGGCCGACAATCCCGCTTCCGCCCCGACGCACTAAAAATCCGGATCGCATGCGGGCGCCTTGCTGAAAAGGAGCCCGCTTTTTTTGGAATTTCCCTATTGACAAAACAAACGTATGTAGTAGATTAACAGACGAGCATAGTAGGGAGGCTCTAACCATGACCCTGCCCAAGCTGACAAAACTTGAACTCCAGATCATGGAGGCGTTGTGGACCCGGGATGAAGCCTCCATCCGCGACATTCAGGAAACCTTTCCGGAAAAGGACCGCCCTGCCTATACCACGATCCAGACGACGGTTTACCGGTTGGAAGCGAAGAAGGCCGTGCGGCGCGTGAAGAAGGTGGGAAACTTCCACATCTTTGCGGCGGCGGTCTCGCGCAACGCGGCGCAACGGAGGCTGATCGACGACCTGCTGGCGCTCTTTGGCGGAAGCACCCAGCCGGTGATGGCGCACCTGATTGAATCGGGCAAGCTGACGCTCGAAGACATCAAAGACGCCGAGAAGGTCCTGCGCAAGCTGGAGAGAAAGGACAAAGCAAAATGATCGAGCAACCGTTGTCCGCGATATGGAGCGCTATAGCGCCGGCCATCGGCAATCACCTGTGGCAGTCTACGCTGTTCGCCATCCTGGCCGGGGTGCTGGCATGGACGTTACGCCGCAACCAGGCACGGGTGCGCTACTGGTTGTGGCTGGCAGCCTCGATGAAATTCCTGGTCCCCTTTTCATTACTGATCAGCATTGGCCGCCGTCTGGCATGGTCAGGCGCTTCCGCGGGAGCGAACGATGGCTTTTATTTTGTGATGGAGGAGATCAGCGAGCCCTTCATGCAGTCTGCGCCCCCACTGGCCGCTCCTGCCACCGTTTTCTCAAGCCTGCTCCATTTGCTTCCTGCGCTGCTCACGGCGGCCTGGCTCTGCGGATTCGTGGTGGTCCTGATTGTATGGTTCGCGCGCTGGCGGCGTGTTTGCGCGGCCATGCGGGAAGCGGCGCCATTGCAAGAAGGACGGGAAGTGGAAGCGCTGCGCCGCCTGGAGCATGTTGGCGGTATACGAAAGCGGATCGAGATGTTGTTGTCACGGGCCTCGCTGGAACCTGGGATTTTCGGCATTATCCGGCCAGTCCTGGTATGGCCGGAGGGGATCTCCGCGCGGCTTGAAGATGCGCACCTGGAAGCCGTGCTGGCGCATGAGGTGTGGCACGTCCGCCGCAATGACAATCTGGCCGCTGCGGTCCATATGGTGGTGGAGGCCCTCTTCTGGTTTCACCCGCTGGTTTGGTGGCTGGGAACGCGGTTGCTGGCGGAGCGCGAACGGGCCTGCGATGAAGAAGTCCTGGAATCAGGCAGTGAACGGCAGGTCTATGCCGAAAGCATTTTGAAGATCTGCGAATTCTGTGTGGGGTCGCCCCTGGCTTGCGTGTCTGGAGTCACGGGCGCCGATCTTAAGAAAAGGATAGTGAATATCATGAACAAGAGTGTTGTACGCAAACTGAATTTCGGTAAGAAAGTGTTGCTCAGCGTGGTGGGAGTGGCAGCCATTGCCGCGCCGGTTGTATTCGGCCTGGTGAGACCAACCCAAGGCCGGGCACAATCATTTGCGGCGAATTCGGCGCCGAACGCCTCGGTTTTTACCCGCGGCTATCAAAACGTTTCCATCACATCCGGGGAAACCGGCAACGGCGTTATTCAAAACAGAATAATCTTCACTCCTGACAGCCTCGTGGCAAAGAACCAAACCCTGCATGAGCTCATCCGGCTGGCCTACGGAGTCCCGGCGAACCATATCTCCGGAGGACCAGATTGGCTTGCCACCGCCAGGTTCAATGTTGAAGCGAAATTGGACAGCTCTGTTGTCGCGGAGTTGAAAAAGCTTAGCCCGGAACAACAGAAGGCCGAACGAGACCGGATGTTTCAGACCCTGCTGGCAGACCAGTTTAAGGTGGCACTCCACCGGGAGAGCAAACTGCTGCCGTCGTATGTGCTGGTGATCGCGAAGAACGGCCCCAAAATTCATCCAGCAAAACCCGGAGATACCTACCCCAACGGCATCAAGGGGCTGGATGGACAACCGGCAGGGCCGCATAAGTTTGACATGAGTTCTAATGGAATGACCGTACAAGCCATGCCCATCGCATTCGCGGTGGACCTGCTGTCAAGGCACTTGAACCAACCAGTCCAGGACAGAACGGGACTCACGGGCGACTACGATTTCACATTCAGGTTGACGACTGAAGGAGGAATGACGGACCACAAGGAGGTCCAAGGCGGCAAGGAAGTCATAGTACACCCGATCGAAGCCGGCGGGTTGAGCCCGGCTTTCCTGGCGGCGATAGAGGAACAACTTGGGTTGAGACTTGACCTGCAAACCCTGCCACAGACGGTGCTGGTTATCGACCGCGCGGAAAAGCCTTCAGCAAACTAACAAAAAACGGGGACGCGGTGCTCGCTGCGTAAATCCCCGTTTTTTTTGCATAGCTCTCGTTTTCGCCGCCCCGCCGAAGAAATTACTTTGATATAAAAACTTATTTCTTGACATTTGTTTTTCCTGTAAGACAATGGCCCGCTCAGGGATGGGCGCCCCACGGATCGGCCGTATGAGTATTTTTGATTACGGCTGGCTCGAACGAACGTTCGTAAGACCCCATTCCCTCTGCCGGAGGAAATATGAAACGTGGTTCCGCACTCGTCATGTTCGCTCTTGTTCTTTTTCTCTCCTGCAATGCGGCGTTTGCGCAGGTCAGCGCAGCAGAGGCCCAGCTCAACGGCTCCGTCCGCGACCAGACTGGGAGCATGGTGGTAAAAGCTTCCGTCACGCTCCGCAATGTCGATACCAATCAGGCCTACAAGACCACGTCCAACAGCGTGGGTTTTTACATCCTGACCAACATTCCGCCGGGGAATTACGAACTGACGGCGGAATCGCAGGGCTTTGCCAGGCACTCGCAAACCGGCATTGTACTGCGCGTGGCCCAGGTGGCCACGATTGACGTAAACCTGAAAGTGGCCGGCACCACGCAGGAAATCACCGTCAACACGGAAGCGCCGGTGATCGAGCCGACACGCACGGAGGTGAGCCAGGTCGTGGAGACGCAGCAGATCCAGGCGCTGCCCATCGCGGGGCGGCTGTTCACGGATTTCGCCTTGCTGAGCCCGGGCGTGACCACCGGACGAATCAGCCTGCAATCCACATTTACCGATCCTTCGGTCACGCGCATCTCCTTTGGCGGCCAGCGCGACCTGAACAACAGCGTGACCGTTGACGGAGCGGACAACATCAACACCGCTACCGGATCGCAGAGGGCCACTCCCTCCCAGGAAGCGGTGAGCGAGTTTCGCGTGGTCAACAACAGCTTTGGCGCGGAATACGGGCGTGCGCTGGGCGGAATCGTGAGCATCGTGACCAAGTCCGGGACCAACGACGTTCATGGGTCGGTTTACGAATACTTCATGAACAACAAGCTCAATGCCAAACCGCTGCTCACGCAGCCCGGGTTTGATGCGTTCCGCCAGAACCAGTTCGGAGCAACCCTGGGCGGGCCGCTGAAAAAGGACAAGACTTTTTACTTCGTGAATTATGAGGGCCAGCGGCGCGGGCAGTCACCACAGTTCCCCGGCCTGCTGGTAAGCAATATCGGAGCGATCAATGCCCTCAAAGCAAGCCTTGGGATTGCTCCGGAAAACCTCAACGTCCTCAAGACAGCGGACGTCGATAATGGCTTCATCAAGCTCGACCACCAGTTGAGCGATCGGAACCGGCTTACCGCGCGCTACTCCATTCAGGACGCCACCAACCTGAACATGCTGGTGGGAGAAACGCTGGACGGCGGCGGCGTGGGCGCGCCGAGCAGCGGACGCAACGGCTCATTGCGCGACCAGGACCTGGTGGGAACCCTGAGCACGACTTTGAGCGAAAACAAGGTCAACTCCCTGCTGTTCCAATGGGCGCGGCGCAACTATGGCTTTGCCGGCGTGACCGGGCAGCCCAACCTTGATGTGCCGAACCTGCTCCTTTTCGGACACAATTTCGGCGCATTTGACCGCTACAACGAAACACGCATCCAGGGCTCGGACACTTTTTCCATCGTCCGCGGAAAGCACTACGCAAAATTCGGATTCGACGCCAACTACGTCCGCAATTTCGTGATCTGGCCCGGATTCACTCCGGCGCGCATTATCTTCCCCAGCCTGGGCGACCTGCTGGTCTCGGGCAAATCTGATTGGGGAGCGACGCCGTGTCCTGCACCTTTGATTGGACTGGTGTCGCCATGCCTGGCTGCGTTTTTCTGGGGCGCACCGATTGGACCCGGCCCGATCAACACTGCCGCGGCTTCGCCCTCCGTGCCAACGACATGGGACAAGGCATTTCTGGATTCGCAAGCGTCTAACTTCTTTGTTCACGTGAACCACAGCTATTTCGGGTTCTTTGCCCAGGACCAGTTCCGCATCACGCCCAAACTCACGGTGAACTACGGCTTGCGCTATGACGTGGAAGCCGGGCTGGACTTCTTTGTGAACGGCGATCACAACAACTTCCAGCCGCGCGTTGGACTGGCCTATGCGCCGGACTCCAAGACGGTGATCCGCGCGGGCTACGGCATCTTCAATGACAAGTACAGTCTCACGTTCTTCTTTGTGCCGGCGCCACAGCGCCCGCCGGTGATCGCCGGGCTGCCGACGGCCCGGAACCAGCAGACAGGAACTTACATTCTTAGCAGCATGTTCCTGCCAACACCCTGCGTGCTTGCCGGATGCCCGGTAGTTCCCCCGTTGCCGCTACCCCCTGGAACGGTGCCGCCTCCGCTGCTGACCTCGGCCTTTGAAAACCTGATCAACAGCGGATCATTCCCGCTGAATTCACCGTTCTTCCAGGGCGGAACAGCCGTCGACCGCAACCTGCGGTCGCCCTATACGGAGCAGACCAACCTGGAGATCGACCGCACGATCGGCAAGGGGCTGACGATCAGCGCCGGATACATGTTTGTTGCCGGTCACAAGCTGGTGCGGCCGATTGACCTCAACGTAGGCCCGCCGGTTGGCGTTCAACCCGGCACAGGCAAAGACATTTACGCTTTTGCCATTCGCGACCCCAATATCCCCGCACCGCCGGCAGGCTCGCCGGGAACGAACGGGATCTTCTACTTCACGGACTCTACGGGTAATTCGGTCTATCACGGACTGACGCTGCAGGTGATCGAAAAGGCGGGGAAATACTTCTCGCTGAACGCGAATTACACGCTGTCGCACACGCTGGATGACGGAACTTTTGTGACCTTCGTCAGCACGCCGCAATCGAACGCGCAGAGAAATCTGGAGCGGGCCAATTCAAATCAAGACGCCCGCCACCGTTTTGTCGCAAACTTCGTGGCGGAGGGCCCAAAGAGCACGTTCCTGCACGACTTTCAGTTGAGCAGCATCATTACGTTACAGTCGGCGCGGCCGTTTACCTTGTTTGTGGGCTTTGACGCGAACAATGACGGCAACCCGGTGACCGATCGCGTGGGCGCTTCGCCGCGCAACAGCTATCGCGGCGACAACCTGCAGACCGTGGACCTGCGCCTGGCCCGGGCAGTTCACATCGGAGAGAAAAAGATCCTGAACCTCTCCGTGGACGCCTTCAACCTTTTCAATCACAGCAACATCGACGAGGTGTTTTCGGTTTACGGCGCTCCGGACTTTATTCCCAACAATGTCCCAACGCACTTTGGCGACGGCAACTCCGGACCGAGCGGTGCAGTCGGCGCACCCCGGACGGCCTTCAACACGCGGCAGTTCCAACTGGCCGCGAAGTTCAGCTTCTAGACCTGATCCGGATCAACTGTGAAGACGGCGCTTTTTGCGCCGTCTTTTTTTGAGAAGACTAATCGACAGCGTCGGCCGGCGGCGGACCATTCTGGGCAACGATTGCTTGTGGCACGGGCGCGCGTTTTGGCGGCGCGCTCATCGCGAACGGTTCTTTGCGGGTACGAAATGGAAGCCGGAATTTTTTAGCGATCTCCGGCCAGAACTCGCGGACCGCGTCCCATGCCATGTCATTGGCAACGCTGAACCCCACTCGGCTCGCCGTCGGGCCAAAACCGCGCGGGTTTCCCGGATGATAAAGATTGCTGAGCGCCTTGGAACTGACGGTCCCGAACCACTCGGAGTAGTTGGGCATGCGCTTGCCTGAATCGCCGCGAGTTACAAAACGATGGGCCAATGCATGTCCAAGCCGAGCCTGCGCCGATCCCTGTCCCAGCCGGTAGTAACGCGGGTCTTGCCGGAAGAGAGCCGGATAAAGAAAGATGCCGAAGAAATCGCCGGTCGCATTGTCCAGCGTCGCCGCGCCAAACCGTTTGCCGTAGCCAGACATTCCCTGGCGGTAGCTGGGATCGTCGCGGTCCAGCTGTGCGGTGGCAGCGTCCCAGGCCGCGCCCAGATAGTTGATGGGATCAGCCGTGCTCTCCACGAACATGTGGAACTTGTCAGAGGCCGTAAGCGCGCAAGGGCGAAGATCGCTTCTGTGCCGCGGAATATGCACCGTGGTGTTCTCAATTCTCTGCGAGAAGCGCGACACCAGTTTGCTGAGCGGCCCACTGTAGTCGTCTATATCGAAAGCTTCCGCAGGCCTGGCGCACGGAGGCTTTGCCGGAGTGATCGGCGTGATCAACGAGGGCGAAACCAGACTTACCGACGGAGTCATATTATTCAGCGTATTCAGCCTGGGCAGAGACTGTGCGCCAGCCAGCGCGCTCGCCAACAGAGTCCCCAACAGCGCGAATTGTCTCTGCAACTTGTTCATATTGCCTCAGTCCGGAAGGGTGCGGCGCGAACAACTACTGTATCGAACAGGTACGGTTAGCCCGCAGATTACCTAGGTCGATATTCGCGGTTACCTTTGCCCCTGACCGCGATCGCTCCCGGTCACCCGCCCTTCGCGCAAACCCAAGAAACCAGGGCTCTTGCGCCAGGATGACAAAGAACGGCCTTTTTCCGCCAAGGGCCTCTGCCCGCCCTTCCTGTAACCTGAGACACCTGCGGCAGCTCGCGCAGAACGGCATTTATAATGGGCAGCCATGCGTACGGATTGGACGCGGCAAGAAATCGCCGCCCTCTATCATCAGCCGCTGCTCGACCTTCTTCTGCAAGCGCAAAGATTGCATCGCGAATTTCACCCCGCCAACGAAGTGCAGATGTGCCGTCTGCTCTCCATCAAGACCGGAGGATGTCCCGAAGACTGCGCGTATTGCCCGCAGAGCGCGCGCTACTCCACGGGCGTGGAGCGGCAACCGCTCATGAATTGCGATGAGATTCTGCCCGCCGCGCGACGCGCAAAAACCGAAGGCGCAACGCGGTTCTGCATGGGCGCCGCCTGGCGGCAGGCGCCACAGGGCAGCGAGTTTGATTCGGTGCTGGAGTCGGTTCGCGCCGTTGCCTCGCTGGGCATGGAGGTCTGTTGCACTCTGGGCATGCTGACGGAATCGCAGGCCGCGCAACTCAAAGAGGCCGGGCTCACCGCTTACAACCACAACCTGGATTCCTCGCCCGAGTTTTACTCGAGCATCATCGGCACGCGCGTCTATCAGGAACGCCTCGATACCATCGCCGCGGTGCGCCAGGCCGGCATCACCGTCTGCTGCGGAGGAATACTCGGGATGGGTGAATCCGGAGACGATCGCATCGGCCTGTTGCAGCAACTGGCCACGCTTGACCCTCATCCCGAAAGCGTGCCCATCAATATGCTGGTCCGCGCTCCGGGCACGCCGCTGGCGGATTCGCCCGATCTCGATCCCCTGATCATGGTCCGCACCATCGCCTGCGCGCGCATCCTGATGCCGCGCTCCATGGTCCGCCTGGCCGCGGGACGCAAGCAGATGTCGCGCGAAGCTATCCTGCTGTGCTTCCTTGCCGGAGCGAATTCCATCTTTACCGGCGAACGGCTCTTGACCACGCCCAACCCGGCTCCGGACGAAGACACCGCGCTGTTGGAAGATTTGGGATTGAAGCCAATGCAGCTTTCTCCCGAGCCACGCGCCGCGAATGCAAACGATTCACCAGGAATTTCAAGCGAAGTATAATTACCACGCATAAGTGGAGACCCACATGAAAGCCAATGTTTGCTCCGGAGTGCTTCTGCTCTTGCTGCTCGCCACGCTGCCCGCTGCCGCCGAGGGTTCCAAGGCCAAAGACCTTCACGCCACCATTGTTTATGACGACATTGCTACTGACATCGCCGCTGCCCGCGTAGATGCCGATCAGCTCTGGATCACCACGGCCGACCTCAAACGCGCCACGCGCTTTGAAGTCAAGCCGCAGGGCGTCTGCCGCGACGAACTCTGCTTCCCGCTGCCCAAAGCCCGGCAACAGGAGTTTCTCCGCAAGACTCCCCCCGTGTCGTGGTTCAACCTGAGCGCGTTTGCCGGGCTGGTGCATCAGCCCGTGGCGCATGACGCCGGACTCTCCACGTGGTACTTTGGCCTGCGCTCCGACCAGCGCCAGCAGCTCAGCTCGCTTCAGTCGCCCGACTTCACCCTGCCCGATCTCCACGGACGGTCGCACCGGCTCTCCGATTTTCGCGGCAAAAAAGTTTTGCTCGTCACCTGGGCCTCCTGGTGAGGGTGCCGCTTTGACCTGCCAGGCTGGCAGGCAATCTACCAGCAGCTGAAAGACAAAAATTTTGAGATCGTCTCCGTAGCGCAGGATACCGGGGGCGCAAAAGATGCCGGCCCGTGGATCGATCCGCTGCAATATCTCGAGGCCAAACCTGATCTGCCCAAAGAAACCGTCGAAACAGCCAGGAAGATCGGCCCGCTCACGTACACCGTTCTCATCGACGAGAAGCACCTCGTCTCCAAGCTTTACAACATGGTCAACGTTCCCACCGGTGTCTGGATCAACGAGAAAGGGCGGATCGTGCGGCCCAACGAAGTCGCCTTTGTCGACGACCGATTCAAGAACTTCACCGCAATGGATTCCGCGCCATATCTCAACGCGCTCAAAGACTGGGTGGAGCACGGCGAGAAGAGCGCCTACGTGATGAGCGAAGACCGCCTCCGGGAAAAGCTCACGGCGCAGGACCCCGCCATCGCACAAGCCGCCGCCGAGTTTGGCCTGGGCGAACAACTCTACAAGTCCGGGCATCAGGCGGAAGCCATCCCGCATTTCAAGGAAGCCCAGCGCCTGAATCCGAAGAGCTGGAACTACAAACGCCAGGCCTATGCCTTGTCCAGCGAAAAGGATTACGGAACAACGTTCCGCGACGAGGTAATTAAAAACGGCGGGAGCAAAGTTTACTATCCGCCGCCAGAACTGCCGGCTGAGAAGAAGCCGGAGTAACCAGAGAAGGCCCGAAAGAATAGGACAGGCAAATCGTACAGGGTGCAGAACGCCGCCGGGATGCGGTGTTTGCGAACGGTGGGGTTCGATACACATCGATCTCCTGCTTGTGATATAAAAATCCGTTTCCTCCAAGGAGCCTCCATGCCTCGCACCGCCCGCCTTCTGGCCATCGTGCTGTGTTTTGCCGCTGCGATTGCCGTTTTCGCGCAAAAACGTTCGATCACCGAGAAAGACATTTTTCAATTCAGCTGGATAGGCGATCCGCAGGTCTCGCCCGATGGATCGCGCGTTGCCTTCGTCAAGGTCACGGTGGACGAAAAGAAGACCGGATATGACACCGCCATCTGGAGCGTCTCCACGCGCGGCGACGACACACCCCGCCGCATGACCGACGGCAAGCACGACTCTTCACCGCGCTGGTCGCCCGACGGCAAGTGGCTGGTCTTTGTGCGCGCGCCTGAGCCTGCCGGCGCGCCAGCCGGCGGTCCCGGCGCAGGAGCGCGTCCACCTGCCGCGCAGCTTTACATGCTTCCCGTCGGCGGAGGAGGCGAATCGTGGAAGATCACCGACCTGGGGCGCGGCGCTGGCGGTCCCGTGTGGTCCCCGGACGGCAAGATGATCGCCTTCACCAGCGATACCTCTCCAGAGGATCTGGCCAAGCAGCGCAAGAAAGAGAATGCAGCGTCGAAAGACAAGGCCCAAGGAAAACCCGACGACAAATCTCTCGCGGAGAAGCCGGAAGCCGGGCCAGCCGCGGCCGATGCCGACCACGAAAGCGACGTGCGCGTGATCACGCGCTCGGTGTACCGCATCAACGGCGCCGGCTATCTCGATTACAAACATCCTTCTCACATATGGGTGATCGCGGCGCCGCAGAGTTCTGACGACGAAGCCAAGCCCCGCCAGCTCACCAGCGGCAAGTACTCGGACGACGGCATCCTGTGGTCGAAGGATTCAAGCACCATCTACTTCACCTCTACGCGCGTGGACGATCCTTCTTACGAGCAGCCGCACGCCGATGTCTATTCCGTGGCGGCGGCCGGAGGCGACCCGGCCAAGATTCTTACCATCAACATGGCGCCGCGCGAGATGTCGCTCAGCCCTGACGGCAAGCGGCTGGCCTTCTGCGCTTCAGTGAATGAGCCGGTCCAGTCTTACACCGAGCCCGACCTATGGGTGGTCGACCTGGCAGCTGACGCCAAGCCGCGCAACCTTACCGCGAACTATGATTTCGACGTTTGCAGCGGAGTGGGCGGCGACCAGGGCACGCCCCGCGCCGGCGGCAGCGACCGCGTGACATGGACTCCCGATGGCAACAACCTGCTCGTCACCACTGCGCGCGAAGGCCGCGCCAATCTGATTCAGGTGGAGATTGCCTCCAGCAAAATCACAGAGGTCACGCGCGGCAATCAGGCGGTGGAGCGCTTCCGCACCAACAATGACGCTTCAGGCTTCGTCGTCCTCATCTCCACGCCCACGAACATCGGCGACCTGTTCTGGGTGGACCGAGCTTCAACCTCCGCGCCGCGCCGGCTGACGCATATCAATGACAAGCTTTTCTCCCAGCTTAACCTGACCGAGCCGGAAGAGATCTGGTACACAAGCTTTGACGGTAAGAAGGTCCACGCCTGGATCCAGAAGCCCCCGGATTTCGATGCGGCGAAAAAGTACCCGCTCATTCTCAACATCCACGGCGGCCCGCACGCGGCTTACGGTTTTGTCTTCGACCATGAATTTCAATGGATGGCCGCCAAGGGCTACGTGGTGCTTTATCCCAACCCGCGTGGCAGCACGTCATACGGGCAGCAGTTCGGCAACATTATTCAGTACCACTATCCCGGTGACGACTTCAAAGACCTGATGATCGGCGTGGACGAAGTGCTCAAGCGCGGTTACATCGATCCCAAAAAACTCGGCGTGACCGGCGGCAGCGGCGGCGGATTGCTGACGAACTGGGTGGTCGGCCATACCGACCGCTTTGCCGCGGCTGTGGCGCAGCGTGACATCGCCAGTTGGACCGACTGGTGGTACTCGGCTGACTTCACCTTGTTCCAGCCGTCATGGTTCAAAGCGCCGCCGTTCCTCGATCCCGACGACTACAAGCAGCGTTCGCCGATCACCTACATTCAGAACGTAAAGACGCCGCTGATGCTGGTGCTGGGCGAGGCCGACTATCGCACGCCTCCGGGCGCCGGCGGTGAAGAGATGTTCCGCGCGCTCAAGTTCCTGAAGCGGCCGGTCATCATGGTGCGCTTTCCCGGAGAGTCGCACGAGCTTTCGCGCTCCGGCCAGCCGTGGCATCGAGTGGAGCGGTTGCAGCATATCGTCGGCTGGTTCGATAAGTACCTGCAAGGCATCAGCAAGCCGGAGTATGACGACGTGGCCGCAGTCGATGTCAGCATGAAGCCAGCGGAACTGCCGGGCAAGCACGACGCCAGCAGGCCCGCGGAGCCGGCCACGCCGCCGAAACCGAAAAAGAAGTAGCAGCCGATCTACAAGGGGCGTTGACAGAATTGTCAACGCCCTGATTGCGTCCTCACTTCTTGCGGATGTACAAAAAGTCGTACTGCATTTGCCACGTCTTGCCGCCATCGCTCGACTGCTGGCAGAGCTGGCGCACATGGTCTTGGTCGAGATTGAAAAACTGCACATGGTGCTTGATCGGTTTGCCTTGCGCATCGAAATCGTCGGCGTAATAGTGCATCACGCCGTCCTTTTCCACGCCCCCTTCAAAGTGCACGCTGTTGGACTGGCTGTCGACCCAGTCCTGGATCCACTTCTTCGTGCGCGGGTCGAAGTGGTTGAAGCTCTTCCCTGTTCCGTTGCCCGTGCAGTTCTCCAGCGGCACATATTGGTCCAGCAGGAGCTGAACGCTGCTGGCGCCGGCAGGGTTATGGCCGTCGGAAGTGACCACGTCCCACTCGCCCAGCCAGAAATCGAACTCGCGGTACTCTCTAGTCATTCTCTTTCTCCTCGAAATCTGCATGCCCGGCTTCTTTCTGCCGATGGTTACGAATCCCACCAGGACTGAGAACTGCCCAGCATGCAACGCTTAAAGGACTTCGACATGACTAGAATGCGCATGGACCCTTTTTATGCTCATAAAAATCTCGTGGGTTGAGGTCAAAATACGGGACAAGCGGCGCGTTGGAATGTCCGCAAGGCGATTGACTTCAGGCCACTTCTGCAGTTGCATTTCCGTCTAATTTCCAGGTCTGAATTGAGGTGACGATTTGAAGTTCTCTCTGCGGAAGCAAAAGAACCAGACATTCTTTGAGCGGCACGGTCTCACCATTGTCACGGGCAGCATTCTCCTGCTCTGGATCGTGCTTTACTCTGTCAGCGACCAGAAACGCCATATCGGCTCGTTTTTCGGCAACGCCATTGCAGATTGGACGGGCGTTGTGGTCATGGTGCTGGCCACCAAGCACATGTATGAGCGCGGTTCGGAGGAGAGCAAGGAGCCGCCAAAACAATTGCGCCATCGTATGCTGCATGTTCTGCGTGAGCATTCCCTAACGGTGTTTCTGCTTTTAACCGGCGTGGGATGGATGCTTCTCTATGCGCACGCTGATTCCGAATCAAAGTGGGGACAGGTTGCGGGCAACATTGTTTCCGAGTGGACGCAGATCATCGGCACAGTGCTGCTGACAAAAAAGCTGGTGGAGATCGGATCGAAGGAAAGCAAAGGCAGCAAGTGAAGCCCGATTGTTGACGACCCGGTTGGCGCGCCGAATGCGTGTAGCCCGGCCTTCCGGCAGACGTTCATCGCCGCTTGCTGCTCACTCCCCGGGCCTTCGGCTTGGGCTTGCTTTTGCCCTTGAGGTTGAGCGCCACGGCAGCGCGGATGAGATCCTTCAATGCCGCCTCATCGATCTTCTCGCCTTCGTGGATGTCGATGGCGCGCCTGACATTCCCCTCTAGGCTGGAGTTGAATAAACCGGAAGGGTCCTTCAACGCGGCGCCTTTGGCAAATGTCATCTTGACGGCGCTCTTGTACGTCTCACCCGTGCAGACGATGCCGCCGTGGGAAAAAACGGCCGTCCCCGGCGATGTCGCCTTGACCCACTTCCACTCTTCCACGATCTCAGCGTCTGCCGCGTGGATGATAGCGCGCACTTTCGCCAGCGTCTTCCCGCGCCAGTCGCTCAGTTCTTTGATTCTCGCATCGATGATCGCAGAAGCAGATTCCATTGTAGAACTCCCAACTCTCGCACCTAATTTAGCTGCGCTCAGCGAAACCTGCAACCTCGCGGGCCGATCAGCCGCGCCGTGCGACGGGCATTCCATGTTTCGGGTCCTTCTGCCTACCGGGGTTGGCCACGTCGCAGGCTCCACAGTCCGCGCACTGCAAGGATGAAGGAGAACATCCCCATCACGCCCATCGCGTGAAGCGTCCAGACGAACAAAAAGGCTGGGCTGGACCTGGCGATCGCGCCGTGAAAAACGCCTTCCGCTCCCATCACGTGGGCGACAGGCATCCCTAGTGTAAGGAGCGACCCCACGAGCATGATGACAAGCCCCAGCCGCCGTTCGTTGAGCAGCAGCGTTCCGTACAGCCAGATGGCCAGAACGGGCACCCCAACAAGGGTTGATCCCCCTGCCTCGGGCGTCCCGGCTCTGGCGTGGATCGTGTCGCTCGTCAGGTGAAGCGTCATCAACAGGATCGAGAGCAGCGAAGCGATGACTAATATGTGGTTTTGCTTCATGGATATTCCTCGCCCGGTCTATAGGAAAACGCCTGCACGAAAAGGTCTGCCGGAAAGTTCCTGGTTCATATTCAAAGATCTTCATGTTCCAGGGAACTTAAGAGGCAGATTGCTACTTGGTACGGGCCTTTTCATGGAATCGTTCCAACTTTCACACCCGATGAGCTGCTACCCCTCCCCGGTTCATCCCATTGCATCGCGGTCATCCCAGGGGCTCCGGTCGCGCGCGATTTTCGCGTGACTGGGCGGAGATTGGCGTAGGTTTCAGGGTTTCTTCTGTTACCCCTCTGTGTTCCTCCGTGGTTAAAGGTTTTGGCTTTTCCGAGCACCCGATTTCCCGATCACCAGATCACCCGATCTGGCACTACCCCTACCCCCCATGGCCTCATCTATGATTCCAAAGGACTTAGCGCCATCACCCCCGGGGATCCCCCCTCTGAACCGCGTCCCAATCCCGTCGAACCGGCCTCAAACTGCGTCCAATTCGCTTCCGACCTGCCTTTTGGTTTTGGTTTTTTTGGCTAATTGCCAGCTGCCAATTGCCAGTTGCTAAATTTTCAAAGATCCACTCAATCCACCCCTCAGGGCTGTCGTATCCTAACGCTTTTTCTTCAGCGAATCAATCACGAATCAGGACACGTCTTGACAAAACTATCCTGCGGAACCATGTGCTTTGCGCACCACCAAACTCGTGTGGCACAGCCGCCAGGTTCGTATCAGGGCCCGGACCCAGCCCTCGTTTTTAAGCAAGGGTGAGCGAAGAGCGCCGTCGGGTGGCCCACGCTTTCGCCTGCCGTTGGCGAAGCGTGAGGAACACGGGCATGCGGAATTCGTCTATCTGCCGGCGCTGAGCCACAAGCCGAATCCCATCAGGGTGATGACCAGCAAGACAATCAACGCCGCGACGATTCGGTGATAGCGCCGCACACTGGCCGGTTCGCCCGCTTGATCGGTCCAGAACACGCCTACTAGTGCGCGGCGACCGTGCCAGAGGACCGCCAACATCGATGCGAAGATCAATGCCGATGTGCCCATTGCGCCCCACGCGATGAAAAAAAACACATTGATCATCAGGATGTTGGTCATCACCGGCAACATCAGGGCCGCGCCCAGCAGCGCGGTCTTGCGGAACAACAGCAGCGCGCCGCCGGCAAGCTGGATCAGTCCCAGAATGACCGCATAGGCATGGGAATGGCCGTAATACAACCAGGCAAGCTGATAGCCGCTGAGCGATCCAGCCGGCCGCAGCGCGATCTCCGGCGGAAGGCTGAACTGCCTGCCCAGCAGCTTGCTCGATGCATATGTAAAGAGCAGAAATGCGGAAAGATAGCGCAGCCAATCGAGATATTTGGGATAAGGGGCCTTGAATTCAGCCTCAGCCATGGGAACTCACCTTTCGTAATCCAGCATCGCACGAGGGACTTTTGGATCGCGAGCGCTTGCTATGGTGACTCCATGGGCAACGAATGATTACTTGCAGGATTACAAAAAGTGACTTGAAACTCAAACTGCCGGTGGAGCCTGCCCCGAGCGGAGCCTTGGGGATGGGGCGCCCGGCAGAAAGATTATTTCTCCAGGTAGTCAGTTTTGAATTTTCCGGTACCGCTTAGCTGAACGACTACGGAGCCTTCCTTCGCGGCGGCAAAATGAGGGACGCCGGCTGGAATCACAATGAAGCTACCCGCCGGGTAGCCTTTTAGCTTCGCTGAGTCGAATTTCGCTCCCTCGCCCAGATACCAGGTGCCTTCAATGACCGTAACCAGTTCGTCTTGCGCGTGCGTATGCGCCAGGACACGCGCACCGCCAGGTATCTTCACTCGATCGATCCAGGCGCCGCCCTGGTTGGAGTCGCCGAACAGCTGCGCTCGCTGTCTGCCGTCGGTGTAGTAAGGCGGCGTAAACCACCGTACCTGATCCGCAGTTAACCCGACAATCTTCTTGCTCGGTTGGACCTTGCTCTGTGGCGCCAGGCTTGTTACCCATGCAATTGACGCAATGATTCCGACCACTCCAGCGGCTGCAGAAAGGATCCTCTTCATCTCTTTCTCCTGTCCCAAACCTGTCAAGCGTAACCTGCAACCTCCGCAAGTGGAAGCCCTCTCCTGGTTCGATGGCAGTTCGGAAATGCATCCCTGCACGGGTAGAGCAGAGCCTGCCCTACTCTTTAGCTTGAGGCCGAAGGCCGAAACCCTGAGCGAAGTCGAAGGGAACTGAGCTAAGGCGAAGGAGTCGAATGGGCATTTATGCCTGCGGCAAAGCTGCCCAAAGAAATCGGCTTCAGATGGGATGAGACGGCTGGTCTCGCGGAACGAGCTAAGATGCTGTCCGCAACGCACTCGAAGTGCAAAAGGAGACCAGCCAATGAAGAAGAGTAGCAGAGAAACGGAGTGGAAGGAGCGGCCGGATCGGACCGTGGGTGTGGACTTAGGGGACCGGTTCAGCCGTTATTGTGTACTGAACAGCGATGGAGAAGTGATAGAAGAGGGGCGTGTGCGAACCAACGAGAGTCCTTGCGGCGGCACACCGAGTCTGTCTGTGCCCCATGCTGTGGAACAAGGCGCATTTCAGGCGCGTGGCTTTGGCGGCCAACCGGAGCTCCCGGTTCTTCGGCGAGCCTATCTAGGTCGCCGGCAGGAACGCAAACATTCAGAGTTCAATCCCCAAAGCTACGTGAACGTTTGGGTACAGCAAGGGCTAGATAGCGATCTTCTTCCCGGAACATCAAACCGGCATCCACAAGCTGCTGGAGCTTGATGCGGCAATCTTCCGCGGTTAGATCTGATCTCACCTCTTTCTTAAGCATCTCATGAATGGCCCTGAAGGACCGATGCTCGTCACAAAAAAGATATGCTTTGGATCGCAGTTCGTTCAGCGTAATTCGTCGTGTGGAAACGCTGGCTTCGCCATTGAGACAACGATTGTCATAGATGGTCAGGAACCCGGGGCCCTTCTCGTAATAGCAGAGAATGCTCTTTTCTTTCCAGCTACGCTGCCAATTGTCCACCAACGGGCGCAACGGATTGATATATTCGAAGGAGTCATCCTTGCCTTCCCAGTCGCCATCAAAATAATAAGCCAGCCTTTCCATGTCGAGACGGGATTCGGGAAAAATTAGATTGTAAAAGGTCTGTGGCCGCAGCCTGAGCCCATATTTCTCGCGGTCGAAATGGTAGGGACTGAATCGTTCGAATATTACTGGCCCCATACCTGTCGGCGGGCAGAGATGGCTGAGCACCCTGAAGATACGCTGATAGTCCTTGTAGTCGTCCGGCGTTTCTCCAGGAAAACCATACAGCACATTCCAAGAAGGGTTGATGCCAAATTCATGACACCATTTCAGCAGTTGCATGTTCTGGATTGTGGTCACGCCTTTCCCCATCAGGCGGAGCAGCCGGCTATTCATGCTCTCGATGCCTGGCTGTATGCGCACTACCCCCGCGTCACGCATGGCCTTTATCTGGCTCCGCGTAAGGTTGGCTTTGACTTCGTAAAAGATGTTGAAATCGATGCTGCTGTCAGCTATTTGGGGAAGAAGCTGTGTGAAATACTCCATCGCCATGATGTTGTCCACGGCATTGAGCATCAGACACTGATATGTGCTTGAAATTGATAGAAGTTCTTCATAGACGCGGGCAGGGTTCTTTTTCCGAAAGTCCATCCCGGTGCCGTTCAAACCGCAAAACGTGCAGTGATGCTTTGCTCCCCACCAGCATCCCCGTGCCGATTCGAATGGCACTGAGATCCGTAGCTTGTTCTGAAGACCTGAGTGTTCAATCTCCTGGAAAAAGTCGGAATAGTCCGGAGTCGGAGACTTATCCAGGTCCTGACATGGCTGGACTGTCATGTAGCCGGAAATTAGTTCTGCCCCCTTCCGGATGGAGACGCCGGGAACGGGGGCATAGTCGTTGCCGGAGGAAATGTTATCCAGCAAACGTGGAAAGGATTCCTCGGCCTCCCCATGAACCACGTAGTCGATGCACTCAAAGCCCTTTAGGATTTCGAAGCCCATTTCGGAATCGAGATTCGGCCCTCCAAACAGGATCTTGACCTTGGGATGGGCCTGGCGAATTCTCTGGGCCAACAGCAGGCTGGCCGTATTCTGAGCGAAGCTGCTGGAGAACCCGACAGCAAGGTAAACCGACCAATCGATCTGATTGACGCAGCGCTCAATGAACTGACGGACTGCGTTGCCGGCCAGCTCTTCACAGCTGGTGCTGGATCCCGCCAGCATCTTCGCCAACTCGTCTTTCAACTGGTCGCCGCCAGCCGCTGAGAGATCGCTCCAGCTATTGCTTAATAGCCCCAGGCCGGTCTTGCCGAACAATTCACAGGAAAAAAACCATTCCGGTGAAATGCCGTAGCTCTCAGATATCTTTGTATAAAGATCAACGCCTATCTGCTGCGCAAACCACATGTTGAGATAGTGCACATCGCAGCTATATCCATTATGTTTGGCACATTCCTTAAGAATCCCTGCAGCTATAGAAGCACGTGACGCAGCTCCCCATGGCATGTACACCAAAGCTAACCGGCCTTTGCACGACGGAGATAAGCGGCCTGAAAGCTGGTTGATGGTTTCAACTTCTAATGTCTGGTTGCATGAGTGCATTGGGCAACCTATCCACCATTAAGATATTTTTGACCATCTAAAGACACCCAAGGTAGTGTATATATCGGTTCTTAGTATGTGATGGTTGTCACACCTGTTGTGTGTTAAGTTTCAATTCGGGAATCCATCAATATTTTGTCGCACAGAGCCGGCTCGATCGGATATCGTCAAGCTATTCACATGGGCTTCAACGTCTTCTCGTAGATTCCAGAACAGAAGCTTCAACTTTAGCGCTTAGACGCACAAAGTTTTTGTAATTGTTAAAGTACAGAAAAACCAGACCAGGGCAAAACATTTTTCGATTGTGCAGAAAGCAATAAAGCGCCAGGCCGATGCCAGCAAAATAATCGAACGCATGTTCTTCATGGGCCACGGCCTCGAAGGTCGATTTTTGCTTCGCCTACATAACGCTATGTTCGCCGGCCGCACCAGGCACAGACGGCCTACACTCCCGCTAGCCCATCCGCAATACATCTGCAGGATCCATGCGCGATGCGCGGTATGTTGGAACAAAAATTGCCGCGCATCCCACAAGCAAAAGTATTAGAAGAACTGCGATATGGGAAAACAAATCTGTTGGTTTGACACCGTAAAGAAAACTGGCGATGAAGCGCCCGCATGCCAGAGAAGCGATGAACCCGATGGCCAACCCAACGGCGATCATGAGAAGGCCCTGCTTGCCGATGAGGCGCAGTATCTCGCTTCGGGTTGCTCCCAGGGCCATGCGCACACCAATTTCCCGTCGTCGCTGTCCTACCAGTTGCGATAGCACACCATAGAGTCCGGCAACCACCAGCAGCACCGCCATGGCGGCGAAGCCGCCAATCAGATAAAAGCCAAGGCGCTGGCGAAAGGTATTGTTGTACTGTGCCTCCTCCAGGGTTTGTACCGCATCAAGGGCCGTTTCCGGCGCCCGGGTCGTGAAAAGATTGCGAATGGCCGGCATCACAGCCACATTCCCATTCGTTCGAACAACGTATGTTGCCTGGGGAGCAACCAGGAGGCCGTAAAATGGTGAAGCTGGTGGGATCTGGCGATAGGCAATGCTGACCTCAGGTTCGGGCGATTGCGCGACCTGGTTTTGCACCGTGTTTGCGAGCACGCCCACAATCGTGTACGGCTTCGTCATTCCGATGCTTTTCGCCAATTCCAGCTCCTTTCCCAACGGATCTGTGCTTCCGAAGTATTGGGTGACAAATGCCTGATTTACGACAGCGACAAATTGTGAGTCGAGGGTGTCAGTGTCGGAGAACATCCGTCCACGCAATACTGGGGGCCCCAGAACACGGGCATAATCCGGGCTAACTGCCCGAAGGAATACTGGCGGATACCTGTCGTTTCGCCCGACTATGTTGAAACCGGCCTGCGTGCCAACATTGTTCAACGGCGCCGCGCTGGTGAATGCAGCGCCCGTGACGCCCGGCAGGTGGACTATCTGTTCGAGCATAGGCTCGTAAAGACGCGTGAGCAACGATCCCTCATAGAAACTGTTCTGCGAATTCTGAAGGAAGCCGCTCGATTGCCCGGGGACCGCCCAGAACATGGTAACTCGCTGCGGGTCGAAGGCCGCCGTGACGCTCTGCAGACTGAGCACCGTTCGAAGCATCAGGACAGCACTAATCAGCAGGATCGCGGACAGTGCTACCTCGCCCGAAATCAGCCACCTGCTCACCTTTGTCTTCTCCGGACCGGCACTGGCGCCACGAATGCCTTCGCTGCCTGTCAACCGTGCACCGTTACGGGCTGTCTGCAGCGCAGGCACAAGGGCCGACAACACTGTGGTAAGCAAGGCGATCCCTGCAAAGACTGCCATGACCTCCCATCGGAAACCAATCTCTTCGGCGCGGGCGAGGGTATCCTGGGGAAATAGAGTAATCAACCGAAGCAGGATCCATGCAATGCCCAATCCCACAGCTGCGCCGAAAGCGCACACCACGGATACTTCTCCCAGCACTTGGCCGATCAGTTTATGCCGGCCGGCGCCCAGAGCGGTGCGTACCGCAAATTCCTGGGTTCGCGAAAGAAAGCGCGCGGACTGTAGATTCGCGACACCGGCACAGGCCATGAGCAATACCAGCGCCATGGCGACGGTCAGCGCCAGCAGCGCTGGACGTGCATCGCCGGTGACCAGGTTCTTCAATGGAACGATCGTGAAAGCGACTTGGTTCTCTCCGATGGAGCGGTTCAGGGCCTCTGTGATGGCGAAGGTTTCTCTTCGAGCTGCTTCAATTCCTATAGCAGGGCGAAGCCGTCCAACCATCACCAGAAACCTGTTACTCCGTTGCGTCAGCATTTCCGGAGTGACCTGGAGCGGAAGCCATATACCGTGCGCCACATCGCTTCCCCAGAACTCAGGAAACATAAGTCCGGACGGAAGCACGCCGATCACGGTGTAAGGGGTGCCGCCGATTGTTAGTTGTTTGCCGATCACGTTGGGATCAGAGTTCAGGTTCTGATGCCAGAAGATACTCGTCACCAACGCGACCGGAAGAGCTCCGGTCCGATTGTCTTCACTCGTAAATGCCCGGCCCAGAAGCGGGTGGATCTTGAGAACATCGAATAGATTCGCCGTGGTTCTTACCGCCAAAACCAGCCTGCTTGACTGCCCGATGTGAACCACGGATCCATCCACGGTGAATGCAGCGATCGCTTCGTAACTCTTCGCCCGCTTAGCCAAATCATCGTAGTCCATCCAGGAATCAACGCCCACCGGCTGCAAGGGTCCATTGTTGATGATGACAATGCTCTCCGATTGCTGGTATGGGAGCGGCCGCAACAAGACGCTATCGATCACTGTGAACAACGAAGTGTTGGCGCCGATTCCTAGAGCTAGAATCATGACCGCCAAGATCGATGTTCCGGGATTCTTCTTCATTTGCCTGAGTGCAAACCAAATGTGCTGCTTCACAATGATCCCTCCCAATTTCAGCAACGTGCAGCTAATAAAACCAAGCTCAACAGGTCCTTATCGTGGCTATAATATCCCACTCCCGGCTCCTGTCATTAGAGAGCTAAGGAAAGTTTTTCCCGTGCACAGCCATGAGTTGCTATGCAAGAGTTCCAAAATGGAACTCTCTCCAGATAATTCATCTATCCCTGCTTAAGTCAAACTATCTCGCTTATAGCTTGAATCAGCCTTGTTTTCGCATGATTTGAACTTGCAATGTGACAGATGTCGGCTGATTGTCGCATGAGACGAGCACGGGCCTTAGTGACGCACGTCACATACACCGGACTATCCAAGGGGCAGTATTTGGCAACATGAACATGGGATGAGGATAGTTCAAGTATTTAGAAAGGCACAGTATGAGCTCACCCCTGACAGCATTCCGTAGTCCAAAGCAGGACCTAGTACAGATTGCTCCCGCCAACAATGAACGGCTACGGCCTTCGCGTTTCAACACCCGCCGGGTTGTGGAGGACAACGGCCTTATCTTGTTCAACACCTTTACCGGAGCCTTAGGCATCTTCAAGGCATCAGTGCGTCCGCAAATTGAAGCCTTGCTGAGTAAGACCGGAGTGCCGAGATCCGCGGATCCATTGGTCGAGTACCTCTTGGAGCGGGGCTTCCTCGTTCCCGAGGGCGCCAACGAACTGCAGCAGGTTCGATATGTGCACGGAAAGATGCACCATCGCACGGACAAAATGGAGCTGATTCTGCTTCCTTCTGAAGAGTGCAATTTCCGCTGCACGTACTGCTATGAAGAGTTTCCGCGAGGCACGATGGAACCTTGGGTTCGCGAGGCGGTGGTGCGCTGGGTGGAACAAAGAATACGTACTCTGGCGTTCATGAAGATCGATTGGTTTGGCGGCGAGCCGCTGCTGGGCTTTGAGGCGATCCAGGATATCGCGCCCAGGGTGCAAGCCATGTGCCGGGAACACGGTGTTCACCTCATCCAGGGCATAACTACGAACGCGTATCTCCTGACGCCGGACGTTTTCACTTCTCTGATCTCGTGGGGCCTTCAAGATTTCCAAATCACCATTGATGGGCCGCAGAAGAGCCATGATACCACCCGCATTTTAAAAGACGGGGGCGGCGGCACATACGACGTCATCATCGCGAATCTGCGTAAGATTACAACCCTTCCTGCCGATTGCAGGATCAGCCTACGGATCAATTTCAGCCCGGAGAACCTGCCTTACATGGATGAGCACCTGGAGGCGATGAAAGCCTACTTCGGGCACGATCCGCGGGTCAAAATGCGTTTCTACCCGGTGAGCAAATGGGGAGGCAAGAACGATGACAATTTGCAAACTTGCGACATGAGCGCTTCTGAACACGCGCGTCAATTGGAGGTGAAAGCGCTCAAAACAGGGTTGCAGAGTGAGGGTCGTCTTGAGCGTATCAGCCCCGGAAGCGATTTTACTCTTTGTTACGCTGCGCGCCCCTACAATTTCATCGTTGGGGCAGATGGGAAGCTAATGAAGTGCACTCTGGCCTTGGACAAACACGATTACAACGTGGTGGGCACTTTGCGCCCGGACGGGCGGCCGGACGTAAAGCTGGACAAGTTGGTGAAGTGGGTTGCCCCTTATTTTGAAGAGGATGCAGCGTGCCAGAAGTGTTTCTTCCTTCCCGTGTGCCAGGGTATTGCGTGTCCGTTAGAGCGGATTGAAAATAACGCGCGTCCTTGCCCCAACGAAAAGCACGAGATCGGTCCTACACTTGATTCAATTTGGGCCATGGAGAAGTTTCGCAAAGAGCATGGTACAGGTGCATCGCAGGAAAGAGCTTTAGTCGGTGCCGGAAGAGGACCGGCTAATGAATGAAAGGAAAGGATGAACAAATGAACGACGATAAGAAGTTGATGAAAATGCAGGAAGATGATCTCATCATCGTTGAACTTGACAGCCGCTATGACATGAGCATCATTGATCCTCTTGGCCTTACCGCCGCAGTGCCGGTCATTATTAATCAGGCCGGATGCAACAACTGTGTTGCGGGCTGCTGATTAACCGTCTGGAGCATAGGATTAATTCCTATGCTCCTGTTTCCGTTGCGCCTCCTCTCCAATCTTAATCATTGGGTAGTTCGTGAGGCTTGACGCAATTTTGGGACCATATGGAGAAGCTTTGCAAAGAGCCCAGTAGAGTGTTATCGCAGGAACGAGCTTTAGTCGGTGCCGGAAACGGACCGGCTTAGTGAATACCAAAGGAGTAGTCCAATGAACGACGACAAGAAGTTGATGAAAATGCAGGAAGACGATCTTATCATCGTCGAACTGGACAGCCGCTATGACATGAGCATCATCGATCCTCTTGGTCTTACCGCCGCGGTACCAGTTATTTTTAATCAGGCCGGATGCAACAACTGTGTTGCGGGCTGCTGATTTAACCGTCTGGGAGCATAGGATACTTCTTATGCTCCTTTCTCGTGCATAGGTGAAGTTCGGAGAGAATATGGCAAGCACTGTTCTTACCTTTCAGGCCTACGGCTATGCAAGGTACCAGACCAGACCAGAGGTGAAGATCCTGGCTTTTGACAATAGGCTGCGGGCCTCGGCCCGTCTGGTGATCTGCGGTGACAGGCACTACGAGCTGGGCAGGGCGGCAACTACCATCGTTGAAGCGCTCCAAGGTCCGGGCATGTCCCTGGATGAGCTATATGATTTTTTGCAGGATCGTCATCCCGTAACACGTGGGCAGCTGGAAGTAGTGGTCCAGCAGTTGTGGGTTCTTGGAATTGTTAAGAATGTGGATGATTCTGCGCCGGGCCCGACCCCGGTTCCGCGCAAACCGCCAGGAATCGCATTTCCGATTTTCCGGGCAGAATGGTTGAAGCCTCTGACGGACTTCCTCGCGAAATCTGTTTCTGCTCGTGCCCTGTGGCCGCTTGCCTGTGCTGGTGTGGTGCTGCATATTTTCGTCTGGCTTCACTTCAGCACAATGATAGCACCCGCTCTCCGCGCTCACTCGCACGTCGCAATCGGGGCGATGGTGATTCTTTTCAGCGTAACGATGCATGAACTTGCGCATGCAGCGGCCTGTACCAATCGGGGTGTCCGTCATGGACCCATCGGATTCATGATTTATGCCATCTTTCCTGCGTTCTACACAGACGTAAGCGATGCCTGGAGGCTGCCCTCCAGGGATCGCCTCGTTGTGGATGGCGCAGGCGTTCTTACCAGCTTTCTGCTGGCCACCCTGGGCGCCGCGCTTCTTTTCATATGGCCCAATCGCTCCTTCGCTCTCCTGCTGCTGCTAAACGACAGCTTGGTCCTGGTGAATCTGAACCCATTCCTTAAGATGGACGGATACTGGCTGATAAGCGACATGCTCCGTGTTCCTAATCTCATGAGCTGCAACCAGGCGGTTACGAAGTGGCTCCTGAACCGGCTGCTCTGGCGAAAACGGGAGACGCCGGCGATTCTTCGCACCAAAGGTATTCTGGTTGTTTATCTTGCCTACTATCTCCTCTGGTGCGCGTTCATGTGCTGGTTCGGGTTTTATATTTTTACTTTTTCCAGGATATTTTGGGTCAGGGCAGAGGAAGTCGGCATCATCAGGTCCTTTCTCTCGCTCACGCTTTCTGCCAAGATGCAAATGCTCGTTTTGTTGATCATCGCCGCTCGAGTCGTGTACTCGACCTCGAAGACAATAATTTCCCTTGGCCCTGCATTGAGTAAGAATAATGCCGGAGACTTGCAGTGAGGGTTCAAGCATGACAAATGCGGTAACGAAAATGTACCTCAGGGATCCGCGTGCGTTGGTTGCTGCTAACAACAGCGGTGTTGTCCTGATTTCACCGGATGGAAGCTCGGTTTGCATACGAAGCAGGATCCGGCCAATCTGCGGGTTAATGGAGCTGCTGCGAGAGCCCCGAAGCCAGGAAGACATTGAACGGGAGCTCAAGGTTCCGTTTTCCGATATGGCAGGAGTGGTTGCAGTATTGGAAAAACGTCAAATCATTCTGGCTGATACGAGAGAGAAACTGGCTGCCTGGCTTCCTGCGCGTGCAAAAGCGACATCGCCGCCATGCAAACGAGTTGTGGTGGGCATCTGCGGAGCCATACAGGCTGCGGTGACAATTCCGCTGCTCGTCACTCTTCAGCGTACCATCGCCGCGGAAGTTGAGGTTGTCCTCACGGATGCGGCCGAGAAATTTGTCCGTCCAGAAGCCCTATCCTACTTCGGGTTTCGGGTGTGGAATGACGTGTATGCAAGTAAGGACCGAGTCGACCCCGAAACCGGCGAGAGAATCAATGTTCCGCACATCTACCTGGCAAGCACTGCGGACCTGGTATTAATTCTCCCGGCAACTGCCACCACGGTGCATCGTCTGGCAAGTGGAGCCTGCTCGGATCTGATTTCGCTCGTTGTTGCAGCCACCAAGGCGCCGGTTATAGTCGTACCCACCATGAATGCAGCGATGTTGCAATATGCTCCCGTGCGCAAGAACCTGGAAGAGATCCGCTCCTGCGGCATGTATGTTGTGGAGCCCGGTCTCGGGTTTGAGGTAAGCGCGGGAAACGACGGCGAATTCCGGTTCATGGGAGTCGGACTCACCGATTCCAATCTCGTTCGCGGCGTGTTGGCAATTCTCGCCGCCCACGGCGAACTTGCCGAACGTGAGTTCACGGAGGTTTGCTCCCTTGAGTCAGAGACTGCTGTCGCAGATTACCGCGGCGCTGAATCTGGCCCTGATCTGAACGGGTTGCTCCATCGAGATGCATCGAACAGGCATGACTTTGAATTGCAAAAGCCATGATCGAGCTTTTCAAACCCGTGCGGGAAGATATAGCAGGTGTTCTTGAACGCGATCCCGCGGCACGTTCGCGACTCGAGGTTCTGTTCTGCTATCCCGGCCTGCATGCTCTTTGGGCGTACCGCTTGAGTCATTGGCTTTGGCAAAAGAGACTGTACTGCCTCGGGCGGATGCTTTCGCAGGTGGCACGTTTCTGTACCGGTATTGAAATCCATCCCGGAGCACGGATAGGAAAGCGGCTTTTCATTGATCACGGCATGGGCGTAATTATTGGAGAGACAGTTGCGCTGGGAGACGATGTCACGATGTATCAGGGAGTGACTCTTGGAGGCACCGGCAAAGAAAAGGGCAAGCGCCATCCCACGATTGGCGATAAGGTGACAATCGGCGCAGGCGCGAAGGTGCTCGGCAACATAACTGTTGGCGAGAACTGCCGGATCGGTGCCGGATCGGTCGTCCTCCGCGATGTTCCGGAGAATTCTACCGTGGTGGGAGTTCCGGCGCGTATTGTGTACAAACATGGGGAACGGGTGCCGATTGCCGATCCAAAGGATATCGGTGATCCTGTTCTGGACGTCGTTGCCTCGCTGACTTGTCGGTTGCAGCAATTAGAAACGCAATTGTGCAGACTTACCATGGCTGCCAAGAACCAGAGCGAGCCCAGCCGGAAACCGCACATCCAAAGCGGTCTGGCTGCCAAGCCGCACAACCCGAATTTGTCCATCATCGACGGCACTGGCTTCACCGCCGGCTTCCATGAATTGGAAACACGCGGCCATCCGGGAATCGGGCAGGATGGTGGTTCCGGAGAACAGCCGCGCTGAGACGCGCTGACGCCGTCAGCCTGCGGAGCAACCGCAAGGAGGAGCGCAACGATGAAGGCTCCTGCAAGGAATGGAAGCAACGGACGATCTAGTAACGAGGCTCGCTTGCCGGCGCGCAATCCTCGTCCCCAGAGTGAGATCGATCAGAATCGGTCGAGCGTGAATCTGGTATTCTTCGGAAAACTCCTCCATCAAAGAGGTTATGTCTCCGGTACAGATGGAAACCTATCTGTGCGTGTTGGGCCGGAATGCGTGTTAGTGACCCCGAGCGGGGTCAGCAAACGCTTTATGAGAAGCGGAGACATGGTGCTTGTCAGTCTGGATGGCAAGAAACTCGCCGGTTCTCGTGAGCCGTCGAGTGAGATTGGCATGCATCTCAAAATTTACAAGTTGCGGCCTGACATTACAGCAGTCGTCCACGCACACCCGTGCATCTCAACCGGTTTTGCTTCGGCTGGAATCGGTCTCATCGAGCCTGTGTGCTCGGAACTTGTGCTGACATTAGGGAAGGTGCCACTTGCTCCCTATGCTCTTCCTGGCAGTGATGAACTAGCCAAGGCATTGGAACCTTTCATTCCGGACCACAATGCGATTCTCATGCAGAACCACGGGGTCGTGGCATATGGCGAAACGCTTGAGCGAGCTTATATGAACATGGAAACGGTTGAGCACTGCGCGAGAATCATCCTCGTAACCAAACTCCTGGGTCAATCCACGATATTGGTCGACCATGAAGTGAAGCGACTGCTTCATTTGACGGCACATCAGTCAGAGTTCCAGTAGGAGACAAGAACGTCGCAAGCGATTGATTTGATGGTGCGCCCGGAGAGATTCGAACTCCCGGCCTATTGGCTTTCATCGCTCGCGCCAGGATCTTACATCGATGTACCTAGGGGTATCGGGAGGCAGGAGCACCACTCGATCCTGCACTCCATTCAGTAGCCAGAAGCTAGACAAACTTCGCCCTCTGCAGTAATGAAAACTGTCTCAGTCGGGGGCACTCCACTGGAGTGCCCCCCTAAAATGAGACACGCAGAATTGCCACACACGGAAGTTGCGGACGGGAGCTCCCTGGAATCCCGGTTGGAAGTGGGGGAAAGCGGGGCCAAGTACGGGCGTACGGATCAGTGCCAAGCGCCAGAACTCGCCTTTGGTCCTATCGCCCGAGCAGGTCAAGCTGGGCTGGACGGGGCGCTTAATATCCCCTGATCAGCTGTGAACCAGAATCGTAAATTGTTGAAAAAGCTGGCGGGGACGACGAGACTCGAACTCGCGACCTCTGCCGTGACAGCGCTACGGCATTAGGTTTTACAACAACTTACAAGACCGCGGGGACTGCCAAAGTACGCGTAAGTCGCACAAGACAGCACATTGTGTGGGTCGGAATGTGGGTTGTCGCCGAAGAAAAGATCTTAAGCTGCCTCTGCGGGGGAAGCGTAGCGCAATCCAGCATCATTTATAAACAGTCACGACGCTAACGGCTGTGTCCATGGGAGGATGCCTAAGCCCCAGAATTGCAGCACGTAGCAATATCAACAAAATACTCGAGTCCCCAAAAAATATTTTAGAGAAAATTCCTGAAATTACGTCCTCTAAGTTGTAGCCAAGACTCCTTGCCGGTTCCAAGTTCTCTTTGGGAGGCAGACAGCATGCGCGGCAGGTTAAGTGAGAGATTTCTTATAAACGCGGAGCTATGCCCGGAGGCTCTATATACCAACCTTATTCCGTTCAACATGGGTAATAGCTCTGTTGACTAATATCTCACAGACTAAGCTGGATCACACTATCTGAAGCATCTAGAGATTGGCCAGTATGGACAAGCCACAATACGCGCTTCCTGCCAGCAGTAATAATGGAACAGGATCTGTCTCAGCAGCCTCTGCTTCTGCGGTTGAGCAAGTAATAACTGTTGATCTGCCGCAGCCTGAAGGTAGAATCTCCCCTGGCCTTTCCATGGACATCAAGAACATCTCTTTGCGCGAGTTGGTGGAGTACTGCCTCAAGGAACATGACGAAGAAGCATGGCGCGAGTTCGACCGAAGAATGCGGCCAACCGTTCGCGGAGTGGTGGCGAAACGGCTTCGTTGCTGCAATGTCAACGCAACGAACGAGCTTGTAGGAGAAATAACGCAGGACACATTCCTTAACCTGCTTAACCACGATCGCAGGGCGCTGCGGAAAGAATGGGCGGATGACCACTGCATTTTTAAATTCGTTAAGGTCGTGGGAAACAATGCTGTCGTAACCTGGCTGCGCAAGAACAAGGTCTTGAAAGACCCAGACGAGCTTGATGACCAACAGGAATTTCGTGTGCAGCCAACGCCTAATACAGCCGAGAAAGAAATCCTTCGTGGCCAGGTGGAGAGGTGCCTGCAGACACTCGCATCCGACCACAACTTCAAGAGGAACCACGCCATCTTCTGGCTGTTTTACCGTCAGGGCTATCGTGATAGCGAGATCGCGGTGCTGGTGAAGCTTCCTGTCAAAACTGTGCAGAACATTTTGCAGAAGTACGTACGCGTGGTGAGACTCAAGTTACGCGAGGATAAAGGGAAAGGCACGCCTGGAGAATGAAACATCAGAGTTTGTTTCGATGTGTGCGTTCTTATATTCAGGAGTTCGAGAGTGAATCACATAAGGCATTTGACGGACGATCAGATTGAACGCTACGTGCAGCAGAGCAATGACTTTTCGGAACACGGGCCTTTTGCGGCGCACCTCGCCGAATGCGAGCCTTGCCGCTCTCGCCTTCTTGAAGCTGAGAGGAACAGCCTGGGTCTCAGAGGCCCGGTCAAGCGCCATGTAGCCGCTTCCGACACGTGCCCACCCGAAGACGAGTTGCAGGCGTTTGCCGCCGGGGTATGCAATGCCGGAGATGTAGCCAGGATTCTTGGCCATGTGGCTGATTGCGACTACTGCGCCCCGCTTTTACAGGAACATCTTGCCGCCATCGAGGAAGATCTCGAGTTGGAAGAGGAGCCCCAGTCCGATCCCGATCCCAATCCCAGCCCTTCTCCGTCTGTTGACCTTCGCAAAAATACCGGATTGAAGAAAATGTCTTCCGTATTCGAGACGATAAGTGAGGCCTACCGTCTGCGGCCGGTCATTGCCCGAGTGTCTTTGGCGGGAGCAGCTGTCTTATGCGCAGGCATTTTCGCGCTACCTCCCGCTTTCAATTCGTATATGTTGTATAAAGCGGATACATCGATCTCTGCCGCCGCACAAGAAGCCCCTTTCAAGATGCGGCTGAACTGGGCGCCGCATCCGCAGGCGGCCTTGCTCAAGGACCCCACCAAAGCTCCTTCGGCCGCGGACAACCCGGCCCTGTCGGTGGCTGCGGGGCTGGCGGCGAACAAGCAAAATTTGATAGATGCCCGATGGATACGTTTCCGGGGCCGCGTCAAGCTGGTTCTGGGAGAGTATGAGGATTCCGCCAAGCTGCTGCAATTGGCCACCGAGATGGGGTTGAACGATCCTGAGACCGAGCTCGACCTTGCCGTGGCCGACTTTCAGCGCGACACGCTGAGCGAAAGCCTTGAGCTACTGGCTAAAATCCTGAAAAACCCCAAGCTGTCCCCGAACCAGCGCGCCATGGCGACATTCGATCTCGCCATGGTTTATCAACAAATGCAGAGCTGGGACCAGGCCGTACTCACCTGGGAAAAGTATCTGGAACTCGATCCTGCCGGCGCATGGCATGACGATGCCCAGCGCAGTCTTGAAGAGGCAAAAAAGAAAATCCACCCACCCAAACCTCAGGGCTATCGATCGCCGGATTTTTTCCTGCAACATTTTTCCGATCCCACAGTTCTTGCCGGCCTTGAGGAGTACGTAGATATTGCTTTGCGGGAATGGCTGCCTGCGATCGACAACAAAGACAGTCGCGAGGCCTCTCTGGCTTTTGGCAAGCTGGGCCAGCTCATGCAAGACCAGCACGCGGATCCGTGGGTACGCGATTTTTTGCTTGCACGGCGCGCCGGCGACGGGCCTGCTCTGATTGCGCTGAGCGAAGCTGTCCGCAACAACAAAATCGGCTGGTATGGGAAAGCCAGTCATCAGGCCCAGGAAGCGGAAAATCTCTTCGCTGCGGTCCAGCATCGCCCGGGCCAATTGCGCGCCAGATTTGAAGCTGTATATGCGGACCAGCGTCTTCTGCAGCAAAAAAACTGCCTGAAGAATGCCCAGGCACTCGATGAAAGCCTGCTGCACACGCAATACCAATGGCTGCGGGCCCAGACAGCGATGGAACTGGCGGCCTGCATGAATTTTGCCAACAGAACACAAGACGCGCAGGGCCAGATCACCAAGGCGCAACAGATCGCGATCGCGTCGAACTTCCCCCTCGTTATCCTGCGCGTGCAGGGTTGGGATGCGGGAATCAACATCTCCGACAAGGGTTGCGAAAGCACTGTGTGGAACAAAACCCGAGTTGGCCTGGCACAATATTGGCAAGGCCCCAGCTTCCCCCTGCGCTTGTATGACTTCTATTCCTACCTGAAGCTCTGTTCGCAAAAAAAAAAGCTGTGGTATGCGGCTGAGTTATTCGAGCGGCGCATGATCACGATCCTGGAAAAAGAAATCGACCGTAAGGATGAAAACCCCTCTCTGGAAGTCACCGCACATCGTTCTCTGGAACAGATCCTGAAAGAATTGGATGAACCCGATGAGGCGGCGGATGAAGCCAGGCTGGCCCTCCAGCTTCTCGGCAGAATGGAACCGGACATCGTGGTGAAATACTCGAGCCAGATTAAATTTGAACTGGCAGACCTTCAACTGGATCGCAACGATGAAGAAGCCGCCTGGGCTACGATTCACGAAGTAGAGAAAGAGGTGCGTGGAACGGATAAGCTCCTCATTACCTTCCTGAGAATACGGGGAGACGTCAACTACAGAAGACAACTGCTCCGCGATGCCGAGAAGGATTATCAACAAGGCATCGAAATTGCCGAATCTGCAATGTTGGTAAAGCAAACTGAGGAGCAGCGCCGCAGTTGGATGGAAGAAAATGGCGATCTTTATCGTGGACTAGCGCAGGTTTACGTCCAGCAGAACCGGGAGCAGGAGGCGCTACAACTCTGGGAGTGGTACCAAACCCGCTCTTTCACGGCGGACGACAAGCTGGGGGAACCCAACGGTCGGCCTAAATGGTCTGATATAGAACGCTCTGTGCTGAATCAACCGCTTCCATCGGGAGAGACAGCCCGGCTGGTGTATGTCTCCACGAGAGACAAGCTCCTGGTATGGACCTTCGATGCATCGGGGATGAAAACCGCAGCAATACCAGTCAAGCGTGAAGACCTGCGACGAAGGGTACGGGAGTACGTTGGCAAGATTGGGCGTGAGCAGCGGCCGGAGCTGCCCTTGCCGGCGCCCGAGGCCGAAAGCAAAGAGCTGTTTGCCCTGGTGCTTCAGCCCGTGCTGGCCGATTTGCCCGGCCATGATCCCGCCGTGAATCCAGTGGTGGTCGATTTCGATCCTGCAATGAGCGCCCTTCCGGTTGAAGCTTTGATGAGCGCGGAAGGCTGGTATTTCGGCCAGCGCTATCCCGTCGTGTATTCCTCCGGCTTTATTCGGGAGAACCAACTGCGCAAGTATTCACAGCCGGCCAGCGGCCTGATTATCAACGCTCTGGGAAATAAAGCCGCGGTAGATAAGTTTAAACAAGCTATTCCGGGAGCCGTGGAGCTCGACGCCGATGGGCCCGCGGAGGAGCAGGCGCAAAGCCAGAGCTTCATTTTTATTGGCCATGGCAAGTCCGGGGCCCTCCTTCTGGCAAACGGCAAGCCGCTGAAGGCGGAAAATTTCCCGCAGCAGTCGCTGGCCAATATGCAACTGGCGGTGCTGGTGGCATGCTCCAGCGGGGTCGCCAGGGAAGGCCTGTTGGATACCGGAAGCCTGGTTCATGCCTTCCAAAGCGGAGGCACTCCCGCGGTGGTGGCCAGCCAATGGAACGTGGCAACCGATTTCACCGAACAATTCATGGATAGCTTCGTCAGCAACTTGAAAAAGGGCGACTCTCCAGCGCATGCGCTTTTTGCAGCCCGCAAGCAGTTGTTTCGCGTGCAACCCCATCCTTATTATTGGGCCGCTTTCACCCTCTCCGGCCGTCCTTGAAATTGTTTTCACTCCTGGATAGGGAAATAGCGTGTGGTTGCGTTCTTTTCACACAAGCAAGTCCTTTGCTCAGGAGAAACAAAAAATGAATAAACGATCTCTGGCCGTGTTCGGGAGTGTAGTGGTCCTGGCGTCCTTCAGCCTGCTTGCAGGATGCAAGCACAAGACGCACATCGTGCGCCTGATTGTGCATGCATCGGTGGTAATAGCGTCGAACAATGGGGAAACAATCATACTGGCGCCTGCAGTGGACCCTGGGGACCTGCAGCACTTTCTGGCTGCCGGCTATCCCAGCATCGGAGAAGCTACGTCAACGCCGTGCGGCGCGGGCGCGTATGAATTCAGCCTCAAAGGGATCAAGGCGGCTGAAAAAAAGGCAGGCGGGAACGAGGAAACTGATCGTGTTATCGATCCAGCTTTCGACCCTGTTACCTTCATCAGGCCGAACTGGAAACCTCTGGGGCAGCCCTACTTTGTGACCATGCATCTGCCCGCAGCATCGAGAATCGTCGCCCTTGGAGGGCGCCACCAGATTCAATTTCGCGGCTCCAGCGAGCCCGATTTCGTTCCGTTTACGCAAATGCTGGAATTTGAGGCGCAGGACCGCGATGACGTGCGTCTGGTGCGGACGTGCGGCTCAGACAAACAAGAGTACGAAGCGCTAAGCTGCAAAGATATGCGCGCCAAATTTAACAAGACGTTCAAGGAAACTCCATCCGAGGAAACGCCACTCAACCCGGACCGGAACGACATTGATTTTGCGCTGAAGTCATGCGCTGACGATGCGTCTTACCTCTTTGTAGGCATAGGACTTCATCCGAAGGATATTGCGTCCTCTCCAATTCATGGCCGCAACTTTTTCAACAGCAAGATCCTTCCTGAGATCTTTGGGGGAAAGAATAATGTGCCAGAAGACAAAAAGCTGGTGGAGAAAGGCCATCTCACCCCAAACGGAGGTGGAGGTAGTGATAATGGCGAAGTTCGATTGATCAAAACGTCCTTTGACGGAGAGTATCCCCGATATGTGCCGGTTTTTCTGATGATCGAAAATTGCACATCTCCCGCCGGTTTTATACGCCCATAAGGGAGAGCGGAGCTAAGCAGGTTTTTCTCTTCAGAAGGGAATTGAAGAGTGCGATTATCTTCCAACCTGCTTAGTTTCGTTGCCCACCATGATGACTGAAAACTGCTCAACGCGCGGCATCATTGTTACAAAGCCATAGCCGCAACCCATCCAGAATTCGAGCTGAGGCCTCCGCTGCGGAGGCCTTTTGCGCATAACGGTTGGGCGCTTACGAAGCCCACAAGGTTGCTTCACCTGCAACTACCCACCTGATTTGGCGGCTTGCACTATTGGGTCGGCTCTGAAATCGCTCACTGCCGGTTTAGGGAAAATTGCTACTGCCGCGTTCTCTCACCAGTGCACAAAATTCCTGGCCAAAAAAGGAACATTGAGTACGGACTATTGTGACCGGAGGAAAAGGAAAGATGAGTAACGTGAGTTCAACAGAAAACATCATCAGCCGATTGGCTGCACAGGCAGATGCGATGGGACGGCTGGCCCAGGACAGCGGTGCGTTTGCCGCTGTCGTAGCATCCTTCGAGTCCAAAGATGCCAACGCTTTTCGTTGGGTTCTGGAGCGGCAGGAGATGCTGCCATACTGCGAGCTGATCTGCGAATGGGTGCGAATCAAGCTTTGCGCGCTGCGCTGCATCGAAATATGCCGCCCGCTCCCTGAAAAGACAACCAAGCTGCCCAGCCTGCAGCAATTTGCCCGCGCAGTTGCGGACCTGTCTGCGAAAGAAGAACCTTTGCGCCGTCTGGTGGACGCAGTCGCCTGCGGCGATGGAAACGTCTACCATGCGATTCTGGAAGAGCTCCGGCTGACGGAATTCTGCCAGCTTCTGTGCCACTGGATCTGCGCCATTGGCTACCGCCGCATCTGCGAAGTCGTATGCCGGGTGCAGCCGCCGATCTTTGTCGATCCGGTCCACGAGATTCGCGCTGCGGGAAAGGTGCTGGCTGAGTTGGTGGCCAACGAAAAAGCGTTCAGCGCGATTGAAAAAGCCGCCATCGGGATCAACTGCGAAGTGCTGCGGTCCGCGATCACCCAGGCCGGCTTCATCCGCGGCTGCGAGGTCATCTGCCGCCTGATTTGCACATGGCGCTGCGTGCGCGTCTGCCGTGAATTTTGCGAGGTCTTTCCCATCGCGGTCCTGCGGGGCGCTCTAGCCGTTGAAGAGGCGCAGAACTTCGCCCTGGCGGCCCGGCAATTGGCCGGCCATCCGCGCGCGTTGTATGACCTGGTAAATGCCGTGCAGACCGGCAACGTGGAGACGTATCGCGGAATCATCGCCCGCTTCGGCTTTGGTCCATACTGCTGGCAGGTTTGCTCCTGGATCTGCACGGTGTCTTGCTCCGAATTCTGTTTCTGCGTCTGCCCGCCCCCAGGCATACACCCATGGTTCACGACAGTGGGATATTTCGACATTTATGCCGATATCAATCCCGCAACCGGCAAGACAAATAAGAGCCTGCCTTTCGCCTCTTTGGGCACGGGCGGCGGTCCAAACTACGCCTTCCATGGAGCGTTGCAATTGGGCGGCTTCTGCCCGATTGACTCTCCAACCGCGCCGGGAGTGCAGATGAAGTATCGCTTCCTCTATGACAGCGGCGGCGGTCCCAAGCCCATTACGGGGAACCTGGTTAGCCCGGTCAAGGCAGGCGATCGGCAAATCCTGTGGCCGACGATGGATCTTGCAGGCAAGGCCAACGCAGTCCTTGCACCGATCTTCCAGGATGTGATTATCCAATCGAGTCCCATACCGCCTGATCCGGTACCGCCGACGGTGGGCGCCACATGGGTGGGACCGGCGCCGCATTACATCGCGCCCGATCCCACAACCGGCTGGGTCGCGGTGGACCCGAACGCCGTGGGCGGTGGCTTTGCGACACTGCTTGGCCTTGACTCCGCACAAGTGGTTTCTGGCGGGGTTCCCCCGGATGTGCCGGCCGGAACTTTGCCTCCGGCCGCGCAGAAGGCGGGCAAGGACATTTCCATCACGTTTGAAGCCGCACGGGTGACCGCCTCGACCGCGGATTTCTCCAATGGGCTCTCCAAGATCCACATCAACAATTGGGTGGAGCTTATTGAATTGAATTTCGCAGAGTTCGCAACAGGCTGCTGCACGCCGATTGACAAAATCCTCTCGGTGCAGTTCACGGTTGATCACGAAGAGATGGATTCCGGCTCCTGGGGGCTTGGGATCACCAGTTGCGCTTTGCCACCAGTGGGGCTGAACATCACCCCTCACTTGGGCGATCCGGGAGTCACGCTGACTGCCCGCGGCGGTTCAGGGACCATCGTCGAAGACACCAGCGGCTGGTCCAACTGTTCCTACACTGTAACGCTCGGCGCACGCGCCGGGCTCACCACGGGTCTGCGTGACAACGAAGGTAGAAGCGAGCAACTTACCTTCGCCATATGCGGACACTAAGATGTTCCACTTCGTCCTGGCCGTCTTCGCAACCTGGCGGGTAACACACCTGCTGGCGCGCGAAGACGGTCCAGCCGGCCTGATCTATCGATTTCGCGCCCTGCTGGGTCGCAGCCTGGCCGGAGAGCTGATGGACTGCTTCAACTGCCTTAGCCTCTGGATCGCGGCCCCCGCGGCGCTCTTCGTTTCCCGCCGCCCGGTCGAGTTGTTGTTCGTCTGGCTGGCGCTTTCCGGCTGCGCCTGCCTGTTGGAGCGCATGATGCCGGAGCCGGTGATCATTGAACCCATTTCTCAACCCACGGAAGGAGCTATCCACGATGTGTTGCGGTCATAGACGATCAGAATGGCAGAGCAGCCAAGCGCCAATGCACAGCATCCAGAGATCTGCACAGACGGAGCTCGGGAAAACCGCAGTCCGCCCAGCTGCGGCAGCAGCAATGCCGACCTCCGCCGGCAATTCGCAGCCGACAACCGGTTCTTCTATAAAGATCCGTTCTGTGGAGGCATCGCCTCTTCGGGTCCGTGGTCTTTTTACAGGCCGCAGCTATGAATTTACCTCATCGCAACCTGTTCAAAGCGTCGACGCCCGCGACGCTGCTTCTCTTCTAAATACACGGTATTTCAGGCGCGTCGACAACGAAACAGAACCCTCATAGGGATCAACATTTTGCTGGTGCCAAACAGGGATTAGCGCTCTCCAAGGCTGCGCTTCACCTGAACCTGACTCTGGTCTTCCCGTCCATGACAACCATGAGCACATTGCCGCCGTAAAGCAATTCACTCGGTATTGTTGCGCTTCTCAAGCTGTAGCCCCCTCCCCTCCTCTGCGTGAAAATTCTCCTGCGCCGCAATCGCGGCGATGGAGGTCAGGATGCAATGCGGAAGTCTAACTAAGAGCAATCGCAAGTACGGTCCAGATGTCTGGCAGTTTCGTTGGTCGGAGAGAGGGCCCCAGGACAAACGTGTGTATCGCAAGAGAGTGATTGGAACGGTTGAGAGATATTCAGATCTGGATGCAGCCCGTCAAGCCGTCGCCGGATTACTCATAGAAATCAACTCAGACGGCCCACGAGTGAGTTCCACCTCGATGACAATTGCTCGCGAGATTTCATGCGAGTGTGCAAAAAAGGGTGCAATAAGGGCGCGAAAACGTGTCCTTTTGCACCCCATTGATTTTATTGAATTGATGTAAGTCTATGAAAAAGCTGGCGGGGACGACGAGACTCGAACTCGCGACCTCTGCCGTGACAGCGACCATTCCAAAGGTAATTACTTGAGAAATAACGGTGCGGATCGCCTGGTTCAGCGCCTAGAGTAATCCTCGGGAAGTCTTATTGCACCCTAATTGCACCCAGGTTTGACTGCGGCTTCCATATGGCAGAACTCATTCGGCATTGCTCGTGTGAACGACTTCCGTCTTGCCCGTCATCTGCCAGTTGGGTGCGTTAAGTGTCGTGAACACTGCTCTGAACTGCCAAAGAGGTCAAATCTGAGATGTTCGAGAAATCTTCAGGAAAGGCCAGAGCACCAATGCCGGCACCAACACTCAATCGTTTGATATCCTGACGAGCGACGCCCCGTGCGTTGCATACGATGGCCAAGCATCAGTTTTCATGGAACGAGCGTTTCGTCGTTTACCTTGCCGATGGAGGCAAGTGCTTCTGGTGTGGGATTCCCGTCTTTTACAGAGATGTCCAAATCGACCATGTATTCCCTGAAGACTTGTTAGACGATAACTCAGAGCTTGCGAGGATCAAAGTGGAGTATGGCCTTGGGGCACAATACGATATAAACGGATTCGAGAATTGGGTGACGTGCCATCAAGGGTGCAACCTCCGAAAACGCAACACAGTCTTGCCCAACGCGCCGCGAACTCTACTCACAGTCGCAGAGCTGAAACAGAGAGCTCCGAAACTGGCTTCTGAGAGCAAGAAGTATGCCTCGAGGAAGAGGGCCGAAGAGATATTGGGGATGCTTGCCTCTGCGCTGACCGCGGGAAGTCTAACGAAGGAAGACGTACTGGATCTTATAACCGATCCGCCACAAGTGCCGATTGTGAGTGCCGTGTCAGCCGTTACGATTCGGCTTTCGGAAAACATCGAACTCATCGTGCCGCACTCACCTGCGGCATCGATTGAGTCGCAGGGGTGGAAGATTCACTCGGTTCACGGGAATATCGCTTATGTCCACGATGGCCTTGTTGGTGGCGTTGTTCCAAACGTCGCTCGTCCGGACCCGAGTTGGCAATGCTCTCAATGTGGTTTCTACGGCCCGTGGGATGGAATCATTTGCAGAACCTGCGGAAACCGCGAAGCACCAGATTAATTGACCTGGGACGACTGTCCCGCGTACTGCCCGGTTTATCGGCAATCCGGAATTTGCCGATAACGGAGCCTGTAGCAGTTTGTGAAGAAATTCTAGCGGCGGATCGATGCTTACGTAGCCCTAGCCGAGAGCGAGACCGGCGTTGCGCCGTCTCGCTCAACTCACTTTGTTTCCGCTGGAGTCGCTGTCGCTGGACCCTCGCCGACGATTTCGATGATAGCCTCGCCATCCTTGCTGCCGTCGTAGTGGACTCCTTTGGCAAAGTGGGTCACAAAGCTGCCTGCCGGCATGGGAACCGTGCTTTCAGGATCGAACTTGTTCCCGGTACCCACCCACCAAGTCCCGGATAGCACCGTGATGAACCGGTCGTTGGGGTGAAAATGCGGCCGGCTCATCTGATGCGGGCCCCACTTAATCAGAACGATGTATGGGCCCGGCTTGTCGGGATCGCCGTGCATGACCGCCATCTTAGCGCCTATGGGCGTATCCTTCCATTCGATCTGGTTCGGCAGCTTGTACTGGAGCGCCGCTGGATTCAGGTCGGCGCGGGCGGGTCCGAGCACCAGGGCAACCATCGCGAAGGCAAAGAGAGCAGGCCAGAAACGTCGCAAGTCATGGGACGCACGCATTATCTTCCTCCTTAGCAGCTGTACCGCGACCGGGGAAGGATAGCAGAACTTGAAGACGAGGAACGAGATTGTTCTCCCAGCGGATTGAACCGAGAGAACCCGCGACCCGAGGCCTTAAGCACGGACGGAGTTTGACAATAGAGGGGATCAGCAAGGCAGGAATTTCGCTCGCGGAGAACTCAAATGGAATTGGAATGCTGGCGCTGAAAGGAGGCAGACGTGATTTCAAGAGAAGAGCTGTACGAGTTGGTCTGGTCCGTGCCAATGGTTAAAGTGGCGGAGAAGTTCAAGGTTTCGGGTAGCTACATGGCTCGGGTTTGCGCGAACCTGAACGTTTCCACGACCGGAGCGAGGCTATTGGGCTAAGCTCGCTTTTGGAAAAGCACCCGATAAGCCTTCATTGCCAGAATTCGACCGGGTGACCAAATCAGCTGGTGCCAAGATGGAGAATTTCAATCGCCACCCCGACCCTGGCTTAAAGCGTCACCAGACCCCCTCCCCAGGCGCAAAAGACCGTTGCGTGCGGTCACAGGGGTTCACGGACTGATTCGTGACGCAAAGGGACATTATGATGCGGGTTATAAGGTAGATGAAGGCCAGCATCTCAGGCCTTACAAGAGGCTGTTGGTCGACGTCACTGCGTCGTCGGCCGCACTCGATAAGGCACTCGGTTTTGCAAACGATCTATTCAACGCATTGGAGTCTGCCGGATACCATGTCCTCATCTCTTCGCCAGCCGAGAACTTCACGCGTCCCCGCATCGACGATCACGAGGAATTACCCAAGGTGCAGCGCAACGAGCACTCGTATAACTACAACCGCTTATGGTCACCACAGCGCCCCACCGTCGTTTATGTCGACTCGGTCGCGTTTGGGCTTGCCGTCATCGAAATGTCGGAGTCGTCTGTCCTTCGATATGTAAATGGAAAGTACATCCGCGAATCTGATTACAAGCCTCCCAAAACATCAGCTCGATATGTTGCGCTGTGGCCGGTGTTGAGCGCCTGCAAGAGGTCGAATGCTTCCTCCCCGCGTACTTCTCCTAGGATGGTTCGTTCGGGACGGTGACGGAGACTTGCCTTCAGCAGATCGCGGATGGTCACGGCAGGTATTTTCGGTCCTTGTTGTCGGCGCGCCTCAAAGCGGACGAGGTTAGGTTTGCGGATGTGGATCTCCGCCGTGTCCTCGATGACCACCAAGCGGTTTTCTCAGGAATGAAATCGGCAAGGATGTTGAGCAATGTGGTTTTACCCGTGCCGGTGCCTCCGCTGATGAGGATATTTTTTCGATTGATGATGGCATTTTTAAGATACGTAGCCATTGCTTCTGTGATCGTGCCAATTCGGATGAGGTCATCAATCGTGAAGCTGCGAGTATTGAATTTGCGGATGGTCAGCGTAATTCCATGGATGCTGCAGGGCGGCAACACGGCTGATATGCGGCTGCCGTCCGGCAGACGTGAATCCAGGATCGGCTTTTCTTCGGAGATATCATCACCAAGCGAACGGGCGATGTTTTGGACGGCTACTCGTAATTGATCGTGTGGAATAGTGATTCCTTGGATTTTTTCTATGACACCCTGCCTCTCAATGAATATGTCCTTGGGTGAATTGAGCATGATTTCGCTGATCTCTGGATCGAGAATCAGACTCTCGATTGGCCTCAAATAGGGCAGTATTAACCGGAACCCAGGATGTATGTTGACCGCATTCATTTGTCTTTTGCTCCGGGTTCTGACTTAGTGGATTGAGGCGGTGCGGGCGGAACGGCTTTGCGAAGGCGAGCTCCGCCACGATTTGTTTTTGTGTTGACTGGATCAGACTTCCAGGTTTGAAAGTCGGCATCCTGCTTTAAGGTCCTACGGATACATTCATTGATGATGGCCGATGGTGCCGATTGATGAGTGGCCTGGAGGAAACGGGCATAGAGCTTGACGTCATTTGCGGTTTCCTCCGGCAGGTGTAGGGTCATCGAAATATCTTTGCCTTGAGGTGGTATTTCAATTAGCGGCATAAGTTTTGGTTAACTCCTTCTTCTGGTTGATCGTGCATTGAACACTCTTTGAATTGCGATTGATCTAAAGATGCCTTGATGGTTTTGCGTTTGATTGGGCGAGCGCTCGCAGCCCATCCGCTTTCTGGCAAGCTCGTTTGCATACTTTTCAATTGAACGAGGCGCGCAGGTCGCCCTAGCAGTCGAAGAGACCGGCAAGAAGCGTTCGCTTCCCTAGGCGAACCTTTGCGCAGGCCCCCAAGGGCCGGAGAGCCGTGATAAGCCGCCCCAAGGCGGCGAGAAGTGAAGGAAGCGCCCCAGCGCTGACTGAACCGGTCACGGGAGAAGCAGGAGCGAGTCCCAACGAGCGACAGGAGAAGGAGCGCCCCTAGGCGCGACTGATGCGGTGCTTCGTTTCGCGCGTAGCGCGGGCCGGATGGAGGCATCATAGATGACGGCACTGGCGCGGTGCAGCACATAGAACAACAACGGCTGAATGAGTTGCGGATACTCATCCATGCCTTGGAAGTCGAAGCATTGCAGCTTTGATAACGTGACCGTGTCGTCCGCATTGTCGAAAAGATGGCCGTACTGCCCGCCCTCGATCCATTTATGCAAGCGATCGGAGAGGTGCCGGGGCAGGGTGCCGGCCAAAGTTTTCACTCGGCGGATATCCTGCTCCAGCACATAAAGTGTTTCAATCGCTTGAAAGATATTACGGTCGTCCTCTGTCGTAGTCTGGTAACCGTCACTTCCAGCAAGCAGGACCTGAATAAAAGAGAAAAGAAACTCCAGGTTCTGAGCTGTCGGTTCAAGGCTGAACGGATTGATACTGAAGCCGTTCGTTTCTGCGCCGATTTTGAGATAAGACCCTCCCAGGAGGCACGTAAGCTTCTCGTAGCTTCCTCCCATGTCAAAGATGAAGGTGCGCGGATCGTACTTTTCGAGGGACAGCGTAAGGAAATTCATGGCGAATGATTTCCCGCTCCCGGTTCGTCCAGTTAGAAACGTGTGGCCTACATCGTCGCTGCCAGAACCGGGGCCGTCCTGAATGCGCTGGTGCAGGTTGAGGTAGAAGGGAGTTGCATCAACAGTTTCAACGAGAGCCAGGGCCTCACGATTGAGAAATGCGTTCCAGCGTTGGCCCTCATCGAGCGTGTACAGGAAGGACCAGTCGGCATAGTTGTTGTTGGTGATCCAGAGCTGGCGAAAGTTGAAATGCGAATTGCCGGGAGCTGTTGCAAAGAACGGTGACACTGGCCGCCTTTTGCTTGCGCGAGGTATTCAACATGACAATCGCTGATAAAAGGCTAGAGTCCTTGAATGGGCGTGATGCTCTGCCGAGTGCTTGGGAGGATGCGTTCGAACCGCTTTTAGACAGCAACGAGGCCGCCGCGTTGCTGAAGATTCATCCAAAGACGATCCAGAAAATGGCGCGCAACGGCGAGATTTCTGCGATTCATATCGGGAAGCTATGGCGATTCCGAGCATCGGCATTGAATGAGTGGCTAGAAAAAATAGCGGGCTGAAATTCTTGTGCGGATGATACGAAAAAAGAGCGAACAGTCGCAGAAATTGCGCTATGATGTGTCCAGGCGATCCGCGCCGTTTAGACAGGGAGGTTTATTGTTTAAACGGACGACGTATCAGCAAGGAAGTTTAAAGCTCGAAGAGCGGAAACGTGGGCCACATGTCTGGGTTTACCGATGGTGGGATACCGATGCCAACGGCAAGCGGGTGTATCGCAAGCAACAGGTCGGAGACTTAGAACAGTACCCAAACGAAACGGCGGCCAAGGCCGCAATTGACGCTCTTCGGTTGACAATTAATAACCAGTCGCAACGCAATGGCGTCAGTCAGATGACCGTGCAGGCTCTCTGGGATCACTACTCCCGCGAGGAACTGCCCTTCAGGACTTCTCCACGCAGGATGGATACATGTCGTATGCCAAGAACTGGATTCTCCCGCGTTGGGGTTCTGTGCTACTCCAGAAAGTGAAAACGGTTGATGTCGAGCGCTGGCTGCGAGAAGCGACGGTTTCAAACGGCACAAAGGCCAAGATTAAATGCGTCATGTCGGCTCTGTTCTCACATGCTGTTCGTTGGGAGTTCGCTTCTAACAATCCGATCTCCTCAGGGATACCCGTAGGAGCGGGTGGGAAGCGCGGTCCCAGCGTCGGCGTTCGCGTGAGCGCAAAGCGACAGAAAGCACCAATCGTTTTATCGCCGGAACAAGTAAAGCTTGGGCTTACACAACTTGAATTCCGGGATCAATTGTTGGTTCTCTTGGATGGCGCATTGGGAACTCGCCGGGGCGAACTTGCAGCTTTGCGGTGGCAGGATTGCGATTTTGAAAATGACACGTTTCAGATTGAGCATTCCTACTACTGGCGGCGTGGCGGCATTCTTAAGAGCACGAAGACGGAAGCCTCCGCGAAGCCGCTTCCGATGCATCCAGCATTAAAGCAAGCGTTGCTGGAATGGAAGACGCAAAGTCACCGCAATCAGCCCACGGATTTCGTCTTCCCCTCTCGACTCTACGGTGGTCGGAAAGCTCTCGATCTGGCGGCGGTTCTAAAAAGAAAGATTCGTCCGGCATTCGATAAGCTTGGGGATCGCCGGCGTGGGCTGGCACACATTCGGAACGGTGTTGGCCGAGTTGGGCGAGCATCAGTTGACGATCCGCGATTACTTGCGGCACAGCAATCTCAGTGTGACTGACAAGTATTTGCAAGCGGCATCGAATACGAAGCGGAAAGCCCAGGCGAGACTGGTCGAGGCTATTCTTCCGGTGTATCTGCTGCCCGCAGGGAAAACCGCCGAAACAGTTGCACCCTTATTGCACCCAGATTCCAAAAGTGCCAACTTGTAAGTTGTTGAAAAAACTGGCGGGGACGACGAGACTCGAACTCGCGACCTCTGCCGTGACAGGGCGACATTTTCACGACAATTCAAAGACTTAGCAGCATAGCAGGCGCACGGGCGGGTACCGTAAAGACTGCTAAAGACGAGCTGCTGTTGTGGGATTGTTGTGGAATCGGACAGCTCCCAAGCTTCTTCCAAATCGCAAAATGCGAGCCCCGTGCGGAGCGTGCCATGTGATCCGCAGGATCTGCGTCCGCATCCGAGCTATGCCAAGCACGGCTTAACCGTCCCAGCCAGTAAACTGTCCGCTCTCAGAGAACGTGGAGAACTTGCATTTGCGGAATTTGTAACGATCACTCGTGACCGGACAATAATCGACGGCTATGCTCGCTGGGAACTCGCAAAACAATTAAGGCGCCCGATCCTGCATTGCGTCGAATATGAACTGTCAGAGGCAGAAGCCCTCCAGTGGCTACTCGAAAAACACCGCCGATCCGACGGGCTGAATGCTTTCTCGCGGATAATGCTCGCCTTAGACCTAGAGCCGGATCTTACGGAGAAGGCTCGGGCAAACAAGCAGGTCGGTGGACAGCAGAAGGGTTGGTCAAATTTGACCAAAGCTGAGCAGGTGCATGTGCGATCTAAGATTGCCAAAGCTGCGGCTGTTTCAACCGGAAATGTCACTAAAGTCAAACAGCTGCTCGAAAGTGTCGTACCCGAGATCCGCGAAGCTCTTTATGGTCACGAGGTCAGCATTCATTGGGCCTGGAAACTCCGAAATGCAGGCTCTGAAGATCAACTCGACGCTCTGGGCCGCCTCCGTTTCCAAGAAGGACTGATGACGGAAATCCGGCAGCGTGCTGCTCGCCGCCAGAAGCGCAATGTGCCCAAGCCCCTAAATGCAAATGAGATTGTGAGCCGGTTGAATGATGTTGGTCGGGAAGAGCTAGAGACTGTTCGAGTGACGATCCTGAAAGGTCATGAGCCCGAAATTGTTATCACGGAAGCTTTGGCTCGAATGATCGGATTGGAGCAATTGAGAATATGGAATCAAAGCATCTCTTACAAAAATTCGCCACAGATACGAGAAAGCTTTGGGACAGGGACGGAGTCAGACAGGCTGTCCGCGACAATTTAGACAAAGTTACGAAATGTCGCACGCCTCTGTTAGGCGCTGAAATATATGCCTCAGATACAGAGGTCAAAACTGTTTGTCATACCTGCAAGTCGCGGTTTTGCAATGGCTGCGGAAATCGAGAAACTCTTACCTGGCAGCGAGAGCAAAGGTGTGCTTTGCCCGACGTCAGGTATTCAGAGATCTGCTTCACAATGCCCAATGTTCTCTGGGATTTTTTCCACCAGAATCGCCAACTCCTAAGTGACATTGCTGCTCTCGCAGCTTCAGTCATCAGGCGCTGGGTGCACGCATATTACGGCGTGGTGCCATTGATCCTCGTGATACCGCATACCTTCGGCCGCCGGCTAAATTTCCATCCACATTTACATATTTTGGTCTCCGCGGGCGGCCTAAACAGACGGGAAAACCGCTGGGTTAATTTTCTGCACTTTGACACATATGCCCTTATGTATTGGTGGCGTTTTGCTGTAATCCAGTACCTGGCGGAGGTACTAGGGGCAGATGCGGAGGATGTGGCCACACTGGATCAAACATTGAAACGCCAAAGCAAGCGCCCGTGGAATATACATATCAAGCGCTTTTCATCGAAAGAACATTTTTTGCGATATGTTGCGCGCTATCTCCGTCGCCCGCCTATCGCCGAGCATCGAATCATCGAAGTAACAGACCACCATGTCGAATTTTGGGCTAATGATCTCAAATTGAAAAGCTGGGTCAGAATAAAGGTTTCGATCGAGGAGTTTCTTGAGTTGTTGATCCAACATGTTCCTGATCGGTACGTTCACGGCATTCGTTATTTTGGTCTATTATCCCCCGCCGGAAAGCACCAGTTCGCATCTGGCCTATTCGCCCTACTTGGGCAGGCACAACGGCCCCAGCCTAAGCGCCTTTCATGGGCGAGAATGATCGAGAGGGACTTTGGTTATAACCCCTTAAATGACAGCCATGGACAACGTATGCACCGGGTTGGACGGATACCCTGCACATTCGCTTTGGCTGGACCGGTATAGAAGGAGTATCCCAACATACAGGAACCATCTACGGTCCCAGATCCTCGCCGGACTCGTCCTGGAATGAAGTCCCAGTGTCCCTCTTGGCCCAATCGATTCCTGAGTCTTTATGCTGATGGCTAATGATCTAACACTTTGATTGTGCGTTCCAGTTTGAACACAAGGACAACTCATCTGGCGGAATTTGGCTGAAATGAGTTTTTGTTTTTCCTATACATCAAGGTCGGGCAACTCCTGGATATGGACAGCCCCGCGCTGGGAGTCACCACCGGCAAGCTCAGCAAAGAGCTGAATTTTCTGGGGCGGGTGTCGGGGCCGCAAAAGGGATTGAGCCTTGCTATCACAGTGGGCTGGGGACACGGCCAGAAAGAAAAAGACATCGTGATGCCGGGCAGGGGCATCGAGAAACAACGCGGGTTCACCGCCGACGAGAAGAACGCCATCGCCGAGGGCGCAAAAGACCTGGGGCTGGCGTCGGAGGAAGTGACGGCGCTCTGGGGCTCGCACACCCTCAACATTTACCTCAATAACGAAACCTTCTGGAGCAACGTGCCGGAGGCCGTCTGGGAATACGCGATTGGCGGATACCAGGTGCTGAAGAAATGGCTCAGCTACCGCGAGCGGCAAGTGCTCGGACGCGATATCACGAAAGACGAAGCCAGGGAGTTCACGCACATCGTGCGCCGCATTGCCGCGCTTCTGCTGCTGGAGCCGGAGCTGGACAAGAACTACGCCGCCATCAAGGCGAACTGCCATCCCTGGAGCGCCGCGTCGGTTAGCACTAAAGACGATGCATGACTCACCGGCGGGGCACACCAGCAAGGGATACCTTGCTGCTGAGCCACGCCAATCCGGAAGACAATGAATTCACCGTGTGGCTTGCGCTGCAGCAGTAGGCCATTCATTTTATTGAAGTCCCGAACGTAAATGTAGCAGTGCTGGTGATGGACGGATGCATTGACTGCGAATTGGTGGCTCGATCCATTATTGCCACGTCGGCGCGAGTATGCCAAAAGTGCGAGAACGCCGACCACATGTTGTGCAGCCACGAACCAGAGACGCTTATCACTCTGATGCGCAGCCTTATCGGTGATCCCCGCTGAGCACGATCATATCGATGCAAAACAAAAAGCCCTCACGACGAGGGCTTGGCCGGGACTGCTTTTGGATCACGCTGCTGCTTTCCTCTTCCGTTCAGCCCAACGCTTCTTCATGGCCAGGCCGATCTTCCTACGCGCTGCTGCCGACAGGTGCCGTTTGCGTCCTTCTGGCCTGCCGGATGCTGTCCTGCCGCGTCTGCCTTGGCTGTTTTGAAGGGCTGAAATTGCACTGTTAAGACGGTCTCGTTCGGCTTCCAATTCCGCAATGATCGATTGTGTGTCCAAAGGGGTGAGTCTCCTCATATTCAGAGTGGCCATGATTTTACAGGAAGCAGGTTCAACAATGCTTCCCAAAGGGCGTGTCCTGTGCTCGGAACGGCTGCCCTTGGAGGGTACGGTTTCAGACATCTCCCAGTTGAGCTTCGGTCATTCCAAAATAGTGGCTAGTTCGTGCATTACTGTCAGGCGGATTTCCTCTCGGATTTCGTCTTCGTTGGAGCAGACGGCCTCGATGTTCTTCTGGTAAAGCACAATGCGCTCGGAACCCGCAAGTACGCCTTCGAAGACGCCGAGGACCAGTCTCTCAGCATCGTCCGCATCTGTGATCTCTGCATTTGGCGAGCCTCTGCGTAGCAGTTCCTTAGGAGGCACGTCCTCTACCAGAACTGCAACGTTGTGAATTCGTTTACGAAACCTTGCAGGCAGCGTGTCCAGCGCCTCATCCACCAGTTTGACGAACTTTTTTCGTTGCATCTTACGTTCCTTGGCCCGGACGGCAGGCCGAATCCGTCTGTTTTCATATTATCTCGTGGCTTCGAGTCCAGAATGGACTGACCTGTGACCCTGTGGCTGTTCTCTTTCGTTCGTCCTTTGAGTGAAAGGATTAGGAGCCGTACCCTCGATGCGGAATGGACTGTAGCTTTTCGCTGCTGGGCCATGAAATCGTCAGCAGGAACGCAGAGTCTTCGTGAGCTTCAACGTCGTGCTTGATCCCAGGTGCGAGGGTGAGTATCTGCCCTGCATGTAGATGCTGTGCTTGTGCCTGCACGTGGATGCACAGCGTACCTTCCAGGGCATGGATGGAAACGGTTCCGTCGGCGTGGTGCTCCTTGATCCTGGCCCCAGGTTCCATTGCGATGAGTACCAACCGCAGATCATCGGCCTTGAGAAGAAGCTTGGAGTACAAGCCAGACTGCCAAGGTTTATGCTCCCTGGAACCGGCGAGTTCGCTGACTAAGTCAAGAGATGAGACTCCGGGAAGAACGTTGATGCTGGAATTTTTAGCTGTCATGTCATATCGCTCCTCGATTTAAGGGGTAAGGATTTAACCTCGGTACGCGGCCAATATGCGGCTTACGCAATGGCTTCACACTTTGATTCCGCTTGGTAATCGTCCGATGCACGGCGCAGGTCAATGAAGGTTTTTCTCTCTTCTGTTTGGATTTGAACTGCTGCGGAAATTGTAATATGCGAACCACAGTGGGAAATGTCTCGAAAGAGAGATTCCTTAAGAAGGGCGGATACCGGCAGTCTCTCCGGGCAGCACCTCGCGCAAAGCCCATTCAATCCTGCCAACTGCCTCTCCAATGGCCTTTACTTGCTTGTCTTGCTCGGAGAAGACCCTACAGGAAATAATGACTTGAAGTGCATTGCGGACGTGATGATTCATAGCAGCGATTACGCGAATCTTCTCTAACAAAACGCGGTAGTGCTTCTGTTCATACGCGAAAACCAGCAGCGCGGCCATGATCCCGGTTGCGATATTGTCGAGTGATTCGAGCGCGAGGATAGCGTGATCCTCCACAAGCGCCTCCAACACGATTCCGATGAAGGCAATGCTCATACCCAAGAGAGTACTGACCACCATGCGGCGCAACAAGGTGGGAATTTTATGTTTTTTGGTCATTGGAATACACCAGTGCATACCTGATCTGACAAAAATAATAGCCCTGCCGAGACGAGTCGCTCTGAATATTTTCCCTAATTGAACGCACATCAAAAGGTCGAGACACCTGCTGTCTTAGGGAAGCTCTGGGAGCATCGGCTCTGCGTGGATGAGAGCGCATCTCATTAAAATACGTTAAGAATCGGCTTGGTTGTCCAGAAGAGCGCCGGAAAAGTGACGGTTTGTTTGCTGCCGGTTGTTGAACAGTTACCAAAGTTTATGCGGCCTGTCTTTCACGTTCGCGAAAGTCCGGCATCTCAGGTTAGAGTCCGTGTAAAGAGGTAGAACGAGCACGATGAGCACGACCACGAAAGACCTGTCCTCCGAATTGCAATACTTCTCAGCGGAACTTAAGCGACTTGAGCAGCGGCTCCAATCGGAGGCTGCTCCCGATACCGTGACACTAAATGAGTTCCGTCAGTCCGTGGATAACGTACGGTTGACCGCCTGGAGCGTCAGCGAGCTGATTAACGCCCAGCACACCAAGAAGAACCCCGATACGGTGTTGGCGTTTCTGGCTGCCGAACGCTTGCGGCGGTTTGATCAGATGGTGATAAACCTGTCTGGAGATATTGAACGGCGGGTGATCACATTCCAGACCAATGGCATGGAATCCCTACTTGAATCTGTTGAGACACTCCGTAATCGGCTGACTCAGTCCTCCGAACGGACATACAAAGTCAAGGATGCTCCCGGCTAAGCTCACGAGGGACCATGCACCCTTGCCGTGGGATGAGTACACGCCTTTCGCAGATGATCCCAGTGCTCCGCAAGATAAACATGCAGTTCGGCCTCGGACCAGAAAACCTTGGCCTTGAAACCGCAGCCTGAACACACCAGCCAAACGTCGCGGGCTTCAACGTGAGGGTCTACGCGACGGCCACAGTGGACACATCGGATATCGCCAGCGACAAAACCAGCTTCGCGATCACAATAACCTATGAACCTTAATCCATCTGCTTCCCTCGAAATCTGCATTCTCCCCCTAAGACATAGCTAATTTGAGAGCATTCGGCCTGAACCAGCTGTTTGGATTGACTTTCGCTCTCGATTTTCGCCTTCGCTCTTCCACTATCCTAGGATGCATCCTGGAACCTCGAAAGTTCTATCGCCCGTCGCAAGGCATGTAGCAATTCCTCTGGACCATTCTCCACTTCGATACAGCCATCGCCCGGCAACTCATCAATCCCAAGAGTTAGACACAGTATGGGCATGAGCCTTCTTTTCTCGCGGACATTGGCGATGAGCCATTGCGTTTCAAATTTAGGAACGGTATGGCAAATCAGAAGAGCATCAACGGAATCGCATTGTGCTCGGCTCAGCGCAGCAGCGCGCTCATAGACTTCGTCTACTACATATCCAGCACGTTGCAGAATAAGGGTTCGGACGATCATCAGGTGTGGATCGTAACCCATGGAGAGTATGCAGGGTGCCATTGGAGCCTCCGTCACCTGCATTTGATGCGCATCAGAACACAATTCTCGATGCGCAAGATAATTCAGATTATACCCTACGCTTTCCGTCAGCTACCAGTACCCGCGGCTCTTCTCATCGTTTCGGAAAACCTGAATACGCCGACCTGCACCGCCGCTGTCGATCCGGTGAGGTAACTTCTTCCGCACACTCCGGCCCATCGTTCCCAACTTTGTTCACAGTGGACTCACCGGATGGGCCCGCATGAGAACGTGCGTCGAATAGAACGGTCTGAGACAGGCCATCCCGCAGCGCCACCAGTGTTGGCGGAATAGTCTGTGCAGTCAAGACAATTTACCGGGTAAGTTATTGGATTCGTTTGCCAACCTGCCCCGAAATCCACCTTCCGATAGCACTTTCGACGTACCGGTGCCTTTTCGCCCTGCTGTCTCGTTGACGGCGCCCTGTGAAGTCCGCTATCTAGGCCTGCGTGTGGAGCTTTACGGCAGCGAAGTTTTGATTTTCCTATAATTTCAAGCCAATGTGGACGAAGCTCAAGGGATCAAGCCTTACGACTCCTTGCATGGCGGCGACCTGGACAGCATCAGCCTCACAACTGGAGGCTTGGCACTACATGTCCCGCTAGCATCTTTTCCCCAGCGCGGCAACCTCGACCTGAGCTTCGGGTTATATTACAGCAGCAAGCAGTGGATCGTCGTAGCCACTTGTACACCCAATGGCAACGGTGGCCAGAACTGCACATACAAATGGCAACCACTTGCTGCCGGCCTGCCGCGGTTGCCTCGGCTGCCCTGAAGGGCCGCAATGGCCTGATTCAAGCGGTCTCGTTCGGCTTCCAATTCCGCGATGATTGATTGTGTGTCCAAGGGGGTGAGTCTCCTGGATTCAGAATGGCCACGATTCTACAGGAATGGGGCTGAACAGTATTGGATAAGGTTCCCTCAGTCTTACGGCATCACTGCGGCCTATCACAACACGTCTTACCGGAGGGATCGGGAGCGCGTTCGGGCGGATAAAAGTGCCCAGTTGCCCAAAAGAGCGTATCATTAACGTACATCTTCATACGCATTCTGTTTACCGCTGACCTCTTCGTTGGCGGCCCTCCTTGCGCATCCAGATGCGGGGCTTTTAGCCCAGCAGAGGACGCACAGCATGCAACCCTCACGAATATTGCATGTCGGTTACGACGACGCTCTGATCGCAATGCGATCCCGCGTCTTGCGCAGCGCAGGATACGCTGTAGAAGAATCCGGTTCGGTGAACAACGCAATTTACCTAGTTGAATCAGACTTGATTGATGCTGTGCTGATCTGTCATACAATTCCAAAGAGTGAGCAGCAATTGCTCGTCACGGCAGTCAAATCAAAACGACGCCTCTTGCCACTTCTTTGTTTGCGGGCTTACTCTTACGAGTCAACCATCGAAGGTTGCACTGTAGTTGAAAACGAACCCGTCGCCCTGCTGAACGCTGTTAGATTGGCTACCAAACCTCAAATCGCGGATTCCGCGTCTTGTTTTACAACTCATATGGCGCCCACGACGATCTCCGTCCCTCCTCTAATCGTCTTTATGTCAGACAAAAGAATTTGCTGAAGTCGTTGTTTCATCTGCCCCAGCTGCAGAAAAGAGGTCCTGTAAGCACTCCTTCGTCGAAGGCACCCGTTCGTCATGGATCCCTAGCCCGCATTTCTTACCTCTGCGACAATGCTCCCTTGAGAAACTCCAGACTGCCGTCCGGTTCGGCAATTCCCCATGTACCTCGCACTCGCCATCATCGTGCTCGCCCTGCACCTGGCCTTCATCCTGTCGGTGGTCTTGGGCGTCTTCTTTCACCCGCGGGCGTCCCGTGCTGCGCCGCCTGCATATCGTTGCGCTGGTGTGGGGACTGCTGATCGAGATCTTCCCCTGAACCTGCCCACTGACGTTCGCCGAAACTTGGCTCGAGCAGCGCGCCGGCGCCACGCCCTATCAGGGCGGATTTCTGCTGCATTACCTGGACGCGCTGGTCTATCCCAACGTGTCGCCACTGCTGCTCGTCGTGGCCGCGGCGGTGGTGGTGGCGGCTAATATGGCGGCCTATTGGAGGCGATGGCTGCGCTCGGCGTGTGCTGACCAATCCGGTGTCAGGAAGCGCCCGAATGCTCTCGGCAATTAAGTGAATGCGCTGATCCAGACAAATGCCCGGCTTATTCAATCACCCCAAAAAACCGCGTTGACGATCAGGCCAGTCTCTTTCAGCTAAGGGTTCTAAGCGCTTTTTCTCGATGTGATGGCGTAAAAAGCTGAAGGACGCTGTTCAACTTTGGCGGTGTGACAATGAGGGCACACAACTTTTTGCTTATCAGCTTCAGCCAGGGTGAGGGTCTGAGAAAACGTCTTGTGGCAAGCCAGGCACAAGTATTCGTATGTAGGCATATCGGCCTCCGGAAGTGTTAAGAATATTCTACTCCCGAAGGGGGTCACGGCCTTTCCGCTTGGAGCTTCGGGATTCGGATGTAGAATTCCGCAGATTCGCGGATCGCGTCAACGCTCATACCGGCCTGCTTCCCCGCCTGTCCTATCTATACTGCTTCCGCCATACCCCTAACAGGGTAAACCCTGGAGTTATATCCAGAGTCAAAGGAATTCGCTGTCTCTGGCGGAGTCACAGAATCTCAAACCCGTTTGAACAGCTCCGGCAAGTCGTTTTCAGGCCGCGTGCGATCTTCTCGATGTCTTGATGTGTTACCTACTAGGCGTAGACTATATGAAAGTTTAGGAGGAATGATGAAGGAGCCCGGACTAGATGATCGGCACCGCGACAAGGACGGTGAAATCAGCGGAAAGCACGGAAACACGCTTGTCAAGACGCTGCGCAAGATTTATGGGCACGGTTTTGCTATTGGGTTTGCCGACACCGACAAGCTGTCCGACGTTTTGCAGAAGGCACCTGCTCATTTCTCGCTGACACAGCTAAGGAAAGATCATGCTGACGGAATGCTTAACGTTAAGATCCAGATGTATTCCTGAAATCGAAAGAGGAATCCATTGTGAATATCCAACTTAAGAAGAAGCGTGACTTTGATCCTGCGGCATTTCTCGCGAAAGCGGGATTGGGCCGAAAGATCGTTCACCTTGGCAACAAAGAGCGGGCCTTTTCCCAGGGCGATCCTGCTGACAGCGTTTTTTATATCCAGAGTGGACGGATCAGGCTCAGCGTGATTGCCAAGACCGGAAAAGAAGCGACCGTCGCTTTGCTGGGCGCGGGTGATTTTTGCGGGGAAGGGTGCGTGGCCTCATCTCAGACTGGGCGGGTGGTAACTGCCTGCGCAATCACACCATGTGTGCTCCTCAAGATTGCCAGAAAAGAGATGATACGTGCTCTCCACCAGGAACACGCCCTCTCCGATATTTTCGTTGCCTACCTGCTGGCGCGTAACGCCCGCGTGCAGGAAGACCTGGTTGATCAGCTTTTTAATTCCAGTGAAAAACGGCTGGCGCGGGTCCTTTTGTTATTAGCCCAGTTTGGCAAGGAAGGCGAACCGGAAAAAGTGGTCCCCAAAATAAGCCAGGAAGTGCTGGCGGAAATGGTTGGGACAACGCGGGCACGGGTCAGTTTCTTTATGAACCGGTTTCGAAAACTGGGGTTCATTGGCTACAACGGGTCAATTGAGGTTCACCCGTCGCTGCTGAGCGTGGTCCTCCACGATTAAGGTGAGACATTGCTTAATCGTTTGCGGGCGCTCTTCTTACTAACTCCTGAGCAGGCGAAAGCGTTCTCTGGCTGATTCCACGATCAGACCCTCCGATTCCTTACCAATTTGCGATTGATCGCATGGCATGAGTCAGACCCGCCGGAAAAGCTCCGGCAAGCTGGTTGCCGGTCGTTGTGTACCTGATGGGAAAAGATCGAAGAGCGCTCACTCTTGCTCAGTCAAACGGACGCCTCGATGACATACGTGTTGAATTAGAGGGTTTGACTAATGATGAACGTCAGCGTAGGGTTAAAGATGAGTGAGACCCCCTATCCTCATTCAGATCCTCTGAACTAAGTCAGTCCCTCTGAAGTTCTCTCTCTTAGAAAATCCAAACCTTTAGGAGGTTGCCATGTTTGCTCGTAATGTTTCTATTCGCTTGAAGCCGAACACTCTGCATGATTTCAAACAGACATTCGAAAAGGAAGTAATACCAATGCTGCGCAAGCAGGCAGGATTCCGTGACGAAATCGCTTTTGCCGACGATAACGACACCGATGTGACCGCGATCAGCCTTTGGGAGTCCAAGGAGCAAGCCGAGACCTACAACAGCAGCACGTATCCCACGGTGTTGAAGACCTTGGATAAATTCCTGGATGGTCCACCGAAAGTTCTCTTTTCGAACGTAATTAGTTCCACTTCACACAAAGTAACTGCGGCCGCGGTCGTCGCTGCCTAAGACGATCCACGTCAGACGGGAAGGGTGGGCTATTCGCCCTTCTTGTCGGACGGTCGTAAGAAGCTGCGACCTTGGCCTGATGAACTGTCCCAGGACGTTGATACGAAGCACAGTCGGTTCGACGAAAAGGGCACCCTGCCTTCACGAAGCATTCACTTGGCGGTTTGGCCGTAGCGGGTTAGGTGCGCCGGCATTCCGAGGCGCGTTAGAATCCGGCCCAGGCAGGCCCAGCCCTTGGAGGTAACGAGATGTTGAGTCCTTTAAAAATCGGCACCGTTCTGCTCCAGACTGGCACTTCCATTCCCGACTTGGTCTGCGTGCAAAAGGAAATCTTCTGCCCCGGCTGGCAGGCGATCACGGACGTCAATGGCGACGATCTGGATCGGCAGATTCGAGGTAAGGGCTGGGATTTCTTTTTCATGTGTGGCGCGCTTCAGGGTACTTACTGGGGATGGAGCGGGGTTGCCGTTCGCCGTGCCGCAATTCGAGTTTTGAGGAAGACCCAAGCAACCAAGCTCAACGGGTTTGAGATCACTGGCATCCACGAGCGGCGCTTCCTGGGGGTCCGACACGTAGTCGTAACCGGCCATTCGCGGCACGTGCAAAAGAGCACAGTATTGCAAGACATCACCGAGCGGATTCGGCACGCCTCGCAACCTGTAGCAAGCTCAATTTCCGATGCAGCAAGCATTACACCTTGGTCGTCCGGTGTCCTCCGCGAAAACCTCATCAGCCGCGCTGCAGACGGCGTAAGGATGCCACGCTCATTTTGATTCCGAAGGGCCGATGCAGAAGCCAAAGGTCATTGTCAGCCAGGAATCGGCCAAAGCCATTTGTCTCCAGCTAGTGGTAGAGGTGCTTGGTAAAGATAAGAGGCCACGATTTCCTCTCCCAGTTCATGGGTCTCACTGCATAGGAAAGGGATCTGAAGGCCAGCCAGGATCGCAATCAACGATTGAGTAAGTCGATTCGGATTGCCACCGGGATGCGGGTACGGTGATTTGATCTGGCTCAGCGTACTCGTGACCAGCAGGAGACGTTGCGGGTATTTCGCCATTCGCCGCAGCCGGTTGATGAAGACGCATCGATCCGTCGTACAGGAATGAACTAAGTCAGAGAGGTCCTTCCGCTCCACGACGCAGATATCCTCCATGCCGGAAATCGAATAGTCCCCCAGCTTCAGAGCCTTCCTCTCGATTCCAGCAAACCAACCTGCAAAGCGGGAGAAGTCCAACGCAACCTGCTCCCGTGTATCGACCACAAGAACCGGACGAGGTGTCTTCAGTTGTGTTCCTCCGCGTTCGGCAATCACAGGAATGATCGGCGGTGCCACGAGCTCGCCTGCCATCTGCAAGACCAAGGGTGAGGAAATTAGTGTATGTCGTTTCCTGATTGACTTTGGCATTTATGCCGCTACTTTCTCCAACCGATACTCATGGTGCAATCCGTTCAACACCGATTTTGTCATGACGCGCCAGCCCGCCGGAAGCTGGTGACGATTGTTTTGTAATCGTTTGATTGGTCTTGCGCTCGGACAGTCCCGGCCCCAGAGAACGATGTGGCCGCCCGTGATTATAATGTGCAATCCATTCGCGCACAATTGACCGCAGATGTTTCTCTCCAAGTGGGATCATGAAGTCCAGACATTCCCGCCTCATCGTCCCGATCAGTCTTTCACAATATGCATTGGCTTGCGGCGTACGCACCGGTGTTCGCAAGACTTTCCAGACCTAGATTCTCTATGGTTTGATCCACTTCCTTGGCGAAGATGCTGTCACGGTCGTGGATCAGGAAGCGATACCGGTGATCGCTGGGGATCGCTTCGCGGAACTACTGCGCCGTCCACTCTGCCGTGGGATGTGCGGTCACATTGCAATGAAGAATTTTTCGCGTACCGATCTCCAAGGCGATCAGCACATACAGCCTGCGGAATGTTGTAGTTACGACCGGCGCAAAATCGCAAGCGACAAGAGCACTCGCGTGATTACGAACAAACGTCCTCCAGCGCTGAGATGAGACTCTTCTTGGCCCAGAGCTCAAGCCCTCTGGCCAATACTTCTTCACCGTCCGTGGGGAAAACCAGAATTCCCACCTTGAGCGAGAGTTCATCTGCTACGCGCTCCTGCCCCCACATCGGATTATCGGTCGCCATCTCTACAATCAATTGCTGAATGTTCCTCGGCAGTCGGGGTCTTCCACCGCGTGACTTCCACCGCCAGAACAGCTGAAACGCCTTCCGGTGCCAGCCGATCAAGGTATCCGGCTTCACATTGATCAGGGTACTTTCCCAATCGAAAAGTTTGGATAGAAAAAGCATCGACAGCCGCGCTGCATCATCGAATCGGTGCGGTCTAATTTTTCGCTCCTGGTAAAACGCAAGTTGCTTGTGCAGGAACAAAATCTCAGCGGCCAAGGAGGCTTGGGAGCGGGCCATCAGCGGCAAAAAGCACAGCGCCTCGCTGAGTAGACCTTTACATATATAAAGGAATCGGGAAACCGCCGGGAACCAAGACATACCCTGGGAGAATCCCACGTCACATCAGCGAAGGCAAGGCAAATTGTTGGCTTCGCTGTTGAAAACAACTACTATCCGCAAACCATTGATTCATTTGAATCATGCTGCCCGACGAGGTTTTTGCGGTCCACAGGGGATTGAAAACGGCGGTCTGGTCTCCGGGTTACTGACCTGCCTTCGATGGGCAGGACTCGACTTCGAATAACACCCAGTTGGAAGGAATCCGCACTTCCCGGTACGCGCCGCTTTGTTGAGCGGTAGCTCCCCAGTATTCCACTTTCGTTTTGTAGAACGCTGGTTTTTGAAAGAACGCGTGATCCAACTCCAGTGTCGTTTCGTAGCGCTTCGTCGATCCCGCAGGAAGCTTGATCCAGGTATGCTCCGGCGTTGAACCCGGCAAGGCATCTCCACGCCTCTGCATAAGATCGAGACGCGTGAAGCCCTCTTTCAAATCGTAAGCCACTTCGTAGTCGATCACTCCAAGAGCCCACTGCTGACTGACGGGCATTTCCTTAGAACTGGTGTTTGTAACATACAGTTCCAGTGTTAACGATTTAGAACCCAAGCAGACGGTCTGTCGCGGCAGAGCAACGCTGACAGTGAGCTCTTCCGGTGAGGTCGTCGATTCACGACACAATCCCTGGCCAGAAACCAAAAGCAACGCTGCTAAAGCAATCTTAATTTTTGTTGGCATAGGGCTCAATAACCTCACTGCGGCTCCTTCGTGCCGTGGTTTGTTTTCTTATCCAAGTCCTCATTTTTCTTGTCAGCATCGGCTTTTGCATCGTGCTGCTTTTGACTCGCCTTCCCGAACATGTCGTTGTAGGCGTTCTGAGCGGCTTCTTGACCTGTCTGACCTTCTCCGGTTCCTGTTGTTCCCGGAAGAGACTTATCCAGTTTGTCGGCTTCGTCGTGGTTTATCTGTACATGCTCGTCTTCATGTTTCTGGAGTATGCCAACCACTTCGTCGAACTTGGCCTGTTCGGCAGGATTGCTGCTTTGCCATTTGGGTAGTTCGACAGTTTGATCCAGTTTGACATCCGCCTTTGTCAACTCCGCTTTACCGGTGAATCCACCGCCCTCTTTCGGTGCTGCGCCGACCTTCTGTTGGGGATTCACGACCTGCATGCGAAAGCTGGTCAGCCCGGCCACATTTTTTCCAAAGTGATTTCTTGCCTGGTCAACTGCCTGCTGTGCTGTTTTCCCCGTGACCGTGTAGTACTTGATCTCCTTCGATTCGATAACCGCCAAGCCGTCTTCGTCGATGAATCGCAAGGGATTGTTGCGGGCATAAGCGTAGATGTTCCAACTCTGCGGATCACCCCGGTGCTGGTCAGCGAATGGCCGATCAGGACTTGTCCACCGTCCCAATCCATTCGAATAGTAGCGTTTTCCGAAGTAATCGAGGCCGGATTCGGAATCGCGTTCTTTGCCGGTAAATTTGTAATTCTGAGGGCACGAATTGACCATGGGCGTTCGTTCGCCGCCAAAGGGATAAAAATCGGCATCATAGCAATCCGTGGTTTGTCCGGACTGTACCATCACACGCGCTGTCCCAAGATGATCCGCAAAGTAGTAGAACACTGAGTTCGATGAATCGCGCCGTGCAACTCGCTTTCCGGAGAAGGAAACATATTCGTTGAAAGCCGAGTTGTTCGTTGTGCCGGTTGAGTCAGTCTCGTTCAGCACATCCGTACCCATACCGAACCAGTATAACTTACCACTGGACTTTTGTATCCGCTTTCCATCGCCGTCATACGTATAGGTGACTCCGCCAGCCGTAAGCAGATGATTGTCGGCGTCATACGTGTATCCCCCAGTGGTCATGTTTCCTGCTGAGTCATACAGATTTGTACTTATCTGGTTCGTGACATTCGCCCCAACTCCCAGATTTTCCTGCGTGCAGCCGGAGTATTGTGCTAGACCGCCGATGGTCAGAAGGTTGCCCCAAGCGTCATAGCCGAAGTTCTCTCCGAAGCACTTTGCTCCAGTCATTGCACCAGTCTGTACGCTGGCGATGCGGTCTAGCAAGTCATACGCAAAACTCTGACTTCGTGCTGTGTCTCGGTTATTGTTAATCGAGATCACGTTGCCATTGTCTCCTGCTGCCAAATTGAAGCCGTAGGTAAAGTCGATGATATTGCCCACGATGTTGGGGTCTGCGCAATTGGAAGGATTAGTTGTTCCGGTCGTCACCGTGATCCGGCACGGCTGCAACCGGTTGTTGTAATAAAACGTTGATGCGAGATTGCTGCCGTTCTTCAGGGAAGCCAGCAATCCCGCAGGCGAATATGTGGCCAGCGTGGCATAGTTGATTGAGTTTGCCGTGTCTATCGCTGAAATAGCCTGGGCAGCGCTGTTATAGGTGTAGGTGATTGTGCTTCCGCTGGGATAGGTGATGCTCGTCGGGCTGCCCACCAAATTATAAAGATAGCTTGTGATCTTGGTGACGCTCCCGATTGTACGTTTGTCGAAAGTGGACCTGCCCATCGGATCATAACTCCACGCTTCAGACCCCGCTTGGTCTGTCATTCCAGTGCGTCTTCCAATCCCATTCTCGATTGTTAGTCCGTTGAAAGATATCTGGTCATATGAATAGCTGGCCACTGCTGTGCCCGTCGGTAGTAGTCCATTCGAGCAGGTTTGTGCGGAATAGGCTTTTCCAGTTATCCGATTCAAGGCATCGTAGCAGTAGCTGATTGTCTGCGTGGATATGCCTTGCTGGTTAACCAGCGGAGAGATTTTTTGGAGCAAGCTGCCATTTGGATCGTAAGCGTAGGTGGTATTTACTCGTACTAGGTGTGGCGGTGTCCCAGTCGTCGCCGTGTTGGATTCTGGATTGGAGGAGCTTGTAAGCCGTGAAAGCGTGTCATACGCGAAGCGCCGCACGCGCCACGTACTGCTGGCATCGGAGCTTGCAGGGGCACTGCAACCGGTCCCGGTTGCGTCATTGCCATGCTGCTCGACACAAGTGAGATTGCTCAAGCCGTCATAACTATAAAGCGTGCGTATAGCAACGCCGGGTGACATCGGAGTTACTGCGGTCCCAGTAGACCACAGGGCAGTTGCCGGATTCGGTAAGCGGTCATACAGCACAAGATTGCCATTTGATTGCAGGAGCAGCTCGTAACGGCCGTTCGGTGATACAAAACATTGCCCCGTCCCCATCCATCCACCCCGGCCTGTACCAATACCCAGGTCACAGCCAGGATGGCTCATGCTCCCGGCCCACCAGCCTTGTGCCGTTCCGGTATTCCAGGAGGAACGGAAGATGATGAAACGACCATCATCCCACAGCTCTAGCCGTTGCGAGAGTGTACCGGATGTTCCGCTGGCCCAAAGCACCGTCCCGCCCGAGGAATAGACCACAAAATTCCCATCCGTCTGCATGACTGCATACGCGCCAGGATGGTTGTAAGTGGCGCTGTTCCAGGTAACCGTGTAAACACCGTTTACGAGGTTGTAAAGTACCAAATTCCCATCAGTCTCCATTCCCAGCCTGTACTGCCCGAGTTGTGAGACAAGACATTGACCGGGAGATAGGGTCTGTGGGGCATTCAAAGCCCACCCGATTTTGCAACTCTGTGATGGAAACGGCCCCGGGCTCGGTGCAACGTAAGTTCCCGCCTGCCATTTCTCGACATACATAACCACGTCACCGTTGTCCTGAACCTCATATCCGTCCGCGCCACTTCCGGCGGTTCCAGTAGACCACAGCGCAGTATTATCGGGAGTGTAGAGAACAAGATTGCTGTCCGTCTGCATGAGAACATGGTTGTTCTGCTGAGGAGCAATGCCCGGCTCATCAACTTCGATCAGCCGTCCAAGTCCGTCACTAATACTGCGGCGCTGCTTTCCCGCTTGGTCAGTCACTGTCGTTGAATTGCCATTGAATGAGGATGTGGAAACGCCGGCGTCCTGAGATGTTACAGTTATGACTCTTCCAAGACCGTCATAACCGAATGTCGTGTACCCCCAGGTGGCCTCGCCGCAGTTCGTGCCGGGTGGATTGCACCGGGTTGGATTGAAAGCTTGGCTCTTACGCCCCAATGAGTCGTACGTCGTAAGTTGGTAAGTGGTGCCTGAAGGATCAGATGTAAGCTGCGTCTGGGACAGGCGGCCAAGTCCGTCATAGACAGCGGTTTCCGTCCGATCATGCGTGCTGTCGCTGTCGATCTTTGTGCGCACGCCGATGTTGATGGGAAGTGACAGTTCGTTGTAAGTAAATGTCGTCCGCCCACCGTCGCCCTGCCCTACTACCAGAGGCCGTCCCATCCGGTCGTATGTCATGCTCTGGTAATCGGGCCTGGTTCCGGTAAGACCAAAAGCGCAGGCAGTGCCGGATGGGAAGTTCTCTCCGCAAGTGGCTGCCGTCAAGCCGGTGTTGAAATAATACTGTGAGCGTTGAATGTGGTTTACACCGCCTGTAACAGGTCGCGTAATCTGTGTGAAAAAGGCTGACGTTGGCTGTGCCGGGGCTCCGTTGGCATAATTGTCCGTGTAGCTGAACGAGGTGACATTCAGTTTTGGATCGGTGACCTGTAAAAGATTGCCAACATCATTATACAAATTCGTGGTGACGAGGTTGCCTCCCGTTGTATTCAGATAACGGGACACCTGCGTTGGATTGCCGCGAAGCGTATTTGCACTTGAAAAATTCGTGTAGTCGTGCTGCGCGATTGGAGTGCTTGCGGTGGAAGTGAGGGGAGTTGTGTCATAGCTGGTCGTGGACTGAGAGCAGAAAGTGCTACCTGCGTCGCAGACTGTTTGGTCCTTCACACGATCAAGAATGTGCACGGTATCGCCTGCGTATGCCGCGTTCGAATCATTCCAGTATGTAAAAGAGCTTTTGCGTACGATGGGGCCAGGTGCACCTGTGCCCCAATCCGTCTCATCTCTCTCGATGACGTTGTTGAATGTTCCATATGTGAATGTTGCCTTTGATTGTTGGTTTGTGTCCGACAGGATCGTCGTGAGTGATTTATAGCGGGCATTTGTAAAGGCGGCGCTTGTATAAAGATACTGCGATGTCCCAGGCGCAGATTCCACTTCACCACGCACAGATTTCAACAATTTCCCGCCCGCGTCTTTGTAATCCGTCTGATACGGCAATGGAGAGCCATATGCCCGCGAATAAATCTGAGAATTAAGTTGAGGATCGGTTACCGTCATAACTCGGCTGTTATCCCCAAGAAGGGTCAGCGCGTAAGACCACTTCTGTTCTGCTGCGGCGGTCCCATCGGGGCTCACGAATCGATTCACCACCATACGGTTTTGTGCATTGCCCTGAAATGTACAAATATTCAGGTGCGGATCAGTGCTAGCTGGACCGAAGCCATACTCATATCGGATATATCCACCTGTCGGCAGAGTGATCTTGGTGATCTCCCCAGTGGTACTTCCATCTGCATTCGCAAGATACTGAAAACTGTAGCTGAGATTATTGGCTAGCGTTACAGACGTTAGAAGATATGTGCTGGGAGGAGAAAGCACGCCTCTGTCGTTGCAAAATGTTCCGTCCGTAAAAAGGTAATTCAAAGTGAACGGTGCATATTGGAAAGTAATAGTCCTTGAAACGCCTGAAGAATCCGTGTATGTCATGCTTCCTGGAAGGCCGGTTACGGGGTCGGGTCCGTAAGTTATGTGCCGGCCAAGCGTATCCGTACAGCCGGTTGGATTGGCAAAGAATGGGTTGCCCCCAGAGAATGCGCAACTGATAACGTTGCCGTTGGCATCGGTCAGCGATTCTCCTGTGATGGTGCTGCCGCTTTGCGAGTAGCTCGCGACCACTCCATCCTTGTATGTCAGGCCTCTGCTTGTATAAAGAGCAAAACTCCCGTCGAAGCTCCACATTCCTGTGCCTGGCCCTCCACCGCTTGGAGGTTGATTCACCAATGAGACTCGGGTTCCGTCATTAGCGAGAAACGTCGCATGAAAAATGTCGATTAAACAGTTTCCATTCGTGTCTGTCGCCACACATTCATCAGCCTCTCCGGTAAAAACAAACCCCATACGAGGTACGCCCACGCTCCAGGCAGGGGAGCCAATGCCTCTGCCGCCAGATAAGGAACCCATGGCGGCGATGTTTTGGTCATAGCCCTTGATGATCTGCGGCGGCGGAGCGCCGCCGTCCGGGGACGGGATATAGACGGACTGGAAAACCTTGGAGTTGTAGGACAATACGATGTCCATATCCAGGCCACGGCCCGGCAATTGCAATAAGGGTAAATTGATATGTAAATTGCCGTTGGAGGTGTCTATCTGTTCGAGGTCAGTGCCGTGGTATACCGAGGTGGGTGCGCCGGTGGAACGGCCCAAATCAGCCGCTGGTTGAGCCAAGGTTATTTGGCAACAAAGGCACGACGAGACGAACATCAGTACCGGCACGCACAGCCTGCGTAATTCCATTGATTGTCTCCTTCAACATTCTCGGTTCATAGGTTGCGAGAAGTTAATCTACGATGAAAAAAGATTTCTGCACCGAGATTTCAGGTGTGGGAAATTCTTCGCACATTCTGGCCCATCATTCTCAACGCGACAGACGCAGCCTTTGCAAAAGGAAAAAGGGCACCGAGAAGATGCCCCTAACGTGATATGGAGAGTGCCTTCCTATTTTGCAGAATTTCTTTTTGTTTTCTTGCGCGGGGGTTTCGGTTCGGAGTTGGATTCGAAGCGAAGATATTTTTCCCACTTGCCGCGTATTTTGCCGAATCGGTTCCAATCCTCTGATTCGATGCTGTCCATGCATTCAAGCACCTCCAGGTTAATCTCTGCTTGTATCTCTTGGGTAAATCCTTGGTACAGGTGAGTGTATTTTGACGTGAGCACCCCGGCTTGTTGCAACGCATCGCAGTGTCCAACGATTGCAGCAAACGAGGAATTGAGCAGGTAAAGGGTGTGATAAATCTCGGTCTTTTGGCAGCATCAAGGGCAGCCATCGCGCCTCCTCGCTGGTGCTTTTGGTTTGGCAACGCTCTGGCCGTGATGTCGGAGCCTCATCTTCTGGAGGTATCAGAAGCATCAGAACCCACCCCAGCAGAAACCAGAGTACATCTCTCCAGGTAACGGTTCTGAGCAACCTAATCAAGGCGTTCCCCTGTCCAACAAGAAATTCCCCCAGTTTTGTCGAGGTTTACACTCCAGTGAACCTGTCGGATGTAACCGATAGGTCGGAGGAATCCTACAAGCGAGAATCAAAGGGTGTCAAGGGAAAACATCGCCGTTCGGTTTGGCCGGAGGCTCCGTTATTTGAGGGAAAAGGCCGGACTAAGCCAAGGCGAGATGGCACACCAGTTCGGGATTGATCGAGGAAACATCTCGGAATGGGAAAATGCCAAGGTTTGTCCGAGTATGTCGATGCTGGAAACATTGGCGCTCGGATTCAAGATCACAATTTCAGAGCTGATGAAGGGCGTATAGAGACGATTTATCGATCTAAACCGCATAAATACTGACCTTCCTGAATGAAGCAATTCTTGATCAGTCGAATGCAACAAGAAGCGCAGCGTTCCAAAAAGGGTGCTCCTCGCCCACTGGCTAAGTTGCTGATTCATCACGATTCTTGGGCCGCTCGTTGGGCGTTTCTAAACCTGATGATTTTGGTACGCCGAACTCTTGTTCCGGCGTTAGCAAGGTCAGGTTCATCGAGTCTCAGAAGTCGCTTACCAGAGTACCTTCCGAATGGCCAACGAAACGCCGGAACAGCCCTTACGCTTCCCAGAAGCCCGTTTCCGGATAACTTCCGGATTGCCGACGATACGCTCGGAAATGATTTGTCAGAAACGGTTATTTAACGACAGATTGTTCGGAATCATTTCAAAAGGCAAGAATCTAATCGCGTCTGATCGAGAATAGATACTCCGGAGGAATTGACCCGGTGCAACATAGGCCAATTCAGGGCGGGATGCAGTCTCTTCAGCCGGAACGACCCAGCTCACGGCGAGCAGGAACGCCGCCGCGCTGATCACTGCTTTGGTTTTTGCTGTCTGCAGCGGCGCAAGACCTGGAGGATTCCAGACACCAACATCGCCGGCGTGGGCGGACAACCGGGAATGTAACCATCCACGGGAAGCAGCGTGTCCACCGGGCCAAGGATTTCACGCGACGTTCCGCCGTCCAATCCGGGTCGTGTGTTGGGGCCCATGAAGATCCCACCACTGCAGCCACAGGCTCCCACTGCCACAACCAGCTTCGGCGACGGGACCGCTTCGTAAGTCTTCATTACCGCGGTAGCCATGTTGCGCGTGATTGGTCCAGTGACCAGCAGCATGTCAGCGTGCTTCGGGGACGGCACAAAATGAATGCCGAAGCGTTCCAGATCGTAGTATGGGTTCGTAAGAGCGGTTATCTCTGCTTCGCATCCGTTGCAGGACCCGGGATCGAGTTGTCGGATATTCAAGGCTCTTCCCAGCAAAGTGTAGAACTGGTCCCGGGGAGAGCCGGAGGGCATAGGCTGACGTTCCTGCATGTCAGAAGCTACTCGCCAGGTCCGAACCAGTTCTTCTCGCGGCACTCCGGATTGTGAGAACTGCTTGGCCGGGCGGAACGCCCCGTCGCCCACGTCAGCACACCTTCCGCACCCGATACACTCTCCGTAATCTAACCGCAAAGCAAGGCCTTCGCGATCTCGAGTCTCGGCAGTGATGGCCCCTGTGGGACAGATTTCCGCGGCCCTGGCTACAACTTGCGCGGTCAGGAGCTCCGGTACCACCTCTGGCATCCGGCTTCCGGCACAGCCATTGAGCAACTCCTCAACTGAGATCAGTTGCGAACGGCTCCTCAAACTGCGGAAAACTATATCGCCTATCATCGGTCACATCCGGAATAAGAAAGATTGAAGCTCTTATTGATCAAAGGAAAGTCGGCAATGATGGTTCCAGCCACCGCAAACGGCAGAGCCGGCCAGTTCTGAAACGACGGTGATCGGACATGGCAGCGCGCAATCGTTCCCTCTTTGAGCTGCAGCCAATACGCCAACTCGCCGCGGGGAGACTCAACCGCGGCAAAGGCTTTAGCGCTGGGCGCCCCAAGCAGGGGAAGGCGAACGGGGCCTTCAGGCAAAGCCTCGAGAGAACCGAGAACCAGCTGGACGGAGGTACGGACTTCCTCAACCCGAATTCGACCTCGTGCCATCACATCCCCGGAGTGCGAAGTGGTAACGTCAAAATTAAGGTCCTTGTAGGCGCCGTAAGGGTGGTCCTTCCTGACGTCGAGCGGTATTCCGCACGCTCGAGCAACCGGCCCGACCACCGCCAGGTCCGTCGCTACACCACGATCCAGAATACCGGCGCCTTCAAAACGGTCCTCGACGGAGGGAGTGTTCAAGGCACACTCTGCAATGTCGAAAAAGTCTTGGGCAGCTGCCCGGATCGATTCCTTGAGGTCCTTGGCGCTGACACTCGTCATTTCCTGGCGCACGCCGCCGGGTGCCGCCACGCCGCGCCAGTATCTCGTGCCCGTGCTTCTCGTTGAGGCCTGAAGGAGATCTTCTTTGATTCGCGCACAATAGGCCGCGGGCACTGAGAGACCTACGTCGCCACAAAGCGCCCCGAAGTCACCAATGTGCGCCAGTATTCTTTCGGTTTCAAGTCCCACCAGTCGAATGGCGTTGGCTTTGGCGGGAACCGCCGCTTGATACACGTCCTCGACCGCCTGGCAATAAGCGACCGCATGGGCAAAGCAATTATCACCAGAAACCGATTCAGCGATCGGAACAGCGTCTGTGGCGACTGTGCCTGCAAAGAGTTTTTCTGTCCCCTTGTGCGTGTAAAAAAGCTGGAGCTGAAGGTGCAAAACTGTGTCGCCAACGACGCTAAAGCGAAAATGACCCGGTTCGATGACTCCAGCGTGCACCGGACCGACGGGCACCTCACAGACACCCTCGCCTTGCACCCTAAGGAATTGGGAGTCATCTTCTGGTGATCTCCGGCCCTGGGTGCGGCTATGGCGCAGTAACGGCCGTAGAGCGGGGTGGCCCGTAAATTCAACGTTGTACTGGTCATGTACTTCCCGCTCATGCCAGGAAGCCGCTGCGGTCGTCGGAGTCAGAGACCGGACCGGACCGGTCACAACATGTTGAAATTCCTGGTAGCCGACTTCAGGTAAATCGAGCAGATAGTGCAAAGTCACTCGGCCTTCCGATAGATCGCCAATGATGGACACCAACCGGCCTGCGAGCGGTTTGCCAGCGCCGACCAACTCCTGGGGTTCATCCAATGTAATCTCCAAACTCAATTGATCTCCCTTTGCTTTAGGGTTCATTGAAGCACCGCCATAGCCGCTCTTAGCAGGCGATTGAACGGTCCGGGAATGGCGACTCCAAAGATCAACAGCACGACGACGCAAGTCCCCATAACAAAGAACTCCGCGCCGGTTCGATCGCGGGCAGCTATGCCAGGGACCGCGCCTTCACGCGTACCGGGCAGCATCTTCAAGAAATGAAATGTCATGGCCGCGAATACAACGGACAGCATAAACAGGAGAACCAGGGCTGCGAGCCAATGCCCTTGACCAAACGCTTCACGCAAGATTGCGAATTCGCTGATAAAAACGCCAGAAGGAGGCAGACCAACGATCGCGATCAATCCCGCGATCAGCGCCACGCTGGTCCAGGGAAGAGTGCGGGCCAGTCCTTTAAGCTCGGGGATTTTCGACGTGCCTAACTTCTCTCGCACGTTGCCGGCACCGAAGAACATAAGCGCCTTGGCCATCGAATGAGTGAATGTGTGAAGCAGGGCCCCATATAGCCCAAAGAAGCCACCCAGCCCGAGGCCCGTGGCAATAATGCCCATATGTTCCACGCTGCTGTAGGCGAGAAGACGCTTCAAATCCTGCTGGAGAATCATCAGAAGGCCAGCTACCAGCACCGATGCAGCGCCGAAGAAGATGAAAAGGCCATGACTGAAGCTGGAGCCGATAGCATGCGAAATGATCGCATCATAGCGAATGAGAGCGTAAACCGCACAATTCAAGAGCCCAGCGGAGAGCATGCTGCTGACCGGCGAGGGGGCTTCGGCGTGTGCGTCCGGCAGCCAGCTGTGCATGGGCACAAGCCCTATCTTGGTTCCGTAGCCGACGACGAGAAAGATAAACCCGAGCCGGAGAAGCGTGCGGGAACCCACCAGCACCTGTCCGGAGTGCGCCAGCAGCGGCCATTGCAGCGCCAACTCGGGTTTCACCCCGGCATGTACGGCCGCGACATAAAAAACGATGGTTCCAAATAAGGCGAATGCCAAGCCAACGGTGCAAACGATCAGGTACTTCCAACCCGCCTCGACCGCTCCCTCAGTGTTATAGAACCCCACCAGAAGGGCCGAGGCCAGCGTGGTTGCTTCCATCGCGATCCAAAGGAAGCCAAGATTGTTTGCGAGATAGACGGCCATGATGCTGAACAGGAACAGGAACAACAGCGAATAGAACCAGCGAGGTGAAGAAAATCGGCCAGCGGGAATGTGACGAATGTAGCTGGTTGAATAAAGCAGCACCAGGAAAAAGATAGCGCCAAGATTTACCAGGAAGAATACGGTCAGACTATCTGCCCGGAGATACTTTCCCAATTCAAGGCTCCCTGCTCGCGAAACCCGCCAGGCTGTGAGCGCCAGGCCCGCAGTTTCCAGAATGCCCGCTGCCAAGGCAAATGTCGTAGCCGCTCGCCGCACCTTGAACATCAGTACAAACACCGCTGCGACGAGTGGTATGAACAGGACTAAGGCCAGCAACATGAATTTAACCTTTCAACCCCCGCAACTTTGAAACGTCCAGGTGATCAAATGTGTCGCGGATCCGAAATACAAAGATCCCCATCAGAAAGAACCCGATCAGCAAATCAAAGACGATTCCGATTTCGATGATCAATGGCATACCGAAAGTGGTCACCAGGGCCGCCAGGAAAATCCCGTTCTCGAGAACCAACAACCCAATCATGAGCATTAACGCCTTGGATCGAGCCACCATGAGGTACGCGCCGCTGAGGATGAGCGAAACAGCGGCGGCCAGCATCACCTCAGTGGCGTGAAGATCCTGCAGATACAAGCGCACGGCGGCGAAAGAAACGACAATCAAGCCCGACATCACAAATACTGAGTATCCTGGACTGAGGGAAGCGCCAACGTCGTGCGACGTGCGAAGCCTCTTCATCAACCAAAGAAGCACGTAGGGAATGCCTATGACCTTGGCTAGAAGCACCACGCCGGCGATGACATAGGCTTCGGGGAGGCGCTGAACGTGACCCGCGGCAACCACTTCCGCCGTCAGGATGGCCGACTGGCAGGCAAAAAGGTACACACACGTAGAGATCCTTTTGGCAGTGGCCATGAGTAGAACGGTGGAGAACAGCAGAACCGCAGCCGAACTCAGCACTTTCGCCGCAGCCAGTTCAAGGATTCCCATCAGTCACCTCTTTGTAATGGCCGTGAAGATGACGGCCAATATCGCCAAAGCCCACGCGACGCGCAGGAAGTCGGGCACTACGTACATGCGCAGCTTCGCGACGCTGCTTTCGACAAGCGCAAGCGCCATCACAAGACATGCCAGCTTACCTGCGTAGGCGCCAAGAGCTGCGGCAAGACCAATCGGCGTAGAAGCCAGCGACATTCCCCACGGAGCAAAAGCACTGATCATCAGCGCCGCCAGCAAATGGAGCTTGATGGCCTGGGACCACTCGATCAGCGCCAAACTTGGCCCGGAATACTCCAATACCATCGCTTCGTGAATCATGGTCAGTTCCAGATGCGTCGTGGGATTATCGACTGGGATTCGGCCCGTTTCCGCAACCGCAACTATTGCCAGGGCAACAAAAGCAAGAATATGAACCGTGGAGACATCAAAGAAGTTCTGACCCATAGTCCATCCGGCAATCTGGCTCAGGCTTCCGGTCTTAGCCAAGACCGCAAGCGCAGTCAAGGCAAGGAACAGGGGCGACTCCGCCAACGCCGCAACTAGCGCTTCGCGGCTCGATCCCATGCCACCAAACGCGCTCCCCCCGTCAAGGGCCCCCAGGGACATGACAAACCTGCTGATCGCGAGCAGGTAGACAAATAAAAAAATGTCCCCGTCGAGCGAGAGTAAAGCTGCCGGGTGCAAAACCGGAAGAAAGGCGGCAGCGGCCACGGTAACCGCGAACCCGATCACAGGAGCGAATCGAAAAACCACCGTAGAAGTATTTGGTATTAGTTCTTCTTTGTGGAGAAGCTTCCAGAGATCTGCATAGGGGCGCCATACGCTTGCCCCCTGGCGCTTCTGAATCCATGCCTTCAGCTTGCTAATCACACCGCGCAGCAGAGGCGCTGCGAGAACAAGGATCAACAGCTGGGCCGAATTGATGAGCACGTTCCTCATGCGAACCTCAGCACCAGTAGCAGAGCAAGAATCATTAGGAAAATGTAAAGCAAGTAAACTTGAATGTTGCCGGTGTGCAATCGTCGTAACTGCCGAGCTGCGGCTACCACCAGATCCACACTTGGGCGATAAAGCGTCTTTTCAAAAGAAGTTGTACGAATGGACCGATAAGTGATATTCACGGGAAAATAAGGCTGGTCGGCCGGCTCGATATCTAGCGCTCGCTCCGGTTTGTAAACAGCCTTGAACACGGAACGCAGCGGCTTTGAGAAAGATGTGGCGGTATATTGCATGCGTGCCGTCAGCCCTGGCCGACCGCAGGCCCATGTATCAACACGGCGGCTGGTACGTGTTCTCAGCCGCAGGGCCAGAATCAAAGCCAGCAAGACACCTGCGGCCACGAGGGGCATCGCGCTCGATATGTCTGCAATTTCGGGAGGAGTCGTCGCGTTCGGAATCAGAGTTCCCGCCAATGCAGAGAGTGGATGCAGCGCAGCTCCCGGATGCAAGCCGAGGAGAATGCAAGCGAGGGCAATGATAAAGAGGGACAAATCCATGTTTTCCGCAGCGTCCTTTGCGTATGTCGCTGCATCGCTCCGGGGTCTGCCCAAGAACGTTATTCCGTAGACTTTGACGTAGCAGGCGCAAGCCAAGGTGCCCGCAAGGGCAACCGCTCCGATCAGCAGCGGCAAGACCGGAATCGGCTCCAAGACAGTCCCTTTGAGCAGGGACTTGAAGATCAGCCACTCGCTCACAAAGCCGTTGAGCAGGGGTAAACCGGCCGCGGCAGCGCATCCGATCAGGAAACTTATTCCAATGCCTGGAAGACGGGGCAATAGCCCCCCGAGTTCTTCCAGGTTTAGGGTGTTCGTGCTCTGCTGAACCGCTCCTGCTCCCAGGAAAAGCAAACTCTTGAAAAGCCCGTGATTGAGCGCATGAAAAAGCGCCGCGATCAGGGCCAGGGCCGCCAGGACCGGCAGGCCGTGCCCCTGGAATATCAAAGCCAGCCCTAAGCCAACATAAATGAGCCCAATGTTCTCGACGCTGCTATAGGCCAGCAAGCGCTTCAGCGTATGCTCACCCAGAGCGTACAGAATTCCCAAGACGGCTGTGGCAATGCCGACGCCAAGAACCAGGTACCCCCACCAGGTCTGCGGAGCAGCCAGGATACCGAACGTGAGACGCACAAAACCGTAAATGGCTGTCTTGAGCATCACGGCTGACATCAGTGCTGACACCGGAGTTGGAGCAATTGCGTGTGCCTTGGGTAGCCAGAAATGCAGCGGGACAACGCCAGCCTTCACTCCGAAGCCGACAAACGAAAGAAGGAAAATGACAATCCTCAAATGGGCTGGAAGGCCCACGCCCGTGGCGCCCATTGCATCAAAGGTCAGGGTTGGGGCATGCGGCACGAACAACAGGAACGAAGCAAGGACCGCCGCCGCGCCGACATGCATCATGGCGAGATATATGAATAGGCTCCGCCTCCGGTCCTCGTCATCACCTTCTATCAGGATGAGGCTGGCCGACAGCAGGGTCATCAATTCCCATCCCAGCATGAACAGAAAAACAGTGGACGCCACAACAACTAAGACCATAGACAGAAGAAAGATGGGCAAAAGGCCCCAATACCATCTCCACTTGGCACTGCAGTAGTGTCCGGCGTAGCTGATAGAAAACAGCACAACCGGGACCGAGACGCCGCAAATCAGAAGGAGAAAAAAACCACTCAATCTGTCCAGTGCGAGCCCTAGTGCGAATGGAAGACTGCCGGACCAGTCAACATGGACGATCTTGCCGTTGAAGAAGCAGTTGCCTGCGATCGCCAAGCCCAGCAGCAACGCGCCGAGTAGAAGCACGGGAGTGAGTCTTCGCACCAGGCGGTGTCCGCCTGCCACGGAAGCCACCAGCGCTGCCAGCGGCAAACTCCAGAGGAAAAGAACAAGTAAAAGCTCGCTCAAGCGGACACTTCCTGAAAGGCGAGTAGCCGGTTCGCGTTTAGCAGCCACTCGGCTGCTTGCGAGAACCTCCTCATATCCCCAGGCGGGGCTGCTTGGACATGAAGGGAGAGGTGATGGTGAGCAGCGAACGCGTTTGGATAAATCAGTGGTTCCGAATACTGATTCTGGACCAGCGCATGGAAGGCGTCGACCAAAGCCGGTGAACCCTGCAGGCCAGGGCCAATCCCCGATATGCAAATCTTACGATTGTGGCGGCCTAAACAAGACACCTTCAGCGGCCCCCCGCCATTGGACTCTCGATTTGCGAAAGCAGGTCTCTCACATCAATCAAATGATTGTTAAATATCTCCTTGGCGACATCGAGGAGCTTAAAAACAGCGGGATCACGAACGGAGTAATAAACATTCGATCCTTCCTTGCGGCCAACCACAATATTCCGGGTCCGCAAGACGGAAAGTTGCTGAGACAGCGTGCTCTGCTCCACCTTCAGGAAATTACATAGCTCATTTACTCCGAGTTCTCCCTGGCGAAGACCGTCCAAGACGGCAATTCGAAGTGGATGTGCAAGCGCTTTAAAAAATTCGCTTTTGAATCGCCCGAGTTCCGCCATAGGCGCATTAAATCACGGGTGTTATTAGATAGTCAAATATATAAACATCTACATATGTCACGACAGTAATCGACTCGGAGGCTGACTGGACTGGACCGCCTCATATGGAGGCAACTCCTAAAAAGCGGGGGGAGCCGCAAACGCTGCAGAAGTCTGCTTCTGGGAAGTGCTGTTCCGCTGGACCATGCGTCCCGTAATCGCGATCGGACGACGGCTGTTCGGAAGTAACGACCACTCGTCGCATCACGAGACCGCGTCCGACCCGGGGCCTTCCGAAGCGGCCCCAATGCAGTCTGAGCGTCAGGATCCAAGATCCACACGGCTGAAAAGCTGGAGGAGATTGAGAAAACCGGCATGAAATCCAGCCTGCTGTACGAAAACCATGTGGTTTAGAAACGCAGGAAATAGACTCGCTCGATTGTTTAAAACCAATGTTTTACAGGCAGTGCTGCTGACGGGGTTTTGGAACAACTGATGAGAGGCTTGAAAGATTGTCGAAAGCACCGGGAATTGTTCTCGGGCCACAGGTTCCTTTCATTCGTCTCAACACGCGCGACTATCCCTCGAATACCGGACCGAGTGCTCGGAATACCCTTAAACGGCTACGAAAATTGCCCGTTTGCATTGTCCAGGAACACTTTCTTCTCTTTCCAGACCACGCTTATCTTAAGGTCGGCTAGCCACTCTATTGATCCTGGATCTGGTCTGTCTGGGAGTAGAATGGCTTTGTTTGGACTGCCATGCAACTTTCGCCCGAGGTAAGCGTATTCAAGCAGCTGTCCGGCGGCCATTCGGATATATTCACGTGCCGAGGAGCATTTTGCCTCGATCAAGTTTCTCCGTTCTTCTTCGTATGCATCGCATTGAAGCCTTTTATATTTCACGATCTGGAGTTTGCGGTCTTGCTTCAGCAACCAATCACGATATTCGGCCAAAAGGCTCGCTTCCCTTTGTTTACCGATTAAGACAGCCTTTTTTGTTCGAACTTGAAATTCGAGCTCGTGATAATGAGGCAAATTCGCCAGTTTGACCTTCACCCCGTGATGTTTGCGGCGCCCCTTCCCCCCACCGTCACTATCAACCTTTTCTCCTGCTTTGAGTTGTCGTTCCATCCAGTCGCAAATCTTTCTATGAGCTTGTCGCGTACGTGGATGCAATTCATGAAGAGCGGCGATCTGGCCAAGAGCATGGGCCATGTTCACATTCTTTGGTGGACCGCTTAACGGTTTGAAAGGCGAAAGCTCGCGGAGAGATCCGAACGACTCCGGGGGCGTCAGCCCAGGCAGGGTCTTCTTGTACGGACCGACGACAACACCGTATCCGACGACTTGAGGCTGGTGATGATGGCGCCGGGCAATAAGTACGATGTCATTTGGACGTATTACATGGGCGAATTTATAGCCACTTTGCTTGTGACCCTTGTCCCCAGGTTGATAGCCCATAAACACAGTCCGGTGCCGCACACTCGCTTGTCTCCATAGACCTACAGTGTGATAGTCGTCGCGGACGTTCGGGGACACCACCCAAAACCGTCTCTGCGCTGGATTAGCACTAGTCATAATTGCGGCTTTCCTTTCGCGACCTCTTACGTCGCTCCGCTGTAACCGAGGTGCCCAACCTGGCTTCCATTTCTTGGGTTCATCTGAACGATTAGAGCCAGCCCCAAGCGATTTAGCGATGCTTACCAACTTCGCAGGCCGCACGGTCCCTGAAACGTGCGCAGTCCGGATCTGTTCTCAATGGCGACTATAAAGTCTCCCATGGCCCGGCCAGACTTCTCGCCACCTCAGCGGTTTGAGGCAGCACCACCGAATGGATGAAAGTTACCTCTACAACCTTCAATGGCGGGAAGTCACATTGTATAGCCTGAAGGAACGTGCCTGGACCTCGGGGAACCGGCTTGCCATGCTGCATGCGTGTGGCGCCGGAGTTGCATCGCGAGAAATAAGGTCTATTAGCTTCCGCCACATCAAGAAATGGAATGCGAATAATAACGTCGGACGCAGCGTAAGTATTTATTGCGTCTCGGCCGGGTTTGATCGGTCGATCCGCCCAGCCTGACCAAAAGAACATTCGTCTCGCCAACTCTTTGAGAAGACCATCCATAGCGAATCCCTTTTCGAAGGCGATGCATTTCTCATGGAGAAGTTTCTGGTCCCTGAGCACGGGCCTCCCAGGAGTGATCTGACGATCGCGACGCGGGCTGGCCTGAACCGCATGTACCAAAAGTTCCGCGGGCATCAGGGCACGTGACTCCCTGATTGAATCAAGATTATTACTGTGCGTCAGATGCCAGAGCGTCGGGCGCAGGGCTGCGTATTGTGCTATCGAAAATGCCACGCTTCCTCTGTTTTTCCATGGTATCTTAGCCTTTTCGGCCGTTTTTCATAACCAAGTACTTCGCCGACCAAGTCGACGTTTGCGAAGCAGTGCACCAGAGCAAAACCTCTTGCCAATCAATGCAGTCATAGGCACAATACACGCGCATGCTCTGGACGCAAGATAAAGCCTTCCATTCCGTAAGCTACGCAAGCGAAGCCGATCTCGAAAAAACCATTCTTGAACTGAGGGCTCGACTATTTGGTCCGCGCCGGATATTCCTCGATGTTAAGAAGAAAATCGGCATAAAAGGCGGCGTCCGAAGTATTCCGGATGGTTATCTTATCGACCTCAACACCTCTGAGCCACGCCTTTACGTTGTTGAAGTCGAGCTACGCGAGCATGACTATCTACGGCATATTGCCGTACAGATTCTCCAGTTTTCTCTTTCGGCTGAGAGTGAGCGCATCCGGATCAAGAACATTCTCTCGGCGTCGCTTCATGAAACGCCGGCCGAGTTGGGAATTTGCCAACAATACGCCACGGCGCACGCTTACAACAGCGTTGATCACCTGCTGGAGCACCTGGTATTTGAAGCCCCATTCACAGCACTTGTCATTATTGATGCGGCCACCGATGAGCTGCAGGATGTGCTTACCAAGCGGTTTTCGTTCGGAGTGGAAGTTCTGGAAATCGGTCGGTTTGAAGATGCTTCTGGCAACCGCATCTACCAGTTTGAGCCTTTCCTTGCCGATGTCGAGGAAGATGTCGCGGCGGTCCAGCTGGGTGACCTTGGCGCGCTCGATACTGTCGTGGTTCCGGCCCAGGAAGATGGCTTTAACAAGGTCTTTCTTGGTGAGCATCGCTGGTATGCGATCCGAATGCACGCGTCCATGCGGCCGCAGATAAAATTCATCGCCGCCTACCAGGTTGCGCCTATTTCGGCGATTACTCATATCGCACCCGTAGCTTCCATTGACACGTGGAAAGACTCCGGCAAGCTCGTGATTACATTTGCCGAGCCAGCTCACAAAGTAGGACCAATTTCTCTAGTCAATAATGGCAAGGTCAGCCAATTGCAAAACTTGCGTTACACAAGCCGACAGCGAATCGAGACTGCAAAGACGCTGGATGATATCTGGGGTCGCCAGGCGCCACCGAACTGAGTAACCCCTTGTCTGTTCGCCGCTGCCTGAGTTTTAGGAATTAAATTTAAGCGAAAGCTGCAAGGCGAGTTCTCGGAGCGCCAGGGGGGATTGCCGCACGGAGGGCTCCCCACGCTGCGTCAAGATCGGCCTTGGTCATCGCTCTTACAGAGGAATACTTCCATTCATCGAGGAACAAAAGGGAATGCGCTTCTATTTCCACGATCAAAGGGACGGCTAAACCGTTGTTAAGAGCGCTCATTCTGACCTTCGCGGAGTTCCATAGCTCCGCCAGTTCGATCTTAGCCCAGTCGTCGCGAAAGTTAATGGTGCCTCCGTATCGCACGAGCAGGCTCCGAAGATCGGTCTCAAAGGCAGTCCGAAGATAGCAGGCTGCGTCGATTAATTCGACCTGCGTGAGAACAGGTTTCCCCAGCAACTCAGAGGCTTTTTTTGCGAATTCATCCTTCTTCTTCGGGAAATCAAGCAATTCAACCGCCCGTATTGCCTCTTCGACCTCACCCTTGGCAAGAGTGACTGGATGGAAATGAGCAGAAGGATTGAGAACGCCTTCCCGGAAGAGTTTGACTCGCCTTAACTGGAAAAGTGAGGATGCGCCGGTTCCGCTCCATAGAAATCGCCGTTCGATCGCATTCAGGAAATGGTCGGTATTGAGATTTCTGCCATCGAGATCATAGGGCACCTGCACCTTGAAACTGCTGCAGTACGACTTAAGTTTCACTTCCAAAGCAGCGCGGGCATATAGAGCTGCCGCGCGATAGTCATGATTCGGATTGGCGAGTTGGACCTTAGCCAACGTGATGAAGTGCCCCGGAAGGATTTCTGTTTGAGGTTTGAGGACCGGGGCATCAAAGACAACATCGGCATCGCGAACCTCGCGGCTATACATCTCATAACAAATCCAGTTGTCCGGATTGGAGACAGACAACTGCGCCAAATCAAACCAGACTCGGTCATGGGTCAACAAGAGGACCTGAAAATCCGGTAACCTCTCTTCAATGATTCGCAAGATGGGAAGACGATGCGCAAGATCCAATCCAATTAAAACGTCGTCTAGTGCAAGTAAGCGTAATGGAGTCGCGGCCCCGACGGGTGGCGTCGTGTTAGCTAACGTAGCACCCGCAAGATAAAGCGCTAGAGCAAGAGCAGTCAATCGGGCTTCATTCAGCAAGTCGTTCCATTCTGGGACCGTGACCCCATGCAGCTTTACTTCAAAATCCAGCTCTCCCCCGCTAAAATTCTTGCTGGCTTGGTGGTAATTAACTCCCTGGAATCCGAGCTTTAATTCCAGAAACGAATCATCAAAATAGCTCAAAAATTCAGCAGCTCTCTTTTGCACATCTGGCAGTATCCCCATCAAAGCGTCATTGAACATCTTTTCCGCCGAAGCGATCGAGGCTAGTCTAGATTTCGTATGCCGTTCGCGGTGACCTGGCACGGTAGACCGGAGCGCCGCCCAGAGTTGCCCAATCGTCCTTTCTCGGCCTCCAGGTACTGCGACTGGAGCGTTCACGAGCAGCGTGTTTACAGCCAGCTCAAACAAACGCCCCCTCAGATTTAAAGCCCCAAAGTTGGTACGGAGTAGTGAACGGTAATCGAGTAGCGCTGCGCGATTGGCCGCGTCAGCTAACTGTTCACGTGCATCTTTTGCCAATTTCTTGTCTCTCCACGGTCGGTCTCCCAGGCAGCGCCACTCATACTGTGTTCCTCCTGAGGTCTCCAGCGTCACATGGCCATCAATAGAAGATTTCGTCGGACCTGACAAAAACACATTACGAAAAACTCGAAATGGTTTTGCGTCGGTTTTCCGGTTGAAGAATTCGACAATAGCTCGGTACAGCGAAGACTTTCCACTTCCGTTTTCACCATAAAGAAGCAGGTTCTTACCGTCTGCAAGATTGAAGGTCTCCTCGTTCGAGAAACCGCGAAAGTCTTTCAACGTGATCTTCGCTAGCTTCATTGCTCGCCTTCGATAATGCGGATAGTTTCCAGAGACCGGAGAATCGATAGGGCGCCCCGCAAAGGATGTTCAGTAGCGTAGAGGCGCTCGAACTCAAAACGAAGGCGAGAAGCACATTCGCGCTTAGACAGGCCACCTAAATCGGGCAGAGCTGCCGCAGCAATGAGATCAAACAGATGGAGGCCGTGCACGTAAAGCTCTTCCGGAAAAAATAGCTCATATATCAATCCATTTAGCAGTTGCTCCCAATAAGCGACCATTGTCGGATCACGCGGCTTTGTCGATTCTGGAGACAGCTGAAAGTGCTTTTTCAACCAGACCAAGTAGTCTACGATCAATGCTATCAATGCCCTCTGAACAGCTGACGCTGGGGGAACTGGCAGCCGTTCAACATAAACCACTTTGATCTCGGCAAAAGTCTTGCCAACCATCTGGGGGTTAGATTGTTCAAATGCCCATTGGCAAACTCGCGAGTTCAACACGGCCAAAACAAAACGGTATTGGGGGCCCGAATCGGGGGCCGGCCTTGCGATCTTGATGACATGGCATGAGTTGACACAGATTGCATTCGACGTATCCAGTGCACTCCGCAGTTGATCGTCGGTTCTACGCATAAGGATTTTGGGCGGTTCAAACAATTCTGGAGAACGGGGAGCTGCAAGCCACTTGCCATAATTCACTGATTCTTCGGGTACTTTCAATTCGAAAGGTGCGATGTCCGCGCCCCGGTAAAGGGGCTTCCACCCGGGCGGGCATTCACCTCGAACCGAGTAGAGGCGTTCTTTTACAACCTTCGCGGTTTGGGGCGGATCTCCCTTGCCAAGTTCATACATCTTAACTCCCGCCTTAACAGTGCAGAACGATGAAATCAGTTCGCCGTGGTTCAATATCCGTTGAAGGAGAAAATCAGATTGTTCCGAGGATCGAAAGTCAATTTTTGCCAACGGGCGACCCAAAAAAATGGCTTGATCTTTATCAGTCACCTGATCATCTCGAATAACTCGGAATCTGTGACCTGTTTTTGGATCACCCCTCGTGATATGCAAGACCAAAGTGTCGACTACTGCTTCGGAGAATGCCCAGCCGCTCTGCCAGATGCTGAGAATTGATGAAGCCTTCAAAATGAAGCGTCTGAAGGTCTCTCCGTTCTCCAAGTCGCAAAAGGTATTGGGGACAATGAACGTGAGACTTCCGTGTTGACGAAGCATTGAGAGGGCGCGCAGAATGAAAAAACAATAGCTGTCTGGAATATTTCTAGCGGCCGGATACAAGGCGCTAAGGCGCTGTTTCTCTTCCCTGGGAAACCGGATCCCATACGGGGGATTTCCCATGACCACGTCAAAGCCACGGTCTACGAAGGTAGAAGCATCTTCATCAAGCGGACCCACGCTAATACCAAACATCCACTCCGAATCAAAGAACTCCGCCGCATGATTCTGGTCGTACGGATCCCAGGTCGCTAAAGTCCTAGCCTCATCAGCAGGCAGGCCATTTTTTCTGAGAAGATCGGCGAGCTGCATACGTAACTCGGCGTCCCGCAAGCGGCAACGGGCTTTTGCAGAAGGTGTACGAGCATTGAAATGATCGTGCCGAACCTGCTCCAGTTGGCGTCGCAGTGGGCGGGCCTGCATTTCAAGTAGATCCATCTGTCTGTCCGCTTTTTCGAGAGGAATAAGAGCATTTGCGGCGACGATTTTTGTCTCGAGGTTTGGCAGCGGGCGAACACCAAGATTTGGGGCAGCCGGGCTCACCTGCTGATCCACAATGAGGGCAATAAAGAAGCGAAGCTTAGCGATCTGCGTCGCGATAGGCTGAATATCGACGCCATAGATACTGTTTTCAATGATGTAAAGTTTTCGAGCAAAGTCGAGAGCGTGGTAGCGTTTATCGAAACTTTTTCGAATATCTTCAATGCGGGCTTCGTATTGGTTGACTTCCACGCGAGATGCATCCGATTGGCGAAGAATATCTCGGTAGCGCTCTGCCTCGGCGAGTCGGTCACGTTTCCAGCTCTCGTTATTGGGATCCAGCTTCTGCAATAGGTCAACGAGCCGATGAAGGGTGCCCATTGGGAACGCGCCGGAGCCGCAGGCAGGATCGAGGATCTTCACGCGGCCGATTGCGGCTATCAAAGCAGCGGTTTCATCTTGGTCAAAATGATTGTTGAATGTTACTGCATGAGCCCTGAAGAGCGAGCGCAGGCGTGATTCCAATTCTCGAGATTCAGACTGGTTATCGATAGCCGTCTGGAGATAAGCTATCAAAGCCTCATCAACCATGTAATTGACGATTTCGCGCGGAGTGTAGAACCCGCCCAGGGCTTTCCGCGCCGTTGTGCGAGTATCCTCGTTATAAGAAGCCAGTAAATTCTCAAAAACCTTACCGAGCAGCTCGGGGTCGAGAGCGATTTCTTCTTCGAGCGGTGTGTTCTCTTCGACGGTGAATTTGTAACGGGAAAGAGTATCGATGAGACCCCTAACTTTTTCGCGTTTACGGCGCTGGTCGTCATAAACCTCGCTAAGGTCCAGTTCCCGTTCCCCACCGAAGAAGAGTTCATTTGGAAGGCGCAGGGCGTTGCCCTTCTCCTCAGAGAAGTCATCAAGCCGAATGTCCTGTCGGCCTTCTTTCTCTTGAAACACCTGGTCGAGGCAGTCGAAGAGGCCGCCATTAACAAAAGGGATCAGGTCGCGGAGCAGAGATTCTAGTTGATTCGAGTCTTGAAGAAGATCTCGGTAACGCCAGAGATTGGTAGCTCCCCGGTTTCCCTTGCGGGTCGACTTTTCATATTCCTTCCGCCAGTCCCGCTTGTCCTGCTCCTGATTCAGAGTGCCAAAGAACAAGTTCTGCAGGAATGCGCGATAATACGTGCCTGCCTTTGGAGACGAATCTTTAAGAAGATCCTCCGCAACCCGCTTACGGAACAGATCGCGAGGTATCAGTCGCTTCTCCTGTAGAAACCAGCAGAAGATGAGACGCGTTAGCAGACGGATGAAGAACACAGACCGCTGCTTTTCACGTTCCTCCTTATCGCGAAGTTCCTCGATAGCGCGCGGCAGGGTCACACCCTTGTGGCTCATCGCCCAGAAGTACCAAGCAGCGACCTCACGGTAAAAGCGCACGTTAAGAGCGTAGCTCTCTAGTCGTTTTTCCCACGCATTGTGCAAGCCAATGAAATTGTGGAAACGGTATTCGTCGAACAAGACCGGCAGGGCAAGGTCGTACAGGATTTCAATGTGGGCCCGGATCGGATCGGCAAGGGCAATGTCCTTAATCAGCGTGACCTTTTCGAGCACGTCCTTGCTTTCATCACGTTTATGCAGCCGGCGCCTGATTATGGCGAGCGTTGCGGTATCACCATGACGGAACAAGAGAAAGACCGGCATCGAGAATAGACGATTCACAGCACGAGTGATGCCAGAGAGTTCTGTGCGCGTGTATGTCCGCGGTTCGAGCTCAAGCGCAAAGAACAAATAACTCTCAAGAATGGCTCCCTCGTACTGATCGCTGGATTCGAACAGTGACGACTGATCGCCCAAGGCGACTGCTCGCACCTCATCGTCTGTGAGCTGGAAGAGAAAATCCACTGATTGCCATTCGGCCAGAATGGCCTGGTCACGGTTAAGTGGTCGGTCCTTCGCGAAGGCACGTAAGAAGTTCTCTGGAGTGTTGGGCTTGAGAGACAGCCTCTTTTCACTTCGATATCCGAGCACATCGAACAAGGCGATCGCCGCCTCGGCCAATGGCATATTGGCGCAAGCATTCAGCGCGGTCTCAATGGATTTCTTCAGCTCTTGGTCGTTCGTCATCGGCGCTTGATTACCAGCCACGTTACCAATTCTAGGTCCGTTTTTTCATGCACTTGATCTTGATGATTGGGCAATACAAACCCACGACCGGATTGCAAGCCTGAAGCGGCTCGGTTGCGAAAAGTCGTCGCAATCGAATTCAAGGCCTGGCTCAGTAAAACGTCATAAACCTGCATGTCCGCGCCATGGTTTGTTTGCTGATCGAATAAATTGCAGAGCGAGGTATATGGCTCCGAACGCCCCGAACACAAAATACGATATATCTCAAGAATCTGCTTTGGATGCGCAAACCCAAAACGAACGTTACCATCTTCCAGGACGTAGACCAAAAAGTATGGCTGGAGAGGATTGATGGTCTCCCCAGAGCCGCGGACACTCGTATCTGCAAGCGAGGATGCTTGGCAAAGGCAGAAAATCACCCCCGGCGCGATGACCTTGTATTCCTGGCTTGGAGGAACCACCGCATAGAGACCGAATGGGGCAGCTTCAAGAGCTGGACGATTGGCTTCGATGTACTTCAAGAGCTCAAGTCGAAAATCATCGAGCGTGAATTCCGTTAACGAGACACTGTCACCTAGGTCCTCGATATCGAGCACCTCATCTTTCAAACGAAGTAGCTGCTTGTCACGGTACCGCAGGTCTTCATGGATTAGATCTTCAATCTCTTCGTTTCGGAGAATATTGTCCTCAAAGGTTGCGGCGATATCCACGAGTGCCATGCGCGCTTCCACTCGATTCTTCAGATTTATGTATTTGTTTAAGTCTTCTGTAGGCCAAAAATTAACAAGCTGGACGGCATCACCGGCACTTCCAATTCGATCGATGCGTCCGAACCGCTGGATTACGCGCACAGGGTTCCAGTGGATGTCGTAATTGACAAGAAAATCACAATCCTGAAGATTCTGCCCCTCGGAAATGCAGTCCGTGGCAATGAGCAAGTCTATCTCCCCGACCTGAGGCATGGTCGGGACCTTACTGCGGCGCTTTGAGCGTGGAGAGAAGTTGGTAAGAATATCGTCGAATGGTGTTCTCCCAAAAGTTGATCGAGTGTGCCCTCCGCCGGAGACGAGCGCAGCGTGAATTCCAAGGTCCTTCACGGCCCATTCGACAAGAGACTCGTACAGGTACGTGGCAGTGTCGGCGAAAGCAGTGAAGATAAGAACCTTCTTGTTCGCCTCGCCCAATTTGTTCTTGGTCGGCTTGGAAACCTTGGCGGCAATCAGCTTCTTGAGCTCTTCCATCTTGGCGTCTGTCTGCGGGGAAACGTCCCTCGCAGCATTAAACAGAATGCGAAGCTGATCTTTATCCTTCTTGAGATCTTTGAGCCAATCGTTCAATCGCAAATGCTTCAGGCTGTACTTAAACTTTCCGCCGACGAGCAACGCCTCTTCCAGTTCTTCATCCTGAGCGGGGTCGCCGAAGTCGAGCTCTAATTCCTGCTGGTCCGGCTTTTGGTTTGGAATGGTTTGGAAATTGTGAATCTTGTTCTCCAAACCCTCGATCTTGGCAATTGTGTGGTCCATCGTAATTTCAAAGGACTTCACGGAGCTTTCGAGCCGCTTCAAGAAATTCACCTTCATCATGCCGATTAAAAATTTCTCGCGGTCGGCTTGGGTGAATGGGTCGTGCGTGGATGTTTGATAAAGTGGTTTGAACTCCTCAATGACATATTTGGACGGATTGAACAGCGAAAGCTTGTATCCGCCGATTTCGTCGTTGAGCTTATCGTAAGATAGAAATCTTCCGCGAAGGTCAATATCCGGATAAATAGAAATTGGTTTCTTTCGCTCGGGGAAGCCACCCAACTGAGCGACATTGTCCTTGTAATATTTCTGGATGTGTTTCCTGGATCGCGCGATTGTTAGCTCGTCCAGCAGCTTGAAGAACGACGCGCTAAGTTTTTCGAGCAGCTCACTCGTCTTGCGCTCCGAGCTATGTTTTCGAGCCCACAGAAAGAACGCCTTCTGCGCAGCGACAAGGGTCTCCTTAAGGCTGTTGATTCCAAGAGTTTCCGTGAACGCGTGGTCATTCCCTTCAGTTAGGAAATAGAGTTGATTTCGTAAGTCCTTAAGGTCGTTATTGACTGGCGTGGCTGAAAGCAGCAACACCTTTGTCCGTACGCCGGTCTTCACCACGTCTTCCATGAGGCGCTGGTAGCGACTCTTACGGATGAGATTCCCTGCTTCGTCGCGCTTGCCGGGTGCGTTATTTCGAAAATTATGAGACTCGTCAATTACGATTAGGTCGTAGTTTCCCCAGTTCAACGTCTCGAGATTGATGTCACCAGAATATCCCTGGTCTCGACTGAGGTCAGTATGCGACAACACGTCGTAGCGGAAGCGGTCCCGAATAAAGGGATTTAACAAGCTATTTGCTGTGTAAATTGTCCAGTTTTCACGCAGTTTCTTGGGACAGAGCACCAAGACGCGTTCATTCTTCAATTCAAAATACTTGATAACCGCCAATGCTTCGTATGTTTTCCCTAAACCGACGCTATCGGCCAGAATGCAACCGTTGTGTTTCAGTATTTTATTGATGGCGCCCTTGGCTCCGTCCTTTTGAAAACCAAAGAGGGCTTCCCAAATCTCAGTCTCAAAGAGGCTCGTTTGACCCAGTTCGGCATCGGTCTTACCAGTATCGCCGAGAAACTTCTCAAAAATATGAAACAAGGTTTTGAAGTAAATGAATTCCGGTGCCACATCCTCATAAAGCTGCCGAAGATATTCGAGCACGTCCTGTTTCACGTCCTCGACAAGGGATGAGTTGTTCCATATCTCGCCGAACCACTGCTTGAGCTCCAAACGATCCCGATTGCTGTCGACAATCAGGTTTAGCTCGATGTTGCTGTCTCCATTTCCGAGGCCAAGGCCACGCACCGTGAAATTGGAGCTGCCGAGAATGGCCTCCTCTACTCCTGCATTCGCCACTCGATACATTTTCCCGTGCAGCAAGTTCGCATGCTTGATCGTCTTGATATCCACTTTCTCTTGAATCCATGCCGCACATTCACGCGCAACTCGCTTCTGCTGAAGTTTGTTACTTAGCTCAAGACCGCCCGAGTCTATGAAAAAGGATTTCCTCTCCGTCTTGTTCGGATCAAGCCGGTTCAAGAAAGTCGGTTCGCCAAACAGGAAATCGAGGTGGTGGATGCTATCTAAGGAAGGTTTTAGAGCGTCATAAGCGTATATGGTGAAATAGGCTGAGACGACCGACAATTGGGAGCCATCCCGAATCTTTTCGCGTAGAAAATCAGCGACGTTGCCGCGGGAGTAATTGTCCCGAAGACCCGAACCATTTGGGATGACTGGCATTGGTGAATAGTTTACGTAACTTCCCTTTGAAAAACGAGGCGTTTTCCACAAACTGGCACACACCGAACCTTACCGTTAACGATCCACCTGTGGTTCCAGAAGATGAACAGCTCAAAATCACTGGTATGCCCCCGCCTATCCCTTAGGTCGTAAACTGACTGCTCGATATACTGTGCCGAGGCCGAGTTTTAGGTGCTCTGAAACGGCGCGCCAGGAGAGGCCCTCAGCGCGAAGCTTGAGCACCATTGAAGAATCGACTTCGTGGCGCGGGCGGCCGATTCGCTTACCTTTGGCCCTCGCGTTACGAAGACCTGCTTTCACTCGTTCCTGAATAAGAGCCCTCTCAAATTCCGCCATCGCACCGATAATCTGAAACATCAGCCGGCCTGACGGTGTGCTCAAATCTAAGTTGTCCCGCAGACTGATGAACGCGATTCCGTAAGCGCTCAAGTCGGCAAGAGAGTTGACCAAGTGTTTGAGGCTGCGTCCAAACCGGTCAATTTTCCAAACCAACACGGCGTCAAACCTGCATTTTTGTGCGTCTTCCATCAAGCGGTTCAGGGCCGGACGGGATTCTTTTGAGCCAGAGACGCCTTGGTCCACATATTCTTCGTGAATGCTCAAGCCTCTGCGAATGACATATTCGCGCAATTCTGAGAGCTGCATTTCGGGATCTTGCTGGCCATGGAGAGTCGATACGCGCGCATATAGCGCTACGCGCCGTATGGGCCTGTCTTGAGAAAAGACGGGTGTGGTACTTTTGCTCTTAGCCATTGCCCCTCCTTCGGTGGGTGCAATCGGTTAGCGCCGCTTGGGTGCTCTAACACCCAGGCGGCGCGCTTGAGACTTGATTCTCTCTGCTCTGAGGCAGGAAGTCAACAGGAATGTACAGTAATAATCAATTGTAATGCGTACCCTCACGCATATAACATTGACGAATGAAGAACAAGCTTACGGCGGGAGAGAAAGAGGTGTTTCGAAAAGTTGGGCAGAGAGGGGGCAAAGCGCGTGCGGCCAAAATGTCCGCAGCACAACGCCAAGAATCAGCCCGCAAGGCGTCTCGGGCACGATGGTCCAAGCTCAAAAAGATCTGAGAGCATAATTTGCCTAGTCCAAAGACGGTCGCAAGAGAGCCTTATTTATACGTGTGTTGACCTCCGAACCCTTAAGCGAGAGCGCCGCTCTCTGGGCTGGACGCCCGCTTTGTTCCAAAACCCTATGAAGAGTTCACAACCTGCTGATTCATCTGCGTTAAGTCCGATTCAAGCGTTTTGTGCCAGAATGAAGTGGTTTTCAAACGGCTTGCCTCTCTTTGGGGCGACTTTTCTTCGTCTTCTTTGTCTTTGAGAGGCCCTTCTGTTTGCGATGTTTTGCTAGTTCCTTACGTCGCTCCTCGGCCTGAAGGAATATGTCGTCAGGGTCGCAGATCTCCTTTTCCCATTCTTGTCTCATTTTGCCGAATCGAAAATGGTCCTCGGATTCGACGCTCTCCATGATCTCCGTCAAGCTTTGATTGATTTCGGCCTGCAGTTCCTGCACAAACGATTGGTAGCGCCGAGCGGTCTTCGAGTTCAGAAGACCACCCTCCTGCAGCAGCCGGCAGTGCGCCACAATATTCGCAAACGACAGGTTGAGACGATAGATGATGTGATATGTGCGCAGCTTCCTGGCGGAGTCAAGATTAGCCATTGTTGCCTCTAAACACCATCGAATCGGTAAGGTGCGGTTTCTCCCCGCTGTCCATCACCCCAATGGAGGGCCAGATGCTAGATGCCAGCATTGGGTCTACACATGCGGAAATTCCATCGTCAGATGCCAAGGCTGCAGCAAGCTCGGGAATCGTGAAGACGGTTTGGCCTTGACTGTTGTCCCATGGCTCCAAAAAGACACAAAAACAGTCGAGGAGCAGGTCAACAATTGACCTCAGCAACTGAACTCTCATAACTCGAATATAATCTCATAAATTGATTATTATAATCAATTAAATAGTTATCATATTCCGTTTCTTGGGGTTCGAGCGGCCCTGTGTTACGGTTCGCAACGTGATCACTGGGAGACAGTTGCGGGCCGCGCGGGCATTGCTGGGATGGGAGCAGGTGGAACTGGCCAAGCGTTCGCGCATAGCCATCGGCACAATCCGGCGGATGGAGTCATTTGCCGGACAGATCAGCTCGCGTACCTCGACGCTCTCTCAGGTTCAGCAGACGCTGGAGAAAGCCGGCATCCAGTTCCTTAATGACGAGAGTCCTGGAGTACGACTGCGAGCAGGTGCACATCCAAAACAACGGTAGCGATCCAGTCGTTCGCAATCAATTCTGCCTGAGTAGCGGAATCCGCTATCCGCTAGCCGCGGCATCTGTTCGTGCGGAATGGCCGACGCAAGTGATCCTGATAAAAGCGTTCCAGCGGGGAACTCGTACCGAAAGAATCGGAGCTGGCAAGCTTAAATTTGGAACGAAGTAAAAAGGTACCAGGTTTAGCGCCATGTCCTCTCAACACGGCTCATTCTTCTGGCAACAGGTTGATCACACGCTGGCGAACCTCATGTTGGCCGAAGTTTCAGAAGAATTCCTGCAACTCGCGCACGAAGACTTGCAGCAAATTCATTATCAGAACATCGGTAACGGGAATGGCTTGACCGTTCCGTCGCAGCGTTTGGAAATGCATCGTCTCCGCACAGACGAGTTGGCAGCGCGATATTACGCTGTGTACTGCGAAGTTTGGCGATCCCAACAAAAAGCTCTCACACCTGAATTTCTTCGTGCAATATGCCCAAATAGTCTCCAAATGCTTAGATCGGCGCGCATCAATGGCGTGAGCTCCGAATTCAGCATGGAACAGATGCGCACCCATAGTCTTAACGGCGAGTGGCTAAAGTCAGCAATGGCAGAATTCAAGCGCAGTATGGACCGGCTCTATGCCAAGTGGGAAAGGCAGGCCGAGGTTGACGCTAAGGGCTTGGAATATATGCTGGCAGCCGCACCGAATAACCCAGACGTCGATGTCGCAGCTACGCAGGTTGTCTATGCCAGGATTCAGTTGCGAATCGTTGAGGCGAGACTTATAAGCATCAAGGCGCGGATTGCATCTTGTGAGCGGGCGCTGAGCGCGACACAGTTGCGGCCACCGGACGCCTACAGAATCAAGAGTCTTGAGCAGCATTTGGAAGGTCTCAGCACTGACAAAGAGCAGTTTGAATCCAAACGGGACGATTGGCAGCTGAGATTAAACAACGCTCTGCGCAGCCCTGGAGATCGAGAAGAGCATGCTGCATCGCGCGCTATTGTCGCGGCTAGGAACCCCGAAAAGAAACGCGCCCGTCCCAAGCCACCCTGCTTTGCGGTGGCCGTAAAGCTTCTTAAACAGAATCGGGATTTAGAACTGGTTCAGTTCTGCCGGGAAATGGATTCAAAAGCAGCGCAATATCCTTCCGTGCTCAAGTACAAACCGCCTACAAATTGGAAAGTGCCAACCTTTTTTAAACAATATCAGAAGCGCAGTAATACCGTTTCCAGGTTCCTCAGCGAGGTCAGGAAACACATACGTGCCTCAACGCAGGGCTGATAGTAGAACAGATGATATTCGTATCAGCGGGTTCTGACGTTACAGCAACGTTACCGCTAATTACGCGTAATGTTTTGTTTTAACTCGCAACCCTAAGATATTGAATGACTTCTCGCGTGTCTTCCTTCAGTAACCCCTCGTGATCAGTGACATGTTCCGCATTACTCAGGCACTTTGGGGTTCGGAACGCCTGGTAGAGGCGGTTAGCGGTTTCGATCTAGCTTTCAAGCTGCTCAGGAGAAAATATGGAACGCTTAAGTCCAGAACCGTACGTCAGCCCGGAGGAAGCGGCTGAGTTTCTGAAAGTCAATCGTCTGAAAGTGGTTCGGATGGCGCGATCCGGGATTCTGCCAGCGCACCCGCTTGGCACAGGGAAGCGGCGCCAATGGCGCTTCAAGCTTTCAGAGCTTGATCAGCATATGCAGGGTGGTATAGAAACAACTCACCCGCCCGTGCGCCAATGAAAGGAAGTTCAATGGCGCAACGGTATCAAAACGGGCATCTCAGGAAGGCGAAACGAAGGAGCGGACCGGTGTGGGAGTTTCTTTGGAGGGAAACGGGTGCAGATGGCAAACGCCATCAGCGCACGCTTGTCATTGGTTCGGTCAAAGAGTTTCGCACAGAGCGGGATGCTTTAGCACAAATCCAAATCTTTAGAACTAACATCAACCGCGATTCTCTTCCTGTATCGGCGTTGCTCACGTTCTCAGGCCTTGCCGACCATTATGGCGAGAGCGAGCTCGTGAGCGGTACCAAAACCGAGAAGACGCAGGAGAGCTACCGCGTCTACCTTTCGCGCTGGATTGGGCCGAAGTGGGGACGCGAATATTTGCATAGCATCAAACCCGTCCAGGTGGAGGCGTGGCTGCGCTCACTTCCATTGGCTGACGGCAGCAAGGCAAAAATCAGGAACATTATGTCCGCAGTATTCAGCCACGGAATCAGGTATGAGCTGACAGACAGGAATCCGATGCGGGCAGTGAGGCAGTCGGCCCGGCGGGCAAGAGTCCCGCTGGTGCTGGAAGTCTCAGAGCTTCATCGGCTGTTTGATGTTCTGGCTCTACGCGAGCGTTCCATGGTGGTTACAGACTCACTGACGGGCATACGACGCAGCGAACTGATGGGGCTGAAATGGGAAGACCTGGATTTCATCGGGCGCAAGATCAACATTGTGCGCTCGGTGGTGGACTGTACGGCTGGTCCGTGCAAGACGGAGGCCTCTCGCAAGCACGTTCCCATGAATGAACACATTGCGCAAGTGCTCATGGCGTGGCGACAGGAGAGTGTTTACACCAAGCCTGAGGACTGGGTGTGGGCCTCTCCGCATAAGCAAGGCCGAGATCCCTATTGGCCCCAAACCATCATGCAACGATTCATCCGGCCGGCGGCCGCAGCTGCCGGCATAACCAAACGCATCGGCTGGCATACATTCCGCCACACGTTCTCGACCCTGATAAAGTCGCTGGGTGTGGACGCCAAGGTGGTCCAGGAACTGATGCGCCACGCCTCATTCAGGACCACGATGGACAGCTACACGCAGGCCCTGGATGAGCCTAAGCGCCAAGCGCAAGAGCGCCTGGCCGACCTGATCATGCGCACCGGAAAGCTCGGTCACGCGTGATTGTTGTGGATTGTTGTGGGGAAATCGCCGCTGATCTCTGTAAGTTGTTGAAAAGCTGGCGGGGACGACGAGACTCGAACTCGCGACCTCTGCCGTGACAGGGCAGCGTTCTAACCAACTGAACTACGTCCCCAGCTTGTTTTCATCGGGTTAGGGCTAACCCGTTGATTTTCCTGTCTTTTCTTACTGTCCAGCGTCGTCTTGTTTCATCCAAATTCCACCCCGTATTACCCAATTCCCGGGGTTTATGGACAGGAATATGGACATGGAAGTCACACCGTCCGATCCTGCACAGGAAACTCTACGACCCAAAGCATCTGTCCATGCTCTATGAAATAAATGATAACAGACTGGTCAGAGAACCGTCACCAGTTCGGCTAAACTTTCGCACCCGAGCCGCTAGACGCCGATACCGGTAGCGGGTCAGTTTCATGACCCACTACCGCCGTCCAAGGAGGCAAACGTGAGTCGAGGAGGATTGCAAAACAATGCGCCAACCGCTTAAGAGGAATAAAAAAGAGTTGTCAGCGGAGCAACGTAAAGAACTGCTCGGAGCGTTGAAAGCCCGTTTTGAGAAAAACATGAACCGCCACGAAGGTCTTGAGTGGGCCAATGCACAAGCAAAGCTGGAAGCTAATCCTGAAAAACTGTGGTCCATCAACGAAATGGAAAGGACTGGCGGCGAACCGGATGTTGTTGGCCACGATGAAAACACCGGCGAATACATTTTTTATGACTGCTCGCCGGAAAGTCCGAAAGACCGCAGAAGCGTTTGCTACGACCGTGAAGCGCTGGAGTCAAGGAAAGAACATAAACCAGAAGACAACGCCATGGACATGGCAGCTGCCATGGGCATTGAGCTTTTAACGGAAGAAGAATATCGAGGGTTGCAGAAACTTGGAAATTTCGATACGAAAACGTCGAGCTGGGTGAAAACACCTTCCGATATCAGAAAACTGGGCGGGGCCCTCTTTTGCGATCGCCGCTACAACACTGTTTTTGTGTATCACAACGGTGCGGAATCTTACTATGCCGCCAGGGCGTTTCGCGGCTGGCTAAGGGTCTAACGAACGGCGCTACGATGGCCTGCCTGCTTCCGGTTTGCCGCGACACTCGGCGCCTTGGGAACTCACTGTGCAAGCGGTGAGATCTATCCCTTCTTTGCGGCCTTCGTGCTACCGTATTCCCAGCGTGCACGTCGATGGAATAAGGACGCAGCTGCATGTCGTACTCACGCCAGATACTTCTTTCCAGCAAACCGGTTCCGAGCCGGCCGGTCATTCTACTCTCCGGTGGCGCGCACCTGGCTGTATTGGTGTTGATCTTCGCGCTGCGGCACGCGACAGGCCCGCACATTGTCCCGGAGAAGCAAACGGTCCAACGGCTTTCAGGCACAGCGCATCTGGCCTTCAATCCAGCCGAAGCAAAAGCCGGACGGCCGGATGCCCGTCCGTTGCACCTTCCCCGGAGCACACGGCGCATGCTCGCGGCGGCGCCGAAGACCGGGGAGGAAGGCACGGCTTTACAGGTCCTGCGCGAGCACGCAAAGACCGCGACCGCGGGGATGGTGGCGAGCATCAGGGCCCGCCAGTTCTACGGCTTCGCGACCGAGCACTTTGACCTTGCCGCGCAGACCTCGGGAACGCTCCCTGTCATCTCAGCCGACGAACTACCGCCGCGTTTTGAGCAGTACATCACCGTGGAAGTTACCATCGACGTGGATGGCCGGGTGGCTGACGCGCGGATCATCGGCGGCGAGGCGCCTCCCGCCGTGCAGCAACGGCTGCTCTCGGCGGTCCGCGAATTCAGGTACGCTCCCGCCAGGCGCGACGGCACGCCCATACCATCCCAGTTGGACCTTATCGTCCATATTCCGAGTTGACGGCTTCGCCGCGGACTTTGGCGAGCCCTGGTGAAGAACTCGAAACCCGCTTTTTTTGAGGCGGGTTCCGTTTGGATGAAGGGTTTTACCCATTGGGCGGCTGCGAGAATTTCTCCCGGTCGCGTTCTTCAATGCCGCGCATGGTTCCGAGCAGATGGTAATTGGCGCCTGCCCGAAGGTTCTCATGCTGGCGGTTCAGGAGCTGCATCATGAGCGGATCGAAAATGCCGACCTGCTCCAACGCCGCCATGTTGTGATGGACGCGGTGTAAAACCTAACACCGTAGCGCTGTCACGGCAGAGGTCGCGAGTTCGAGTCTCGTCGTCCCCGCCAGCTTTTTCAATGGCTTAGCCAGGTGGCCCCTCGCTGCCCGCAGGCACGAAAGAGCTTCGGTCACTTTATAAACTGGCCAAAGCCCGATGGTCTGGATCACCAATTCGTACGGCGCGCACATCCATTTGCTTTTGAAGAAGAGCGAGAGCACGGCGTTCTGCGCCCTGTTGGGCAGATGTGACTGCTTGGTCGTCAAGCGGGATAAGAACGGTTACATTTTGTTACCAGGTTGCTGGATTAAACGGCATTTGTAGGCTCTGCTGCGCAGAATGACGCTGTGATGACAGTCACAGACCGAGCTGCCTGATAAGAGGAAGCTTGAATAAGTTGTCGAGAAAGCCGCGTGAGACGAGGCTGCTTCGAATTGCAGCAGCAGTCTCGACAGACTAGACTGTTTATGTTGAAGTGGACCGGCAAACTCGCTGTCTTGTCACTGGTGATCTCACTTTGGGCTTCTCCGGTGATGGCCTGCATGCTTCCAGATATTGCGCTTACGGTGGAAGAGCGCGAGTGTTGTAAGGACATGGCCAATGAATGCGGCCAGATGGACATGCCTTCATCGCATTCCTGTTGCAAGCTCACAGTTCGCGACATCGATTCTTATCTGATCAATGCGCGATTTACGCCCGACCACAGTCAACCGGCCGTAGCTCCGCTACTCGGCAATGACATTCCTCTGCCCGCGATTCTTATCCAAACGGACTCACAGGCCCAGGGTCATTCGCCGCCCACGTCACCTCCTGAAACCATTTCCATCCTGAGAATCTAATCTGCTTCTTCTTTCCCAACGCAGGCGCACTTGTGTGCCTGCGCATTCGCACGTTTGATTTGGAGGAGAGATGAAAGCGTTGAATGTACTCAGAATCTATGCGTTTGCATTGGCTCTGCTGATGGCGCTGTCCGCTGTTGGGCAGCAGCCGGAGTCGGCCGATCTTCAGGCGATGCAACACGCTACTCCCGGGGCAACGTCCCTGGCCCGGCTTATAGAAGAAGCAACGTCCAAAAATCCACAGATCCTGGCAGCCGGCCATGCATACAAAGCTGCGCTTCATGGGCCGAAATATGCAGCCGCGCTGCCGGACACCCAGTTCATGGTCCAGCAACTGTCTGTAGGAAGCCCGCGCCCTTTTGCCGGATATACAAACAGTGACTTCGCCTACATCGGCATTGGCGCCGCGCAGGAGTTCCCCTATCCGGGCAAGCGAAAACTACGGGCTGAGGTCGCCGGACGGGAAGCCGATTCAATCCACGCAAAATCAGAATTAACCAGCCGGCAAGTCGTTGAACGCGTGAAAGCAGTCTATTTTCGGCTGGCCTACGTGCAGCAGAGCGTTCTGCTGCTCCAGCATCATGATCAAGTCCTCGCAGAGATGCAGGAGATTGCTGAATCTCGCTATCGCGTCGGCCAAGGCAACCAGCAGGAGGCGCTCAAGGCCCAGTTGCAGCACACCAGAATCCTGCAAGAGATCACGATGGGACAACGCGACGAAGGACAACTTGAAGCGCAGCTCAAGCAGTTGCTGGACCGCGCTCAGGATTCGCCCGACATTATCGCCGAACCGCTGGCGGAAAGACCGCTTCCGTATACCTCCTTGCAGCTCATGCGGCTTGCGCAGGAACAGAATCCGGAAATTCATTCGCAGGAGGCGATGCTCAAACAGGCGCAATCCCAGGTGGCGCTGGCGCAGAAAGAATTTCGTCCGGACTTCAACGTTCAATACATGTATCAGAACACCGATCGCAAGTTTCGCGACTATTACATGCTGACGCTAGGATTCACCCTTCCCAACAGGGGACGTCGCCGGGCCGAACTGGCGGAAGCACACGAAAAGCAGGAACGCGCCGGCCAGGAATTGCGCGCTGAAACCCAGCGGCAACTGTCCGAGATACAGCAACAGTTCGTATTCGCTCAGACTTCCAACCAGCAATTGAAGATATATAAGGAAGGGCTGATTCCCCAGGCTGCGGCCACATTCAGGTCCGCACTGGCCGCTTATAGGTCCAATAGGCAGGACTTCCAGACCCTGCTTTCATCGTTCCTCGATGCCTTAGATCTTGACCTCCAGTACCAGAGGGAACTCGCGGACCATGAATCGGCTCTGGCCCGCATCGAGGCGCTCACAGGAGTGATATTGCCATGAACACCGGAGAAAAGCGTAATTATCGAAGTGCTTTCAGGCTGATGTTGCTCTTGAATTTTGCGCTGCTGGCTGCTCTCGCGGGATGGTGGTGGCACTCCCATCGCCCTAATCCCGGGACACGTGCGGCAGCGCCGCCGGGCATGACGAGCAGCAGTCCCCAAGCTGCCGCGGGCGCCCACGCCACACCTGCACCGGAGACGCCGATGGCTCCAGTGCAACTTACGCCCCAGAGCATGCAGAGCATTGGCGTAAAGCTCGGCACCGCGCAATTCCGGCAGGTCGAAGGCGAACTGCGCGTGACCGGCACCGTTGATGCGGATGAGCGCCGCATCGCCTACGTGCAAACGCGGTTCTCCGGATGGATACGCAAGGTTTACGCAGATGCCACCTACCAGTACGTTCGCAAGGGACAGCCGCTCTTCAGTATCTACAGCCCTGATCTGGTTACCACCGAGCAGGAGTACCTGCTTGCCAGGAGAAACTCCGAGTCCTTACAGGCGAGCACTGTAAGCGGTGTGGCCACCGGTGCAAAGACGCTGCTTTCTGCCGCGCGGGAGCGCCTCGAGCAGTGGGAGATACCTGCCAGTGAAATTGAAAAGCTGGAAAGTACAGGCAAGGTGATTACCGATCTGACCTTTAACTCACCCGTTTCCGGATATATCACCGAGAAAAATGCGCTCCCCAACATGTACGTGCAACCGGAAACCCGGCTCTATACAGTTGCCGATCTTTCGACCATCTGGGTGTATGCGCAGGTGTTCCAGACTGACTTGGGCAAGATCAAACCGGGCGATCCCGCTGAAGTCACGGTGGATGCTTATCCGGGAAAGACTTTTCATGGACGAGTGGATTCCATTCTGCCGCAAATCGATATGAATACGCGCACGGCGCGTGCTCGTCTGGTATTTTCGAACCCCGGCCTCAAGCTAACTCCCGGCATGTACGTCAATGTCCTGGCAAGGACTCCAATGGGCCGGCAACTTGTGGTTCCCGCATCCGCCATTTTTCATTCTGGGACCCACCAGCTCGTTTTCGTAAATCACGGTGACGGCCAGTTTGAACCGAGGGAAGTGCAGACAGGCCCGCAAGTTGGAGATCAGATCATCATTGCAAAGGGCCTGAAGGCTGGAGATCCAGTCGTTGTCTCGGCCAATTTCCTGATTGATTCAGAGAGCCAGCTGCAGGCGGCCGCCGGAGCGTTTACCCCGCCTCCTCCCGGCGCGGGCGGCTCCGCCGCCATGAATGTTCCCGCGGTCAACGTGGACCTTGCGACCGAGCCATCACCACCCCACAAAGGCAGTAATACCTTGCGCATAAAACTGACCGATAGCAACGGAGTTCCGATCATCGGAGCGCAGCTGACGGTGACCTTCTATATGCCGGCCATGCCAGCAATGGGCATGAGCGCCATGAAATCGACCGTCAGTGGTTCGGACAAGGGCGCGGGCGTCTACGAAAGCAGCATTGACCTGGGCTCGGGAGGGACGTGGCAGGTTACTGTGTCCGCTCAGCAAAACGGACGAATCATTGCGAACAAGCAGTTGACCATCAATGCCGCGGGAGGGATGTGACACATGATCTCTCGAATCATTGAATGGTGTGCGGACAATCGTTTCCTCGTGTTTACAGGCACGCTGGCGGTGGTGCTGGCGGGAATCTGGTCCTTGAATAACATCCCGCTCGACGCTCTTCCGGACATATCGGACGTGCAGGTCGTCATTCATACTAATTGGGAGGGGCAACCGCCGAACATCATTGAAGACCAGGTCACTTACCCCATTGTGACTGCGCTCCTGGCCGCTCCCCGCGTGAAAGCTGTGCGCGGGCAAACGATGTTCAATGACTCATACGTATTCGCCATCTTTGAGGATGGCACCGACATGTATTGGGCGCGCTCGCGCATATTGGAATACATGCAGCAGATCGGTGGACGCCTTCCGCAGGCAGTCCATCCCATGCTCGGCCCGGATGCTACGGGCGCAGGATGGATCTACGAATACGCTTTGGTAGACCATTCGCATCGCTACAGCCTCGCCGATCTGCGCAGCCTTCAGGACTGGCATCTGCGTTATGAGTTGGAGACCGTGCCGGGTGTTGCCGAGGTAGCGACCATCGGCGGCTTTGTGCGCCAGTACCAGGTCAAACTTGATCCCAACAAACTCCTGGCCTATGGAATACCACTGTCCGTTGTCATTGATAGAGTTAAGTCCAGCACCAACGAGGTTGGCGGGCGTGTTCTGGAGCTCTCCGGCACGCGCTACATGATTCGCGGCCTTGGTTATCTACGCTCGCTTTCTGATCTGGAGAATGTTCCCCTCACCGCCAAAAACGGCACTCCTGTCTTAATCAAAGATGTGGCAACAGTTTCCTTCGGCCCCGATATTCGAGAAGGCGTGGCTGAATGGCAGGGAGCAGGTGAAACCGTCGGCGGCATCGTGATCATGCGATACGGTCTTAATGCCCTCAACGTCATCAATGGTGTAAAGAGGAAACTGGCCGAAATTCAGACGACATTGCCCCCCGGAGTCGAAGTCGTTTCCGCCTATGACCGCGCTGGACTGATTCAGGATTCCATCCGCACGCTGCAACGCGATCTCCTGCTCGAAGCCATCATTGTGAGCGTCGTCTGCATGGGTTTTCTGTTTCACTTCCGCTCTGCGCTGATTCCCATCATCAGCCTGCCGATCGCCGTCATCGGCTCATTCATTCCCATGTACTACCTGCACGTAAGTTCAAACATCATGTCATTAGGCGGCCTGGCGCTGGCCATCGGCGTGCTTGTAGACGCCGCTATCGTGATGGTCGAGAACGGTTATCGGCACCTGTCAGAGCGCGTCTCAGATGGTTCCCAGATTCAGGAGACGGAACGGCGCAAGATCCTGATCGCAGCTGCCAAACAGGTCGGCCCGGCCCTGTTCTTTTCGCTGCTGATCATTGTCGTGTCATTTCTGCCCGTGTTTCTGCTTGAGGCCCAGGAAGGACGTATGTTTAGGCCGCTGGCCTGGACCAAGACCTTGGCAGTGGCATTCTCTTCGTTGCTTGCCATTACCCTGGTTCCGGTTCTGATGGTCCTGTTCATCAGGGGAAAACTCCATTCTGAATCGCGCAATCCGGCCGCTACCTTCACCAAGGCGCTCTACTTGCCGGTCTTAAGGTTCTGTCTCCGTCATCGCACGATAACCATCGTGTTAAACCTGGTGTTCCTGGCGCTTACGTTTCCGCTCGCATGGAAGCTGGGCAGCCAGTTCATGCCGGCGCTCTATGAAGGGTCTTCACTGTACATGCCCACCGCCTTGCCAGGAATTGCCATTTCTGAGGCCACTCGGCTTCTTCAGGAACAGGACCGCGTGATCCGCTCGTTTCCCGAGGTGGAAACCGTCTTCGGATCCGTAGGACGCTCGGATAGCTCGACTGATAATGCTCCTCTCGATATGTACGACACTACCATCATGCTCAAGCCGCGAGACCAATGGCGCCCGGGCATGACGTATGAAAAGCTGATTCAGGAGATGGACCAGAGACTTCAATTTCCCGGCCTGTCGAATACATGGACGATGCCGGTTCAAAACCGTCTCGACATGGCTTTAACAGGCATCAAGACTCCGGTGGGAATGAAAATTCAAGGACCCTCCCTCGAAGGGATCCAGGAAACAGGTGCCCGCATCCAGCAGATGCTTGCGACACTGCCCCAGGTGCGTTCCGTTTTTGCCGAACGCGTTTCCCAGGGTTTTTACATAAACGTGGACGTCAACCGGCCTGAGGCCGCTCGTTACGGCCTGACCGTGGCCGATGTTCAGCAGGCGGTCGCCTCTGGCATCGGCGGCATGAATGTCACTGAAAATATCGAGGGCCGGGAGCGTTATCCCATCAACGTTCGCTACCAGCGCGACTTCCGCGACGATGTGGCCTCGCTGAATAGAGTGCTTGTGGCTACACCCTCCGGGGCTCAGGTGCCAATTGAGCAGGTGGCAAAGATCTCTTTTTCCCGTGGACCGGCCATGATACGCGACGAGGATGGCCAGCTTACCGGGTACGTCTACATTGACTTAAATACGAAGAATTACGGCGGCTTTGTAGACCAGGCCACCAGGCTGTTGCAAGACAAGCTGAAGCTGCAGTCTGGATACAGCTTCCACTGGTCGGGCGAATACGAGTTCGAATTGCGCGCCAAACAGCGCCTCAAGATCATTTTGCCTATTGTCTTCGCGGCAATTTTCTTCCTCCTGTACATGGTTTTTCATTCGGGTGCGGAAGCGACGGTGCTGATTCTCCCTACCTTCTATGCCATGACTGGCGGGCTGCTGCTGCAATGGCTCATGGGTTATAACTTCAGTGTGGCCGTTTGGGTCGGCTATATAGCTCTGTTTGGCATCGCGGTGGAAACTGGTGTCGTCATGGTGATCTACCTGCATGAGGCCCTGGACAAAAGGCTCGCTTCGGATGCGCCTCTATCCAAGAATGACATCCAGGAGGCAGCCATTGAGGGAGCAGTTCAACGTCTTCGGCCCAAGCTGATGACTGTCACAGCCGTGCTCGCCAGCCTCCTCCCGATTCTGTGGGAAAGCGGAATCGGTTCGGACGTGATGAAACCCATCGCCGCTCCGATTGTCGGAGGGATGATCACCTCGACCATTCACGTTTTGATCCTTGTTCCGGTCTTTTTTGTAATGATGAAGGAGCGTGCGCTGCGCCGAGAAATCCTTTAATTCAACTATTCCTGGACTGTGGGCCCGGCGACGTGAAGCAACTGGGGAGTCGTCGACAGAAGGGGCCTGAGCGGGATCAGAAATCCTGCTTCTACTGCACTGAAGGCCGGCCTAGCTGCTCAGATCCAATTCCCGCTCATCACCTTCGTTATGCAAAAAACAAGCTTATAATTGTTCCCGGCAACATCATGCGGAAGCAATGACAATGACACCTGGTTCCTGCTCTGGATAACACATTGATGCCCGGTTTTCTGCGAAAAGACACAGCTAATTTCATGGGCCCAAATAATTACAGATTATGAAAGCTTTCCTTCTCGCGGCAGGCAATGGAACACGCTTGCGCCCATTGACTGACACGATGCCTAAGTGCTTGCTTCCCATTCGACAAGCACCCTTGTTGCAAATCTGGCTGCAAAACTGTGAAAGGTCGGGGATCGATGAAGTCATCCTTAATGCGCATGCTCATGTTGAAAAAGTCCGGGAATTTGTTCGCGGCCAAAAAAGCAAGGTGAAGGTTCATCTTGTCGAAGAGCCGGTTTTACTCGGCAGCGCCGGGACGCTGGCTGAATGCTCCAGGTTTGTCAGGGACGAGGAAACATTCCTTATTCTTTATGCTGACGTGCTCACGTCTGTCGCTCTGGCTGATTTTGCCGCATTTCATCGAAAGAAAGGAAAGCTTGCATCCATCGGCATCCATCGCGTGCCCGATCCCACTCGGTGTGGAGTTGTGGGCCTGGATTCCCTCGGGATCGTAACATCCTTTACCGAGAAACCAGCATTTCCTGAAAGCAACTGGGTATTCTCGGGAATCATGGCGGCTAACCACGATGTCCTTGCGCTATTGCCGGGCAGCCGTCCGGCGGATATTGGGTTCCATCTTCTTCCCAAGTTGACGGGAGAAATGGCCGCATTTGAAATCTCCGACTATCTGGTAGATGTCGGGACCCTGGAAAGCTATACTGCGGCCCAGACGTCGTGGCCTGGCTTATGAATTCTGCAAAACAAGTGAACCGGCTGTGCGGTGTAATCTTTGATCTGGACGGCGTCATTGTAGACAGCCACCCTGTGCACAAGCAGGCGTGGAAAACGTTCCTGTTGTCGGTCGGCAAGAATGTAAGTGACGATGATCTGCAATTCATTCTGGAAGGGACAAAGCGTGACGATATCCTGCGCCACTATCTCGGCCCGCTCACGGATAAGCAGCTAGCGGAATACGGGAAACGCAAGGATGCCGCCTTCTACACTCTCGGGCACGAAATCAGGGCCATCCATGGTGTGCTTGATTTTATTACCCAACTGGAAAACGCAAACATCCCGCTGGCAATAGGCAGTTCCGCCCATCGCAAAAGAGTCGAATACACGTTGGAGCAACTACAACTCAAGCAGCGATTTGCGGTAATTGTCACGGGCGATGACGTCGCAAATGGGAAACCTGATCCCATGGTCTTCCGCATGGCTGCCGAGGCCTGGGGCGTTCCATCCGGTTGCATTCTAGTGTGCGAAGATTCCGTGAATGGCGTCACCGCGGCAAAGAATGCCGGCATGAAATGTTTGTGCATTGCCGAAAAGAGGCGAGAAGACCATTTACGAATGGCCGGCGCCGATAAGGTGATTCCTGATTTCACGGCGGCGTCTTTTCAAGACGTGCTTGCATTGAAATTGTGAGAAGCCCGCGATCGCCGAACCGGACACAGTTTCAAATCTTTATCTCCGCCCGATTCGGCTCGTCCATATCCTGATCTGCGATCAATCCCCTGTTGCCGCCAGCGTTCTCTCCCGCCTCGAGTGCATGTAGTTCCGCAGGGCTATGGAAAGAGAATGCAGGATGGAGCAATGTATGTCCTCGACAATCTGAATAGTTTCCGAGGGAACAACCACGCATAAGTCACACGAATCTTTTAACTGTCCGCCATCATAGCCGGCCAGACCTACCGTTATGGCGCCCGCCTCGCGGGCGGTTTTCAGGGCCCGCAATACATTGGCGGAGTTGCCGCTGCAGCTTATGCCAAATGCGATATCGCGTGGTTGAACAAAATTCTTCAGTTGCTCGGAAAACATATGCTCATATCCGGCATCATTGGCCCAGGCAGTCATCAATGGCACGTTGTCGGTAAGCGATATCACTCTCAGCCGGCGCTGTTCGCTGCTTGCGCCTTTGTTCAGATCGCACATGATATGGGAGGCCGCCGCTGCACTGCCGCCATTGCCAAAGAAAAGAACCGTTCTGCCCTCTTCGAATGCCCGGACCAACGCAGCAGCTATGCGTTCCACAATGATGAACGGCACCGCGGGAATCGTCCTGGCCAGTTGCTGGAAATAGGACTCAATGGAAGCGGTGCCGGTTGATTGAGAAAGCGCGTTGCGTGCAACTCCGGCGTCGTTAGAGCGCATAGTCGTTAAAGGTGTGTAGAGGAAGGATACCGATTGCCGGCAGACATCATAATGTAATACAGCCTTTGTGACAATCACGCAGGAAAACCAGGATTCCGGCTGGCAGTAGCGTGAGAGCTCGCTGGTTTCAGTTCTCTGCGCCTGAGCAATCTTATCCAGCTCTTTCGCGCTGAGACGGAAGTCGCCCGCGATGCCGGCAATTGCAGACAGAGCGGAACAGTTAAATCACCAACACCTTTACATCAGGATAGCCCATCAGCTTGAGAATGAAATAATTCACTGACGCTTCCCCCGGATCATCGGAAAAGCAAACAAGCTCCGCATATCTCGGGACCCCGGCCTTCTCCAGGATGCGCCAGATATCTTTCGCGGCTTTGGGAGTACCGTCGGCATTCAAGAGGTCGGTATACGGGACATGAACAACTTTTCCGTCCTGGGCTTTAGCAGGCACATCCTTGCCTGAGGCGATAAATACCTTGGGATAAGCTCCCTGGGTGCTCTTCGGGTCCGCAATGACCGCGCCGCTGCGCAAGTTCGCGGGATAGATCGTGGGAGGTATGGACAAGTCTTGCGGGCCCTTTTTGGGACCCACAACGGTTGCATCCTTTGTGAGTGAGTAACCGGGTTGTGCAACTTTATCGAGAGGGTCCATAAAGACAGACACTTTTGTCTGTCCCAGTTTCTCCAGCATGACGAACGCCAGGGCCGAGTCTTTGGTCAACCCTGCGCCTGAAATCACCAGTGCTTCGTCAGCCGCATGCACGCCGGCCGGCCCCAGAATTTCAGCCAGCTTGGCGGGATTGGCTACGTTGCTCCTAAACACCTCCGCGGGAACGTTGAGCGCGAAAGGCACATGTCCCTCCTGGTATGCGGCTGCCGGCCGCACATCCACAATGCTCACGTGTGGGGCCACAAACGTCCTTAGCATCCGGCTGCCCCAGAATTGCAGCCAGTTTGTGTCCCGCATCAGGAACGGGGCATCGAATGTCCAGTAAGGAAGGTCTCTTTCATCGGACAGCCATCCCAATTCCGACGCTGGAAAGAGTTTCACTCGGGGATAATTCGCGATGAGCTTGGCGGCGAAAAACGGCACGCTGGCGGCTACTCCGCCTCCGCAGTAGGTGTAGAGCTGTTGTTCAGGCCTGATGCCCAGATAGCCGAGCATTCTTCCGATCTCTTCAGGCGACTTGAAGGTCTTGTCGGGATTAAAAAAGTCGGCGCTTTGCGCCATGATGCCATTCGGAATGTGGCCGGCCTTGTTGAACGGGTGAATCTCTCCGAAATGCCAGCTCGGCTCAAGCCCTTCCACTAAAGCATTGTGGGCCGTATCGCCGGATGCGGTAAGAAATTCGGGTAATTTCACTTCCACATCTTCGTTCAGCTTCGTGATCTTGAAAGTGCCGCTCTGCGGGGCAGGTGTAGGGTCCTTGGTTACCGGCAATCCTTCCTTCTGCCACTTGGACAGCCCGCCATCCAGGATAAAAAGATTTTTTGTGGGGAAGCCGTGATAATCGAGGTCGAAAAAGAGCCTGGTGGCCAGATATGTGCCGCCTGGATCGTACATGACGATCTTCTTTCCGGAACTGATTCCCCAGGACTGGAAAAGCTGTTCCGTCTGCGCGATCGGCGCTCCGCCTACGCCATAGCTGAACAGCGCGAATACGTTGGCGTTGATTGCGCCGGGAATGTGTTGTGCCGCGTAGCTCTGGGGTGACGCATCGAGTATCAGAACATCGGGATTCTTAAGATTTTTCTCAAGCCAGTGGACATCGACAAGATTGCCTCTGATTCCCTCTTCCGTTGTCATTTCCCCACGCCCTGCGGCTGCGGCCCAGGGCTGCGCCAGAAGCAGGCAGCCTGCAACGGCAAATAGGAAGCTATATCTCAAGATCTTCAACATGTTGTCCTCCTGCGTACTTCATTGTTTCTTGGTACGCCTGTGTGTACTGATTTGTTCCAAAGTCATTACTGCTTTCCTCGAGCGCGCCCTGCTTAGCTTTCAGGGCGCCAGCGGCGCGCTCACGCCGTCGGCGTGGCCGGAGGCGGTTCGAATGGACCGCAGCGTCCGCGAAAGCTCTGGCGGTACTTCTCGCGTTCCTCCGGCGTCATCTTCTCCCAGCGCGCGGCCATGCGCTCTCGCATGCGCCACCGGGAATTGGCGGACATGCCTCTCATCACTCCCGCTCCTCCGAACAGGATCCGGCAGAGAGCCAGCAGCCCGAGAGCCTGCCAGAAGGTGACCTGCCGCCATCCGAACAACGCCGGCGCCAGCCAGTTCCATAGAAGCATCACCAGTTCGCCGCCGATCCAGATGAAGACCGCCATCCCCACGATGGCCGCTGGAGCTATCCAAAGTAGTCTCTTTCGTCTGTTGCTCATGATGTGTTCCTCACCTCTTCATAAACTCGTCGTAAATGCTCTGCAATCGTTCGCGCAGATGAAGCACCGCGTAGCGCTTGCGCGAAAGCAGGGTGTTGACGCTCACGCCGCTTTCCGCCGACAACTCCTTAAAGCTGCGCCCCTCCAGTTCGTGAGCGACGAATACGTCACGCTGCTCACCCGGCAGTTCGTCGAGCGCAAGCTCCAGTTCATCCAGAAGCACGTTGCGGACGAAGAGCGCCTCCGGTCCGGCATCGGGGGATGGCAACAGATCTTCGATCCTCAATGCCTCGCCGTCTTCCCCCTCGACCGCGGCGTCGCTGAAGAGCTCAGGCTTCTTCTTACGGAACAAGTCCGTGATGCGATTGCGCGCCACGCGAAAGAGCCAGGCGGTCACGTGCTCAATCGGCATCAGCAGGCGATTGGCCTGTACCAGTCTGTAGAAGACGTCCTGCACGATATCCTCGACGTCGGAGGGATCGGGTACACGCCGGCGGATGAAGTTGCGCAACCGGGACCGTTCTTCGGCGACGATCTCGGAGATTTGACGGTCTTGCTCGGTCATCGACGTGATACTCGGCGGCTCGTCATCCATTCCATCCATCTCTGTAGACGAATGGCGGCCGCAAATATTGTGGAGATCTGAATCGGCGAAAACGGCTCGAGCGCATCGGGTCCCAGCCTTAGCAACAAACGCGAAGAACGGTGCACCCGGTGGTCGTTACTCGACGACCGGTCCTTGTATTCCCTTCACTAGCAGCCAACCTCCCACAGCGATTTCAAAGATAACGATCGGCACTCCGGATCGAGCTCTCCGAAGCCTTGCATCGACCAAAGCGGGGAACACAATGGTGGCCAAAGGGACGATTGCCGGCACCAGTGACGCAAGAACGCCCCATGCGGCCAGCACTCGGGGAACATAGCGCGACTTGAACCACAGGTAACAGAACAAGGTCGAGCCCAGTCCGAAAAACAGGGCTGCAACTCGATTCCCGCCTGCGTCCATGCTGATCAGCAATCGCGCCAGCGCCTGCCCCTGCTCCGCGTTCAATGCTCGCAGGGAATCGGCCCCACGCAGAAGCAGCACTGCGGCAAAATCGTTTGCGACCGTGGCCGCAGCAACGGAGCATTCCACCAGCCACCAAAACGCAGCAATCAAGGCCAGGTTCCTGTTGACGGGCTTGAATACGGCGTAAAGAGCCACGACCAACATGACGTCACTGGCGAACGTGACCAGATCGCTGGCAATGCCCAGTCGAAAAAGCTGCCCGGACGCCGCGATATTCCTGGAGGTCTGCACGGCATCGCCGGGCACGATCAGTCGACCGCGCACATAGAACTCCGCAAAGTTCGCTGTAACCATGGTAAGCAGGTACATGAAACCCGCGACTCTCGCAGCTTTGCGTTGTGACTCGTCAACGGTGTAGATTGCCATCTTGTTTTTCCTGAATACGGACTTGTCGGCCTCAGTCAGGCAAAGTGAGTTCGGAGGCTAGGTCCGCCTGGCCTGCTCCTTCCATCGTTGTTCGTTCACGCCAAACACGAAGAGCCAGAAGATCAGCGCTGCTGCCCCAAGGATGGCGAAGATTGCAATGAGGGGGAACAGACGGCCTCCGAGCGGCGGATACAGGAAGGTCAGCCAACCCAAACCTCCAAGCACCGATAACACGCCCAGAATCCGAGGCAGGAAGGTGGACTTGATAATGAGGTAGCCCGTCAGGAGTGCATAGAATCCGAAAAATACCAGGGCGATGCCGGCGCCACGGTCGTTCACCTTAAGGAAGAGGAGCGCCAGCGCCTGCAACTGTTCCACGCTGAACACACTCAAGTAGTGTGCGCCTCCCAGGATGAACAAGGGAGCGATAAAAAAGACGCGGCTAAAAGTCTTGATGATGCCAGCGGTCAGGCCCAGGAACGCCGCCACCAAAGAGATGCTCCTGCCCGCCGGCTTAAGCAAAACATAGAAAAGAGCTGTGATGGCGATCTGGCACGCCATTTCAATGAGGTAGACTGCGAACGCCAACTGAAACAAGCCCCGGTGTGCCAGTATGTTGGCTGCCGTAGCCGCGGCGTCGCCGTTGACCACCAGCTTGCCGCTCACGTAACCGGCGGAGAATATTCCCGTTAGTATGGTGATGAGATAAAGCGCACCGGTGATTCTGGCCATCAGACGCAGCGACGATTCTTTGACCCGTTCGGCCATTATTGTTGTGCTCATATTGGTTCTCCTGTGCGGGCTCATCGATCCAGCGCTTCAAGCGAATCAGATCGGGCCTCGATAGCGGCGCAGCCGGATCGCCACGGCGAGGAATGCGACAGCGATTGCCAGGCCGATCCACAGGCCCGGCTCGCTGAGAAATTGCGCCGGCGTCAGTGCTGCCATCACATCCATCAGAGTACTGCCCGGCGGTGTGGGGGCCTCCGGTCCGGTCAATCGACGTAGCAGTATGGTGAGAAAATGCGAGGTGTTGAACGCGATCTTCTCGACTCCGTAGATCACGAACGGCGGCAAAAAGGCCCATAGAAATGGAGCGCGCGGGGCCCACGCTGAAACCATGAGCAGCCAGCCGTAGAAAGGCGCGTACCAGAGGCCATGGACGGTCACAATATGGTAGAGCAGCATCAGTGACACGTGGAAGAACGAAGAATGCGTCCAGAGCGTGGCGATATTCACGCCGCTCCCCAGCAGCACTACGCTGCTCAGCAGCAGCATGATCAACTGCGTGGCAACCGTGATGACGAAGGAGAGCAGCGGCAGAATGACGATCGGAACGGTGACCTTCGAGAGCACGGTGGTGAGATCGGACACCGGCAATGACTTCCAGAAGAGGATGCTGCGATCGCGGCGCTCTCCGTACAGCGCGTCAAGCGAGTAGAAAATTCCGACGATAAAAGCCGTCCCCATGATCAGAGCTCCCGCGATTTCGTACGGCATGGCGAGCGCCTGGTGCTGTTGCCCCAGATTGATACCCCATACGCCATTCGTATTCATATGGCGGCGCAGATTAATCATGTTGATCAGGAAGCCGAACAGAAAGACAGCCGCCGCAGCGAGCGGGGCGATATAAATTAGGCGGTTCTCCCACAGTTCGCGCCGCACTGACCAGTACAGGGGACGAAGGGCTGAGATGACGGGCGCCGTACCCTGGGATTCGAGGGGAGATTCAGGCATGAGATTCGATTGAGTATTCATCTGGCCGCTCCTTGTGGTTGGTTGCCCATGACAGCAACGAACAGGTCGGCGATGCTGGGTGTGCGCACGTCGCCAAGCGCGGCGAGCTGACGACGATCGACACGATCGAAGAGCAGGATGCAGCGGCCGAACACCTCGCGCTCATTCATGGGCTTGAGCGCCCGCGCCGCCGCGATCTGTCCCGGGAGCACCATCACTTCCACATAGCGCGACTCCAATTCTTCCATGTTGCAATCGAATACGATGCGGCCGCGGTCAATGAACATCACATCGGTGAGGACGTGCTGGATCTCTTCCACCTGATGCGTCGAGACGACAATGGTGCGGCTGCGATCGAAGTAGTCCGTCAGCAGGGAGTCGTAGAACTGCTTGCGAAACAGGATGTCGAGGCCGAGCGTCGGCTCGTCCAGCACCAGCAATTTCGCGTCAATGGCCATGATCAGAGCCAGGTGCAGCTGGGTTACCATGCCCTTCGACAATTCCCTGATCTTACTGGCCGGCTTGATGCTGGTCCTGGCGAGAAAACCTTCCGCTTTCGCACGATCGAATCGGGGATGCACGCCGGCGACGTAGTCGAGCGCCTGCGAAGCCCGCATCCAGCGCGGCAGCACGGCCACATCGGCAATGAAGCAGACATCCCGCATGAGCTGATCGCGCTCGGTCCACGGGTCGCGTCCGAGCACTCTCAGCTCTCCCTGATAGGAGGTGAGGCCGAGAATCGCATTGAGTGCGGTGGTCTTGCCTGCGCCGTTGGGACCAATCAGCCCCAGAATGCGGCCCTCGTCAACACGCAGATTGACGCCGTCCAGCGCGATGGTTGTGCCAAAGGCCTTGCGGAGACCGCGAGCTTCTATGCATGCCATGGCTTCAGCGCTCCTCTTCGGGGGGATTCGACTCGGCTGTTTCCGGCGGTGTCGCCTCGGCGGACGGTCGGGGGCTTGCGTCTTTCAGAAGTTCTTCCGCCTTCAGGCCGAGCCGCTGAATGGTTGCGCAGACCCTAGGCCACTCTTCGCCAAGAAACTTCTGCCGTTCGGCCTGCAACAACAAACCGCGCGCGCCGGCATTGATGAACATGCCGCGACCTCGTCGGGTTTCGACCAGCCCCTCGTCCACCAGTTGCTGGTAGCCCTTCAGGACTGTGAGAGGATTGACCCGGTATTCCGCCGCGACGTTGCGCACGGAAGGCAGCGGATCGCCTTCCTTGAGAACTCCGTCGAGTATCATCGCGACGACGCGGTCGCGAAGCTGGCGGTAAATCGGCTGACTGTCGTTCCACTCACGGTCCATCCTGTTTTCCAGATACCCCTACCAGAATACGCGTGCGAAAGGTTACCAGGCGCTGTGACCAGAGATCCTTCGTCGAGCTCAAGCTCTCCTCAGGATGACGCCTGCGGGCTCAAACGCCCGCAAATACGGCGTCATTTCGTCCGCTGCAGGTCAAAGTGCGCGTGGATTGGCTTGTCCTTCATCATGAACGTCCAATCCTCGGTGTGATGGTTGGCGTCGATGATGGTGAACACCGAATGATGCATGTGGTGCTCCGTGCTTCCGCTGATGTCCTTGAGCTCAAACTCGACGGTCTTGCCGTCCGGAGAGATCTTGCCGGTCATGCGCGGCCGGTTCCCTGCGTCGCAATAGTGAACCAGCGTGAGCTGGTCTCCATCCACGTAAAGCATCGTGACCGGATGGTCGTACTTTGTCGCATCCAACGGCGTTCCCGCTTCCTGGAACTCGTGCACCAGCGCGTTTCCCCGCGAGGTCACGCGCAGCGAGAGATGCATCTTGGCGCCTGACATCTGCGGCGCATCTGGGACGGTTACAACGCCTTCCCATTCTCCTGCCAGACTTTTCATGGTTGTGAAGGACTTTTGCGCTTCGGACGGTACGGGAACCACGGATTTTTGCGCGTCGGGCTGAGCGAAAGCTAAGGTCGAGAGCGACACCAGGACGACGGACAGCGTAAAACGAAGGGACTTCATGTTTCGTTCTCCTTAAGAAAAGTTCATTTCTTCTTCTTTGCTCGCGGGTCAGGGCTATTCGTCGCGTAATACCCGCAATGCAATATACTGTTATAGTTAACTATAACAGTATTAAATTGTCAAGGTTGTCTATAATTTTTTTTGCCCCCTACATCTTATTGAAAAAAAGCGATTTAATTGCCATGCTAGGGGCAAACACCCACCTTTCTGAACCGGGGAAGTTCGGGCTGTCTTGCCCGCGTGTATCAGGCAAGTCCCTGCATCCGCTGGTATCGGCTGACGTTGTTCTAGCCATGTCGTTGCTGAGGCTGATGGCCACGTGGATGCCAAACACAACGTGCTCTCTCGGTTTGATCCTTTGATACCGCTGCACGAATGATTAAGCGCGGCACAGTCTGGAATAGGTTCTTTCGACTCGCAAGATAAAAGCTGCGCGTCTCTGCCTGCGTTCTCTCCAGCATCTTCAACAGCTGGTGTAGAATTTGCGGGCCCGGAAATCCGGATTGCGAGAAGGCTTACCCCATCAACGGTCCAGGAGCGGGCAACATGGGCGATCTGGGTTGGGGCGAAAGCTCCGGCGCAAAGATTACGATGGCAATGATCCGGCGCAGAAAGTAGAAAGGGTGCCGCATGGAAGTGGTCGGAACACATGGGACGGAGCGCGCGCAAGAGTTCGAAACCTCCAGCATGGTGAGGTCATGGGCCAACACCAATCCTTCAACCCAGGGCATCGCCTGCGTAAAAATCAGGTCGGTCGAGGGAGAGCTGCGGATCAGCATTGAAGGCGCGGCTCAAGGCGCCGCTTGCCACTGGGGTGAAGTAGCAATAGAAGCCGTGTATGCCGAGAATACCGCTTCCCGCCGCGGCATGGCCTTCGTGGCCAGATACCATTTTGGATTTCTTGAGACGCTGTTGGAAGGAAACGTAAACGCCGGCCTGCTGGTGCTGGCGGCGTTCCATACTTTCCTGGACGGCAGCCGCCGTTCGAATTATTTCTCCCGTGAATTTTTCCATGAGGTGGCGTCATGAATCACGTGGCGCTGGAACAGGCGCAAGAACATGCTCTGGGCGCAGCTACCGGCCTTGACCCCGTTTGGCTGACCGGCAATTGGGTCAACACCAATGCATCGCCTTCGCTGATACGCGGCATTCGACTTGAGTCGGGGCAAAGCCAGCTGATGATGCGCGTGACCGGCGCGGATCCCGGGTTGCCGGAAGACTGGGGCGTGGCCGAAGCTCAGCTATTCGCGGAAAATACAGCGTCAGGCGAGGCCATGGCTTTCAGCGCTGCGTTCGATCTGGGCGGAACCGAAAGCCTGTTGCAGGGGTACGTGGTAAAGGGCGTTCTGGTCATCGTCAGCTTCGCCCGGGTGAAAGACGGCCGGGAACGTTCCAGCAGTTTCGGCAAGGAGTTCTTCTACCGGGTTCCCTGACGGCATTTCGAAAAAAGAATCACGGCCGTCATAAGCAATAAAACTGCGGCTGTGGCGTAGACTTCTCGCCGTACCCCGCTTTGTATTTCGCGCCAGGCCGGTGTAGGCTACGCCACTTGCCGCAATTCCAGCATTGAGGTTCGACTGCTATGGACAGGCCACTGCGTTTTCACTGGAGCCTATCGCAGGCGGGTGACAAGCTCCGGCGGGCGCAAGCTACGACCAGAATGTCAGGCCTGTTTGATCTGGACCAGCAGATACAGGTTTGCCGCCACGCCGAGAAGAACGGCATCGAGTCCATGCTGATGGCCATTGGCTTCACCCGGCCGGATCCGCTGCAGCTTGCCATCGCCATCGGACTGCAAACGGAAAAAATCAAATTCATGGTGGCTTGCCGCTCCGGCCTGATCTCGCCGACCTTCTATGTTCAACAGCTGAATACAGCGTCCGCGTTTTTGCCGGGCCGCATGCTGCTCAATATTGTGTGCGGCCACACGCCGCACGAAATGCGCTACTACGGCGACTTCCTGGACCATGACGAGCGCTACCGGCGCACGGGCGAGTTTCTCACCGTCTGCCGCGGCCTGTGGGAGCGCAAGTTTCCGTACAGCTTCAGCGGCGAGTATTACAGGATCGAAAACGCGCGCCTTCATACGCCATTTGCCGGCGACGGCGCCAGCGGGCCGGAGATTTTTATCGGCGGCAATTCAGCGGAAGCAACCGGCCTGGCCATCCGCCACGGCTCTTGTCTGTGGCGTTTCCCCGCGGCCCCAGCCGATTTGGAAGAACAGATCAGTCCGGTGCTGCGCCACGGGGTCGAAGCCGGCTTGCTCACAGCGATCATCGCGCGGCCCACGCGCGATGAGGCTTTGGCCGCCGCAAGCGCTTTGATCGCGAACGTAGGCGCGGAAGCCCGAACGGTGCACCAGCAATTCGCCGCCAAAGTGGATTCTCAAGGTTTCCGCTCAGTTTATGAAATGGCGATGGGCAACTCTGCCTGGATTACACCCTGGCTGTGGACAGGCGCAGTGCCTTATCTGGGCGCGCCAAGTATCGCCCTGGTAGGTTCATTCGAAGAGATAGCGGACGCAATCATGGTCTACAAACAATGCGGGGTGACGCAATTCCTTTTGATGGGCTGGTCCGATCAGGAGGAGATGGACTACTTCGGTTCTGGCGTGCTGCCCCTGGTTCGGGAACGCGAAGAGCGCGAGCATGCCGGATCACTTCCCGGTGGAAGAACGCGAGCAGAAAGCACATGAGGTCCGGAAACAATTCGACAAAGCCGCTGCGCTTTCACTGGCGACTTCTCCAGCGCGGTGAACAGTCGGGCGTGACGCGGGCGGGCCAGTCTGATTCCCTGGAAGCGGGCCTGCCCGACCTGGACGCGCAGGCGGACTTCTGCCGGCAGGCTGAAGAAAGCGGCATCGATTCGTTGCTCGTCGACATCAACTTCGCCAAGCCCGAGCCGATGATGCTGGCCACGGCCCTGGGCATAAAGACACGAGCCGTAACATTTATGGTGGCCATCCGTTCGGGCGTGATCTCGCCAACTTTGTTCGCGCAGCAGGTAAATACGCTCTCGGCACTGACGAACGGGCGCGTGAACCTCAATGTTGTGGCCGGCCATTCGCCGGACGAGCAGCGCTTCTATGGCGACTGGCTGTCGCATGACGAGCGTTATGCCCGCACCGCTGAATTTCTTGAGATTTGCCGCGGGCTATGGAACAGGAACGGCGGCGTGAATTTTCACGGGAAATATTTCCAGGTGGACGACGCGCGGATCAATACTCCTTTTGTTTCTTCCAGCCGGACCGCTCCTGAGGTTTTTATTGGCGGCAGCTCCGATGCCGCGCGCGATCTGGCCCTGCGTTACGGCACGTGCTGGATGCGCCTGGGCGACACGCCGGCCAATATCGCAAGCACCGCCGGGAGTGTGCTGGATGCCGGCAAAGAGCTGGGCCTGCGGCTTTCCATCATCTGCGAAAACAGCCGGGAGAAGGCGCTGCAAGCCGCGCAGGAGCTTGTGGCCAGCGCCGAAGCCAAACCGCGGAATTCCGAGGGGGAGCGCCGGTTCGTCCAGGAGAGCGACTCTCACTCCATTCGCTCACAATACGCAGTTGCGGAGTCCGAGTGGCTTACGCCCTGGTTGTGGACAGGCGCTGTCCGCACCCACGGAGCGCCATCCATGGCCCTGGTGGGCACTCCCGGCACCGTGGCCTCCGCCATCCTGGAGTACAAGCGTGCCGGTATCACACACTTTATTTTTTCCGGCTGGCCCAAGCTTGCAGCCATGCAAACCTTCGGGCGCGAAGTGCTTCCCCTGGTGCGCGAGCTTGAGAGCAAGGAGACAGCGGGAGGCCGAATGAACGCGCGATCAGGACTGATTTAGCCCGTCGATCCGCGAGATGCTTCCTGCATTGCTTGTCTGGTTGAGCGTCCGCATTATTTCGCTGTAGTAAAATCACCGCATCGTACATCAGCGCATTGATTTTAGAATCGGGGTGGACGTGACATCTCGGAATCCCGAACCAAACTTGCAGGCCATGCCCACGGGGCAGGAAAGCAGCCTTGAGAGCCGCTTCCGCAAGCTGCTGGAGGCGGCGCCGGACGCAATCCTGGAGGTCAATCAGGAGGGGCAGATCATGCTCCTCAACGAAGCTGCCGAGAGGATGTTTGGTTACAGCCGTGGCGAGCTGCTAGGGCTGAATGTTGAGAATCTTGTGCCTGCCGCCATGCGGAGCGGCCATGCTCAACACCGGGCCTCATACGCGAGCCACCCCAACACGCGCCCCATGGGAACCGGCCTGGAGCTGCAAGGGCAGAGGAAAGACGGTTCGCTCTTCCCGGTCGAGATCAGCCTTAGTCCCAACTGGATTGAGGGCGCGCTGCATGTGATCGCCTCCGTGCGCGACATCACGGAGAGGAAGGCGGTGGAGGACCGAATCCGCGCCCTGCGTGAGCAATATACGGCTGAACTCAAGATCAAGAACGAGCAACTTGAGGTGCGCAATCTCGAAGCTGAGCAGGCGAACCGCTTGAAGAACGAATTCCTGGCCAGCATGAGCCACGAACTGCGCACGCCACTGCACACCATCATCGGTTTCTCTGAATTGCTCACGGAACAACTGGAAGGTCCGCTCAATGCCAAGCAACAGCGGTTTGTCGGACACATTCTGCAGGACGCCCGGCATCTCCTGGAGCTGATTAATCAGGTCCTCGACATCAGCAAGATCGAATCCGGCCGGCTGGAACTGAGGCGCGAGTCGTTCGATTTTGGCCATTGCGTGGAGGAAGTGCTGTCTGCCATAGGCCAACACGCCGCGACGAAGAACATCAAAATGGAAAACAGGAACAGCTTTCAGAGCGCTCTGTACGCGGACCGCCTGCGCGTAAAAGAGATCCTCTATAACCTCCTGAATAACGCGGTGAAGTTCACACCGGAGAGCGGGCGCGTGTGGGTGGAATCGGCCCGTGAAGGCGATTTTCTGAAGGTCTCCGTCTGCGACACGGGAATCGGTATTCCGGAGAAGGAACACTCCGCCATTTTCGATAAGTTCTATCAAGCTGGAGATTCCAGGGGAACCGCGCGCGAAGGCACAGGGCTCGGCCTGCCCATCACCAGGCATTTGGTGGAGGCCCATGGCGGCACTATCAGCCTGGAGAGCCGTCCCGGACAAGGCAGCAGATTTACGTTGACCTTTCCCCTGGTCCAGACGCCGGAGGCTTAAGGCCGCTTCTTGGAGTGATTCATGAAACGAATCCTGATTGTCGATGACAAAGCAACCAGCCGCGAGCTCCTGCGCACGGTCCTGGAAAGGCAGGGATTCACCGTCACCGAGGCAGGGGATGGCGAAGAGGCGTTGCGACAAGCCCGCGCGGAAATCCCCGATTTGATCCTGCTTGACCTGCAAATGCCTGTCCGCAACGGGTACGAAGTACTCATCGAATTGCGGCAGGACCCGCGCTTTGCCTCGCTGCCCATCATTGCGCTCACGGCCAGCGCCATGCAGGGAGACCGCGAGCGCGCCCTGGCCGCGGGATTTACGGCTTACCTCCCCAAGCCTGTAACGCTGGCCCACCTTCGCGAGGAGATCCAGCGTTTGCTGCAAACAGGAAATTCCACCAGCGCAGGCTCTCACTAAAAGCCTTACAGAAGGCCGAACTTCTTCATTTTGTATCGCAATGCGTCGCGGCCAATGCGAAGTTGCCGCGCCGCTTTCGACTGGTTTCCTCCCGCCTGGCCCAGCGCATCCATCACCAACCGCTTTTCATGCTCCTCCAGCGACTGGTTCGAAGCCTCAGGGGCGTCCAGGGAACTCGAGGGGTGGGCCGCCGCGGCCAGGCGCATACCTTGCGGCGCCAGCGGCGGAAGGTCCGCCACGTCAATCATGTCCGTCATGGTCATCATGCAACCATGCCCGATCACATTTTCCAACTCGCGAACGTTTCCTGGCCACGCATGGCGGCCGAGTACGATCTGCGCCCGCTGCGTGAGACCGCGGATATTCTTGTTGTACTGCTGTGAGAATTTTTTTACAAAGTGGCGGGCCAGCAGCGGCAGGTCTTCCATCCTGTCGGCCAGCGACGGAGTGTGGATCTCGACCATGGACAGCCGGAAAAACAGGTCTTCGCGGAACTGGTGATCGGCGATCGACTGGCGCAAATCTTTGTTGGTGGCCGCCACAACGCGCACATCCACTCTCTGTGGCGTAAGCGATCCCACGCGCAGCACTTCCTGGTTCTGCAGCACGCGCAGCAGCTTTGCCTGCGTGGTGAGAGGCATGTCGCCGATCTCGTCCAGGAACAGGGTGCCGCCGCTGGCGTGTTCAAAGAGCCCCATCTTGTCACGGTCGGCGCCTGTGAATGCGCCGCGCACGTGGCCAAAAAGCTCACTTTCAAACAGTGTCTCCACCACCGCGGAACAGTTCAGGACCACAAACTTGCCCTTCACCAGGCTGAGCCGGTGCACCGCCTGGGCCACCAGCTCTTTACCTGCGCCGGTCTGGCCGGTGATCAGCGCAGCGCGATAGTGCGGCGCGATCCGCTGAATGCGGGAAAACATCTCCCACATCTGCGGGCTCCTCCCCACAATGCCCTCGAACTGTGCGGTCTCCATGACGCGCTCTTCGGCGTTCCTGACCTGCTGCCGGCGCCGCGCAGCGTCCATGATCCGGCCCACGCGATCGCGCAGCGTGGCCAGTGAAATCGGCTTGTTGAGGTAGTCTGCCGCGCCTTTGCGGATCGCTTCCACCGCCGTGTCCGTTGTGTAATGGGCGGTCATCAGAATCACGTCGATCGCAGGATCAAATTCAGTGATGCGCTCCAGGACCTCCAGACCGGTCATGTGCGGCATTACCAGGTCCGTCATCACCACCTGGGGACGGTGCGTGTAAACCAGATCCAGCCCTTCTTCCGGATCCGATGCGGTGAAGATCTGCACGCCATCGCCGGCCAAGGCGGTCGAGAGAAACTCCAGGCTGCGGGGATTGTCATCAATGATGACCAGCACAATAGGATTTCGAGCGTCGCTCATATCAGCTTCCCGCACGCGCCTTTTGAAGGCAAAAAGGTATACGCGAGGGGTGCATTGATTTTAGCGGCAAATTGCGCCATGCGGGACTGCGCCGGATGGCGCAGTTCTGCGTTCCTGCGCTCAGCCGAGGCGAAGCATGCAATATAAGTCATTTGTTTTCAATGGCTTTATATGGCCGCCGGCTTGCTTTTCTTATGGCATGCCGGTCAAGGCAAGCGGACCGGAGCTGTTTGAAGGAGACGATGTTATGGGAAGCGTTGCTGTAAGCGAATGTTGGGCGGCAAACAGTCAAATGGGAAAGATTCCCCCTAGCACCCTGCCGTTTTCCGACCTAAGGGGCGAGACACTGGCGCAATTTGCCGCGATTACGCCCGAAGTCAGCCGCTCACGCGGCGAGTCATTATTCATAGAAGGCGAATCTCCGAAGTACGTATTCCTGATTTGCTCGGGACGCATCAAGCTCTCGGTCAGCTCGCGCGAAGGAAGGACGGCGATTCTTCGCATCGCAGGGCCCGGCGAAATTCTGGGGCTTAGCGCCGCCATGAGCGGCACGCCGCATGAAACTTCCGCCGATGCGCTGGAACTATGCCACGTAAAAGCGATTCGTGTAAGCGACTTCCTAAACTTTCTGCAAGATTACCCCGAAGCATCCGCGGAAGCCACCCGGTACCTGCTGCGCGAATACCGCGTAGTCCTCAACAATGTCTGCCGGCTGGCCCTTCCCAATACCGTTGCCGGACGGCTGGCATCGCTGTTGCTTGAGTGGCTCGACACCCGCCATACCACCACGGCCAATGCGCGGCGCTTTATCGTGGCCCTGACTCAGGAAGAAATTGCCAGCATGACCAACACGTCGCGCGAAACCGTCAGCCGCGTGCTGCACCAGTTCCAGCAAGAAAAGTTGATCAGCATCAAAGGCGCGGCGATGACCATTCTTCAGCCTCAGGCCCTTGAACAACTCGCGGTATAAGGACATGAACGTGTGCGCAGCAATTCCGACCTCGGTAACCAGGATGGGACCGGCACCAACGAGCATCTTATGCGTTGATGATTCGGAAGACATCCTGCTCATCTGCCGAACCATTCTGGAAGCGGGAGGCTATCAGGTGTTCACCGCCAACAGCGGACAGAAAGCGCTGGAGCTGCTTCAACTGCACCCGGTGGACGCGGCAGTCATCGACAACGTTATGCCGGGGATGAATGGCATGGAACTGGCGCGCGAGATCAAGCGCGCTGCCGCCGGCATTCGAGTGATAATGTTTAGCAGTACGGGGCATCCGGATGAGAGCTTTCCGTTTGTCGACTCGTACCTGTCCAAGGGACAAGGCCCGCTCGCTCTACGGAACCTTCTGGGGTCGCTTTTGCGGAAATAACCTCCGGACGGTTTCTCCTGAGGTCGTCTGATGAAGGCATGGATTTTGCCAAGCCCCGCGCCGGTTGAAAACAATCCCCTCAAACTTTCAGAACTGCCCGTGCCGGTACCCGGCGAAGGACAGGTCCTCATTAAAGTCAATGCTTGCGGCATCTGCCGGACCGATCTCCACGTTGTGGAGGGCGAACTGCCGCCGAAGCGGCCGAACATAGTTCCAGGACATCAGATTGTCGGAGTGGTTGAGCGCTGCGGCAGGAACGCGCGACGCTATCCGCAGGGCGCCCGTGTCGGGGTCCCATGGCTGCACAAGACCTGCGGGCAATGCGCTTACTGCAAAAGCGGCCGGGAAAACCTCTGCGATAATCCCGAATTCACCGGCTACTCCGTCAACGGCGGCTTTGCCGAGTACGCGCTGGCGGATGAGAACTTCATCTATCCCATCCCTGATGGCTTCAGCGATCTGCAGGCCGCGCCTCTGCTTTGTGCCGGAATCATCGGCTTCCGCTGCTTGCGCGTGGCGGGCATACAGAGCGGAGCCAGCCTGGGAATCTACGGGTTTGGCGCCGCCGGCCACGTTTGCCTGCAGGTGGCCCGCTATTGGGGAATCAGGGTGTTTGTGTGCACCAGAGAAGAGAAGCATCGCCGGCTTGCGGCCGAGCTTGGAGCTGAGTGGGCCGGCGGGAGCATGGAACAGCCCCCGGAAAAATTGGATGCATCGATCATCTTTGCGCCGGCCGGCGAGCTGGTTTTACCCGCTCTGGCCGCGCTCAAAAAAGGAGGGACGGTGATCCTGGGCGGCATTCACATGAGCCCCATTCCATCCATGCCTTACCCGCTCATTTATCACGAACGTTCGCTGCGCAGCGTGGCCAACAATACCCGGCAGGATGGCCAGGACTTCCTTCGCCTAGCCGCTGAGATCCCGGTCAAAACCGAGGTGCAACTCTTTCCTTTGAGCCAGGTCGATCAAGCCTTGAATGCGTTAAAGCATGACGGGATTCGAGGGGCCGGTGTCATACAATCGTAAGCTTCTCCGTCTGTAACACGCCTAGTTCAAGCGACAAAGCCAACAAAAGATTTCAGAAGTACGCGGCGGCATGCCGCACGCACAGTGGGACCGTAGCGTGCATCGCTGCGGGGATGATTCGGGGAAATGCATCCCTGCGCATTCCCCGAACCGGAAACCTGTTACTTCAGGCTGCGAATGTATTTGACCAACTCCTTGATCTGATCGTCGGTGAGCTTGCCGTCGTATTTCGGCATCTTGCCCTTGCCCTCTTTGGTTACCTTGATCAATTCCGCGTCGGTCTGTTTCGCCACATCGGGCGAATGAAAATCTTTCGCGCCCATTTTTTGCCCAGCCGGGCTTCCTTTGCCATCCGCGCCATGACAGATCTGGCACTTTGACTTATAAAGTGCTGCGGCATCTTCGGCCGCGGCTGGCAGTGCCGCTGCCAGCAGTACCGCAAGCGCCATTGTGCTGATGATTCCCTTCATACGTCCCTCCATGTGAATGTTCCTTGCTAGTATTAACCCAGAATTGCAACCGCAGTCGCGGCTTATTCCAGCAGTATATTCGCCGCAACCGCACAAAAATCACGTCGCCTGGGACTCCTGCCCGCTTTCAATCTGCTTCAGATAGAGCTTGAGGCCGATCAGCATGATCGCGATGGCAATCAGGGAAAGTCCCAGCCCAAAGCGGCGATAGTTCCGTTCCTTCAGGGCCTCTTTGCCGGCTTCGTAATTCTTGGCCGCGGCCGCCAGACCCGGCTTGATGTCCTGCTGAACCCGCTCGACGTTAACGCTGTGAATGCTTACCCTGGCCTTGGTGAGCGTGTCCCGCGCCTGGACCAGGTCGAGCTTGGCCTGGCTGACCTCCATGCCGGACCGTTCCGCCTGGCTCAGGATCTGGTCGGCATTATCGATGGCCGCCGCAAGTTGCGCCAACTGATCTCTCATTTTGTTGGCGGCCAGAAAGCCCGGATCGCCGTCCGTGTGGCACTGCGCGCATACTGCCTTATCATTCGTGCCAATCAGGGAATCGGTGGGATGCAGGATGGCGTGGTTGCTGTGGCAGGTCACGCAACCTGGCATTCCCGCGGACGCGAAAGCCGCCTTGTGCGGGCTGGTCTCAAAAAGCTGCGCCTGAAATACGTGGCAGGTTGAGCAGACGTTCGCCACCGAAGAAGCGCCGGGCGGCGTGGCGCCGTGATTTCCATGGCAGGTGGTGCAGTTGGGAGCGCTCAAGTCTCCGCGGACCGTCAGCGCTTCATGGTGAACGCTCGTCTTATACTCCGCGAACTGATTGGTCGGGATCTTGTATTCCTTCATGCGCTCCGCATCCGCGTGGCAGCGAGCGCACGTACTTGCAACGTTGACCGGATACACAGTGGAACGCGGGTCGCTGGGAAGCCGGATGTCATGCACGCTGTGGCAGTCGACACAGACGGCAACCTTGGTATCGCCGGAGGCCAGCCGTTTCCCGTGAATGCTGGTGTGGTACTGGCTGAGCTGGTCGGTCCGCAGGCTGGGGTTGTACTTCCGCATGTAGGCAGGATCGGAGTGGCAGCTTCCGCACAGTTGAGGAATCTGGGCCCGGGAAATCTTGCCCTTAAAACCGGCTTTCTTGCCCATCGAGACCTCAGGATCGTCGCTGGTGGCATCGCCGCCGTGGCAACTGGCGCAGGTCAGTCCTTTCTGTGCGTGGATATCCTGGTTGAACTTTTCCTCTGTCACGCCGAGGTTGTCCGTTAGTACGGAATGGCAGTCCAGACAGGTGTTCTTGGTCTGGGCGTGCGCCAGACCGGCGAACAGCAGCCCTGCAACGATGGCCAGAAGCCATCGCCGGGCCCATGATGCCGGGATGTTAATGTGCAAAGTGGCCATAAATGGTCATCCCTACGATGTAAGTGAGGGCCAAAACCGCCAGGGCGTTGACCCATTTCCTGGCACGACCGCCATCAATAAAAGGCAACAGAAGCCAGACCGCTCCGGCCGCTCCGAAAGCCAGCACCCCTAGCACCTCGCCGTCCATAAACCAGACCTTGGAGGGAATAAGCTTCAGCGTCTGGAACATGAACAGGAAATACCATTCCGGCTTGATCCCCGCCGGGGCGGCGACAAACGGGTCCGCCTTTACGCCAAGGTCCCAGGGAAAGATCGCCGCCAGAGCGCCCAGCACGCCGAGAGCTACATACCAGGCCATCAATTCGCGCAAAGCAAAATTGGGAAAGAATTTCATCTCGCGCAAGGCGGCCGGCTTGGTCTTCCATTCCGCTTCCAGCCTGGGAGGCACGCTGATGCCAAATCTCTGCACCAGGAGAATATGCAATCCAATCAGCATGGTTGCCAGACCCGGCAGGACGGCCACATGAAATCCGAAGAAGCGCGTCAGTGTGGCGCCGGTCACTTCCTCACCGCCGCGAAGAAAAATCATGATAGGCCGGCCGATGACCGGCACCTGTCCGGTAATTTCCGTCCCGACTTTGGTGGCAAAGAAAGCCAGGGTATTCCAGGGCAGGAGATAACCGCTGAAGCCGAAGCCCAGCACCAGAAACAGCAGAATCATGCCGCTGACCCAGGTGAGTTCGCGCGGCTTGCGATAGGCCTTGAGAAACGCCACGCTGAACATGTGGGCAAAAGCGGTGAAGACCATGAGGTTGGCGGACCAGGAATGGATGGAGCGGATCAGCCAGCCAAACTTCACCTTGGTCATGATGTGCTGAACGCTCTCAAAGGCCTCGTTCGCGCCGGGGCGGTAGTAGAGGAGCAGCAGAATCCCGGTCAGCACCTGGATGACGAACAGAAAGAGCGTGATGCCGCCGAGAAAATACCAATAGGACAGGCGGTGGAGGGGGACGGTCTTCTTGCGCAAAGGAGCAAGCAGTTCGTTCCAGCCAAAGCGCTCGTCGAGCCAGTCATGGACTTTTACGAAGACGCTCATGTCAGGATTCCTGGCGGCGCCGGACAAAGATCTCGTCACCGCGCACTTGCACTTCAAAGGCTTCCAGGGGACGTGGCGGCGGGCCGGAAACGTTGCGCCCGTTGATGTCATACTTGCCGTTGTGGCAGGCGCACCAGACTTCGCGAGTATCGTCGCGATATTGCACCGTGCAGGCAAGGTGGGTGCAGGTGGCCGACATGGCACGGTACTCGCCACCGGCGGTACGGACCAGCAAGCCGGGCCGGCTGCCGAAACGAAACACCTTGCCGCTGTTCGGCTTCAACTCGCCGACGCGGGCGGCAACCACGGAACCGCTGCCCATGTCGGATTCGGCGGGAGGAATGAGAAAGCGCAGGACGGGATAGAAGAAGGCGACCGCGCTGAGGACGAAACCGCTGCCGAGCAGCGCTTCTACAAAGCGTCTACGCCGGACCGGCGCAGACGCCGGCCCATTAGGTTGGGTAATGCCTTGATCGGTCGGTGCCATTGCGGCCTCACTCGAATGAACTTGACTACGGGCCCAAATCGCCAAACATGATCGCAGACTAAACGTCTTGCCGCCAGCAGAAAACGTGGAACGCCGGTTATTTGCCTTTGCCGCTCTCTTTCGCCAGCGCGCGCATGTACTTGATCAGGTCGGTGAGCTGGTTGTTCGTGAGCTTGCCGTCATAGGCCGGCATCTTGGCTTTGCCCTTCCGGGCAATCTCCAGAAGTTCCGAATCCGGCTGTTTCTGCACTTCAGGGCTCTGGAAATCCTTGACGCCGAGTTTCTTGCCGGGCACGCTGCCGGTGGCGTCCGGTCCGTGGCAGATCTGGCACTTTGACTTGTACAACGCCTGGGTTGAATCCTGGGCCGCAGCCGGACGGACCGTTCCCAGAAGCAGACCAAGCATAATCATCCCGCAGAATATTACCTTCATCGTTCTTCCTCCGCTCAGACTATTTTCTTACATGGTGTAGCGCACTGACATCGAGAACATGTTCCCGCGGAAATCCCGTGGCAGAGTCGGACCAGGATCGGATTTCTCGTTATAGCCGTAGTAGTTCCACCCCGCCTTGTAGGTCAGCTTGTCAGAAAACGCAAACGCCAGTGAAGCCGTGGGCAGGTGGTAGTTGAAAGCCAATGGGCCCGTGGGAGCAAAGGGATTCAGGATCAGGGTATTGCCGGAAGTGCTGGTGACAGCATACCCCACCCCCGCGGTCAGCCGCCTCCATGGTTTCAGGATGAGCGATCCGGAGCCAAACTGAGAAATGCTGTTATAGGTCGAGATGCCGGAAAGGAACGGCGTCCCGCAGCTGGTCGAACCCGGAGGAGTGAGGTTGGGTGTGGCTACGAAGCAGATGTTGATCTGGGAAAAGATGTCGTTGTAATCGTAGGAGAGGTCGAGCCCCCACTTGGCATCGGGCGGCGCGAAGGCGCCGCTGAACGCGTAGCTGCGATTGTGCTGGAGGCTGCCGATATCGAGGCTGGTATTGCGGTTCTCCAGAATACGGACGGCGGCGCCAAAGGTAGTCCAGTCTGTCGCTTTGTAATTGGCGCGAACACGGTAATCCTGCGAGTGACGCGGCGAGATGCGGAAGAAAGCGTTGTCGGCAGAATAGAATTCAACATCGGCGCTGAGGCGGAACCGGTCCTTGACGCGCGCGGCAAAGCCGACGATGCCGGTTTGGCCGTTGATCTGAACGAAATCCTCGCCCACGTCCGCGGCGTCAACCTCTACGGTGCAGGTGCCGTCAGGGTTCAGGGGATGGGCCACAGCCGGAGCGCACGCGCCGCGGTTCGCCAGAGCCGCGGTGGGACCGGGGAAGAAGGTCAGGATCTGAGCGTTGTCGATCCTCTGCGTGATTTCCCTGCGCCCAAAGCGGTAACCAACGTGGCCGGTGATGTTTTTGGTGAAGTCGTACTCCAGCGTGAAGGTGTTCAGAATCCAGCTCTGTTTGAGAAAGTCATTTCTGACGTCCTGGATGACATCAGCAGCCGAACCAGCGACATGCTGTGGGCAGGTAGCGGCCGTGAACGGCGGCGGGCAGGTGGCCGGAGTGAACGTGTTCGGCGCGGTCAGCAGGTTGACGGCAAACAGATTGCCGGTGACCAGGCTCCAGTTTCCGGGGATGCGGAAATTTTCATAACGGAAACTGTCGACGATACGGAACTTGTCCGTCACGCTGACGGTGATGGCATAATCGGCGTTCAAAGAAAGCCGATGCGCCCCGGCGCTGCCGGCCAGAGCGAATGTGCGCAGGCGATTCCGGCTGAGACCGTTAAACAATTCGGCGGTGGAAGGGACGTTGGCTTCCGCGTCAGAGTAGTTAAGGCGGCCGGACATATCGATGCGCTTGAAATAATTACTCTGGAAGCTGAGCTGCTCCGTAGGGAATGAATTGCGCGTGTTGCCAAAGCGGCTGTAGTTGAAGAACGCGCTGCACGTGGGGGTAACAACTCCGCCCGTCAACAGCGGATTGCACGGCTGGTTGGCCGCCGAGTTAAAGACGATGCCAGGACTGACCGGAATTCCGCCCGCCACCGTAAATGCGGGAATACCAAGAATGTTTTGCACGCCGAGTGGAGCAAGATTGGCGGTGGTGTCGCCTTTGAAGTAGGTATAAAACTGGTCGTAATTAATGCTGGTCCTGGGAATGAAGCGGAAAGAAACCCCGGCGAGATAGTTGTCAGTGGTATTCGAAGTAGGCGAGAGCAGCGGCGCTTCCGTGCCCTGGTGGTCGGTAGAGAAGGTGCTGCCCGAGTTCACGACCCTTGACCAGCCCAGCCGGAAGCGGATGTCATTCACGGGAAAAAGATTCAGGTTCGCATCGCTCATCCTGCGCACCAGGAGGAACTCGTGGGGCGAGTTCAGGATGGGGATATTCAGGGTCGGGCTTGCCGGGTTGAGCGGATTGGCAAACAGGTCATAGTCAAAAATGTTCTGATCGCGGCGGAACGCGGCGTTGAAGCTGTAGATCTTTCCCTTCTGCGCGCGCACGCGGGTGAAATCATTGGGATCGCCGCCGTAGCCGAAGTTGCTGAACAGCAGGTCGTCGAACAGGAACCCTGTGTGCGTTGGTGAATGGAGATCGAGCGTATATTCAAACAGACGCGGCCCGCTGCCCAGGTTGACCATGGTGTCCCACGTGCCGGGGTTGCCGGAGAAATCCGTAATGCGCCCGCCAAATTCCGCGGACTGCTTGATGATGTACGGTCCCCCGGACTGGCCCTCGTTATGTTCCGTGGTGATCCAGGTAGCCAGAACGTCGGACTTGCGGCCGGAATCAACGGCGACACCCAAACCCGGCTGGATGCGCTTGTCTTCCGCTTTCGCCGGCGCCGTTTTCTGGTCCTTCTGGGGTTCTTGCTGAGAGGTTGAAGCCGCTTGATCACCGGAGGTCTGAGCCCAGAGTGACAGGCCAAACAGCCCCATTCCAACCAGCAGAAGGCGCGATGACAACTTCCTGAACATACGCAACGTCATTTTCATCTCATCACCTCGAAATCTTACGGCTTAAAGAAGACACGGTCTGAATTGGACCCGTGGATAGCTGTGTGACACATGGTGCAGGCCTGGTACTTCTGTGCCTGGTTATGGAACGACGGAGCGGCCGGCGCCGGGGCATCGACGGTCAGGGTGTGGCACTCAAGGCACAACAGGTTTACGTTGCTGCGCCGCAGCAGACGCGGGTTGGACGATCCATGCGGCATGTGGCAGGCGATGCAGCCCTCGGTCTTGATGGGAGCATGCTCCCAGGCGAATGGACCGGCCTTGTCGGTGTGGCAGTTGAAGCAGACCATGTCCTGCGCGGCGGTGGAACGCAACTGGCTCCGCATGAAGCCGCCGTGCTGGTTATGGCAATTGCTGCAGACCAGCAGGCCTTCATTCACGCGATGGTGATAGGGCTTGGAAAAATCGGGCTTGACTTCGAGGTGGCAGCTATAACACAAGGCGGGCTGCGCGGCCTTCAAAAGCTGGCGGTTGACCTTGGGCGAATGCACCGAGTGGCAATCAATGCAACCCACGTTGTTCTTCAAATGCGGGGAGCGGAGAAAATTGGCATGCTCTTCCCCGAACTCATGGCAAGCCAGGCAGCGCTTGGAGGACTCCTCGCGCGACAGGCTGGCAAAGCGGATGATCTTGTCAGGATCGGCGGACTCAGCGTGGGCTTTGCCCGGTCCATGGCAGGCTTCACAACCTTGCCACTCCGGACCATGGCGCTTGTTCAGCACGGTCTTCCAGTGCGGCCCGCTGTCATAGCTCTTGGCCTGCTCTTCGTGACAGGTCTTGCAGGTTTCAGCCCCGACGTATTGCGACGGGTCAATGGGCTCGTGCTTTTCCGAGGGCGCTGCCTTCTTGTCCTTTTGTTGATCGCCGCTGGCCTGGCTGGCTTGCGCGTCAGCACCGGAACCCTTGTCATTCCCATGCTTCTTGGGTCCGGCTACGCCCAGCGTAACCAGCCCCAGCACAAGGAATACCAGAATGAACAACCTTGTGATTGCTTTTCCTGACATGAGCGAGCCTCGCATTTCTTCAATTCTGAAAAATCAAACATCCGACTATAAGCAAATCCACGTGAGGGCTCTGTGATATAGATCACAGTCCAGAACTGAACAACCAGCGCCTCCCCTGCCCGTGGATTGAAAATCTGTTGCCGGCGATCCTGGGCTTTGATTCCCAGGAAAATTTCGCCCGGTAATTTTCCTATGCATCGTAGATGGATATGTTAACCGCGGAATAATTCAAAGATGCAGATATTTTGTTTCCGGAAGGACCGCGCTCAAGCTTGTCTTGAACAGCGTGAAAATTTCCTGATTTGAACTCCGCGCCGGGACAGCGAGAGGTAATGAAAAACTAGAGCATCTTCGATGTCTGCAATTGGCGGGCAAGACGCCATGGCTTGCCGCAATCGCGCAGCGACGGCATGGAGGCGCGATCCGGATCAAATCGGCCGGGGCGCCTTCGCGCGAGACGCGGACGAGCAACGACGGGAGGAGTTGCGCAGGATACGGTCCGCGATTTGCAGGTCAGTGCTGAGCACCTTGGCTACGGCAAAGTAAATCTCCGGGTTGGCTTTGAGCAGGCTGAGGAAGGCATCGCGCGGCAAAACCGTTATGCGGCACGCCTCCACGGAGATGACATCGATTTCCGGCAGTTCGCCTGAGATTGCGGCGCGCATGCCAAATACTTTTCCGACTTCCGCGCAATCCAGGCAAACCGATTCGCTGCTGCAGGAAAACGTGATCTTCACTTTTCCCGAATGGACAATCACAAGCTGGTCCGGCAGCACGCCGTGCTTGATCAGCGCTGTGTTCGCGGAAACCATCATGGACCGTTCATGCTGTTTGAGTTCCGCGCATAACTCAGGCGACAGCATTGCGTATAGCTCATTCGCGGTCCCGCTCTGCACTGGTGTCGTGTTCATATTGGTGTTCTTATAAACGTGTTCCCCAACAACCGCTGTGACGAGTATCACCTGGGCATGTGATCTTCAGGTTGTAACCAGACCTTCGAGAGCTGCCCGGTTCAGGATTGTCCAGGTGGCGCCTTTCACCCGGATCCAGCCTCTCCGGCGAAAGCCGGTGAGGACGCGTGAAACCGTCTCCCGCGAAGTGCCGATGAACTGGGCGATTTCTTCCTGCGTAAGCGTTACCCGTATGGCGGTTTCATGCGGCCTTCTTCCCGGGAAATCCAGAGGCCGCTCCGCCCACTGCAGGATCAGCTTGGCCAGCTTCTCCGGCACCGAATTGGAGAGACCGAGGGAACGTATTTCGCCGTAAGCGCACTTGCAGTTGTGGGTGAGCTGCTTCGCCACTCTCAGCCCAACGTCGGGATATTCCTGCAGGAAGCGAACAAAATCGCCCTGGGAAATGAAATTGGCCTGGCTGGGCTCAAGGGTCTCCACCGTGGCTTCATAGGGCGTGCCGGATACCGCAGCGGTCAGACCCAGGACCTCGCCTGGTTCGGCGATGCGCAGAATGATGCTTTTTCCTTCGCTCGATGTGGTCGATAGCTTGGCCCGTCCCGTACAGAGCACGAATACACCGCGGGGCGCCTGGCCCTCAAGGCACAGCAACGCACCCTTGGGATAAATCGATGTTGCTTTGATGTTCTGCAAGCGTATGAGTGCTTCGCGAGAGAGATCACAGAACAGCCTCTGCTCGCGGAACGAGCATTTAAGACAATCCTCAATAATCCGGAAGTTATGAGCCATTGCCATAAAACTCCTTTCCGGCACCTATCAATGATTTGAGTCTAGTGGGTGGAAGTCACATCGATATGTGACCGCCGTCACACATCAATGGTGGACTCCCGGCGATGTCCGAAATCGAAAGAGGCGCGCCAGAGGCCTAAAATCGAGCCATTTTTAGGCAGCATTCCGGGTTACATCACAATTAAGTGTGATTTGGTGACCGCCGTCACAGTTTTACCCTCCCCATCTCAAGCACACTTGCAAGCTGGAAAAACGGTGGTCTTATGATTCCGCTTCATTGCTCTCATACTCATGATTGATAGAAGGTGCCTATGGCTCCCGCACGACCCCGTACCTCCATTTCTTTTAAGAACATTTTACTGTTGACGGATTTTGGACCGGCTTCCGCGGGAGCTTTGGCTTATGCTCTGGCCTTTGCCCGGCACTTCAAAGCGCGGCTTTATCCCGCGCATGTCATGAATAAGGTCCTTGCGGACTCAGGAGCAGCGCAAAACAAAGCGGCGATCAGAGAGATGGAAGAACAGAAAGAACGCCAGCTGTCACGGCTGGTGGAATACAACGGCGTCGGCTTCCAGCCCCTGCTCAGCCGCTGCGATTTTGAAACGGCTGTGTCGCACTGGATCGCCGAACACGGAATCGACCTGATCGTGATCGGCACCCACGGCAGGAAAAGCGCTCAGCAATTCCTGCTGGGGTCGACCTCCGAAACCGTCCTGGACAACGCGCTTTGCCCGGTGCTGACGATTGGGCCGCAGGTTGACGTTCCCCGTCTCTTCAATCTCACGCTGGACAAGCTCCTGTTCGCCACCGGCCTGGGAAGACAATCGCAGCGGGCCCTTGCATACGCGCTGGCCCTCGCCCGGGAGAGGCATGCACGGCTGACGCTCCTGCACGTGCTGCCGGAGGAATCGCGGAGCTACCATGACCGCACACGGGTGCTGCGCTTCACCATGGATGAACTGCAGCAGCTCCTTCCCCCGGATGCCGACGACTGGTGCAAGCCGGAACTGGCGGTCGATGCCGGCAACCCCGGCGAGCGCATTGTCCTGCACGCGCAGAGTGAAAAGCCGGACCTGATTGTGATGGGCCTGCCGCGTCAAGATCCTTTGAGCGTGACCGGCAGCCCGCCGTGCGTGAACCACCGGGTGGTGAGTTCGGCGCCGTGTCCTGTGCTCTCAGTGCCGGAAGAGTTGAAGGAGTAGTTCGGGTTTCCCGCAACCGCGGTCCGCAAGTGCCTCGCGACCGCGGGATGAGCCTGCTGTCTCCGCGGGTAAAAAGCAGCGCTGCAAGCGCTGCTTTTTATTTTGCCCCGCGCCTGCAAAGCAGGCTTGCGTGACGCAGATCACAGCAAGGCCTCTTTCAAACTCGCACACTATTAAGTTAAGGATTTGATCCGAGGGAAAGCATGGCGGAACACGATCAGGGCGGACCTAACCTGCTTCTCCAAGCGCTGAAGACCGAGTTGAATTTCTTCGATGCCGGAGGATACGGACGGACCTTTCGCAGCGACTGGCGTCCAACACTGCTGCTGCGAGACTCTCCTGCGTGCATCAATTACAACTCGACGGGGCAGCAGACTTCATGCCGGCGGTGCCCCTTCTTCTCCCTGGTTCCACACGCCCAACGAAACGCCGTTATCCCTTGCCATCACATTCCACTCGATGCGCGCGGCAACACAGTTGCCAGCATTTATCGAACAGGCGCCCAGAAAGAACTGGATGAGCGCTATCGCAATTGGCTGGGCGCCCTGACCCGGGAAATTGAGACATCTTAAGGAGGATTTTATGCAGGCCCTGCAAACTGTTAACAAGATTTCATTCAAAAATATTCTGTTTCTTACCGATTTTACCGAGGCCTCACAGGCCGCCCTGGCTTATGCCATGGGGTTCGCGCGGCACTTTGGCGCGCAACTCTATCCCGCGCATGCCTGTAATCCCATCATTCTTACCGAAACAGCGGCGCCGGACATCCTGGACGAAGTGGAGGAAAACAGCCGCCGTCGTCTGATCGCATTGGCCAAAGAGAACAACGTTACCGGTACGCCGCTGTTCGCGGTGGGATCGGTGGCGGAAGCTGTTCCTGGCTGGATCACTGAGCATGGCATCGACCTGATCGTGATGGGCACCCATGGCCGCCGCGGGCTGAAGCATTTCCTGATGGGATCGGTTGCGGAAGCGATTTTCCGCGCCGCCACCTGCCCGGTATTGACCGTGGGGCCTCATGTGACCTTGAGGCCGTACCATGATTTCAAAGTGGAAAAGGTGCTCTTTCCCACTGACCTGGGTACGCATGCGGAGTTCGCCACGCAGTATGCCCTGTCTGTGGCGCAGGAAAACCACGCACAGATTACTTTCATGCACGTGGTCTCCCTGGAAGAAGCTTTCCAGCATGACCGCTCACCACTGGTGACGGACGCCTACAAGAAGTTGCAGACCCTCCTGCCCGAGGATGCAAAGCAGTGGTGCCAGCCTGAGCTGGTGGTTGAAGTGGGCGATCCGGCAAAAGAGCTGCTGGGCTTTGCGGAAACCGAGCGCCCTGACCTGATCGTTCTGGGGCTGCCGGCAGGCAAGAAATTCAACGGGAATTTCATCAGCGGAGTTACCTATAACATCGTCGCCCAGGCGCCTTGCCCGGTGCTCACAGTGCGTGACACGCTGAGCGACAACTGAACTCCCGCGGCCCTATGACCGATGCGCGCTGGTGCGAGCAAGCACGGCCATAGCTGGAAGCCGCTCTTCCGGGACAACACAAGCAGCGCTCAGGCGCTGCTTGGTTGCGTAGAAGCTCAAGGCTGATCATCGATCCGCCGGCGCAGAGCTGGCGCGGCCATGCGCAAATCGCAACAGGGCTTTCAGTTCGCGGCTTCCGGATGCTTCCGCAAATAGATTTTTACGAACGGGCAATCGGGAAGCACCTTGAGCTGGTTGAAATGAGCATAATCCAGCGCCGCGCGGACCAACTGGCTGCCCAGCCCGCGTCGCCGGGATGATTCAGGCACCTCGGTATGGATCAGGTTAATGCTATCTGGGGTGCGATGATACCGGAGAAAGGCCTTCTCATTTCCCAGCGCGATTTCAAACTGACCATTGGCCTCGTTATGCGTGACGCGATTACTGTCCATGACCTTCGTACCAGAACTTCTTCAGCAAATTCTACGCGAATGCCGCCCCAGAGCAATACTTTGTCTTTGATGCCACCTGAGGTTCCCTTTTGCCGTCGGCCGCCGCGGCCATTGTGACGATCAGGCTCCCACCTGCGCTACCGGACCGCTCTCCTCCAGCGGCTGTTCCGTCACCGGCCACGAGCCGGCCAGACACGCCAGCAGGTAGATGCCCCCGACAATCGCGAACCCTTGCGCCAGGCCGCGGGTGTGCGCCACCGTACCCACGGCAAACGAAAACACCAGTTGCAGGGCGGTCCCCAGAAAGTAAAAAGTGTTTTGCACGCGTCCCATGAAATGCTTGGGCACCAGGTCCATCATAGTGCTGGTGATGGCCACGCCTCCCAGCGCGCGGCAGCAACCCATCAGGCAATAGACTGACACGCAAACCACCAACGCCAGGGGCACCGTGAACGAAGCCAGGATGCTGACTGACCCGCGCACGTGCGTCCCCAGGAAGGGCAGCGAGATCAGCGAAAGGCCCAGCAGCGCCATGGAAATCCCCACAGCGCGGCGATGCCCGGCGCCGCGGATCAGTGCCGGCGTATAGATCGCGCTGATGAACGCGCCGATGGCCCAGCCCCCATTCAGCCAGCCATATCCAACTGCGCCGGACTTCAGAATACGGTCGCTGAACGGCGCCGTGATCACGCCCTGCGTCAGCATGCCGCCGATGAACAAGGCCCACGCGGTACCCAGCAGCAACAAGCGCGGGCGCAGCCGTATGTAGGCGATGCCTTCCTTCAGTTCGTGAATGAATTTAGCCACCGCGCTCTCATGCACCGCGGTTTCCGCGGCCAGCACGACCGTGTGGCGTCCTTTGCGCACGAACAGATAACAGACGAATGACAGCACGTAACTGGCACAGTCGATAAACAGCACTCCGGCCAGGCCGATCTTGTTGTACACAAAACCCACGACAGCCCCTGCCACCAGCCATCCGCCCTGCACTCCCGCCAGCAAAAAGCTGTTGGAGTGCACGAACTGCGACTCCGGCGTAAGCTCCTGGACCAGCGCGGTGATGGTCGGCCAGAACATCCAGAAGCCCGCGGCAACGATCACGGCCATCAAATAGACTTCCCACAACGTGGCCTGCCCGCGATAAGCCTGTACGGCGACCCACAGGATGACCAGGCCGCGCGCGGCGTCCAGCGCCATGAGCAGGCGCCGGCGGTCTTCGCGGTCGATCACCACGCCGGTGAAGGGCAGCATCATCATCGCGGGGATGGTTTGCAGCATGAGCAGCGTGCCCAGCGCCATTTCGGAATGCGTCTTTTGCAGGACGTACCAGGTCACGCCGGCAGAGTTCATGCCACTGCCGATCATGGAGATCATGTTAGCGGCAAAGATCAGCCGCATTCCGCGATGTTGCAGGATGTTACGCACGTCTACTCACTTTAGCATCCCCGGAGCCCCCGAACCGCCTTGCTCCGCGGGCCGCGTCTTGACATAATTTTCCCAGTGCTTAGCCGTCGCATCCGTGCCTTCTCGACCATTGCGATCTTCGCCGCAGGCTTCGGCGCCGCCGCTTCCATGCGCGAAGCGGTGAAGCCGTACTCCGTCTATCACGATGGCGACGACCTTATTTTCACGCCGGAGCCGTTGGGCACACGCAAGCTGGCCAGCGTGGGCCCGTGGAACCTGGGCGAGCGCCTGGGCGAAGTCAAGCTGACGGACAAGCGGCTGAACCTGTACTTCGTCGCGCCGGGCCGGCAGTATCGCAACCCGGGCAAGGCCGAATATGACCACAACCTTATCGTGAACAAATACACGGTGGACGGCAAGCCGCGCGACTGGGACATCTTCTGGTGCTTCATCCTTGATCCCGCGCTGCGTCCCGACCTGCGCAGCGAACGCGAGCTGCTGCTGGCCAAGCACCAGACCTTCCGCCCGGCGGCGCTGTTTGAGTTCAAAGACGTCCCCTCGCACGCGCTGATGGCGGAGCGCCTGAGCGTGAAATCCATGGCCGACCTGAAGCGCTTCCGCCGCAAAGACGGCTCGCTGCCCCGCCTGCTTATCCTGCCCGCGCGCCTGGCCGTCCGCGCCACAGCCGAGATTCGCGACGTGACCATTACCCACGCCGCGCAGTAGTACTGAACCACTCCCGTCTTGAGTAGCGGAAAGTGTCCCGTGTCAAAAGCTCGTCATCCTGAGGTCCGTCAATGAGTCCGCGCTTTCTTCAGCGGACGAATAGGACCGAAGGACCTTGTGCTACCAACCATAACGCAAACACAAGGTCCCTCCGGCCTGCTCACACGCTGATGAATACGCGTGTTCGCTGACGGCACGTCGGGATGACGTGCGAAAGAAGCTGGGCAGTCGTGCCAACAATATCCAAACTGATCCACCACCAAAAGTTCTGCCGCCTCCATTTATACTGAGGCTTAATCTTTTCACCCTCAAGGGGAACCCGCTGCTTCCTTATATTCATATTGGGCCGCTGGAGCTGCCCACCTTCGGACTGCTGATGGTGGTGGCGTTCGCCGCGGCTTACTTCTCCCTGGAAGGCGAGATCAAGCGTCGCAAGCTCCAGCTCGATCCCTATACCATCGTCGCCATTGTGGCCTTTGCCGGAATCGTGGGCGCCAAGATCTGGCACGTGATCGATACGCCCGCCGACCGGCTCACCGCCGACACGTTCAAGAGTTTTGGCGCGCTGGCCAACTGGTTTCGCGGCGGCTTTGCCTGGTTCGGAGGCTTTGTCGCCGGCATCGCAGCATTGCTGCTGCTGGCACGCCGCTACGGCATCAACGGGCTCACCATGCTGGATATCTCCAGCTCCGCCGCGGCCGTCGGTTATGCCGTGGGGCGCATCGGCTGCCTCATCTCCGGCGACGGCGATTACGGCATGCCTACCAAGCTGCCCTGGGGCATGGCTTTTCCCGACGGCCTGGTGCCCACCACGCAGACCTGCGTGCAGTGGGGCTGGCCGGCCGATTGCCGCGTGCATCCCACGCCGATTTACGAATTCATCGCCGGCGTGCTGATCTGCTGGTATATATGGCGGCGCGGCTCCCGCGCCATCCAGCATCCGCTGGCGCCCGGCGTCATCACCGGCGAGTTCCTGATTCTGTTCGGCATTGAGCGCTTTCTGGTGGAGTTCATCCGGATCAATCCCCGAATCTTGTGGGGCATGAGCAACGCGCAGATCGCCGGGTTGCTGACTGCGTTCGCCGGAGTGGTTCTGCTGATCATTGCGAGGCGTCGATTTCGCAAAGTCGATCCCGTACACAAAGTCCTGGACCACGTGATCCAGCATGGCAACCAGGAGACCAAACCGGAATACCATCGCGCCACGCCTGAGTGCCCCAACCCCGAGCGCTGGAGGATGTTTGACACCATGACCGCCGAAGTCGAAGTCCTGGATTTCCTGAAATGCCTGATGACCACGGTGAAGCCCAACCTGGTGGTTGAGACCGGGACATTTCTCGCCGTGAGCACCTTATATATGGCCGAAGGGCTGAAGCAGAACGGCCATGGCAAGATCATCACCTGCGAGCCGGATAAAGAGGTCTTCGCCAAGGCCAAGGAGAAGATTGACGCCTCGGGCCTGAAGAAATTCATCGAATACCGCTGCGAATCAAGCCTGGAGACGCGCGTTACCGGGACCATCGACGTGCTTTTCTGCGACTCGCTGCCCGAACTGCGCGAGCCCGAGGTCCGGCACTTTCTGCCGCTGATCAATCCCAACGGGCTCATTCTGATGCACGACGCCAGCTCGCATCTGAAGACCGTCCGCGAAGCCGCGAAGCGTATGGAGGATGAAGGACTGGTATCGGTCGTGTTTCTGCCCACGCCGCGTGGGCTGGTGATCGCGCAGAAACGGGCGGGAAGGAAGTAAAGCAATTTTCACCACGGAGGCACGGAGACACGGAGAAAACTGCAACCTGCTTCAGCCGTGCCGTAGTGTAAGAAAAGGGGCCAAGCTTCAGCCCCCGAAGAACAAAGCTCGCATTCATCCATCTTTATGCCTTAGGTTAACTGCTCGCTTCTGATTTCCGGCCAGCGCTTGAGCACCTTGGGATCGCCCAACCCTTCACTTTTGTAATACTCGGCGTTCATGGTGAATCCCGGCGCAATGGACAGTTGCAGCGCCGTCTGGTCCTGGAATCGGATGGTAAGGGAGTGGCTGTCCTGCTTGGAGGTAAATAACTCCACGTGGGCCACCACCTTGCCGCGAACCTCGCCGAAGCGGACAAAGCGCCGGTCAACATACTGCCGGACCGTGGTTTTCCCCTCTTTGTTTGTAACCGACAAAGGCAACTTGCCTTCGACTGGCTTCCTGGGCTGGCGCTTGCGTTTTCTACTGCGGCTGGCGGCGGTCATGAACTCACCGCCTTGGAGGGTTTTTGGCCAGTTGCTAATTGCCAAGTGCCAGTTGCTGAAATGCTGGTGAGATCGGGGATGCAGAGGTGAGAATGTTGCACCCAGGAAAAATACAATTTACCGTTGAGAACAGCCATGTTGCCTCCAAACAGGCGATTTGGTTAGGGCGCGTTCGGTGCTGATAACACCGGGCGCTGCCCGTTAGGGTTTGTTACTTCTTTTTTGTTTTGCGTTTCTTTTGTGGCACCGGCACCCTTGCCGGTGCTTTTGTTTTGGCTGACTGCTGATTGCTGAGTGCTGACTGCTTCTTGTAACGTGTCTTTCTGCCATTTGCGATCTTCGGCAGGAGCTTGCGGACGTGTTCGATTTCGACCTCACTCCAAAAGTGAATCGTCATGCCGCCGCTAGTTGCCGAATTGGGTGCTGGAACCTTACCAGCCTGAATATAACGAACCAACGTGGCGTCGGTGATCCCAAGCTTCTTGGCTGCCTGACGAGTAGAGAACGTAACCATTCAACAGCGATGCTACAGATAGGCCGAATGAATGTCAAGAATAAAAACGGCCGGAATCCCCAGAAGATCACTGTCGAGAAAACACTTGAGCAGCTTCCAATCAATAGCCTATGATTTCCCACAAGACATGGCTACATCTGCACAATCAGGCAATGAGAATGCCAAGCGTCTAAATGTCTTCTTATGCCACTCCTCCGCCGACAAGGCCCTGGTACGCGAGCTTTGTGTGCGTCTGGAGAGCGATGGCGTGCAGCCTTGGTTGGATGAAAAAAATCTGCTTGGCGGTCAGGATTTCCAGCAGGAAATAAGAAGAGCAGTCAGGGCGAGTGACGTTGTCGTCATATGCCTATCTACAAGTTCGACTACAAAGAGTGGGTTTGTTCAGCGAGAAATCAAATACGCGATGGAGCTGGCTGAAGAACAACCAGAGGGAGCCATATTCCTGATTCCACTCAGGCTGGAGGAGTGTAATGTTCCTCAGTCGCTTAGTAAACTGCACTGGATAGATTATTTTAAGCCCGACGGATATCAACATCTGAGACGGGCTTTAGATTTCCGCGCGCAAGCACTCAAGAAAAACCCTACAAACCAATCGGGGCAATCCAACAGAGCTGCAGAATCACAGCCTGTTGATGTGCCGGTTCAACGAACCACTCAAAAGAAGCCTTGGTTGGTCTATGCGATCAGCTTGGGTTTCGTCGCCGCCATCGTGATTGCGGTCTTCCAGATGTATCGCGAACCGTTGCGAGTGTCGCAAAAGCCGTTTTTAGAGACGAGAACGCCTCAGTTTGCCATCGGGGCAAATCGCAGTGCGTCTAGCGGTTCAAAACAGGTCATAAAAGTGTCGAGAAATGACACCATAATGCTCAGAGCCGAGGTCGCGCCGGGAGACTTCGTCAGATACAAAGTATTGATACTCGGATCAGACCAAGAGTTTTCAGTGTTTTCTCCTAGATCGCCGGATGGCACGCTTACAGCTTCCATCCCGCCGGGAACCCTAAAGCCAGGCGACCATTCCATGGTTGTCCAAGGCGTCAAAAGGAACGGACAGGCGTCAGAACTCAGCCGTTTCGCTTTTTCGTTAGAATTCAGCGACTAGGCTTTAACACTGATTCGTACCAAGTCTGCGGACCCCGATTCCCTGCACGTTAGGAAAAGGTAACATCCACTGGAAATGGGTCATCCCGGTCCGTCTGAATGATAAGTTGCCCCGAGCATGCCTGTGGATACTGACCGTCCGGAAACATGAAATGCAACTCATAGTCTTCCTTGCTGTTACCCAGGAGGCTGATTCTCTCAAATCGCTCCGGCTTCGACTTCGGGCGGAAAAAGAATTTTGTAAGAGGATATTCAGCCTGCTCAAAAACAAGCGAGCGTAACCCTACTTTCATGGGCGTATGAGTGTAGTTCACGATGGTCACTAGGCACCATAGATCCATCAAGGGGCCGTGAACCGAATGTTGCTTGCCTGAGATCAAAATGGGATCTGGGGCTCCATTGAAATTAAACATCTGCAGAGATTTTCGTTCCGTCGGTTTCAGGGGAGATATATTGGTCACAAGGGCATTTGCTCTTTTCTTCAGAGCAAAAATCAACTTATCGTAACCGTTATCCTGAAACAAGTTGACCCAGTGCCATCGGCTTAGACGCTCCGGAACGCTAACATCCTCTTCCAAGCGGGCTGGAATGATAAAAATTGTTCCTTCAGGCTTTTCCTCCGCCACGTCGAGGGCAACCTTGATTTCCTTCTGAACGTATCCCTCTTTAGTAGTGGAGCCATTCGAAAGACATACGACGACCACGCTACAAGCACGCACAGCGGCAGGAATCTCCTGTCGCCAATCTTGACCAGGTATGAGATCTTCCTCATCGAGCCACGGTGCGAAACCATCTTGTTTTAGACGTTGATACAGCTTCCGCACCACTGGTTTGTCCCCAGTTGAGTGACATAGGAACACTCGCAATCGACTCTCAGTCTTAAGCGGTTGAGTCGTTGTCTCCCTAAGGGTGTTGCCAAGCCCCTCGCTCAAAGCATAGCCCGCATTTTCTAACCGTCTGCGTGCAGTTGCTAACTCTTGCTCCGTAAATAGGGATTTAAACTTGGGATCCAAGCAAATCGCTTCGACTGTCAGATCAAGCCGCTTAAGATCCCACATAGCCGTAAACCATCAGAAACCTTATTAGCATCACCGGCCAGAAGGGCCTTGGCTGTTGCAAGAGCTCCTCTATCAGATAGCATCTGAAAAAAGCGCGTCGCGTTGTACTTAAGACTCTTTGCCTCATGAAACGCGGCTAGCATTTTTTCTGCTAATTCATCTTCGATCTTATGACTTGCCACAGAATCGGAGCTTAACATACAACAGGTCTCGAGAGACCTACCAAAGTATCAATTGACTCGGGCTATCTCTTGTCCCGTGACCATCGCGGTGGTGGTAGCTGCTGCGCGGGCCTTCGGCAGAGAGGAAGAGTGCTATAGTTGTTCCCTTTTCGCTCATTCGCTTCGCTCACCAGGGCTTAAAGCCCTGGGCTGAGGGCCGCTCTTCCACCAAGAGCCAAACACCCCCGACACCCGGCGCTTCGCCCGGGTGTCTATTGTTATTCGTGCAGAGGCGACGCGAAACGGAGGCCCGCAGGGCGTCCGCGCGGCGGGTCTGCACGGACAGAGCACTCACCGGTCAGCCATCAGCCAAATCAGTGCGCGGAAACGAACAGCGGGGCAGCATTGCTTTGTCAAGATGTCCTACTTCGCGATTGCATTCCAAGTGAAAATGCCCTACCCTCCAGCCGCCTCAGGGCTGGGAAGAATCATTAACCACAAAGGGGCACAAAGGGGCACAAAGGAACACGGAGGAAGGGCAAAAGCACAGCCGGGGCGACGGTGCCTACGCCAATCATTACCCAGGTGCGTCAAGTCCACGCCAAATTGGGATGACCTGGGATGAACGTCTCTCAAGTCCACGCCAATCTGGGATGGGTGTAGGAGGGGGAGGGGGTGGCGCGCGAAGCGCGCCTAGATCGGGTGATCAGAAAAGCCGAAACTCTCACCGCCGAGGACGGTGCCCACACGGGGATAGCTGTGGGTATCCCCGGGGGTGAATCGTGTAAGTCCATATTTTTCGGGGTTGAACGGGGGAAGGGGGCGGAAGATCGCCGGAATTGCCAAAATCGGGTAATCGCCGAAATTTGAAAAACCAAAATCAAATTCTACTTTGCCCGATACGGCACCAAAGTCGGCATTTTAATCTGTTGACCCGTGTTAGACATTTGTCTTACACTCATTCCGTGGCCATCAACTACATGCAGATGCTGCTGGACCTGATGGAAGAGCGGCAGAAATGGCTGAGCCAGCGGGACGAGGCGATCCGCGAGATTTCACGGATTTCCGAGCTGATCCGGGCGACGATGAACATGATTCCGGCGGAGCAGATCGCGCGCTACGAGCCGATCTTTGAGCGCCTGGAGAACCGTCCGGCCGGGCTGTCGATGGCCATCAGGGCGTGCTTCACGGGGGGGACTGCACCCGCCTTGCTTTTGGCGGAAAGATACAAAGGAGCGGAGAACAAAAGAGCTGAGAGCAAAGCGGAAAAGGCAAGCCCCGGAGAGGGCGGCAGGGGAACTGGTAGAGAGGCAGAGGGCGGTAGGGAAGCTGGTCGAGAGGCGGAAGAAGGTCGGCTTGAAACCACAGGCATTGGCTCCGAAAGAACTGGCTCCGAAAAAGACGCCGCCTGGCTCACGCCGGTTGAGATCCGCGACGCGCTCAAGCGCATGGGCTTCCCTTTTGAGAACTACAAGGCCAACCCGCTGGCCTCGATCCACACCACGTTGAAGCGCATGGTCCCCGGCGAGCTGGAGACCAAAACGCTGAAGGACGGTCAAAGAGTCTACCGGCTGAAGAGCGCGGGAGAGTGGACGGAGGCGTTTGCCGAGGTGCGGCAGTGGCTGCGCGGCAGTTACAGCGTGATCGAATCGGCCGGCAATGTTGTGATCGCGAAGCGGAACCAAAAGGACGAAAAAGATCAGGAGGCTGAGCAAGCCCCGCCGGCGAAAGGAGCGAAGCGTGGAGCGTCTGGAGGCGCATAGAACGTTTTTCGCCAGCCTGATTACCGCGCAGGCGGGCGTCGCCAACGGACGCCTGGCTGCCGCCTTCGCCGCCACGCCGCGCGAGCGCTTTCTTGGTCCCGGGCCGTGGAAGATTTTTACCGGCGGCGGATACATCACCACGCCCACCGACGATCCGGCCTTCCTTTATCAGGACGTGACGGTGGCGCTCTCCGAGGCCGGCAAGATCAATAACGGCCAGCCGGTGCTGCATGCGGTGGGGCTGGCAACGCTCAATCCGCAGGATGGCGAGACGGCGATCCACATTGGCGCGGGCACCGGATATTACACGGCGGTGCTGGGCAGGCTCACTGCGCCTGCGGGAAAAGTTTTCGCCTATGAGATTGAGCCTCTGCTGGCGGAGCGCGCCACGGCCAACCTGTCGGACATGCCGAACGTGGTGGTCTATCAGCGGTCGGGCGCGGAAGGTCCGCTGCCCGCCTGCAACCTGATTTACGTGAATGCCGGCGCCACGTCCCCGCTGGATATTTGGCTGGACGCGCTGCTTCCCGGCGGACGCCTTCTCTTCCCGCTCACGCCCGATGGTCCGGGCGGAACGCCGGGCGCGGGTGGAATGCTGCTGGTAACGCGCGTGCCTCCCGATCGCTACAACGCGCGCTTCGTCATGCCGGTGATGTTCATCCCTTGCCTGGGCGCGCGCGATGACGAGACAGCAAAGAAGCTGGCGGAGGCTTTCAAGCGCGGCGACTCGAGAAACGTCCGTTCGCTGCGGCGCAACACCCCACCGGACGACACCTGCTGGTGCTCCGGCAATGGCTGGTGGCTTTCGACGGCGGAGAATATTTAGTCCGGTTACGCGCAAAACCTTTCTACGCCGCAGATGCGAAATACGTAGATCACCTTATTGATCCGGGCAGCAGTTCTCCTTACCCTTGCTGGAACTTTTTCTCGGCCGCTTCCGGGACGCGCCACCTCAAGCGCTAACAGGCCGAGAGTGCCCTATCTACATCCCGTCAACGGCGGACACGTCCGAATCGTCTGCGTGCGGCAGTTCGACCGCAAGTCAAATTCCCTACGACGGAGAGACTTATGACGCGTCGAAAGATCCCCCTCTTGCTTTGCCTCATCGCTATGGCGGCAGCATTTGCCATCGTGGGCATAGCGCAGTCAGCCACACAGGCGCCCGCGGCCTTCGCCACCCCGATCAACAATGATCAATCGGGAGCGTTGGGCAATGGGCTTATCAATGACGACAACGCCACGTTCCGGGCCGATGAAGCCGTCTTCATGGAAGAAGAAGACGCAGAAGACGGTCTGGGCCCGTTGTACAACACGCGCAGCTGCGTTGACTGCCATGCGCAGCCCAACATCGGAGGCACCAGCCAGGTCACGGAACTTCGCGTCGGCCACCGCAATTCCGCCGGCGCCTTTATTAACCCCACCATCGTCATCAATGGCGGCGCCAACAGCATTCCCAACCGCTCGTTGGTGAATGACAGGTCCATTTGCGCTGAAGCCGCGGAACGCGTGCCCGGCGGTGAAACCATTCACGCGCTGCGCGCTACCACCAACGTCCTGGGAGACGGCTTCGTCGAGGCGATCGACAGCAACACGCTGCTGGCCATCGCCAATCGTCAGCCGGGACAGAGCGGCGGACTGATTTCCGGTCAGCTCATTCAGGTGCCGGTGTCGGAAGCCAACGGAGCGCTGCGCGCCGGGCGCTTTGGCTGGAAGAACCAGCAGGCCAGCCTGCTGTCCTTTTCCGCCGATGCATATGTGAACGAGCAGGGTGTAACCAGCCGTCTGCAACCCGCTGACACCACCAGCGTGTGCGACACGGTGGCCGATCCTGAAGACCCGTTCGGCAGCGATGGCCTCGAGGACATCGACCACTTTGCCCGCTTCATGCGCCAGACGCAGGCTCCTCCGCGCGATGCGGCGCTGGCTGGGACCGCGGATGCGGTGGCGGGAGGAAACTTGTTCAATGCCATCGGCTGCGGCATCTGCCATGTCAGCTCGATCACAACCGCCCCCGCGGGAACCGTAATCAATGGCGGACAATTCACCGTTCCAGCGGCGCTAGGCAACAAGATCATTCATCCGTACAGCGATTTCCTATTGCACAACGTGGGCACGGGTGATGGCATTGTGCAGAACGGCGGACAGGCAACGGCCAACAAGATGCGCACCTCGCCCCTGTGGGGACTGCGCACCAAAGACCGGCTGATGCACGACCTGCTCTCGTTTACCCGCAATGACGCGATCCTGCGCCACGGCGGCGAAGCTTCACACGTTATCAACAGCTATCGCGCTCTCAGCATCGCGCAAAAGAACCAGTTGATGACGTTCCTCAATTCCTTGTAAGTGAATGTCCTCAAGGGTGAGGCTGCAACCTTGCGGCCTCACTCGTTTTAGATCAGCACGAAATGATCGGCTTTGCTTAGGAAACCTTGGCGGTCTCATGCGTGTCAAAGAGCCCTTCACGCTCCGCGGCCCAGATTCTCAGCGCATATTTGTTGAGGATTTCTTTGTTGGCTTCCAGAAAATCGACCAGCAACCCGGGAGCGAGCAGTTCAAAGGCGCGGATAATGTCCGCATTGTTGGCGTCGGGACGGAAACCTTTCCTGATGGGCTGCGGGCCCATCCAGTGGCGCAGCTCCGCCATCACGTGCGGCTGCTCCAGGTTTTGCCTGACAAAGCTTTGCATCTCGTGCATCAGGGTGATCCAGACAGTTTCGTTCAGTTCTCCGGCCATGAAAACTCCTCGAGGTCCCGGAACAGGCCGGGACCCCGGATTGGGGGTGGGCTAGCGACGTAAGTATATATAAGGTCGTTACCTTACAAATCGATTAAATGAAAATTAGAGAGATTAATTTGCGTGGGACGATCGGAGCCGGGCAATCGCGACCGGAAGTCGCTATCCGCCACCCTGCTGTTTGCCCCGGGCGATGTCGGCTATCACGGCGTTCGTAACCCGCAGGTAGTCTTCCGGCCGCAGAATCATCTGGGTTCCGCGCACCCCGGCGGAAACTGAAATGGCGTCCCACAATTGCATGGTTTCGTCCGCAAAGACAGGAAAGGACTTCTTGGCGCCCAGCACCGTTACCCCGCCGCGAATGTAACCTGTAAGGCCCTGCAACTCCTTCACCGGAACCAGCTCTGTCTTGCGGTCGCCCGCGACCGAAGCCAGTGCCTTCAGGTCTAGTTCGGTATTAGCCGGGACGACGGCAAAGCAAAGGCCGTTGCGATCGCCACGCGCCAGCAGCGTCTTGAACACCTGCTCCGGCGGCATCCCGATCTTGGCTGCTACGGTCTCCGCAGCCAGGTCTTCGGGGTCCACCGGGTATTCGCGCAGCTCATACTGCACGCCCAGGCTCTCCAGCAGGCGGACTGCATTCGTTTTCATTGTTTATGTCCTCCTCTAGAAAGGGCGAGGCCGGCTTGCGCGCCGAGCCCAATGTCGCTGGCGCAGAATACAACACCCCCTCGGCTGATGCTGCTAAGCGGTTTGGAGCGCAGCGACATGAATGCAGTTTGACCCTGTCTCTGGGCTCTGCTAGCTTTGAAAGTCTGCCTGAGCGGGTTTTGCTCGCTGTACTTGTTCCCGCTTGCTCGGCGATACATCGGCCCATCCGAAGAGGAGAATATGCCCGTTTTTAAGTTCAAGGGCGTGGATTTCATTGAATTTGATTCCCTGCTCACCGACGATGAGCGGCTGGTGCGCGACACCGCGCGCCGCTTCATTGAAGACAACCTGGTGCCGATCATCGAGCAGTGCAACCGCGAGGGCCGCTTTCCCCGCGAGCTGGTCAAGCCCATGGCCGATCTCGGCTTCTTCGGCGCCAGCCTGAAGGGTTACGGCTGCGCCGGTATGGGCAATGTGGAATACGGCCTGGTGATGCAGGAACTGGAGCGCGGCGATAGCGGCGTGCGCTCTTTCGTCAGTGTGCAGTCGGCTCTGTGCATGTATCCGATTTACGCTTTCGGCAGCGACGCGCAAAAAGACAAGTGGCTGCCCGCCATGGCTAAGGGAGAAAAGCTTGGCTGCTTCGGCTTGACCGAGCCTGACTTCGGCTCCAACCCCAGCGGCATGCGCACTCGCGCCGTGAAATCGGGCAATGAATACATTCTCAACGGCGAGAAGATGTGGATCACCTCCGGCTCCATTGCCGACGTGGCCGTGATCTGGGCCAAGTCGGAAGAGCACAACAATCGTATCCGTGGTTTCCTGGTGGAGACGAACCGTCCCGGCTTCAAGGCCGATGACGTTCACGGCAAATGGTCGTTGCGCGCTTCGGTGACCTCAGGTCTTTCGTTGCAGGACGTGCGTATCCCGGCGGAAAACATTCTTCCCGGATCGGACGGGCTGAAGTCGCCGCTCTCCTGCCTCAACCAGGCGCGCTATGGCATTGGCTGGGGCGCCATCGGCGCGGCCATGTCCTGCTATGACACGGCCCTGCAATATTCCCAGGTCCGCAAGCAGTTCCGCGACCAGCCGATTGCATCTCATCAGCTGGTCCAGGAAAAGCTGGCCTGGATGATCAGCGAGATCACCAAGGCGCAGCTTCTGGCGCTGCAAGTGGGCCGGCTGAAGGACGCAAACAAAGTGGGACACCAGCATATCTCCATGGCAAAAAGAAATAATGTCTGGATGGCCCTGGAGTGTGCCCGCATGGCGCGTGACATCCTGGGCGCCAACGGCATTGCCGATGATTATCCTGTGATGCGCCACATGATGAACCTGGAATCGGTAAAAACGTACGAAGGCACGCACGACATTCATGCGCTGATCCTGGGCGAGCACGTGACGGGGATCAGCGCATTTTGAGCCGAGTCTTTTTGAAAGAAGCAATGATGGGATCTTGGCTTTAGCCTCTGTAGGTATCAGCGCAAATGCTCTTTAATATCGGGCTTGAGCCCCTTGAAACTCTGGAGGGCACCATGGCGACCCACGTTACAGAAAAACAGCCAAACACTCGCAATCTGGCAAATGTGATGGAGTTCGAGCTGGCGCTGGAGTTTGCCCGCGTGGTGGAAGAGGCTGCGATCGCCTCCGCGCACACCATGGGCACGGGCGACCGCCACAAGGCGGACCAGGTAGCCACGGAAGCCATGCGCGCCACCATGGACACGGTCCCCATGCGCGGGACCATCGTCATTGGCGAGGGTGAGCGCGACGAGGCGCCCATGCTCTATATCGGCGAGCAGGTAGGTGCGGGCTGGCATGACGGCGCGAAATTTCCGCAGGTCGATATCGCCGTCGATCCCTTGGAAGGCACCAATCTTTGCGCCACCGGCGCTCCCGGCGCCATCACCGTTTTGGCTGCTTCGGAGAAGGGCGGGCTGCTGAATGCTCCGGACTGTTACATGGAAAAACTTGTCGTTGGCCCTTCCTGCAAGGGCGCGGTTGACCTGGACGCTCCGGTGGCGGAAAACCTGAAGGGCATCGCGCGCCGGCTGAGCCGCGACGTGGCCGACCTGGTAGTTGTGGTCCTGGATCGCCCGCGCCATCAAAAGCTGATTGAAGATATTCGCAAAGCGGGAGCGCGCATCCGTCTGATCAGTGACGGAGACCTTTCCGCCGGCATCGCCGCGGCCGTTATCGGGACAGGCGTTCATGTGGTGATGGGCAGCGGCGGCGCGCCTGAAGGCGTAATCACCGCCGCGGCCATGCGCTGCCTGAATGGCGAAATCCTGGCCCGTCTGGTGATTGACACGCCGGAACTTGAGGCGCGCATTGAAAAGATGGGCATCAAGGACAAGAAGAAGGTCTATACCGCAAAGGACCTTGCACCGGGTAATCACATCGTCTTCGCCGCCACCGGCGTGACCGACGGCGCTCTCATGAAAGGCGTGCGCTTCTTCGGCGAGGGCACGCGCACGTCTTCAATCGTGATGACCCGCCACAGTGGCAAGGTCAGGTTCGTGGAAAGCATTCACCTGGCCAAGCGCGCGGACGTGAAGGTGCGCTTCGCATAGGATTTTCGCCGCTGATTGGCGCAGATAAGCGCTGATCAGGAAACAAAACCTAGCCGCGAATGTACGCGAATCAACACGAATGAAATCCTGTTTTGGTTTTTGATTCGCGCTTTTTCGCGTTGATTCGCGGCGCAAAGATTTTTATCTGCGATCATCTGCGCAAATCTGCGGCGGACCTTCCCCATGCAGCTGCTCAAGCTCTACGATCCCTCCAGAAAGCCCGCTGAGTGGACCGGCCTGGTCCATCCGGGCCAGTTTGCTGTCTTTCATTCTGACGTCGCAACTGACGTAGAGCGCGCGCCCGACGGCCACTACCTGGAGCGCGGTGAAGACAGCACCTGCCTGGTGTTCGATTCCCTGCCTGAAGCGGAAAGCTACTGCCAAACCAAAGTCGAAGAAATCGCCAACCTGCGCTGCGACATCTACGATCACACCGGTAAATCCAAACCGCCGATGCTCACTTATGTAAACAAAATCCACCTTACGGCGCCGGCAAAGCGCGTATATTGGGGCTGGACTCTGGTTGCCGCCAGCTTGCCGCTGTTCTGGATTGAATGGCACTGGCATGGAACTCTGGTTGTGCCCATGGTTGTAGGCATCAACCTGGTTTTTGCCGGGCTGCGCATGGTGTACTGGGGCAAAGCCGGAGCGGAGAAACGGCGGGCGCACCGTGAACGTTGAGCATTTGATTGTTGCCGTCGGAGTCGTCCTGCTTTCGGCCTCTGTTTTTGGCTGGGTGTTTCGGCGTATAGGCCAGCCGCCGGTCGTGGGCGAGATTACCGCGGGCCTTGTGCTCGGGCCATCCGTCTTAGGGCATTTCTTCCCTTCCGCTTTTGCGTGGGTTTTTCCTCCTTCCTCGCTGGCCACTTTGACCTCCCTCAGCCAACTGGGGCTGTTGCTCTTTCTTTTCATCGTTGGCCTTCAGGTGAATCTCCAGCAGCTATTGAAGCAGCGCGCCGCTATTGTTCTGGTCAGCAATGTCAGCATCCTGCTTCCTCTTGGCCTGGGACTGGGACTCGCGAAATTCCTCTATCCGGAATTTGCCGGCCGCAATGTCGCTTTTTCCTCTTTCAGTCTGTTCATGGGGTGCGCCATGAGCATTACGGCGTTTCCCGTGCTTGCGCGGATCCTCAAGGAATGCAACCTGCTCGAAACAGAGCTGGGCGCGCTGGCAATCTCCTGCGCGGCGATTGACGATGTCAGCGCATGGCTCTTGCTCGCCATTCTTACCGCCATGGCGCGCTCCTCGCACGGTTGGGGTTATATAGCGGGAACATTGTTCGAGCTGGCGGTGTTCATCCTGGTCATGCTATTTCCAGTGCGCTGGGCAGCGCGCTATTTCGCCGGTCTTTACCAAAAGCGCCGCCCAGGCTCAAGCATGTTTTCCGGACTTATCCTGATGCTGCTTGCCTCCGCGTGGGCTACCGAACGGCTTGGCGTACACGCTTTGTTTGGGGCCTTCATGGCCGGACTGGTGGCCCCAAAAACTCCGCAACTGATTGCCGAGACCGTGGAAAAGATTGAATCGCTCGCGCTGGCGCTCTTGCTTCCGTTATTTTTTGCGCTCACCGGCCTGCGCACCCGCCTTGACTTGCTGGCGGGAAAACGAGCGTGGATTTTCATGCTGGTGATCATTGCGATAGCCATTTTGGGCAAGCTTGGCGGCGCGTCACTGGCTGCGAGAGCCACAGGAACACGCTGGAAGGACTCCATGGCGCTGGGCGTGCTGATGAACACGCGCGGTCTGGTGGAACTGGTGATACTGAACGCCGGCCTGGAGCTTGGGATCTTGACGCCACCGCTCTTCACCATGATGGTCATCATGGCGCTGGTAACCACTTTTATGGCCGCACCGGTCCTGCGGGCAATGAAAATCACAGCCCCTAAAAGCGCCTCCGCATCCGTGGGTTGACCGATCGCCTTGGTTTTACCTCCGCCCTCGCGGCATTGGCGGCCACTCCTTGGGATTGCCCTGGAAGAGCGCCTTGGCCACTTCATGTCTTGCCGGGCCATTGCCGTCAGCCACGGCGAAGCGTGCCGGGCGGTCCGCCGGGCCCGACCACATGGAAACGCCCGCATACACTCCGTCTTTCCGCAGGATGTAGTAATGCATGCTGATGTAGATCAGCTTGGCCATGTCATTGTTATAGTTGCGGACGATGCGCTTGAGCGTGTCCATGCCGGCCTCTTCAGGCGACATGCCGCGGCGCATGTTCTCGACAATCGTATGCGCTCCGGCCACCTTGATATTCTCCTCGCCGCTGCCCGTGGCTCCCGCCGCGCCCACGTCCTGGTCGCAATAGCAGCCCGCGCCGATAATCGGCGAATCGCCGCATCGCCCGGCGAGCTTCCACGCGAGCCCGCTGGTGGTGGTCACGCTTGACATCTCTCCTTTGTCGCTCAGCGCGGAACAGTTGATCGTACCGGTAGGCGGATCGATCACCTTGCGGATGGCATCCATGCGGCGCTCTTCAGGAATCCCGATCTTCGCCGCCAGGGCATAAAGACGCTGGATCGGCTGCGGCTGATCTGCAAGCGAACTTGTCTCCAGGCCCGCTGGAAATTTGAAGTTGGGATCGGCCAGCCCCGGTCCCCACCAGTCGCGGTCAGAGTTGTATTCCTTCCACAATTGCCAGATCTTGCGCGAGTGCTCCGTGAGCAGGTTCTCTTTGGGAAAGCCCATGAGCTCGGCAAAACGCGTAGCCCCCTGGCCCACCAGCATCACATGACCGGTGTGCTCCATGACCGTGCGCGCCAAAGCGGCAACGTTCTTGATGTCGCGCACCCCGCCCACGGACCCTGCGCGGCGCGATGGGCCATGCATGCAGCAGGCATCCAGTTCCACTACGCAATCCTCGTTGGGCAGGCCGCCCAGCCCAACGCTGTCATCTTCGGGATCGTTCTCCGGACCGGAAACCGTGGTAATGGCGGCTTCCAGCGTGTCCGCGCCCGCCTGCAACTTTTTATAACCGGCTTCGAGATGGTTCCCTCGGGACGTGATCCCGTTCGCCGCCGAGATCATGATGTTCTTGGCCGGAGTGGTGCGCGGCACCTTCAGGTTCTGCTGCGCGTCTTTATTCTGCGATTGTGCCGCGTCGCCGCTTTTGGATGCCTGGCCCGCGGCCAATGCCGCCGAGGTAACAGCCAGTCCGGAGAGAAAGTCTCTGCGCTTCATGGGGCCTCACTTTCGTGGTGAAGGAAACGCAGAAGGATATCATCTTTTCTGGAATTGCGAAGCGAATGCTTCGTTTCTGAAATCGAGCGCAGCTTTTCTGGAGTTCCGGGCGTAGCGAGGTTTTTCCGAAGCCTCGAGCGCAGCGAGAGGTCCCTATAGCAACAAGGCTCTCTCAGGAATCCTATGATTCTTCGTTGCGATAGGAATCTCTCGCTTCGCTTCGAGCTTTCCAGAAAAAGCTTCGCGACAGGCCTCAGCAAAAAGCTCGACCACCATTTTTTCCGGCGTGTTCTGGTCGGCGCGGAAGCGCAGTAGCGCGACCCGTTTCTCGCACAATGGCGCTGTAGCTTTCGGGCCAGGAAAGCGCGGCCCCCATCGAGGGCCGCTACCGAGGCCGGGGGATCTGCTCTAGAACCCCAGCCAGAGCCCGCTCACCCACATGCCGTTCAGACAACTGGGACAGGAGTAAACGGGGACGAGCCCTGCCCCGGCCGAGGTTTGCGTGCCGGCAATCACATAGGAAGACCCTGCCATGTATCCGGGGTAAGTGACCGGCCAGAAATTATCAATGGGGATATCAACCGTGCAGGGCATGAGCGCGCTGCCGTTGATTTGGCATGTGGTGAAGGTGTAGCCAGGGTCAGAGTTGATCACCTGGATGCGGAAGGCATACCCCGAACTGGAGCAGGCAGGGGGACTTTCCCAGGGCATGCAGTTGTGCACCGTTGGAGATTCGCTGGTGGGAATAATGTACATCGATTCATATGTATTCGTGCCGCAGCAGTAGTGGATGTTCGTGATCACGGCGGCAGCAGAACCGTTCATTTGGCTGGGCGTGTTTGTGTACTGGGAATAATAGAAGACCAAAGCCTGATCTGGTCTTGTTGTGTCCCAGAAAAATCCGTACTCCTGGTCACCCGCCGAGCACCTGTTCGACGACACGTACGCCACTGCCAGGGCGTATGAGCCCGCGGGAGAGCCCACTGCATAGGAGCCGCCTCCAACATACCCTTGCATGACCAGCCCTTTGGCGTTCCAAAACGGCTGGCTGATCGTAAACATCGATGCGGGAGGCGGATTGGAACCTGCGAGAGCGGAACAGGGACCAAAAGACGATTCCAGGCCAATGGAAGTGTTGTTGATGAAGTAGTAGCTTGTGGGCGGCCGCACGCGCAAAGTGCCGTACGGTGTTGCGGCGTTGTCTCCGGTGAATCCCGTGATCTCGCAGTTGTAGGGCCACCCGGTGCACGGATTTGCATTGGTTGGGTACGGAGCCCAGTACAGGTTGTAGTCCATTGGCTGATTTGTGCCCTCGATGAGGGTCCAGCCAGGCGCATTCTGATTTTGAGTCACAGACGAGTTGTTCGCAGCGGGACCGTTGAAGTTCGTACGGGTCCGAAAAGTGTTCCTCCACAGAGATTGAGCATGCACACCACAGGTAGTGGTTAGCAGCAAGACTGCCAACATAATGAGCTTGTTTGTCGGTTTCACGGAGCCTCCTTTTGCGGTCGCCGGCGCAAGACAAAGACTCGGGAAAATGAAGTTTTCGCGTTCGTCAGCGCTTGCGCACCGCTCGTTTTGCCGCTTGCGGCTGGCAGCAGCCAGCGCTGGCACAAAGGTATACGGGTTCTTCAGACGCGAGATGCGTGGACGGACCCTTGTTCCGTAAACGGATCAGGCTTCCATCTGTTCATCAAAAGGAAGAGGTTTTGCAGCGCAATCCAGGCGCTTCGTCAAAGTCAGAAAGGAAGAAACCGGCGATTACCAAAACGGAACGCCGGGCCGCAGGTAGTGGCTGGCCGCTGGTAGCCTGCGGCTGCTTCACACCGCCATTTTTTCCGCCGTGTTCTGGTCGGCGCGAAAACGCAGCAGCGCAGCGACGCGTCCGGCTTTTTCCAGGTCGCCATCGCTGTCGATGAAACGTATCTCCGCTCCGTTGCGCAGGGCCAGGTCCACCAGCGTGTCGGAAACATCGCTGAGCTCGCGCGTATTTTGCCCGCAAACGGCGCAGGTCTTCACCATGCGCGTGTCCATGTGGCGGCAGTTGGTGCACTCCACGGCTTCGGCCTTGAAGTCGCGCATGAGCAGGAGGGTTTGTACTTCCTGGCGCTCCAGTGCGTTCAGGACATGGCGCAGGCCGGCCGCGCCGCGCGCGTTGCGCTGCGCTTCGCCGATCGTCTCGCGCACCAGATTGCGCTGTTCGGATTGCTGCTCTTCGCCCAGAATGCGGTTCGCTTGCTCGCGCACCTCGTCCGCGGTGGCCACCATGGGATCCACCAGGACCCTGCCGCGCAGCCTCTGTTTCAAGCTGCCGTTCAGGTGCGGCCCGATTTCCGGCCAGGCCTCGTCATGGCAGCCGATCAGCAGCGCATCATACTTTTCGTGGTTATGGAGCATGAGCAGCGATTCGGTAAACATTTTGTAATGCTGAGTCACCATATTGTCCACGTGGCGCTCGCGATGCCCGGCTTCATAGCCCTGAAAACCGTCGCTGCGGGGCACGTGCGGCGACGCGCCAAATTCCAGGTCGGGTTTCCGCGTGATTTCGCCTTCCTGCAATTCAAAGATGCGCGCCCTCTTGCGGTCCACCAGGGCAATGCAGGTGCGCGGCGGTCCGGCATACGCGTGCACCAGCGGGCGCAGGTGAAAGCGCGAGTTCACCTTGATTTGCGAATGTCCCAGGCGCGGGGGGACATCCAGCTCGCGCCAGATGCCCTGTTCGCGGCAGGCAAAGATCACCTTGCCGCGCGAGTGGTTGCCGTGCAAGCCTTCCGCGATCTGCAGGATCTTCGCCAGGTCCTCGCGCAGCGCCACGTCATTGCCGTTGCGCTCGGCTTTGCGCATGATGTCGCGCACCAGATCCTTGACCAGGATGGCCTCTTCGCGGTGCGATTTGTTCTGCGGTGTTTGCGGCTGAAAATAGAAACTGATGGCGCATCCCGCCGGCGATTCAACTTGCGCCAGCTGGCGAATTTCTTCACGCGTAATCATTTCGGAAGATCTCCTTATGGACCCTGACGAATCAGGCAACCCGGGAATGATGGAGCAGGCTTTTCCTGAGCTGGTTCTGCATGGGCAATTTCTGCTGTATGTGGGTGCGCGCATGACGAATGGATTGGCGTACCTGTTCCGCCGGACGGCCGGCCAGCCGGGAAATCTCATCGACCGTGAAGCCTTCCAGCGTGTACAGGACGAAGGCCTCGCGGTCCAGCGCGCGCACCTCGTGCAGAAGGATATCGAGCTGGGCCACCATCTCGTCCCCCGCCATGATCTCTTCCGGAGTCCGCACGCTCTGGTCGCGAATAATGCTTTCCTCCGGCAAGCTATCGTCCGGCTGGTGATACTGGAGCACGTTCTCATCGCTGCCGCTCACGTTTTGAATGCCCGCGGGCGCGTCCAGCGAGATGTTGCCGGTATCGGCATTGGCGTGGATCAGCCGCCGAATGGCCTGCAACGCCAGACGGTGGAACCAGCTTTCCGGCGAAAGCAGCTGAGCCTTCCCGTCCTCCTGCGAGAGCGCGCTGACGATGACTTCATCCACTACTTCTTCGCGCGTGATCTGGTCTTCGCGGACCCGCTCCGCCGCCACCTGGATATTCAGCTCCTGGTCGATGAACTCTTCCAGTTTGCGCAGGTTGGCGCTCAGCCACATCTCCACGTCTGCGACCACGGCTCCATCCGTCTTCGCCGCGGTGACCGGCATTTCCGGCGCCAGGACGCGCGGAACTTCGCCCTTCTTGACTCCATCGTTCTTCGTTCGCACCGGGCCGGCCGGGGATGATATCTGCGCAAGGCGCTCCCGGCTTTCGCGACGCAACGCCTTTCCCGTCAGGTGGCCGCGCAGCAAGTCTTTGTGTTTCGTCAACTGGGAGAACAAGTCGGCAAACGCCGACTTTACCGACGCCAGCGCATTCTCGCCTGACTTCTGTGACGCCATTTGTCCGGAAGGCAGACGAAGGCTCAGCGACGTCCTTGCGCGGTTGTTCTCCTGCTCCACCACCGCGTGGAAATGCACCAGATCAGGTTTGAAGATTTGCACCCGGCGCTGCAGTTTTTGCAGCTGGTAATGGAATTCGCGCTCGATTTCGGGGGTCTTGCCTGCTTTATAACTGACGTGGACGTTCATGTGTGCCTCGGCTTGGGAGGAAGGTCCCGTACGAAGGTCCGAAGGCCCTCATTCATCGCAGATTTTACACCTGCCAATAAGACGCCAACCAAATTTAGTTTGTTGCATGGCAAAAAGTTTTGAAATGTAAATGTAGTTCTTGCATTGTGGAGGTTTCTGTGAACGAGGCTGCTCCGCAACAACGCGCGGCATCACAGAGAAGAGTGATGGAGGACACAGCCCGCGCTAAAGGCGGTTGATCATCGAAGCCACGTAGCCGGCGCCAAATCCGTTATCGATATTCACTACGCTCACGTTGGACGCGCAGGAGTTCAGCATGCCCAGCAGTGCCGCCAGACCATGGAATGATGCGCCGTAACCCACGCTGGTGGGCACGGCGATGACGGGCACGCGCGCCAGCCCTCCGACGACGCTGGGCAAAGCGCCTTCCATTCCCGCGCACACAATAATGACCCGCGCGCGATCGAGAAGATCTTTCCCCGCCAACAAGCGATGAATGCCGGCCACGCCGACGTCATACAGGTGCGCCACCTCATTGCCCATGATTTCAGCGGTGACCAGGGCTTCTTCCGCCACCGGAATATCGCTGGTCCCGGCGGAGATGACGACCACCGCGCCTTTGCCGTACGTTGTCTTGTCCTGCGTGAGCGTGATGGCCCGCGCCAGCTCATGGTATTCGGCCTTGAGCGCAATTTTCCTTACCGCGCGGAAATGCTCTGGGGACGCTTTGGTGGCCAGCACATTCCCGCCCTGCGCCGCCATGCGCTTGAAGATCTTTGCCACCTGGTCCGCGGTCTTGCCCTGGGAAAAAATCACCTCCGGCATCCCGGAACGGACACGCCGGTGATGGTCGATCTTGGCGAAGCCCATGTCCTCAAACGGCATGTGGCGCAGACGCGCCACGGCGTCGTCGGGAGAGACAGAGCCTTTGCGTACGTCTTGCAGCAGCTTGCGGAGTGTGGAGGGGTCCATGATTTTTTCTGTAATCCCGAGCGGAGCGAGGGAACCCTATTGTAACCATTATCTGGAGGAGACATCGTGGTTTGCAGATGTCTGCGGCAATTTTTGAGTCAGGTCGTCGAAACCCTGAAGACTGCGCAAGCTGAAAGGGATCTCTCGCTTCGCTCGAGGTTTCAGAAAAAGGCTCAGTTGAACAGCTTGCCCTGTGCCGGATTCACCAGTCGCGCCAGCTCAAAGTAAGTCTTCCTGGCCACGCCGGGCAGATGGATCTTGCGGAAGAAGAGCGAGCGCAGGTAGCTCTTGCTGAGCGAACCGGCCAGATAAGCTTCGTGCATCTCCGCGCCCAGCATCGCGCCCAGGTTGCGAACAAGAAAATCGCGCTTCTTGCCGGTCGAAGCGATGCCGGTGGCAATCACCCGAGGCAGCTCAGCGCGCAGGCGGGCATGCCTTTCCGCTTCCTTATGCAGGACCAGGAATTCGATCATCTCCCTGTGTTCGCGCTGGCTGAAGACCTTTTGCCGGTCCGCGGCGGCGCGGGGCCGGCTGCTGAGCGCGCGAAAATCGCTTTGGCGGAGCACCGGGTAATGCGGCAACAGCACACGTGCGCCAAAGGTAATGAAGGCGCGATCAATCACGTCAAAGTAGAATTGGTCGTGGTGTGAGCTGCCCGCCCACGGGCCGTGAGAGCAGGCCGGACCTCGGCACTCATACTGCACGAACCGGACGGCTTCCTCCGCCGCATGGGCAAGCTGAAACCGTTTGATCAGCAGCAGATTGTGCTTCGGCGAATACACACAACCTTGCTGGCGCAACTTCTCCAGCACACGCCGCCGTTCGGCGGCCGGGACCGCTTTGCGCGCCAGTAATTTTTCGAAATCCGCAGGGCCGGGACGAAGATAAACCTCCGGATAGTCCTCAATCAGCGCGCTGGAATGGCTGCCGGCCGCGGGCGAGTATTGCTCCAGGCCCATGGAGCGCAGAAACGTATCGACCAGGTTATAAAAGGTAGGCGCCAGATCGGGCTGGCTGGGTTCGGTCCTCCATTTTCCGATGTAGATGCGGTAGCTCTCGTATTTCTCCAAGGGCGTGGCGTTGAAGACGCACAGCACGTCCTCGCTGACCTGCACGCCGTGAATGCTGTCACTCAAGTCACCCGCCGCCTTCCAGTAAAGTTCGTCAAGGTTCTGCAAGACGGTCAGCAGGCGATCGCGCGGGCGCAACAGGCGCAGCCACTGCGGCAGATGGTTCGGCGCAAGATGGGCCTCGCCAAAAAGGGTGAGCACGCGCGCCTCCGGATGGGCGCGGCGGATCTGCGCGATCTGGGCGGCGGCGTGGCGGTCACGCGCGGCGATCTTGCGCATGTTGCCCCGCGGCTTCAGATCGATGCCGTAGATCGGGCAGCCGTGCTTGCGCGCCTGGCCCAGCAGGTGAGCGAACGGCTCCCAGTCATAACCCCATTCATCGTCGTAACGGATGCCGGCGCGCAGTTCGTCTTCCGTGATTTCGCCACGCTGCCATTCATCCAGCACATATTGATCGCGGCTGAAGGCCATCTCCAGCGCCAGCACCACCGGGCGTCCGCCCTGGGCCAGTGGATGAATCAAAGAGGCGGCAAAGTCCTGCGACGCGGCCAGAGCGTGATAATCGCCTACCAATAGAATGTCGGCGGCGAAGAATTGCTGTTTGAGTTCAGGATCGGTGAGCGTGCGCCGGTAGTCGCGGAAGGCCTCGCTGAAATCGCGGACGTACTTCAGGCGGCCGTGCGGATCGGTAGCGCTGATCTCGCGCTTCACCTGCAGCAAAGCAAGCTGCTGCGCCGCTGTCCGCCGCCGTGCACGAATTGAGAAACCACTTCCCATGAAGAAGCCCGCGGCTTCTACCCATTCTCGCCAGAATCGGGCGTGAATGGGGCCCAGCTTGACTTGAGCGCAGGCGCCTCCCTATTCTCGGTTCCTGTTAGTCTGTACGTAGTCTGTAACCCAGACCTTACACCCTTAGATGCCAAACCTGTTACATCCGACAGCCCATGTACTCACGGTGGCTGCCACCGGAGCGAGCGGCGCGATGTTCACGCGCGCTCTGCTGTTGTCCGCCGAGCGCGACGAGCGCGTAAAAACCGTAAACTTCATCGCCTCAGACAACGCGTTGCGCATTTTTGCGGAAGAGCTGGGCATCAAAGGCCGCAACAACCTTGTGCAACAATTGATCGGCGGTACGTCGAAGAAGATTCAACAGCAGAATAATGACGATATCGGCGCCAACGTGGCCAGTGGCTCCTATCCAACGCATGCCATGATCGTGATTCCGTGCAGCATGGGTACTCTGGCAAGAGTCGCTCACGGCCTGGCGGGCAACCTGATCGACCGCGCCGCCGATGTTTGCCTGAAAGAAAAGCGTCCGCTGGTGCTGTGCACGCGCGAGACGCCGCTGAACCGCATTCACATTCGCAACATGGAGTGGGCCGCCGAAGCCGGCGCCACGATCTATCCTCTGATCCCCACGTTTTATAACCAGCCAAAAAGCTTCGACGAGATGGCGCACCAGTTTGCCTGCCGCGTGCTGCAGTTCATTGGATTAGAGCAGAAGGATGCGTACAGGTGGGGCGAGTAAGAGTGTTCACCGCGGAGGTGCGGAGACTCAGAGAAGAACAAGACTTGAGCCGCGAATTCCCGCGAATGAACACGAATTAAAATCATCTGACAAAGAATTCGTGTTCATTTGCGTTGATTCGCGGCTAAGAAGGCCTTTCTGATCACCCCCAGAGCAGGCTGCTCCAGCCTGTATTCCGCCAGTTCATTTTCGCAGGCCCAGCACGCATCCGCGGCGTCGCCTCCGGCGCGCAACTCGCCGCCTTTCGCGGAGCAGAGAAAATCAATCAGCACGTAGTGATATTGTGGCGCGCCATCTTTGCCGGGGATGATGCGGTCCAGAACTTCAAGCACCTCGCCCGCTTCGACCACCAATCCTGTTTCTTCGCGGGCTTCACGCTCGGCGGCGGCGCGCAGCGTCTCTCCCAATTCGACCGCGCCTCCGGGCAACGACCACTCGCCCTTGAGCGGAGGGCTGCCGCGCTTAATCAACAGGACGCGCCCCTGATCGACGATGACCGCGCCCACGCCGACGATAGGACGGTCGGGATATTCCCGCCGCGTCAATTTCGGCTTCGTCAATTTGGCCTTCATGGCAGCGAGAAAAAGGAGATCGGCTGTACGTCAATAAATTTCCAGTTTTCGCCGGCGTTGTCGGCCACAAAGTTCAGACGCTCATTCCTGCGCAACGCAGGCCCGCCGTTGCGCGGCTGCAATTCCATCTCGGCATCCACCGCTACGGTCGCTCTCTCGCCTGCGGCGGCGACCTCAACCAGGTTGAGATGGACGCGGATGGATTCGGTCTGGGAAAAGAACGCGGCAATTTGCTGCTTGAAGATTGGGCCGTTCTTCATCTTTGCCAGATCGAAGAGCGCCAGGAATTGGCTCTGGCTGTGTCCTTGCAGCGCCTCGCTGAGTTGCATCAGCAGGCGAGAAGCGGCCCGGTCGTCAAAGGTGTTTTGCGGCGGCGCTTTCTGCGGCGCAGTCTGGGCCGGCAAGAGCACGGCAGAGAGAAGCAGCACGAGCAAGGCCGCTGCGCGCCTACGCACGCTCACCACCTTCGGGGCCATAGAACACCACCCAGACCAGCAGGTCTTCAGTGAAATCCTCAAAGCGGTGGATCTCGCCCGCGGCAGCGAAGAGCGCGTCTCCGGGACCGAACTGCATGCGCGCGCCTTCAACAAAAAACCAGCCGCGGCCCGCGGCGACGACGTAGAGTTCGTCCCGGGTGTGGGGCTGCTGCAGATCGACGCCCTTGGGAGCGTAGATCTCCACCGTCAGGGTGCCGTGGCGGAAGAGTTCGGCGTACAGTTTGCCTTCGCGCGTGGGGATGGCGTTTTGCGCGTCGGCGAGCTTGATGATTCGCGAAGAAGAGAATTCCATAAATTTTTATCTGCATTGAACTGCGTAATCGGCGGCGAACATTTGCATTTAAAACTCTATGCCTTCGCCCCACTCTTCGGCAAAAACCGTGCGCGCGGGACTGAATCTTCCCGCATAGGGTTTGTCCGCGCCTTTGAGCCGTCCGATGGCCAGCAGCGCGACCACGCGAACGCGCGCCGGAATTTTCAGCAAGGCTTTCACCTGGTCTTCCATGAAACCTTCCATGGGTGCGGTGTCATAACCCAGCGTCTCGGCCGCCCACATCATGGTGGTCAAGGCGATCATGGTGTGGCGGTTGGCCCACAGGTCCCACGCCGGCTCCACGCCGCCGGCCTTTCCCGGAGCGCTGCCAAGAAATCCTGTGACCGCGCGGCGAATGCGCTCCTGCTCGGCGGGATCGTTGAAGCCGTGTTCCGCGCCGATACGGAGCATTTCTTCCAGGTCGCCATCTTTCCAGCCCTGGGGATCGCCGCAGGCCACGATCATGGCACTGGCTTGCTCTATTTTGGGCTGGCCAAAAGCCGCCTGGCGCAGCTTTTTTCTCTGTTCACGGTCGCGCACCACCACGAAGCGCCACGGCTGAAGGTTGTAACCGCTGGGAGCTTCCAGTCCGGCGCGGACGATTTTTTCCAGGTCGGCGGTGTGGATGGGCACATCTTCAAAGCTGGGCGTGGCGCGGCGCTCTTTGATGGCCAAGCTCAGCGGCTTCTCGGCGACGATTTTAGCCATGGCGCTCCTATGCTCGCTCCCATGCGAGCTCCCCGTACAATGAGAAGTCAATTGTTTCACAGATTTCGAGATAGCCAGAAGCGGCTGGACCGGCCGCATCAAAACTCTCATGGCCCTGGACCAATACAACAAGAAACGACGGTTTGATCGGACGCCCGAACCGGAAGGCAAGGTGGAGCGCGGCGAACATCACCGCTTTGTGGTGCAGAAGCATCACGCGTCGCACCTGCACTATGATTTCCGGCTGGAGATGGATGGCGTGCTGAAATCGTGGGCAGTGCCCAAAGGCCCGTCGCTCAATCCGGGGGAAAAGCGGCTGGCGATGCAGGTGGAGGACCATCCTGTTTCTTATTTCCACTTTGAAGGCAGGATCCCCGAGGGCAATTACGGCGCAGGCACGGTAATGGTGTGGGACACAGGCACCTGGGAGCCGCTGGGCGATGAACACGAAATGCTCGACCACGGCGATCTTAAGTTCCGACTGAACGGCGAGAAACTCAAGGGCGAATTGGTGCTGGCCAAAATGCGCTCGCGGAGGCCGGGGTCGAAAGGCACGGAGTGGCTGCTGATCAAGAAGAAGGATGAAGCGATGCAGCCGGGCTTCAATATCGACAAGCTCGACTATTCGGTCCTCAGCGGGCGCAGCCTGAACCAGATCGCCGGCGATGAGGGTTCGGCCGAGTGGGAGAGCGATCGCAAAGCAGCCGTGCGCAAGGGGGCCGAGTGGCTGCTGCAAGACGAAAAAGAACCTCGCAAGCCTACTCGGGTGAAAAAGACAGCGAGCACGAGCACGAAACCAAAGGTCCGGAAGACTTCCAGCCGGAAAAGAAAGCCGCGCCGGGCAGCGTAAGCTCCATGCGCCGACGCTCAGATTAAAATCAAGAGGCCGTGTCCCGCTCGCTCAAAGCGCATCTGCTGCTGGTGCTGATCACTCTGATCTGGGGCAGCACGTTTGTGCTGATCAAAGAGGCCCTGAATGACTCGTCTCCGCTGGTGCTGAACGCGGTGCGCATGGCGCTGGCAGCGGCGCTGCTGGCGCTTTACTATCGAAAGAAAATTAAGGTGTTGACCAAACCAGCGCTGACCGCGGGCGTGGTGGTGGGGACCTTCCTCTATCTGGGTTATGCCCTGCAAACCAGCGGACTGAAGCTGACCACGCCTTCCAAGTCGGCATTTCTTACCGGCACCTCCACGGTGCTGGTGCCGCTGGTGCTGGTGGCGATCTGGCGCGCGCATATTCACCTGTGGCGCGTGGTGGGAATTGTGCTCGCTCTGGCCGGACTCTTCTTAATGACGGTCCCCGCCGGAGGCCAGGGGCTGGCTGACTTCGCCAGGGTCAATCTGGGCGACATCCTGAGCGTGGGCTGCGCTTTCGGATTTGCCTTCCAGATCGTCTTTTTGGGGCGTGCCACCCAGCGTTTTCCCTTCGAGCAAATCGCTGTGCTGCAAATCGCAACCGCCGCCTTGCTCATGGCGGTAACTGCTCCCTTTCTGGAAAGCCCGCACTTCCGGCCTACCTGGACGGTGATGGCCGCGGTTTTCATTACCGGCATCCTGGGCACGGCCGTGGCTTTTACCGTGCAGGCATGGGCGCAACAATTTACTCCAGCCACGCATACGGCGCTGATTTTCAACCTGGAACCGGTGTTTGCCTGGCTCACGTCCTTTATTTATCTGAAAGAACGCCTTGGAGTTCGGGCCGGGGCGGGCGCTTTATTGATCCTAGGCGGAGTGCTGGTTTCCGAACTACTGGGTCATGTGGAACAACCTGACGATGAAGAAACCGCCGGTGGTGAACTAGCGGCGGGCTCCGGCGGGTAACGCTGACGGCTGTTTTTGCGTCTAAAGGAGAGCGCTCCCGCCAATGAGAGTTCCTGCCTGCGTGGTGGAGTGTTGGATTTATAATGGGTGGAGTCCTAAGTCCGGAGGAAGACCAAGTATGAACTCGCGTTTTGGCGCCTTGATGGCACGTGTGCGCACGCAACGGGCACTCTCCTCGCTGGCGGTCCTTTTGACGCTGGCGGTGGGCATCCTGATAGGCACGGTATTGAGCCGGGGCGGGGTCAAGGGCAATTCTGCCCCAGACGGTTCCCTGCTGCCTGCCATGCAGACACCGCAGCAGCTTAGCAACACATTTGGCCAGGTAGCTGCGGCGATTGAGCCGGCGGTGGTGAACGTGAGTACGGAATCCACGCCCAAGGTAAAACGCCGCGGGCCTAGTCGCGGTCCCAATCGCGGCCCGCGTGACAACGGCGGCGATGATCCCTTCCAGGACTTTTTTGATCGCTTCTTCGGCGGACAGCAGGGCGGACAAGGCGGGCAGGGCGGCGACGATGACGATCAAGCTCCCAGTCCATTCTCGGGTCCGGGCGGCGGACGCCAGCGTTCGCTGGGCTCAGGCGTGATCCTGAATAGCAACGGCTATATCATGACCAACTTCCACGTGGTGGACAAAGCCGACCGCATCCACGTGAAATTGTTTGATGAGCCCGCAACGGTGCTGCATGACGCCAAGGTAGTGGGCGTGGACCGCGAGACCGACCTGGCGCTGATCAAGATTGCACCGCCCAAGGACAGGCAGCTCACGGCGGCCAGGCTGGGCGACTCCGACAAGATGACCGTGGGCGATTGGGTGCTGGCGATCGGAAGCCCGTTTGACCTGGAAGCCACCGTAACCGCCGGCATCGTCTCCGCCAAGGGACGCAATCTGCCAGGCGGACGCCAGTTCCAGTCCTTCATCCAGACCGATGCAGCCATCAACCCCGGCAACTCCGGCGGGCCGCTGGTAAGCATGAGCGGCGAAGTCATCGGGATCAATACCGCGATTTACACGCAGTCATTCGGATACCAGGGCGTGGGATTTGCCATGCCGTCGAACGTGGTCCGCGATGTCTACGAGCAGTTGCGGACGGGCGACCACAAAGTGGCCCGCGGCTCCATTGGTGTGGAGTTCAGCGCTATCCCGAACCCGGCCGTGCTGCGCATTTACGGCGTGAAGAACGGCGTTCCCATCTCCAACGTTCGCCCGGACAGCCCCGCAGCCAAGGCAGGCCTGCAAGGTGAAGACACCATTACAGCGGTAAACGGCAAGGCCATCAAGAGTGGCGACGAACTGGTCAGTCTGATTTCCGCCACCAGGCCCGGCGGCAAGCTCAATGTCACTTACGTCCGCAATGGTCAGGAAAAACAAGCCACCGTGGTTGTGGCCGACCGCGCCAAGCTGTTCGCTGATCGCAACGACCCGGCGAGCGACGACAACACTCCTGAAGAGAACGAGCCGGTGCCAACCAAGCTTGGTATCACGGTCAAAGCGGTAACGCCCGAGATGGCTGAACGCGCGGGCACTCCAGAAGGCAAGGGTGTGCAAGTAACGGACGTGAAACCGGATTCCTTCGGCTATGATTTGCAACTTGCTCCGGGCATGATCATTTTGAAAGTAAACAAACAGCCGGTGAATAGCGAAGAGGAATTCCGCAAGATCACATCACAGCTCAAGAGCGGCCAGGATGTGGTGTTCCTGGTCCACGCGGGCCGGGGAGCGGGCGGAGGAAATACCTTCATTTCCGGAACGCTTCCGTAGCCGATGATCCTGATTTCGCCGGGGCTCGGTCAATCACGGGCTCCGGCGAATTTGTATTTTTGGCCTTGAAACCAGGATTTACCCGCCAGCGGGCCTTCAGCATGGAGGCCTAAATATCCGGAAGACATTGATTTTATTGCACTTCCGTAATCGAGAGCAGCACAACAAAGTTCTGGCCTAGCGGCATCCAAACATGGGATGATGTTCGAACCATTTTTTGGGGCCAGGCTATAAAAGGCGCCAAAGCGTTCTTCCCGCGATTTTCTTTCTGAGGTGAGTATTTGCGTTTAGCAGTGAGAAAGCTTTTGATTTTGGGAGCCGTTCTGGCGCTGTGTGCCGGGTACGCTCCGGCCATGCAGCAGAAGGCCGCCAGTAAGCCGGCGACGAAGCACGGCCATCGCCACGGCAAGCGCAAAGCCTCATGGAAGAAGAAGGGCCAGCAGGCCATCAAGCCGGAGCGGGCCCTGGAGATCCAGCAGGCGCTGATCCGGGAAAAATACCTGACCGGCGAAGCCAACGGCACATGGGACGCGCGCACCCAGGCAGCCCTGGTCAAGTATCAGGCCGATAACGGCTGGCAAACTAAAGTCGTTCCCGACTCGCGTGCCATCATCAAGCTTGGTCTCGGCCCAAATTACTCCACGGAATTACTGAACGGCCCGGTAAAAACCCTTCCAGCAGGCGCTCCCAGCACCACCGCTTCCCGCGGCGTGAACGGGGCAGCGGACAAGCAATAAGAAACCAGCCCTTAGCGTCAGCAATTGGAAGTTAGCCTATAGATTCGATCGATTGTGTGGCACCAACGTCCCGCCTAGTGTGTTTTAGCTACTTTGTGTTCCTTCATATCCTTTGTGGTTAAGGCTTTTGCTTTATAATCCAACACTATGGACACCCCCAACATCGTCGAACACCTGACCCAGCAGCGAGACCGCGTGGTCGCAGCTATTGAAGCTCTCACTGGAGGTCGCGCCCGCAGGGGCCCGTCCGCCACCCCACGTAAGCGACGCAAGATGAGTCCAGCGGCCAAAAGAAAGCTGTCTTTGGCGGCAAAAAAACGTTGGGCAAAAGCAAAGAAGGCGGGCAGAAACGCTCTCTAGTGACACTGTGCGAAAGGCAGTCCGTCAGTTTTTTGGATGGCTGCCTTTATCTCTCTGGCTCGCAACAGGTTTCACCGAGGCTTGATTTAATTCCCTCATTTCCGATGATCACCGCCATCACGAGGGCGGCAAGAGGATCGGCCCACCACCATCCGAAGCGGAAATTGACGAGAAGACCTATCAGGAGAATGGCCGAGAGATAAGCGCAGAAATCTGCCTGGGTCGCATCGGCTTTCATCGCCGGACTCTTTAGCTGGGCAGCGAGGTTTCGCTTTGCCCGCGAGAGCAGCGGCATGACAACTAACGAAAGAACCGCTATCACCATGCCCGGAACACTCGGTTCCGGCGCTTTCCGCCCAACCACGCTTACGACCGATTCGAATATCAGGTATGCCGCCAGGGCAATGAAGGAGCCCCCAATGAGCTTGAGAGCCAAGTTCTCGTTACGCTCTCGATGTTCTACCTTCCCGTCCACGGTCATTCTCCACAGGACCGCCACTCCGGAGGCAAGTTCAATCAAGCTGTCGACCCCAAAGCCAACCAGTGAAAGACTGCCGGAGGCAAGACCGGCTGCCAGGGAGATGACTCCTTCCGCTAAGTGCCAGAGGATTGTGAAGTACTCGAGATGCTTGCCGGATACGACTAAAGCGGACCTATCTTGTTCTGCAACGGGCATGGTCTTTAACTCCGGCCTGCGTCAGGTAGCCATTTTGCGAGAAAAGAGGCTGGAGCGGTTTTCGAGTATAAGCGAGAATTCCGGTTTTCCACGAGGAAATTAGCGGCCCCTCGACGACCGCGGGCTGATATGCTTGGCGCATGGCTGAGCTTGCCCTGGAGCGCCAGGCGGTTGCGGAGCGTGGGAAGCGCCTGGAGTATTTCACCATCGGATGGAACACACTCGAAGGCCTGGTTGCGGTTGTCGCGGGCCTGATGGCCGGGAGCATTTCATTGGTGGGCTTCGGCATTGACAGCTTCATCGAAGTCACTTCCGGCGGCGCCTTGCTGTGGCGCATGTCCGTGGATGCGGACGTTCACCGCAGGGAGCGGAATGAAAGACTGGCGCTCAGGATCGTGGGCGCTTGCTTTGCGGCATTGGCCGTTTACATCGGCTATGAATCCGTCACCGACTTGATTCAGCGGAACGAGCCGGAGTCCAGCCTGCCGGGAATCATCCTTGCAATCGTCTCCCTGGTGGTAATGCCGCTTTTGTCGCGGGCCAAAAGGCGCGTCGGCAACAAACTGGCCAGCGCAGCCATGCATGCCGACGCCAGGCAGACCGAGTTCTGCACTTATCTTTCCGCGATTCTTCTGGGCGGACTGCTGCTCAACAGCCTCTTCGGCTTCTGGTGGGCAGATCCCGTTGCAGCGCTCGTCATGGTGCCGATCATCGCCAAAGAGGGATACGACGGATTGCAAGCCAAGGCTTGCTGTGGATGCCACTAACTTACTGCCTTAAGCGGCTACCACCTTTTCCTCCGCAGCCGCTTACGGATACTGCGGCCGTCCGCCCTTCCATGCGTTTGCATACCGGGCGCAGACGCCGCCGATGGCATCTGTAATTCCTGCCGGGTAGCACTTCTGCTGCGCGAAGATTCCGTAAGGATCGAAGAAATAGTACTGGCCGTTGGTTGCATCCAGGTGGGTGAAGAAGATGTGCAAATGGACATTGGGTGTGGCATTGTTGTTCCCGTTGCCACCGGGACCGGTGTCGCCGGCCCAGCCCAATACCTGCCCGGCTGTTACCTGCTGGCCCACGCTGACGGAAACGGTCTGCGCGCTGGTTCCCCAATTCGCCGCAGTGGGGTTGCGGTTGGCGGCATTCTGCGGACATCCACTGGCATTGAGATGGGCTTTGTACGCCGTTTCCTGCGCGGACAGATCGGAGCGCGAATCCAGGTACGGAATGGTCTGACTCCAGGCCTTGGCGCAATCATTCGCCGGCCCGTTGCGCATGTGCATGTAGACGGTGCGAAAACTGTCCGGCACTCCGCCCACGTCGTGGCTGACGACCACGGTATTGCCGGACCAGTCGTCCCAGCCCACAAAGACCACTTTTCCCGAGGCCGCGGCGCGGATCTGAAACGTCTTGCTCAGGTCGATGGCATAGTCCACCGCGTGGTGCCAGTTGCCGTTGTTGTAACGCCAGCCCTGAAAGAGCTTCACGCCGGTATCGGAAAACGGCAGCGTAAAGGGCGCGGCGGAGATGGTGAGCGCGGATAACCGGATGAAATGGTCGCCGCCCGTCTTGTCCGGATCGACAGGCCAGCGGTAAGCGGTATTGTGGCCGGTAATGAAGTAGTCGTAAGGACTGGAGGCGATCACCTGGTTGGCGCAGTCACTGCCACAGCCGGGATAGCTCTCCATCCGGATCAGGCGCAGGCCCTGCCCGGCCAGCTCATTCCACTTCGACCGGAAATTCTCCCAGTCCACGCCGGCCCACAGATAGTAGCCGTCACTGCCGGCGCGCCACACGCCCAGATAGTGCCGCTGGTTACCGTCCATGTAGGTGCGAAACACGGTGAGGCGCAGGTTCTGCTTTCCCAGCTCCTGCCACTTGGCGTTGAAGCTATTCCAGTCCACGCCCGCCCACAGGTAGTGGGCATCATTGCCCGCTCGCCATGCGCCAATGTACTTGCGCGTGTTGCCGTCCATGTACGTGTCTACATCCACCAGGCGCAGACCTTGTTTGCTCAGCTCGTCCCACTTGGCGTTGAAGTTGTTCCAGTCAACGCCGGCCCAAAGATAATGACCATCGCTGCCGGCGCGCCACACGCCCAGATACTTTCTCTGGCCGCCGTCCATGTATGTCCTCACCACGGTCAAGCGCAGGTTTTGCTTCGACAGCTCCTGCCATTTGGCGTTGAAACTGTTCCAGTCCACGCCCGCCCATAGATAATGACCATCGCTGCCGGCGCGCCACACACCGGCATACTTTCGCTCCGCGCCCTCGCCCCAGGTTTCAACATCCACCAGACGCAGGTTCTGCTTGCTCAGCTCCTCCCACTTGGCGTTGAAGCTGTTCCAGTCAACGCCGGCCCACAAATAATGGGGATCATTGCCCGAGCGCCACACACCGGCGAAGGCGTCCTGGGCAGAGGCCGTCAACGCGGACCACGGGAGAAGGCACACGAGCGCCAGCAGTGCTGCAAACCTTATCTTCATCTTGCGCCGCGGGAGAGCTTGCAACACTGCGATGAAAAACCAGGCGTTGGTCATGGATGTTTTCCGTTTCTCTGCGTAACCCGGAAATCTCGAACCGGAGCGGCACGATTGTATCAGCACGACATAGCAGCTAACCAATTGGCCGCGAGCCGGTTCATGCCGCAAATATTGAAGGCGGCCGAGCAAGCTCGTTGCCCTGATCGCCGCTCGGGTTCCTGTTCGAATCTGCGGTTCCAATTCCGGAACTGGAAACTTGAGAACGCATCCCCGCACCTTGATGTAGTCCGGCCTACAATCCGCTCCACCTGACAAGTGTCAGCACTTTGGAGGTAGCAAGATGATACGCAGAGCAATCGCCGCATCTGTCCTCATCGCTTGTTTCTGGATTGCCTGGTCCACAGCAGCCCCGGGACAAGAGTTGGGAAAACTGGTGTCTGACGGTAAGTCCGTTTCCGGGCAAGCGCATCGCGGCGGCAACCCCGCGGTCGTCGCCGCGGGCGTGAATGTGCCCATGTGGCCGGGATTCTTTTTCTTTAACGGGGTGCGTTACAACTTCACCATGGTGGGCAGCGATCCCACGGTGGCCGGCGCCGGAACCACCAATGTTCCGGTGGTGATCATTCCCCTGAGGTTCAGCTATCCCAACGGCACGGTCGTCTCGCCCATCGCGACGGCCTGTGGCGATAACACGAGCGTGCTGACGCGCATTCAGGGCTCGCCGCTGTTCACCACCAACGTGACCTGGGTTGAAGGCAACACGGTTGTGGGCGTGACCCAGTTTACCGATGCCTTTCAGCGGGCCAACTTCTGGGCTTATGTGAGCACGAGGTCGCCCAACTACCATGTATTGCTGAACCCGGTCTCCACCACGCCGGTCCAGCAGGTGAACGTGCCCGCCGGAAAAGGGCAAACCATGGCCAACAACGCCTGCCCGCAACAGCCGCTTGGCACCGTGGATATGACCTTTCTGGATAACACCTTGCGCGGCCTGATCACCCAGTTTGGAATCGGCCCCAACACGCTGCCTCTGTTTGTGGCTTATGACATGGTGGGACTGCCCTCGACCGGCGGCTTCTTCTTTGGCTACCATACGGCGGTCCAGGTGGCTCCCGGCGTTTTCCAAACGTATGCCTTTGGCAGTTATACCGACAATCAGTTTCTGGGCTTCAACGTCGCGGACATCTCGATTCTCAGCCACGAACTGGGCGAGTGGCTGGACGATCCGGTCAACAACCCGGTGCCGCCCTGGGGCCACATCGGGCAGGTCACGGGCTGCCAGGCCAACCTTGAAGTAGGAGATCCGCTTACCGGCAGTAATTCAATCGTGTTTACTCCCGGCTTTAACTATCACGTGCAAGATCTGGCGTTCTTCTCGTGGTTCGCGCGCCAGGCGCCCTCGATTGCGGTGAACGGCTGGTATTCCACGCTCAACGCCTTCCCAGGTCCTCCCCCGGTGTGTTTCTGAGCGTGTTCCCGCTCCCGCTGGCATTTTGCCGGCGGGGGCGGCCCTCCCTGCGGAATCAATTGACAGATCGGATATTGCCCTTCGGTTGGCGGAGGACAGGGGATTGGCTCGCCGCTGCCGGGTATTGTCCCGAAGAAGAGCGCGTACACTATCGTTAACGCAAACACGAGCAAGGCAACGCGCACGCGCACGTTCAGAGGCTTATTATTTCCCGGCGAGGGTTGCACGCTGTGAGTACCTCCAAGGCAGTCCTACGTCCTATACGACGTAAAAGGATTTGCCCACGCTGTTGTTTACTGCTTATGCGACAGCGGGAGGAATTGTGGCGAGGAAAAGCAGACGCATTTGGGTGGTGGAAACAATAAAAGGGAAGGTTATAGAAAACATCTCTATCGGCCCTGACGATGACGGCGACTACATCGAGATCGACATACGGTTTCAGGACAGCACGTCACTCGGGATACAGATAGCGTCAAGGATGTCTGTCGAGCGGGTAGACCTCTTGGGCTGGAAGAAGGGCAATAGCTACATCATCAAGGAATTCTAGATGGAAACCTTATTCCCGTTGGGTCAGTTGTTGGCGGCCCCCGGCGCGATTCACCCCGACCACGCGCCGAGCCCGCCGCATCAGGGCAGCACATTCTCTTCCGAGGATCAGCTTCACCCGGTTCACATCCGGCAGACCGGCGAAAGCATGCCGATCTGCCGTGACGTATGAACTCAGGCTGCTTTGGAGCTTTTTTGAACCGTCCTTAGAAATTCCAACAGGGCGGCATTGACTTCATCCTGATGGGTAGCGGTCAGACCGTGAGGCCTGCCGGGATAGTAGATCTCCTTCGCACCTTTGATGAGCCTGGCCGATTTCTTTGCTGAATCCTTGATCGGCACGACCTGGTCGTCCTCACCGTGCATGACCAGGGTGGGAACATCAAATTTCTTGAGGTCCTCGGTGAAATCGGTCTCGGAGAACGCCTTGATGCTGTCATAAGAGTTCTTGAGCCCGGCTTGCATGCTCCAGAGCCAGAACTGGTCCAGCAGTCCCTGCGAGACCTTGGCGCCGGGCCGGTTGGCGCCGTAGAACATCAGGGCAAAGTCTTTGTAGAACTGCGAGCGGTCTTTGTAGAGGCCGCGGCGCAATTCGTCAAACACTTCGATCGGGAGCCCCTCGGGGTTGGCAGCGGACTTCACCATGATCGGCGGCACGGCGGCAATCAGGACCGCTGCGGCAACCCGCTTCGTGCCGTGGCGTCCGATGTAGCGGGCAACTTCGCCGCCGCCCGTGGAATGGCCCACCAGCGTGGCTTCCTTGAGGTCAAGCGCCTCAAGGACGGCCGCCAGATCGTCGGCGTATCCATTCATGTCATTACCGGATGAGGCCTGGCTGGACCGGCCATGGCCACGCCGGTCGTGCGCAACCACACGGAAACCGTTCTGCGAGAGGAAAAGCATTTGTCCATCCCAGGCATCGGAACACAGCGGCCAGCCGTGCGAAAAGGTGACGACCGGGCCATTGCCCCAGTCTTTGTAATAGATCGTCGTGCCATCTTTCACCGTAATCGTGCTCATGTTGTTTCTCCTGAATCGAATTTTGGTGAAGCAGAAATGCTCACGGTTAGTGGTTGTACGCCTTGACGAGCTTTAGGCTGCGAATTGGCTGAGCCATTCGTCGAAGCGAGTTAGGCCAACGCGCGGGTTACGGCGGGGAGTGAGCGCCCTTTCGCTTGTTACCCGCAACGGGCGAGTAAGAGTCCGAGAGCTTTCCCCGGAGTTGTAACCGTTATCGTTCTCATTCGGGGCATGGCATAGGCGGTCAGTCACTTCACCGGCACTAACACCGGAGCGCCTTTGTCCTTCACGAAGAACACGACGAATTTTGCCGGTTTGGTTTGGCTTGCGTTCCGCCCAACGACGTGGACATCATCCGGGCCTTCGTAGAAGGTCTGACCAGGTGTGAGCGTGACTTCTTTTCCGCCCTTCACCTGCATGACGATCGAGCCTTCCAGCACATAAATAAACCCATGTGCATTGTGGCGATGGATTGGGTCCGAACTGCCCGGCGGATATTCCACGGCGATCATTAGACCTTCTTTGCCAGGAAGGTTTGTCAGGTCTTTCGACAGGAGCTGCGTCACCTTCGCCTCCTGAGCCATGAGCGTGCCTGTTATGAGACATACCAGCACCAAACTTAATCTTGTGATCGTCATAATTACCTTCGCTTCAACGAGACCGCTACGATCGCATCCGTTGCCTGTGTTAGCCGGCTTTTCGTACGGGTTGGGGTTTCGTACTCTGGGTTTGAGCTGTGGGCTGGCTGAGCCAGGCTTCGAAACGCGTCTCGCCGAGTCGCGCGCCGTCGCCGGGAACGAGTGTCCTCTCGCTCACCTCCACGCCGTAGTAGCGCGCTTGCGGGTTAGTGACAACCTGGCGCGGATCCTTGCGTGCAGCCAGAAAGCGCCGGACGAGTTCATCGAGACGAAACTGTTCCGGCCCCCCTACTTCAATGGTGCCATTCACGGGTGAGCCTATCGCGATCCGGCCTACCGCACTGGCAACGTCGTCGGCCGCCATGGGCTGGATCAGCACAGGTGGCAAGAGCACCTTGTTGCCGACGGTGGAAATATCGGCGATGCCCTTGACGAACTCGAAAAACTGAGTCGCGTGGATAATTGAGTAGGGGATGGAGGAACCTTTGATCAAATTTTCCTGCGCCATTTTTGCGTGGAAGTAGCCGCTTTCCAGCAGACGCTCAGTTCCTACCACTGACAATGCAACGTGATGTCCCACGCCTGCGGCCGCTTCATGGGCGAGGAGGTTACGGGTTGATGTCTCGAAGAATTTCATCACAGCCGCGTCTTCCCATGAGGGAGAGTTCGATACGTCAACGACCACCGAGGCGCCTTTCAGCGCTTCGGCCAGTCCCTCGCCGGTGAGAGTGTTGACGCCCGAATTGGGCGATGCCGCTATCGCCTCGTGTCCGCGCTCACGAAGCTTGCTGACGAGCTTTGATCCGATGAGTCCACTGCCGCCGATCACTACGATTTTCATGATTGCCCCTTCATTTTCGACCGAGGCATTTCGAAGCTGCCGGGTCGTAGATGCCAACATCTCAATGCGCCGCGCAAGGTGCGCTCCGCTGGGCATTTCTCGATCACCGCAGTTCGCAATCAGGCTTGCAGTGGCGACGCATTGTGCCGCTCACAAACTTCACGTGTGGTACGCAGGAATCGCGTGAGTTGCAGGTTGTGGCACGCGTCTCAGATGGATGCACTCCATCATCGTGTTGTTGTCGGGCACTTCAGATGGCTGTAAGTTATCGAGGAGAAAAGAGCTGGTGCCGAAGAAGGGACTCGACCTACCCTCGTTTTTGCAAATCGCTGATTCTCAAGGAACATAGCCTGAAATATGCATGAATACAGGGAATTCTTTGATTTCCGCCCTTTCCGCTGCTTCTGCCCTGTCTGCCCAGTAGAACCAATTTCCGCATTTTATGGACAGGATGGACAGGAAGGCTGTGTGCCTGGGATGGATTCAGCAAGTTGAAAAGGAAATTGGTTGCAAAAAGTGGAGACTGGAAGCCATTCGCTGATTTCGCGTCGGCTGGCCAAGCTACTAGGGGAAGCCACTGAAGGCGAAGAAGTTTTAGAATGGTAGTGTTGCCAATTTCGCAAAAATACCGACACCCCTGATGCCTGAGGATCTGATTTACAGTCTCTCACAGAACGAGCCCCTTAACTGGCTGTTTGGAAGAGTGCTTCCTAAATTAGCAGCCCGCGGCGAAAAGCATTTCCTCTTCGAGATACTTGCTGGTGGACATGAGCACACACGCGAATGGTGGAATGCGATCATCCGGGAATTTCGTAGCGTTCTGGTCAACCCGGAATTGGCGGCCAAGAAATGCGATGACGAACTCGGCACGAGTGAAGTAGATCGAATTGCGGATTTCATGTCGGAAGTCTTCGCCGTCATCTATCTGAGCAGGAGCGGATACAGTGACTTCGCTGCCATTTTAGCCGAGGGAAAGCGGCCAGCAGCTGACTTCACTGCTCTGAAAGATGGTCGGCGAGTCAGAATCGAGGTCAAACATCTACGGGAACCACAAGAAACCATCAACGCCGTTGTGTCGAAGCGATGGACCTTCAAAGCAGTTGACTTGGGCCTTGAGATATTTATTTTCCCGAGCCCGCCAGAGCATGATCTTCGTTTCCAAGATAAGAGTTTTCTTAACCCGAAAGCCCACCCCCAGTTTTCGGTCGACGACAAAAGTTGCTCTTAAGGATACATTATCGCCTTTAAGGTGCTCTTAAGAGCACTTTCGGCTTGAATCGGAGAATCGAAATGGGTTATGCTCTTGAGAGCATATTAACCGACTTAATATGCTCTTAAGGGCATTTCATGGTTGCACGCAACACACTCCTCCAAGCCGCACCTTACGCCGTCGAACAGGCATTGAAAAAGGTTGGCAGCAACCTTCGCACTGCGAGGCTACGGCGAAAACTGACCATTCACCAAGTCGCGGAAAAAATAGGCACGGGTGTGCGCGCGATTAGATCTGCGGAGAGTGGGAGACCTTCCACTTTGATCGCGGTATACGCAGCACTGCTCTGGGCTTACGACCTGCTCGCTCCATTCGAGGACCTCGCTAATCCGGCAGACGATAATGAAGGGCTTGCCTTGGCCGGCGTAGGCACCGGCGCGCGCGCGCGCAAGAGCAAAGGCTTGGATAATGAGTTCTAATCGCGCACCGGAGTGTTTTGTCTACATCACCTTGCCGCGCGCTGTTGTGGCGGTGACTGCTGGCAAATTTGTGCTCGACACCAATCGCGCAGGAGCACCGCTTGGAAGATTTGTGTACGGACGGTCCTACCTCAATAATTCGAATGCGGTACCGATCGATCCGGTTGAACTTCTTCTCTCCAATACTACTTACGAGACGGTGCAGTTAAATGGAGTTTTTGGGGCCCTGCGCGATGCCGGCCCGGATTCTTGGGGACGGCGAGTGATCGAAAAACACGCCGGCAAACCAAGGCTGGGCGAAATTGACTACCTTTTGGAATCGGCGGACGACCGTGCGGGTGCGCTTGGCTTTGGGTTGAATCAGGTTCCCCCTGCTCCTACACGTAAATTCAACCAAACAATTCAACTTGCAAAGCTCCAGGAATTGGCCGAAGCGCTGGTCAAAGACGAGATCCCCAGTGACCCTGCGGCTCCCCAGATCCAAGAGCTATTGCTGCTCGGGACCTCCATGGGCGGCGCACGGCCAAAGGCGGTGATTGAAGATCATGATGCCCTCTGGATCGCTAAATTCAACCGGCCGGATGATCGGTGGAACAACACCAAAGTAGAGCACGCGATGTTGCGTCTGGCGCGCGAATGCGGAATTAATGCGGCAGAGAGCCGCATCGAAACGGTTGCCGGAAAAGATGTTCTGCTCATCAAGAGGTTCGACCGAGAGAAAGTGAAAGATGGGTATCTTCGCGCGCGAATGGTGAGCGGTCTGACCGTGTTGCGCGCTGAAGAATCCGCGGAAGTGAGACAGCGCTGGTCTTACGTGCTGCTGGCGGAAGAACTGCGCCGCATCATGGCTGAACCGAAGAAAGACGCGCAAGAGCTGTTCCGTCGCATGTGCTTCAACGCCATGATTTCCAATCTCGACGATCATCCGCGTAACCACGCCGTCATCGCCAGCGACGAGCACTGGAAGTTGTCCCCTGCCTATGACCTGACCCCCTCACCCGTGATTGGGCAGGATCACCGCGATCTTGCCATGGAAATTGGCGATTTCGGCCGTCTTGCCAACACCCAAAATCTTCTTTCCCAGCACGCTCGCTTTCTGCTCGAAAGAGAAGAGGGGGAAAAGATCGTGCAGGAAATGACTGAACGGGTTGGCAAATGGTACGACATGGTCCGCGCGTGCGGTGTATCGGAGAGTGATGCGGAAACCATTCGTGGTGCTTTTCTATATCCCGGTTTGTTCTACGAACTCGCCGAAGGATAGATGAAGGGCGCATACGGGTCCGGGTACCCCTTGGGGTCCTCGCCAAAAGGCAACTCCCCCGACGCCTGATGAATAGCCTAAAGAACAACTGTCGCCTCCATCGCGCTATCGACCGAGACCGTTCAAAAGGCCCAAATTGGTTGACTTTTCGGGTTAGAATGCCCACAGCCGGGGGAATTAGAGCCGTAAACCCTAAAAGCGCATGGTGTTATATACCTAGTGTCTGTTAGGGAGTCTTGCGGCCCGCATACCAATTTGCATGAATGGAACAGAAACAATTGTCGCGTGGGACATAGCGGAGACTCACCGCCTAATTGAACATCCCGCCGTCCGATTGTTACGTAGTCAAAACGCAGCTCTTACACTCACCTTTTTGCATCGAGCATTTAAGGAGCATCAGGCAATCTCAGTGCCTGAATCGCATCTACGGGCTCGCCTGGAAAATTTCCTCGACGAAGCCCGATTGCAAAGACCGGGCGCTTACCCTCAAGGCGCGTCCGAGTACTTGGCGACTTGGTGTGGAACCGAGCAGGTGCTATTGCGAAAGCTGTATAGCAATGAGAGCGATGAGCCAGTCTTCGAGCTGACAACTGCTGCAGAGCGTGCCCTGCAGTGGCTAGATGATCTTCAAGCCCGTCCATTTGTCGCTGCAGAATCTCGATTGGAGCTTATTTTTCGGCAGCTAGAGGAAATAGTGCTGTTTTCCACCTCCGATGTGGATCAGCGCGTTGCTGCATTGCAAGGGCAGAAGGCGGCATTACAGGCACAAATTGATCTAGTTGAGTCCACACGGACCGCGGAGACATATTCTGCTGTCCAGTTAACGGAACGTTTCGCCAACGCCCTTGATCTAGCACGCGGACTAGCCGGCGATTTTCGCCAGCTGGAAGAGAATTTCAAGGAAGTCGCTCGCGTCCTAGCAGAAGCACAAGCGAAACCGGGCGCCACGAAGGGCCGAATTGTGGGACAGTTACTCGACACTCATGCGGCGCTCAAAGAGTCGTCACAAGGGCAAAGTTTCTATGCATTTTGGAATCTGCTCGCCTCACCTGGTAGGCAAAAGCGGTGGCGGGAACTGACTCGGCAAGTCTACCGACTGGATGCAATTGATGGAGCTTTGCGTTCGAATCGGCTGCTTGAACGCCTTTCTAGTCGACTTCTCATCGAGGGAGAACGCGTGGTACGCTCCAACGAACGCATGGCTGCTACCTTGCGCCGTGCACTTGAGAGTGCTGCAACCGGCGAGGATCGCCGCTTGCGAGAACTAATCCACGAAATCCAGCAACTCGCACTCGCTCGCAGCAAAGCACCGCCAGAGGAAGACGACTTCTTCGATCTGGCAGGCCCGCCAGAAGTATTTGCCAGTTTCAGCCGTCCATTTTGGCAAGTTGACGCGGCGGGCAAAGTACCCGACGGACTTAAGTTTGCGGATAGAGACACGGACATGGGGCTACTCCAGCGTTTCGCCGCTTTGGCTGATCTGAATTTGGCACGTCTTCGCGAGCAAGTGACAACGTGTTTACTCACAGCAGACTCCGTCCTTCTATCCGATATCGTGCAACGGTTCCCTCCACGCGACGGGATCTTAGAAGTCGTGGGATATCTGATACTGGGCTTGCAAGATCTACAGCATTATGTCCCAAACGATCAATTTGCTTACATACAACTGAATGGAAAGGATGGCAGTGAGGAATCGTGGCGAGTGCCAGAGGTCCTGTTTACTCGCTCTCAATAATACTTAATGACAGAATATAATTCCTTTTCTGATCAGTCATTTGTTTTGGCGCGGCTCCTATTGCAACCGGTGTATCGCGAAGACGGTGCACTTTGGGAAACTGTTCGCCAGCAACGGGACGCGATTGCACACTATTTTCGTCAGATAGGGCAGGAATTGATAATTGACGAAGGAGAAGGCTATGCGTTTATTCGCCAGATTGAAGCAGAAGATGGTGAACGTGTACCACGTGTAGCCAGGCGACAGGCACTCGGATATACAGCAACACTTCTCTTAGTTTGTCTACGCGAAGAGTTAGTACGTTTTGATGCTGCACCGACTGAATCGACTCGGTTAGTGCGAACTCGCGAGCAGTTGCGGGAGTTAGTGGGCCAGTTCTTACGTGAAACTAATAATCAGGTTCGAGATGTACGAACGATCGACGCGGCCATTAAAAGGGTAGAAGAGCTCGGTTTTCTTCGTGTATTCGGCCCATCAGAAGGAGATTCCTTTGAGGTGATGCGCATCTTGAAGGCCCGCTTCGGCCCCTCGGAACTCCAGCAAATAAAGGATCGTCTTTCACGCCATGCCGAACCCCGAACCTGAATTCCTCAACAGCGAAGCGACTCCTAATCGCGGCCTTCCCGGCTTCCGTCTTGAGCGCCTTGAGATCTGGAATTGGGGTACGTTTAATGGCGATGTGCAGGTGCTTGAATCGCTCGGCGGATGGGCACTCTTAATCGGAGACAACGGATCCGGAAAATCGACTGCCATCGATGCGTTACGTACTCTGTTGGTCCCACCCCGCTTATTGAATTACAACGATGCTTCAGTAGACGGGCGACGAGTAGGTCGCGACAGAACACGTCGTTCGTATGTACGAGGTGCTTGGGCAAGTTCAAGCTTGATTGATTCGACTTCACCAACAACTCAATACCTGAGAGAATCGGGTGTCCTGAGTGCAGTTGCAGCAGTTTTTACGGATTCCCACCTTCAAGTTTCGATAACTTTAGCTCAAGTACTGTGGGAGCATGAGGAGCAAGTACGTGAACTGTACGCAATTGCTCGAACGCGTCGCACCTTACTTGATCTCATCAAGGAACACACAAATACGTCAGAAATAAAGCGCGCTGCCCAGAAAAGCGGTTGGCACGTTGATGATAGCTTCGCTGCGTATGCCGAACGAATGCGCCCCCTCTTGCATATCCCTGGTGATAAGGCACTGGAAGTATTCAACCGGGCTATAGGGATGAAAGAAGTTACTGATATCGATGCATTTGTCCGACAGTTCATGCTGCCATCGGCAGACACATTCGCGTTTATTCGCGATACGGTCCAACCACATTACCGAACGCTGCTAGACTGCTGGGCCGCCATTGAACGTGCCGAGCGCCAAATTCTTCTGTTGCGACCTATAGCAGAATATTCCAGCAAAATCGGAATCAGCGAATCGCACATTCAGGCATGGAAGCGTTTGCAGGAATCTGCTCCTCCATATTTCGCAGCTCGTCACCTTGAGTTGCTCCGGGCTCAAGAAGTGGATCTGACGACCTCAATTCAGTCGACCGAGGCCGTGCGTGCGCAATTTGCGTCCGCGCTAGAAGATCTTCGTCGCGAACGCGATAATGTGAACTCTGCTATCACTGCAACCGGGGTAGGTCCTCGACTGAAGGCGATTGAAAGCGAATTGGCATTTACAGAGAACGCCCGCAAATTGGCACAGCAGCGCCGCGATCGGATACAACCTCGGGCGCAACTCCTCGGAGCTACTTCTGCTCTGAACGATGCCGTCGCCTTTGTTGCGGCACGAACTGGTTGGGAAGAACGCGAAAAGTCAGAGAGCACCTTCGCGAGTGAAGCAGAAACAGATGCGGCCACCCATCGTTACAACCAGGAACGCGCCCTCGCCGATCGCTCGGAGAAGCTTGAGGAACTCGAAAGCGTCGAGCGCCATCGCGTAAATATTCCACGCGACTTTTTGAGTGTGCGGCAGCGAGTGGCTCAGCAAATCGGCGTCTCGCCTGACGTGATTCCATTTGCGGGAGAGTTGATGGAGGTGCGGCCTTCTTATACCGAATGGACAGGAGCCATTGAAAGACTATTGCGGGGATTCGGCCTGTCACTACTTATTCCAGAACACTTGTACAGATCTGCTGCCGAATTCATTAACTCCACCTCGCTAGGGCTTCGACTAATATTTCATCGGGTGCCAAGTCGCGGCTTCAGCCCGCCCAACGTATCAAACGACCGTGTACCTGGTCGCCTTCAGTTCCGTACCGAGCATCCTCTACACGTTTGGGTCGTCGGTGAGTTAGTACGTCGCTTTAACCATCGCTGCTGCGCGTCGATTGCTGAGTTAGAAGCCACCGAACGTGGCCTGACGCGTGAGGGGCTTGTCCGTGACGGCACGCGTCACGTTAAGGATGATGCCAGATCTGTTAACGATCCGGGCGCACGCATCCTTGGGTGGACAACGGACCAAAAAATCGCAGCCTTACGGCAACAGATTGCTGACGCGGAGGAACGCGCGCGCGCTGAGGTTCAAGCGACACAAAAAGCAATGACGGCCGCAACCTCTGCCCGTGATCGGGCCAATGCCGCTCATGAACTGCTGAGCATCAGTGAATATTCCGAAATCGATCCCCAAGGTTGGAGCGATAAACTACTCCATCTAAGACAGGAGAAAGCAATCCTTCTGCAAGGCTCTGAGCAGCTAAGGTCATTACAGCAGAGATTAGGTGAGATCAATAACTTAATTAGCACGAGAGAGAATGAACTGTCTCAGCGAGACCAGGAACTTGGTGGCCTACGCGATCGTCTTGAACGATGCCAGGAGCTTTCAAGAGACAAATCCGCACAACTCGCCAGATTTGCTGATTACGACGATGCCAAAACGCAGCATGATTTCACAGAGATTGTGGCGAATCTGACATCCATTACGCTACAAAACGCCGATCAATTGGCGCATGCGGCCCACCAGAGCCTGCAAGGCAAGATCAACTATGAACAATCCAAAATTAACCAAGCAAGCGACAGAATGACGGCAGACATGGGCGAGTTTCTGCGCGACTTTCCGGAATTTCGCCAAACCCTTGAAGTCGGTCGCGCATTCGCGGAGAGCTTTTCTTCCGTATTGCGTCGAATCGAGGAAGAGGATCTCCCTCGACATAGAGAGCGTTTTGAGCATTACCTGAATGAAAATCTCGTCGGGGATTTGTTGATGCTAAATAGGCGTCTTGAAGAACATATGGAAGTTATAGACACACGGATTCAAGAAATCAACCGAGCGCTCCAGGAGATTGACTATGCCGAAGGCACTTATGTTCAGTTACGTTTGGCAAATCACCAGGTTGCAGCGGTCGCAGAATTCCGTCGCGCTTTGCGCGGATGTTTCGAATACGGGATTGCACCGGGACCAGAGGAACGCCTCCAAGTCTTTTCGCGTGTTAGAGAACTGTTAGAACAATTTCAACGTGATCCAGAAGGAACTCAGCGAAGCACAGATGTGCGGACATGGTTTATTGCTGGCGTGCGCGAACTACGACGGTCGGACGACTCTGAAGTCAACTACTACGCTGCGACAACAGGGAAATCCGGGGGGCAAAAGGCTAAGTTGGCGTTCACGATTCTCGCATCAGCTTTATCGGCTCAATACGGGCTCACAACTGCTCAGGATGATGCTTCGAACTTCCGCCTTGTGGTGATCGATGAGGCTTTCTCGCGAACAGATGAGGGCAACTCCACGCGAGCGATGCAACTTTTTGCCCGTCTCGGATTTCAACTGCTGATTGTCGGACCGTTTGATGCCAAGGCGAAACTAGCAGTACCTTTTGTGCAGACGATTCATCTCGCGTCGAACCCAGTCGGTGATAATTCACGGCTGATCGCACTGACTCGCGAAGAGGTCGAGACGGCGCTATATGAACAAAACTCAGCTGGGACCTCTGCCCGGTCAGCTGTATCGAGCAAATAGGAAACTCAGTCATGTTGAAGCCGTCAGAGATTCTTGACGTCGCACGGTCCAAGTGGCCTACAGTGTTGCGCTCTGAGGCTGCAGGTGAATGTCTGTTTCCACTCAGCATCCCATTTGGCCGTCCGAACCCGACCGCAGACTTTTCGATCTTGCGTACTGAGATCGAGATGTTAGCGAATGACCAGCACGGGTGGCACATTCAGTGGAATGAAATTCGCACGCGCAAATGGGGTTGGCAACGCTGGCCAATGCGTATTACATTTAATTCCGTCGAAGATCTGGCTTCCGCTTTGGACAAATCCCTTGAGCTTACCGCATTCCGTGATGCGCTAAAACTTGCGCGAGAAGAATGCCCCCCTCTCGCCCCTTGGTTGATTGCTAAAGCCCATCGAATCCCCATGTATCTTCCGATTTGGTCCGGACTTGTCTCTGTATGCGCCTATTTTGATATCAATCCCAAGCCTAGGTGCTTCGCCAGGCAGATTCCAATCTCGGTTGATACGAAATTTATACAGGAACACGAAGGCATTTTGCGAGAGCTACTGGACATAGTATTGGGAAGCCGCGTCAATAGTTCTGGTGCCACATTCGAAGAACGATTTCATCTTTTGGCGGAGGCACCTCAAATTCGATTCCGCTTCCTTGATCAGCAGCTGCAACAGCACATGGGATGGCCTGTATCCGACTGTTCCGTTCCTGCGCCAAGTTTCGCGGCACTCAAGTGGAACATTCCGCGCGTACTTATAATAGAAAACCGCACCGTATTTCTCTGTCTGCCCAATATTCCAAAGACGTTAGCTGTTTTCGGCTCGGGCAAGGCCGCATCGCTGTTGCCGCCGTGTAATTGGATGCACGGCACGGATCTTTTATATTGGGGCGATTGCGACGAGGCTGGATACGGAATACTTTCATCGCTACGCGGTCATTTTCGTCAATTACGAAGTCTATTAATGGACGAAAACGCTTGGGGGCAATGGAAACATCTTGCAGTTCCAGGTAAGCGCGATTCTTCCGCTCGGGGGATCTACTTGACTCCTGCAGAGCGTGCTGCGTTCATTGCAGTGCAGGCAGGGCCCTGGATGCTAGAGCAAGAGAGAATCCCAGCCGCCGAAGCAGAAAAATCCCTTCTCGCCGCATTTAGTTGATTGCTATCACGATTCACGCTCGATTGCAGCGGCGGCTTCAAAATGGTGGGCTTTGCTACGAAAAGCCCGCTAAGCAGCACTCCTTCCGGCATCGCAGGAATACGACCTTGGGGCCTTATAGCGATATACGATTGCGTAGCGCGTGGAAGTAAGAGTTTCGAAATCCGCGCTTCCCAGTGCGCTTTTAGCCCATTTGAATGTGTCTTGGGTCCTTGTTACCGTGGCGCAATGGAGAGAACCGGCCAATCCTTGTGTCCCACGTCCTCAACGACAAACCGATTATGAATTCTCTTGCAGATCACATGGAGTCGTTTCGCATCTTCAGCAGAGACCTCTAAGTCGAATCTATGCCTGTTTAAGTCTAAAAGAGCAAGCTTCAAATCGTACACGTCGTATATCTCGCGCTGCCGTTGAACCGTGGGGTTTCGTTTCATTTTGCTCCGTTCCTGTGATGCCTGGGACACGATCAATAGTCATCAAACCGGAAAAATCGGTCAAATCTCCCCTGCCCGAGGCGGGGCCTTCTTATTTGCAATCGTGGTATCCACTTTGAGGGGATCGACTCCCCAACGCAAGACTGTGCGTTTGGACGTGTCGAGTTGCCCCTGACTTACGGTTCCTCTCACCACGCCTGCGGATAACCCGGCCAGCCATTCCAAGGCCTGCTCATGAGGCGTCGGTAATGGACGCATACGTCTAGACATAAAATGCTCCCTTCAGCGAGAGTCTAGCAAAAATGGTTGCACGACTTGGTGTGCTTGATGTGGAAAAGATTTTTCCTAAGGATCGACTCTCGCCTTCAGGGAAACGTCCGAGGCTGTTGCCGATAAAATTCCGAAGTGTCGGTCGCGAACGACAAAATAATAAGTGCCCTGATTCATTCGAGCAGTATGCTGGAAAGAAGACCCTTTGATTGCATAAAACCCGCCGATGTAAGTTTCTTGCCCCGTGGATTTAAGTTTTTCGACGCCACTGTTGTCGGTCAGGAACATCTCCATTGCATTGCCCCGGCCCAATACTTGCGCTTCTATCGTTAGAGATCCGTTGTATGGAACTTCGATGGCCATAGCTTTCCATCCTCTTGCAGGAATCGTGAAGGTCTCAGCCCGCACGTCCACCGGCATGTGAACAACCTCTTTGAAAACAGTCGCGGCGGGTTGCGTGAGACGCGATTGGATATACACCCATACAAACGCGAGGAGGATCAGGCCCAACACAATCCTGCGCCAAGATGGTGATTTTTTCTTAGCCTCAGGTGCCAGGGATACTGCTGGGGCTGGAGCGGCTGCATGAGAGACAGCTCCTGTGGCATTTGCAATTGCAGCGGACTTCGCGGCTGTGAATTCTTGATCGGTTAACCGACCCTTACTGTGAAGTTCTTCAAGGGCTTTCAGATCATCACTGAGGGCCATATCTTTCCTCCCTCGGAAAGGATTGGCAGGATTGTATCACCGCGCCTCTGACAGCTCTTCCAACTAGGCCTGTTTTCCACAGCCTGGAGAGGTTTCCACAAGTTAACCCTCTTGCGTTTTCATGTTGACGGGAGAATGATTGGATTTATGGCACACTCTAAACAGGCTTGGGAACAATTTGCTGAGACCGATAGAGTCATATCCGATGCTTTCCTTGGTTTGGCTAAGAAGGGATTCGTCGAATGGGATATTGTGAATTGGTTGGCTGAATATCGTCGAGCTGAGGCTACGCCGCTTGACAGTGACGATGCTGAAGCCGCTTTGCTGAGCGCAAAGATACTGGAAGAAGCGTGCAAAGAGATGGAGAGCGTCGGACTGGAAGCATCAAACGCCGGGATTCGAGCTTCCGACACTTTTCCACCGCAGGAACTCAGCGACGAGGAGTACGAGCGTGAGTTGAAAGGACACCTCGCTCCTCTCCTTGATGAGGGCATTGAAGAGACAGAAATCCTCCGCTGTCTTGCTCTGTGGAGGAAAGAGTTCTCATTGGATAAGAACCGGGGCGAGGTTTCCCAGGTTGATGTCCGATTTGCCCGCATTCTTTATGCAGCCTCGGAAAAGCTGGAAAACGCATTAGAAGAATGGGCTGAAGCGGACCCGTTCGAGACAGAAAATGGAGAAGATGCTTCGTCTGCCGGACAAAGTGACACGCCACAAAGGATCATCATGACACCCGGAGCTAGGATTCTGAGCAAAAATCCGGGGCTTATGGAGGGGTGCACTGATTTCGTCGGAATGATGAAACGATTAAATCACACGGGCAGAAATGAACCATGTCCCTGTAAGAGTGAGAAGAAATTCAAAAAGTGTTGCGGAGGCGTTTAGGAATCCAACATGACAGTTTCAAGAGAGCACGCGATTGCCAGTGGCCGGAGATGGGGCACCATAAGCGAATGTTTCTCCCAAGTGGATGGGCCTTGCATTTTAGTTCCGATTTCTCAGATTGATGGGATGTCAGATACAGAGATGGCCTCTACAATCAAGGGTCTCGTGGACGAAGCGAAAATCACTGGTCTGTTTGAATGGCTCGACAAGTGGGAATACCAGTACCACACCCCAATGAGGGACGACGAGAGCCCCCAAAAGCTGTTCATCAATCTGTGTATCGTGCTGGGCCGTCAAGACGACTATACGGAGAGCCTAATTTCTCGCTTAGAAAAAAATCTTAAAGACATGGAAACCCTGCAACAGAAGAATGCTGAGATTCGAGAAGCTTATGCTGAAGTTTGTGGCCTCTTGGATGGTGCCCACAAATACCTACTCAGCAAGCCGTCAAAACTAACGCCTGGTCAGCAACGAGCGAGGTCAGCAATTTTGAAAATAAGAAATGGTTGTGCTGTCTGTGGTTTTCTAGAGGGTCAGCACACCGAGAAATGTTTAACACTTAGACGATCAGTAGTAGTTGCGTCTTGATTGCAAAGTATTGCCGGGGCAGGAAGTAGAGCTTTCCAAGTTTGCCGTAAAATGCGAGCGGTAAAGAGGGTTCCATGGATGATTCGCTAGAAAAAATGCACCTTGGGTCACAGGACAAAGACGTACTGTACATCGTTGATATTCTTCTTTTGGAAGTTGCAGATATTGGTGTGGCAACCAACGCTTTGGCATGGAGGGCAAAGTCGGAGGGCAAGCTACCTGTGGCGGGGGAAACAGTTACCGCATTCGGAAAGCAGTTCGCTGTCGTGGGAACCTTCGGCAACAAGATTTTCGTGAAGAGCGGGTTAGACGGTAAGGGCGTGAACAAAGGACAGCGCGTTTAATTTTCGATATTCTAGTCGGCAATCGGGCCGGGGAACTTCCCCGGCCCTTCTTATTTCATTGATGTCGCCAGTGCTGCATCAGTAGAGTGACCGTGCCGATTATCAGCAGGGCCAGCAGGAATAGGCGCACCAAGATGTAGTCCAGAATGTCAAAGAAAAGTTTAATGCGTCGCATATTACTCACCCGCCTTTTTCGGCTTGGTACGGAGTGAATGAGCAAGAGTCTTCGCTTGGTCGGTCTTGCTTTTCACTTCGGTGGTGAGTTGTTTCGCTCTATTCACCATCTCTTCCAAAAGCTTCGGTACCCCGTCCACGGCAAGAATGCGTAACCCACGGGGGGCATCCCGAAGCAGCCACCACTCAAAATCGTCCTCGAACTCTTCAAGTTGAGATGAGACACAGAGTCCCCATTTCCCATTCTTCTTGGTGTATCCGAGTGAGTCAATTCGGTTGAGGCGGTACTTTGTCCCATCCTTTGCTTCTGCCTCTTCAAAAGTGCGGCGCAATTCTACCCAGGCAACCACACCAAGATTGAATGAGGCAAGGGAGTTTTCGATTTCCTTGATTTGTTCTGTGAGTTTGTTGGAGGCTTCACTGAGAGTTTCTGAAGCAGAAGACAACTGTTTCAACAATGCGGACACATTGCTATTACTGGCCATGACTGGCTCGCTTCTCCGGACCATTGATAGGACCGATTTTGAATTTATGCAACCTGTACGGGATGCACGAAGAAAATATACGCCCTGAACTCTCGTAGCGTCAATTTTCGGCTGGGAGCAGTACGGCCTTTCAGGCTAAAATCGTTCGAACCGCAAGGAAGTGCCCAACATGCCGACGTTGATTGAACACTACAAGCTTGAAGACGGAAAAGAATGGGCCGTATTGGCTGACGGAGGCTTGGGATATGAAAACACCCAGACCTATATTTGCGTCCCGGCCGGCGACCTGGACAAGCCCGCCGAGGAACTGGGCAAAGCGGTGGCGTCCCTCCGCTTTGCCGCCGAAGCTGTGCGCCTGAAATGCGCATGGCTCCATAGCATGCTACCTCATCGGGGGGAGTCGATCACTCTCCTTGAAATCATCAACCGCAATCTGGAGGAGGCTGACCGATTCTCAAAGGCAAGCTCGAACGGCCTCTTGGAGGCGACCCCGCAGCAAACCGCGTTCCAAAGCTCCATCAAGCCATATCCGGGGGACGACGCGAAGGCCCAAGTGTCCCGATGGATGGAGTGGCACCCGATGATCGGGCTGAAGGTCATGCTCGACCTAAAGTCAGAAATCGAAGGCAAGGTGCGCGAGGAATATTTTGACCTCCTGCGCCTCCGCGAATCCCGCCCCAAGAAGCGCCTCACGCCGGGCAAGGCGAGGCAACTCGCCGAGGTGATCAAGGCCCTGCGCGGCTGCGAGCTGTGCGGGCTGATCGACGGCAACCATACGGACGTGTGCCGCGCAATTAAATCAAAGCAAGTGCGAGTCAAGCCTTAGCCGACTTGCCGGAAGACCAAAGAGAGGTGTGAGCAATGACAGAACGTTCCGTAAGCGAACGGTTGCATTATGCAATTCTCTCAATTCTCCAATCGTATCCTGATAGCGAGCATCAGGACTACTGGGCTGCTTGGGAAACCGCTGTGACGAAGAAGATGCATGGCTGCGTTTTCACCGACGATGATCTCCGATGGGCATTCGAGGCCCTAATGCAGCATGAAGCAGTGGAACTAACCAAACCTGACGCGCACAGGAAACACGCAATCAAATATGAAATGCGCAATGGGCTTGGGGTGGATTGGCGCACATTCCTCTTGAACGGCCCGTTCAATGTGAAGGCCACGCGTTCGGGCGCAAAATACTGGGACCAGCTTGGAAAGCGCATGATGACGCTGGTCAACCCTTCTTCTCTCTAGGCGTCAGCCTTCTTCCCGAGTAGGTTTTGCTGTCCAAGCACCGGGTAGTATATGGTCACTCTTTGAGTCAAAGGCGGCGAATATGCGGAAGGTTCAGTTGTAGGGAGAGTCCAGATGGGAACGACTTCGACAATCAGCTGCATCAAAGATCTTCTAGCTCTAACAAGTGCGCAATATTTCGCTGAGGAGCGAGGCAGGTGGATTTTTCGCGGCCACTCGAAGGCCAGCTTCGGGCTCATTCCGTCGGTCGGCCGCAACCCGCATTCATTGGAATCTCGTAAACTATACGAGCGGAGGCTTCTGGAGATTTTTTGCCGCGAAGCGAGGGGACATTTCGACCGCAATTCCATCCCAGCGAACGCTTGGGAATGGCTATCGGTCGCTCAGCACCACGGTCTTCCAACCCGCCTCCTCGATTGGACGCACAACCCGCTTGCTGCCCTCTTTTTTGCCGTCTCGAAACATCCAAAATGTGACGGTCAATTCTTTGCCCTTCGTGCGGTCTTAAAAACATCCGAAACTATGCCCAAGGGAACGCCATTCGAAATTGATAAGCCTGTGAAGTATTACCCGAACCATGTGACACCACGAATTCGCGCCCAAGAAGGAGTCTTTGTCGTTTGCGCAAGGCTTGAAGACCCGCTAGATGTCAATTTGCCTCCGGACTGGAAAATCGAGCGTTGTTTGATTCCCGCTGCGAAGAAGGCAGAGCTGCGTTACGATCTATTTCGCCTCGGCGTTCACGCCTCTTCGTTGTATCCAGACATCGACGGATTAGCAACTCGGGTTGCCTGGCAGGCTTGCGTGTTGCCCCCGAGAAAACCTGAGAGACCGATAGAGGACAGCAATCCCGGCGAGTTATCGTGCCGGTGGTAACGCGGATCGATCTCGCCCCTCCGCCGCACCCGGCGCGGGTCATGTCTTCAATGCCGGAAAGTGCCGAGATCAAAGCATTGGCAATCGAGATGCCCGCACAGTGCTCCCGGCCTGTCTCGACTGAATAGGCCGGCAAAGATGCGGCGCACTACAAGTGGGTGGCTGAGCCGGCTGCGGCGGACAAGGCAGAAGACATAAATCGTGAATCTCGATCTTATTTGCTTATTCAGTGGGGTCCGCACTTGCAGCTTGGGCCGGGGTTGCGCGTATCAAACTGAGGGCAAGCAAACTGTGGAATACCCTGTCAGCCACATTCCGGTCGAACATTTCCGGCCCAAGAAGTCCGTGGGCAAGGTCATTTCTGAGATTCAATCCGCCTTTTCGGTCAACATAGAGAATTGCCAGGTATCTCCACAGATTCTCACTCAGAATCTGACGCATCCGTGCATCGTCCAGAACGTCATTCATGTTTTTTGCGTCCATGATGCCCGGATGCCGGGGAACGGTTTTGAACGTTGGAATTCCGATCACGGATAAAAACGACCGCAAGATATGTTCCACCTGGGGTACCAGCAGATGAATGGCCTTCAGAAAATCGTCCTGTTCGTAGGCGATAAGCCCTTCGCGCAATAGCTCCCGCCTACTATTGGTGAACATGGGGGAGTCAAACAGGTAATCGAGGATGTCATCAACGGATGGGGAGTATCGTTCCCGAAGTCTTGTCAATGCGCGTAACAGGAAGGGCTGGTGAAAATTCATTGTCTGGCCTAGCTGGTTATGCAGCCGGCCATCGGGATCGTCGTCCAGAGCGCCAATCATGGCAGTTGCGCGGCCATCGCCAATTTTCACCATGGGAATCATGCTCATAAGCGGCGCGTTCTGCCGGATGTATTCGAGTTGTTTTTTCGCCTCTTCCACTTTCGGGACAAAATAACCCGCCACCTGCAATGCAGCATTCTTCAACCCACCTGCGGTAAGCTGCTCGATGAAGGCATTGATTTCTTCCTGCTTCAGCTCGACGCTGACGGAAACCTCCTTTAGATCAGCAGCCATGTCCTTGCCTTTGTTGGCCAGGATGATCTGGAGTCTTTCCGCCTCGTCCTTCAGCCCTTCCTGCTGGTATGCCTGGACGACTGAACCAAGGACGGAAACGGCGAAGATGGGAGCGGCCTTGTCCGCGAGCTGTTCAAATGCTTTACCGTAAGTCTTGGTGACTCGTTCCACCTCGGCCTGACTTGTTTGGCGGCGGTAGTGACGCGCCAATCTTTGCGCCGCCGCTTCCGCTCCATAGGGATCAAAATACTTAGTTGCATTGGCATTGGAGATTTCCTCCAGCTTCGTTTCGAGATTCTGGATTATCCGCTGTACCTGCTCGGGAGAGAGCAGTCCCTTGCGATCATATAGACTGTCAAAAAGAAATATCCAATGCCCAGTCTGCGGCGGGTCGGCAATGCGGTCGTGGAATTCAAACATGAATTGCACGATCTTTTCGGTTCGGGCACTGTCATTGATGCTCACTGATAAATCTAAAGCCCTTTGTATCCAATGCACACCTTCGATGGGCATTGTGTAGCGCTGCTCTCTAACCGACTCCAGATAAGCATCGCATGCGATACGCGCATATTCCACAGATGGTTTTTCACCAGTCACAAGCTTTTTAAAATCCCACACGAGGTCGGCATATCTTGCCTTCATGATGGAGTCGTGGACCGCTGTCGCCCTGCTTTCCCACTGGGCGATGATTTCAGCGTCAACCTCTTTTATTTCCGGCCAAAACACCTGTTCACCGTCTGTGAGTGTGCCGCTGCCCATAGGACCGAAATACGTATTCCACGGACATGGGCGGGTTCGATATTCGATGAAATAAAAGGCCGTTCTGTCGGCCAGAAATCCTTTCAAGTCCTCATCGGAAAGATTGCCTTGGCTCTTTCGGGCATGGTCAAGTGCCTCCATAATTGTCAGCTCGTTGTGGGGCTTGATTTCCTGGTCAAATGCAATAATGGCTTGTTCTAGCCATTCGGGCGTCTTCATAAATCTGCAACCTCTATGATTGGCTAAGATACACTGTCAACCGGCAAAAAATGAGGGAATCGATACATAAAAGGCAGCCCGATACTCAACTGGTGGAGCTCGCCGGCAGGAACTGGCTTGCAAGTGAACTCATGCGGGCGGGAATAGAGGTTGCAAGGCCCGAACGCGACCGCGGGATTGATCTGATTGCTTACATAGACCTGAACGACCGAGTTAGAGAGTTTATAGCCTGCCCAATTCAAATGAAAGCTGCGACCGATCGGGTGTTTAGCCTTGACCCGAAATACGCAAAATTTCCCGGGCTACTTCTCGCCTATGTCTGGAATCTTGCGGATTCAGCGAAGACGAAATGCTTTGCCCTCACATATGACGAGGCATTAACTGTCGCTCAACAAATGGAGTGGACAGAGACCACATCGTGGCTTACGGGTGGAAGGAATGGTAAGCGCGGTTACTCCACCACGAGACCTTCCAAGCGTCTTTGTGAGTTTCTTGCACCGTATGAGATGAGTTCAGACAAATGGTGGGAGAAGCTGAAATCCCGGATCGGTCTTTGACCGAGATGTAGTCTGTAGGAAAGCTGAAAAACGCGGCTTGCGTGCAGGAAAGCACTGCTTATGAAAAATCCAAGTATTCGTGATATTGCTCTTGAAACAAACGAGCGAGCTCGTCTGTACGAGTTCGGACGACTTCCTGTTCTGCGTGCCAACTTAAAGGGTCGCCAACGACTGCCTAACAAAATATTCACTAACCAGACAATTTTTGATGAATATGCATTTCATCACGGCGGCAGACAAGAGCTGCAATTCAACATCGGATGGGAGCTGTTTGAGGGAAAAACATTTGTACGCTACGGCGTCGCCTTTTCTCTTGAGCTGAGTATCAATTTGAGGACGATTGATCCCCTGGTGCCAAAGATTGCGCGATTTAACGAATTCTTGCGGTTGTATGGCAGTGACTTTGGTGACTTTAGGATGTGGCAGTATTCAGGCAAACAAAGAACTCAGGTATCTACCCCCGCGACCATCCCGGAAGAATCAATCAAGGAAGGCATTTTTATATTCATGGGCAAGATCCAGAAGATAGATGCTCTCGACTACGACATTATGCTCCGAGATTTGGACAGGTTGCTCCCCATTTACCTCTTTGTGGAATCCAACGCAGCAACTCCTTTTCCGACAATCGACAGAAGACCTAGCTTCCATTTTAGAGAAGGACATGTGTCGAAGGTGACGAGTACAACCATGAATTCAGTGGCGAAGGAAATTGATGTCGTGCTTCGAGAAAACGAGTTGCAGGACGTTTTATTTGAGATCCTCACACGGCAAGGACTTAAAGTAGGCACCGAAAACTCTTCGGGCAATGGCGGAAGAATCGATGCCGTAGCACAAATCAAAGATGGTGTGTTCTGGTTCTATGAAATCAAAGTTGCCAGCTCTGCTCGGGCCTGTATTCGGGAGGCACTTGCCCAACTTTTAGAGTACGCTCATTGGCCTGGCGGCCAAGTCGCCGAGAGGCTCTTTGTTATAGGCGAACCCGATTCTGACCAAGACACTGTTCAATATCTGACTGCATTGCACAGAAAATGTAAATTGCCAGTCTATTATCAGAAGCTCGACAGCAAAAGGAGGGCATTACATCCGGCCGTACCATAGCCGTTACGGTAGCCGCCCCCACAAGAAGGAAGAAATGCTACATCGGCAGCTTGCCGGGCAGCGGCTGCATGGCGAGTGGTTCAGGCTCACCCAAACGGAGCTTGCCAGCTGTATGTCGCTTCTCTACTGAACCGCTTCGAAATCCTCGGCACCCCGAATTTCATTGGCACCCGAAAGGTACGGCTCACCGCGGACGGCTCCTCTATTTGGTGTGCAGATAAAGAAAAGACTGCGCGAGGTATCAAGCAGTATCGCGACCACCACTTCCCGAAGCCTTTCGAATGGTTCTCCGACTGTAGCCGTGAACGCCTTACCATCATGCACTCCGGCAACGCTGTGAATACGTCGAGGGCTTAGAGTAGCCTGCATCTGCTCGCGATTGAACTTTCGTATCCCCTCATATATCTCTTCCGCTTGCGCGGCGTCTTTGGCACCGGGAACAAAGAATTTCATGGGCAGAGTATACGCTCGAAACGCCACGGGAACGCACTCCTCACTCCCGGATTGAGAAGTAAATCAGAAAATTTCCGTTACTATGCCTGCCTCTGCTCAAATCATGAAGGCTCGGGCCTCGTAATTTGGATTGCGCATCCCAAGGCATTTAGCAATTCCTCTGGATCACTTTCAACGGTTATGTAGTCGTCACCCGGCAGCTCAGAGCCCAAGAGTGAGACATACACCCGATGAGAAGCACGCTCGATGGATTTGACTTTCGCTTCACCTTCGCATAGCCTGTTACCGTGGCGCACCCCAATTCCGCACCGGGCAAGATTATCTATCTGGGAGCCTGCCTCATCGCCGCCGTCCGGCTGGCCCGTGAAGAGGATTGGGGAAATTCACCCCGCCGCATTAGTGATTCCATCAGTATGGCAAAACGGATTTATGAGCGGATGAAGAACGAGTTCCCAAGGAGTTTGTGAGGTGAAACCCAAAACAAGAGCCGAGGCCGACAATATCGGCTGGGACATCCTATGTGACTCGCCCACCCTAGAGCAACTGAAGAAGGAAGAAAAGTTCTGGCAGATAATCGCGCTGTCGCGAGCCGTCAATGCCCTCAGTTTTGCACATTGGTCTGTACTCCCGTTCTGGAAGGACAGCACTCTACTGGGACTTAGAACAAGAAATAATCTATTCCTTTATACCTGCGCGGTTTTAGCAGAGAGCCTGCTACTTGTAGAGAAGATGTTCGTCAATTTCAATCGAGAGCCCGCATTCGCCGATATGAAGGCAATCCTCAAAACCAAGACTGCAAAAAGACTGCGTAACATGCACTTGGAGCGGGTACGCAACAACGTGGTCTTCCATTTTCTCCCCGAGGCGTTTGGAAAGATGGTTAATATTCCAGGTGAGTCAATGTGTTCTTTTGTCTCGGGATTGGGGAATGATCGCGTGCAAAGGTATTACAACTTCGCAGATATCCTTGCCATGGAGTTTTTTGTTGGACGCGCTGCGAACAACTCTGAAGATTTTTACAAGGACTTGGAACAGTTGATGATTGGTACGCGCCAGCTAGCAGCAGACTTCGCGAATGCCGCTGAGAATCAAATAAAACACAGCCTTGCAAGTTGGGGATTTCAAATTCAAGAGCGGCCTATCGGTAAAGAGCTTGCCGCAGCGAAACGCAAGGTGAGGAAGATGGTGAAGGCAACTGGGATTGGTTAGTATTCGTGATGAGGGGCGTTGAGGATTATTTCAGAAGTTAAAGATATCGTCCGGGATTTACTGCTTTTTAACCGGCTCTATTCCAGGAAGAATCTCGCTATGCTGATCGAGGCATGTTGCACCAGTCTCGGCATTCCACGCTGATTTATCTCGATTCACGCTCAATCGCCGTGGCAGCTTCTAAATGGTGGACTTTATTCCGCAAAACCCGGTAAGCAACTTTGGTGTCCCCATTTTGGCTCCGATTGAGAGCGCGATGCTTTGAGGAACGACTTTCAGCGGGCCGCTTCGTAGGAATGGGCCCCTTCTTACGCAGCCAATCGGCTACGTCTTGGGGGTCAAGCCGCACCGATCTGCCGACGTAAAAAGCCGGCAATGTGCCGTCAGCTGTCATTTCATATATGTGCTTATCAGACACTCCCAATAATTCCGCCACTTCTTGGACCGTAAGAGCTTTCTCCCTGCTTTCGAGCACTTGTATTAGCGTCATAAAGTATGTGTCCCATTTGTCCTCCCACCTATCCGTATCGAAGGGCAACAACAAATAGGACGCTACCGGCTCTCGTTAGTCGCTCTCATAAAAGCCAAATGCGCACTCCTGCGCACAAAAGCGGAAAGATGTGGAAGAGGAACTTCGTCTAATCTGGTACCGAGAAGGCCACAATGACTTCTGGCAACGATTGCGGCCCACTGCTGATTCCTCATGATCCGGAAGAATTGGGATCAAACCTTTGCTTGTTGCCGTCCAGCAAAAGCTCTGTCATCTCAATATCAACGGGAACAGGCGCTCGGTGCTCTTAAACAGACAAGATCGAACTACTGTCTGCTTCTATTAGATTCCTTCGCCACCGTCCTCCTTTCGTGGTACATCTGATGTTGATGGCCGGCCATTGCCATTCCCGTTGAAGTGTTTTTCCATCCAAACCTTTAACTTGCAAGGACAGAACATGATGTGTCCACCTTCAACTTTTATCCATCCTTCGATCTTGCCTTGATGGATGAGTCTATAGACGTGCTTGACGGAGTATCCGAGAAAAGCAGCCGTCTCGGCTACCGTCCAGGCCCTATCTGCGTGTTCGAGTTTTTCATAGGGATTCATTGCGTGTGTTTCTTTACCCAAGAGTGCGCATGAATGCGCATTTTGCTCTGGACTCAGAAACCTCCTTATAACTGTGGCGTCTGATCGTTTAGACACCGCAGCAGAGCGCGCAACTCGGCGACTCTGACCAAGGAAAGGAGACAACAATCTAGCGAGTTTTGGCGATCTAGCTGCGGTGCCGCTGACAGTGATCGCTAACCGAAGCTTACGGAAGCTGGAGAGCGAAACCAGGGAGCCCGACTGCATAGTTAGCAATACCTTCTGCACAGGATGCAAACAGAGAACGATTGTATTCAGAAAATTTGCTGGTCAAAGCTTCCGAGGAAGAAGGGTATAGCTGATACGGGCTTAAACCTAAAGCCAAACGTCCCAGCACCTAATAGGGCAAGAAATGGAGGTTAAGAAAGCTATGAAAACCGAAAGCTAAAAAGCAGAGCTCAATAGTTTTGTTAAGTGTCATAACGGCGCCGCGACCGACAAAGCACGCGTCAACATTTGACAACCGCAAAGAATAGTTAAGACAGCAGGAAAGAAGGTAATGTGAACCACATTCAATCAGTTTCGCAGCAAGCAATTACCGCCCTTTATCTGGTTTTATACCAAGCCGCCCTGCCTGGGGAGGGCCTACTCAATTCCATAGCGCAATTCATCACAGGCCCTTTCGGCAAAGCCATAACCCTCATTGCCATCGTGCTTTGTGGCGTCAGCTACATGTACGGCAAGCAGAGCGACAACTCAAGCATCGGTAGGCTTGCGATTGGAGCGGCCCTGATCGTCGGCGCAGCCAATATCTTTGCCTACATTCAGCAAGCAGGATGACAGCCATGGCCGAGATCACGACGCGGAACAACCCGGTTTACAAGACGCTGAATAAGCCTCTGACCATCATGGGAGTCGAACGGACTTTATTTGCCACGGCCCTGTTTACAGGCGGAGGCTTCCAGGTCCTCTTCAGCACCTTTTTGGGGGCCATCGTGATCTTCGGCATCCTGCTTTCTCTGGCCCGGATAGCAACGCGGCGCGATCCCAAGATGCTGGTGTTCATCATTCAGGCGATGTCTCGCACCTTTCGCGCCGAATACGACCCCTCGAAGTACGTGCCAAGGACCGTGAGGAGAATCCGCAGCCATGCTTAACATCCGAAAACTTCTTAAGAACTACCGGGAAACCGGCGCACTGGCCGAGCAATGCAGCGTATTCAGCTTCATCAATGACTGGTGCTTCATCACGAAGAGTGGCGCCGTCGGCGCAGTCATTGCGGTCGAAGGAATTGATTACGAGTGTCTGGACCAACGCACGCTCGATAGCACTACAAAGCGCCTCGAAGCCGCCTTCAAATTGTGTGGCCCAGAATACCGCGTCTACCAGTATCTCTTTAAATCTCATTTCCAGCCCGATCCAGCCCCAGCCTACAGCAATCCGGTTGTACAGCGGGCTGAGCTGGAGCGCACCCGCTACTTTGCCGAGAAATCCCACGAGATGTTTTCCATCCAAATCTATTATGTGCTGATCTACCAGAGCGCACCGCATGCCGCCAAAATGACATTCACGAAGGCCGCGGGCAGCTTTTTCAGCCAGGGTTTTCGAGCGGGTGCAACCAATCTCAAATCCCTGTTCAGCGCGAAAAAAGAAATTCTGCTCATCGAGGAGGAGATTGAGCAGGCCAGCATCCTACTGCTGCGCCAGGCCAACAGTTTTGTTTCCTATCTTTCCGACTTGGTGGAGGTCCGCGTCCTAGACAAGCATGACGCCTTCAGAATGCTCGTCAGGATTTTCAATGTCGATCCTGAGAAGCAAGAGCAGCGTCTGAAATTTGACGTGATGACAGATAAATATCTGGTCGGCTCACCGCTGGAATCGCATACGGACCATCTCACGATTGACGGCTGCTACACGCGCGTCCTGACGCTCCGGGAAGAACCGAGCGAAAGCCGGCCGTTGATTTTGCAACGGCTGCTTCGCATTCCGGCGACATATCACATCGTCACAGAATGGCGGGCCGTTGAAACAAGCGAGGCAATCCATTACATCGAGTCCATGCGGACTCATTTTCACAAGACCAAATCGTCTTTGACAGTATCGAGCGGCGGCGACCGGCTCAAGGATGAAACCAAAGTTGAGTTTGTTGACGATCTGAACGAATGCCTGAAAGAAGTGCAAAAGCGCGGCAACTACTTCGGGAAATTCTCGCTAACGATTGTTATTTACGACCGTGATCGCGCGAAAGTCGAAAGGACGGCATCGGATTTCGCCAAGGCGTTCAGCAATGTGAGCGCGTCTCTCTACTCAGAAACATACAATCAGCTGTCGGCATTCTTTGCCACTTGCCCAGGCAATTCGCATTTCAACTTCCGCCAGATCTACGTTACCAACAACAATTACGCCGATTGGTCGTTTCTCTTTACGCTCCACGAAGGCCAGCGCTGGAACACGTTTTTAAATCGGGAGGCGCTGGCCGTCGTGGAGACCGCGGACGGAACTCCGTTTTATCTCAATCTGCATCAGAGGATTCAGAACGGCAGTGGCAATAGCAGCGATGATGTGGCACACACTTTCCTCACCGGACGCACCGGCAGCGGCAAGTCATTTTTTGCTAACTTCCTGACGCTGGCTTTACAGAAGTACGATCCTCGCACCTTCATTTTTGATCTCGGCGGCAGTTACGAGAAGCTGACACGCTTGCTGGGAGGATCGTATATCAGGATTGGAGCGGAAACCCCCGATTACAAGATCAATCCGTTCAGTCTTGAACCCACTGCGCCTAACCTCGAATTCCTGTTCTCGCTGGTTCAGGTCCTGATCGCGGGCAGCGATGGTTATCAGACCACAACTGATGATGACCGCAACATTTTCCAGGCCATTGAAACGCTTTACATGCTGGACCGCGACATCCGCCGGCTGAAGACTCTGGCAGGCACGCTGCCCCGGCATTTGTCTGATCGCCTGCACAAGTGGATCGAAGGCGGGCAGTACGGCCATGTGTTTGACAATGTAGAAGACACAATCACCCTGGCGACTCTGCAATGCTTCGATTTTCAGGGAATGGATGAATATCCGCAACTCATCCAGGCGTTACTTTTCTATGTTCTGCATCGCGCCAGCGCCGTCATCTATGACCCCACCATCCGCGCCGCTCTCAAGGTTTTCATTCTGGATGAAGCGTGGAAGTTTTTCACCGTGCCTGTCATCCGCAACTATCTCATCAAAGCCGCAAAGACCTGGCGCAAGCATAATGGCGTTCTCATCATGGCGACACAATCGCCAGAGGATCTGAAGGAATCAAACCTGCTTCCGTTGATGGATTCCTTCCCGACCAAGATCTTCCTGGCGAATGCCGATGCTGACTATGGCTTTTACACCGAGAAATTCCATCTCAACCCGCGCGAGGTGGAGCTCATTCAGACGCTTATTCCCAAGCGCGAAGGACTTATTAAGACATCCACAATGGGCAAGAAATTTGTGCTCAACGTGGACCGGAAAAGCTACTGGCTTTACACCAATTCTCCCAAAGATAACGAACGCTTCAGCACCGTTGTCCGGGAGCACGGATTTGAACAAGGCCTAGAACTCTTAGGCAGTACTTATAGGAGTTAAATCAATATGCAACGACTACTTCGCGTTACTGCTCTCATTGCAATCTTTTTGAACGCCGTCTTTGTGACGGCCCAAACACAGGATTCGAACCGCACCCCCGCTGAGGCGCGCAGCGTTAAGTATGCCGCCAAGGATATTGTCCGCATTGTGGCAAAGCCCCATTTCACAACCCTGATTCTGCTACCGCCGCAGGAACGAATCCTTGATTTCGTTATCGGAGACAAAGATGCCTGGGTGCTTGAAGGCACGCAAAATTTCGCTTACCTGAAGCCCACCAAAGAGGGTCTTGAAACCAGTATGAACCTGATAACAGCGTCAGGGAACATCTACACCTTTTATTGCACCAGCGCAGAGAGCGCCCAGGCCGACCTCAAGGTCTTCATTGAGCCCACGGACGAGAAACTGCTGAGCGCAGCCACTGGCGCACCCCGTTTGCTTCCTGCATCCGACGTTGACCAGTTCCGACAGGCTGCGGCACTGGAAATCAAAGCCGCCCAGGAGCAGAGCAATCATTTCCGCACCGAGTATCCGATTCATGCCCTGAAATTCGACTACAAGTTCAACAAAGACAAAAAACCTTTCCGGATATCGGCGATCTATCACGATGACCGACTCACCTACATTCACTCAGACGCCAGCGAGAAGCCGAGCTTTTACGAAATCAAAGACGGCCAGCCAGCGCTTGTAAATTACACGCTCGAAAATGGCGTGTACGTCATCGACCACATTGTTGACAAAGGCTATCTCTCGATTGGCAAGCACAAGACAACATTTGAGAGGCAGGGGGCGTAACCATGTCCAGTACAGCAACACCATCCACACCCGAACCGGAAGCGCCGGAACTTTTAACCGCCGCCGCGCCGGTCAGCAATAAGCGACTTGCGGCCACTGGCGTTATTCCGAAGCAAATGCAATCGTGGGTTTTTCTCGCGGTTGTCTTCGTCGGGGCTGTAGGGCTTTGGTTTTCCTCTAGTTCCACGAAAGCGGCCAAACCAAAGGCTGGCCCCGCAGCCGCCGCAGGAGAGCAGGTTAAACCTATAGTTGGCGGCCTTTCGCCCGAAGAGGTGCAGACGCGCCTCAAAGAAAACGAAGCGGCGACCCGAAGTGCGACAGCCAATCTGCATTCCGATCCGCCACCTACGACCGATGCCCAATTCAAAGCCATCTTCAGGAACGCTAGCCAGTCATCCACGGATTCTGAGGACGCGATCCAGAACCCTGCCCGCGACCCGCTTGCAGAGGACGAGCGTAAGCGCGAATACGCTGGACGCTTTGCTTCCAATATTGCGCTGTCGTATCGCTCCGATCCGCGCCCCGGAGGCTCTACCGCCCAAACAGCAGCTAGCGTAAACCCTCTAACTAATCGCCCCGGCGAGTTAGTGAGCATTGGAACACCGCAGTCTGGACTTTCCGGTTTGCCTGCTGATTTCCAGCAACAACTCGATCTTCTCCAGGCGCAGCAAGAAAAACTCTTGTCTCAACAGCAGCAGCAACTGGCCGCAGTCACGGGTGTTCCTCCAGGTCCGCAATCACAACCCCAGGCCCAGACCCAGAACACGCCTGCTCCAGCCCACCGGAATGTCGATCTAAATCGAGCTACGGGGAAGGATCATGTCGTATTTGAGGGTACGGTACTTGAATCCGTGCTGGTGAATCGTCTGAATGGCGATTTCGCAGGCCCGGTCATCTGCCAAATTGCAACCGACGTTTATTCCCGCGATCATGCCGAGTTGCTGATTCCTGCCGGAACGCGCGTCCTGGGAGAAACCAAGAAAGTCAATGATGTTGGGCAGGAACGGCTGGCAGTAATCTTTCATCGTCTCATCATGCCCGATGGTTATGCCGTGGACTTGGACCAAGCCCCCGGACTCAATCAAATCGGCGAAACCGCGCTACACGACAAAGTTAACAACCACTACTTCAGAATCTTTGGGGCTTCTATCGCCATAGGAGCAATTGCTGGACTTTCGACTATTGGCGCAAACAACAGCTCCGTTACTGGGCTGCCCACCTCCAACGCCAGCCCTTACCGCGAGGGCGTAGCCGGAAGCCTGTCGCAGTCGTCTCTCAGAATCCTCGACAGATTCTTGAATATTCCGCCAACCATCACTATCCGCGAGGGACACCGCGTGAGAATTTTTCTCACTCAGGATTTGCTGCTGCCTGCGTACAGCAATCACCGGATGCCTTCGGATCTCTAAAGGAGAATTAGCTCAGGAGTTTCACAATTTTCGTAGGAGAAGGACACACGTTATGAAAAGGATCATCACAATCGCAATCTTACTACTCGCCAGCGCTGTCCCGAGTTTGGGCCAGATCGCTGTCGTTGACGTCGCCAGCGTCAGACAGCAGGTACAACAACTGCTACAAATGCAAAAGGAACTGGTCCAGCTTCAGCAGATGTACGCGCTTTATCAACAGCAATTCAATTTGCTGAATGCCGAAGCGCAATCGCTCAAGGGCCTGCCCAGCCGCTATCGCTACGCTTTTGCAAATTGGCAACAGTTTGTCGCGGGAAACCAATATGGCAATACCGGCACTTGGGCCAATGGGATCACCACCGGCGATGCCAATGCCATCCAAACCGGACTCCGGAATCTCCTGCCCACGGTCCAGGCAGTTGATGTCACGGCCAGCTCGCAGGCGCAACAAGACTGGCGCCAACAGTACGGACTCATCCAGTTGCAGGATGCCAGCCTTATGACGGGAATGAAAACCATAGGCGATCTTCGCAGCAACATGCAGCAGAACGCGCGAATGATGAAGCAGCTTGAGGCTGATGCGGCTTCCGCTGACCCGAGCTTGCAATCTGCCAAAGCCCTTCAGCAGAAAACTTTGGTCGCCATGCTCTTGATGATTCATACGCTCCAGGACACAAACCGGGCACTCGCATCCTCGATTGATTTACAAGTGCAGATGCTTGCACAACAACGCTGGGAAAGAGGCCGTGAATTGAATGCGGCCGCCAGGGACCGGCAACGTCGCTAAAGACTGTGAGCCGTCCCAAGGACACGAAATTATGGACCCGACCTTACTCAACAATCTTTTGGCTTCGTTGCGCGACACCATCTTTGGTGTGCTCACCCAAAATGGGACGCCGTTTGCGCAACTCGGCCTCAACATCTTCCGCACCATCACCATTGTCATGATCGTAATCGCCGGGACACGCATCGCATTTTCCGACAATCACTCATTGCATAAGCTGCGCACCCTCGCAGGACTGATCCTGATCGTGTGGATCATGTTGACGCTTTATACCCGGTCCAGCCCACTCCTGGGCGGCTATTCCTTTTCCGAAGCCATCCCGAGGAGCGCCTTCGGGATGGCCGATCTGGTGGGTACCACGACGCAACAGCAGATGATAGCCAAGCTCGACCAGATCATCAGCGGGCTTTCGGACATGAGTTCGTTTTCGCTACTACATGTCCGCGATTTCATGACTTATCTGATCATCACCCTGCTAGTTGCTCTATTGGAGCTAGCCATGTTTATCGTAATCGGCTTCGGCTATCTCGCTCTTGGGGCCGTGCTCGTCATCGGCCCCGTTCTTATACCGTTCATGATCGTGCCCAAGCTGGATTTCCTGTTCTGGAGTTGGCTCAAGGCCCTGATCAAATACAGCTTCTATCCGGTCATCGGAAATATCGTCTTGCTCGGAATCTGCCAGATCATGCTTTCCATCCTGAACACCACGCTGCCCACAGCGGGCCAGATTGTTATCACGATTACCCAGATACCCATCTTGATAATCGTGTTCGCGGCCGGGCTCTACGCCATTTTCAAAATTCCCAGCCTCGTGGGGGACATCTTCAGTGGCGCGGCCAATGCAGGGAGCGGAGTGCAAGCCGCGATTACCGGAGCGGTAATGAGTGCTCTCTAGCGAAAATCACAGGAGATAGGTACGCCATGAACAGCTCTTCAACTCGCAAGCCAGAGTTACCAACAATCCCCGCGAAGTCCGATGCTGAATTTCAGGCCGGAAAACGCCTCTACGCCGAACAGTGGGGTGATGCTGTCGTAACCAATACTTATTTGAAACTCACGATTCTTGCGCTCTGTCTTTTGTGCGCCGGCTCGCTTTACATTGCCTACGCCACAGTGAAGAAGATCGACAGCTTTCATACCCGATACGTCCGCATTGACGCCATTGGACGGGCAGAGGCCATTAAGTACGACGATCTCAATTACAAGCCGCAGGAAAAAGAGATCAAGTATTTCCTGACCGAATTTTGCCGTCTGTACTACAGTCGCAACAAGCTGACCATCCGCGACGATTTTCGCCGCGCATTGCTTTTCATGGACACTCAGCTTGCCAATAATATCTTGGCGGCCTGGACCAAAGACAAGAGCATCGACAAGTTCTTGTCCGGTTCCGCTCCCGATCAGGAAGTCAAAGTCAACCGGATCGACATCGAGGATCTTCGCGCCGCGCCTTATAAAGCGACCGTCGAATATGAGCTTGTTTACAAATCCCAGCTCGATGGTAGCGCGATCAAACGATCCCAGTACACCGCTCACTTTGTTTTTGCCTTTCGCGACACGGTGAGCAATGACCTGATTCAAATTAATCCACTCGGCCTCGCGATCTCCTATTTCCGGGAAGACGAGGCCCTGAATTGAGCACACAAAAAGGAGTACCCCAATCGTGCCCCCTCCCCAGCTTTCATTACCGCAGCAATTTGGACGCTTTCTGGTGACTGGCGCTCTGGTGTTTACCTTGGGCTTTTGGGGCTTGTCCCAAATCCTTATCTCCAATCACGATGCCCATCTCAATTTTTCTGCCGCCCGCCTGATCCTGAAAGCCGGTATTCATGAACCCTTTGCCGTGTGGTTCAAAGATTTCGAGACAGCATACCTGCCCTTTTTTCTGCGCCAGCCCCCGCTGGTGGCTTGTTACATGATCTCCGCAGCATTCGCCTGGCTGGCCGCATTTCTTCACGACACAAAGGTCCTGCGTAAGGAGAACACGCTGTGACGTTCCCCAATTTCAAAGACCGTAGGTTTTCAAACAAGGTGATTGCTGCGGTCGTGCTCTTGCACTTTGTGACCCTGATGATGGCTACCCGCTTTGACCAGCCCTGGCTTATCCAGCTCGCAATGTATGGAACATTGACTCTTTATTTCGTTCTGCTGCCAATGCTTTGGCTATGGCACCGCATGACCAAAAGCCGGCCTCCGGTTGACAGCCTCTCGGACATTCGCAGGAGCTTCCATGAAACCGAGTGGCCTCCCTATGATCCACGCCGGTATTTCGCCTTGCACAAAGGAATCTTTGCCGGCCTGGATGACCGCCGCAAACCCGTTTACATCTCCTGGGAGGATTACAACACCACCCACATGCAGGTGATAGGCACCACCGGGGCGGGAAAAGGTGTCATGAGCACAATGATGCTCATCCAATGCGCGCTCAACGGCCAGAGCGTCATTGTCTTTGACCCAAAGAACGACAAGCACGCGCCGAACGTCATTGCTCTGGCAGCCAAAGAGGCTGGCTTGCCCTTTCATTTGGTCGATCTGCGTCCGGAAACGCCGCCGCAGATCAACCCTTTTCGCTTTGCGACGTATGCGGAGATGAAAGAGCTTTTGACTACAACCTTCGACCTTGCAGATAAAGGAGAGGCGGCTGATTTCTACCGGCTCCTCGACCGCCGAGCTGCACGAGATGTAATACGACGCGCCGGATCAAACCCCACAATCAAACGGATGCTCGAAGTTGCGGATGAGAGCCCATACATCACCGACGAAGACGCGGTTGCTTTTCAGGAAAAGCTCATAGAGATGACAGAGTTGGAGGCCATCAACACAGATGAAGGCCCCAATCTTCCGGAATTGATTTCCACTCCCGGTTTTTTCTACATCATTGGCAATATCCGCAGCGTCGAATCGGTCCAGTGTCAGAAATTGCTCCTGCTGCGCATCCTGCAAATCATCGAAAAACGCCCCGAAGAGTTGGCCGACCGACTTCCAATCGCGCTCATGCTTGATGAGTTCAAATACATCCTGTCGCCACCCGCGTTGCAGGCGCTAGGGACTGTGCGCGACAAAAACTGCCATGTGACACTGGCCCACCAAAGCATCGGAGACCTGGAGGAATGCATTGGGCTTGATGCAGCCGCAGTCCGCGGGGCAGTTCTTGAGAATACGGGAATCAAGTTTATCTATCGTGCCAAAACCTCTGAAACAGCCCAGTGGGCGTCGGAGCTTTCCGGGACCATCATTGCCAAGACCCGCCGCACCGATATTCAGCAATCGGCTTTCGATGCCGCTACCGCCCAATACAGCGAAGTTGAAAGGGCATTGCTCACGATCAATGACATCTATGCCATGCCCAAACTCGTGGGAATGCTATTTGGAGTCGGTTTAGCACGCCGCTGTCAGGCGGCACGTATGCCAAAAGGAGGAAGGCCGCAGCTTATACCTGCACCAAGGGCGCCGGAGATCGCCCGCAAAACCAAGACCAAAAGAAAAGCCGCATTACACAATACCCCTTCCGCAGCTCAATCCGCGCCATCCGCGCAGGCAGCAGACCATCCTACCCAGGACAACCTTACCTAGTGCCATGTCTCTGCTTCCACGCACCCTCGCCTACGAGCAAAGCCGGCGCAAAGCCACAACGGTGCTCTCGTTTCTACGCACATCCATTTATTCCACTGAGCCTCTTCTGGGCCAGCTCATGCGCATCAAAGATCGCGCCACAATCCACCATTCTTTGGTTCGCTTGGAGCAAGCAGGCGTCATACGCCGCTCTCCCATCCGCACCGCCATGTCAACCGTGACTCTTTGGGGAATTACCGCCGAGGGCCAGCAACTCGCCACACCGCCCGGCGAAGAGGTAAATCATCTGACTTTTAATATTTCCAAAGTTAGCGTATCCCGGCTCGAACACTATTTATCGTTACAGCAAATCCGCATTACCGGGGAGACCTTCGGTTGGACGGAGTTTGTCTATTGTGATCGTGAACGAAAAGCAAACCTCGCACAAATTGAGTCCAAATATAGTGTGCGCCCGGATCTAACCGCCCGCGATGATTACGGTCGAAGAGTCGCAATCGAATGCGAACTCTGTCTAAAAAATCCTGTTCGCTACAAGGACAACATCATTCCAGGACACATCCGGCGTCTCAATGCCGACGAATACGACTATGTTCTCTGGATCACCCGGATACCCGAGGACCAACAAACCTTACACCAATCACTGACCGCGAGGATTCAAGAGCTGAAACAGGAACAGCATTTGCATCTAACCCGCACTTTCACCGATTACAAGATGTTTCAGTTTGCCAACCTTCAAACGTGGCTCAAACCACATTTAATTGTAACGTCCAACGGAGGTCAGCATTGATGGATTCGCGTGTCCGGATTGCGATCTTCTGGGTCCCTTACCCGGCCCTCTCTTTTCCCGCTGATAGCAGCTTGAGGTCGAACCATGCTCCCTCTGCCTGTCGCATGATTCATGGCCCACACCATGGCCCTCGATCTGTAGGCCATCGTGAAGGCGATGGTATGGGCCATGCTGTAGGCCGCAAATCGTCGCCGCGATGCTCGTTTTGCGCTGCGGGCGCTCGCCCCATTCGCATCCCGGCCAGGGCTCAAGCCCTGATGCTTCGTAACGACGCAACCGGCCTCCGGGCTCTCGGCCTCAAACCAGCGTCCTTACTGCGCACAGCCCAGGCCAGCCTCCCTGTTCCGCGCTCTCACAGGGCACCCGCTAGCCAGGGCCAAAATCAAAACCCAAGAGGCGGGGATCTTCGGACTGGCCTCCGCGCTCTCGGCCATACACCGTTTCCGAAGACGCCCGCCTGCGCTCCCGCGCCCGACTGGCGGCCTATTCCCTCGCTGCGCTCAGTCATACCCCAGGCCGCCAGTCGTGCGCGCTTCGCGCTTGACCAAGCACCGCATCAGTCGCGTCTGGGGACGCTCCTTTCTCTGTCGCTCGTTGGGACTCGCTCCTGCTTGTACCGTGACCGGATCAGTCAGCGCTCGGGCGCTTCCTTCACCTTGCGCCGCCTGGGGGCGGCTTTTCACGGCTCTCCGGCCCCTTGGGGGCCTGCGCGAACTTCGCTCAAACCGCGAACGTTCTTGCTGCATTCGCTCGGCTTGCTGGGGCAACCTTCGCTCTGCTTCACGGCGCGGGCTGCGTGCGCTCGCCCGAAGACTCGCCGTGTGGTCCGGCAAACGACGGATCGCCGAATGAGTTCATCTTCACAAACTCTGTTCAATCAGCAATCAAATTTCATCAAGGAGTAAATCAGTCATCATGCCTCTCATTGAATTAGCGCCTCGCGGAAAAGATGTTTCTCTCTCTCTAACTCTGCCAGAGGAAACGGCAAACGACGTAAAACTCTATGCCCGCTTTCTCAAAGCAACTCACCAAGCCGCTGTTTCTAACATCATCAGCGAATGTGTTCGTAGAACCTTAAAGCAGGACAACGAATTTCAAACCTGGAAGTCTGACCCGGCAAACACCAAAACCAATCGTGGCGGAGCTCGCCCTCGCAAAGCAGCAGGGCCGGCCACACCACCTCAAACAAATAAACCATAAGGATAAGGAAATGCAATGAACTCTCCCAATACACATCCCGGATATCGGCTCATTCTGCCTTATCTCAGGCAGATCGAGAACCTCATCCTTGATCCAGACATCAGCGAGATCATGGTCAATTCCCCCACTGATATCTTCATTGAAAAGCAGGGTGTCATGGAAAAGGTTCCTGGCGTCACCATTCCCATCGACCAATTGCGCGTGGCCGTACAGAACATCGCCCGTTCTTTAGGCGATGACATCTCGGAAGAGAAACCAATTCTTGATTCCCGGTTGCCGGACGGCAGCCGCATTGCCGCCGTCCTGCCGCCCTGCAGCATTCATGGGATCACACTGACCATCCGCAAATTCAATACAAAGAATTTCACCATTGCCGATCTCATTCATATCGGCACCTTAACCGAAGGCATGGCCGCTTACCTCGAAGCGGCCATTGCCGGCCGAAAAAACATTCTCATCAGCGGAGGCACCGGCACAGGAAAGACAACTCTACTCAATATCCTGGCCGACTTCATTCCCGAAGAAGACCGATTACTGGTCATTGAGGACACAGCGGAGATTCATATCCGCAAGCCAAACCTTGTTCGCTTCGAGGCCCGCCGCGAACAGGGACCCCGGATTCCAGCTGTCACCATCCGCGACTTGCTCAAAGCCAGTCTGCGCCATCGTCCCGAACGCATTATCCTGGGAGAAATCCGGGGAGAAGAGGCCTTCGATCTTCTTCAGGCCCTCAACACAGGACACAGCGGAAGTCTTTCCACCATTCACGCTAATTCCGCGCCCCAAGCCCTTTCCCGACTTGCCAGTTGCGTCCTCCAAAGCGGAATCGAACTCCCTTACAAGGCCATCAAAGCCAACATCGCCGACTCCATTCATTTCCTCGTCCATATCGAGCGGCGTCACACAAAGCGCTTTGTATCCGAAGTCCTCGAACTGGTCTCATATTCCCCAGGCGAGGATCTTTACGCCTTCAACCCCGTTTACCAACATCTCGCGACAACCGGGACACATCTATGAATGCATTTCTAAGATATGGACCTATCTTTTATTGAATCGTCAAATATTCAGGCGTGGCTTGTCGGTGAAATAAACTCTTAAAGATCGAGGTTAGGTTATGCACCATACGAACTTGAGCAATCTCTCGCCAATTCAAATGATTTTCGCGGTCGCTGCTTTACTCCTGGTCCTGTACATATACTTCTTGCCCATCATTACGGCTATCAAAAGGAACAGTCCACACAAAGCGGCTGTTATCATTCTCAACGCACTGTTTGGCGTAACGCTTCTCGGCTGGATTGTCGCTTTGGTCCTCGCCTGCAAGCAATCACAGCCGGTAGTCGTTGTCCATAATGCGCCACGACCGGGGCCTGGCGGACGATTCTAGACTTGCGATTTATTTCAGAGCTGATGGGTGGTGATTGCGACCTACTCAGGCATGGCGTATCACTGCTTCCTGATGAAGGCCCTCCCTTTGCCATCGTGTTCAAGCACAACATGTTTGCCGTCCTCGCTCACGCCAAGGAACTGTTGCCGGAGGGTCGCAAGGCCCGTTAGCGGAGTGGCCAGCTTCATCTCGGCACCATCCGCTGAGACATCAATCATGCCTAACATCATGCCTTCCGAGGAAGCAGTCGATGGCCATAAACGCACCTGAATAGCAAGTCCCCCAGAGCCGTTCACGGCCAAACCGGCAATCGTGCCTTTGACAAATCCGCTTTGGGCCGCTAGCCGGTCAATCTGCGGTCCAACTGCGATCTTCCGCTGTAGTTCTCCGTTCAGAGAGAGTTTGAAGATTTCTCTCGCTGAAGGAACCCACAAAACGAGCTGCTGATTACGAACATAAAGAGCCGGACTTCCATTTAGGGCGCTCGGGTCAAGAGCCTTCGCACCGTTAGCGAACGTCTTAGACGGAACATACTCTCCCAGAACATCGCCCGATTTAGAGTATTTAATGACCGTCGGAAATCCTTCCGGGCCTGAGTCGCGTGTACCTAGGGCATAAATATTGCCGGAGCGATCAACAGCCAAGGATTGATGTAGATAGGGGGCTACGTTCCACACCTTTTTCAATGCTCCATCAGAGCCGTAGGTGAGCAGAAGAACTTTAGCCTCCGGAACCGGGCCTGATGAAACAGTCTTCGGCGTGGGTCTTTCTCCGAAACCGAGAACAACGCTAAACACTGCTCCGCCATCTGGTGTTGATGCCGATGCCCAAATATCAGCAAATCTTGCGCTCCGAAAATCACGGAGGATGAAAATAGGCGTACTCTGGCCGTTGCTGTCGAATATTTTCGCAGATGCGATGTCAGCAGAACTTATGTCGCGGAAAACAATGAGCTTCTCTTGAGATGAATCCCATTTCACTTGAAATCCAGAATCACCCTTTCCATCGCCACTTATGTCCATTTGGTATTGCGCTGTCGCAACGGTAGAAATGAGCAAACTAAAAATAAATAAGCTAGCTTTAAGGGGCTTCATGTCGTGGTCTTCCTTTCTCAACAACTTTGGTCATCAGCGCAAGTGAACTTGCAAATAATGTCGGGGTTAGTGCCGGCAGTGCAGCCTGAGGAAGATGTGGGTACAAATTTGCACTTCACAATTGTGCATGGGCCATTTGCGCAATCTGGACAATTGCAGCCAAATGCACATCCGGGATTGCATTGCGTAGTTGCTTTAAAACCGGGCTTGGCACAATCACCTGCAAAGCAAGCCTGCGCATAGACGTGAGGAAACATCGCGGCTTTCGCATCCTGCCATAAGTCTTGATGTGGACTGGCAATCTCGTATGGCGGGTTGATCGCGAGCTTCATAATCGTGCCCTTAGAAGCATGGGGAGCAGCGACGGCGTAGACTACAGCCAATCGGCAGGCAACTCTTAATCCTAGAACGCCTACCAGAAAAATCAAAACATAATTCTTTAATTTCATTCTCTTCTCCTAAGAATTAACGGCTTGATGCTGTTGTAAGAAATACGTCATAAGCGAACCTGCCAGCATTTGAATCTTCCTCTTGCTGGTCTGTCACGTTAATTTTTGCGCGATACCGAAATTGATTCCCGTACTGGTCTGTACGCCTGGACTCTTTGTAGTTAAGACTGATCGAAAACACCCCAAGGTCAGGCAGTTTGAACAACTCTCCAGATTCGGAAATGCCGTCGTGATTCACGTCCACCCAAAGACGCAGGTCAGCAAAGATCGAGTCTTTCTGATCAATGATTCCATCCCCGTTGCCACCGTTTTCTGGTTTGTCAAACAGTGCGAGGGCCAAAAACCCATTAGGATGCGGCGAAGGAGGTTGAGGCGTAAAGTTGCCAAACAGCTCCTTTCCATTGCTGATTAGACCGCTGTTGTCTCTGTCCAACACCAAAAATGCATTCGCGTGCCCTGGTGCTGTCCATGCGATCTGAACAGGTTTGCCATTACCGGCAATATCGAACTGAACGCCTTCGTCGGCGCTCGTGAGGTGAAAGCCCTCGCCAGCGACATCTATGATGATCGGACTGCAAACAGGAGCGTCGGTAGCACCGGAAGGGCCGGGCACGACAGCACCATTCAAGCATGGGTCCGGTGGGGGGTCACATTGCAGAGCCACTGCCTCACTCGGCCGGGCAAGGATACTGATCATTCCGAGCAAGAGCACGCTCAACATCAACAGCAGCGAATATCCGTTGTTAGTTTTTCTACTCCTTCTTTTTATAATCATTCTTACCACCTTTCGACTTACAGACGTTCTTTTAGGATGAGAGCAGGAAAAAGACGCAAGATTTCACCAAAGGCCGTTTACAGGAACTGCATGAGACGGGAAGATTGAACGTGTGCGGATATGCACTGAGAGGCCTAAAGCGGAAGGGATAGGATCGCTTTAACCGAGAGTGCTGACGTGCGCTGCAGATCTTCATGCAGTCTTCCTTCTTTCGCATTCTTCGCGTTGTTTCTAACAACGCATGCCGCTAACGTGTACGCAATGTACTCGTTTAATAGATATAAGTCAAGCAGTGCTACTCAAAAAAAATGCGGCCCCACAAAACATAAGAGGCCGCACTCGGCGCTCATTAAAAAAGATTAATCGTTGGAGATTTCTTGGGGGTATGAAGACGTTGCCAACGTCATGGAACGGCGACATTTACTACTCGAAACTGACCCGACGTCTTGCACTTGCAATCCGCTAGTGCAAGCCCAAATTCGTCAGCCCAATCTCTCCATCTGCGTCGTCAAAAAAATCGCGTGCACAATTTATCTGATGTCACCAAAGGCTCTCACAGCCACGCGGCGCGATCTCGGCGGTCTCGGAGAAGACAAGAACGAGGAATTCTGCATTTAGCAATTACGAAGGAAATTCTAGGGCAACTCAGCTTTATGCGGGCTCGGCCGAGCCGCCTTCAATCAGGCCCCAATTGTTCAGCCCCAATCTCTCTAGCAGCATCCCATGGTAACAATCATCGTCAGCCATCCCAGCCAAAGCAACGATATCCTCTTCAAGCTTTTTGTACTGCGCGAGAACTGTGATGAATATTTCCTGGTCGATGCTCAACCGCAAGATGGTGCGGAATAACAGAGCTGCCTGCGCTCGAAACAGTGTCCATCTCATCTCATCTGCTTGACCGACTAGTTCCAAGATGAGTATTTCTCGCGGCTCATATTCCAAGGCTGACTTCGCGGGATCTATCTTCATTCTTTCAAATCGGACGGCTCTTTGGAATAGCATCGTATTCCATGCTTCTTCACACAAATATCCCCAGTTCACTCGAAACTGTTTCCAGAGCACCTCGCCCCGTAGATGTTTTGCAACGGCCTGCTCAACAGCCTGCGTCTTGTAAAAGCGCAATATTTCCGCAGAGCCCACAACGCACACTCTTGGGATTATGCAACCCAAGGCGAGCGGCGAGGGGTTTTGTATTTTTGAATATTGCCTTAAGGCACAAAACACAATGAGCGAGACTACTGCGGGCAAGATTACTTCAAGGAACACAGTTACCATTTCGTCCTCATGATTCGTTCACTAAATTCCCGGTAACGGCGTAACGCTTTGGCGATATCGTCCGGTCCCATTCCCAGTTCTTTGAATCCAAATTCACTAACAGGACGCGAAAAAACCCAAATCCACCAAAATACGGCCAGAAAGTATCCCACAGAGGGAGCATACTTGGTAAAAAATAAATACTTTGTTCCGAAAAGGGAAAAATTGATAATGCCCGCTAAGACCCCAAATGAAGCAAGCCCAAAACCAGTGATGACAGCATCTTCTCGCGTGTCCATAGGCTCGCGAAGAAACAAACTAAATATCGCAGTCAGGAGCGCAATGCCAAGGATAGCCCAGCGGAAGGCGAATTCAGCTCCAACTACAAAGGAACCAAGGCGGGTACTCTGCACTGGTGGAGCGTAGATCGCCTTCCATGCCGAATAAATGACGACGGCCAGGATCACGCTCCATATCGACCAACGGAAGCCGCGCTTGGAAGTAAAACCTTGGAATATCTTAAGAAAACTCTCCCGCACGGCCGCCACGATCAGGGCAACCGCAACCAGTTCCATCCACCAATACACCGCGACATACAACTGGGGGCTGATGATCCACGCAACAAGTTGCACTGACGCCAGGAGAAGCCCCCAGGCGACATAAAGCACAAACCAAGGCAACTGCTCTCTGACACGTTGCCTGTGCACAATTGTCAGGAGCCAGACGACTACGATCAAATTGGCGACAAGTAAGCTGAGCGCCACCGACAAACCCCGTGATTTAAACAGCACAGGATTCTCTCATGCCTCCCCAGCTAACGCACGTATTACGCTATTAGGAGCGTAATTCAGTTTCCAATGAAAAAAGCCGCGACGTGCATGCTGTCCCGGGAATGCACATCGGCCCTCCACCATCAGCCAGCAAAACCCCTCCAGGGACATGCAGACCTGCTGCCAATAGGCCATGCCTGTATCCACAAGCAGTGTGTGGAATGCACATCGGCCCTCCACCGTCGGTCAACAAAACGGCTGCCGGAATCTGCCCTTCCGTGCCTAACTCGCCGGCTTTGTATATGCACCTGATGCTTGCAAAGCACATTGGGCTACGGCTATCAACCAACAAGAATTGAGCGCGAAATAGTGTAAGTCTCTCCGCCACGAAGTTGCCATTTCCGCAGCCAGTCGTTGGAGGGCACATCGGGCCGGGCCCATCCGCCAGAGCGGCGTTACTTAGGACGCTCACTGCGAACCGCTGGTTATTTGTTGAAACGCTATGGGCTTGGCTAGTAGCGCCAAGCACTACCAAGACCGCAACCAATATCGCTACTGCGTGGATTCTGTTTTTCATCTTCGGTTTTCTCCCAAGGTGTTGATTTAATTAACGCTTGCTGCCTGTCCTTGCGCAGGTAACACGTTTTCTCACTAATGGCTTGACAGATAGACTGGAGTTTCCTAATATCGAGTACATGTAACAAGATTGCGAGGGTTCCAGCCCTGGCTGGAAAACCTCTTCTTCCCCACAGGCGGGAAGAGCACCAAGGAGAAGGAAACAAAACAAGGCTGGCGGTTCCGGGAATGCCCGCTTACGTTTTCGGGACCGCGAACCTGCCATCTCCTGGATCAAGCTTGTTGCCGTCCTCGAACTCGTTCTCTTTGCCAACGCTTTGGGCGGCCACGCGCCAACCAATGCCGGCTAGAACAGACTTGGCACGTTTCGCGATCCCAGACGCTCGCTTCCGAGAACACCGGAATTTTACCCTTAAAAACCCGGTTTCTGGACGATATTCATGCGCCGTGGGAAATCTGTGTTTTGACAGACGCTTGCAATTGAACGATAGTATCTCCCGCTGCACGGGTTTCACTTCACCGCCGCTTTTACGCCTTTTTTATTACACACATACGATAGATAGGAGCTTCAAATTTTAAGTACGGCGCGCTCTTTGATTCATGACACTCGCTTTAGCCTCCGCCTTATGCGTAAAAGGCCAGGCATGACGTCTCTGGTTATCGCAACATTGGTACTTGGCATCGGTCTGAACGCTGCAATATTCAGCGTTGTAAACGCAGTGATTTTCCGCCCTCTCCCCATAAATGACCCGGATCACGTTGTATGGCTGAACTCCAAAGTGAATCGCACCAATGCGCCTTTGGGCACGTCTTACCCGGACTATCTCGACTGGAAAAACCAAAGTCACTCTTTTGACGCGATTGCCGCAATGCGTACCGTTTCCTTTACCATGACTGGAAACGGACCACCCGAACACATCAAGGGGATGGGAATCTCGGCTTCCGGCCTTCGAGTTTGGGGCGTGTACACAGCCCTGGGGCATGATTTCTCGGAAGCAGATGATCAACCCGGAGCAGACCGAGTCCTGATGCTCAGCTTTGCATTTTGGCAACGAAAATTTGGCGGCGATCGAAATGTCTTACACAAGGACGTGGTTTTAGATGATCATTCGTACAAGATCATAGGCGTAGTCCAGCCTACTCAGATAGCGACATTGCAATATGCCGACGTTTGGGTAACAAACGGCCCAATGCTGGACCAGCACCTGATGATGCGAGATACCAGGTGGTTTTTTCCAGTGGCACGGTTGAAACCCAGCGCTACTGTTGCGCAAGCACGTGCGGAAATGGAGATCATTTCCAACCGTCTAGCCGCTCAATACCCCGACACCAACAAGGACATGGGGACTCGAGTCTTGCCGGTAAGCGATCTCCTCAGCCCGACCGGCAGCAAGCCTTTGTTCCTACTCCTCATCGCTTCCAGTCTCATCTACTTGCTGGCAGTGGTGAATGTTACGGTTGTATTTTTAAGCAATGCAGTTGAACGACGCCGAGAATTAAGCGTTCGTCTGGCGTTGGGATCCCCCTATTCGAGCCTAATGCGGCAATTGTTCATGCACGCTTTGATCTTTGCTGCATTTGGCAGTTTCCTCGGCTTGCTAGTCACCAAACTTGGCCTCATATTTTTTCTGCACAATTTCCCGAACGCTGTTCTCCGATTTCAAGAAACGACGATTGATTTCAAGGCCATCCTCCTTAGTGTTGGCATGGCTCTTATCGCGACTGCCGCTGGCACTCTGACCGGGGCAATTTACACGTCCAAACTCAATATCAGCAGCGAGCTCAAGAGCGAAGGGAGCGGGTTAACTCAATCAAAGTATCGCACCTTTGGACATGGTGCATTCATTTTCCTTGAGGTCACTCTTGCTTCAACGTTAACACTTGTCTCAGGCTTATTGATCCGAAGTCTTTACGAGGTTCAGAAAGTTGACTTGGGATTTTCGCCCGACCACGTAATTTCTTTTCAAGTCAATTTGCCTGCCTCTCGATACAAAGAGGCGCCGAAGCAAGCGGCATTCTTCAGGCTAGCCGCCGACAAGCTTACTCAACTCCCAGGAACGGAGGCTGTAAGCGGGATCTCAGGCCTGCCGCTGACCACCCAAGGAGAAATCAACGGCTTGGAGCCGGACGGACAAACACCGAGCCCAAGCGAGCATTTTCAGGTGGAATATGAATCGATCCTGCCGGATTTCTTCCGAACCATGGGACTTCCCTTGCTCCAGGGCCGCGATTTTACCGATGCAGATCGTGAGAACAGTTCCCCGGTTGTTATTGTAGATAACGTTCTAGCGGCTAAACTGTGGCCGAGAGGAAATCCTCTTGGCAAGCGCGTGCGGATGACGGCTCGTGCCGGAGGAAATGCACGCCTCCTTGAGGTAGTGGGAGTAGCGCAAGAAGTCAAACATTTCGGTCCCGAGGCCAAAGTGCGATGGATGCAGGTTTATGTACCCCACTATCAGGACCCGTCTCCGACACTGTCATTCGTGGTAAATACGACAATGCAACTAACGGCCGTCAAGTCCGCTACTGATGACGCACTTCATGCTTTGGATAAAGACTTGCCGATAGAAAGTTTCCAGCCGATGGACTCATATTTGGACAATTTTCTCAGTCCGCGCAAAGTAAGCCTGCTTTTGCTCAGCGCTTTTGCGGCAACGGGAATCATATTGGGTATGATCGGCATTTACGGCGTAGTAGCGAACTCTGTGGTGCGCCGGCGCCGGGAAATTGCGATCCGGCTGGCAGTGGGAGCCACATTTTCCAACACGATGATCCTGATCGCACGGCCTGTTCTCCTTGCGGCTTTCAGTGGTTTCCTCATTGGTTCAATCATCGTCATGAGTTTACGCCACGTTCTGGCATCATTCCTGTTCGGCGTGAGCGCTCTCAGCCCTGGAGTTTATTTTGTGAGTGCCCTCGCCATACTCGGATTAACAGGGGTCGCTAGCTTAATTCCAGCGATAAATCTTCTGCGGTTCAACGTGCAAGAGATTTTGCGCCAAACATAAACATTTGCAAACGGCTCCAGCCGGAAGTAAAATCTGCCTAACACATATACCTGTATTTTTACGTTAAGCCTTCAGGTACAGACCCAAAGTTGGCAAAAAGATCGATCGTTGGCTTGGCTGCGTTTTCGTGGCCCTGAAGACCCCCTTATGACCACTACAACCAAGAAGTACGCTGTACGGCCAAATCGCGGTAGTTCCTTGAGGCCGCGGGGAGACAGTCCACGCCGTCATTTCCTCTATGTTGACGTGACAACAGAGGAGCACAAAAAGATTCAAGAATACTGCCTTGAACACAGGGTCAGTGTGAGCCAGTTTTTGGCCGACATCATGATGAAGGATGCGCTCCAACCCAAGCCAAAGCGCAAACAGAAAGTGACAATCCGAGCCGAATTTGAGTTGACACCAGAAGACCAGGAAAAACTGGAATTGCTGATCAGGCTGCATAACAAAGGTTCGATTGGTCAGTTTATTCAGGAGCTGATACAGCCCAGCCTTGACGTTCAAAGACTGCATGCGCCTGTCGAAACGATGCCGCTCCGCTATTACCTGTCGGAAGAAGAACATCAAACGATCACTAAGCATGTAGCCAGCAAGGGCATTGCTGCACGAAACTACGGCGTCACGCTTGCGCTTAAAGCAATCGACAAAACGCGCAGTAAGCAAAGATGAACGTTGTATAGCTCTTGGAATGGCGCGGTAGGCAGCGCTGCTCTTCGCCCCCGCGTCATGAATCCCCTAAATCGGTATTCCTTCGCCGAAATTTCACCACTTGACAGATATATCTTCTATTTACTAATATCGCATACATCTTTGCAGGGTTCGATTTTTTGAAACAGCTATGTTTCATCGACCTGTGAGAGCGCAGGAAGATCTGTGACCTCACTTCTGCGAAAACGGCTCCTTTTCTCGATGATCGGGGAAACATTAAATTCGGCCAAAGGAATTGGCCTTTGCCTTCGGACTGCTGCCGAAGCATTCAAGTGGATTAACGTCGCGGCTTGTTTTTCCGGGAGCTGCGTCTCCGTCAAGATGGGCCGGGGAGGTCATCTCAAGTGAATCATAAGCCTGAGTAGTGACCTTCTTGCCCTTCACGCATGAGGCACCTTAAGAGATAAAAGCACACTATTGAGCCCGTGGCGATCTACACGAAGCATGGAAAGAGACTCATCAAAGAATCGATAACCGTTGATAGCGACTGCTATGTCGGAAGAAAAGCTATTAAAATTCGGGCACTCGTCGAAGGCCAAGCGAACCGCCAATGCTTCTACATCAGCGACCTCCTCGCAGACAACGGCAAACCGGAGATTCAAGGCGTCATCAACGCAAGTACGAACCGATACCAATGAAGGCAACGCAGCGCTGAACACATTTGCTAATCCAGACGTAAAGAAAACCGAAATATACGAAGCTCTCTATGGCCTTAACGCAGGAATTCAGCAATTTCTTAACTCATTGGACTTTTTAGACAAGGTGGGCCTTGGTCTTCCGTTCTTGAACGGATATCGAATACTGGCGGATGAAATCCGGAGTGCGGTCAATTTCAGCACCACGGAGGCGATGACTGCAATCGAACTCCGCGACTACAAGGAACTCGAAAGGGAACGAACGAAATTCAGCTTTCCTCCAGTTGGAACTTTAACGTCAAAATCGAAGAACCGCGAATAAAGATAACGCATGATCCCTTATTTGTGGATCTCTTCGGGGGGCAACTAAAAAATGGAATCGATTGTCTGGACAATACTCGACATATTGCTGGATCTTCCTGGCATGTTAATCCGGAATCTTTCAGTAAGAGTGCGGCGATTACTCTCTGCATCGCACTGAACAAGCGGGTTTATGGCAGCACCATTCAAACGTGATGGTTGTTTCTACATGGACGACGAAGGTGCGGTCTTCTCTGTATCAGTCTTTATTTCACTGAATGGATTGCCAGACGATCCACGTATACGAACAATGATTACCGAAGAGATACGAGAGATGTTTCCTGATGTACGAATACTGGAAGAACTCAATTGAAGAAATGACCTTTACAAGCCCGACGACAGCCGACAGGGCAAGCAAGAAGACCCCCTCAAGGAACTGTGCTCGAACTGTGACCCGCGAGTATGGTACCCGGACGTGAAGATTTCTGTCGAAACTTGGAAGGGTTAACCTATACTCGTTGCGTGATCGCGTACTGGTGTAGAAAGTATGTCGCTGCTTTTGTGCTGCTTTGGGCACTGGCCGATCTTACTGTGCCGGGACTTTGCCAAGCTGACGACAATCGCATTGATCCAGCGGATAGCGCGTTGTTTGTGAGTTCCCAGGATACAGAGCCACTGTCTACATGGTCTGCGACGAGCATTCCTGCATCCGACCAGGACGGCTCTCCTGACGAGTGTTTTTGTTGCTCACCGTATACTTCTCCAACCTCGGTCTTCAGTCTCCATGCAAGTCTAAAGGTGCATTGGTCATTTGTGGCCGCTGCAAAGCAAACTCCAATGTCTCTCTCGTGGCTGCCAATACCGAGTTCGCTACCGCATGAAGAGCGACGATTATCTGACTCATTTTCTCCACTCACGGCCCCTATCCGCTGCTAAAGCCCCTCCAGTTTGTTTGGCCCAGCATTCGCCGGACACCAAGCACCTTTCATGCAGGAAATTCCGAACTGTCGAACCTTGTTTGGGTCCAGTTCAGAGTCCCTTTAGCCGAACTGGAGATCACAAACCGTGCTCGTTACAAATCAACAGAACAGTATTGCCGTGGTCATATCCACCATCCTGCTGAAAAGCACAAGTGTCGCTTTATCGCTGGTTCTGCTCTGCCAGTGGTCGCTAGCTCAGCAACCACAGAAGAGTTTGGAACAGCGGCAGCCGCTTGAGTTGGTATTTGCTGATTCCATCGTTCCTCAAGACCGCCATGAACTGATGTCCACCACCGGAACCTGGTATTTCCTGCATGGCTCGTTACGCGATGCTCACCTAACACAGAAGGTAGAATGGGGCATCTCAAACAGCCTCCAGGTCTCAACATTTCTGACCCCAGTTCGGCATTCCAATGCAACAGGGGCAATGCAAACTGGTCCGGGAGACTTTGAGGTCGGGGCTCGATATACCTGGGAAAACGTTCGCTCACCCTTTACCCACATGGCGGTTGCGTTTTGATGCTGGATTCCCCACAGGAAATCCTGACAAAGGCATGGGCGAAGGTGCTTATACGTTGTCACCTTCTGTTCTTTTCTCCCATGAATTTCGGGCCGGGAAATATCAGTTCTTCTCGACATCCGGCGTTGAGTTCATTGCTTCTACGAGGGGTCTGAGCGCATCCACAGATTTTCCTCATCATGTTCTGTTCTCGAATGATGGGTTAGCTCTTCGTGTTGGTCGCGGATGGGCGGTTGGCGAGTTTTCAATCGATACAAATCGGTGGAGTAGTGGAGATCATACCGACTGCTCTCTTACTCCTTCTTATATCTGGCGACTGGCGAGAAGAACCGAGCTTCTGTTCGGTGTGCCGGTCGGCCTAACCTCTTCTGCCGATCACATTGGCGGGATACTAAAGTTCACATTTGAATTGGGAGGGGATTAGAGTTGCAGCCTCTAAAGCCATTGAATTGAAAGAAGATCGAGGCCAGGCAGTCGTTCTGCCAAATGATGAATAGTCAATCTGCGATTCAGATTAGGGTGGACAAATCGTTTAAAGCGGGGTCTAATTATTGAGAGTTCGCGTGAAGTCACTGCAAGCATATTTCGCGCATGCCAAACCGGCCCGGCGCTGGACAGTTGTCCTTTGTTTATTGTTGTTGTCGGTTTCTGTAGTCGCCCAATCCCATCTTCATTCTGACGATATTGCCGCCGCCGCCAAACATTGTCCCATCTGCCAGGTCGCGCACTCATCATCATCTCAACTTGTAAGCGTTGCACATTTGGATCTCGGACTCACCACAACGGCTTTCCTCGTGGTTGCGTTTGAGACCGATCACCAGTCCAACTTCGATTTTGGTTGGCACTTCTCGCGTCCTCCGCCCCAAGCATAGCCTTCTCTCCAATACTGATTTGAAAACACTCATTGCCAGTCCAACTTGGAGGAGCTATGCGTATTCCCATGAAGGCCCTTTTGTGGTTCTCTTCGCTCACGTTCATGATTGTCGTATTTCTATTCTGCTGCCATGCTGCGGCACAAACTTCCAGCAATTCAGGAACGATTCAAGGCGTGGTCACAGACCCGACCGGCGCAGTCATTGCCGGCGCGAAGGTTGAAGTTCATAACCCGGTCAGCGGTTACAGTCGCACCGTGAGCACGGATGGCGCGGGGCGATTCAGTCTACCCAACGTCCCTTTTAATCCTTACCATCTCACCGTGACGGGAAAGGGATTTGGTCAGTTCACTCAGGATGTCGATGTTCGCTCGGTGGTCCCCGTCAACCTCAATGTCGGCATGAGTGTGACCGGCAGCATGGAGACTGTCACTGTGGAAGGCGGCGGCGGAGACCTGATCGAAACCAGCCCCACATTTCATACTGACGTGGACCGCAACCTATTCGACAAAGTGCCGCTGGAAAGCTCGTCCTCATCGGTGAGCTCACTGGTAACACTGGTTACACCGGGTATTGCCGCTGATTCAAACGGTCTTTTTCACGGGATGGGAGACCATGCGGAGAACTCTTTCTCAGTGGATGGGCAGCCGATTACAGACCAGCAGAGCAAGATATTCTCCAACCAGATTCCTCTCGACTCGATTCAGTCAATGGAAGTAATTTCGGGAGCGCCGCCAGCGGAGTTCGGCGAGAAGGCCAGCGTTGTGATCAACGTAACAACACGCTCTGGTCAGGGTGTAACTACGCCTCACGGTGCCTTCACAACTTCTTATGGCAGCTTTGGCACGTCCGATGTGGGATTTAATCTCGCTTACGGAGGCCAGAAGTGGGGGAATTTCATCTCCATCAGCGGCCTGAACAGCGGTCGCTTTCTTGATCCGCCTGAATTTACCGTCATACACGCCAAGGGTAACGAACAAAACGTATTTGATCGGCTGGACTTTCAAGTCTCCCAAGCAGACTCCATCCACTTGAACTTAGGATTCACCCGCTCGTGGTTTCAGACGCCGAATACGTTCGACGCTCAAAACGCCACAGCCTGGTCCGGGCTGGTAGTTGACAATGGCGGTCTTGGGCCTAACGGACTTCCTGTCGGCCCATCAGATCAGCGCTCTCAGATCAGGACGTTCAACATTGCTCCATCTTGGACCCATTTGATCAACTCCAATACCGTGTTCACGCTGGGCGCATTCCTTCGGCATGACCAGTTCAATTACTATCCCAGTAATAACCCATTTGCCGATCTTGGCCCAGACCTTCAGCAAGAGACATTAACGCAGGACCGCAGACTCACGAATGCTGGAATTCGCTCTGATGTTTCCTATTCAAAAGGTATTCACAACCTGAAGTTGGGGGCCACGTATCAGCATACTTTTCTCGACGAGAAGAATAAGTTCGGCATCGTTGATCCGACATTAAATGCCGTTTGCTTCAATGCTGACGGAAGTCTCAATACCGACCCTACAATTACAAACCCTGCACAATGCGGCGGAGCACAGAATCCTGGCGGCACAACAAACCCCGACTTCAACGATGTTCTGCTTCCTTTTGACCTGACACGCGGCGGCGGATTGTTTCCTTTTAATGGCCATGCAGATATCAAACAGCTTGCTCTCTACGTGCAAGACGCCATCACGGTAGGAGGCTGGTCATTGAATCTGGGTTTGCGCGGTGATTTCTATCACGGCCTCAGCTCACACAACGAGGCCGAGCCTCGCCTCGGCATTGCCTACAATTTCAAAAAGACCAATACCGTTTTACGGGCTTCGTATGCGCGAATCATGGAGACTCCATTTAACGAAAATCTGATTCTTTCCAGCACCGGATGTGCTGACGCCGTTCTGAATCCGCTTCTGTTCTGTTCGTCAAATGTGGTCACTCCGTTCAGCCCCGGCTGGCGTAATGAGTTTCATGCAGGTTTGCAGCAGGCATTCGGGAAGTACCTGGTCTTCTCCGGCGAGTATATTTGGAAGTACACGCATAATGCTTATGACTTCGGGGTCTTCGGTAGCACACCGCTCACCTTTCCCATTGAATGGCAACTCCAAGATTCCCGGCTTTGCCGGCCGCGTGAGCGTACCGAACTTCCATGGCTTTACTGGGCTGTTTGTCTTCTCCAGCGTTGCATCTCGATTCTTCACCCCGCAGATTGGTGGCGCTGGGGCAGCTCCTGACTCGATTGGCGCGTTCCGCATCGACCATGACGAAGTGTTTAACGCGACTACCCATCTTCAATATCAAATAGGCAAGCGCGGTCCGTGGACAGGCTTCAATTGGCGGTATGACAGCGGCCTTGTCGCAGGCGCGGTCCCGTTCGCTGCGGATGGCACCACTCCAGTTGACCTGACGGGCCTCACGGCGGATCAGCAGTTGCAGGCAGGACTCTTCTGCGGCGGAGTTTTCCCAACGCTCAGTACGCCCCTGACAAGCTGCTCTCCATCGCAGTTCGGGTCCACACGGGTAACTATACCCGTGCCTGGCACCGAAAACGATGACCACAATCCGCCGCGCATCGCTCCGCGCAACCTCTTTGACGTAGCCGTGGGGCATGACAACCTCTTCAACGGCGACCGTTACAAGTGGAGCTTGCAGGTAAGCGCAATCAACATCACCAACAAGACCGCTCTTTACAACTTCCTCTCAACCTTCAGTGGAACGCACTTTGTGACGCCGCGTTCGTATACGGCGCAACTGGGCTTCCACTTCTAAACGAAAAGTTGAATCGGGGGCAGGCGCATCGAAGCCGCCCCTGAGGACTTATCGAATGAGAGCGAAGTACCTGAAACTCACGAACGAGCCAGCAAGCCTTTTGCTCATAGCAATTTGCTTTGTGCTGATTCTCGTTCCTCCTCTCGTGCAGGCGTTGCACTTCCATCTTGGGTCAAGTAACACAAATCATTGTTCAATCTGCCAAGCCATCAATTCGTCGGTACTCACCTTGCCGCTAGTTGTGGTTTGGACGGCCCTCACTGCAATAGCCTTGGTGCCTCTGCTCGTGGAATCCGCACCGAAGCAGCACGTAGATCAGTTCTCGCTCTTATCCCGCCCTCCTCCTCTGTACTAAACGCTCCTTGCTCACAGTGCACACGTTCTGACCGCTTCCCTTGCGGCGAGGTTTGCTGCGGGGGAACTCTCCCATTTGTGACGGCAGCTAGTAGGTAAGCATCCTCATGATGAAGGGCGCATTCTCGCGATTTGGTCGAGGCACTAGTGGGCCAGTGCTGCGCTACCGGGGCAGGAAGCGCTTTATTGATGTACCGCTTAGCAAGATTGAGACGATCCAAGTGCTGATTTTCCTTCTTCTTGCGGCGATTGTGTTCTTGTTTGCAATGTATGTCGGGTGGTGGACGTTGCAGGAAGAAGAGCGAGAGTTCGACCACCAAGACGCTGCTCCACATGGGGTTGAACTAATTAGAGCGGAATTCGCTGGATTAGAAAGGAACACTCATAACGATGTTCTGTTGGGATGAACAGTCAGCTAGGGCTGCCGTTGTGTTGTCCGGGAAGCGCCTTGAGTACTTCACGATAGTCTGGAATTTGTTGGAGGGAATTGTTTCGCTAATCGCTGGGCTTTTTTCAGGCAGCATCTCACTGGTCGGCTTTGGGATCGACAGCTTCATCGAAGTAGTATCCGGCTCGATTGTCCTTTGGAGAATGACGGTGGACCGCGACGTAGTTCGGCGGGAGCGCAATGAGGACCTTGCTCTCAAGTTGGTTGGCTTTTCATTTATTGGATTGGCGGGATGCCTGGTTTTTCAGGCTATAGTGAGGTTGTCTGATCAAAGAGCGCCGCAACATAGTGTTCCAGGCATTCTGATTGCCGCTCTCTCGCTGATTGTCATGCCGCTGCTCTCAACGGCAAAACGCAAAGTTGCAGCCGATCTTAAAAGCTCAGCGATGGAGGCTGATGCCAGGCAAGCTGATTTCTGCGCGTATCTGTCAGCAATTCTGTTGCTGGGCCTACTGCTCAATGCCGCATTTGGCTATTGGTGGGCCGATCCACTCGCTGCGCTCATCATGGCCTCAATCATCGGAAATGAAGGAATAAATTCGAGTCTGGGTAAAGAGTGTTGCAAAGAAAATTGAAACAGCAGAACTCTCGCCAAGTATGAAAACCGGGACCTCTCAATCTCTCAAAATTCTTCCATTTGCGAATGTCTTGTTGGTTATCCTTTGCTCACATGACTGGATACAGTTCAGAAATTACCTTATTCAAATTGGCGCAGTTCAAGGGCTTACGATTTGTCATCCTCCGGGAATCCAGGAGAATAATCCCTCTTAACGACGAAGAGGGGCCTAGCAAGAGCCATCGAGATTAGTGGTAGCTCCGCATCTTTTCCCACTCCGTCCTCATCGGGTGTACGCCTCTCACATGAGGCTCCGGCGGTCGCTCCTCAGCGCCGGTATCGCGCCAAAACAAAGAGCAAGAGCGTTTTGTCCCATCCCGCGCCTTTAGTCGCGTCCTGCCACCCTCACTGCGGACTACGTTCGTCCCCGTCTTCCAGGTCGTTGGATTTGTCTGGCTGCGCCTGAAGTGAAAGACAAATCACGCCGACCCGGCAGACGAGGGGTTTTCAAATGTTATTAAGGGAAGCAACCAGAAACAAAAACAATCAGGAACTTGTCAAAGCCAGCATTGACGCGCTCATCGAGGCTTTGGAAGCCGGACACAGTGAGGCACTCTCAGCCTATCTCACCGCAATGTCCCAGTTTCACAACTACAGCTTTCAAAACATTTGTTTGATTGCCAGCCAGCGTCCCACGGCAACGAGAGTTGCAGGCATTCGCTCATGGAATGAACTAGGCCGCAGAGTGAAGCGCGGAGAAAAAGGCATCATGATCTTTGCCCCCATGATTGGTTATAAGCGCAAGGCAAGCGACGCCAACCAGAATCAGGAGAGCGACGCGAGAACCGATAAGCCAGAGGCGCGCTTAGTGGGCTTTCGAGCCGTGTATGTGTTCGATGTTGACCAGACCGAAGGCGCGGAACTGCCAGCACTAGGCAGCACCTTTGCGGGTGAAGTTGGCGACAAACTGGACAAGTTGGCCGAGTTTACCACCGCTCAGGGAATCAAGCTGGAATACTCCGACAAGATCGAACCCGCTAGGGGAATGTCCTACGGTGGTCTGATTCGCATATTGCCCGACTTGGAGCCCTCCGAAACACTGGCAACGCTTGTCCATGAACTTGCTCACGAGATGCTGCACAGAGCCGAACGGCGGATTCTGACAACCAAAGTAGTACGGGAAACCGAAGCCGAAGCCGTGGCTTTTGTCGTTTGTCATGCACTGGGCCTCGAAACCGGAACCGGTTCTGCCGATTACATCCAGCTTTACCACGGTGACGCTAACCTCCTGAAAGAGAGCTTGGAGGTCGTGCAACGCACTGCTTCCGTCATCCTTGGGGCACTCAGCCCCGAGGATGCACAGAACGGAAAGGCAGTGCAATAATGGCTGCCTCTACAACTCTTACCGCAGTGCAACAAATACGCCGGATGCGCGGAGGATCGCAGTCTCACCTGATGCGGGCTTCCGACGGCCATTACTACATCACGAAGTTTCAGAATTAATGTGGAGCTCCACATTAATTGGATTATGTTGAGAACTCAGTAATGTGGAGTCAGTTCTCGCCGCATGCTGATATGTGCACTCTGGATTGAGGCTAGCTGCACATTACTGAGGGTGTCAAAGACTCTCCAGCCATTCAAGGATGGACTGGTTTAGGTGCCACGACGATCGAGCACGATGAGTAGCCGGCTTCACCTTGGTGATTGCGCGACGCTTCATTTCCAGATCGATCGTGGCGTACCGATTGGTTGTGTTGGGATTGGAATGTCCCAACCAGTGACTGATCGTGGTTAGGTCCACACCCGAAGTCAGAAGCGCGACCGCTGTGCTGTGGCGCATGCTGTGCGGGTGAAGACGCTTGCGGGCCAGAGTGCTGACATCGCCACGGGCTCGGTCCAGATGCTTCGCTAAGAGATATCGCACTCCAAAGCGGGTGAGCGGCTGCCCTCGGTGGTTGAGAAAGATTCGTGCGTCAGAGCGCAGATCCAGGTGATATTCCTTGCAATGATCCCGGAGCACTTGGGATGTTTGCGGCCACAAAGGGCAAAAGCGTTCTTTCCTGCCTTTGCCGAAGAGCCGGATTTGAAACGGGCGTATCAGTTGCAAGTCACATGCCCGCAGATCGACGATCTCTTGTACGCGGCCCCCAGTGTTGAACATAGTCGCAAGCAATGCATAGTCGCGGCGCCCATCTCTGCTTGCTCGGTTGATCCCAGAAAGAACAGCCTCGATCTCATTGCGTTCCAGGTATTCGATTGCGCGCTGACGGGCGCGCTTGAATGGTACGGCTAAGATACGCTGAACGCGGTCGAGTTGTTCGGGATGGTAAGTTCCTACGTAACGATAGAACGCGTGGATTGCGGCCAAGCGAACATTGCGGGTCGTGACTCCGTTCTTACGTACTTCTTCCAAATAGGCAAGAAAGGCAATCACGTCGTCCGGTTCGATACTGTGGAGGTCCAGGTCCTGAACTCGACTCTTTCGTTCCGATGTCAGGAAACGAAGAAAGAGCATCAGACTGTCCCGGTAGCTGTGAATGGTGTGAGGACTCATGCCACGGACTCGTGGCAGATGATCTGTAAAGTAACCTCGCAGCCGAAAGGCAAGCTTGTTTCCTGACGGGGTTTTCACTCTCTCCCAGCCTCCCGCCCGGATAGGGGAACGACCAATCCACCATAAGACTCATCGAATCGCTTGCTTGCGAGGGTACGGAGAGGCTCAACGAAGTGCAGATAACGAAACGAAGAGATGATGGAGATGTGCCCGAGGAATGCAGCTAAGAAAGGTAGCTTCGTGCTCACGTCGACATCGGAACGGTACCAGCGAATCAGGGCATTGACCGCGCAACTGTGACGAAAATCATGCACTCGCGGTCGGCGCCCGGATCGGGTTCGAATGTTACAGGCGTCGAACGTAGCCCACAAGCTGCACTGCAATCCCCATGCCGAATACGCTTTGCCTCCACGCCGCAGATTCCAAATAAACGGTGTGGTTGAGCTCGTGGGAAGCCCTTGCTTGCGTCGGAGGAGCAGGTACGCGTCAAGCTCATGAGCCACGTCCTCGCGCAGGGGCAGGAGACGTGATTTATGAAACTTGGAGTTGCGCACCAGAAGCGTTCTTTCACGGAGATCGAAATCTCCCACCTGGAGCCGAAGTAACTCTCCTATACGTAAGCCGGTCGTGTAGAGAAGAACGATGGCAAGACGAATCACTTCGGGGCGCAGTGGGGAATAACTCGGACGGTGAAGACCGGAGGCGGCTCTCATCAGCCGAGCCGCTTCAGCTTCTGAAAAGATGTACGGAGAAACCGTTTGACTGAGTGGCGGAAAAAGAACCGAGTCTGGAACAAAGCAATCAGGCATAGTACGACGCCGATAGCGACAGAACCGCTGAATCATGAACATCCGGTAGCGTCGCACGCGCGGCATCAACAATGACTGCTCTCGACACCAATCGTTGAACGTCTCTGCGGTCAGATCCTGCGAGGCACGCGGAAGCCGGCTGAGGAATCGATCCAGAGATTTAAAAGTGGTGATCTCATGCTTGTAGCGTTTGCCTAGTGCTAAGTTGAGTTCGAGATAGCGCGTAATGGCAGGACCTAACTTTGACCGAAAGGCAAATGTCGTTTTCACGGGCGCACCGCCTTCCGCCCTCTCGATTCCGGTGGCACAGGCAAGGCGACATCGCGGAGGTCTTCAAGCGAGAGGCGCAAATATGTCCACGTACTCTCCAATGTGCGATGACCGAGGATGTCAGCGATAGTCTTCACCTGCGTACCCTGGCGCAGCAGAAAGACAGCGTACGAGTGCCGGATGCGATGACACGCTCCTCTCGTGGACAGGTCCAATCCGCTTCGGCGTGCCCAGAACCGAAATCTGGTCGAGAGAGCGGAGGTCGTGAGCACGCCGATAGGAGCTCTCATCCGTAGAAAAATCTGCCGGAAGGGTGCCGGTGGCGTGATCCTCTTGAGGTATCTGTGCAACGTTTCGCCTACGGCGTCTGTTAGAGGCAGTTCGAGAACTGCGCCAGTCTTGCCTTGAGAGATGGAGATCCCGCTGTGCCTTTGGGAGTTTGCCGGACACTTGTATGAACATCGATGGCTGGAACCAAACGTCAGTTTCCTGAGAGAAACCCTTTCCGTCAGAACCGCGAGTGATGTGCTCATCCGTGCCGTTAACCAACTGGTGGGCCAACCAGAGCACGCTCAAGCTGCGGCGATACAAGAAGACCTCTCCCTCCTCGAGCCCACATTGGAAGCACGTCGCTCCGAGCTCCCACGCTTGCTGTCCACAAAGCAGAGTCCAGCCCCACAGCTCGCCTGGTCAACCTAAAGAACTAATGTGCAGCTGGCACCCAGCAAACCCCCGCAATTACAGTGGCTCCAGGACCTGACTCCACATTACTGAGTTCTCAACATAACAGAACAATCCGCAGCATTGCCGAATCTTGGCCAATGAGTTTCTCGCCAGCAGACTTGGTTTGTATCTTGGCTTGCCTATGCCCGAAGTTGCGGTGATCGAAGTTTCCGATTGGCTGGTATCCAATTCGCCGGACTTACGCATGGATACGGCGGGATTGCTCACCCCTTGCAGCAGCGGGTTACAACTGGGGTCGCGTTACGTGGCCGATCCTGAAAAAGATATGATCTTTGACTACCTGCCTGAATCGCTCATGGAGAAGATTCGCAATCCACAGGATTTTGCCCGCGTGCTGGTGCTGGACAAGTGGACAGGAAACGCAGATGGGCGCCAAGCAGTATTCACCAAGCCAGCCAATGCGCGGAAGTATAGCGCGGTTTTCATCGACCAGGGCTATTGCTTCAACTGCTCGGAATGGGACTTTCCAGACTCGCCCCTGCGCGGTGTCTATGCGCGAAATTCCGTCTATCAGCACGTAACAGGCTGGGAATCATTTGAACCCGTACTGAGCCGGGCTGAACAGATCGATGAATCAGACCTTTGGCAACTCACCGAGGGAATGCCGGAAGAATGGTGGTCCCACCATGGCCCCATCGAAGACCTTTCCCGTTTAATCAAAAGTCTGTACCAGCGTCGTTCTTCCATTCGCGACCTCATCGTGGCTTTCCGTAACTCCACCCGCAATCCTTTTCCCAACTGGGCCGGCAGCTAGAGCCGGCCCACAATTAGACGCGCAAAAAAAGCGAGCGCCTGCCAAGGCGCTCGCGTATCCTACTGCCTCCAAAAAAAATCGAGGGGCGCTCCATCGCCACCCCCTCGCACTCCCCCGGCCCCGGCTGAAATCGACGCGAAACCCAAACAATTCCGCTTCGAGTGGGATCATTACGTTGATGTGATGGTGTATGGCTTTTTTGCTGCCGAGAGATAATTTCCGTTCCACTGTGGCCCAAAAGCATAACGGTAACATGGCACGTTGGGGAATAAATTTCCACAAGCCTGCGCAGGAATGCGATTTTTCACCACATCTTTCAGCGTTATAATTCCTTCAATTTGCGCCCAAATCCCATGCTTGACCTCCGTCCATATCAATCCGAGGCATTACAAAACGTCTATAAGGCGTACAAGGAGGGGAAGCGCCGAGTCATTGTCTCGCTGCCGACTGGAACGGGCAAGACGGTGATTTTCGCGCACTTCCCTCGCTTCTTCAAGATGAAAAAGCGGCTGCTTGTACTTGCACACCGTGAGGAATTGCTGTTGCAAGCACGCGCAAAGTTTCTGGACATTGATCCAGGATTGAAGATCGGGATCGAGCAATCTACATCGCGAGCACCTGCAGACTCAAAGGTAGTCATCGCCTCAGTGCCGACCCTCGGCAGAGCTGGAGCGGCTCGCCTCCGCCAGCTAAATCCGGAAGAGTTTTTCCTCATTGTTGTTGATGAGGCGCACCACGCCGTAGCCCCAACGTACCGTCGCATCTTTGAACACTTCGGCCTCTTTGATCCCAACACGCACCGATATCTCGTGGGCTTCACAGCAACGCCTCGACGTGGCGACAAACAAGGACTCGGCGCAGTTTTCGAAGATATATGTTATGCACGTGAACTTCGCGAGATGATTGCTGAGCGATATCTGTGTCCGATCACGGGCTGGAGGGTAGACAGCGCGACATCGCTGGATAGCGTTAGAATTCGCCATGGCGACTTCGTTGAGCGCGATCTAGCAGAGGCTGTGAATACCAGCGACCGTAATAGCCTCCTTGTAAATGCGTACAAGCAGTATGCAAACTGGGGCCGTGCAATCATATTCTGTGTGAATGTTGCGCATGCTCAAGATGTTTGCGAAACGTTCAAGGCCGCGGGCATACGCACGTCCGCCGTTTGGGGCGATATGCCCCGTGAGGATCGACGAGTAACGCTGGTTCGGTTCTCGCAAGGCGATATCAGGGTAGTTACGAACTGCACCGTTTTGACCGAAGGATTTGATGAGCCTCGCGTGGACACAATCATCATGGCCCGACCCACGCAGTCTAGACTTCTTTACGCTCAGATGGTCGGACGCGGAACACGATGTCATCCCGAGAAGACGAACCTCATAGTGATCGACATATCTGACAACTCGAAGATACATCGACTTCCCGGATTGGGCGATTTATTCAATCTTCCGCCTAGCCTGGACCTTAAAGGAAGCAATGTGCTAGAAACGGAACGGCTCATCGAGGAGCTAACAGAACGCTATCCATGGGTTGATGTCCAACGCATTCACACGACGACGGACATAAAGCTGGCAGCAGAGCGAATCGAATTCTGGAAGTTCGACCCTCCTGCCGAAATTGCTGATTTTACGCCGAACATCTGGCATGCGGTGCCAGGAGGCTATCGACTATGCCTGAAAAATGGCGAATCGCTGCTGATTGAATCCGATCTACTCGACACGTGGAGTATTCGACTCAAATCTTACCAAACGGGGTTAACGCCGCTAGAACGTGTGGGTGACTTGGAAACCGCGATTTGCTTTGCTGATAACTTCGTCGCCTCGGATCGACCTGATTCTGAAAAACTCGTGGCCCGCGATGCTTCCTGGCGCGAGGGTCCTCCTAGCGACAAGCAAATAGATTTGCTTCGCCGCAATGGGATCATTGCGCCCGCTGAGCTAACGAAAGGCCAAGCAGCACAAATGATCTCGTACCTATTAGGTTCACCTTTTCGGGCTCATGCGGAAGCTAGATCGGCTATCTGAGTACGGGAAACAATCAGGGGACTATCAACTTTATCAGGTTCGTCCAAAAGGAGGGCTGTGTCCAACGTCGGCACCGCAAGTAACAACACCCGAAATCGGAATTTGCGAACATCTCGTCAGGGGTCAGAGCCAATCGTGCATATTGAACTAACCGGTGCAGCAATTCAGAAAATCCTCGATTTTCTTTCATCGTCAACACCCATCTCGAAACCAACCACTAAAACAGAGGTCCACCACCTGCGGCCTACGCTGCGACCGTGGATTGGCATCATTGATCAAATTCTCACAGAGGACGCTCACATTCCCAAACGATACCGGACCACCGCCATGCGGATTCTGAAGACCCTGCGCGAGGAGCACGGTTTCACTGGAGGCTACACAGTCGTTCAGGAGTATGTGCAGCGGGCAAGGACTGCGGCCGGAGCCCCCCTTAGTCGCAGGTCAAAGAATACTCGCAGAAAAGCGCCCAAGGTGCCAACCAATGTTCAAGACAGCCCCATTGCGCCGGAGCTTGGCACTCCGGTGACTGTACATCCCGCTCTACCATTCATGCCGTTGCGCCTCTCGCTCCACCCGAGAAAGGCGAGCAGTTCGGTAGAGCAGGCTTTCGATTGGATGCAAAGAATTGTACAAGGAAAGATGCCGCTCGAATGTCTCGCAAGAGAGTTGAACGAACTCCCCGAGAACGAGCTTAAGACGTTATTTGCCGCAGCTACGAAGGGCGAACGATTCACTCGCAGCAGAGCTCTCGTCGCGTTGGCGTACACGCGAGGAATTAATTCGTCCCCAATCTGCTCTTTTTTGAAGATATCGCAGAGTTCGTTGTTTCAATATTGGAGGGATTTCAGGCAGGGAGGCACCGAAAAGCTGTTTTTTAGAAAGCACCGCAGCGACAAGAGAGCATGTATTCCAGCCATCCAGAATGCGGTTTTCTCTTTGTTGCATTCCCCACCGTCCGTACACGGATTCAACCGCACGACCTGGCGACTTGCGGACATAAAGACCGCGCTCGACAAGCAGCTCAACGATGCCATTAGCTGCCACGTTATTCGTGAGATCATCGTCAACGGCGGCTGGAAATGGAGACTTGCTCGAAGAGTTTTGACCAGCAATGATCCTGAGTACCGGGAGAAGGTAGACCGGATAAAGAAAACCTTGGCCGAACTCAGAAAAGATGAAGCGTTTTTCTCGGTGGATGAATACGGACCTTTCGCAATCAAAAAGAAGGGCGGGCGTAAGCGCGTCGCTCCTGGTGAGCAATACGTAGTTCCGCAGTGGCAGAAGTCGAAAGGCTATTTGATTCTGACCGCCGCTCTTGAATTGTCAACGAATCAATTGACCCACTTCTATTCTCGGAGAAAGAACACCGAGGAAATGATCAAATTGGCAGACATCCTGCGCACCAAATACCGTGGCTACCACACGCTGTACTTGTCTTGGGATGCGGCGTCGTGGCACATCTCAAAGGACTTGGCCCAGCATCTGGAGAAGCTCAACTTGACGGCAGAAACAGAAGGGGCACCTGTGATTAAGACAATGCCGCTACCAGCTGGCGCTCAATTCCTTAATGTAATCGAGTCGGTTTTCAGCGGTATGGCGCGGGCAATCATCCACAACAGCGATTACCCCTCCGTTATGACCGCGACCAAAGCCATTAATCGTTATATTGAGGAGCGAAACACCCATTTTCGTAAACATCCACAGCGTGCCGGTAACAAAATCTGGAGACAGGAGCGCGTTCCGAGCGTCTTTGCCGAGGAACACAACTGCAAAGATCCTATCTACATGTTCCCGCAGTGACGTAATCAGAAATGCGAGAAGTTTCCCGCTCACGCTTCACCAAGATGCCTCCACTTTGTGCTTGTTCGGTGTATGGTGCTTTAAATTGAGCCGTTCTCATGTCTCCCCGCCAATCCACATAATGCTTCCGCCTTGTCAGGCTGCTACGGCCTTCGTGAAAATGCATCCCTCCCGCCAACGATACACCATGTTGTCAGTCGGTTTGCTTTCTCTCTGCGGCCAATTATGTGTCCAGAGTGGGCCTTATTGCGGTTTGGAGAAAGCACATCCTGCCCACGATCATTCAACCCGATACAAGTGTCCAACAACCTCATCTTGCCTTTGCTTGTCCTTGCGCACAAGCGTCGGGCGTATCCATGTCAAACGGTGCCCTGCCCTCAGCGACCCGACCGCCTGATTGCGCCAATGGCCCCTGCGCCAATGGGGGGACAACTCCTTTCCGTTGAAAGCCGCCCCGTATTGCCGATCAAGTGACTCACCACAAAAATTAATTTCCGTGTAGCCATCCCTCCTAAGGCGTTGTATCTCCCGTTTGGTTAATGCCGGTAATGCGGCTTGATCCGCCAATGAATCCCGGTACTTGCGGTTAACTTCGCGGGATGGAGATGACAAATAACACAAGCCATTCATGAGTAACCTGAGCACCTGCCTGAATACAGGCAAATCAGCAATACGTTCCTCGACTGTTTTCGCTTGAGCCGTTTCGTCGGGAGACTTTTGCAACAGCGTGATGCCGTTTTCCTGAGCTAAGCGTTGCGTCTTTTGCTGAATTTCTGGCGGCTGAAATCCGCGCTGGAACATGGCATCTGTCCCAAGGGTTCTTGCAAACGCCGCACCCACCGTGTCGTCACCCGTAAACTGAAAGCTTATGTAGTAATAGAAATCGCGGTGGAGGGCAAAGCTCGGCGGGCGCATACAATCAATCTCCGGCTCGACCGTGGTGACCAAGATCTGAATGCCGTTCGGAATGCCAGACACATATGCCCCGTCAGCACAGTACCGCCCGCCCCCAAATCGCAATTCCTCTTGCGGCCCGAACCATAAGTAGAAGGCTGAATAGGGTAGCTTAATGCTGCTCCAAATCACGTCATCCACGTCCGTGAGGCGCAACAACGTGGTGAGGGTCCGGGAAAAATGAAAAATGTTGCGTCCGCAGAGCGTGAATCGCGCAACGTGCATAAACATCGATTGCTCTGACACTATCAAGTGTGTGGGGTTCTCGGGGCGTTGTTCAACTGGAAAACGGTCAAGCTCTGGATTCCAGTATTCAAAAGTCAGCTTGTCGCAAATCCGCGTGAAAGCGGACGCAGGTAGCACGCCATCAACATCGGCTGATTGCCGGAACTGATTGAACAAAGGTCGGAAGAATTGGCGGCTTCCGGTGTACCGATTGGGATGGTATTTCATCAATTCGTGGCGCTGCTCTGTCTCGCTGATAGTCATATTGAAAATTCTAGCCCTGAACACATCACCAATTTGCACTCTTGCGCCACGTGACATAGCCCACAGCTTGCAACCAGCACAGACTTCAAGTTGATCGTTACCTAATGATGCCGCAAACAATTTTATTAAGTCGCATGAGTAAGCGTCTGTACCGTTCCTGGCATACAGAGAGCAAATGCTGTCAATTTGCTGGCGTTGATACGCGCTACAACGTCCTTGCTCCTTACTGCCTTCAAATACACCATCGTAGAGGCCAAGTCGTTGTGCCCAAGCCACTGTTGCAGCGTGCGAATATCACAAACGTGATCTTGAAGGTTCTGCGTCGCAAATGTGTGCCGAAACTTGTGCAGAAACCAATTTGAACAGTACCCGCCCTTTAAGCACGCATTTCCGTGTCGCGACGTGCAACGGCCGCAGTTCAGACCAGCTCGGTATGCGATACGCTTCAACTTCAATTCGTGCTTTCGGTCTGGCTCACCCGTCGCAGTGGGGAAAACAAGATTGCAGGTTTTTTGGGCTGCGCTCTGCCGTTCCTTGTGGACCTTCAGTTCAGTAAGTAATGCCTCCGGGATTGGAATCTCGCGTTCCTCTTTGTTCTTCGGTTTAAAACCCCATTGCGGTTTGGCCGTGACCCGGACTACATGATTCTGAAAATCAACATCACGCCAACTGCAATAGCGGACTTCTTTCTTCCTCATTCCTGTCAAAAGATAAAACAGAAACAACACTCTTTCGCGGTCGTTGCAGGCAGCCAGGAGGGCATTCAATTCTTCCGTTTCATACATGGGGCGCATCGGGTCCACAAACTTCGGCCAATCGCGCTTACGCAGCAGCCCTTGTATGCCATTGGCCTTGAGCAATTGGACTACAGTTGTAACGCGATTGCGAGCCGTGCGCGAACCGCAACCAAGTTCATAAACCTTGCGAATAAAAGCCAAAAGATCTTCGCGAGTCACATCTTGAACATAGGTCTTGGCACAATTGCGCACAAATAATTGCAGGTGGAGCTTGTACGCACTGTACGTCGTGACTTCGCGCTGGGGCGGTTCCATCTCTTTCAAGTAAGCGGTCACGGCGTCAGACAAAAGCGTCCGCTTCTCGTTTTCGTTGCCACCGATCTCCAGGCCGACCTTCTCCGCATCCAGCTCGACGACTTTGCGTCTTGCCTGCTCCAGAATCTCCGCTGAATCCTTCACACTTTGCCGCCGCCGCTTTCCGGCCTCATACCATTCGATGTAATAGGTCCCTTCGGCATGGCGTTCGGCTTGCCCATCAATTAGAACGCAATCGAATTTGAGTTTGTTATTGACCAGTTGCACCGGAGCAAAACGCCATTTGTTAGCAACCTTGACGTATTTAAGAATGTTGACCCGGCTGGCGTACCCGTTGCGATTTGCGGCCTTCGGCATTCAAATCTCCTGCTTGGGAAGGCTTGGGAGAACGCCTTTCCCTATAGACAGGAGTATAGACAGGAAGCGTTCTAAGTGCAAGAAAGCAATAGTACGTGGTGCCGAAGAAGGGACTCGAACCCCCACACCCTTGCGAGTACATGGACCTGAACCATGCGCGTCTGCCAATTCCGCCACTTCGGCATTGAATGAGGCGCCAGACCACAGCCGGCGCTTGCGACGGGAAATACACATCTATTTTACGGGGTTTACCGGAAGTGTCAAACCCCGGACCGGCATGTTCTTGGGGAAAGAACAAAACCTTACCACGGATAAACACGGACGGCACGGATCGGAAGCTGGACCTGGAAGTCGGTGAGAAATGAATCGGCAGCCTGGCTTTCGTCATCCAAATTTTGGAGCGCGTTCCTTTTCCAGGACGCTGTGTATCTTTTTAAGACAGATTCAGCCAGAGCCTTTTAGTCAGGGCCTGTTCAGCCACAGCTGCCGGATTTCACACCCTTCGGCAGTTGCATCCCATAGAATTCATAAGCCATCACAAAGGGAGATTTCTTTATGTCGACAACTGCTTTAGAAGCTACTCCAGCCAAGACCAAGACTGCCGGCTACGCGGCAGTCTCAGCGCGGTCGCCGCTGGCGCCGTTTTCCATCGCGCGCCGCGAACCGCTGCCGCAAGACGTACAGATCGAGGTCCTTTACTGCGGAGTGTGCCACTCCGACCTGCACACCGTCCGCAATGAATGGAACAACACAACCTACCCGGTGGTTCCCGGGCACGAGATTGTTGGCCGCGTAACCGCCGTGGGCAGCGAGGTGAAACGCTTCAAGCCCGGCGACCTGGCCGCCGTGGGCTGCATGGTGGATTCAGACCGCACCTGCCCCAATTGCCAGGCCGGACTGGAGCAGTTTTGCGACACGGGCTTCACCGGCACCTACAACTCGCCCGATAAATTTCTGGGCGGCATGACCTATGGCGGATACTCAAAGAGCATTGTGGTGGACCAGTATTTCGTGCTGCACGTCCCCGACAAAGGAAACCTGGCCGGAGTTGCGCCGCTGCTCTGCGCCGGCATTACCACCTACTCACCGCTGCGCCACTGGAAGGTGGGCAAAGGCCAGAAGGTGGGCATTGTGGGGCTGGGCGGCCTGGGACACATGGGCGTGAAGCTGGCCAATGCCATGGGCGCGCACGTGGTGCTGTTTACGACCTCGCCCAACAAGAAAGAGGACGCACTGCGGCTGGGCGCGCATGAAGTGGTGGTCTCAAAAAACCAGAATGAGATGGACCGCCACATTAACAGTTTTGATTTCATCCTGGACGCGGTTTCGGCCAACCACGACGTGAATGCCTACCTGGCTCTCATCAAGCGCGATGGCACGCTGACGCTGGTGGGCGCGCCGGAACATCCGCCGGTGGTTGAGCCTTTCAGCCTGATCTTCAAACGCCGCCAGTTTGCCGGATCGCTGATCGGCGGCATCCCCGAGACCCAGGAAATGCTGAACTTCTGCGCCGAGCACGGCATCACCGCCGACGTGGAGGTCATTCCCATACAGAAGATCAATGAAGCCTATGAACGCATGCTGCGCAGCGATGTGAAGTACCGCTTTGTGATTGATATGGCGTCGCTCTAGCTTTGCGGCGCGTGCAGCAGCGCAACCACTTCCTGCTCGATCACGGAGAAATCGGTTGCGCCGCTGTGCTTGCCGTGAATGAGATTGTCGCGGCCGATGACGAAAGTGGTGGGAAGGCCGAGAACGCCGCCGAAGGCGTCCGCGATTTTGAGATCGCTGGGCACCACGGGATAGTTCATCTGGTACTTGCGGTAGAAAGCGCGCAGATCGCGGGGATCGTCTTCCACGGAGATGCCGATCACCTGCAATCCCTGGTCCTGGTATTTCTTCTCGAGCGCGATGAACTGCGGTATTTCCTCGGCGCAGGGCGTACACCAGGCCGCCCAGAAATTGACCAGTACAACTTTGCCTTTATAACTCGATGTTTGCACAGCGCCGCCGTTCAGGTCAGTCATGGAAAGTTCCGGCGCGGCGTGGAGAAAAACGGCGGTGACGTGGTTGCGGCCAGACCGGTGCATCGCGGCGTAGACACCCAGGGCCAGCCCGGCAATCGCGACCAGAAGAATTACCTTGCGCGCCATTGTTTTAGATATCGTCAGCCTACTCGCCCCTGGCTACAGGAAAGCCTTTTTCCACCCAGTTGGTCCCAAAGTTGTTGGCCAGATAAAGCACACGCACGCGCGTGAAGCCTTCTTTTTTCAGCTCCGCAAATGCCGGGCGGATATTGGGGCAGTGGTCCCAGGGACAGCAGCCGCAATAGATCACTACTGGCGCGTCTTTCGCGAGAGGCGCGATGCGGGCGCGCACCTTCTCTACGTTCTCCGGTCTGACCGGGCCAACGAAATCGGTGCCGGGGATGTGGGCCTGCAGATAAAAAGATTTTGGCCCCACATAAAGAACCACCGGCCTGCCCGGACCACGGGTCTTCATAGCCTGGACCAGCTCTTCCGGCTGGATCAACAGCGGGCTTCCAGGCGCCAGTTCGTCGGCCGGCTTGGCAGGGTTTTGCCCCGAGGCAAACGCCATAGCAGACGCCGCCATCGCGGCGAGAATCGACCAACGCAGGATTAAGGTGCGAGACGAGATGGATCCAGGGTTCATCCGGGCCGCCATTTCTGTGCAGAGAGGTTGAGAAAAAATCTTATTCCCGGCAAAGGAGTGCGTCAATCGCTCAGGAATTGGCGCGGATCGCGGGAGATAGGGGGCTCAAGCCACTCCCGAAATGCCAGATAAGGCGACTTCAAAAAACAGCTGTGGTCTGTGGACTTCCAAGTAAAACGTTGATTCCAAAGCAAATATAAACTAGGTTAGCTTATATATCTAAATGATATCATTTCGATAACAGACAGAGAACAAGCTGCCTGTAGATCAAGGAAGTTCTAAAACCATGAACACCAACAAAGTCACTGCCGCCCATGAGCAAGTGGTTCGAGTACCCAATGGGTGGTTCATGCTGGTCCTGCTGATTGCTGCTCTGCTGGCCGATGTCGCGCTGATGGTCTTCGCGATCAAAGACGGGGTTGAGACCACCGGCCAGCCACACGGCGGACTCCTGGCGGTCGCCATCGTTGCCCTGCCCATCATCGTTGTGTTGATGACCGGCTTCTTCACCCTGCAGCCAAATCAGGCCCGCGTGCTGGTGCTGTTTGGCGCCTACAAAGGCACGGTGCGCACGCCGGGATTCCACTGGGGCAATCCGTTTTATTCAAACGGACCGCAGCAGGCGGCCTCATGGCGGGCCAATCTCGTAGCCGCCAAGGTGGGCGCAAGTTCAACCGCAGGACAGCGGCCGCTGGGACGCAACAAGATTTCCCTGCGCGCGCGCACACTGAACGGCGACAAGCTCAAGGTGAATGACAAGCGCGGCAACCCGATCGAGATTGCCGCAGTGGTGGTGTGGCGGGTGGAAGACTCGGCGCAGGCGATGTTCGACGTGGACAACTACGAGAACTATGTGCCCATCCAGAGCGAGTCGGCGTTGCGGCATCTGGCCAGCTTATATGCCTATGACCACTCCGAAGAAGACGCCGAGATCACTCTGCGCAGCAATGTGGACGACGTTTCGAAATCGCTGCGCGATGAGCTGCAAGAGCGGCTCTCCAAGGCCGGCGTTGTGGTGGACGAAGCGCGGCTCACGCATCTGGCTTACGCGCCGGAGATCGCACAGGCCATGTTGCGCCGTCAGCAGGCGGAAGCCGTGATCGCGGCGCGGGCAAAGATCGTGCAGGGCGCGGTGAGCATGGTGGATATGGCGCTCAAAGAGCTGGCGGCAAAGTCCGTGGTGCATTTGGACGACGAGCGTCGCGCGGCGATGGTCAGTAATTTGATGGTGGTGCTGTGCGGCGAATCGGAGGTGCATCCGGTGGTCAATACGGGCACGCTATACACATAACCATTGCAAGCGACAGGCTTCACCTCAGCGGCAACCGTGGAACGGTAACTGGTAACCAATGACGGAACGGAAATCATTTCTCCTGCGCATCGATCCGGCCCTCTGGGACGACCTTGAGGGCTGGGCGCAGGCGGAGCTGCGCAGCGTCAACGGCCAGATTGAATACATCCTTCGCCAGGCGGTGAAGAAGCGCAAGGGAGAGGCGGACGTTCCGCCGGCAGCGCCAGAAACGCAGGAAAAATAGTTCAGATTTCAAATTTGAAATTTGAAATTTCCAATCTCGGCCTTCAGATCACCACGCCGTCCATCCTGAAGACGCGTTTCTTAGGCTTGAACTCAGGGATGGGTTTGGGCTCGATCAGCGGAGCGCCTTCGCGCCAGAAGTTTTTGAACTCGCCTTTGTCGCCCGTGCGGTAGAAGTGGAGCAGGTAGGCCTGGTCGGCGGCCGTGTAGTTGGAGAACCACTGGTCCGCGTCGGTGATGCCGATCTGGTGGAGCAGCTGCAAGCCATAGCGCGCGGCCTCGCCTTCATAGGCAAGAACTTCAGGAAAGAGCTTCTCGTCCACCGGAGGCTTGTACTGCCGCCCCAGATCAAATGCGCTCTCATTCACGTTCCACTGGACGGTGTGGCCAAACAAGTGGCCCAGCAGGAACAGCCGCTGCTCCGGGGTGATGGCGTAATCCACGTCGATCTCGGCGCCGTCAAGGTCGCCGGTAAGGGGATCGGGAATGTCGCGCGTGACGACGGGAATTCCCCAGTCTCGCTCCAGATGCTGCTGCAGGCGGGCGGCGTAGTCGGCAAAAGGGATCATGGGCAAGATTGTACAAGGATCGGGGGATCGGGACATCGGGAGATCGGGCCATCGGGAAATCAAGGGCGGCTCCGTGGTTAGACGAGGCCGCCCGTGGAAGCGAGGCTTTACTGCGGAGCTATTTGAAGCGATGACGAGGTTTGGGCGAGGGCTTGTCTTCGTCTCGCTTTTCTTCGTGGCTCTTTTCTTCGGCTCCCTCGAAGCGGGCGGCTTCCTGGTCTTCGTGTCCGGCGAGGACGCGGAGCAGGTCGCGGTTGGTCTCGGCGCGCAGGAGCTCGGCGCGGCTGCGATAGCCGTGCAGAAAGCCCGTGGGGAAGATGCGGTGGGCTTTGTTTTCCAGCTTGTCGAGCGCGTCCAGGGCAACGCCGTATCCGCGGTTGAGGCGGCGCAAGACTTCAAAGATCTCGGCTTTGCGCTGCCGGTCAGGACGCGGGCGCCCGGGTTCGGGTTGTTGGGACTGAGGTTGCGCGGGTGGTTTGGAGCGTATAACTTTGTGAACAGCCATGGTTTGCCTGACCTCTTATCAGGTGAACTGCGGTTAGGGCGCGTTCGGTGTTTCAGCACCGGGCGCTGCCCGTTGAAAATCAGCCATTAGCTATTGGCTCTTAGCCGTTAGCTTTTGGCGGTTTGGTTTGTGGTTACTTCTTCTTGGTTTTTCGTTGTTTGCGAGGCACGGGCGATTTCGTCTGTGCCTTTTGTTTTTCACGGAGTTTGGAGTAACGGGTTTTCCTGCCGTTGGCGATCTTGGGCAGGAGTTGGCGGACGTGTTCGATTTCGACTTCGGTCCAGAGGTGGACAGTCATGCCGCCGGCGGTCACGGATTTTGGAGCCGGAATTTTCCCAGCCGATATGTAGCGGCTCAGCGTGGCATGTGTAGTGCCGAGTCTCTTTGCCGCCTGCCGCGCGGAATAGCCATCCATGCAATCCAATGGTACAGATAGATAGAGCCTTGTCAAGAAAAAACTGGCCTCGACGCAAAAACCTTTTATCATAAAAACAGACAGTTTATTTTTTAAGGCTAGACCAGCCCGCCGACGAGATGCCCAGTCTCTATTTCCATTGGACTGAAAATTGAGTATAAGCTGTATAGTCAATCAAAGTGAGGGCGTTCATCGTATGGAATTGGAAGAGGGGCTTAAGCTTGCCCATGATGGCCGAGCACTGCTTTTCGTTGGTGCAGGGTTCCCCAGGGGGGCAACGAACCTTGCCGGAAATGATTTTTCCACGAGTACGGACCTCGCGCTCAGTCTTTCCACAAAAACTGGCTTAACGCCAGGAATTGCGCTCGATGACGTGGCGGAGTTATACGTGGAAAAATTTGGCGAGGCTAAGCTCATCGATGAACTTAAGCTACTTTTCTCGGCAAAGGCGGTTACGAAGTCCCATCGGGATATAGCCGAAATGCCCTGGCGGCGAGTGTATACGACAAACTATGATGACGTGTTTGAGCTTGCGTGCAGCAATATCAGCAAACGCGTGGATTCCGTTGTGCCGTCGGACGACATTTCGCAGATATCAAAGAAGAATCTGCTTTGCGTCCACTTAAATGGGTTCATCCGGAGGACCGACAAAAGCTCGATATGGAATGATCTTAAGCTTACTCAAGCTAGCTATGACAAGGGGTCAGCGCTCGATAATGAGTGGGGCAGCTTGTTTAGAGCCGATTTGCAGGCGGCCCAGGCCGTGTTCTTTGTGGGCTACTCATTGTGGGACATCGATATAAGGCGTCTACTTTTCGAGGAGGAACTCAGAGACAAGTCCTTCTTTGTCCTCGGATTAAAACCAGATATGGCTACTGCCCACCGCGCAGGTAAATATGGGCTCCTCATAGCAGCGGGAACGGGCGAATTTGCAAATCAGCTGACTGATTTCCGCAAAACATACGTGCCAGAGGACGACGCTGCTCCTGTAAGTTTTTGCCTTAAATCCTACAATGCAGATGTGACATCGGTATCCCTGGAAGACCGCAACATTTTCGAGCTTCTGTTATTTGGAAGGTTACGGCCAGACTTAGTAGCGGCCAGCTTTCTGGGTCAAGTCAATTATTGTGGCCCTCGCAAGGAGAACGAATTTGTACTTGCGAGAGTAGAGTCTGGCAGTCGGACAATCGTTCTACACTCCTCTCTGGGAAACGGAAAAACCGTCGCACTGGAAGGACTGAAGTATTTGCTTTTTTCCAAAGGATATAAGGTTTTCGAGTTAGCGAACCGCGGCGAATGGCTTTCCGAGGAATTGCAGAATGCTCTATTGGGATCTGGCAAGAAAGTATTTTTTATCGATAACTATGTCGAATGGTTGGATGTGCTTCCGACTTTCGGAGCCCATCGATCCGAAGAATTCACGCTAGTACTGAGCGCTCGATCCGCCGCGCATGACGTGTTGGTAGGTCGCTTGGAGAACGATCTTGGAATGCCTGACATTATCGAGGTCCCTCTTGATACTGTCGATCATGTCGATATTGAGTGGATAATTGATTTTTTTAACGAGTTTGGTGTATGGGGGGATGAAGCATCCCTTTCGAGGCGACGAAAATTTGATTTTTTATCGGTGACCTGTAAGGGAGAATGGCAAGCGATTCTTCTTAAGATCCTAGAGTCGCCACATATTGTGGGCAAACTTCGGAGTCTATTCTCTGCATTGCAGAAGGATAGTGTCTACCGGGAGCCGATAATTCGATTACTAATCCTTACAGTTCTGGCATACAGACCGACAACGCCTACTCTCGTTGATCTTTGCGGTGATCAGATTCTTGAAAGCGGCTTCCGAAGAGACTCGGTAGCTCAGGAATTGATGGAATTTAGTGCCACGTCTGTTGCTATGCGCTCTTCTGTGACTGCAGGAGTCCTTCTGCGACAGGTACTAGATCCTAACCTTGCAATTCGGGCGCTCATCGGTCTCATAAACAAAGCCGATGCCGTTGCCAATGCATCTACATACAACCTCGAGCTTTTCAAGAATCTAGTTCGCTTCAGTAACTTACATTTTGTTTTTGCAGACAGCGAACGAGGCCGCGCTGGTATGCGTGTTTATGAGGCCGTGAAGTACCTGCCCCATTGCAGCCGCAGCCCACTCTTTTGGTTGCAGTATGCAATTGCCGCGTTGGTTTCCCACGATTTTGATCGAGCTAAGGCGTACTTCGACAATGCATACTCTTTTGCGGGAGACATGTATGCTTATGACTCATTTCAAATTGACAATCACTACGCACGCTTCTTGTTAGAACGAGTTGTCTATCGGCGCGACGCCGCCTCCGCAATGGAAACATTCCGGGAGTCAAGGGTTTTGATTTACTCTCAGCTTCAGAATGAGAGACGCCATTATCCTTATAGAGTAGCCGCTCATTGGCGGGCATTTTATTCCACTTTTCGCGAAAGCCTCTCAGCAGCTGAGAAATCGGAAATCCAAAATGCAGCCGCGTACGTCTGCAAACGCATAGAGGCGTTGCCTCCTGAGCGTTCGCGACATAGGAGCGTGATCGATTGCTGGGACGCAATGCAATTTATTCTTGCTGACACTCCCCCATCCAAGCCTGGCTCCGTTGCCGGGGAACCATCGTAGCTAATATTGCCTTTTACCGACTTCGCTGACGCTCGCCTTCAGGGAGCGGCTCGCTTGCAACAGGTAAATTCAGCTTGCGTAAACAGGGGCGCTCCGCTGCACGCGGGCCTTCGGCAGAGCGGGGGTATTTAGTTATTCCCTTTCGCGGCCCTGGAAGGGCCGCTCTTCCACCAAAAGCTAAACGCCCCCGGCGCTTCGGCGGTGACGCTGCGCGTGGGTTCGTGCGGGGCGTGATGCAGGATGAGGTCACAGGGGCATAGCCGGCCACAGCCGAGGGCGGCTGTGCCACACCACTTTCATTGACCTAGCGAGGGTGAGCCACACAGTTTGTCGAGAGAACTCCCTGATGCAGCATGGTGAATTCGATTCATCCTCGGGGTCCTTCCACTCCCACTCACTCCCCTTCGGCAAGCTCAGGGTCATTCGTGGTCGGTCAGGATGACAGGGTTAGGAGACCTCGCGATAAAGTTGATTTTCGAAATATGGGCGAGCAACAAGAGCCGCCCAAAATGGCTAGAAGCGCAAAAAGGAGCAGTAGCGCCCAAAACGCTAAAGGCTGCCGATATAGGCAGCCTAAGCGGGAACGGTTCTTAAACTTTATGGTGGAGCTGGCGGGACTCGAACCCGCAACCAAGGGCTTATAAAGCTGAACCGTTCTCTTGATGGCCCATGCTCTACCAATTGAGCTACAGCCCCACTAGTTAAGGTATCAAACTTACGCCGATTTGTCAAGATAATAACTCCGCGCTTTCCAATTGACTCTTCGTCCATTCTTTGCTACATTTAGCTCTGGTTTCATTCGGGAGCGGCGCCGGATGGAACCAGCTAAGCGGGGGAAACCCAAAACGGCCTGCACTTCGAAGAGCGGTCATTGGTACTTGGCCATTGATATTTGGCCCTGTTTTCCAGCGCCTTCGCCCTCTACGTCTAAATAGGTGTATCCCTACTAAAGACTTACAGGCATAAGCCCAAAGTCTGTCCAATTGTAATAATTAAGCAAAGCCTTTTTATTCATAAGGTTACACAAAAGCTATTTTGAATCGGAGCCACCCCATCGCAGGGTGGCTTTTTTATTGGAGAAAAAGAGAAATGTCCAGAGAAGAAGTGATTGCTGCCGTCAGGAAAGCGACGGAAGAACTGGGCCATGTTCCTTCTGTTGAGGAACTGCTCAATGCGACCAACGTAAACAAACACTGGATCAGGAAGAGGTTTGGCACTTATCGGGGAGTTCTGGAGGCCTGTGGACTGGAGCGCCAGGGGTCCGGGTATGAGCTAAAGCTGAAATCCCTGTTTTTGGACTGGGCTGGGGTGGTGTGCCAGCTGGGGAGAGTCCCGTCGATGACGGAATACGCGCTGCATGGAGAGTACAGCACCGTCCCGCTGACAAAACGCTTTGGAGGCTGGCTGCATGTGCCGGCAGGAATGATGGCGTATGCCCGGGAAGAGCGCATAGAAGAGGAGTGGAAAGATGTGCTAGAACTTGTGGCGAAGCATTTGCAACTGAAAGCCCAACGAACCAGAAGTTCAGTGCGGGCCAATGCTATCCCTTTCAGGCCCAAAATTTTGACGGATGGGCCGGTGTATGGGACTCCGATGATGGCCGCGCCTCCGCTGGTCTATGCCCCGACGAACGAAGCGGGAGTAATGCTTCTGTTTGGCGCGCGGGCGCGGGAGCTGGGATTTGCGATCACGCGGGTACAAGCGGGCTTTCCCGACTGCGAAGCGATGCGGGAGATAGAACCCGAGCGCTGGCAGCCGAGGCTGATTGAAGTGGAATTCGAAAGCAGGAATTTCCTGGCGCACCAGCATCCGTTGGACGGTTGCGATCTGATCGTGTGCTGGAGGCACAACTGGCCGGAATGCCCGCTGGAAGTGCTGGAGCTGAGAACGGCGGTGGGGCAGGAAACGTTCGCCGCAGATGAACGCAGATAAGCGCGGATCAGGAGATGGGCAGGAGGGATCGTCGTGATCTCCGGAATCGGAAAACCAAGGGCAACTCTACCACTGATAGACACGGATAACACTGATCTGAAACGGCAAAATCTTATCGCGGATGAACGCGGATAGTCGCGGATCGGAAAGGCAAAACCTACCACGAAGGCACCGAGACACGGAGAAGATCGGAAAATCGGGAAAACTCTTACCACGGATCGACGCGGATGAACGCGAATCCGAAAACCGCATAGTCGCGGATTCAGGTACTCGCATCTAAAAACAGGAACATGCCTAGACACCCCCTAGTCCCAAAGGACTACGCTTTTCCGGCCAATTTCGCGCGGGATTTCCGCTATACTGAGCAGGCTCTGGTGTACTCTGGACTTTTGGCTGAGAGCGCTGCTGTGGACCGCAGAAGTGCTGGTTTGGCGGGCGCGAGCGCGGCTTTGTGGCCGAAGGACAGACCCCAATGAAGTATTTTCTGCGTGCGTTCACGCCTACCCGGAACCGCCGGCTCAACGAGCTGATCGGGTTCCTGTTGTTCGTCTCCGCGACACTCCTTTTCCTGGCCCTGGCCAGTTATTCGCCGCTGGACCCGTCGCTGAACACCGCCGGCTCGCTGGCGGACGGTTCGGCGCGCAACTGGATCGGCCTGTTTGGCGCCATGCTGAGCGACCTGCTGTTGCAGTCGATCGGCATCTTTGTGTTTGCCGCTCCGGTGATGCTTGGCCTGCTGGGAGCGCGCTGGTTTAAGTCACGGCCGGTGGCCCAGCCGGGCGCGAAGGCGATGGGCGCGGCCATCCTGCTGATCTTTACACCGGCGCTGCTGGCGCTGTTGCCCTGGCACTGGCGCTGGATCCACGCCGTGGCCATTGAAGGCCTGCTGGGCCGCATTGTGGGCGACATGCTGCTCCACTACTTCAACACCGTGGGCGCTTACATCGTGTGCGGAGCGGTGGTGGCCGTGGCGCTGTATCTTTCGACGGCGTTCAGTTTCGTCGGCATGCGTATATGGCTGAACACGCGCTTTGCGTTTGCCTTTGCCCTGTGGCAGCGCTTCCAGGATTGGCGGGCCGCGCGCGCGGACGCTCGCGCCAAGAAAAAAGCGCAGAAGGAAGCCGAGCGGCGGAACGGAGCTGGTCTTCCTGCGGTCGACCGCTCTATCAACGACCGGCAGGTGATGGTGCCGGCGCAGGTGGCTTTGTCACAACGCATGCAAGGTGAGGGCGCTGCTGCTCCGGCGAAGACGGGCATCGAGCGCACGTTTGAAGACATGGAGCCGGTGGGCGCCGCGCAGTTGCCGGTCGGGCAAACTTTAAGTGGCGGCGCCGATGCACTGAGCGCGAACGCGGCCGCAATCGAACCCGAGCCCGCGATTAACGCAAGAGCCGACTTGGCGGCCAAACGCAAGACCGTGCTGCCGAAGATCGCCGCCGGAGGATACAAGCTGCCGCCCAGCTCGTTGCTGCATCGCGGAGAAGACCAGCAGGCGATCAATGAAGAAGAAGTAAAAGCGCTGGCCGAGGTGTTGACGGAAAAGTGCGCGGAGTTTTCCGTGCTGGGAACGGTGACGCAGATCAATCCCGGCCCGGTGGTCACTACCTACGAATTCAAGCCGGAAGCAGGCGTGAAGTACAGCCGCATCACCAGCCTCTGTGACGATCTCTGTCTGGCCATGCGTGCCGAGAGCATCCTGATTGAACGCATGCCGGGTAAATCGACGGTGGGAATTCAGGTGCCGAATCACCATCGCGAGACCATTTGGCTGCGCGAAGTGGTTGAGTCGCAGGAGTTCCTGGGCACCAAGAGCAAGCTCACGCTGGCCATGGGCAAGGACATCAATGGCAGGATCATCACAGCCGATCTGGCCACCATGCCGCATCTGCTGATCGCCGGATCGACCGGATCGGGGAAAAGCGTGGCCATCAATGCGATGATCATGTCCATCCTTTATAAGTCGACGCCGGAGCAGGTGAGGCTGATCCTGGTTGATCCCAAGCGGCTGGAGCTGGGAATTTATGAAGGCGTGCCGCACCTTTACGTGCCCATCATTACCGAGCCAAAGCTGGCCGCGAACGCGCTGCGCAACGCCGTGCGCGAGATGGAACGCCGGTTGAAAGTGCTGGCGGAAAAAGGCGTGCGCAACCTGGAGCAATATAACAAGCTGTTTGAGAGCGATACGCCCAGCCTGTTTGAAGAAGACAGCGATCACAAGCCGTTGCCGCAGATCGTGATCATCATTGACGAGTTGGCCGATCTGATGATGCTCGACCAGTCCAACGTCGAAGAATCCATTACTCGCCTGGCACAAATGGCACGGGCTGTCGGCATTCACCTGGTGCTGGCGACGCAACGGCCTTCCGTGGACGTAATCACCGGCCTGATCAAGGCAAATTTTCCGTCGCGGATTTCGTTCCGCGTGGCGACGAAGATCGACTCGCGCACCATCCTCGACGCCAACGGCGCGGAATCTCTGCTGGGCAAAGGCGACATGCTGTACCTGCCGTCGGGGTCGGCGCGCGTGCATCGTTTGCACGCTCCGTTTACGACGGAAAAAGAGATTCATGCCGTGGTGGAATTCTGGCGCGCGCAGGCGCAGGCGCAGTACGAGCAGAAGTTCCTCGAAGTCCCGAAAGAAGAGCGCGAAGGCTTTTCCGGCTCCGCCGGCGGCAGCAGCGAAACCGGCGACGGCGACTCGGAACATGACGAGCTTTACCACGACGCCGTGCGCCTGGTCATCGAGTTCGGCAAAGCATCCACTTCCCTGCTGCAACGGCGTCTGCGTATCGGCTATGGCCGCGCCGCACATCTGATTGACCTTATGGAACTAGATGGAATTGTGGGAGCGGCCGACGGCCCGAAGCCGCGCGAGGTCCTGAAGAAACCCGATTGGCTCAGCGAAGTGGAAGAGGCCTTGCGGTAGGCTTTCCTGAAATCCCGAATCCCGCAACCACTACAAAAGCATAGTTCTTGCAGAATGTTTGAGGAGCGGGTGAGGGAGCCTTATTGCCATGAATTCTTCGAATCGGAAGCCTTGCCTCTGGACGCAATCCTCCAGAAAACTGAGCGCGGGGGAAGACCTTGAAAGCCTAAGTAGCCATAGGGTTCTCTCGTTCCGCTCGGAATTTTAGAAACAGCTTCGCTCAGGGCCGGATGTGTAAACTCCGCCGTACATGGCCCCTTTGTACGTTGTTCCCCTTGTCCAACGTAATGCGCTGCCTTGCCCTAATGGTGGAACAATATGTGGCAATCAGGGTCTGGGTAAGCAAGGAGCTGTTGCATGGCAGTTGAATATAAAGAACGGCGCAGGTTCCCCCGCTTTGTTTGCGACACCGGAGTGCGCATCCACCCGGAAATAGGCAATGCCGGATATTGGGGCACGGTGGGCGACATCTCGCTCGGTGGTTGTTACGTGTTCACCTTCTCGCCGCTGCCTGTCGGCCAGGTGGTAACGCTGGCCATCAAAGCCAATGACAAGGAAATCAACGTGGCCGGCAAGACCGTGAGTTCGCATCCGGGCGTCGGCATGGGAGTCGCGTTTAGCGGGTTCACTCAAGAAGACGCGGAAGAGCGGCTGAAAAGCTTTGTCCAGCATCTGGCCAGCCAGCCGAAAAAAGAGACGATGGCGGTGTTCCACTAAGCTGTTCCTGCATCCGTGAGCTACACAACGGCAGCCTCAGCTTAAGATGAGCGGCCACGTCCACGAACTTGCTGCGACTGCCGGACCCGGCCTGCGCCTACGCATTCACAACGCCCCTGCCTAATTCCACTTCAATCCTCTGAGTTGGTCCAGATTCACGTTACCGCCGCTCAGCACGCAAACAACTTTCGACCCCGCAGGCGCTTTGATCAGCCCGTGCAGCAGCGCCGCCACCGGCGCCGCGGCCGCGGCTTCCACCACCAGTTTGCAGTGCGACATGATCCAGATCATCGCCTCGAAAATGTCTTTGTCCGGCAGCGTCACAATGTCATCCACGAATCGCTGCACCACGGAGAACGTATTTTCGCCCACGCGCTTTACCCGCAGGCCGTCGATGATGCAGTCAATCTTGTCCAGCGTCACCACGTGTCCGGCTTCAATGCTTCGCTTCATGCCCGGCCCGTCGGAGGACTCCACGCCGATGATTTTGATCTTTGGGTTTGACGCCTTCAGCGCCATCGACACGCCGGAAATCAGCCCGCCGCCGCCGATCGGCACAATCGCCACATCGATCTGCGGAAAGTCTTCGTACACTTCCAGTCCCAGCGTGCCCTGCCCGGTGATGAGTTGCAGATCGTCAAAAGGATGGATGTAGGTCAGCCCGCGTTCCTGGCAAAGCTGCTTGGACTTTTCGTTGGCCTCGTCCCAGATCATGCCATGCAGCACCACTTCAGCGCCGTACGCCCGCGTTGCGTCCACCTTCGATTGCGTCGCGTTGCTGGCCATCACCACCACGGCCTTCATCTTGTAGACGCCCGCCGCCAGGGCTACGCCCTGCGCGTGGTTCCCCGCAGAAGAACAGATCACCCCGCGCCGGCGCTGCTCTTCCGTCAGATGGTGGAATTTGTTCAGCGGCCCGCGCAGCTTGTACGACCCGCCCTTCTGGAATATCTCCGCCTTCAGGCGCACGTCAAAGCCGGTGCGCTCACTCAATAGCCGCGACGTCAGCAGCGGCGTGTGGTAAGCAAACGACGAAACAATTCTCCTGGCTTCCTGAAACTCGCGCAGCGAGACTTCCGGGGCGGCTGAAACTTGTGCGGACATGGCTAGGTCCTTTTGGAACATTCGTGCTCAAACAACTTCAAGAGTCTATCAAAGTGAGTCAGGCAGGGCCATCGCACGAATTCCCGGAATGGGCCGATTGCAATATCGGCGCAAATTGTGCGAAGGTGCTGTTTCCCGCAGGGAGGTACCCCATGCTTGACCAAACCTTTGCCAAGCATTTCGCAACCGAGTGGATTGCCGCCTGGAACAGCCATGACCTGCAACGGGTCCTCTCGCATTACACCGACGACTTCGAGATGTCCTCGCCTCTCATCGCAAAAATTGCCGGGGAGCCTTCGTGCAGACTTAAGGGCAAGAGGGCCGTCGGCGCCTACTGGGCCAGGGCCCTCGAACTCAATCCCGACTTGCACTTCGAACTGCTGACAACTTTGGTCGGAGCCGGAAGCGTTACTATCTGCTACCAGGGGCAGCGCGGAATGGCGGCTGAGGTTTTGGTCTTTGGTCCGGATAACAAGGTGACCCACGGCCTTGCGCACTATGCGCTTTAAATCGTCTGCAAGGCCAGTTTTATGCAGCCTGCGGTTTTGCGCGATACAGTGGCACAAACTCTTCTGCAACAAATGTCTCGAACGAAGTAGATGTCGTGTTTCGCGATGACCTCTGTTCCAGCGCGCACATATGTCCGGAGTTCAAGGCCCCGGCCATCTCAACGATGAGACCTGCAATGTTGGCCGACAAGCCCATCTGAACAAAAATCGCCTGCATCTGCTCGCCCGGCAACTGTACATACTTGAGATCGGGCTTTTCGATGGCCGCACCGATCATCGAAGTCGCTTCATCCATGCTCAGGTCACGCTGACCCAATAGTTCACGCGTTTGCTTGCCCGCGAAATCGAGCGCCAGCAGCCACTCAGCCGCGGCATTTCCAATGTCCCTGGTTGCAATCATGGGCAGTTTCAGGTCGCCGCGTAAAGGGCCCGCGGTCTTGCCCATGGCGCGAATCGCAGCGGCCTGCCCCAGCGTGTTTTCCATGAAGTACCCTGCCCGCAGGTGAACAACGTTCAACCCCGTAATCCGGTTCAGGATCTCTTCAAACTCATACAACCCCGCGACAGGCCCGGTGCCGGACTGTTTATCCGCGCCCACACTGCTGAGCGCGACCGCGTGCTTGACTCCTGCCTGTTGCAGCGCCTCGGCAATGGCCTTGGCCGCGCGGCGCTGATCATTGCGAAAATCCTGGCTGGTGGCGCTTGGCGGGATCATGGCGTACACGCCTTCCGCGCCGGCGAAGGCCTTGGTAAGCGCCGGCTGGTCGCCCAGATCAGCCACAAACGCTTCCGCTCCTCGGTCAACCAGCGGTTGCAGGCGCTCTTTGCTTCTGCCAATCACCCGGACCGCTTTTTTCTTATCCAGCAGGTGATTGGCTACAACCTGCCCCGTATTTCCAGATGCTCCCGTTACAACGTACATGGTGACCTCCATCCCGTTATCGATGCCGGCAGCGTGCCCAGTGATGCAAACACTTTGACACGCAAGGCCACCCATAGGTCAAAATTGATCGATGAACCGGCCAGCGGAAAATGCGTTGCCATCTTATTGCTTTTTGAAATCCCTGATGAGCTCAGGCAGGCTTGGGCCGTCCAGTGGCATGCCCGTCCCTCCCGGGCGCGAGATAGGAATCGTACCCATGGGATTCTCAAACAACTTGAGTACTTCTTCTTTACTGATTTCCTGATACCGGTATCTCTTGACGTCCAAACGGACGATCCGTTCTCCGCTTAGAATGTGCGCTGCGAACAGAGGCACTTTCCCTTTGCCCTGCCAGATTGAGTCTCGTTCATAGGTAATGATCAAAACGCCCTCTTCAAGCCTGCCTCCAGAGGCAATCTGCTCGAGCGAATTTCGCGTGATCAGCAGAGGCACATAACATGCTTCACACCCGGTGCCAGCGCCTTCAAGAAATAGATAGTAGGCATGCTTGTAAGGAACCGCGCTTGTCTGGGCCTGGGCCGTGGCGGTAGCAGGCCGGCAAAACAGGATCCATCCAATCGCGAGTGCAAAGAAATATGCTCTCCCAGCTGCCGCCTGCCCGCCTGGAACGTTCATGCCTCACTCCTTGAAGCAGGCTGCCCGCACGCCGCTCTCGCCACTTCCAGAACGCGCACACAGTCTGCCCGGCTCACGTCATGGTGCGTCACAAATCTCATCTGCTCCTGATCAATCCCGGCCGCCAGAACGTTCTGGGCCGCCAGCTTGCGGCTGAACTCCGCGGTATTCATTCCTGTGCCCGCGACATTGAAGACCAGAATGTTGGTCCACACCTTTTGGGCTTCAATCTTGATGCCCTTGATGCCGGCCAGGCCTTCCGCCAGCAGCCGCGCGTTGTCATGGTCTTCTTTGAGTCTTGCCGGCATCTTTTCCAGAGCGATTAAGCCCGCCGCAGCCAGCACTCCTGATTGCCGCATGCCGCCGCCCATCGCCTTGCGGAACACGCGCGCTTTGTCGATGAACGCCTTGCTGCCCACCAGCATTGACCCCACAGGCGCGCACAGCCCTTTCGACAGGCAGAACATGACCGAATCGAACTTGCGTACAATCTCCGCCACCGGCTTTCCCATCGCCGTGGCAGCGTTAAAGATGCGTGCACCGTCCAGGTGCACCGGCAGCCCCGCTTCATGCGCGCCATCGCAGATCTCGTCGGCGACCTCCTGCGGAAACACCGTCCCGCCCGCCAGGCTTCCAGTGTTCTCCAACTCGATCAATCCCGTTTGCGCGCGATAGTATGCCGGCGGCGCGATCTTCTTTTTGATCTGCTCCCAGGTAATCACCCCGTCTTCGCCATAAATCGTGCGCGGCTGGCATCCTGAGAACGCCGCCACCGTCGCCGACTCCAGATTAATGAAATGCGCGCGCTCTTCGCAGATGATCTCCTGCCCATGCTGGGTGTGCACACGGATCGCCACCTGGTTGCCCATGGTGCCCGTGGGAACAAAGATGGCCGCCTCTTTTTGAAAAATCTGCGCCGCCCGCTCCTGCAGGCGGTTCACCGTCGGGTCTTCACCATAGACATCGTCGGCGACTTCCGCCTCGGCCATGGCGCGCCGCATCTCTGGCGTGGGCTGGGTAACCGTGTCACTGCGCAGATCGATCATGTTGGTTCTTGCCATCGTCATTCTGATCTATGTGTCCTTGTCAAACTGTTGTGCTTGCTGCTGTCATCCTGAGCGACTCCGAGGAGCGAACGCGACTGAGGAGGAGTCGAAGGACCCCGCGAATGTGTCCTCTGCCATGCAGATTCAGGTAGTTCTTACGAGGATCTCGATTCTGCCTTTTCACTTGGTTGCCGGGTTCAGGATAAATTTCTCGAAAACTTCATTCGACAGCAACCTTCCCCGCGCCGTCAACCGCAGGTTCTTGCCGGACCGCTGCAACAGCCCCTCCTCCATCAGCTCGCTGATGGCCGCATCATGTTTGCCCGCCAACGAACCAAACTCCTCCCGCACACGCCCGAGATCCACGCCACGATTCAACCGCAATCCCAGAAAAAAGGTCTCCTCCAGCGCCTGGTCTATTCCGACCGGCGAAATTGTCCATCCGGGCGAAACAAAAAACTGATCATAATCGTCAGTTGTTGCCAGCCTCAAACTCTCAGCCCCCTGTCCAGGTAGCATCGAATGCGCGTCCACGCCAAAACCGAGATAAGGCTGCCGGGTCCAGTATTTCAGATTGTGCCGCGACTCAAAGCCGGCGCGGGCAAAGTTCGAAATCTCATACTGCTCAACGCCGGCCGCATTCAGCCGCTCGTTGGCTGTCTCGTACAACTCTGCCGTCAAATCGTCATCGGGCACAAAGTGCGCGTGATACTTTGTTCCTCCGGCAATCAGCTCCCGCCCCAGCCGCGAATCCTCGTCCACTTCCAGCATGTACACGCTCACATGCGGGACGCCCGTCGCGATCGCCTGTTGCAACGAATCCTCCCAGCTCTCGCGCGTCTGGTGCGGCAGCCCGGCAATCAGGTCGACGTTGATGTTGGCGATCCCCGCTTTCCGCAGCCGCGCAATGTCATCGAGCGTCTTCGCCCGCGTGTGCAGCCGAGCCACCGATGCCGCTTCCTGGTCCACAAACGACTGCACGCCCAGGCTCGCACGATTCACGCCATGCGTCACCAGCGTTTGTATGACCGGGTCCGTGAGCGTTCCCGGCGCACACTCCACAGTGATCTCCGCCTTCGGCAGGACGTTGAATTCCTGCCGCACGGTAAAGAACAGCTTCTTCAGTTCGTCGGCTGGCAGCAGGCTCGGCGTGCCGCCGCCAAGGTAGATCGAATCCACGGCCTCAGGAATTTCCGCGCCCTGCGCAGCCGCGTAAGAGCGGATCGATCTCATGTCTTCTCCCAACCGCTCCACGTAGCGCCCCATCTGCGCCGCGGAAAATACTCCCGAAGCAAAGTTGCAGTAGGTGCACTTTGACCGGCAAAAAGGGACCGAGATGTAGATACCTGGAAACATCGGCTTTGCAGATTCCCTATTTGAAGCCGGCCACGGCCCAGACAAGCACCATCAGCAGTGCGGGCAGTCCTGTTAGCCCAATGGAAAACAAAAATCCCATACGAAATACTTTTGGCCGGGCACCTTCTGTCTTACTGAAGTCTCCGGCACTCCACAGAAGTTCAGTGATCCAACCCAGGGTGTAACAGACATTGGCCCCAATTGCATACACCACAACGGCAAACAGCAAGGCCAGGGGTTCCACGAAATCCTCGCCAACGTGCACCATGCGGCTTCCAATCGCTTCTATGGCAAAAAGAGAGCCCAGACCCACAACCAGCAGGGTCAGGTTATAAGGAATGCGCCGCAACTCCCACCAAATCACCACATCCCTCGGATTACTCATCTTTACAATATTCTCCTGTAGATTGAGATAGGCTCTCCGCTACGCATAAATCCTGCATCAATTATAGAATCAGTGTCTATGCTCAAACGCGCGGTGATTACTGGCATGGGCGTGGTCAGCCCCAACGGCATCGGAAAGACCGCATTCTGCCGGGCCATTCTCGACGGCAAGAGCGGCGTGAAACTTATCTCTCGTTTTGATACCTCGGATCTTCCGGTCAAGATCGCCGGCGAGATCCAGGACTTCAATGAACTCGACTGGATTGAGGCCCGTGAGCGCAAGCATGTCTCGCGCTGCGTGCCGCTGGCTGTAGCCGCATCCACTGAGGCGCTGAAAGACTCCGGCCTTGATCCCGCAAAAATGTCTCTCGAAGACAAGCGCGAGATCGGCGTTGTTCTCGGCACCGGTGGGGGCGCGCACGATTTTTCCGACGCGCAGTACCACATGTATTACGCCGGCAAGGTCAAGCAGATCAGTGTCTTCAGCATTCCCAGCGGGACCATGGGCACCATGTCCAGTGAGATCAGCATGCGCTTCGGCTTCCGCGGCCTGAGCCACGTCGTCACCAGCGGCTGTACCTCGTCCACGGACGCTATCGCCTATGCCACGCGCCAGATCCAATTGGGGACGCTCCCCATGATGCTGGTCGGCGGCGTCGATTCTCCTCTGGCCTGGGGCATTCTCAAAGGCTTCATGTTCATGCGCATCATGACCGAATCGTGGAACCATGCGCCGGAACGCGGCTCGCGCCCCTTCAATCTCGATCGTGACGGCTTTGTTCTGGCCGAGGGATCGTGGATGTTTGTGCTTGAAGAGTACGAACACGCTCGCGCCCGTGGCGCCCACATCTACGCTGAGATCGCGGGTTACGGGTCGACCTGTGAAGCTTTCCATCGCGTCCGTCTTCAGGAATGCGGCGAAGAACCCGCGCGCGCCATCGGCCTGGCCATGAAAGAAGCCGGCGTCGGCGCAACCGATGTCCAATACGTGAACCTGCACGGCACCTCCACCGATTTGAACGATCGCATTGAGACCCGCGCTCTGAAGCTGGCGCTGGGCGATCATGCTTACAAAGTCCCCATGTCGGCGCTCAAATCCCAGATTGGACACCCGCAAGGCGCCTGCGGCGCCGCCGGTGTCGCCGCTACGCTGATCGCCATGCAGCACAACCAGCTCCCACCCACCATCAACCTGGAAAAGCCCGATCCCGACTGCGACCTCGACTACGTGCCCGACGTTGGCCGCGCCGCGCAGATCGAGCACGCCGTATGCAACTGCATTGCGTTCGGCTCGAAGAATTCGGCGCTGGTGCTGCGGCGGGTGAGCTAGCTCCTTTGTGAACTGGCCCAGCGTCGAATTCATCCGCGTCGCCGCCAACGGCATCAACTTCGAGGTCGCCACCATGGGAGCGGGCGACCGCTTTGCGCTCTGCCTTCACGGCTTCCCCGAACACGCCTACTCCTGGCGATATCAAATGCCCTTGCTGGCGCGTCTGGGCTATCGCGTCTGGGCTCCCAACCTGCGCGGATACGGCAACACCGACTCTCCCCGCGAAATCTCGGCCTATACGCCGCGCACGCTGGTGGAAGACATTGCGTCTTTGATCAAGGCAGCCGGAGCGCGCGAAACTCTTCTCGTCGCTCATGACTGGGGCGCCGCGCTCGCCTGGTCGCTCGCCATGCAGCAGCCGAAGCTGATCAACCGCCTGGCGATCCTCAATATGCCGCACCTGGCATGTTTTGCGCGCGAGCTTCGCCGCCCAGGGCAATTTCTCAAATCCTGGTACATTTTTTTCTTCCAACTTCCCTGGCTGCCGGAATTCTTGCTTGGCCGCCGCCAAGGCCGCGTCGCTTCAGAACTCATCCGCAGGACGTCGCGCGCTCCCGCCCGCTTTCCCGATGAAGTTCTCGAAATCTACCGCGCCAACGCCGCTCGCCCCGGTGGGCTCACCGCCATGATCCACTGGTATCGCGCTGCGTTTCGCGGTGGCGGCATGCAGCGCTTCTTCGGACGCGACATCCCATCCATCCACATTCCCACGCTCTTCCTCTGGGGCGATGCCGACGTCGCTCTCAGCCTTCGCACGACCCACGGCACCGAACAATATGTCTCTGATCTCACTTTCCGCGTTCTCCCCGGCGTCTCTCACTGGGTCCAGCAGGAAGCCCCGGAAGCCGTAAACGCCATGCTGGAAGCGTGGCTCACCGGCAAACGGGTTCCCGAATACCCCGAACTCGCTGTATCGCGTTGAATCTTTTGCCCTGCTCCGCCACTCAATATCTTCCTGAGCCAGCTCAATCCATCTTCGCCGCTTGCTTTAGAATGGTGATTCACACATGTCGCAGGAAGAAGAGGTACTAGGTAAAGCGTATGACAGCCGCCTGATGAAGCGGCTTCTGGGATACTTGCGGCCCTACAAGTGGCAGGTCGTGATTGCCCTGGTGTCGATCATCCTCAAGGCCGGCGCCGACGTGCTCGGCCCCTTCCTGACCAAGACCGCCATCGACAAGTACCTTTCTTCGGCCAGCGCCGGCAACCATACCTTTCTTGACGCGATACTGAGTTCCAAGCCTCTCGTCGGCATCGCTCAGCTCGGCTTCTTCTATTTTCTTCTGCTGCTGGTCAGCTTTGGCCTGGAATACACGCAGACCTACCTGATGCAGTGGACCGGCCAAAAGGTAATGTACGACCTCCGCAGTCAGATCTTCCGCCACCTGCAGCACATGCACATCGGGTTCTATGACAAGAACCCCGTCGGCCGGCTGGTCACCCGCGTCACCACCGACGTGGACGCGCTGAACGAAATGTTCACCTCCGGCGTGGTCGCGATCTTTGAAGACGTCTTCGTGCTTGCCGGAATCGTCATCATCATGCTGGGGATGAGCTGGTGGCTCGCGCTCATCACCTTTGCCGTGCTGCCGCTGATCTTCTGGGCCACCATGGTCTTCCGCAAGTCGGTGCGCGACTCTTACCGCCGCATTCGCACCGCGATCGCCCGCATCAATTCGTATCTGCAGGAGCACGTCACCGGCATGGTGGTGTTACAGCTTTTCAACCGTGAAAAGCGCGCCTACCGCAGCTTTGACCGCGTCAACGCCCAGCACATGGACGCCTTCAAAGACGCCATCATGGCTTACGCGCTCTATTACCCGGTGGTGGAAATCCTCTCCAGCGTGGCCATTGCCATGGTGATCTGGTTCGGCGGCATGGGCGTCCTGCACGGCGCCGTGACGCTCGGCGTGCTCGTGGCTTTCATGCAGTACGCCCAGCGCTTCTTCCGGCCGATCCAGGATCTGAGCGACAAGTACAACATTCTCCAATCCGCCATGGCTTCCAGCGAGCGCGTCTTTAAGCTGCTGGATACGCCGGTCGAGATCACCTCTCCGCCGCAGCCGCGCAAGGCCGCGGGCGCTGGACGCATCGAGTTCGATCACGTCTGGTTCGCTTATCGCTCGGCAGAAACGCCCGACGAGAACCAACCTGTAGCGGAAATCAGCGGCAATGGCCACGGTCACAGTCACAGCGACACCCAAACAGAAACCTTCGACTGGATCCTGCGCGACGTTTCCTTCGTCATCGAACCGGGCGAGACCGTGGCCATCGTCGGCCATACCGGCGCCGGAAAGACCACCATCATCTCTCTGCTGATGCGTTTTTACGATATTCAAAAAGGCGCCATCCGCATTGACGGCGTCGATATCCGCCAGATGGACTTGAACGATCTCCGCCGCCGCTTCGGCGTCGTCCTGCAGGACCCGTTCCTCTTCTCCGGCACCATCGAAGACAACATTCGCCTTGGCTCCCGCTGGATCACCGACGAGCAAATTGAAACCGCCGCCGAAAACGTCAACGTGGCCGACTTTGTCCGCTCGCTGCCTGAAGGCTTCAAAGCTCCGGTGCTGGAGCGCGGCAGCACCATGAGCACCGGCCAGAAGCAGCTCATCTCCTTTGCCCGCGCCCTGGCCCACGATCCCAAAATCCTGGTGCTCGACGAAGCCACCTCCAGCGTCGATACCGAAACTGAAATCCGCGTCCGTGAAGCGCTTACCCGCATGGTGGAAGGCCGCACGTCCGTGATCATCGCGCACCGTCTCTCGACCATTCAGCGTGCCGACAAGATCATCGTGATGCACAAAGGCCACGTGCGCGAGGTCGGCAGCCACCAGGAACTGCTCGCCCAGCGCGGCATCTACTGGAAGCTCTACCAGCTCCAGTACAAAGACCAGGAGTTGGGCGTGGGCGAGACAAAGGTGGGCGCGGACGACTGAAGGAAATCGGGTCATCGGTTCATCGGGCCATCGGGAGATCCGAACTGCTTGTACAATGTCCAGCCATGGGCCTCGAGCAGCACCAGCAGTTAAAGCAACGCACCAAAGTCTTTGCTCTTCGTATCATTCGTATGACGCAGGCCCTGCCACGCAACCGCGAAGCGGATGTAATCGGCAGGCAGATTCTTCGGTCTGCCACCAGCATAGCTGCAAACTACCGCGCCGCGGGCCGCGGCCGCTCGAGAGCAGAGTTTAAAGCAAAACTTGGAATTGTTATTGAAGAAGCCGATGAAACAGTTTTGTGGCTTGAACTGCTCGCCGAAAGCGGCATCGTGAGGCTACGTGACTTGCTCGATGAAGCCAATCAGTTATTGGCACTCTTCGCCGCCTCATGGCAAACACTCAAAAGTTGAGGATCTTTCCCAGATGAGCCGATGTCCCGATGAACCGATCGCCCGATCCTTTAACGACGGAGCTTCACATTTCATGTCCAGACATCTTCGATCGCTGCTGATCGCCGCCCTTGCCGTCTTCTGTTTTCTTTCCGCCCGCGCCCAGGCCACAGCCGCCCCCTACGACATCATCATTCGCAACGGCCACATCATTGATGGCACCGGCTCGCCCTGGTACTCCGGCGACATCGGCATACGCAACGGCCGGATCGCCGCCGTCGGCTTTCTGGGCGCGGCGCAGGCCAAGCGCACCATTGACGCGCACGGCATGGTCGTGGCTCCGGGCTTCATTGACATGCTGGGCCAGTCCGAGATGACCATCCTGGTGAACCCGCATCTGCCTTCAAAGATCTTTCAGGGCATCACCACGGAGTTCACCGGCGAAGGCGGTTCGGCCGCGCCGCTCAACGACGCCATCGTCAAGGCCGACCAGCTCTCTTACGACCATCTCAAGATCACGCCTGACTGGAAGACCCTGCGGCAATATTTCGCACGCCTCGAAAAACAGGGCATGGGCATCAACCTGGGGACGTACGTCGGCGCCACGCAGGTGCGTCGCATGGTCCTGGGCGACGACCGAGTCCAGCCCACTCCCGCGCAGCTCGAGCAGATGAAGGCCCTGGTGCGCGACGCCATGCATGACGGCGCCGTCGGCGTCTCCACCTCGCTGCAATACGCGCCTGCTCCTTATGCCACCACGGAAGAGCTGATCGCGCTTGCAGGCGAAGCCTCCAAGCTGGGCGGCGTCTACGCCACGCACATGCGCAGTGAGGGCTCGGCCATCACCGCCGCCATTGATGAAGCCATCCGCATCGGCCGCGAGGCGAATATTCCGGTCGAAATCTGGCACCTCAAAGCCGCAGGCAAGCCGCAGTGGGGGCAGATGCCGCAGATCGTCGCCCAGATCGATAAGGCGCGCGCCTCCGGCGTTGACATCGGCGCCAACACTTACGCCTATCCCGCATGGTTCAATTCTTTTTCCGCCTTCATTCCTCCCTGGGCGCATGACGGCGGCGACGCCAAGATGGTGGAGCGCCTCAAAGATCCGGCCACGCGCGCCCGCATCCGCAAGGAGATGGAGACGCCCTCCACCGCGTGGGACAACGAGTGGCAGGAGATCGCCGGCCCCGAGGCGATCCTGGTAAGCGTGGTCCAGAACCCGCAGCTTTTGCCGCTCCAGGGCAAGACCATCGCGCAGATCGCAAAGCTGTGGAAGAAAGACCCGATCGATACCATCTTCGATCTGCTGATCCAGGACAACGCTTACACCTACGTTGCCGTCTTCGGCATGTCGGAGCCTGACGTGGCTCTGGCTCTCCAGCAGCCGTGGGTCTCCGTGGACAACGATTCGCAAGGCACCGCGCCGGACGGCCTGCTGGGCCAGGAGCATCCGCATCCGCGCGCTTACGGGACCTTTCCCCGCATTCTGCGCAAGTATGTCCGCGAAGAAAACAAGCTGCGGCTGGAGGACGCCATCCGCAAGTTCTCGGCGCTGCCGGCGCAGCGCATGCGCCTGGAAGACCGTGGCGTCCTCAAAGCCGGCATGTGGGCCGACGTGGTGGTCTTCGATCCGCGGACAATCATTGATCGCGCTACCTTCGAAAATCCTAACCAGCTTTCCGAAGGCATGCAGTATGTACTGGTCAACGGCGTGCCGGTCATCGACAACGGCAAGGCAACGAATGCGCTGCCGGGGAAGGTGCTGAGGGGGCCGGGGTGGAAGCCGTAGGTTTTTCTGAAATCCCGACCCTGAGCTTGCCGAAGGGGAGGGAACCCTATCGCCAGTTCGACCCCAAAAATAAGGAATTAGCGGGTTTTTAGCCTCGGCTCTCGGCAATCTTCGAAAAACACGACAAACTCCAACACACGAAGCTCCACCAACGCAAATATACCTCACTCTCAATTCACTCACCCATGAATATGCCCGAACGTGGCGTACGCATCTCCGCGATCCACTTTTTTAACGTCGGCCTTTCAGCAGCTCGAATCGGATAGGCTCGCGCAATCTGGACTTTTTTTGCTCCAGGAGCAAGCGAACTGGTAGTGACGATTAATCCCGATTTTGCACCTTCGGCTACCACATCCGCCCAGAGCGCCTTTACAACCACCTTCTGTACCTTGTCTTTTTCACGTTTGCACTGAATCAAGATTGTTGAATTTGAGTTGGAGTTCCCACCCTGAGACACGCGGAGATCGACGCCACCATCGTTTCGACCAGGCCCCATTTTCACATCGAAGCCTTGGCGGGCAAAATACTCGCCCGTCAAACCTTCAAATTTACGCCAGTGCATCTTGTCTATATCATCAAAATTTTTGTACAGGTAATCGATAAATCGCTGGTCAATAAACTTTCCATATTCTGTAGTGAGGGATGCACTCTTGAAAAGTGCTTCTAGATCTTCTGTTTTGTGCCACTGCATCTGCCGATACAATCCCCATGGCGAACGGTGCCGTTCATGATGAAAATCATCTATGAGTTCACGGGCCAATTGGGCTCCAAAGTCACCTGACGCATGCCTGGATAGTTCAATAAATCCGTTCTCATCCAGAAGCTCGGCGCCATCCTCATGAATCAACATGCTCAAAGCCGTTAGCTCCTGCACGAATTCTAAAGCTGTTGTGAACTCGATGGGATCTTGCAAAAACCTCGTCTGCCCCGCACGCGTGAGAGCCTCATTCAATGCCCTATGAAATATCTTCAAAACGCGGGCAAATAGGGTGAAAAGGATACGGTTATTCTTATATTTATGAAATAACCGACCACCGACTGGATCATAGTCAGCGGAGCGAAGATTACCTATCCGATACAGTACGTCAGCGATGAGTTGCTCGAATTCTTCCGAACGAATCCTAACAATTGCATCAGGTGGGCCTATTATGAGTTCTCGATGATATTCTGAGGCAAAACTCAGAATTCTTTTTCTGTTCAGAGCGAGACCTGATTTGTATCCCACAATCTCGCTCGTTGATGTCAATAAGGCGTTCTTCGATAACCAAATTCCACCCATAACCCCCATCCTGATCAAATCAAACGCAATTTCCTATCATACTTTGCTGGGCCGGATGAAATTTCCTGTGCCGCACCTACGGCGCTCAATTCTCCTCCAACACACACCCAGGGCTTAACCACCCGGTACGCACCTGGGCTAGACTCTTTCGCCCTTCGGGCTGGCGTATCGAGATTTCTAAAATCCTCTTGACACTCGTCAATCTATCTGTCACATTTAGGTCTGAAATGAAGTTGTACTCTACAACCCAGGCAGCCAAGCAATTGGGAATTACCCCCAAATCCTTGAGCCGCTATATTGCAGCAAAAAAAGTGCCTGCTCCAAAGGTCCTGGAATCCGGCAAGATCATTCATCACGTCTGGACTGAGGAGGAGGTTGAGAACCTCCGTCAACTCCTGCCCAAGATCGCCAACGGCAGGAAAACACGTTACAAAAAGCAGTCAGCACTCAGCAATCAGCAGTCAGCCAAAGCAAAAAAGAAAACGCAGGCGAGGGCGCCTGCGCTCCACAAAAAGAAGTAAAACCAAAAACCCAACGGGCAGCGCCCGGTGCAATCAACACCGAACGCGCCCTAACCGCAGTTCACCTGCTCGGAGGCAGGCAGACCATGGCTGTTCATAAAGTTAAACGCTCCAATCCACCCGCGCAACCACGACCCCAACAAACCAAAACCAAAACCGAAGCCGAGCGCCCGCGTCCTGACCGGCAGCGCAAAGCCGAGATCTTTGAGGTCCTGCGCCGCCTCAACCGCGGATACGGCATTGCCCTGGCCGCGCTGGACAAGCTGGAAACCAGGGCCCGCCGCATCTTTCCCACGGACTTTCTGCAGGGCTATCGCAGCCGCGCCGAGGTCCTCAGGGCCGAGACCAACCGCGACCTGCTCCGCCTGATGGCCGAACACGAAGAGCAGGACGCAGCGCGGTTGGCTACTCCCTTAACCGCCAAGCCGTAGGGCAAAAAATGGGCGGCTCCCGCTCACTCAAACCGGGGCCGCCCTCTTGACAAGAGCGAACAAAAAGCGGCATAATGCTGAGGAGATCGCCAGCGGTCTCAACTGAAACAAGCTCTTTGACAAACTGAATAGAAGCGAGAAAGCATTCAGTCCCTGGGCGGTATTAACCAGATAGTAAAATTCCCGATTGAGGCGGCGGAAAAAAATGGCTGCGATTCGAGGGCAGAACGAGGCCGAAAGAGAGCTTCGATTGCCTTATGACTGTCTTGTCGAATTGGGGTTGGGCCTTTGTTTGCAACAAAGAGTCTATTGCCGGGGTGGGGTAAGGCGGAAAGTTTACTGAATGGTAAAATCCGCGGGAGCATAGTTCGCTACGTCGATTTTCCAGATAGGTTCTGGCGAGGGTAGGGCTCCCTCCCCTTCGGCAAGCAGATCCTTCGCGCTGCTCAGGATTTCGCCTGCGGGCTCTCCCCGTTCGCTTCGCTCAGGGTCACGCCCGCAAACCGGCTCAAGCTCAGGGTCGGGATTTCAGAAAAAGTTTCGTTTACGATAGTGATCCCTCCCCTTTCAGGGTCGGGATTGCACAAAAGCATGAATTTCCTTCTATCAGCCGGCGAAGCTTCGGGTGACACCTACGGCGCGCAGCTCATTGACGCCCTGCGCCAACTTGTACCAGGTACGAGCTTCTTTGGCATGGGTGGAGAGAAAATGCGTGCCGCCGGGTGCGATCTTCTGGTCCACGCTCATGAGGTCGCCGTCGTTGGACTGGTGGAGGTGGTGACGCACCTGCCGGGAATCCGCCGCCGCTTCAACCGGCTGGTCGCCGAGGCCGCGCAGCGCAAGCCCGACGCCGCCGTGCTGATCGACTTCCCCGACTTCAACCTGCGCCTGGCGCGCGAGCTGCACCGCCTGGGCATTCCCGTGTTTTATTTCGTCAGCCCGCAGGTCTGGGCGTGGCGCACCGGACGCGTCAAGCAGATCCAGAAATACGTCCGCAAGATGATCGTGATCTTTCCCTTCGAGCAGGAGTTCTACCGCCGTCATGGCGTCGAGGTCAGCTACGTGGGCCATCCGCTGGCTTATGTGCCTCCGCCGCGGATATCGCGCGAGGAATTTGCCGCCAGGCATCAGCTTGATCCCACAAAGCAGTGGATCGCTCTGCTGCCCGGGAGCAGGCGCAAGGAAGTCCGGCTGAATTTGCGGCCAATGGTCGAGGCCGCCATGCTACTGGAGCAGCCAGGCAGCGAGTTTGAATTCCTTCTTCCTGTGGCATCCACGCTGGGCCAGGATTGGATGCTCGAACAACTGAAGCGAGTACACTGGCGAAAGCTCCAATTTGTTAAACAAGCCTCTGACGCGGCCGACAAAACACCTCTCTTGCACCAGGAGCGCTCTTCCATCCGCATCATGCTTACCGACAATGCCCGCGCCACGCTCATGCATGCCCGGGCAGCGGTCGTCGCCAGCGGCACTGCCACGGTTGAAGCCGCGCTTTCCGGGACGCCGTTCGTCGTTGTCTATCGCCTGTCGCCGCTTACATGGATTCTGGGCCGCCGCCTGGTCCGGCTGGACACCTTCGCCATGCCCAACCTGATCGCCGGCAAGAAAATCGTGACCGAGCTGATCCAGAAAGACTTCACGGCCGCGAACGTGGTCCGCGAGCTGAGCGCGATCATCCCGGATGGCCCTCCGCGGCGGCAGATGCAAGCTGCACTGAAGATGGTGCAAGAGCGGCTGCATGACAGTAAAGAAGCAGAACCGCCCGCTGTGCGCGCGGCCGCGGAGATCGTTAAATCGCTCAAGAGCAGCGGGTCGCTCAACGTCGGGTCACGCAAGACCAGCTAAGCTGGATACCTCAATCAAGCCCGGGAAAATGGCCCGTAACGGTCCGGCGCACGACACCACGGCGTTCCTCCTGTATCCTTGTAAGTGATGCAAAGGCAGCTTTTCTGCCAGAATTTACATCTAACCCAAACGACCTTTTCAGCAACTTTGGAGAAATACATGCAAATCGCACGACGACCCCTGCGACGTGCCTTCCTTTTTATTGGCCTGATCGCGTCCCTCTGCCTGCCGGCCCTGGCGGCCGACCGTTCCCGCAGCAAAGCCGAGGACTACGTGATCGACGCGGAGATCGTCCCCAAGACCCATCGCCTGACGGCGCGCGCCCGGGTCAAATTCACGGCGCTTGAAGATATCAATTTTGCCAGCTTTGAGCTGCACAATGGCCTGCGCATCACCAAAGTGACCGACGAAAAGGGCAAGCCCCTGACCGCCGAGCGCGTCACCCAGGACAACACGGTGCGCATCAGCTTCCCCGCCACCATGGCCAAAGGCGCCAGCTCCACCTTGACCTTTGACTACGAAGGCGCGCTGGCCAATGCCGATGACAGTCCGGTGGAAGGGCTGAAGCTGGCCTATATCGGCGAAGACGCTACTTATCTGCTTTATCCCGGCCGCTGGTTTCCCATCACCAACTACGGTATGGACCGCTTTACCGCCACCATCAACGTAACCGCGCCGGCGGGAATGACCGTGGTCGGCAGCGGAAGCACAGCTGCCGCCAAGCCCGCGCCCGCCGGTAAGAGCGTGACCTCCTTCAGTTGGCAGAAACCCAGTTTCCCCGGGACCATCATTGCAGGCAATCTCCAGGAGAGCGCGTTTGGCGGCATCAAGGTCTATTTCGACCCCGCCAAGAAGCAGTTTGCTTCAGCCTATGCCGACACCGCCAGCAAGGAACTGGAATTCTTCACGTCGCTTTACGGGCCGGCTCCCGGCGGCGGTACGCTGAAAGTTGTCGAGCTGCCGGATGACACCGTGCCCATGTGGTGGGCGCCGGAGATCGCCGCGCTGGCTACCCGCGACATCAGCGAAAAAACCAACTACCGTTTCCTGGCCGATGCCATTGGGCACCAATGGTGGGGCGCAACCGTAAGCCCGGCGAGCAAAGACGACTGGTGGCTGATGGATGGCGGCGCGCGCGACGCCGAGATGCGCTACGTGCAAAGCACCGCCGGACAGCAGGCTTTTGAAGATGCGTCGCGTGACATGGCCGTGGGCGCTCTGGCCTATGACACAACGCCCCTGGGCAGCATCGGCAAACTGGATACGTTCTCTCCGCAGTTCCAGGCGCTGGCCACCGACAAGGGCGGCATGATCTTTCACATGCTGCGCTGGGTCATCGGCGACGCTGCTTTTGACAAGACCATGAAGGACTTCATGGCCCAATATGCGGGCAAATCCGCCTCGGTGGCCGACTTTCAGGCCGTAGCGGAAAAAAATCATGGGGACAAGCTGACGGCGTTCTTCGCCCAGTGGGTTGATGGCACCGGCGCGCCCGAGTTCAAGATGAAGTACACCGTCTACCGCGTCAAGAAAGGCTTCCGCGTGGTCGGCGAAATCACCCAGGACCTGGACCTGTTCCGCATGCCCCTGGAATTGAAGGTCGATACGGATGGGCAAACGGAGATGAAGCGCATTGAGGTCGTCGGAACGGATTCGGCTTTCTCCATTGAGACCTTCGGCAAGCCTCGCCGGCTGGTGCTGGACCCCAACAACTGGGTGCTGAAAAACTCCGGCGATCTGCGCGTGCGTGTGGCTATCCGCCGCGGCCAGGAACTCACGGCCCAGGGCAACCTGTCAGAGGCCCTCACCGAGTTGAACAAAGCGCTGGACGTAAACCGCAACAGCTCCCTGGCCCACTATCGCATCGCCGACATCTTCTTCATGCAGCGCAATTACCAGTCAGCGGCCAACGAATTTCGTGAGGCTTTGAACGGTGACGGCGAACCACGCTGGACTGAGGTCTGGAGCCACATCATGCTGGGCAAGATCTTTGACACCACCGGCCAGCGCGAGCGAGCTGTCAACGAGTACCGCCAGGCCATCCAGACCGGAGACCCAACGCAGGGCGCTTTGGACGAGGCCCGCAAGTATCTGGAAAAACCTTACGAGCGCGAGCGGCGTACCAGCGAAAGGTAGAGAAGATTGAAAGTTTGTAATTTGAAATCGGGTAATTTGCCATTTGGGCAATTGTGCCCTGTGCTTTGACGTCCGGCTTTCAAATTACAAATTTCAAATTACCCGATTACCAATCTCCTCACGCTGACTGCTGTCACTTTAACGTCTTCAGATAGCTCACGATCTGCCAGCGCTGCTGTTCCGGCAGCCTGGACCATGACGGCATGCCGTTTTTCATGCTGCCGTTCTTCAGCAGCCATTCCAGTTCGCCCGGCGTGGCCGCGCGGACGCGCTCCGAGTGCAGGTTCGGGCGCTTGTCCATTCCGGTGGCTTCGCTGCCATGGCAGGAGGAGCAGTTTTGCCGGAAGAGTTTGCCGCCCGCGGCCACCGCGTTCGATTCGCTGTCAAACGGGTTATGCCGGGTGCGCGCCTTGTCCGGCACCCTGGTCATCCAGAGACCGTCTCCGGCGGAGGCAAAGAGCAGCGTCGCGCCCATGGCGAGGCAGGCCGGCAGCAGTATTTTTCTCAGTTTCATTGATTACTTCCCCCTCAGCCGTGAAATGAACTGGTCAATTTCATACGAGACGCCAAAGCGCAGCAGCAAGCCATGACTGTTACTGTTGAGGCCAAATCCCGGTGAGACGGCAAACGTTGGGCCGCTGGGCAGATGAAACGCCATGGTGGGCGCAAGGTAATGAGAAGTGTCATGCAGCCCAAAGCTGTAGCGGTCGCCCAAGCCGCCGTAAAGCTCCGCGCCCAGGCTGAAGTTCTCGCGGCAAAGGCGGCACGGGTTGGGGCTGGCCGCGAGCGATAGCGGGCGGCTGGCGGCGATCGCGTAACCGAACTCCCAAGGCTCGTTCTTGATGTTCTTTTCGGCAATGAGGTTCTCGGAGAAATTCCAGCCTTTGAAGTTGCTGCTCAGGATCAGCTTCAACTCCACTTCCCTCTTCTTCTCGCTACGGTCGTTTCGCTCCAGAAAATCGGCCACGCCGTCATGCCCCACCACTTCCAGAAGCGCCTTGTCCGCGCTGTTGATATCTTCAAATTCGAAGTACAGAACGGGATTGATCCAGTGCTCCTGCAAAAGCGGGCGGAAGCGGTTCTCAAAACGGAAGCCGGTAAAGACGCTGCTCTCATGGGCGGTGGTCTGCGAATCCAGATAAAGCTCTGCGGTCCACCACGTCTTTACGCCATATTCCATCTCAATGGCGTTGCCCCAAAACGCATTGCCGCCTTTGGGGAATCCGGAGACCGATTTGGTGGCAAATTCCAGATTGCCCGGCTCCTCCATGTGGTGGGTATAGGTGACAAAGTAATTTTCCTGCGCACGGGAACGCCGGGGAAACAGCAACAAGGACGCCAGGCACAGCAGCATGGCGGCGGCTCTCAAACTCGGGCGGGACAAGGCAGCTTCTCCAATCTCCGGAAATCCATTTTGAAAATGAAATTGAATTTCAATTTCAAAATCGAATCTAGAGTTTAATCCAGCCGCCGTTTTTCGGTCAATGATCTATGTCACAAAAACACAGAAACATTACAGAAGGAATCTGATGCTTGAACGCGTCGAGGATCGCGAAGAGTAACTCTCGATTTATGATTGACTTACGAGCTGGCCGGGGACGCCGCCGCAGCCTTGGATTGTTGCTGCTGATAGCGTGCATCCACGGAGCGGATGACCCCCGCCGGGTCCTTTCGCCAGGCCTTGTCAAGATTCTGGTCGAAGCCAAAAAGCGCCCAGGGGACGCGGTTTGCCAGATCTACCAGCAGCTCATTGACGGCCTTTTCCTTCATCTGCTCTTCCGTCCGTTGCCGGTGGCGGCCCACCAGGACAACGGAATAAGTCTTCCCCGTGGGAATGAAGTTGACCGAGTGCTTGGTCACCTTTTTGTAGATCCACACCAGATCGCCTACGGGAGAGACCCATGTGCTGAACAATTTTCGGCGCACCATCCATTGCTGCGTGATCTGGAGCTTGCCGTAGCGGCGAATCATGTTTGGCTGAAGTTCAGCTTCAATCTGCTGCGAAAGCTGCTCCGCGTTGCCGAACGCTGCAAGGTTCTTCCATACCGGAGCAAGTTGCGGCTCCGCGCTGCGGCGCACCGCTTTCAGGCAATTCCAAGCAGCAAGAGCAAGAAGAGGCACAACCAGGAAGAGCATGGCATAGCCATTGTTGCGATAATCGGTGGCATTCAAAGTGAACGGCAGCACCATGACGGCAGCCTCCGGCTGTTGCACTGTCAGCGGCCGGACAAGATCGTCGGCCACCTGGCTTGTTGTGGTCACAAGCTCACCGGAGTATTCCAGCTTTTCCCCGCCCGGTGGGGCTTTTACCAGCAGCAGCTTATCGCCAACGCGAAGGAAGACGTATTCGTCTTTGACCTCGGTGGAAACCACCCGGCCGTTTTGCATGTGCTTGACGATGTCCTGATATCCGCTGTTCACCGCTTTTGTTCCCGTCACGGTCACAAAGTTGCGCCAGCGCTGGTCAGGCGAAGTAATGCCGGCCAGCTCGGCATTTGCCACCGGCTGGCAGCCGAGCAGAAAGTTCGCGCAATAGCGATAATTCGCAGCGAGAATCAGGACCATCACGGCCGCGATCAGCCCGTTGCATAGAAGCAGGTTGCGGTTCGCCCGCCGCGTCTCGTTTTCCACCCACAAAGCCATATCGCCTCCCGGTTGGGCGAAGCTTATCATCGCTGGGGCCCGATGCAAATACCAATGGATGCTGAACGTTCGTAGGCCCTCGACCGGGCGGCGCGCTCTCTGGTTACAATCAACCGATGGCAAAAGCGAAACAGCCAAACCAGATATACTCGCGAATCCGTCAGACCATCATGAAGATTCCGCACGGCCAGGTTTCAAGCTACGGAGCAATCGCCCGCGCCGCCGGTATGCCCGGCGCTGCCCGTCTGGTGGTAAGAGTGTTGCATCAATCCCACGGTCTTCCCTGGCATCGCGTGGTGGCCGCCGGAGGCCGCATCGCCCTGCCCGGCGAGCATGGTTTTGATCAACGCTTTCGCCTGGAAATGGAAGGCGTGAAATTCAGCGGCAGGAAAGTGCGTATGGCGGAGTTTGAATTCAAATTTCGCGCGAAGGCGAAGAAGAAAACGGTCCGTAAAAAACGGAAGTCCTGAATTTCTTGTGCCGCGATCGACCATGCAATAAAAAAGGCCACCTTTTGGTGGCCTTTACTCAAGTGGGATGTTCTTACGCTGCCGCCGCGGGCGACATCGATCTTTGCGCCGCCTGGTGGATGAACTTCTTCATCACGTTTGCCCACATTACCTTCTTACGCACAGCGCTTTCCTTGACCGTACGTCCCTGGGCAAACATGGCCAGCAGGGCCTTCATCTTGAACACGCGCAGGATGGATGCGTCTGCCTGGCTGATGTTATAGGCGTTCAGAAAGCTTTCCTGGATCTGGCCGGTAATGCTGCGGTTGCAGAAGGGATACTTCTCCAGCGCCTCCACCGACGCCAGGAACGTGGCCAGGTCTTCAAAAGAGTTGCCCCGGCGTTTCATGTGCGCGAAGTCACAGAATCCCACGCCATTCTCGGTCACGATCACGTTGAGCGGCGTAAAGTCGGAGAGCACGGCCGAGCTGGGCAACGACTTCCGGCTGCGCGCCAGCGCGTTGCGCGCTCCGTCCAGAATCATGCGGACGGAGTTGTCGTCCAGCCCTTCGTCCTTGCAGCTGCGGCAAAGTTTCTCCATGCCGGCAATGAGAGCGCCGCTGTCGAATGGCTCGGGGCCATCGGCTGTGGCTTTGTGGAACCCCCGCAGCCACTCTCCGGCGCGGTGCGCCACCAGGGCGATGCTGCCGTTATCGGCAAAGCCGGGCAAAAGCGCCGCCTTCATGATGATGGACTGTACGGGCAAGCCGGCCACCTTGTCGGTGACCACGGCGCCGAGTTCACTGTAATCCCCCAGCACGCGAGGCATGCCTTCCAGTTTTTTGCGCGCCGTAATTGTCTGGTTGACATACTGGAGATTGGCGTTCTCCTGCCGCGCAACCGCCCGGGCGTTGCCCCCGCATTTACCCGATCGATAGACCTTGATGGCTACACGCTCGCTGCCATCGGTAAAATCGATGCAGGCGTCATAAATAAAGTGGTCGTTCTTGGGGGTATGGCCTACCACCCGCAAATTCTTGAACTCGCCAAGCTGGGGAAAGTGCGTTACTGCATGATTGCGCAAATCAAAAAGAATCTGTTCCAAAACCGTTTCTGCCATTCATTCTCCCTAGGATAAAAGTCGACCCAAGCGCATCTGGCAAACGCGCTCGGAAAGTCCTGACTTGGTGTGTTTAGTTTCTGCAACAAACGTCGCGAAACGGCAGGCACCCTCATAAGTGCACTCAAAGGGCCACAACACCACTCTGGCAAGACTAGTAACTAATTTGTTATGAGATGGTTACAGAAGAGCTAATAGTGAAAGTTTTATCATTGGGCATGCGCGTACCTATATTCGGAATGAGAAGGGGCACAAAAGCCCATTAGGCGGACATTTTGTTCTGTGAGAAAGAGCAGAAAAAAAACGTCTAGTAAATCTAGTAAAAAAGATACTTTCTCCACTTGGTGTCAGAGCGCCCGATCATGCGCATGATGTGGCGGCTGGTATGGAGCGTAAACGGCCGAGGCTCCTTCAGCAGCTTCATGTCGGTCTCACCCAGCAGATGATTGCCCTTCCGGCGGTTGCAGGGATGGCAGCAGGCGACCAGGTTCTCCCAGGTAGAAGATCCGCCGCGCGAACGCGGCACAACGTGGTCCAGGGTCAGGTCGCTGGACGACAAGACTACGCCGCAGTACTGGCAGGTGTTGCGGTCGCGCAACAGGATGTTCTTGCGCGACAAGGCGCGGGTCTGGTGCGGAATGCGGCGATATTCCAGCAGCCGGATCACCGATGGCACACGCATGGCCAGGCGTGCCGCATGCAGGAAGTGCCCGTTCTCTTCTTCCGGCATGGCCAGCCCTTTCAGCACCAGAACAATGGCGCGCCGCGCCGCGCAGATATTGATGGGCTCATAGGACGCGTTCAATACCAGGACCGGAGTCTGCATGATCAGGCTTTTGCGCGGCTTGGGTGGCTCCTGCGGCGGCTCGCCATGGTGGCGCTTGTTTCGTCTGTCCCGGTCATGCATGGCCCTGTGTTCCTCCTGCTGGAGCGCCAGCAGCTCTGGCCAAAACGCTCCCTGCTTCTTTGGTGGCCCGCGCTACCGTGGCCACAAAAACCTCTTTCGCACCTGCCCGGCGCAGCACTCGGGCGCACTCGCCTGCCGTGGTGCCGGTGGTCATCACGTCATCCACGATCAGGATACTGCGGTCCTTCACCTTTCCCGGACCCACGACGGCAAAAGCGCCGCGTACATTGGCATGCCGCTGGCGACGGCTAAGCCCCGTCTGCGAGGCGGTTTCCCGTGTGCGCACCAGAATAGATGTATCCAATTGGATGCCAGCGGCAGTCTGCAAGCTTAAAAAAGCTTGCGCAATCGCCTCCGCCTGGTTGAACCCGCGGGCCTGCCGCTTGCCCGGCCATAGCGGAACCGGAATCACCACCAGTGAATCCGGCAGCGCCAGCCTGCTTGCGGCCTGGTTGAGAAAGCGTCCCAGCAGCTTTCCCGCCGGCCTGGTTCTCTGGTATTTGAAGAGATGGATTAGGTCGCGCAGAGCACCTTCATAAGCGCCAAAAGCCACGGCGCGCTGGAATCGAGGCTCGACCCGGCGGCACATCCCGCACAATGGCCCGTCTTCGCTATCGGCAAAGCTGCTGAAGAGTTTCTCGCCGCACAAGCGGCATAGGATTCCATCCAGAGGAGCAATTTGCGCCAGACAAGGCGCACAAACAGGAAGGCTGGTCATCGTTGTGAGAGGGGAGCGGCAGATGCGGCAATCGGAGGGAAACAAAACAGCAAACAGGCCCTCCGCGGCAGACTTGATCGCAATTCGCGCCGCCTCGCGCGAGAAGAGCGCTCGCTGGGGAGAAATCCGGGCCCGGCTTAGGTCACTACTACTGAAGACGACCCTCCTTAATTCCCTGGAAGGATGTGCTCAAGTCAGAGTATAGCCGTGTTGCTGGGCGGAAGCAATGAAATGACGGTGAAAACACACTCTTCACCTCCGCTCCAGACCACCCGGTCTCACGATCACCGGATCACGCGGTGAAATCCGCCTTCAATTTGTATCTGACCGTCCAATGTGTTAACTTGCCCTCGATTTCATCAGCGCTTAACAACCTGCGGAGGAAACTGTGGCCGAAACCGTACCAGCGAAAGTTGAGGAACCAAAATTTCAGCCGTATGTGCCGGCGGAGGAGGTGCGGCCGGAATTCACAATCCGTGCCGTGGTGCTCGGTGGGTTCTTTGGGCTGCTGTTTGGCGCGGTGACGGTTTACGTCGGTCTGCGCGCCGGCTTGACCGTGGCGGCGTCCATTCCTATCGCTGTGCTCTCCATCAGCATTCTGCGTGCGTTTGGCAAGGCCAGCATTCTGGAGAACAACATTGTCCAGACCACCGGATCGGCCGGTGAGTCGGTGGCTGGAGGAGTGATCTTCACGCTGCCGGCGCTGATCTTCCTGGGATTCGGGCTGGATTACTGGCGCATCACGCTGCTGGCGCTGATTGGCGGCTGCCTGGGCGTCTGCTTCATGATCCCGTTGCGCCGCCAGTTGATCGTCAAAGAACACGGCAACCTGCTTTATCCCGAAGGCACTGCCTGTGCCGACGTTCTGATTGCCGGCGATAAAGGCGGATCGTTTGCCGGACGGGTTTTTGCCGGCCTGGGTTTTGGCGCGCTCTATACCTTCTTCCAGAATGAAAACATGTTCGCCGCCTGGCCCAGTACGCCCACATACAATCCCGATTGGCTGAAGGGCAGCTCGTTCCGCGCCAACACGACGACCGAATATCTGGGCGTGGGCTACATCATCGGCCCGCGGATTGCCGGGGTTATTTTCTCCGGCGGCGTTTTCGCCTGGCTGGTGGTAATGCCGGCGATCAAGTTCTTCGGTTCGCATCTCACGGGAAACCTGTATCCCGGCACCAAACTCATTGCCGATATGTCTCCCGACGATCTTTGGCGCCAATATATCCGTCCCATGGGCGCCGGAGCTGTAGCGGCTGCCGGTTTGATCACTCTGCTGAAGACCCTTCCCACCATCATTGCCGCGCTGCGCGCTGGGGCCAAAGATCTGGCCGCCGGGTCCGCCGGCGTTCTGAGTTTGCGCCGCACGGACCGGGACCTCCCGCTGAAATGGGCCCTGCTTGGAGCGGGTGCGCTCATGCTCTTCATGTGGGGATTGCTGACTTTTTATCCTATACACGGGGCCGATACGAGCATAGTGAACAACTTTTTTGCCGCGCTCCTGGTAGTGGTTTTTGGGTTCCTCTTCGTTACCGTATCGTCGCGCATCACCGGACTGATCGGCACTTCGTCCAATCCCATCTCCGGCATGGCCATTGCCACGTTGATGGCGACCTGTGCGGTGTTCCTGGTCATGGGATGGACGGCTTCGGCGTTCTTTGCCCTGGCCATCACCATCGGCGGCGTGGTTTGTATTGCTTCCGCGAATGCGGGCAATACCTCACAGGACTTGAAAACCGGTTTCCTGGTGGGCGCCACTCCCTCCAGACAGCAGCTTGCGCTGGTGGTAGGCGTGATGGTGTCTGTTTTTGCTATCGGAGCAACGCTCATCGGCATGGACAAGGGGCTGGAACAATTCCGGGCGGCCAATATTCCGATCGACATCAACAACCTGCAGCCAGGGGTGTCCGTAGACAACAACACCAAGTTCGGCCGCACCTCCGTGAAACTGGCAGCTGAAAAGCCCGGCGGCGCGACCCGAGAGCAGTCTGTTCAGGGGTTCATCCAGATCAATGCACTCAACTCGCCGGACGTGCCGGACGGCAACTACTTGTACAACCCGCAGTCAGGCAAAATCGAGATCCAGTGGGTCCATGGCATCGGCAGCGACAAGGCAGCGGCCCCGCAAGCCCGGCTTATGGCCACGGTCATCAACGGCATCCTCACGCGCAAGCTGCCCTGGGGCCTCATCCTTCTGGGAGTGTTTTTGGTAATCGCAGTGGAACTGCTGGGCATTCGCTCACTTTCCTTCGCCGTCGGTTTTTACATCCCCATGGCCACCACGCTGGCCATTTTCTGTGGCGGAGTAGTGCGCTGGCTGGTGGAGAGGGCCGCGGCCCGGGCGGGCGAGAAAGCGGAAGAGAGTGACGTCAGCCCCGGCTCGCTGTACGCCAGTGGTTTGATCGCCGCGGGCGGAATCGTCGGGCTGCTGGGCATCGCCGTCAAGCTGATGGAAACGCAAGGATGGCTCCCCGAGAACTCCATTGCCTGGGGCGCCAAGCTTTCGTTCATGGGCGACCATCCGGTCTTCGCGAACATCTTCGGCGTAATCATGTTTGCCCTGTTGGCGTTTTCCCTGTTCCATTTTGCCCGCAAGCCGCTGGAAGGCGAAAAGAGATAACTCTCAACCGCAACGGGCGCGAGGCCGCAAGAACGACGGCTGGCTTTGCGCCCTGGGCGTCCTTCGCAGTGGAAGCTCTCCCCTCCTCTGCTAACATTCCCTGCGTCCGTCCGTCTTTCGCCTATGCCCAAAACTTCTCGTTCGCAGACTCTGGCTATGCTCGGCCTGTGCGCCATTCTGCTGTGCTCTTCCGCGCAACTTCGTTCGCAAACGCGTCCTGCTTCTCCTTCAACAGCAGTTCCCGCGGCAAGCTCGGCGCCTGCGCCACAGCCCGAGAGCAACAAGCGCGTCCAGGACGTGAAGTTCTTCAGCAAGACCTTGCAGCGCGAAATGAGTTATCGCGTCAACCTGCCCAAAGATTACTTCAATACAGAAATCCGCTATCCCGTGCTTTATCTCCTGCACGGGCTTACCGGACACTACCGCAGCTTTGAAGCGCACTCCAACCTCACGCGCTATCTCGATCGTTACCAGCTCATCGCGGTCTCGATTGAAGGCGAGAACTCCTGGTACGTGAATTCGGACACGAATCCCAAGGAAAAATGGGAAGACTACTTCCTCAAGGACGTTATCAGTGACGCGCAGGAGCGCTTCCGCATCAACGGTGGAGACGCGCGCGCGATTGCCGGCATCTCCAGCGGCGGCTATGCGGCCATCAACCTGGCGCTCAAGTATCCCGGGCTGTTCTTCTTTGCCGGCAGCCTGAGCGGCGCAGTCACCGCTCCGCGCGAGCCGGGCTTTGACAAGGCCTTCAAGTCTTTTGGATTTTCCGACATCTTTGGCCCGGCCGACAGCAAGACGCGCAAAGAGAATGACGTCTTCCTGCTGGCCGAAAAAGCCGAGCCGCAGCACACCAGCTTTATCTTCATGGCCTGCGGCACCGAGGACGACACGATTATCGGCAATCATCAGTTCGCCGACCTGCTGCGCAAGCGCCACATCGCCTACGAGATGGTCGAGTTCCCCGGTGAGCATGAATGGACCTTCTGGGAGGCCGCGCTCCCGGCCATGCTGCGCTCGCTGGCCCGGCGCATGCCGGACGTTGCGGGCGTGGACCTGAGATAAATATTCAAGACCCTGCCACTAATGACGCAGATAACACGGATTAACACAGATCAGGAAAACCGGCCAAACAAGTTAGTCGCGATAAAAATGAATGAACCCAATTCAATTTATTTTTCGCCGCTTATTTCAAATCCGCCCTATCCGTGTTCATCCGTGGTGAGATTTTTGTTCTTCAAGCGATCTCTGGATAGCCACTGGCGTACACTAAAACGCTATGAAATCCTGCTCCTTTTTCTTGGCTGGTCTCCTGTGCGTGGCTGCGGCGGCGCAGACGCCATCAGCCGTCCGCGTGAATGGCCAGCGAATCAATGACCATCTGAAAGATCTCTCAAAGTTCGGCGCGAACCCGCAGGGCGGCGTGAGCCGCGTGGCCTATTCTGACGCCGACCTCCAGGGCCGCAGCCATGCCATCGCGCTGATGAAAGAAGCCGGGCTCGACGTACATATCGACGCCGCGGGCAACATCGTCGGCACGCGCGCCGGCAGCGACCCGGCGCTCAAGCCGCTGCTGATTGGCTCGCACATCGACTCCGTCCCCATGGGCGGGAATTACGACGGCGACGTTGGTTCGCTCTCCGCCATTGAAGTTGCGCAGACACTCAAGGAAAAGCAGATCGCGCTGCGCCATCCGCTCGAGGTCATCATTTTCCAGAATGAAGAGGGCGGGACCATTGGCAGCCAGGCGCTGGGCGAAGGCCTGGATGAAAAGCGGCTGAACCTGGTTTCGCAGAGCGGCAAAACCATACGCGAGGGCACGCGTGTTGTCGGCGGCAATCCTGACCAGCTTGCGGCTGTGAAACGCCAGCCGGGCAGCATTGCCGGTTACTTTGAGCTGCACATCGAACAGGGCGGCAGCCTGGAGCGGGAAAAGATCAATATTGGCGTGGTGGAAGGGATCGTCGGCATTTTGCATTCCGACGTGACGATCGAAGGCTTTGCCAATCATGCCGGCACCACGCCCATGGACCAGCGCCGCGATGCGCTGCTCTCCGCCGCGCGCTTTATCGAAAAGGTAAACCAGATTGTTACCAGCGTGCCGGGCCGCCAGGTCGGCACCGTTGGCTGGATCAAGGTCGAGCCCGGCGCCTACAACGTGATTCCGGGCAAGGTCGTTCTTGGTCTGGAGCTGCGCGACCTGGACGAAAAGAAATTCACCCGCCTGTTTGACCGGATTCGCGTGGAAGCGGAGACCCTGGGGAAGCTGAACCAGACGCGCTTCAGCTTTACCGATCCGGTGATCAGCCATCCCGCGCTGACCGATAAAAGTTTTCAAAAGCTGATCGATGACACGGCCCGGTCGCTGAGCTTCACCACGAAAGTGATGCCCAGCGGCGCCGGACATGACGCGCAGGAGATCGCGCGGATCGGCCCCGTGGGCATGATCTTCATTCCCTCGATCGGCGGCATCAGCCACTCGCCCAAAGAGTTCTCGCGGCCGCAGGACATTGAGAACGGCGCCAACGTCCTGCTGCAAACGGTGCTGGCGTTCGACAAGCGATGAGCGGCAATCTTCTCCTATAATCCTTCCATGTCCATCGCTGACAACATTGCCGCCATCCGTGAGCGCATATCGCGCGCCGCCGGGCGCGTCGGCCGCAACCCGGACTCAATCACGTTGATGGGCGTGAGCAAAACCGTGGAGCCGGAGCGGATCAAGCAAGCGTACGCCGCAGGCATCCGCGTGTTCGGGGAAAACCGCGTGCAGGAGTTCGCGGAGAAGGCGCCCGCGTTCGCCGGCCTCCAAGAGGCCGAGTGGCGACTGATCGGCCACTTGCAGAGCAATAAAGCGAAGAAGGCCACCGAGCTGTTTCATGCCGTCGACTCCATAGATTCGCTGCGGCTGGCCGAGAAGCTGGACCAGGCCGCGGAGCAAACCGGCAAAGAGTTGGCAGTTCTGATAGAAATCAAGGTCGGTGAAGAAGAGAGCAAGAGCGGCATACCGGCGGATTCGCCGGAACTGGAAGACCTGCTGCGCGGGATGCAGCAGCTTACTCACCTCCAGGTCCGCGGGCTGATGGCTGTTCCTCCGTTCACGGAAGACCCCGAGGGCGCGCGGCCATACTTCCGCATGCTGAGGGACCTGCGCGATTCCATCGGGCTGCGCAAGCTGCCGGGCATCGGGATGGACGTGCTCTCCATGGGCATGTCGCACGATTTCGAGGTCGCTATCGAAGAAGGCTCCACCTGCGTGCGCGTGGGAACGGCAATCTTCGGCACAAGGCCGAAGCCCGCCGCATGATTTCTGTCTCCGAACCACTGATGTGAAGAAGATGCGGGTGCGCCTGCACCATCGTCGTGAGCTTTTCGGCGAAACCGTCCCCCATGTCGCACTTTGTCGCTTGAACTTCCCGTCTGCCGGAACTTAGATTGTTGGCGGCGTGCCACTCTGGCCGCGATTGTCATGAGGTCTCATGCCTGAAACGTCAAAATATTTCGAACGCTTCGTTTTGCGCAGAGTTATATCCGGTTTAATCACAATCCTATGCTGTCTCATCATCGGATGCGGTGGCAGCACGCCTCCCAGACCCATTCCCGCATTGAACGGGAACTTCAGCATTTCAGCTACCTCTGCCGGAACCTCAGGGCTGAACACCTTTGCAGGCGCCATCCAAACCGATTCGACGGGCCGCGTTACCGGCACCTTGCACGTGCAAGGATCGCTCCTGTTCTGCTTTGGAGTGCCATTTGACCTGCCGTTTACCGGGACCATTGATGCCACGGGGCACTTGAACGCCACAATCGCCGGCTCCAACAATCAGGCGATTACTTTGAACGCTACGGTAAGTCCCGACGGCGCTCTGCTTTCCAATGGCGACTACTCCGGTAGCGGGGCAGGCTGCGCCGGCGGCGACCACGGCACCGTTTCCGGTTTTCAGGTCCAGGCATTTACCGGCACATATTCCGGGACTTTTAGTCCGTCGGCCTCCACCAACATAACTCTTACGATTGATCTTAGGCAGTCCACTGTTCCGGATAGCCACGGAATGTTCCCTCTCAGCGCATCAACCATCACTGTAACCGGCGGAACTGCGTGCGGCTTTTCCTCTGCAACACTGTCTCCTCCAGCCAGTGTCGCCAGCGGAAAAGATATGGAACTAGTCCTGGTGGGCTCAGATCAACTCTCCATTATGTTCTTGTTCGGCGAAACAACGGATGGAACCACCAACCTGGTTCGCGGACAGGCGCTGATCGATACCGGACCGTGCGGCGGACAGGGTGGCTTGATCAACCTGAGCCGGCCATAGAAACATCCTTTCCAGGCGCGGGTGGTTGCGGGTAATCTAAGCTGGCCGAGCTTCTTTACGACCGCGAAGGCGTATTTCGGCGCAAAGACAGATGATCCCCGTCTCTGAATCCGCCCAGGGAGTTTCATTTGCTGTGAAGGTGCATCCCCGTGCGCGGAAAAACGCGATCACGGGCATCGCCGGGGATGCCCTCAAGCTTTCGCTCACCGCCCCGCCGGTCGAGGGCAAGGCTAACCAGGCGGTGGTCGAGTTCTTTGCGGATCTCTTTGACATTCCGCGATCCTCCGTTACCATAGCCAGCGGCGCAACCAGCAGAAATAAATCAGTGCGTATCGCCGGTATGAGCCGGTCATCGGTGGAACAACGCCTGGCCCTCGCATCGGGCAGCCAGGAAGACTCGCGATAAGGAGAACACTTTGTCCTTTTCTGATCGCTTGCAGCAGATAAAAACCGGATTTGAGCGGCCTTTCTGGGTCGCCAACATCACCGAGTTGTTTGAGCGGCTCTCCTACTACGCTGCGTTTGCTTCGCTGGCGCGCTATCTGCATGAAGCGCTCAAGTTTCCCGTACAGGAGGCCAGCAGTCTCACCGGCCTCTTTGGCGGGCTTGTCTGGTTTCTGGCCGCATTCGGAGGCACCGTTGCCGACCGGCTGGGGTTCCGCCGGGCCCTCTCGCTGGCCTATTTGATCCTGAGCTGCTCATACTTCCTGCTGGGATCGCTTGCCGCCCCGTGGCTGGGCCCTGTGCGCGATCACATGCCGCTGATTGTGCTGGTCAGTTTTGTGCTGGCCTTGCCGGCGCTGGGCATCGCCCTGGTAAAACCGGCGGTGGTCGGGACCACGGCCCGAGCTTCGAAAGAGAACGTCCGCTCGATTGGGTACTCCATCTACTACACGCTGGTGAACATCGGCGGCGCCGCCGGGCCTTATGTTGCGTCCTGGGTCCATCGCCACATGAGCGTGGAAAATGTCTTTCGCGTAGCGGCGGTCAGCGTGTTCGTGATGTTCTTTGCCGTGCTTATCTTTTTCCGCGAACCCAAGCGCTCGGATGAAGTGCAATCGACCAGTCTGGGCCAGTCGCTTACGAATTTTGGTACCGTTCTGGGAAACCCGCGATTCATGCTGTTTCTTCTGATTTTTTCCGGCTACTGGATCGTGTATTGGCAGGAGTTCATCATTCTGCCGCTCTATGTTCATGACTACATCGACGCAAAGGCCGATACCGAAATTATGCTGATCACCGGGCCTCTACTGGTGATCGCTTTCACCATGCTGCTGAACCTGGCCACGCAGAAGGTCGCTCCGTTTCGCGCCATCACGCTGGGCACGCTTATCTCCGCGGTGGCGTGGATTTTCCTGATCATCCATCCTACCGTGGTAATGGCCTACGTCACTCTTGGCGTTGTCGCGCTGGGTGAAATCATCCAGTCACCCCGTTACTACGAATACATTTCCCGCCTGGCTCCCCCAGGACAGCAGGGCACCTACATGGGCTTCGCATTCTTGCCGATTGGGATTGGCTCGCTGATCGCGGGTTGGTTCGGTGGCAAGTTGATCCACTATTTCGGCGAGGTCAAGCACCAGCCTCAACAGATGTGGTGGGCGGTGATCGGCGTCGGCGTGCTGACCGCGCTCCTGCTGTGGATCTATGACAAGACGGTGATGCCGGCTGAGGCGCCGGCGAAGACCTAAACCTTAACCACGGATGAACACGGATGACACGGAGAAGAGCGGGGAGGGCAAGATCAGGGGAACAGGCGACCCGAGGTTGAGCCACCCGTTATCTTGTTGACGGTTATAAGATAGATCGCCCTTTTCAAGTAAAATCAGGGCTGCCTACGTCGGCATCCGGCAAATCGGGTCGAAGATTATTTCCCGAATGGCCGACCATCCGACCTGGGAACCTCTTCTGGCTTCCTACAAGCCCGTTTCGGGACAACTTCCGGTTTGGCGACAATTACGCTAACTGTTTTGTCGACAGAGGAGTTCAGGCTTCGTTCCATGGGCCTCCTTCCACTTGACAATCCAGGGTAAGAAAGAGGATCTTAATATTGTTGCCTTCTACTAGACGATCTAGAGGAGACTCGCATGGCTGAAAAAAATACGGCGCTCGTTCAGGGCACACTGGATATGCTCATCCTGAAGACGCTTGCGCTGGAGTCGATGCATGCGCACGGCATCGGGCTGCGCATTGAGCAGATCAGCCAGGGCGTGTTTCAGGTGAATCCTGGTTCTCTTTTTCCAGCATTTAAACGGCTGGAGCGAGCCGGGTGGGTAAACAGCGAATGGCGGGCCACAGAAAACAACCGCCGCGCCAAATACTACGTTTTGACTGCAAGCGGAAGGAAACAACTGAAGTCGGAGACGCGCGACTGGAAAACTCAATCGGTCGCCATCGCACGGATTCTTGAAGCATAGCGCCGAATTCTGGCGCAGAGGACACTATGAACGTCTTTCGTTCCTTCACGGCCGGACTAAAAGAGTTGCTTCGGAGAGATAAGACCGAAAGTGAACTCAACGAGGAACTGAACGCATACCTGCAAAACGCAGCTGACGCGAAGGTACAAGCGGGCGCGACACCGGAAGAGGCTTTGCGCTCGGCGCGCCTGGAAATGGGCGGAATGGAATCAGTAAAGCATCAAGTACGAACGGCAGGCTGGGAGTCTGCACTCGAAGTCTTTGCGCAGGACGTTCGCTACGGTGTGCGTATCCTGCTCAAGTCGCCCCTGTTCACCGCGGTCGCCTTGACGACAATTGCCATCGGGATTGGCGCCAACACGGCCATGTTCAGCCTTGTTGATGCGATCCTGCTCCGGCCTTTGCCCTATCCCGACCCCCAGCGCCTCATTGTCGTCGGGACACACCAGCGCGACGAGTCGGGAATGAGCGCGATGGGTACCGCGGACTTTCTGGCCTGGCGCGACCACCAGCACTCGTTCGAACAGGTCGCGGTTCTTGATGGCGCCGGTAGCAGCTTCGCATTGAGCGGAATGGGCGCACCGGAACAGATTCCCGGTGTCGGGGTGAGCGCGAACTTCTTTTCGATTTTTGGCGTTGCCCCGCTCAAAGGACGTGGATTTAACCCTGGAGAAGACCTTCCGGGTGCGCCCGGAGTGGTTGTGATCAGCGAGCAGTTCTGGCGAGACCATCTGGGTTCCGATCCCGAAGTGCTGAACCGCACGCTTACGCTGAACGGCAAGCAGCATACGATTGTCGGCGTCATGCCTGCAGGTTTCCGTTTTCCCTCCCGCAGGCCGGTCGATGTCTGGGCGATTCACACGTTAAATCCTCCCACTTCGCGGCCTCCGTACGGCCTGATTGCCCTCGGAAGACTTAAGCCGGGTATCAGCATTCGCCAGGCTGAGGCCGAATTAGACCAAATTGCCGCACAAGTCACGGCGCAATTCCCCAGCTCTCAGGAACTCGTGGGCGTCATGATGCCGATGAAGGAGTGGATGGTGAGAGATTTCTCCACGGCTTTGCTGGTATTGCTGGGCGCGATCGGACTTTTGCTTTTGATCGCTGTTGTCAATGTCGCCAACTTGCTTTTGGCGCGAGCGACCGCGCGGCAGCGCGAAGTGGCGGTGCGTATGGCATTGGGCGCGAGCCGCAAACGGGTTGTCCGCCAACTTCTCACCGAGAGCGCCGTGCTCTCGCTGCTGGGAGGGGTCCTCGGGTTGCTGCTTGCCTGGTTAGCCGTTCGGGCCTTTCTGGCATTCGGCCCGGGACAGATGCCAAGACTGAATGAGGTCGGCATTAACTCTGGAGTGCTGCTGTTTACATTTGTGATCTGCGTCGGCAGCGGGATACTGTTCGGGTTGGCGCCGGCCATCGAGATATCGCGTCCATCGCTGGCTGATCCTTTGAAAGATACGACCCGCTCGTCCTCGCCGGCTTCTGCTCATCGAACCCATCGCGCGCTGTTGGTCTTTGAAGTCGCGCTCTCCTTACTGCTGATGATCGGTTCCGGCCTGCTCATTCGAAGCTTTGTCCGCCTGAGCGATGTGAACCCCGGAGTTCAAGCCGATCACGTCATTACAGCGGCAATCTCTCTCCCGAACAAATATGCCGAACCGCAAATTCAGCAATTCTGGCAGCAGTTCCTGGAAAAGGCGGGAGCGTTGCCAGGCGTGAAAGCCGCAGGCATCACGATGAGTCTGCCTCCCAACCTGCTGGAGATCACCAATCCGTTTACAGTCGAAGGGCAGGGCTACGATCGCCATCGTCAATCACAACTTGCAGAGGAGATGTCGGTCAGTCCGGACTATTTTCGTGCACTCGGGATTCCGCTCATGAAGGGGCGCTTCTTCTCTCCGTCAGACAGGGTAGCGGGAGAGAAGGATCCCATGATCGTTATTATCAACGAGACCATGGCGCGACAGTATTTCAAGGGCAAAGACCCGATTGGACGCCGGATTCAGACTGGCGACCCCGATCCAAAATCCCCGTGGGAAACGATCGTGGGAGTAGTCGGAGATGTCAAATACTCAGGACTGGATTCCGCGCCGGGACCTACTATCTACGTTCCCTACAACGAAAATGCCTGGGCGGGATGGGCCCGCGAAATGTATCTGGTGGTCCGCAGCACTGGCAATGCGCCGGACCTTGTGCCCGCAATCCGCACCCAACTTGCAAGCATGGACAGTACTCTCCCGCTAGCGCAGGTACATACCATGGAGGAGCTGCTTGATGAATCCCTGGTGCAGCAGCGCTTTCGCACCTGGCTGATCAGCGGATTCGCAGCACTATCCCTGCTCCTGTCGGCAATTGGCCTTTACGCACTTATTTCCTATTCTGTGAGCCAACGCACGCGCGAGATCGGGGTTCGTGTCGCGCTTGGCGCGCAGCGGAGCAACGTATTGGGCATGGTGCTCAAAGAAGGTTTGCAGTTGCTGATGTTTGGTTTGCTGCTGGGATTAGTCGGGGCTTTTTCTGCAACGCGCATCATGCGGTCGCTGCTCTACTCCACCAGTGCAACCGACGCACTGAGCTTCATAGCGACTTCGCTTACGCTGGTCGCCGTGGCCCTGCTGGCGTGTTATATCCCCGCGCGCCGCGCCACCAAGGTGGACCCGATGGTCGCATTGCGATACGAGTAGCTTTCGCGGGCTCATCGTGGAAACCATGCCAGTTTATGGTTACTCGGGAGTAGAGTCGTCCAACTGAAAGCTGCGACGCCTCTGCGGAGGAGCAGTCCTTCAAGTCGGCTTGTGGACGCCGATTGCCCATCTTCATTAGCGGTCTCCGCGAACGCTGGGAAAGAGATGGTAGCCGGCTAGCGCAGAGTCATCGGCGAGGGCGGCGGCTGCGTCGAGTCCTATCGCTTTCGAAATCCACGTCTCGCCTGCCAACGGACAAGGGCTGCGTCAACGAATTAGGTTCGTCTATCGATTTTTTGGGAACCGCGAGCCGTCCTGAGGCGTATCTTCGGTGCGAGGCGTGCTCTTCCCATGCACTGGTTTTGCATCAGTACAGGGCGATCAGAAGAGTTCGTCCTGTACACTTCCTCAGAATGGACACCATGCTCAAGCACAAGCTCTGGCGTATTGCTCTGGTATCACTCTCGTTCACCGTTCTCAGCGCACAAAATCTTCCCGCTCATCATCCGCTGACGGTTCGCATCAATCTGGCGCGCGAAGCCGCTGACCACAGCATCTCAGGCCGCATGATCGTGATGCTCAGCCCTAAGCCACCGCGCGGAGCCATCTTTGCACCAGAGGAAGAAGTAGAGGTCTGGATTGCGGCGCAAGAAGTGCAGAATCTTGAACCGGGCAGCAGTGTGGAGGTAAGCGGAGACATGCGGGCGTTTCCGGCTCCGCTCTCCACCGCGCCTGCCGGCGATTACTACGCGATGGCGCTGCTCGACGTCGACCACAACGCCGCATATCATTTCACCTCTCCCGGCGACGTTTACTCGAAAGTCGTACCTATCCAAGGGTTCGATCCTCAAAAGAATCCGCAACTCGAGCTTACGCTCAGCGAGCGCGTCACTGCGCCGCCTCCAGCGAAGCTTCCGCAGAACGCTGAGCGGTTCGATTTCGTCAGTCCCACGCTCTCGGCTTTCTGGGGCCGGCCCATCCGCATGCGCGGCGTGATGGTACTGCCGCCGGATTACGCGAAGACGACGATCCGGTATCCCACCGTGTACTGGACGCACGGTTTTGGCGGCGATGAACGAGGTATTGAAACTCGCGTCGCGCAGCAATTCTCCTCCCTGCTGAACGACCACAAGATTCCGCCGATGGTTTACGTGCTTCTGGATGAGAGCTGTTCCACCGGAACCCATGAGTTTGCCGACTCCGTCAATAACGGCCCGTGGGGCACGGCGCTGACCAAAGAACTCATCCCGCATCTGGAAAAGCACTATCGAATGATGGCCCGGCCGCAAGGGCGTTTCGTCACAGGCCATTCCTCAGGCGGCTGGGCGGCGCTGTGGCTGGGCGTCACGTATCCGGACGTCTTCGGAGGAACGTGGCCGACCGCCCCTGATCCGTCGGACTTTCGCAGTTTCACCGGCCCAAATCTTCGGGCGAGACCGGTGGACAACATGTATCGCAAGCCGGACGGCTCTCCCAGGATGCTGGTGCGAATCGGCGACAAGGACGTCGAGTCCTTCGAGCAGTTCGCCAAGCAGGAACGCGTGCTGGGCGACTACAGCGAACAGATTGCCTCGTTCGAATGGGTGTTCAGCCCGCGAGGTGAGGACGGCAGGCCGCAGCAGCTTTTCGATCGCGACACCGGCGCCATCAATCCTGTGGTCGCCGACGCCTGGGAGAAGTACGATATTGCCGAAGTGATTCGCAGCCATGCCAAAACGCTCGGTCCCAAGCTGCAGGATCACATTCATCTCACCGTGGGAACGGCCGATACGTTTCACCTGGATGAGCCCGCTCGGCTCCTCGATCAGACCTTGCGGGAGTTGGGAATTCGCGCGCAGTTTACCTACAGCGAAGGACGCACTCACTTCGATCTGTATCAGGGCGGTTTGACCATCAAGATCGCAAATGAAATGGAAGCAGTCGCTCATCCCAAGCCGGCGAAGCCGGCCGTCACGCGCAAGCCCGGCAATGCCGGATGAGTGCCGTGAACGCTGAAGTGCAAGCTTGATTTGCGAAAGTCGGGCATACTGAACAGTTCATAGCCGGCCTGATCCTGCCCGCAATGAGCCCCTGAATTTGGCGGCGCCAAGCACGAGAATCAGTAATGATAAGCCGGCCGGTGTAGAGTGATCGTCAAAAGGAGCCTAAACTCGCAAGAAATCGGCTTGTGAAAAGTGTGCTGCTTGCTGAACCCCGCTCGCGCCTAATCTCCCTGAAGCCCGTTTCGCGGGCACAATGGCAATAGGCTCTCTCAAGCAAGCGTCTCTGCATCACGTGGTAACGGATAAAAACAAAGCCGAGGAGCTATTCGAGTGAATACCACTTTATTGAATAACTTAGGGTCGACACGCACACTCCGTCATCTCTTCCGAAACGCGCTTTTCCTCTTCCTTTTTGTCTTTCCATTGACACGGGTGTGTCTGGCACAGGACAACAAGACCTCAAAAATACCGGATGGAGAAGCTCAATTCACCCATAAACAACTGGAAGAGTACTATCTCGTGTACAAAAACCCGGATGTGAAGTATCTGAGAACTTTGTTTGACAGCTACCTCCACAGATCGGGCGGCTCAGCGCAAGAACGCCAAATGTTGGACAAATGGGACAAAGCATATTTCCGGAGTAAATTCGTCGTCATGTCTCGTGACGACAATACGTTTGGCGGAACATTCATAACGATCCTATTTCAGGATCGCCCAGATAAGGTGTTTGTTACGTGGGTCTATCCAGAAGGTGAAAATAAGAGACTCACTCTTAGGGGACTGGAGGCGGGCGACTACAGCGAAGAAGACATTCGCAGAATAAACATTCGTTACAAGAAGCTTATCGAAGACAAAGTTCATGCGATGTGAGTTCTAAGGTGGTTCTAAGCGCGCGGTAACCCTGCAGGAGAAAGCCAGATGCCGAATGCCGCTCGTACACTAGGCGTTTGTCGGTACTAATCCGATGGACGAACCGACACGCCCCAAAACCCGCCCGGTCCGCGTTGTGAACGCCTGATTTCGTCAACAATCTGTCCATTTTTGCTAGGGAGCCCTATTCCCCTATCCAGCCAACGATGGCTACGAGCCAATCCGGCTTGATCGTGGTCCATAGACTGTTTTCTGCAGACCAGACCTTGACTCCCTCGGGATAACCTAGGTTCGATCCCACCGGACCGAATTCGACGGCGATATGTCCCGGAGCCGTAACTGCTGCGTTACACCACCATCGGCCGATCTCCGCATTCCGATAGCGGATCACTCGCCCGTAAGAAGCATCTTCTTGGTAGCCCATATCGAAGCCGTTGCCCCTCGCTTCCCAGAGGTATGGTTCAAAAGCGCGTTTGGCAACGTCAATGCGCCAGGCTTTCTGTGCTCCTTCGTAGTAGATCTGGTTCTCGGCGTCACGTCTGAGTTCCGGCCCGCAGGCCAGCGGATCAACGTTCGGGATCGTAACCAGAGGCTCTGTCTTACCCCCAACATCAACAATAACAAGGTGGCCATTCCCACGTTGGGTCAATAAATGCTTGTCATCTATCCAGATGAACGTGGGTGCCGCCATGGAGGAGCACTGCATCGTTCCTTGGCGGGAAAAATCGCTTCCGAGCAGAATCTTTTTTCCATGCGGACGATGTAACCAAATCTCGGCATTGTCACCGCTGGCACTCAGTTGCCCGTTGGGGCTGACCGTGCCGGGCATTGCCCAAAAACTGGACGTTTCAATTAGCTTGTACTGGCGAGACGACAGATCGAAAGCATAAATGCCCTTATCATTGTCGCGATCGACCCGGACCACGACTGCGTCGAGGCTTTTGTCAATGCCAACTAACGTGCCCTCGCTTTTGAATAGCATTTGTCTGGTAGTGAGATCAATCACATCACCCCAGCGGGTAATAACATACCTGTCCTTATAGATCTGGTTTCTGCCCAGATCGTAACGAAGATCAGACGTTTTGGTGGTTAGGATGCTATCCTTTGCCACCATCGTCCCGTCCTTGAAACGATAGCGTACGAGCGTTTGTGTCTGGTCACCATCGGAATTCTTGCCGTATTCGGCCAGGAGCAGGCTGTACGTGCGCTCTGCCGCATTAACGCTGGAAACGAGGACGGCGAAGTGCAACAACATCAAGCCGATGATCTTTCGTTCTAATTTCATGGCACAATCGTAGCCGAAATTGGTGAACCGTGGAAACCGGAAACCAGGCTGTAGAGTTGCTGTTGTAACATCGCCATTACACTCGCAACCCCGGATTCGAGCCATCCATGGATGGTTTGTCGCCACGGGTGTGATCTGACACCGGGCTTACCGAAATTAGTACCGAGAAGTCCTGTTCTGGGAAGCCAGGCACGTTAAGCCAGCGGGCTCCTCCCGCATGACGGGGAACTTGGAAGCGATCCAGATGCCCGCTCCGGTAAGCCCATCCTTTCGCAGCTTTCGCAAAAACTGATTCACGCGCTCCGCGCGGGTCTGTGGCAGAGCGGAAGGAATGGGGAAACGGGGCGACTCAAGGGCCAGTTTGAGCCGCCTGTTACCTGGTTTTACTGGATTAGCGTCTTGATTGATCAAGGCCAACGGTTATTGCCCTTCCTGTTTAGGCGCCTGTCTTCTCGCACTTTCGCGCAAATTCTTGTTCCGCGCGTGAGAGAACATGCAGGCGGTCTGGGTCGCCTTTTAGGCGAAGGGCCAGCTTCTTCGCTTTTGCGAGCGCTGCACTCAACTTTGCACAATTCTCGGATGGCAGATTTATGACTGCATCGAGCAACGCTACGGCTGCGTGATAGGCCACAAACGGTTTCTCTTGTTCCGGGTCCAAGCGCTCCGCGAGCCAGTCGAGATGGGAGGCATCGGGGAACATGTTCAGGATGGCGATTGCCATCAACCGTACACCGGCTGAGCTGTTCTGCTCAAAGGATGTTAGCAAGCCTTGAACCTTCGGAGCCTCAATTTTCATTCGAGAAAAAATGCCCTCCATGGCACGGGTACGCTCGTCTCCGGAGGACATCTCCCGTCGAATCTGATCGTATTCTCTTGCTAATTGAAGAGCGGCATCGCGGGTGGATGCATCGACGGGCTGAAGTTCACGATTGGCTGCAACGGAGGGTTGACCGGATTCGGCAAGAATATCTCGAATTGCGCGGAGCAAACCTCCCCTCACATGCTCACTAAAGTCCGCATGCGTGGGATAACTTGCGGTGAGTCCTTGTGACGAGAGTTGCTTTCGAAATTTCACAACTTCAGCCAGCTGTTCTATTTCCGTTGGCATAGGCATCGGAATCGGTTGGTCGCAAAAGTAAAACATGATTCGAGGCGATGAACCCTGTTTGCGGCGCTCGCAGGCCCGATTGAATTCTTCAATGGTTCCGCTTGGAGCAGTGGCCGTCGGCGTACCGGCGCGTTTCCACATGATGCCAACGAAAATGTCATAATCGACCGGAATCTCGCGATTGATAACCTCCTGAGGCGCTCCTATGTCAGGATAAGAGTGGGTTTCGTAGCGTACCAACTCAAGGCTCAAGCGTTTTTCTGGCGCGAGATAAGCCAGCACATCATTGATGTCGCCCAGAAGTTTTGCAAGCGTGTTTCTCTCCTCGATGACGTCATCGGGTGATGCTACGAACACTTTGAGTACTCGCGGCTCGGTCATAAACAGTGCAAGTATATACCGCTAATTTTTATAACCCGGTGAATAGGGTCCCAGGAAATTCTCCAGCATGCAAAAATTGATTCACCGCTTCGCGCGGGCCTATGGCAGAGCGGAAGGAGGGAAACAGGCGACCCGAGATCCAGCTTGAGCCGCCCGTTACGAGTGTTGACGGTTATTGCCCTACCTGTTGGAAGCGGAGGGCATCCTGGTCTTCGCGTCCGGCAAAGAGGCGGAGCAGATCGCGGTTGGCCAGGGCACGCAGCGCTTCCGTGCGGTTGCGGTAGTCGTGAAGGCAGTCGTGGGGGAAGATGGCCGGCTTGTGCAGTCGGTCCTGCCGTTGCAACTTATCAAAAGCGGCCAGGACAACGCCAAAACCACGGTTCATGTGACGCAGGGTGTCAAGCACCTGGGCTTTTAGTTGCGGGTTGTTGATTTGCGGGTCTTTGTTTTGCGGGTGCTGGGTTTGCGGGTGCCTGGGTCGGGAGTGGCGCGGTTGCGGGTTAGGGCGGCGGCGCGTGTGTTGCGCCAAAGGATTGGAGCGTTTAGCTTTATTCGTAGCCATGTTGCCTCCTATTAAGGCGACTTCGGTTAGGGCGCGTTCGGTGCTCAAACACCGGGCGCTGCCCGTTAAAGTGCGGCCATTGGCTTTTGGCTATTGGTTCTTAGCTTTTGGCTTTTGGCCGGTTCGTTGTGGGTGATCAGGGTTTTTTCTTCTTCGGGCAGCGCGCAGGACGAGCCTGTGCGCTGCCCTTCTGTTTGTCCCTCAGTTTCTGGTAACGAGTTTTCCTGCCGTTGGCGATCTTGGGCAGAGCCTTGCGCAGCCCTTCGATGTCGCTTTCGCTCCACAGACGCATGCGCATGCCGCCGGCCATCGTTTCCGGTGGCGCGGTGATCTTGCCCCCCAGGATGTAACGGCTTAAAGCTGATTTGCTGATGCCGAGCATCTTGGCAACCTGGAATGTGGAGAATGTCGACATTCAGGGAATATATTCCCAGATAGATTTGCGGATGTCAAGAACTATTTTGCTTTTTTGTCGCTTCGCCTGAGGCTGCGCGACGGCCCATTCGACTCCTTCGTGCTGCTCGATCGCTCAGGTCAGGTTCTGCGACAGCAAGGAAGAAACTTTTTCTGTGATGCCGGCTCGGGCTGAAGTCGGGCTCTGACACAGGTTCGTTCAGGTGCGTTCAAAGTATGCAGTATCGAATCCCACCCTTTCCTCGAAACTGCAAAAAGCGAGCAGCTTCTGCGGAAAGGATGGGTATTCTCGAGTATAAACTCACGATTGACGAGATGGGCTTTAACACTCTTAATCGCCGCCTGCTGCGCTATTTGACATCAATCGTGACCTGTTCGATTTTCCATTTATTATCCATCAGCAAAACTGCCGTGGTGTCATTCAAATATGAATTGACTTGGTCGTAGGATCCAACTGCCACGAACATGCCATTCTTGCCTGGAACCACAAATGGTGTTGTGAAATGAAACCACATTACCTGTCCAAAGCTGCGCCAAGTATTGTCATAAACTGCAGCGGTCTCTGGAACTCCGTACACGTAGGAATTCCAAAAATCGCCGATGCCAAATGGATTGTCATTTGCCAGGTTCACCGGAGGAAAGGTCTCGGCTGTGAAATTGATGCCGGCGTACATCGAGTTGGCAGCGTCAGACCATCCCCATTCATTTGCGAGAAGGTAGGAAGACCGTGCCTTTTGGCAGGATGTCTTGATCCAAACATCCCAGTGCCCAGTTGGGAAGTTTTTCCAGAAGCAAAGAGTATTGTACAAGTGAAGAGAAAAATAGTCGTTGTCGCCCGCATCATTATTTGAGCAAATCGAGCCGGTCCCGACTAACCCGGTTTTACCGTCCAGGTACCAAGTAACGGTTGGGTCAGATCCGCCCAAACGATAGATTGTGTAGTGGGCATACCAGCCGTCATAAGGCGGTTTTTTTGTAATCGGGTTGTTCTGCTCTGTAGCGGCCCGAATGCGCTGCGGCACATCCTCGTCTCGTACGATCTCTACCTTTGGTATATTGGTTTGCCGCTTCGGATTCATGACGTCACTGATCTGCGCGATATATTTGTTGCGAATCTCTGCAAGTTCCTCTAGGGATGCTGAAGAGCTTTTGAGAATGGATGCCACCGTATTTCTTGTTTCGCGTTTGCCAGCTTCGAGTTTGGCTAACTCGGCGGAATCCAGATTGAACTGGTTCGACCCATGATTCGATTTCTGCCTTTCTAAAATGTATTGTTTTAGTTTTGTCCACTGAGCTGCCCCTACGCTCGCTACGATTGCGTCCTCAAGTGAATTGAGAATAGGCGTGATGGCAGATGCCTTCTGTTGGTGGGATTGTATGTACTGTCGCCGCTGCTCGCTTAAATTTCCGAGAGCGGCGAGGTAGTCTGTATTGCTAACGGATGCAGGATGCAGCAGGTGCATCTCTTGTTCAAGGAAACTGCTGTTTAGCGAACCACGTGTGTCAAGCATGTGAAATTCCCCTCTTTAAAAATTCGTGAGCCGGAGCATTGCCCAAGAACTGACCTGCGTCAATCCATCGCTTCTCCCTTGCACCTCCGATCAAGATCACTTGTTAAGCAAATGAAAGCAGGGGCATTGCTGGGTTAAATCCTTTGTTGACGATGCTTAGCCTTGCCTGTAAATTGAGACGGCAATAGAACCGGATAATGCAATCATTCCCTTCAACTGCGAAAGTTGTGCGCTTTGGCGTCTTTGAATTGGATCTGAAAGAAGGTGAGCTACGAAAGAACGGACTTAAGCTGAAGTTGCTGGGCCAGCCTCTCCAAATACTCAGCATTCTTGCCAAGCGACCGAGAGAAGTTGTAACAAGGGAAGAGCTTCGCGCGGAACTGTGGCCTTCGGATACGTTCGTCGATTTCGATCATGGGCTCAACAACGCAGTCCAGAAAATTAGAGAAGTCTTAGACGACTCCGCCACCAATCCACGCTTTATCGAGACGGTGCCGCGGCGGGGCTACCGTTTCATTGCGTCGGTGACGGTTGAGGCCATAGAACAACCTACGGCTTCTGCGCCGGGAAATGCTGCCGCGCAGCTTGACCAACCGTCAGCTTCTTCCGCTTCTACCACTCCTGAAACGTCTTCTCCGTCTCCTCCCCTCGCTGCGAAAACCGCAACGCCAGAAGCAAAATTACCGGTGCGCAGGTGGTTTGCCTCGCGAACACGGCGCATGGTGGCGTTGGGCCTTCTTTTTGTGGCAGCCAGCCTGGGCTTCTTGCAGGTGATGCGCTCGCCACACGACGCGCCTGGGAAGCCACCCCGGCAGCTCACAAGCAATTCCAGTGAGAACCATATATCCGGAGGCGTAATCTCGCCTGACGGCAAGTATCTCGCCTATACCGACACAATAGGGATGCACATCAAACTCATTGCCACGGGTGAGGTGCAGGACGTGGCCGAGCCGAAAGCAGTCTTGAGCGCTCAAACCTGGGAGATCGTCAGGTGGTTTCCGGACAGTACAAGGTTCGTTGTCAATTCCCATCCTCCAGAGCAGGATCCAACGGAGTGGAGTGCAGATGGCAGTAGCATCTGGATATTTTCCTTGCTCCAGCGAAGTCCCCACAAACTTCGAGATGACGCCGAGGCATTCTCTGTTTCTCCTGACGGCGAGTGGATTGCCTTCGGAATGAAGCCGGCGCCGGTCGTTCCCGCACGTCCTAATCTGAAGATGGGCGGCACCCGTGGTTACCCTGGGCGATACGGCGACCGGGAAATCTGGCTGATGGCCAGCGATGGCCAACAGGTGCACAAGCTATATGAAACGGAGGAGGACAGCACCTTCCACGGGCTCAACTGGTCCGCGGACGGGAAACGTACTCTGTACTTGAAGGCCACGAAGACAGGTGCAGTCATCGAAACAAGCGATCTCCTGGGCGGCTTACCGAAAGAGGTGTTACGGGTCCCAGACAGAGTGAGACTGAGGGATTATTTGTGGCTGCCCGATGGGCGGCTTATCTATGTTCTGGACGGCCCCGCAACCAACAGCAATGACTGCAATTACTGGGAACTGCCTGTCAATAGCAGAACGGGCGAGCCGCTGGAAAGTCCGCGGCAGTTGACGAATGAAACCGGGGGCTGCATGGGTTCCACCAGTGTTACGGCCGATGGGAAGCATGTTGCCTATCTCAAATGGAAAGCTAATACGAGTGTTTATGTTGCAGATTTTCAGAACGATGGAATTCACATTACCGTCCCCAGGCGCCTGACACTGGACGAGAACTACAACAATCCCATGTCATTCACTCCCGACAGCAAGTCAGTGTTTTTCCTATCCAACCGCAGGGGTGGCCCGTGGGGGATCTTCAAACAAGCGATTGACGGCGACACAGTGGAAACGATGACCGTGGGGAATGAGCTCACCGGTGGCGCGCGAATCACGCCGGATGGTTTGTGGATGCTTTACCGGGCCCACAACTGGGAAAACAGGCAAGGGGCTGAACGTTACGACACTTCCAAAGTGATGCGAATACCGGTTTCAGGCGGTGTGCCGGAGTTGGTGACGATTGGCGCCGCAGCTGGAGTGGCGTGCGCCAATGCCCCCGGCTCCCTGTGCGCGTTCGCTGAACCGGGAGAGGACCGCAAGCAGCTCATCTTCACAGCGCTAGACCCGGTGAAAGGCCATGGCCGCGAGTTGGCCAGGTTTGCGACGTCACCGAAAGAGAACTACTCCTGGAACCTTTCCCCGGATGGGACACGCATTGCTGTATTGCAGCGTAAGGACTCGGGGATCACAATCATACCTTTGTCGGGTGGCCATCCTTATCGGGTTAGGGTGAAGGGTTGGGAACAATCGGTTTCAGGTGTGGTGTGGTGGACGGCAGACGGGAAAGGTCTGATTGCGGGCAGTGCGGTAAAGCGAGGCACCGCATTGCTGCATATCGACCTGAAAGGCAATACCAACGTTTTGTGGCAAAGAGACGGCAGCCCAGGGACTTTTGGAGTGACTTCACCCGACGGCCACCACCTGGCGATGATGGCCTGGGATGTGAGCAGTAATTTGTGGATGAGGGACGGCTTTTGAGTTTCGAACTATCGACATCATGTTGCTCGGACCTCACAACCTGCAGCGCCAGACCCCGCTGAGGGCGGCGGTGCAACATGAGTTTCGAGGGGCGTTGACCTCAGTTTCCCATTGACCAAATGGCGAACAAAAGGTAAAATCCAGCAAAGCATTAGCGTCCGGCAACCGGTAATTCGCCAAACCGAGAATCCGCGTCGCGGAAGCCGAAAACAGTGCATGGAATGAAGCTGGGTTTGGCGCAGTTTGAGGCCAGTTTGACGCGATCAGGCCCGATTCGAGGGGTGATTTGCTGGGATGACTGGAGCTAAGTGCTTTGGAATCATAGTTGAGGGTTGGGGGGTGGGGGAGAAAGATTGCCAAAATTGCCAAAATCGGGTAATTGCCAAAATTGCAAACCCAACCCGACCACAAAGGACACGAAGGAACACAGAGGAAAACCTCTGAAACCCGCGCAATCTGGGATCAGTCGTGTAAGCGCTTCAAAATCCTAGTTAAGGGTTTAGGTGGAGGGGCTATTCAAAAACCCGAGATCGCGCGAGGCGAACGTTGGTTCCAAGGCGACTGTGTTTAAATAGAAGTACCGTTTATGGATCTTAAAGCCATTCAGTCTGCCCTGCATGAGCGCAATCTCGATGCGTGGCTGTTTTATGACCACCACCACCGCGATCCCATCGCTTACAAGGTGCTCGGCCTGCCCGAAACCTCGATGGTGACGCGGCGCTGGTTTTACATTATCCCGCGTGAAGGCGAGCCCACCAAGCTGGTGCACCGCATCGAGGCCGGCCACCTGGATTCGCTTCCGGGCAGCAAGCGCGAGTACTCCAGCTGGCGCGAACTATGGGACAACCTTCAGGCCATGCTGGTGCGCCACCGCACGGTGGCCATGCAGTACTCGCCCAACAACCTGATCCCGTACATCGGCCTGGTGGACGCGGGCACGGTGGAGCTGGTGCGCAGCTTTGGCAAGGAGATCGTGAGCTCGGGCGACCTGGTGGCCCGCTTTGAAGCCGCCTGGAGCGAAGAGCAGATTGCCAGCCATTTTGCCGCGCGCGACGCCATTGACGCCATTGTTCCCGAGTGTTTCCGGGAGATCGGCCGGCGCGTCCGTAACGGCGGCGCCACCGAATACCAAATTCAGCAATGGCTGGCCGAAGCCTTCCACCGGGCGGACCTGGTCACGGAAGACCTGCCGATCGTCGCCGTGAACGCCAACAGCGGCAACCCGCATTACGGGCCGCAGGCCCAGGGATCGGCCGCGATCAAGGCCGGCGACTTTGTCCTGCTCGACATCTGGGCCAAGAAGAACACGCCCAACGCCGTCTATTACGACATCACGTGGACGGGCGTGATCGGGACGCCATCGGAAAAGCAGGTGGAGATTTTCAATATCGTGACCGGCGCGCGCGATGCCGGCGTAAAGAAAGTGGTGGAGGCGTTCGCGGGCAAGCGGCGGATTGCCGGCTGGGAGGTGGACCAGGCGACGCGGGAGCACATCAGCAACGCCGGGTACGCGCAATATTTCACCCATCGCACCGGGCATTCCATCGGCGTCAACGTGCATGGCAACGGCGCCAACATGGATAACCTGGAAACCAAGGACGACCGCGAGATTATTCCCAACACCTGTTTCTCCATCGAACCGGGCATTTACCTGCCGGAGTTCGGCGTGCGCAGTGAGGTCAACGTCCTCACCCGCAACGGCGCGGCTGAAGTTACAGGTAAAATACAGAACGAACTGGTCCTCATTTAATGGCAAAAACCGAAACAAGCGCACCCGAAGCCCAGAGCACTGTAGCGTCAGTTCCCTTCACCCCAATCGCCGCCCTGGCGCCGGCCATCGGCTGGCTGATTCCCGGGGCCGGCCACCTGATCCAGAGACGCTGGATACGCGGCCTGTTGCTGCTGGCCGCCGTGGCGGGCATGTTCATTTTCGGCCTGGCCATGCAGGGAAAAGTTTACAAATCCAACACCGGCGATCTGCTGGACATTCTGGGATTCATCGGCGACCTGGGCGCGGGAGGGTTTTACTTTCTGGCGCGGATCTTTGACTGGGGCGGCATTGCCATCACCTCGGCCAACGCCGATTATGGGACAAAATTCATTGTGGTAGCGGGCCTCTTGAACATCATGGCGGCCGTGGATGCTTATCACATTGCCATCGGGAAGAAACAATGATGCTGGCCTTGCAACTCTCTCACTTCAGCGCGGCCGCGCTGTTCGCGTTCTTTTTCTCGATTGTGTTTGGCATTACGCAGCGCAACACTCCCAATGAAATGGTCCGCTATGGCGCTTATTGTTTTGCCGTGGCCATGGGAGGCCTGTTTGTGGCGGGCTGGCTGATGTGGCTGCTGCATCATTAGATTAGATTCCTATCGCTCCGCTCCAAAACTTGAGGCGTTCAGCAGGCGTTCGAGTCTGCTGCCGAAATCCTGAGCGTAGCGAAGAACCCGTTCTGCTCATTCGCCCTGCAGCCTATTCTGCTCCTGTTGCCGGCGGCTCGGCGCCACACGGGCCTCGCCGCGGGAGATCTTGTCTACTTGGGTTCTGAACCGCCCTTGACCTCTCCGCCGTAGATGATCCTGGTCTTCACGCCAAAACGCTTGTAGTTCTTGTATTTCACAATCTCGCGCACGCGTATGTCGCCGCCTTTGAAGTGCAGGTAGTCATCGGCGCTGGTGTAGGTGGGGAACCAGTATTGCCCGTCCACCTGCTCGCGATAGGTCACGAATTTTGGGGAAAGGTTTTCGTTGTCTTTTTTGTGGATGTCCGGGACATTCTTGCCGCAGGTCTTGACGATCTGGAAATCGCGGTTATCCACCCAGATGCGCCCCTGGAAGAAGCGCGGCCCGTCCTTCTCGACTTTTTTGGGCGCAATGTCGAACACGTAAGTGTCCAGTTCGTCCACGCGCTGCTGCCCGACATAAAGAATGTTGTACTGGCCAAGGTCTTGCGTGGTCAGAACAAAGGGCAGGCGATTGCGGAAGTCGTCATAGTCTTCTTTGGTGATGCCAATGCGCGTCAGCGTGTTCTGCGGCGCATAAGTGACTTTCTCAAGGCGCTTGCCCTGGTCGTCATAGAGAATGTCAGTGGTCTCCCGGAACTCCCCGTCCACCGTGTCGCCATCCAGGGTCTGCACGATGACTTCCTGCGTGTAGGTGTAATGGTTGCGCGCATCCTTGAAGATGCCTTCGCGGCCGGCAAACTTCTGGACCAGCTCTTGTACGCTGATGTTTTGCGGCTGCGCGGTACTCAAGGGGCCGTTACCGGCCTCGCAATTCGTTTGTGCCACCATCGTCATTGGAAGCAGCAAGGCAATAATCGGCACACACACGCAAAGCGTGAGTTTTGGATACCTCATGGGGCTTTCCTCGGGATTTCTCCATGAGTTGGATGCTGAGCGCGCAAATGCGGTAGCCTGGTGCTCGGCCGCTTCAGCCATTAAAAAATAAACAGGGCCATCGATGATGATGGCCCTTTGGTGTTAAGCACCGAGAAGCTCTTATGGTTTTTTATCGGGCGCTTTATCAGGCCCTTTCGGATCTTCCTTTGCCTCGCCCTTGAAAATGATCGTTGTCTTCGCGCCGAAGCGTTTGTAATTGGTGAGCTTGATGATCTCGCGCATGTGAATGTCGCCGAAGCGGAAATGCAGCGTGTCATCGGCCTTGATGTAGGTGGGAAACCAGTACTGGCCGTCAATCTGTTCGCGGTAGGTGACGAACTTGGGAGAAAGGTTCTCCTCAATGTTCTTTTTCTTTTTTGTGTTGGCAATTGCTTCGGGCACGGTTTTGCCGCAGCTCTTCACGATCTGGAGATCGCGGGCGTCAACCCAGATTCTTCCCTGGAAATAGCGCTGGCCTTTTTCGATGGTCTTGGGGGCGACATCGAATACGTAGGTCTCGATTTCATCCTGGTGCTGCTGCCCGACATAGAGCAGGTTGTAATGCGGCACGTCATCGGTGGTCATGATGAAGGCCAGCTTGGTGCGAAAATCCTCGTAATCCTCGCGGGTGAGGATGATCTGCCGCAACGAGCTCTGGGGAGCCAGAGTGACGACCTCCATACGGGCGCCCTTGTCGTCATACGTGATGTCCTGCACCAGGCGGAATTCTCCCGTAACGGTGGTGCCGTCGAACTCCTGGACGGTAATGTCCTGGGTATAGACATAGTTGTTGCGCGCCTGGCGGAAAATCTCTTCGCGCGCGGCAAACTTCTGGATGATCTGCTGCGGCGTCATGCCCTGCGGCTGGGCGGGATTGAGCGGGCCTGCGCCTTCGTCACAGTTGGTATCGGCCCGCAGGGCTACGGACATCAGCAGCAAAACAGAGATAAGAACGGCGCGCACACCAGCTTTAAAAAGATTCATGCAGCTTCCTTCATAGAGTCTTGAACTGAAAACCCTGAGAGCTGCGGACGCTCCGCGGCGCATCAATTGCGTGCTGGCCTCAAAGCCTAAAAGGCTTTACACTGGCGTGCTTCTTAAGAGGAGGCCGGATGCGCCGTTTCACGCTCTCAATTATCTCAGTCATCATCATTTTACTCATGGGAGGGGTTTTTGTTCAGCTTTCTGCCCAACCCGCGGTAAAAAGGCCCTTCACCTTTGAGAACATGATGTCTCTCAGGAGGATTGGCGGCCCGGTGGTCTCGCCCGACGGGAAATGGGTGCTGTTCTCCGCGGTGGACGTTGACTTGCAGGAAAATAAACGGACACCGCACCTGTGGGTGGTCCCTCTGGCCGGTGGCGACCCCCGCCAGCTTCCCTCCACTCCCGCCGGCGAAAACGGCGGCCGCTGGTCGCCCGACGGAAAGAGTTATCTCTACATCAGTTCCACGGAAGGCGGCTCCCAGGTATGGGTGCGCGGATTTGATGCCGCCACTGGCATGCCCAGCGGCGTTCCCAAAAAGATCACCAGCATATCCACCGAGGCGGACGGCGCCATCTGGTCGCCGGACGGCAAGAACATCGTCTTTACCTCGGACGTGTATCCCGGCTGCATGGATGATGCCTGCAACAAATCCAGCGACGAGGCGCAGGCCAATTCCAAAGTAAAGGCCATGGTCTTCGAACACCTGCTCTTCCGCCACTGGAACCATTACAACAGCGCCAAGCGAAGCCATCTCTTTGTTGTTCCCGCCGAGGGCGGCGTGGCCAGAGACCTGACACGCGGCGAGCATGACGTCCCGCCTTTCAGCCTGGGCGGGCAGGACTTCTATGCCATTTCTCCCGATGGACAAGAGGTGGCATTTACCAGCAACTGGGATAAAGTTGGCGCGACCAGCACGAACAACGATATCTTCATCGTGCCCATCACCGGCGGCGATCCCAAAAAGATCAGCACCAGCCCGGGCAGCGATTCCACACCGGTCTATTCGCCCGATGGCAAATGGCTGGCATGGCGTATGCAAAAGCGGGCCGGCTATGAAAGCGACCGGTTCAGGTTGGTGGTGTACGACCGCAAAACCGGCCAGATCAAGAACCTGACGGAAGACTTCGACCAGTGGGTGGAGTCTTACGCCTGGGCGCCGGACTCCAAGTTCATCTACTTCAGTTCGGAAGATAAAGGCGAGGCGCCGATCTACTGGCTTGATGTGCAGGCAGCGATAGCGGCATCTGCTAGTCCCGGACCTGGGAGCAGTAAGGCGGTCCGGGAGGTCACCCGCGGAGTCAACGACGACCTGAGCGTCACCGCTGACGGCAAAACGCTGGTCTTCACGCGGCTCTCGGCACAAGCGCCGAATGAGGTCTACAAGCTCGCCATCGGCGGCAAGCAGGCCGAACAGCTCAGCCACCTGAATGACGGTGTGCTGGCCAACGTCGCCATGCAGCCGGTGGAGCCGTTCTGGTTTGCCGGAGCGGGCGGAACCAAGGTCCAGGGATTCCTGCTTAAACCTCCCAACTTCGATAAAGACAAGAAATACCCTGTGAAATTCCTGATCCATGGCGGCCCGCAGGGACAATGGGGTGACGAGTGGTCTTACCGCTGGAATGCCGAACTCTTCGCCGCGGATGGCTACGTGGTGATCATGATCAATCCGCGCGGCTCTACCGGCTATGGGCAGGCTTTCATTGACGGAATTAACGGCGATTGGGGCGGCAAGCCCTATATCGACCTGATGAACGGGCTGGACTACGCCGAGAAAACCTATCCCTTCATCGACAAAGACCGCGAGTGCGCCCTGGGCGCAAGCTATGGCGGCTACATGATTGACTGGATCCTGGGACACACCAACCGCTTCAAATGCCTGGTGTCGCATGACGGAATGTTCAACACCGAAAGCGCCTACGGCACCACGGAAGAACTCTGGTTTCCGGAATGGGAGTTCAAAGGCACACCCTGGGCGAACCGCGAAGGCTATCGCAAATGGTCGCCGCACCTTTTTGCCACGCAGTTCAAGACGCCGACTCTGGTGGTCCACGGCCAGTTCGACTACCGGCTTGACGTCTCCGAGGGCTTTCAACTCTTCACCACGCTGCAACGGTTGGGTGTCCCGTCCCGGATGCTCTACTTCCCCGACGAGGGGCACTGGGTCCTGAAGCCGCAAAATAGCCAGCTCTGGTACAAGACAGTGAACGGGTGGGTGAATACATATTTGAAGCAGTGAGGCTTTATGTTCATCCCGAGCCCAACGAGGGAGCCCTATAGCAACGATTCTTTGGACCTGGCCATCTCTGTTCGTTGGGGTCGTGCCCAATGTCAATCGACAGGGCTTCGCTGCAATAGGGCTCCCTCACCCGCTCCGCGGAGTTCGGGATTTTAGAAAGAAGCGGATGCTACAATCCAACCGTGTTGAGACGCGCACTTACCATCGTATTTTTGCTGGCAGCGGCCTCCGCCGTCGCGCAGGACAAACAGCCGTCGCCGCAACAGGCTGAAGGCAAGCCGCAAGTCAAGGTGAATTATCTGAACGTCTGCACCCCGGGCGCCGAGGAACAGGCAATCATCAAGGGGGCGCTGGCGGCGGTCCAGGCCAAACCGGTTTTCAGCGCCGACTTTGAGATTTCCCGCGGGCGCACCACGCTGAAGGACGCGCCCGACGCAAAGTATGTGCGTCTGCGCCGTGATTTTGCCCCGGAATCGCCGTTGATGACGGCGCAATACACCATGAGCACGGACTCCGCGAGCACCGTTGAAATCCTGGTGCTGCGCACGCGCGACCCCAAGGAGTTCCTTGAGGTCGTGATGGAGAATAGTGTTTCCGCGGGTGCGGCGGCTCCGCTGGCCGTGCTGCAGGTGGATACGCCCACCTCCCGCGTGAGGATTGAGAGATTGAACAAAGGCGCCGCGGTGCTCGCACGCTGCCCTGAAGTCGACCAGAACGCCTACGAGCCGGTGTTTCGCCAGGCGTCGGACATCATGGCGGAATATCGCACGGCGCTGGGACTGCGGAACGCCTTCCGTTCTGACATTGCCTGGCTTAACCCGGCGTCCAAGGCCGCCGTGCCACCCAAGGGAAAGCCGGCCGTAACCAAGCATTGAAACTAAATCGAAGGTCATGAATCTAATGGATGCCATGGAAAACTCCATTCGCGATACAGTGGTCCTGGGGACCGGCTGCGCCGGCCTGACGGCCGCGATCTATGCGGCACGCGCCAACCTGAAACCGCTGGTGATTGAAGGCCACGAGCCCGGAGGCCAGCTCTCACTCACCACCCTGGTGGAGAACTTTCCCGGATTCCCCGACGGCATCCAGGGCCCGGAGCTGATTGAGAACATGCGCAAGCAGGCAGAGCGCTTCGGGGCCGAATACATGCGCGGACATCTGGTGAAGGCTGACCTGACCGAGCGGCCGTTCAAGCTGGATTTTGGCGGCGGCCAGACCGCCCAGACGCGCACGCTCATCATCGCCAGCGGCGCCTCAGCCCGCTGGCTCGGGCTGCCCAACGAACACAAGCTGATCGGCCATGGCGTTTCTTCCTGCGCTACCTGTGACGGCTTCTTCTTCAAAGGCAAACCCATTGCCGTGATCGGCGGCGGCGACTCCGCTATGGAAGAAGCGCTCTTCCTCAGCCGCTTTGCCACCAAGGTCACGATCATCCACAGGCGCGACCACTTCCGCGCTTCCAAGATCATGCTGGACCGCGCCCGCAAGCACGAGAAAATCGAATTCCTAACCGACACCACGGTGGAAGACGTGCACGATGTCGGCAAAAAAGAAGTAACCGCACTCAAGCTGCGCAACGTGAAGACCGGCAAGGTCTGGGACTTCCCCACCAGCGCCATGTTCCTGGGCATTGGCCACGAGCCCAACGCCAAGATGTTCGCCGGCCAGCTCGATATGGACCAGGACGGCTACCTCAAGACCCATGATTTCGTGATGACACGCGTGCCCGGCGTCTTTGCCTGCGGTGACGTGCAGGACCGCCGTTATCGCCAGGCCATTACTGCTGCCGGCTCCGGCTGTGCCGCCGCGATAGAAGCCGAGAAGTTTCTGGAAGAGCACGGACGATAAACAGATTGATGATTTGCGATTGCTCTTCCCGCTATACGCCAAAAAATCGCCAATCACAATCGCAAATTACAAATCTTCTCACTTGTGTTACAAAATTAAGTTCCCTTCTATGCATCCATTTCATCCACGCCAGGAGCGCCGTTGCTAAGGGCCGCCTTTATTTCCCTGTCAGAGAGCAAGTCTCTGCGCTCGGCGGCGGAGAGCACGTGGATTGGCCGGCGCCTTTCGCGGCGCTTTGTCGCCGGAACAACGATTGCAGACGCGCTCACGGCCACCGCGGCCATGAACAAGCTCGGCCTGAGCGTGAGCGTGGACAATCTGGGTGAAAACGTTACCAACGCCGGCGAAGCCCGTCACAGCGCGCAACTCTACCACCAGATGCTGGACGCCATGCAGTCGCAGAGCTTGAACGCCAACGTGAGCCTGAAGCTCACGCACATGGGCCTGGACGTGGATGAGGCGATGGCCTATGAGATCGCCTCCGGCGTGGTCGAGCACGCGGCGCGGCTCAGCAGTTTTGTGCGCATTGACATGGAAGGATCGCTCTACACGCAGCGCACGCTTGACTTCGTCCATCGCCTGCACCGCCAGCCGGAAAATGCCGGGCACGTAGGCGCGGTAATTCAGTCGTATCTCTTTCGCAGCGAAAAAGACGTGGAGCAGCTTCTGGCGGAGAAGATCCGCATACGGCTGTGCAAGGGCGCGTATAAAGAGCCGCCCGAAATCGCCTTCCCGAAGAAAGCGGACGTCGATGCCAATTACGTCAAGCTCATGAAGATGCTGCTGAAAAGCGGCGTTTATCACGGCATCGCCACCCACGATGAGAACATGATCCGGGCCACCATTGAATTCGCGCAGAAGGAAAAGATCGCGGCCTCGGCCTTTGAATTCCAGATGCTCTATGGCGTCCGGCGCGACCTGCAGCAAAAACTGGTGAAAGAAGGCTGGCGCTGCCGCGTCTATATCCCCTTCGGCACCGAGTGGTATCCCTACTTCATGCGCCGCCTGGCGGAGCGCCCGGCCAACGCGATTTTCATCTTGAAGAATCTGTTCCGGTAGTTTTTACCGCGGATTTGCGCGGATCAGCGCAGATCGGATTTAGCTGCGAACCAGCGCGGAAGACGCGTATCGTCAGCCAAGAGAAAATCGCCGATCAACTTTCTTTCCGCAATTCTTCCAGCGAATATTTTGTTCCCCGCCAGGTGATGCCGCCATCGCGCAAAGCAACATAAGAGGAGCGCAGCACGGCAGTGACAAAGACCAGGGCTGCCAGAGGGAAAGTCAGGAAAATGAGCGGCGAGATGGTGGAGACTCGCGCGGTGATGAAGTGCATGCCAAGAATCATCAGGATGGCCACCGCAAACGCCGCCTTGGCCCATCCTGGAGCGAGAAAAATTCCTGCAAACGGCCATACGCAGATCAACAGCACGGCCAGGCACGCGGCGATGGCCAGGCTCATGCGAAACCGGAATAAGGCGAACAGGTTCTTTTCCAGATTGCGCACAATCCCCCAGGCGCCGATCAGCCAGCGGACTCTGACCAGATCTTTGCCATAGACGATGTCCTGCCGCAGCCCGGCCTGTTTGACGGCCTCGCCGAGTTTCAGGTCGTCCACCACGGCCATGCGCATCTTCTGATAAGTGCCCACGGCATTGTAGGCCGAGCGGCTGATCAGGTTGAACGCGCCCACACCGACGAAATCCCGCGCCTGCGGGTCGCGCACCTTCCATGGCCGCATCGCCAGATTTGCCGCCACCTGCGGGAATGACATCATCGTGCGCTCGCTCAGCGAATGCATGATGCCGGTGGGCATGAGCGCCAGGTGCTCTGCCCCGGTGCGCACTGCGTAGAACAGCGCGCGGCGGAGGCAGCCGGGATGAAAGATGCAGTCAGCGTCAGTGAAGAGGACCCAATCATCGCCCCGGCGACCTTCCTCTGGACTGCGCCCGGCTTCATTGCAGCGCGGCGCCTGTTGTGCCCCCAGCCACATGGCGTGGGTCTTGCCGAGCCAGCGGGCTGGAAGCTGATGGACGTGCACCACGCGCAGACGTCCGCCGGACTCCACCGATGCAGCGAGTTTTTCCAGGATTTCACCCGTCGCGTCGGAAGAGCGGTCATTCACCGCGACGATCTGGTAATCGGGATAGTTCAGGCGCAAAAGCGAGCGCATGGCCGTCTCAATCGTTTCAGCCTCGTTGCGCGCCGGAACCACGATGGTCAGCGGCGGAAGCTTCGCTTCCTGAGGCGGTTCATGCTCCGGAAGAGTGAGGTCGGCCACATGGCGAAAGTAAATGGCGGCACGGATTACCGGTATGGTCCAGACCGCCGCTAACAGCAACCCGGTGATCCAGTAGAACCAGATCATCCCTGTGCAACCCTGGCTTGTTCAAGTTTGAAGCGCGGTGCGAATCTGGCGCCTTGGAGCAGGATGACGCCGGAAATCGCGGCGGCGGCAAAAGCCACCCAGAAAGCTGTCTGGAGTGAACCCGTTTTGTCGGACAGCCGGCCGATCAGCGTGGGGGAAAACGCGTCACCGAGTAAATGGATCACAAAAACATTGACCGCCAGCGCGGTGGAGCGGATGCTTGCGCTCACGGAGTTGACCAGCGCGGCGTTAGTGGGGCCGGTGCCGATCAAGATGAAGAATACAGCGGCGAAAATGGCGGGGAACATCAGCCGGCCGCGAGTGTAGATGGCGGCCACCATGAACGGCACCGCAATCAGCATCGCCACGCCGGAAAACGTGTAGTAGGCGCCGAAGTAGCGTTTGAGCAGGCGGTCGCCAATCCAGCCGCCCAGCAGAGTGGCGCCAATGCCGTTGATGATCACGATGTAACTGAAATCGATGTTTGCGGTTTTTACGTCAAGCCCGCGCAGCCGCTGCAGGAACGTCGGGATCCACACCTGCATGCCGCCGACGGCGAAGGTATACATGGCCATGCCCAGGGTTGCGGTAATAAACGCGCCGTTGCGCACCAGGCCGCGCAGCAGCGTCCAAACCTCGACCGGCGCGTGCTCTTCGTGCTGGCCGCGCGGAGGTTCGGGCAGCATCCAGAGCAAGAAGGCCAGAGCGAAGCCGGGAATCCCGGCGGCCATGAAAGGCACGCGCCAACCGCCAAAGTAGTGGGCTATGGATCCACCGACAAAATAGCCGGCGGCGCTGCCCACCGGCAGTCCCAGAAAAAAAATGGAGAGCATGCGGCCGCGTTTTGAAGGCGGGAACGAATCGGCGATCAACGTAGGCGCGATGGTAGCGTAACTGGCTTCACCAATGCCCACGATCGCGTGACGGAAGAGCAGCTGGTCGTAGCTGTGCACGAACCAGGTCAGGAAGGTGAAGCCGCTCCAGATAAAAATTCCAACCACGACAATATTCTTGCGGGGAAAGCGGTCGCCCATCCAGCCCACCAGCGGGGCCGCAAACATGTAGGTAAAAAAGAACGCGCTGGTGAGCAGGCCGATCTTGGCATCGCTTACCAGAAATTCCCTTTTCACGTCGGACTGCACCGCGAACAAAACATTGCGGTCAATGTAATTGAGAATATTCAGTCCGGTAAGCACCGCCAGCAAAAGGCGGGGATAGAGTTTGGGCGGCATGGATGGAGGGATTATAGCCGGATGTTCGCTCATTTCTTGAGCGCGAACTCGCCGGCCATCACCAGCTTGCCCTTGTCAGTGACTACGCTGACGGTCACATGCCAGGGCACAACGAAGGGCTTGGGATCTCCGGGGAGCGTCGCTTTTTGAAAGTCGATGTCAACGTGAAAACCGGTGATGTTCGCCTCGCCCAGGTAGTCGACCTTGCCCTGTACCGGCAGACCGCCGGCATCGAAGGCAAAGGCCTTTATAGAAAGATCGTCTCTTTGCAGTTGCACACGCACGCGACCCGTGCAAATGATCTTAAAGACGTACGTATCGCGCACCCACTCTAAGGGTTGACACTTCTGCTCTCGGGGAACAAGTTCAGCCGCGAAAATATCAGGCTGGGGCGAATCAATTACTTTCATCTTGACGTCGTCCACACCGGAAATAACCAGTAGGGACGGCAGCGTGGCGACCATGGCAGTGCTCGCAGCTTCCTTAAGGCCGGACTTCGACAAAGGGCGCAGGTTCATCTTTGCGTTGTTGGAGCGGGGGTTGAATCCATGAAAATCGTAATCAAACTCCCCCTTCCTGTGCTTGAGGACGCGCCCGGTCAAACCCGTAGCCAAAAAGTCCATCGTTAGGTGCATGGGCAGTTCAGCTGAGTCACGAAGAAATTCCTTGCTGGCGCGGGCGACTCGTTCAAAACTGATCTCGGCGGCCACCGTCGGCTGTTGGGCCATCGCAGGGAGTGTGAGCAGCAGCGCGAAGAGGAGTCGTGCGACGTTCATGTGTCTTTCCTTTCTGGATCAGAGACTGCCTACTTCTTCGGCCTGGGCCAGCGCGCTTCCACCGTCGTGCCGATTCCGCCTCGCGGACGGAACACGCCCTTCACCACCGCCCACTTGGGCCGGGCGGCGCGCACCACGTCTTCCAGCACGCGGTTCACGATGTTCTCCTGAAAGATGCCCAGGTTGCGATAATGCAGCAGATACTCCTTGAGCGACTTCAGTTCCAGGCAGAGCTTGCCGGGCATGTAACGGATTTCCAGCACGCCGAAGTCGGGCAGCCCTGTTTTTGGACAGACAGAGGTGAATTCCGGCACGTCCACCACGATTTCATAAGCCGGAAACTGGTTGGGCCAGGTATCGATTTCAGGGAAAGCGTGGTCCAGCCCGGATTTTGCGTGGTCTTCGGTATAGCCTGTACGATGTGACATCGGCCCTATTGTAACAATGGCATTTCCCGGCGTAACCGCGGAGCGGGTGGATCATCTAAGATAGAATCACGGTAAAGACGAATCCCCGTGGCTCTTTTGGTCCCCCCAGGACGCAGGCTTGCCAACGGATTTCTGCGCCGGTATAGCGGGCTTGGATATACTTGAAAGTTTGATCGATGATCTTCGACCCTTGATCTTGAATCGTTGGACGAATGGCAAAACAAAGCCAAAATAACGGCCGAGACCGCAAGCGATTGGTGGTTGTGGTGGTGCTGGTGGTAGCCGCGGTGCTGCTCTTCACCGGAATCAACCGCCGCCGCGCGGGCACGTCCGTGCGCGCGGAAAAAGTGGTGCGCCAGGAGATTGCCAGCGTGATCTCCACCAACGGCAAGATTGAGCCGATCAGCAGCTTTGAGGCGCATGCCCCTGCACCCGCCATAGTAAACAAAGTGCTGGTGGCGGAAGGCGATCGGGTGAAGACCGGCCAGTTGCTGGTGCAACTGGACGATGCCGAGGCCCGCTCCCAGGCCGCCCGCGCGCTGGCGCAGCTGCGTTCGGCGGAAGCAGCGCTGCACGCCATCAAGACCGGCGGCACGCAGGAAGAGGTCCTGACCACCCGCTCGGATTTAACCAAAGCCCAGGCAGAGCGCGACGACGCGCAGCGTAACCTGCAAGCCATCCAGAAACTGCGCCAGAACGGGGCCGCGTCGCCGGCGGAAGTTGAGGCGGCGGAGAACCGCGTAAAGAAGGCCGAGGCGGATGTCCAGCTGCTGCAAGCAAAATTGAACGGGCGTTTCTCCTCGCCCGAGGTCGCCAAGGTCGAAGCCTCGGCGGCCGAAGCGCGCGCCGCTTACGCCGCGGCGCAGGAACTGCTTCACCATTCCAACGTGACCGCGCCCTTTGCCGGAACGGTGTACCAGCTCCCGGTAAAGCGCGGCGCTTACGTGAACGGCGGAGATTTGCTGGTGCAGGTGGCAAACCTGGAAAAAGTCCGGGTGCGCGCCTTTGTGGACGAACCGGAAATCGGCCGGCTGGCGAAAGGGCAAACGGTGGAGGTCAAGTGGGACGCCACGCCGGGCCGCATCTGGGAGGGAACGCTCACCCGCGTCCCCACGTCGGTGACCATGGTGGGAACACGCACCGTGGGCGAAATCACTTCTGAAATCGACAACTCAGACCGCAAGCTGCTGCCCAATGTGAACGTGAACGTAAGCATCATAGCCGCGCGGCATAATGGCGCGCTCACGGTTTCGCGCGAAGCCGTGCATGATTTTGACGGCAAGCGCTATCTTTACAAGATCGTCGACGACAAGATCCAGGCGCAGGAGGTGCAGACAGGCCTTTCCAGCCTCACACGCGTGGAAGTGATACAAGGAATTCCGGAAGGGGCTGTGATCGCGCTGGGCGCTATCAACGCGCAGCCCTTGCGCAACGGAATGGATGTGAAGGTGGTTGAGCGTTGAAGGCCCATCTCCGGTCTCTAGTTTTGTTTTTCCTGGCGTTTGCCGCGGCCGCCGTGGCGGACACCGATCCGGTGGCGCTGCTCAAAGCGGGCAAGGCGGACGAAGCGCTGCACGCGCTGAATGCGACCATCGAGCAGGACCCCAAAGATGCGCGGGCATACCACCTGCTCTGCCGCGTTTACTACCAGCTGGAAATGTGGGACAACTCCGTGCGCATGGCGGAGAAGGCGGTCGCGCTGGACCCGCAAAACAGCTCCTACCATCTCTGGCTGGGCCGTGCTATGGGGCGGAAGGCGGAAGATGCCAGCCCATTCACCGCTTTCGGCCTGGCACGCAAAGTGAGGACGGAATTCGAACGCGCCGTTACCCTGGACGCCAACAATCTGATGGCCCGGTCCGACCTCAGCGAGTTTTACCTGGAAGCTCCCGGCTTTCTGGGCGGCGATAAGAACAAGGCCCGGCAACAGGGCGAGATGGTAGCCAAGCATGATCCCGCCCTGGCCAGCTATATCTACGCCCGCGTGGAAGAAAAACAGGGCAGCGGTCGCGCGGAAGCCGAGTACAAGAAAGCGGTTGCCGCCAGCAGCGCACCGGCTCACTACTGGGTGGAGCTGGCGCATTATTACCGGCGCACGGGGCGGCTCTCTGAAATGGAGAACGCAGTCAATCAATCGGTGACCGTGGCCCGTCCGGGCGACGCGGCGGAATTTGACGCGGCCGCACTCCTGCTGCATTCCGGCCGGAATTTCGGGGGCGTGGCGGAAATGTTGCGCCATTATCTCTCTCAGGAAGATCCGTCTGAAGACGGGCCGGCCTTTCAGGCGCATTATCTGCTGGGAGTTTTGCTGGAAAAACAAGGCAAAAAAAAGGAGGCCGCAGCCGAGTTCCGGGCGGCCTTGGACCTGGCCTCGCAGTACAAGCCGGCGCGGGATGCGCTGGCCCGCGTTTCCCGATAGAATCACGTCTTTCCAACCATCCACACCATATCGCGCAGGTGAAAAAATGAAATTGCATGCCCGTATCATCGTGGTTGCAGCCTGGATCGTGGCGCTTCCGGCAACTCTGCTCGCGCAAGACCCGGCTACAGGAAAAGACAAGCCGCTGGCCTTCCGCACTGCCATTGAACTGGCGCTCAAGAACAGCACAACCACGGGCCTGTCCCAGGCTGACCAGCAGCGCGCGCACGCCGCGGTCAAGCAGGTGCGCGACGTTTACCTGCCGCAGACCGTGCTCGGTTCGGGCCTGGGCGCTTCCTACGGGTTTCCACTCAGCCTGGAGGGCGCCGCGCCGGCGTTGTTCAACGTGAATTTTCAGGGAGCGCTGCTCAACCTGGCGCAGCAAAACTACCTCAAAGCGGCAAAGAGCGACGCTGCAGCTACAACCGCACAGAATGCCGACCGTCGCAACGAATTGATCATGGAGACCGCGCTCGACTACGTGCAGCTCGACCTGCTGGAGTCGTCGCTTTCGATTCAGAAGGAACAGCAGCAGGCGGCAGAGAAATTTCAGAGCATTGTCGCGCAGCGCATACAGGCGGGCCTGGATAGCCAAGTGGACGCTACACGAGCCAAACTTGCCGGCGCGCGCACCCGGCTGGACATCGCGCAGACGCAAGCCGCAGCTGACCAGCTACGGATGCGCCTGTCGCAGCTTACGGGGCTTCCGGCAGCTTCCATTCGAACTTCTACTGAAACCATCCCGGAGATGCCGGGCGTGCCCCAGGACCAGGATCTGCCGGCCGAAGCGCTTAAAAACAACCCCCAGGTCAAGTTGGCGGAGGACGTGGCCCAGGCCAAGCATTTCCGCGCCGAGGCCGAACGAAAGCAGCTGTACCCATCCATCGACTATGTCGGGCAGTATGCGTTGCTGTCGCGCTTCAACAACTATGACCAGTTTTTTCTGAAGTTCCAGCGCAACAACATCACCGCCGGCGTGGCCATCCGTTTCCCTTTTTTCAACCCGGTGCAACGCGCGGCGGCCGAAGTGGCGAAAGCCGATGCGGCCAAGTCCAAGAAAGAGGCGCAGAACGTAAAAGAACAGGTGAGCACGGAGACGCTGAAACTGCAACGCTCCGTGCAGCAACTGGCCGCGGCGCGTGAAGTAGCCCAACTGGAGCACCAACTGGCCCAATCCGATATTGAGTCCACGCAGGCAAGGATTGAGAGCGGGGCCGCAAGCATCAAAGACGAACAGAACGCGCGGGTGGTAGAGCACGAACGTTACACCGCGTATCTCAACTCCAGCTTTGAACTGGACCGCGCCCAGATACAGCTGATGCGGCAGATCGGGCAGCTGGAAGCTTGGGCGATGGGGCCGACAAAGCGCTAGACATTATTGTGTGCAGGCAGAGCAGGGCAGACAATATGCGGGCCTGAGAATCCAAGGACCTTTGCGATCGAATTGAGATGCGCAGGACAGGAAATGACTTACGGCGCCATGACCCCGGAGTGCCGCAACGCGATCCACGCCAGGATGGAGCCGACGAACATCCCAGCCAGCACGAGGGAGATGGCCCCGGCAACGAATACAGGAAGAAGCGGATGCGGGTCCGACAGTTCTTTCTCGGCAACTTTAGCGGCCGGACTTACCAGAACCAGGTCCAGCTTTTGGGGCTGTTCAACAACTCTTTCCAGTACTGCGCTGCTCATAGTGCCTCCGTGAAGGCAAATCTAGCTGGAATATGGGCAGGCACGCTGTGACAGCGGTCACAGGTTGGATGTGATCCCGATTGGGGCCGGTTATGGCCTGCTGGAGCGCTTCACTTTAACGGTCTCGCCAGCCAAAGCGGCCCCGGATTCAAGCGCAAGAAAACGCACTCGCCCGCTGGCGACGACGCGGCCTTCGGCATCCGTCACCGTAGCTTCCCATACCTGCGTGCGCCGGCCGCGGGTGAGAGGTCGCGCCGTGGCGCGCAGCTTCCCTTCTCGCACTGCGTTCAGGAACGAGGTGTGATTCTCCAGGCCAACCACGGACTGGTTGCGTGGCATGGCTGCCAGCGCCGCGCCGACAGACGCGACGGTTTCAATCAGTCCGGAGTGCACGCCGCCATGGACGATGCCATAAGGCTGATGGTGCCGCGGCCCGATCTCCAACTCGGCGACCACCTCATCGGACGTGGCGCGGACGAAGTGAATGCCCATGGCAGCGCTCCAGCCGGCCGTCGAAGCATTGAGCGCGGCAGCAAAGTTACCGTCAGGCGTGGAGGACAAGGTCGGCTGATTGGTCATGGAGGGACATTGTAAACAATGAGCGACCAGAGCCAGGATCAGGATTTTTTCTTGCCTTTGCTGCGCACGCGCTTGTATTTGAGCGCGATCAGCCCTTTGGAAAAAGTCTTGTTTTCGATCAGTTCGAAATTGCGCTGAGGGAACCCGCTAGGGAAAAGCGGGATGCCTTCGCCGAGCAGGACCGGAACAACGCCGAGATAGAGTTCATCCACCAGGTCGGCTTTCAGGAAATCGCGGCCAAGTTCGCCGCCGCCCATCAGCCAGATGTCCTTGCCTTTGTGCTGACGGATCTGCTCTACCAGCGCGGACGGCGACAAGTTTACAAAGGTCATGCCTTCGCGCTCGCCCGGCGGAAGCGTCCGCGAAAACACATAGCTCTTGATCTTGGCTCCGAAACTTCCGCCGCCACCGCCCATGGCTTTTGAGACATCATAGGTTTTGCGGCCCATGATAGCTGTGTCAATCGAGGCAAAGAAGTCCGCCATGGAGTAGTCCTTCGGCATGAATAGAAAATCCACCGCGCCGTCAGGGCGTGCGATGTAGCCGTCAAGACTGATGCCGAGACCGAGAACGATTTTGCGCATGACAGGGAAATTGTAACCCCGGGAACAGCCGATCACCGTCGAGAGCGTGCCTGTTCCCTATTCCAGGTAGCACACGCCAAAGGCTTGATCGCCGCATTCGGCGCATCGGCCTTGAAGCTGCCCGGCGGCAATCACCATGGGATATTCGCAGCCGCTGCACCGCTCCCATGACGAAATCTGCTCCGGCGCAAACCCATAGCGCGAGCGCAAGAGCGTTTCCACTTCAACCACGATTTTCCTGCACTCCCCGGCGCTGAGGCGCTGGTGCTTCGCCGCCCAGGCCTTGCGATCGGCAAAATCAGGAAATTTCGGGGCCTCGCCCCATTGCCATGAAGGGCTGGAGGCCGTGCGGCTGCGGCCCAGCAGGTGCAGATGAACGCGGCGGTGCTCCGGGCCGATTTTCGGTCCGCGCGGCTCGGCTGCAAAGTTCAGCGCCCAGTTTCCCGCCTCCCAATAGTTGACGCACCCGCCTTCAAGCTGGGGTAGCGCGCGCAACATGGCCTGGCCCGCTGCGGCAACCAGAAAAGACCACTGCGTCAATTCAGCGGAAGTGAGTTCGCCTCGCTCCCATACGTCGCGCGGAGGGTTTACCAGCAGGTTCCCGCCATCCTCGCGGCTGACCAGAACTGTTCCCTGGTCCGGCAGAGCCAGATGCCCGCCAGAACAGGTAAATAGTATTCGCGCCAAAGGCGTGCTCCCGGTTTCATGATTGGCTTGCACTAACTGGATGATGGCTTATTGGACGCTGCAAAGAGCAACGCGGCTCCTATTTTTTCGCTTACGATTCCCATCCAGAGTAGCAGCCGGAAGCGCTGTTGCAGGTACTAGCAAACTCGCAGGCGGGCAGCGGCATCCCTGTAAGTGGGAGACAGACCTATATGAAACGCAAAATGCTGCTTGCCACGTTGCTTACGCTCCTGACCGCGACCGTGGTCAGTGCGCAACAGACGAACACGCTGCCTCAGGGCACCGAGATCAAAGTAAGAACCGACACTTCAATTCCAGCCAAGCCGGCGGACAATGCCCGCTACACTGCAACCGTGAGCAAAGATGTAAACGACAGCTCCGGAAACATCATTATTCCGCACGGCTCGCGCGCGCGTCTGGTGGCCATTCCGTCGTCCGACGGCAAAGACACCACCCTTGACCTGCGCTCGGTCACCATCAACGGCAAATCATACCTGATGCAGGCAGCAGGACAATCCAGCGGCGGAGCTCCCGGCGGACTGGGCGCGAACAAGCGCACCGGAATATACGTTGGCGGCGGCGCTGCTGTGGGTGCGATCCTGGGCGCATTGCTCGGCGGCGGTAAAGGCGCGGCCATTGGAGCCGTCGTCGGCGGCGCCGGTGGAGCCGGCACTCAGGTCCTGACCGGCAAGAAGAAGGACATTCCGGCCGAGACCGAGCTTAGCTACAAACTGGCCACGGAGGTGCAGTTGACGCCCATCGTCAAGAACTCGCAGGGGGGAGCCGCACCACAGAAGTAGGGCGAGCGACCATACACGATTGCAACCTTACACAGTCCTATGAGCGGCGCGAGGTCTCCTAATTCTGGAGTGGCCTCGGCGCTTACGAATCCTCGGCGCACGAAAATCGCGTGCCGGGGATTCGTTGTTTTTAAGCGCTATTTCTCTGGGACAGCCGCTGAAGAAGCCTTCGCTTTGGCAGCCGGTTTGGCGGTGGTCTTGGCCGGCGCCGGATGCGTCGTCCTGAGCAGGCGGTTTCTTTCCCGTTTCTTGGCTTGCGCCCGGTTGCGCGTGTTTTCCCGTGCATTCAATTTCGGCATTGCAAGGCCTCCTGATTTCAAGTGTTCTAAGGACCTTCAATACCGAATTGATCTTCAGCGTCGAACGGTCTTCAGCTGATCTCATCCTACGCTGTTCAAGCGTCGTGCGCCGGAAATTTGGAAACATTTATGTCGTTTGCGTGGACCAATGGGAATTGACAATTGAAAACCCAGCTTCTTCTGTCGATGCCGGCCCGGACTGGATAAGTCCAGCCCGCGACGATACGTCGGCCCTGTTCCGCCGTGCTTTTAACCATTTTTTATCTTGCAAGTTTCTCCTCCGCCGCCGATCTTTACATGGGAATGGAGCAATCTAGCTAAGAACAGGAGAATGCTGCCAATGCAACCTACCCTTCTTCGTAGGTCAACCTTTCATTTCCTTACCTCAGCTATCAGGCTGGCGATAGTTCTTGCTCTTTTCGCTTCAACCTTCCTCCTTCCGGCTTTGGCCGGGGCGCAGGATTCCCCCGGACGCTTTGAACTCGGCGGCAGCTTTACCACGTTACACTTCCACAGGGCTGGCTTTGGACCAAGCGTGGAAGGCGACATCAACTTTGGACGCTACTTTGCCCTGGATGGCTCCTATACCTGGTTTCCCAAGAACACGATCGGCCACAATGCTATGACCGTCTTCCTGGGGGCCAAAGTGGGGAAGCACACGGAGCGCTTTGGTCTCTTTGCCAAGGTCCGGCCCGGATTCCTTACCTTTGACAATGCTCTGCGAGAGGAGACCGTTGTCATTACCCCGGGACCTCTCGGCATACCAATTGGCACTGTATCCTCTCTCCGTTTTGGCCGGCTCACGCAGCGCGCGCTCGACCTGGGCGGCGTGGCGGAATACTATCCGGCGCGGCATTGGGCCTTCCGGTGGGACATGGGCGACACGCTGGTGTTTCAGGAAAAGGGCCCGACCTTCAACTTCATTGGCGTGGGAGTACCGGTTGGACTGCCTTTCACGCAACGCAACTTCGGCAGCAATCATTTTCAATTCAGCACGGGGGTGCACTACCGGTTTTGAAAACACGCTGGGCGGACGCCCGCACCTGTTCGCCACCGTCGTGTTCTTATCGATAGTGGCGGCTGGTTCCCTGCTGGCATCGCCTTACTTTCCGGGGAACCAGATCAATGAGACTGGGGTCTATAAGACTTTGGGTTTGCAAAACTAGGCTTGTTCGTCCAATACACTTCATGGTCTGATATCGCTAAAACAATTCGACTCGATAGCCATATGAAACTGATGATTACGGTGTGCCTGTTGATCTCGGCGGCGGTGGCCCAAAATGCGGCTTCGCCGGTACAGACGGAGAGCTATGCGCCGTCCCTGGCCGTCACCTTCACCAGACAGCAAGGGAATTCCTATTACTTTCAGTTGGCCAACAGCTCCAGCCATGCAGTTACCGCCTTTGCCATGCGCATGGTTCCCAGCGGCGTTCAGAAGGTGGATGGCCGCTACGAGTGTGCCGGCCAGTGCGGACGCCTTGTCACGCTGGCGACCAATGGCACGCCTGCTATCAAAGCGGGTGGATTGGTGGAGTGGAGCTTTGCCATCTCCACTGCGAACACCGGCGCAGTGGTGGCTGAAGCTGCAATTTTCAACGATGAATCTTATGAAGGAGAAGATCGGGCCGCGGCTTTCCTGGTGGCCAGCCAGATCGGGCGGCAGGCGGAATACGACCGCCTGGTCGCCGCTGTGGTTCCCATCATCGCCGGCAGCGAGGATGATGCGCGGAAGACCACGCAGATCCGCATGAAGCTGGCCTCGCTATCGGTGAATCTGGACCCGGCTATGGTCCGCACTTTCAGGTTGTGGTTTCCCGCACTGGCAGACTGCATGCAGCCGTTTGCCCGTTTCATGAAAAAGTCGGCAGCCGGCGAGAGACGATTCGTGGCGGAAAGCATGGATCGGTTCGCGCATGGCATGGCTCCGGGTAAGCCGTCACTGGCGCAATGGTGGCAAACGACGCAACAGGAACTGGCAACCTATGGCTGCAACGGCTGCGCCACGCAAGCTATGAAACCAAAACCGCCGGCCGCGGCACAGAACGCCTCGCTGGAATGCCCAGCGGACTTGCCGGTGATCTATACGGCATCGTTTGACGGCGAGGGGCTCGACCTGAATGCAGACGACGCGGCCGATCAGAGCGAGTTGGAGGCGGAAGATATGGAGGCGGTAGAGGCTACCCATGTGCCGAAGGCGCGACCTGCTCCGTCGCCACTGCCGGTGAGAGCGGCCGCGCCGCTCGCGCCATCCGAGCCAGTCACGCCGTCAACTCCTGCACCGCTGGAGGCACCGCCAAAGGCGGCCGCCGTCGCTCCGTTGGCTATTACTCCGGACGGAAAGGTCTGGATGGGGTGGCGCCAGACATTTGGCGGCCCCGTGCCGGACCACTTGGTTTACCGCGCGTTTTTCCGGGACATCGGCTACATGGGCGATCCGGCGTTGCATGAGCCCGTGCTTTGGCATGAAGGACAAACCGAGGAATACCACGGCCCCCGGGTCGGGGGACTGAGCGATGCCGAGATAGCGGTCCTTAAGGAAGTCTCGGCTGCCTGCAACCAGCAACTCTCGGTCCTGTTCGCGAAAAGCGAAACGCTCCTTCTCACCAGCCTGCAGGGGTATCCCATGGGGTGGTTGATCTACGCGCCGCCATTGCCCGGCTTGCGTGAACTGCGAATGCAGGAGACAGCCGCATTGAATGCAGGCATCGAGCAGCTGCGCTCCAGGCTGGGCGCCGCTTCCTTTGCCCGTATGGACGGCTTTGTGCGCAAGGTCTACCACGCGTCTCCCGGCCGCATGGTGGCCGTTCCTATTCCCGATGAAGCGCTCTACGGGCATTTTTTCCTTTACCTTGTTTCGCTCGACCAGCTGGCGCTCAATAATCTGGCCGCGAAGAAGGAGGCGGCCAGGCGGCAGGAAGAGCTGCGTGCCGCCGGGCTCGGAAAAAATGAACGCGCATTGCTGGCAAAAATAGCATTGGATTACAGCCAGGCCGAAGCCCGATTTGAAGCCGGAGTGCCTGGAGCTCTTCAAGTTGGAACTCCGCAGCCGGTGAATCCAAATGACAGATTGGCCGAGGCCCAATATGAAGCCGGAGCGCCAGGAGCTGTTTCGGCTGGATCTCCGCAGCCGGGCAATCCAAACCCCATCCCGGACGCGCCTGCGCTGCTCGCCCAACTAAGAGCTCTGCGGTCGGGTAGGTCGAGCAATGCAAACAACGTCCCGGCCGGGACAGCGATGCCCGCCCAACCGATGCCTGGCTCAATATCCGGCGTCGGGGAGGCGCGGCTGGCGGAGTTACAACGCAGACAGGCGGAGTCAAGGCGCAGCCTGCTTGCCGACATCGCACAGTTGCGAGCCGGCATGGGTGAGCCTGTCTTCCACAAATTCGATCGCTATCTCCACAAGCTGTATGCGCCGGCTGCGATCGAAAAGACCGTTGCCATCGCTGAGGCCAAGGCAGGCGTGCAATCCAAGGCAAAGTGAGCAGCCTGGACCGCGAATCAAACCGAAACGTGATGGATGATGATGGAGTTTCCCTCCCTTCGCCAACTCAGGTCGGGAATTACAGAAGAACCACACACAAAGCAAAACCCCGGCCGCAGCCGGGGCTCTCTCAAAATCCAGGACCTTACTTTACCGCGGCCACTCTGGCGCTCAGGCGGGATTTATAGCGCGCGCCGGTGTTTCTGTGGATCACGCCGTTCTTTACGGCTTTATCGATCATCGACACGGTGCTGCCGAAAGCGGCTTTGGCCTCTTTGGCGTTGCCCGACTCCAGGGTCTTGCGGAGATTGCGCAGCGCGGTGCGCAGGCGCGATGTATTGGAACGGTTGTTTTCCGTGCGTTTGGTGGTTTGGCGCGCGCGCTTCAGCGCAGAAAAATGATTTGCCATTGTGCCTGCTTGGTTCCTATCAAAGAAAGTTTTTTCGGAGGATTAGCCGAAGATCCTATTTTACTTGGGGTTAGCTGGTCTGGTCAATGCGGCGGCCCAGAGCGCAGTGAGCGGGGGGGAATCAAGGATGTGGAACGGCGCAATCCCAGCTTGTTGGGGTGAATCGACAATCGTGCGTCTGCTTCCCGGCATCTAATGTTAATGTGGCGTAAAAGCCGCCTGAACTTTGTTGACTTGGGGCCAATATCGGGGGTACTCTCAGGCCAATGGTATTACCTCCGCGTTTCGGTGGGCCAGCTATCCTGCTATTCCATGCACAAAGCAATTTTATGTTCTCTGTGCTGATCGGCACGGAGCGCGGCGTATTGGTGCGCAAGCAGCAACAGTAATTTAGAAATCGGTGATTCAGAGAATCGATAACGGGAAGTAACGGCAAAAACTGAATGAAAAAGAACATTGAAATCGTCCCCAATATCCAGACGCTTTTCGGTATCCGCGACGAGAACCTGCAGGTGATGGAGAGCGGGCTAAACGTCAATATCGAATTGAAGTCGGATTCCGTGCAGCTTGAGGGCGCCGCCCGGGACGTGGCCCGCGTTGAGCAGATCTTTACCGACTTCGATTACCTGGGCAGCACCGGCCAGGAATTTACCGACTCCGATCTGGGCTCGATGCTGCGCGTGGTGGTGGCTGATGGCACCGCTTCCCTGCGCGGGCTGGCCGAAGCGGGCAAGCAGCGGTCGTTTGGCAAGCGCCAGGTGCAGCCCAAGAGCATGAACCAGCGCCGCTACATTGACGCCATTGAAAAATATGACATGGTCTTCGGTATCGGACCGGCCGGCACCGGCAAGACTTATCTGGCTGTAGCCATGGCCGTTTCCGCGCTGAATGCCAAGCGCGTGAACCGCATTGTTCTTGCCCGCCCGGCCGTGGAAGCCGGCGAGCGTCTGGGCTTTTTGCCGGGAACGTTGCAGGAAAAAGTCGATCCCTATCTGCGCCCGCTGTATGACGCGCTCTACGACCTGATGGACCCGGAGCGCGTGGACCGCTTCCTGGAGAAAAACATCATTGAGATCGCGCCCATCGCTTTCATGCGCGGCCGCACGCTGAATGATTCTTTCATCATCCTGGACGAGGCCCAGAACACGACGCCTGAACAGATGAAGATGTTCGTGACCCGCATGGGCTTCAATTCCAAGGCGGTCATCACCGGCGACATCACGCAGATTGACCTGCCCAACGCCCGCCGCAGCGGCCTGCTTGAGGCCATGGATGTGCTCAAGCCCGTGGAAGGGCTCTTCTTCAATTTCTTCACCGAGGAGGACGTGGTGCGCCATTGCCTGGTGCAACGCATCGTCCGCGCTTATGACGAAAGGTCGCGCAACCAGCAGATGTCGCTGGAACTGCCGCGTGAGGTGCAGGAGGAGCAAGGGACCAACGAGCCCCCTCTGCAACAATAGAAATCTAGTAAAATTTCTTGCGGGAGGGCAGTGCAGGCCCTCCCGATTTGTTTTCGGGAAACGCTGATGGTCATTTTTGAAACTGCGGTCGAGGGCGTGAGCGCGGCGGAAATCCGGCGCTTCGCCCGGCAGGCGCAAAAGTTGGCGAAGATTTCCGGTGAGGTGGGTGTCCTGATCTCGGGCAACAAGCGTCTCCGGGAGCTCAACCGCCGCTTTCGCCGCAAAGACAAGCCGACCGACGTGCTCTCCTTCCCGCGTCCCGCGGGAGGCGACATCGCTATTTCCGCCGACATCGCCCGCGACAACGCCGCCCGCTTCGGCCATGGCGCAGCGGAGGAATTGAAGGTCCTGGTATTGCATGGCATGCTGCACCTGGCCGGTTATGACCACGAGTCTGACAACGGTCGGATGGCCCGTGCGGAAGCCCGCCTCCGCTCTCAGCTCAGGCTACCGGCCTCTCTGATCGACCGCACGCACGCACCTGCTCTGGCGACGTCCGCTGTCATATCCCGCGCCAACCGAGAGCGCCGCAAACCCAAAGCGCGCACAACGAAGCCGCGCAAAATCAATGCCCGCAGAAAGAAGCCCGTCAGTCTCAGGAGCCCGCGATGACTCTACTGGCGCTTTATACGGTTGCCCTGTTTCTTTGCGCGCTTCTGGTTCTGGTCTCTTATGTCGACCGACTCTACACCGAGACCGGCAAATTCCTGAGCCGTGAGTTTCAGGAAAATATCGAGGCCTTTGAGAACCTTGTGGAGCCCAGGCTGCTTCGGGCCAGCCAGCGGGCGAACCTTACTTTCGCGGTCCTGGCGCAACTGATCACCGCGACCATCGCTTTTCTTATCGGCTATCTCGTCTTCCGCGACACCCGATGGACCTGGCCGGAGATTGTTCAGGCCATCATCGGTATCATCCTGGTCATCATTCTTTGCAACCGGCTGCTACCTTACATGCTTTTCACCCGCACGCGCGGCGAATGGCTGGTCCACTTCGTGCCCCTCTTGCTCGGGCTGATTTACCTCATGCTGCCCATCACCGTCACACTGGGCTTCGGGCTGTCCGTGGCCGCTCTGGCTGAGCCGCACGAACCGGAAGAGATGGAGCACCCCTCCGAGGCCGTGGATGCCCTGATCGAAGCCGCGGAAGAAGAAGGCATCTTGCAGGAGAGCGACCGGCAGCTCATTCAATCGGTGGTGGAGTTCGGCGACAAAACAGTGCGCGAGGTGATGACGCCCCGCCCCAACATCTTCGCCGTGCCCGCCACCACCACCATCGAGGAATTCACCACTCTTCTCCGCGATAAGCCGCATTCGCGCGTGCCCGTGTATTCCACCAGCATTGATCACATCCAGGGCATGGTGCTGGCGCATGATCTCATCCAACTCCCGGACGACCAGGCGCGCACTACCACCGTGGCCAGGCTGCTGCGCCCGGTGCTTTTTGTTCCAGAGACCAAGATGACCTCTCAGCTCTTGCGGGAAATGCAGAAAGACAACACCCACATGGCGATTGTGATTGATGAATATGGAGCGGTCGCCGGCTTGGTGACTCTGGAAGACCTGGTCGAAGAGATTGTGGGCGAAATCCGCGACGAACACGAGCTTTCACACGATATCGTCCGCGAAGGCGAGGGCGCTTATGTGATGCAAGGCACGGTCGATGTCGGACGGTTGCAGGACCTCTTTGACGTGCGTCTGGAAGGGCGCGATACCACCACCGTCGGCGGACTGGTCAGCGCGATTGCCGGCCGCATTCCCCAGCCCGGCGAGGTCATTGAAGATGAAGGTCTGCGTTTTGAAATCCTTGAATCCACCGACCGCAAAATCGAGAAGGTAAGGGTTTGCCGGTCGCAGCCGAAGAAGGCCGATTCTTCTCCCCGGCAGGTCCAGGCCTGATGGCGCACCGCGCGGGCTTCGTTTCCATCATCGGCCGGCCCAATGCCGGCAAAAGCACTCTGCTCAACGCGCTGATCGGCGAGAAGATTGCCATCGTCACGGAAAAGCCCCAGACCACGCGCATGAATATTCAGGGCATTCTCAATGTCAAAGCTCAGCGCGGCCGGCCTGCCGGACAGATCGTCTTCATCGATACGCCCGGCGTGCACAAACCAGATAGCCGGCTGAACCGCAAAATGATGCAGGAAATCCATGCTGCGCTTGAAAGTCGCGACCTCGTCCTGCTGCTGGTGGACGCCCTCGAGAGATTCGGCCCTGCCGATGAGCAGGTGCTGGAGCTGGTGAAACGCTCCGGCGCGCCCGTCTTTCTGCTGCTGAACAAAGTTGACAAGCTGCACAAAGAAAAGCTGCTGCCGCTGATCGAGCGTTACCGCAAGCTGCACGCGTTTCAAGAGGTCATTCCCATCTCGGCCATGAAAGGCGAAGGACTCGATGTGCTGTTGGATAAGGTCGTTCGCGCCCTTCCGTCGAGCCCGCCTTATTTCCCCGAAGACCAGTTGACCGACCAACCCGAGCGCTTCCTGGCTTCAGAGATCATCCGCGAAAAAGTTTTGCTCCAGACGGGAAAAGAAGTTCCCTACGCCACCGCGGTCATCGTTGAGCGTTTTGAGGATCTGCCCAAGCTGCTGCGCATTGCCGCCGCGATTTTTTGTGAACGCGACAGCCAGAAGGCCATCCTCATCGGCAAGGGCGGATTGAAGCTCAAACAGATGGGCACCTCCGCGCGCATGGAACTGGAGCGTCGCTTCAACAAGAAGGTCTACCTGGAGCTGTTCGTCAAGGTCAAACCCGGCTGGCGCCAGTCAGCCGCGTTTGTGGAAGAACTGGATTGGCGGCGGCAGTTGGAAAACCTGGCCGACAAACGCTCGCCGCCGGAAGAATGAGTCTTGCTGTTGCTGTGTATCCGGTCTGCGGTTGTGGAGGCCGGGAAAGGCCAGAGCAGGTCCGGCTCGTCCTCTTTTCAAAGGCCCTCCTTCTCAGTGGAAGCGGAACAGTTCAAGCGTAGAGCCATGGTTCACGCCGGCCTGACCGCCCGCGTTAACGGCAGTGCCGAGAAATGACCCGCTCACAACCGCTGACGCCGTATCGGAGTTTTGATGGGTTTCAATGCGCGCTTGATTGAATACTTGTTGTTGGATAGTGACTGTGTGGGTGGTTGAATTATGGCTTTGCGTCCAGTCAAGTTGGATCACTCCCAGGACGCCCGGAGCGCAGGTCTCCGTAAACTGGGGAAAGAAAATGAACGTGCAAGTGGTCACGGAGAAAGCAGACACCCGGCTCGTATCCACGTTGAGCGTCAGGTGGGCCGCGCTGTCACCGCGAAATGTGTCGCTTGGAATAAAGCCGCTGGCAATCGTGTCAGTGAAACCGCCATCAGGCATGGAAGTAAAAGCGTTATACAAAAGGAATGTTTGAACGTTGCCGCCTGGATCGGCTGCTTGGCGCGAAACATTCAAAATCACGGATGATCCACTCTGGTCAAGGATCACTTCTGCCATTGCCCCATCCTGATGCACAACGTCATGGTTGGTGATGGCTTGCCCGGATGCGAATACGGCAAAGAACAACAGAGCGCTGAATACTAGCGACTTCATGGACTGCCTCCTTCAAGGCGCTTGCGACTGAGCAATTTTCATGGGGTCCTATGTGCGACGAGGTGCGTTTGAGGAAGTTTTAGCCGCGCAAAGAAGCTCGGGGCTGACTGGATCGGCTTGCGGTCTGTGGCGGCGGACGTAGTCAACTTCGCACGACTTGTAAGAGGATGAATCAGAGAACCTGGTTGCCTGTGATGAGATGGCGTGTATGGACCTGCACCCTGATGGGAACGCTGCGGTAACTGAATCGTTCAAGGAAATTCGCGTTTATTCGCGCAATTCGCGGCCAAACTTCGTCTTACTCCGTCCGCAACGCCTCCATCGGCGACACCCTCGAGGCGCGTCGTGCCGGCACGTAAGCTGCAACCAGTGCTATGGCCACAAAGATCGCAGGCGCGACGATAAACGTGAGCGGATCGCGCGGTCCAATGCCAAACAGCAGGCTCTTCATCAGGCCGGAAAGCGCCAGGGCCGCCGCCAGTCCAGCGGCTGCGCCGGTGATGACCATGCGCGCTCCGCTGGCAACTACCATGCGAATAATGCTTGCCGGTTCGGCCCCAAGAGCCACACGCACTCCGATCTCCCGCGTCCGCTGCGTGACCGAGTAAGCCAGCAGCCCGTAGATTCCAATCGCCGCAAGCAACAGTGAAGCCAATGAGAAGCCTCCCAGCAGCACCGCGCTGAACTGCTGGCGGGCAAAGGTCTGGCGCACCACGGTCTCCATGGTGCGGACCTGCGATACCGGAAGTTCGGGGTCAAGCTCTTGGATGACTTTGCGCGCCGGCGCGCCCAGCGCCAGAGGATCGTGTTCCGCCCGTAGCACGAACACCATCTCGCCGTAGTCGAGGTGTGAGTGGATGTAATACACCGTCGGCGCGGGCTCTTTATCCAGCGTTCCTTCTTTTACGTCGCCCACCACGCCCACGATTTCACCAAGCGGATTCTCTTTGTTCATCGAGGCGCTGATCTGCTTGCCAATGGGCTCCTCGCCGCGGAGATACTTCTGCACAAACGTTTCATTCACAATGAAGCGGTGCGGTGTTGTCGCCACGTTGTCGGCGGCGGTGAAATCGCTTCCGCGTTGCAGCGGAATGCCCATCGTGTGGAAGTATCCCGGAAGCACGGTGCGAATGCTTGCAACCAACTCTTCTCCCGGTTTGGCTGGTGGACGCCCGCCGATCTGCACGTCTGTTCCAGCCGCAAGGCCGTTGAAGGGCAGATAGCTGATTGCGCTGGCGGAGCGCACGCCGGGCAATTGGCCCATCCGGTCCGTGGCGCTCGCAAAAAACGCAAGCCGTTTTTGCGTGTCGCCGTAGCGCTGCCTTGGCAGCGACACGCGAAATGTCAGGACGTTATGCGCGTCCAGCCCCGGATCAACGCTCTGCAGTCCCGCCACGCTACGGAACAACAGGCCTGCTCCGGCCATCAACGCGACGGAACATGCAACCTCCAGCGCCACCAGCCAGCGCCGCATGCGATTGCCGCCGCCCGTGCTCTGGCGGCTGTCTTCATGCAGGGCGCGGTTCAGGTCGGCATGCGAAGCCATCAGCGAGGGGGCAAGGCCGAAGACGATGCTGGTGAGCACGGAGAGAAGAAAAGCAAACGCAATAATGCGCAGGTCAAACGTAATCTGCACCGAGCGCGTGAGTTCGCGCGGCGCCAGCGCCACCAGTCCTGAGACTGCGAAGTACGCCAGCGTGATCCCAAGCACACCGCCCGCCAGCCCCAGAGTCATGCTTTCCGTGAGCAACTGGCGTATGAGCCGGCCGCGGGCAGCGCCCAGCGCGCCACGCACCGCCATCTCCCTCCGGCGGGCGCTGTAGCGGGCCAGCAGCAGGTTGGCCACGTTGGCGCAGGCCACGCACAGCAGCAAAGTCACCGCGCCCAGGAGCACCAAAAGCGAGGTTTTCACCTCGCCCACAAAGGAATCGCGCAGCGGCACAACGTCAACGCCCCAGCCTTTATCGAACTCCGGATAGGAGATTTCCAGCCGCTGGGCTATTCCGTTCATCTCCGCGCGCGCCTGGCTCAGGGAAACGCCGGGCTTCAACCGCGCCGCCGCCCACATCCAGCGGCCTTGCGTCTTGCGCAGGTTCTCCGCCGGGTTCAATCCCAATGTCAGCCAGATATCGCTGGAGCGCGTATTGAAATAAAAATCAGACGGAAGCACGCCGATCACCGTGAATGGCCGCGAATTCACCTGCAACTGGCGCCCGATCACCGCATCATCACCGCCAAACCAGCTCTGCCACAGGCGATAGCTGATCACCGCCACGTGCGCGTCGTCTTTGTCTTCCTGCATGGTGAACACGCGCCCGCGGACCGGCTGCACGCGGAGCGCGGGCAGCAGCTCTCCGCTTACGGCCTGCGCGTCCACCTCTTCGGTGCGCTTGCCGTCGCCAAGGATCACGTGGTAATCAAAGAACCCGGCGATCGCGCTGAATCTGGAGCTCTGCGCTTTCCAGTCAAAGTAATTGGCCGGCGAGATCACGTTGTGCTTGAAGTTCCGATAAGGGTTGGTCTCATACAGCATGATCAGTTGCTGCGCTTCCGGATAAGGAAGGGGGCGCAGCAGCAGATTGTCCGCGACCGTATAAATGGCCACGCTGGCGCCGATGCCCAGCGCCAGGGAGAGCACCGCCGTGGTGGCGAAGCCCGGGTTCAGGCGCAGCCCGCGCAGGGTGTAGCGCACATCGCGCGCGGCCGTTTCAAGCCACACCAGCCGTGAAGTTTCGCGCACGGATTCTTTCGCTGCCTCCACGCCGCCGAACTTGACCAGCGCCTCGCGCCTCGCCTGCTCCGGGCTCATGCCGGCGCGAATGTTGTCATCGATATGCATCTCCAGGTGCGACTCAAACTCTGCGGCCAGCTCGCGCTCGCGCCAGTTCTTGCGAAACAACCCCGTCACCCGCGCCCACAGCGCCCACAATGTCTTCATAAAGATTCCTTCGCAGCCAGAAACCGGGCCACAATGCTTGAGGCTTCCTGCCAGTCCTGGGTTTCCTGTTTGAGCTGCCTGCGCCCCGCGGCCGTCAGCCGGTAATACTTTGCCTTGCGATTGTTCTCTGACGTGCCCCATTCGGAGACGATCGCGCGCTCCTGCTCCAGCCGCAGCAGCGCCGGATAAATGCTACCGTAGTTGAGCGAGAGCCGGTCGCCGCTGATCTGCTCAATGCGCCGCGCGATCCCGTATCCGTGCAGCGGGCCCATCGCCTCCAGGGTCTTCAGCACCATCAAGGCCATGGTCCCCTGCCAGACGTCGGATTTTCGGTTTTGTTCAGTCATATAGGTAAGTTATAGGACCCTCGCCATTAGACTCCTATAACGTGGTAATAGGAAGCAAGGATTTTTAAAAAAACCGACCGCGGGGAAGAATCCCTATCGAAACAAACGGGCCTGAAGCGAACGGGAGGGTAAAAATGGCAATGACAGAACTTTTTACAATACTCTAAAGATCCTGATGACCTTGCTCAAAGCGAACCCATTCACCGGTTCTGCTTTTCCATCTCGTTGCACAGATACATGATCTGCCCCGTATGGTGCGAAAGGTGTCCAGCGCAGTGCAGAAACGCGTAGAAGCGGTTCCCAGCGTTCTCCATGCCTTTGGCGGCGAACGGAACAGCCCAGTCGCTCTCTGACTGCTTCTCCACGACGGCGGCAACCGTCGCGATGGCATTCACAAAATTCCTGACCACCACATCTTTCGGCAAGCGCGACGGATCGGTGAATTCCAGGGGACGGTTGCGCACATATCCCGTCCCGCCGATCTCCGCGCCAATATAGAAATTCAGGTTGCCGGTCAGGTGCAGCAGCAGATGGCCGACGCTGTTCCCGTAGGGATAAGGCCGCGTCCAGAGTTGCTCATCAGAGAGCGGAGCGACCAGAGCGAGTATCTTTTTTGCTGCTTCCTGGTAGTAGCGGGTGAAGTCTCGGGCAACGTCAGCGAGTGCGGTCACGGAGGCGATTCTAACTCAATTGCCCGTTTTGCCCGTTTCCTCGGTTGTCTTTTGCTTCGTCTCGCGCTGATAGCGTTCGTACCAGTGCACGATCAGGTCGGTGGCATGGCGACGCAGGCCTTTTTCGGTGGCCGCCCGCGAATAGGTACGCCGCTGCCGCAGGCCGGCAAAGTTGAGGGAGATCGGAGTAAAGGTGTCGCTTTGCGGGTGCTTGGGAAAATGCGACCACACCGCCATGATGTGCATTGCCGGAACGCTGAGGAAGCGGAGTTCCTGGGTCCTGCGCCACGACGCAGGCTTTTGCGCTTGGCGGACCGCCCGGTCAAGGTCATTGGCCACCGCGCCCGTGGTTACCCGCGCGACCGAGTAGTCTTTTTCCCGCTCCTGTATCTCGACTTTCGCCAACAGGCCGGGGCCGGTCTCCGCCAGCAAGACCCATCCGCCGGGCTGTAACTCGCGCAGCCCCGCCCTGGCCACGCGCCCGAGATCGGTGCTGTAAATCTTTAAGGATGCAAAAACGCGGTTGGCTCGCGGCTTCGCGCGCCCCTGCTCCAGTCGCGATGCGGCAGCGTGTGCGACTTTGATATGCTCGAAATGGTCCGCTTGCAGGTGCGTTTCTACGTGCGAGTGCAACTCCCGTTCCAGGGCTTGCTTCATCTTTCTTGGGACCCTTGCATCGTCGTTTTTTTTCATAGCCGAAGCCATCTAAAAGGGAATGCTATTCGTCACGCCGCTTTGTTCGAAAGGCCGCTTCCCAGGTTCCATCCAGTTGTGAAGATTTTCCCGCCACCAACTCGGCCAGAGAAACGCTGAGCTGCGAACCGGCCTGCATGGGATCGGCAACGTTCACTTTCCCGTCGTCCGAATAACCAAAGATTACGACCGCGTGACTGATCGCCGCCGCATCGTTCACCACCTTGATGCTCACGGCAATGGGATGGCCATCATCGATCTCGCCTTTCACGTCCTCAAAACTGAGGCTTGAAATTCCAGCCGGACCGTCGCGATCGAAGTGGCAGTGGTTTAATGCCACGGCCAGGTTCTTAGGCTTGTTGCATGGGTCAAAAGGATCTTTCTGGCAATTGCATTCGGTGCAACAATCCTTGCCCGCCTCCACCACCACCTCATTGACGAGGGCGCACTGCTCTGCCGGGCATTGATCGTCCTCAAATACTCTTCCAATGGCCGTGGTTACGGCCGCCCAGCACCACTCGCTGCATTTCTGCGGTTCGATTGTTAAATTCAACTTTTTGCTCATGCTTCATCCGCCTAGGGTTTGGTGAAGGTGATTGCAAAACCAAATCCAACGGTGCGGGTGCGCTTGACCTGGCCTTGAATACTGGTGATGTCCGCCGGCACCACATCGTTTACGTTGAAATTGCCCGCGAGTTCGGATTTCGTGCCTATCTGCGGCCCAGCCGTAACATACATGGTGCGCCAGAACGAAAGGCTGACGCCAGGCAGGAATTCCGCCGACGAGCCTCCGGAAGCCTGGTTTTGCAGGTTTCCGCCCACGCCAAAGGTGCCGTGGAAGGCGTACTTGTGCCGCTGCCAATCCCAGAGCCTCACGTTGGCCATCACCATCGGCATGGGCGTGATACTGGATTCGTTCACAACGCCAAACTTGTTCACCGACGGGTTCCCCGGCCCGGCCGAGCTTTTGACAATGGCGAACTCCTGCTGCCGGATGGTGCTGAAAGCGATCCCCGCGCTCAACGAAAACGGAGTGCTGCAGCTTACCGTGACAAACGCGCCCTGTGCTTTGACCTCAGGATCTTTTCCCTCCAGCGTGGGACCAAGGTCCGCCGCTACCAGGTTCACAGCGGTATTGGCGGTCTGGTTAAACAGCGTGCCGCACTTTACCCCCGTGGTGGCGTAGAAGGCGCCGGAAATGTCCTGGTTATCGATTTGCGGAAGTGTCATGTCCGAACGCAACCCCATGTCCTTGAACAGCGCATCCCAGTACTGAACGATTGCGACCTTCGACTTCAAAAGCTTGGTGTTGTCGCTTGCATCGATATAGTTTTTTGCCTCCAGGATTTCGCTATCCACCAGGGCCTTGAACTGGTCATACCCGGCCTTGCATTGATTGGACCAGTCAGCCCAGGAGATGTTCCGGCTTTCACTCCTTGCAGCATCGAATGTGAGTTCGTTCTTGCTCCTGTCCAGATTCATTTCAGACTTGCACAATGGCTTCTTTGGATCGGATTTATCCAGCGGAGGCGCGTCCAGATAAGCAAGAGGCAAACGAGCCAGCCTGTCTGAGATTCCTTGCAGCTCGGTCAGGACAGGCGGCAGCCCGTTAGCGCCAGGTTTATCGGTGGGAAAGTATTGTGCAATGTTGGTTGTAGCGCTATGCAAATCATTTCTCAGCCCCTTGTATCCTTCTTTTACTTCGTCTTTTAGCTGCGAAGGGCTCCGCAGCTTCGTGGTGCGCCGCAGCAGGGAGATATCTGAAATCGCTTTGTCCTGGTCGCCGATGACAGAAATAAAGCTACTCTCGGTGTCCTGTAACCGCGACTTTGCCTGGGCTTCTCTTTGCATCAATAGCGAAAATTCCTGGGAAATGTTGGTTGCTGCAGCCAATTTTGGCGGCGGCGCTGCCGCCCCCTGAGCTCCGCCCCCGGTTGTTACTTTGCTCAAATCCGGGCCATTCACAATGGTGGTGGTTGTGGCGAGTGAAACATAGCTCTGAATCGGGTTGTAGAACACTTCCACGCAGGCGGGGCCTTCAAACGTCCGCCCGGCATCGCTCACTGACCCGCTGGCGTCCACCACAAATCTTCGGACGTGCATCCGCGGCCCGCAGAAACCAGGGGTCATGTGCCCGGCAGACTTCTTCCCGGCATCGTCCTTTTTCTGCGCTTTCGCGTCAGCGGCGCTCTTGTCCTGAGTGCCACCTGCCGGTGGAGCAGGGGTATTTTGCATGCTGCCTGCATAGGCTGGCGTGGTCAGAACACTCCCGCTAACTGCAAGCACCCCCACAGCAACCGCAACAGCAAGCTTTGCAATACGTACCATGGCTTTCATCTCTTCCTCTCCTCCTGCCAGCCGACGTGCCCCTGTCACATCAAGAACGCGGAGTTGCACAAAAAGCCTTTTCCTGGCTTTGTCAACAAAAGATACCTCTCTGCCCGGTCCAAAGCGATAACTGGCTAGGCACTTCCCGAGTGGAAACGGTGAGAGCTTGCCGCCTGCTAGAATTTCCTTTTGGCCACGAATCCCAAACCCGCCCAGAAAGGCCGTGTCTTCCTGATGGACACGATGTCTTTCATCTTCCGCGCCTACCATGCCATGGCCCGGCAGCGGCCCATGTCCACCAAGAAAGGCATTCCCACGGCGGCGACATACGTTTTCGTGAACATGCTGCGCAAGCTGCGGGCCGATTTCAATCCGGAATACCTGGCTGCGGTCTTTGACGTTGCCGGTCCCACCTTTCGCGACGAACAGGCTAGCGCCGTCACCTCCGTCCGCAAGTTCGACATCAAGACGCAGACCTTTAAGGAAGTGGCCTACCACGGCTACAAGGCGCAGCGCGCGGAGATGCCGCACGACCTGGCGCAGCAGGTGCCATATATCCGGCGCGCCTTGGAGGCCTACCGCATTCCCATCCTGGAATCAAAGGGCTTTGAAGCCGACGACGTGATTGGCACTCTGGGGCGCAAGGCGGCGGAGCAGTCCTACCAGGTATTTGTCGTCTCCAGTGACAAGGACATGCTGCAATTGGTGAATGACAAGATCTGCGTGCTCAACCCGCCCAAAGACAACCTGATCTGCGATGCGGCCAAGGTGGAAGAAATCCTGGGCGTGCGTCCCGAGCAGGTGATTGACGTGATGGCGCTGCGCGGTGACTCCATTGACAATATTCCCGGCGCGCCGGGGATCGGCGACAAGGGCTCGGTCGAGATCATCAAGCGCTTTGGCACGCTCGATAACGCCCTGGAACACGCCGAAGAAGTTGAGCGCAAGACCTATCGCGAATCGCTCCTGAACAACAAAGACACGATTCTGTGGAGCAAGCAGCTCGTCACCATCGACCAGAACGTCGAGATTGAGCTTGATCTGGACAAGATGGTTGCGGGCGAGCCCGATGGCGACGCCCTGCGCGCTCTCTTCAGCGAGCTTGAATTCACCACGCTGCTCAAAGAACTGGTGCCGGTGATGGAGGTGCGCGAGACCGAGTATCGCGATCTGACATCGGCCAAAGACCTCAAAGCCCTGGCCAAAGCCAAGGGGCCTTTGGCAATTGCCTTCGAGTTTGCGACGGCTGCGAAGATTGAAGAAGAGAACGAGCCGGAAGAAACCGAACACAAGTCCGGCAATCTGCTCTTTGATGCGGCCCCCGTGGCAGATCCAAATGCTCCCGGGCCGCTGAAGATTGCGCTCTCGGCCGCGCCGGGCAAGTCGCTGACCGCCGCTCTGAATGACGATGAAATCTCGGCGGAGCTGAAGCGGCTGCTGGGCGATGACAAAGTTCCCAAAGCGATCCACAACTACAAAGCCGCGCTGCGCCAACTGGAGGTCCACGGCGTGGAACTGGCCGGCGTTCGCGACGAGCCCATGCTCTACTCCTACATCATCAACCCCACGTATACCAACCACTCGCTGGCGGAGATTGCCGTGCGCAGCTTTAACTTGAGCCTGTCGCCTTCCGTAGCGGAAGCCGCCGACGTGACCGGACGCATTGCTCCGGTCCTGCGCAAAGAAGTGGAAACTGCGGGCCAGATGCCGCTGTATGAGCAGATCGACCTGCCGCTGGTGCCTGTGCTGGCACGCATGGAGCAGGCCGGGGTAAAGATCGACCGCCAGATGCTGGGCAAGCTTTCCGTCGATCTGGAAAAACAATGCGACGCCAAAGCGCGCGAGATCCACGGGAAGGCCGGCGTCACGTTCAACATCAATTCACCCAAGCAGCTCGGCAAAGTGCTTTTCGAAGATTTGAATTTGCCGCGTCCGGTCAAGTACGGCAAAGGCAAGACCACCTCCACCGCGGTCGACGTCCTGGAAGAGCTTGCTGAGACCCATGAGGTGCCGCGTCTGGTGCTGGATTACCGCCAGCTCTCCAAGCTCAAAAGCACTTACGTGGACGCGCTGCCCGTGCTGATCGATCCGCGCACCGGGCGGGTGCACACCACCTTCAACCAGACCGGCACCACGACAGGCCGGCTGTCATCGGTCAATCCGAACCTGCAGAACATCCCCATCCGCACCGAACTGGGCCGGGAGATTCGCGCGGCCTTCATTGCCGAACCGGGATATTCCCTGCTTTCCGCCGACTATTCGCAGATCGAGCTGCGACTGCTGGCGCATTTCTCTGAAGACCCGCTGCTGACGGAGGCTTTCCGTCGCGGCGATGACATTCATGCGCTCACCGCTTCGCAGGTCTTTGGCGTCCCGCCCATGCTGATCGATGCCGAGCACCGCCGCCGCGCCAAGGCCGTCAACTTCGGCATTGTGTACGGACTCTCGCCCTTCGGGCTGTCACAACAGCTGGGCATCGAGCAGCGCGAGGCGAAAAAGTTTATCGACGCATATTTTGAAAAATATGCGGGCGTGCGCCGCTACATCGACCGCGTGCTGGAAGAGACACGGCGCGAGCAGGGCGTGAAAACGCTGTTTGGCCGGTCGCGTCCCATTCCGGACATCAACAGCAAGAACGCCAACATGCGCGGTTTTGCCGAACGCACCGCCGTGAACACACCGCTCCAGGGCACTGCCGCCGACCTGATCAAAATTGCCATGATCCATATTGACCAGGAGCTGCGGACGCGCAAGCTGAAGTCACGCATGCTTCTGCAGGTGCACGATGAATTGCTCTTCGAGGTGCCCCCGGCGGAGATCGAAGCCATGCGAACTCTGGTGCGCGACAAGATGGAAAACGTTCACAAGCTCAGCGTCCCCTTGCTGGTGGAACTGGGCGTGGGGCCGAACTGGCGCGACGTGGAGTAGTAGATTACTCTTCCCTCCGTCCCCGGTGGACCGCCTCTTTCAGATGGCGGGCGTTGCGAATGCGGTTGATGTTCCAGGCGCGAAGGTAGGGCCGCATGAAGACAGAATATCCAAACTTGAACAAAGCAAAAAACATGAGCGGCAGCATGATCACCGCAAACAGATAGGCAAGAACATAGACAACGGCCAGCGCCACGCCCACGCCCGCGCCCAGGGCCGAACGCAGAAGCGGGCTCAGCGCAAACATCGCCAGCAGAACCAGGACTACAATCACGGTCCGCGGCTTGAGCCGTTTTTTGCGCGGAGGTACAAGTTCAATGGGCAGAAGGCACACCCAGCCCAATGGCAGCTTCCAGCGCCGCCGCAATCTCGCCCGCCAGGCGATGCACGGTCGCTTCGGTTTCCGCCTCCACCATCACGCGCGCCAGCGATTCAGTTCCCGAATAACGTACGTTCACGCGCCCGTTGCCATTCAGTTGCTGCTCCGCGTTCTGGATTGCCGCTGTGACCTGCGGAAGCTGGTCCAGCGGGCGCTTCTCTTTCACGCGAACATTTTTGATGGTCTGAGGAAACACTTTCAGGCCGGACACAAGCTGCGCGAGCGGGCGCCGGCTTGCGGCCACAATCGCCAGCACACGCATGGCGGTGAGCAGGCCGTCACCGGTAGTGGCTTCGCGCGAGAGAATAATGTGTCCGGACTGTTCGCCGCCCAGCACCGCGCCGGTCTTGCGCATGTCCTCCAGCACGTATTTATCGCCCACGGGAGCGCGCAGCATCCTGATCCCGGAGTCGCGCAGCGCGATCTCCAGCCCCATGTTCGACATCGTCGTGGCCACAACCGTGTCATTGGCAAGTTCGCCGCGGCCCTGGAGCTCACGTGCCAGCAAAAGCATAATGGCGTCGCCGTTGACCACCTTGCCGTCGCTGTCCGCGAAAAGTGCGCGGTCCGCATCGCCGTCAAAACATATGCCCAGGTCGGCGTTTCGCGACACAACTTCCCGGGCCACGATCTCTGGATGCAGCGCGCCGCAGTTTTCATTGATGTTGCGGCCATCGGGCGTGCGATGCGTGAACTCGGCTTGCGCGCCGGAGCGGTTGAATATCTCGGGAGCAACCGTGGTGGCGGCTCCGTTGGCGCAGTCCACCACAATACGAAGGCGCTCCGCGCCGGGAATCGCGCGCGCCAGCCAATTCACGTAGTCCGGACGCAGCGCTTTATCGTCCGGCGAAGCCGTATCGATTGAAATTCTGCCGCCGCGCGATGCGTCAGCGTCCAGCAAAGAGAAGATCTCGCTCTCGATCTCCAGTTCGACGCGGTCCGGCAGCTTGTAGCCGTCGCCGCCAAAGACCTTGATGCCGTTGTCGCGCCAGGGATTGTGTGAGGCGGAAATCACCACGCCGGCGGAAAAGCCGTGAGTATGCGCCAGGTAGGCGACGGCTGGCGTGGGAACAACGCCAGCGTTCGCGGTTTCAACCCCGGAGTCGCGCAGCCCCGCTGTGAGCATGATGGCAATCGAATCGCTCGACTCGCGCGTGTCCTGCCCGATCACCACGCGCCGCGGTCCCGCGGGCAGGTGATCGCCGAGGGCGCGTCCAACCGCGTAGACAGTTTTCGGGTCAAGCGGATATTCACCGGCAATTCCGCGAATGCCGTCCGTGCCGAAGAGTTTTCTCAAGTCTGCTCCTACTTCTGGTTTTACCACAGAGGGCACAGAGAACACAGGGGCACGTTCCGAATTGATCAGGGCTCTTCTGCGCGTTCTGTGGCTAGTCGCTCTTTGTCGATTTCACTTCGGCGGCGAAGCTGCCTCGCGCCACACGAGCGGAAATTTGCTCACCCGGCGCAAGCCGCGCGACGTCTTTCACCAGCGCACCGCTGGAGTCGAAGACCAGCGCGTAGCCGCGCTCCAGGATTTTGACCGGCGAGAGCGCATTGAGCTGCGCCGCGAGCCGCTCCAGGTGCGAGCGATGCCCGGTCAGGTGGGCGCGAAACGCGCGGGCCAGGGCTTCGGCGCCGGAATCGAGTTTGCCGCGGTCCACTGCCAGCGAGCGGCGAAAGTCAAAATGCCGCACACGCGCCGCGGCAAGGTCGAGCCGGCGATGAACATCGTGGAGCAGCACGCGGTAATTGGCGGCCAGCCGATGGGACAGATCGTCCAGGCGTTGCGCGCGCTGGAGCATCAGGTCGCGCATGTGGGCGAATGCGCCGTGCTGCGCCAGTTCCTGAAGGTGGTTGCGCGCAATCAACAACCGATAGCGAGTGGCGCGGTCCAGCCGCTGGTGCAGGTGGGCCAGGTGTTCCGCCAGGCGGTGCTTGGATTCGATCACCAGCTCTGCCGCGGCGGAAGGCGTGGGCGCGCGCAGGTCGGCGACAAAGTCGACGATGGTGAAATCAGTTTCGTGCCCCACGGCGGAGATCACGGGCAGCGTGGAAGCGGCGATCGCGCGGGCCAGAGCTTCATCGTTGAACGCGGCCAGATCTTCAATCGAGCCGCCGCCCCGGGCCGCGATGATGACATCCACATTCTTCGCGCGGTTGAAGTACTTGATGCCGGCCGCGACTTCAGCCGCGGCAGTCTCACCCTGCACCTGCGCGGGATAGATCAGGATGCCGACGTTTTCATGGCGCCGGGCAAGAATGTTGAGCATGTCCTGCAAGGCCGCGCCTCGCGGCGAAGTGACAATGCCGATGCGGCGGGGCAGCGGCGGGATTGGCTTGCGGCGGGTGGCGTCGAACAGTCCCTCTTGCGCCAGCCTGGCCTTGAGCTGTTCGAAGGCCAGTTGCAGCGCGCCTGCGCCCACGGGCTCCAGAAATTCGGCGGAGAGTTGCAGTTCGCCGCGCGCGTCGTAGATGGTCACGCGCCCGCGCGCGATAACCTGCATGCCACTCTCCGGACGAAAGCGCAGGAGTCGCGCCTGGCTGCGGAACATCACGATGCGGAGCTGCGCCTCGCCATCCTTGAGCGTGAAGTAAAGATGGCCCGACTCTGACGGCCGGAAATTGGAGATCTCGCCTTCCACCCAGACGTCCGCGTAGCCGCGCTCCACCGTCGTGCGCACGGCGCTGACCAGATCGGCCACGCGCCAGATACGGCGCGCGGACGCCTGCTCGAAGGTGAAACCTAGCTGGCCTTCAGAAGACATGCACCCTGAGTTTATCAGGGCCGGCGTGTTCCAAAATGGGTTTGGCCGCGGGACAAAAAGCAATTACGGAGGGCCTAATTCCGGCCTTCGGCAGTAGGATTGGAGCGGCAAGAGTTTTTGACTGCGGACGCATGGAACTGAACCGTCCGACTTTTTACCGGAAAGGAGCATGTAGATGATCAAAAGAATTCTGCTGGCAGCGATGCTGGCGGCCGCTCTCTCGGCGGGCGCGGTATCTGCCCGTCAATTAGGAACAGGCACGCACGCCGTCCTGGCGTGTGGAAGCCCTTGCACCAGCTCCGACATCTGCAAACGTCCATGTTTTTGTTATGGCCTGTTCGATGGAAGAACCGTAGGCAATTGCCAGCCGGAGGGCCCAGCGCCTGCGCGGCCAAAATGAGCTAACCCAAAAAAGCGAGGCGAGGACAATGATAAAGAAAATTCTGGCTGCGGCGATGTTCATGGCGGTTCTCTCCGCCAGCGCAATGTCTTTCCGCCAACTGCAAACAAGCACCCATGCTACTGCCACTTGCGGCGGGACCTGTGACAGAACGACCACCTGCCTGAAACCCTGCGGCATTTGCTTCTTCGGCGTCAACGGCACTACAGGCGCGTGCCAGCCGGAAGGACCGTTGCCTGCGCCGACGAAATAAGTTCAACCGCAGAGGAGAACGAGAATGCCGAAGAAAGTTCTATTTGCCGCCATATTCATTGGCGGTGCTTTCCGCCGACGCGCTTTCGATCCGGCAATTGCGGACAAGCGCCAATGGTATGGCTGCGTGCGGCGCTCCCTGCACCAAGACTACAGCCTGCCAAAAACCCTGCGGCATTTGCTATATCGTCAGCGGCACCGCGGGCGTTTGCCAGCCGGAAGGTCCCCCGCCTCCTCTCGACTTGCGAAAGTAATGCGGTTGGTCAGGGCGCCTGCCTGAAAAAGGCAGTCGCGCGCACCGACAGTGTGCCAGCAATCCGCCTCAATGACTTCTGCGGCTAAACAGCCAGAAGAGAAGCGAGAGCACCAGGCTGATCAGGATGGACGTTGCTAGTGGAAAATAGAAGACCGTGTTCTTGCCGCGATAGACAATGTCGCCGGGAAGCTTTCCCAGGGGCAAGTTGAACCTGCCGGCAAGCAGCAACACTGTGCCAACCACAATGATGACGCCACCCAGAACCAGAAGAAATTTTCCCAGATCAGTCACTTCGATTTTTCCTGACGCGCACTAAAGGGCTTGATGGCCGCCATCCGCACCAGCGTTGCCTCCATCAGCGAAAGGCGGACGTCTTGAGCGGGTAAGCGGCTGAGCCCGGCAGATGGCCGCCAACCTTCAGAATTTTCACTCCATCGTGAATATCGGAGGTCGCCACCAGGGCGATGCCGCCAAACTGGAGGCCCACGGCCTGCATCTGCATGCCGTTAGAGACCACAGCGATTGGTTCGCGCCCCGGCTTGCGGGCCTGGCGGCGCTTTCTCCAGTACTGCTGGTATTGGGCGTCAGTCATGTGCAAGACGCGGCGCAGCAGAACGTCGCGTTCGCGCGCGCTGGGCGCACGCACCACCGGGACCATCTGTGTGCCGTCTTTCCAGAAGAGTTGCGTGCCAAGAAAGATATTGCGCAGTTCCTCCAGGGATATGGATTTGACGGAGTTCTGCGGGTTCACAATGACCGCGATGCTGGTGTCGCGGGCCAGAAGAGGCAAAGGCGCCAGCGCGACGGCGAGAACCACAGCCACAAGCAACAGCGATCTTCGGAGAACGAACATTTTGGTTTCGTGAGAACGGGAGCCGGACAGACGCAAGGCCGCCGGCCCCGATCAGGTTGCTATTTCCAGTATTGGTCGCGCAACTGGGTCTGCTTGCTCACCAGCGGAATCTCCTGGCCTTGAATGAAGACGTGCTTCACGTCTGTTTTCACGTCCAGCGGATCGCCGTTGGCGACAACGACGTTGCCCATCTTTCCCACATCAAGCGATCCCAGGTCCTTGTCCACGCCCCACATTTGCGCGGGATTAATGGTGAGGGCCTTGAGCGCTTCCTCCGGCGGCAAACCGAAACCGACCGCGTAACCGGCCGCGTAAGGCAAGTTGCGCGCCTGATGCGCATCATAAGAGGCAAAGGCGATCTTGACCCCGCGCTTGGCCAACTGCGCCGGCACGCTAAAGACCGCGTCATAACGCTCCGACTCTTTTGGCTGTTCATAAATCGGGCCTACGATGACCGGGAGCCCCGTGGCCGCAACCTTATCCAGCAAGCTGGCCGAGTGCGTCACATGGTTCAGGATCACTTTCAGGTGAAACTCATTGGCCAGTTCCAGGGCGGTGAGCAGATCGTTGGGCTGTTCCGCCGCCAGCACCACCGGCTTCTTGCCGTGCAAGTATGGAAGCAGCGCCTCCAGTTTCAGATCGCGCTTGGGCGGAGCGCCGGCTTTCTCTTTCTCCTTCTCGTCAGCGCTGGATTTTTTCTTCTCGTAAGCCGCGACCTTCTGGTCATAGTCCAGCGCGTCAATGAACGCCTGGCGCAACTGCGTGGCCATGCCCATGCGGGTGAAGGGGAACTTGGCCTGTTCAAAGCTCTGGTTGCGGCGCTGGGCGCCGGTGAAATTCAGCGGCATGGCGATATCGCGGACCGTCAGCATCTCCGTTGCCGAAGCTCCCGCCAACTGAATCAACGAATCCTGGCCGGGCAGCGTGTCGCCGCTGGCCGGAGCAACTATGGCGTTGGTGATGCCGTTGATGCGCGTCACCGGAATCAGCGCCGTCTCTGCGTGGAACGCGTCATAGACGTGCATGTGCGGCATGATTTCGTCGCTCATTTCGATTTCGTCATTGGTCATGCGATCGGCCGAGACCTCGGTCAGGCCAAGATGAGTTTCCGAATCGATCAATCCGGGATAGACGGTCATGCCCGTGACGTCCATCACCTTGGCGCCCGCGGGAATCGCAGTCCCTGCGCCGCCGACAGCGGTGATGCGGCCGTTCTGCATCACGACCACGCCGTTCTCAATCACGCCATGCGTGATGGTCAGCAGTTTGCCGCCCTTCAGGGCAACCGTTTCGTTCGCTGACGCCGCGCCGGCTGCCGGGGCCGCGGGTGCGGTCGTTGGCTTAGGCTTCTTGGTTTGCGCCGCAGCGCTCGCTACAAGGACGAAGAGTACGATGAGTTTTTTCAACATGACTACTGGACCTCCTTGTAGTGGGTAAGACCAAGTCCGGGAAGCGAACGGTCAAAGTAAATGTCGCCGTCGATGAGCACTTTGTCCACCAGCGCCGAAGACGAAAGCGGGTAGCTGTTCCAGATGGAGATGTCGGCATCCTTGCCCACGTCAATCGAGCCTACGCGCTCGTCCACGCCAATGATCCACGCCGGGTTCAGGGTGATCGCCTTCAGCGCCTCGTCTTCCGTCAGGCCGTAGTGGATGCCTTTGCCGGCTTCCTGATTCAAGCGGCGGGTCACGTCTTCCGAGTCGCTCTTGAGCGCCACGCGCACGCCTTTGTGCGCGGAAATCACGGCGTTCCAGGGAATGCCGTCCCAGGCTTCATATTTAAAGCCCCACCAGTCGGGCCAGGTGGCAATGGCAACGCCGTTGGCGGCAATCTTGTCCGCAACTTTGTAGGCTTCCAGCGCGTGATGGAAGGCGCGAATCTTGTAGCCGAACTCCTTGGCCAGCGCCATCTCGGTGAGGAATTCGTCGGCGCGATAGCAATGGATTTGCACCAGCAGCTTGCCGCGCAGAATATCAGCCAGGGCTTCCAGCTTCAGGTCTTTCTTCGGCGGTGTAACGTCCTTATCACCCTTCTTCACCTTGGCGTCATAGTCATCCCATGTACGCATGTATTCGCGCGCTTCAATAAATGACGCGCGCATCACCTCAAAGTTGCCCATGCGCGTGGAAGGGATCTGGTTCTTTCCTCCGTAGACGCGTTTCGGGTTCTCGCCGCTGGCAAACTTGATGGACTGCGGCGCGCCGGGGAAAATCAACTCGTCGCGGCCAAGGCCGTATTTATGCTTGATCACGATGGCCTGCCCGCCGATCATGTTGGCGGAGCCGTGCAACAGCAGCGACGTGGTCACGCCGCCGGCCAGGGCGCGATAGATCGCTTTATCGTTGTAGTCAAAGGCGTCGCGCATCATCATGTGCGGGGTGATCGGGCTGGTGGGCTCGTTGACGTCGTCATCCAGCGCGATGTGCGAATGTGAATCGATGATGCCGGGCATCACGAACTTGCCTGACGCGTCAATCACCGTAGCGTTGGCCGGCGCCTTGACGTTCTGGCCGACCTCGGCAATTTTGCCGTCATGGATATAGATGCTGCCGTTTTCGATCTTGCCGTGGGTAACGGTGAGGATGGTTCCACCTTTGATGACCACATCATTGTGAATGACCGGAGAAGACTGCTGTCCGCCTGGTTGCTGCTGTGCGAAGGCCAACGTGCTCAGCAAACAAGATACCGACAGCAGCGCCACTCGGTACAGATGAGAGCGACGCACCATATTTTCAGACTCCTAGAGGGGAATAAAGAGCTCGCGCGATTCTAAGAGAGCAGGTAGCGTTTGGCAATTGGCAATTCGCCGGTGCATTTCGTCCCAGGGAGCAGCCAGCACTTAGCAATCAGCAATCAGTTTTTTCTGAAATCCCGAAGCGCAGCGAGGGATCGTTATTGGCCACGACAGCCTTCGCGAGACTGAAGTTGGCCTATGTTTTTGTCAATGCTGCCACAGGGAGTTGATGAAATGAAGGTTAATGCACCTCTGCGCCGATGTAAGCCTCGGTGTAATAGGGATCCCTCCGCCTTTGGCGGCGGGATTTCAGAAAGAGCTGAGCGCTGAGTGCTACATTATGCGCATGCGAGCCGTAATCCAACGAGTCAGCCGGTGCCACGTGACCGTGGAGGGCAACGTCGTGGGCCGGATCGGCCCAGGGCTTCTTGTGCTGCTGGGCGTGGGCCAGACCGACACCGAGGCCGCGGCCGATTACCTGGCGGACAAGACCATCGGACTGCGCATCTTTGAGGACGCCGAGGGCAAGATGAATCTCTCCGTGCAGGACGCGGGAGGCGCCGTGCTGGTGGTCTCCCAATTCACCCTGTACGGTGATGTCCGCCGCGGCAAGCGTCCGTCCTTTGACGCCGCCGGCCGCCCGGAAGAGGCGAAGCGGCTCTATGAATATTTTGTCGCCAAGATTCGCGCCGCGGGCTTGCGCTGCGAAACCGGCCAGTTCCAGGCCATGATGGAGGTCGAACTGGTGAACTCGGGGCCGGTCACGATCCTGCTGGATTCGGAAAGGGTGTTTTGACTGCAAGCGGCTCCCATTCTCGATCCAAGTGGTGTCAGCGCTGGAACGGGTATTCGTTGATCCAGTGGAATCCGCGATTGACAAGCGTAAACTTGTCGCGATCCTGGAGCTTCAACTGTAGTTGAATCTTATGGCCATCCATCGTGCCATCGAGGACGAGCTGATCCGCCGCGGGGCGCACAAAAGTAAAAGTGGCCTTCCAGTTTTTGTCCGCGGGTTTTGTCAGGGTCAGGGTCTTGTCCGTGTCGTTGATGGAAGAGCCAAAACCAGTGAAGGTGTCATCCGGACGCTGGAACGAAGCAAAGGTCGGGAAGTCAAACACAACTCTGCGCCAGCGCGCCTGATCGGTTAGCAACGGAGGATGGACCTGGCCGTCCATGGACATCTGTTCCACGTTCCAGATGCCGTAGAGTGAAGATTTGGGCCGGCCGCCCCCATAAGTGTGCCAGGCTTGTATTCCTCCATAGACGCCCATTCCGATCAGATATAGACCAAAAGCAACTTGCAGAATCACGGCGATACGGTTCGCGCGCGCTGAACGGAACAACGGCGTTTGCCTGGAGGCAGCGATGGCGCGGTCAGTCAAAAAGAAATTGACCAGCCTGCGGCCCTCCGGGACCAGCAGGAAGAGCGAAAAAACGATAAGGTGAAAAGAGAAGAGCTTTACGGGCACGTCATAGGTCATGTTCAGAGTAAAGACCTGAACCATGTCCGCCAGGCAGACCAGAGCGCCCAGGGTTGCGGTCCGCGGCGTCAGGAGCAGAATGCCGCCGAGGGTCTCGGCACAGCCTGTGAAGATCTCATAAGGACGGGAAGCGCCCACGGACGACCAGAGCACAGCCATGGGCGAGAAATTGCCATAAGGTTCCAACAGCCGGGTCAGATAGGGGAAGGGCATCTGCAACGGAATCGCCTTAACGAGACCGTAAAGAAACATTTCAGAGGCAAGCGCGAAGCGCATCACCAGCCGGAACCACTTGTAGAAGGTGACGTAATTCTCCCGGCGGCGATCCAGGATAGACCACAGGCAGGCGATCACCGCCGCGATCACCAGGAGGCAGAAGGCCAATACCCAATCGAATGTCTTGTCACCACTGCCGCTGCCGGTGTACACGAGCGGACGAGTTATGTGAAATACGTGAGCCGCGGTCCAGAATGTGATTTGCCGAAGGGGCCATATGGCGGAGAGTTCCGGAATATTGACTTTCGGGATCAACAGCAGCCCGCCCAGGATCTGGTTGCTCAAGCAGAAAAGCGTAAAGTAAGCGACGCAGAAGCGAAAGGCGATTCGGAGAGCAAGGCTCCAACGTACTACAGGGGCAGCCGATTCCGACGCTGGAACCGCCGCAGATTGCGCCGGCTGGACAGCACTGGTTAAAGCAACAGCTTGATCCGCCACACGGCACCTCCCAAACCCTACGCCTGAATTGATCGATGGAGCTGATATTATGCCATCCCTTGCTGCTATCAGGCCCGTTCGGTTGCGCGCAAAATTTCGTCTGCGATCTTCGCCGCCTCCACCGCGGCTTTCACGTCGTGCACGCGCACTACATGCGCGCCTTTGAGCACTGAAGCCGTCATGGCGGCAAGCGAGCCGTGCAGGCGCTGGTCTGGCGGAGCGTCTTTGCCGTCGCGGACCAGTGTGCGGCCGATAAAAGATTTTCTCGATGTCCCCACCAGCAGGGGAAAGCCGAGGTCTTGCAGTTGATCGAGTCCGGCCAGCAGGGGATAGTTCTGCTCGAACTTTTTGCCGAAGCCGATGCCGACATCGAGCATGATGCGTTCGCGGGCAATCCCGCCCTCCAGGGCGGCCTGCGCGGATTCGCGCAATTCTGTTTTCACCTCCGCGAGAATATCGGCTGAGGCAGGCAGGTCGCGCCACTCCTCCGGACGCCCGCGCGTGTGCATCATGATTACGCCGCAGGCCAGCCCGGCCACGGTTGGCGCCATCTGCTCATCCCAGCGCAGCGCGCTTACGTCATTCACGATCTCGCAGCCGGCGTTGACCGCGGCACGCGCCACCTCGGCCTTGTACGTGTCCACGGAGAGGATGGCATCGGGCCGCTCGCGCAGCACGTCTTCGATCACGGGCATGATGCGGCGCAGCTCTTCCGCAGCGGGGATGCCGCTTTCCGCCACGGGCGTTCCCGGCCGCGTGGATTCTCCGCCAATATCCAGCAGGCCGGCGCCGTCTTCCAGCATCTTGAGCGCGTGCGCCACGGCATGGTCGCGGGCCAGGAATTTTCCGCCGTCGGAAAACGAATCGGGCGTGACGTTCAGGATGCCCATCACCAGCGTTTGTGGCCCCAATTCAATCTCACGCGTGCGCAAGCGCCAATTAAAAGAAGGTCTTTCCATCCCGGCGATTGTATAATTTCCGGCATTCCCATGCGGCATCGCCGGTACCGGGCGCTTTGTGCGCTAACTCTCCTGATGTCACTCCAGCTCTCCGCCGGTGCGGCCAAGAAGCCCGCGCCTAAAAAGGACCTGGCAAAAGAAATCAACGCGGTGATCGACCAGCCGCCGCTGGACCGCGCGCACTGGGGCATCGAGGTGCGCGACCTGGATTCCGACAAGGTGATCTATTCGCTGAACCCGGAGCAGTTTTTTCTTCCCGCGTCCAACACCAAGCTGTTCACCACGGCGGCCGCGCTGGCCATCGCCGGACCGGAATATCGCTTTCGCAGCACCGTGGAAGCGGAGGGCAAAATTGACAGCCTCGGCCGGCTGGCCGGCGATCTGGCGATTGTGGGGCGTGGCGATCCTAATATCTCCGGGCGAACGTTGCCGTACGCGCTCAAGACGCAGCGCACGCCGCCGCATACGCAAATCCTGGAAGAGATGGCGGACCAGGTAGCGCGCAGCGGCCTGAAGATCGTGGATGGTGACCTGATGGGCGACGACACTTACTATGCCTTTGAGCGTTACGCCGAAGGCTGGGCGGTCGACGACCTGCAATGGAGCGATGGCGCGGCGGTTTCCGCGCTCAGCTTCAATGACAACGTGGTATTCGTGAACATTCAGCCGGGAGAGCAGTCCGGCGACAAGGCGCTGATCACCGTGGAGCCGGAGACGGGCTACTACGAGCTGGACAATCGCATTGTGACCAGCCCCGCCGGAATTACACGGAAGATCGGCATCCATCGCGATCCGGGCTCGAGGAAGATTGTACTGTGGGGATCGCTGCCGCTGGGGGATGCGGGGATGAAAGAGCCGCTGGCCATTGAAGACCCGGCGGAGTTTGTGGCCCAACTTTTTCGCACGCTGCTGGAGCGGCGCGGCATAACGATTCGCGGCAAGGCTCGGGCGCGCCATGGAGAAGGCGCGCAGTTCTTCGATTCGGTTCAGCCGCCGCTGACACTGCCGGCGCCGGGAATAGACAACCCCGCGGCGAATCCACTATCCCCGGCACAGGCAGCTCCGGTGCAGGGCAATCCGCTGTCGAGCACACCATTGTCGAGTACACCGGCGCAACGCGCCCCAGACGCCGACCTGCCCGCGACGAATAAAGTCCTGGCGGAGCACTTCTCAACACCTTTGCTGGAAGACATCCGCGTGATCAACAAGACCAGCCAGAACCTGCATGCCGAGCTGGCGCTGCGCCTGGTGGGCAAGCTGCGGGGAAGCGGCGGTTCATTTGAAGGCGGCAGCGCCGCGGTGAAACAGTTTCTGGTGCAGGCCGGCATCAAAGAAGACGCGTTCGTGTTCCTGGATGGCTCCGGGCTCTCCCGCCGCGATCTGGTCACGCCCCTCGCCACGATCCAGTTGCTCCTCTACGCGGCGCGCCAGCCGTGGGGGGCAGCATTCGAGGAATCGCTGCCGGTCAGCGGCGTGGATGGCTCGCTGGCCGACCGCTTTCAGAACACGCCCGCCGCCGGGTTGATTCACGCCAAGACCGGTTCGCTCAGCCACGTTAACGCGCTCTCCGGTTATGGACAAACGCAATCCGGCAAGCGCTTTGTGTTTTCTATTTTCTGCAACAACCACAATCTGCCCGGCAGCAAGGCGCTGGCCGCGATTGATGCCATTGCGCAGGCGATCGCCGGCACAGATCATTCCACCAGAAAATAAACGCCGTCGCTGCTAGGCAGTTTTTGCCGCCGCCGTCACGCAGCTGGTAACGCGTTTGGCATCGCTGGCAAGATCTGTGAAGAGCCCCAGCATCTCCCTGACCAGCGAGCCCTCACCATCGGAAAAGACCACGACCGATCCCACCGGAAGCGCCCGCGGATCGCCGGCGCCGCGAGTGGCAGACGGTATGACAAAGACGACCTGTTTGGCATCGATGATAAAGAAGCTCAACGACCCCAGAATGTTCGCCGTCTGCCGGAGATAGATTTTTACCGGCGACTTGGCATCCAGTTCAAGCGCATGCTGGCAGTGGGCGAACGTCAGCGAGTCTGTCTGGTCATCCTGCAATGTATTTTCATGCAGGGTTTCCACCTGGATGATGCGGTCATAGACGAAGGCATCGGTTTTCTCGCGAAGAAGCTTGTCCAGTGCGTCATAGTATTTCTTGCGCGCGCCGGTGACCTTGAGCGTGGGAGGACGGAACAGGCTCACGGCGTGGATGCTCTCGGTTGCGGAAAGCAGGCAGCTGGTAACAGCATCGTAAAGCTCGGTATCGCCACCGTCGCCTTTTCTGGCCCGCACCACCTTGGCGGAGAGCTTGGATTCCACCAGCAGGGTCTTGATTTCCTCACGCAACCCGGCCTGGGATGCGCTGGCGAGCACCACAAAAACGATGCCCAGTACCGAAAGAACGCCTACCGTCAGCGGAACAACGCTGCCGAAGATTGCCCGGACAAGGACGCTGACCAGAATTCCGGCGACAAAGGTAACGGCCGGGGCCGGCGCATATCGCTTAAGGAACATGCCGAATTTGTTCATCTGTTCACCTCAAAGGAACCTGACGGAGCAGGTCAATGGCCTCAACGCTCTGAGGCGCTTTTGGGGGTGTAAGGGGGCGTTCCGGTTGCTTCCGCTGGGCAGAACGGCGTTTTGCGGTGCTTCATCATCCAGGATTTGCCGCGATGGGTCAAGACCGATCATCAAAAAAATTTGTTCAGAATGGATCTCACCAAGGAGGAACGAAGACACGGGGGAAGCTAGTCACGGTAGTCCGCCCCAATCCGATCTGTTCAGGTTGGCTGGGTTAGAATCTCGCGATGCAAAGTTCGCTTCCTCTGGCTGGAATTCGCGTCATCGATTTTGGCCGGTTTATCGCCGGCCCTTATTGCGCCATGCTGCTGGCGGACATGGGCGCTCAAGTGATTCGCGTGGACCGCCGCCAGGGCAGCGAGGACCGCTATATTGCCGCGATCACCGAAAGCGGCGAGGGCGGCGGCTTTCTCTCGCTCAACCGCAACAAGCGCAACCTGACGCTTGACACTTCGAAGCCGGAGTCGGCGGAGATCGTCCGGCGGCTGGTGAAAGGCGCGGACGTGGTGGTGGCAAACCTGCCCATGAACGTGCTCAAGAGCATGCGGCTGGACTACGACTCGCTGAAGGCCATCAAGCCGGACATTATCCTTGCCCGCATTTCAACCTTCGGCCCGGATGGGCCCTACGCCAACCGCGTGGGCTTTGATACGGTGGCGCAGGCCATGTCCGGCGCCATGAGTCTCACGGGGTTTCCCGGCCCTCCGGTGCGCGACATTGTTCCTTTTGCAGATTACGGCACCGCACTGCACACGGCCTTCGGCGTCATGGTGGCGCTCTATCACCGCGCGCAAACCGGCCAGGGACAGGTGGTAGATGGATCGCTGCTGGCCACCGGCATCACGTTTGTGCAGGGCTTGCTGGCGGAGCGATCGGTGCTGGGCATCGAGCGCAGGCAGACGGGCAACACCGGTTTCTACGCTGCGCCGGCCGATGCCTACCAGACCAAAGACGGCTGGATCGTGGTCTCCGCGGTCGGCAATGAGATGTTTGCGCGCTGGGCGCGGCTGGTGGGGCACGAAGATTTTATCGCCGATCCGCGCTTTGCCGGCGATCAGCTCCGGGCAGACAATCGCGGGCCGATTACCGAAGCGATGAACGCGTGGCTGGCCTCGCGCACCACCGAACAGGCAATCCGCGAGCTGGAAGCGGCACGTATTCCCGCCGGGCCGGTGCTGGAACTGGACCAAGTTCTGGAAGATCCGCAGGTGAAAGCGCGGGAGTTGCTGCGCTACGTCGAGCATCCAGGCGCGGCCAGGCCGGTGCCGCTGGCCAACACCGCAGTACAGTTGTCTGCCACCCCGCCCAGCATTCGCTGCCGCGCCGCCGCTCTGGGCGAGCACACGGACGAGGTGTTGCGGGAGATCGGGTATACGGAGGAGGAGATCGCAGGATTGCGGAACGCAGAGGTGGTGTGACAGCGCGAAACCGTTCGCGAGTAAGGAAAGGCGGTCCCTCCCGGCCCTATGTCACCCTTTCTTTGGCTTTTTGCCGCCGACTACGCCGGCCAGCAGAACGTGCGGGTCATCGGTATAAGGGTTATAGGCAGCATCAGGATAGAACTTGCCGACAAACAGTTCACTTTGCCGCGCGACCGTGCAGCGCTGGACATGCACTGCGTCAATGAAGCTGTGTTTGACGTTGGGTTCGCCCCAATCGCCTCCCCAAATGAGTCCCGCGCTGTGCGCGAGCTCCCCTAGAAACGAGAAGTCTCCTTTCCATGAAGGCTCGCCGTGCACCACTCTTACGATGTCACAAGCCAAGCCGTAATGGTGAACGCCGACTTTGTCCAGCTTGGAGGCGCCCTGAAGGAAGAGCTCATGTTGCCGGACCTGGCTGCGGTAGGTCTCGAACACCATCAAGTCAATGCCCATGGCCTTGGCGCCTGCCACGATTTTCTGTACAAGCTCGCGTGTAACCGGCTCAAGCAGGGAAAGATCATGGACGCGCGTGACTGAATTGAATCTAGGATCGGCAGAAATAACGTCAGTAAAGAAGTTGCCCACAGTAGACCTCCGTGCAGAGTTTCAGGTCACCAAGGGATGGAAAGGAGTGTACCACGATCTTGACCTATTCCATGGCGGAGTATGAACCCACCCCGCGGCTAACGCTTCTCCATCTTCACGATCGGCACGCACTGGAGCTTGCCCTCGTGGTTGGTGATATCGCCGGAGCATTTGTGGGCATCGCGCAGCTCGGCGTTCACAAAACGCTCCTTGCCGTTGTTGCACGAGGCGAGCAGCGTGGTCCCCTGCATGCGCACGTCTTTGCAAGTGGAGATATACGATCCGGGCGGCAGCACTTCACTCACTTCGCAGTTAAGGATGCCGTTGACGTTGACCACACCCTGGGCGCAGCGGCCGGCATCGCGCAAGGAGGTCGGGGCCTCGCGGCCGTCAAGGCTCTTGCAGACGGCATGGAGCGTAGTGCCTTTCATCGTGATGTCCCGGCAGCTCTCGGTGTAAGACCCGCGAGGCTGCGAGGGAGCGCCGCCCTCGCTGTGGACGCATTGCAGATTGCCGTTCTTGTTCGCGATGTCCGCGCCGCACTTCTCGTAGCGAGAGAGCTTGGTGGAGTGGGCCTTGCCTTTTTCGTCCTGGCACCGGGCGTACAGGTTCCCTTTTTTTACAGAAATATCACTGCACGTTTGCTGGTAGGAACCGGGCGGATTGGCTTCCTGCGCGGCGACAGCGCCGCTTGTCTGCCCCAGAACAATCGTTATTGCAGCCAAGCCAAGAATACCTATGCGGCCCATCGAATCAATCCCCTCGTTTACCGTCACGTTGTTATGAGCCCAGTATAGTGGAGGTCGCGAGCGTTGGCGGAGAGAATATTTCGCCCGCGAGACGCCGTATTCTCATTTATAAACAAGATTAGTCATAAGTCGAACAGAGTACACCACAGGGCGAAAACCATAGGGCGCAACCATGGGACAAAGACCATCGTGACAACATCGGCCAGGCCGGAAGGCCCGTCCGCTCCGGCATCCCACGCCGGAGTGGGACGGCATGCGGCCCTGGTGGCGGCGGGAATCTTCCTGAGCCGCATCGCCGGGCTGGTGCGTGAGCGGGTCATCGCCCACTTTCTTGGCAATGCATACGCCGCTGACGCGCTGCGCGGCGCGCTGCGCATCCCCAACATCCTGCAAAATCTTTTTGGCGAAGGCGTGCTCTCGGCTTCGTTCATCCCGGTTTACGCCAGGCTGGTGGCGCAGAAAGAAGAAGACGAATCGGGCCGGGTGGCAGGCGCCATTCTCTCCCTTCTCTCGATGGTGGTGGCCGTGCTTGTTCTGGCCGGCGTGCTGGCTACGCCCTGGATCATCGATGCCATCGTGCCAGGATTCAAGGGCGAGACACGCGCCCTGACCATCCGCCTGGTGCGGATTCTTTTCCCCGGCGTGGGACTGCTGGTGATTTCGGCCTGGTGCCTGGGGATCCTGAACAGCCATCGACGTTTCTTTCTGTCTTACGCGTCGTCGGTGGTGTGGAACGGGGCCATCGTCGGCGCGCTACTCTTGTTTCGACATGCCGGCATGGATCAGCTTGCCGTTTATGCCGCGTGGGGATCGGTGGCGGGCAGCGGACTTCAGGTGGCGGTCCAGCTGCCGGTGGTGCTCAGTCTGGCGCCGAAGCTGCGTCTGGTTTTCAGCGCTGCCAACGAAAACGTCCGGACCGTGGTGCGCAACTTTGTGCCGGTCTTCATCAGCCGTGGCGTGAGCCAGGTGAGCGGATACGTGGACCAGATCCTGGCGAGCTATCTGCCTACGAGCGCGGTTTCCAGCTTATCGGTGGCCCAGGCGCTTTACATGCTGCCGGTAAGCCTGTTTGGCATGTCTATCTCCGCGGCCGAGCTACCGGCGATGTCGAGCGCGCTGGGCACCGATGACCAGGTGGCGGCAACGCTGCGGCAGCGGATCGCTGCGAGCACTAAACGGGTTGGTTTTTTTGTTGTTCCGTCGGCTGTTGGGTTCATCGCCCTGGGCGACGTGATTACCGCGGCCATCTACCAGACGGGAAAGTTCACCCATGCGGACTCGGTCCGCGTCTGGGGGATTCTTGCCGGGTCGGGTATTGGGCTGGTGGCGTCTACAGTGGGCCGGCTGTACTCTTCCGCCTACTACGCATTGCGCGATACGCGCACGCCGGTCCGCTTTGCCATTTTGCGCGTGGCGCTGACGACAGTCCTGGGCTATGTGGCGGCCCTGCCTCTGCCGCGACTCCTGGGGATCGATCCACTATGGGGCGTGGCAGGGCTGACCTCTTCCGCGGGCTTTGCCGGCTGGGTGGAATTCCTGTTGCTGCGCCGGGGCATGAACCGCAAGATCGGCCGCAGCGAATTCCCTGCCGCATACTTTGCCCGGCTATGGCTGGCAGCAATGATCGCAGCGGCGGCGGCGTGGGGCGTAAAATTGGCATTGCATCCGCAACGGCCATGGATCGCGGCTACGCTGATACTTGTTCCGTACGGCGCGGTTTATCTCGGATGCACGATGCTCTTGGGCGTGGAACAGGCGGCAGCGCTGGTGCGGCGGCTGGTTTCTAAACCTCAAGCGTAGCTTCTCTGCAATCTCGAAGCGTAGCGAGGAATCGCTTTACTGCCAGCGATCTGTAGGTCTGAGTAGATTATGTTGTCGCTGAAACAAAATCTCTCTAGGATCCTGGCAGTTCTCGGTGATCCGATAAAACTTCGAAAGTAGTAGGGTTCCCTCGCTGCGCTCGGGATATCAGAAAGCGTCTCGCTGACCTTCTGAGAGAGAAGACCTAATCGATCACCCGCATATTGGCCCAGTCGTACTCAAACTTGTGGCCGCAATCCAGACAGACCACATAGTGCTGGCCGGCGGGAGCGGGCAGATCCCAGTCTGAGTTCACGGCGCGCCGACCGGATGGCGCGGCCGCGGCAAAGGGCTGCGAGAGCTTCCTGTGCGAACAGCGAATCGACAATAGCTGGAGAATTTTATTGACCATGGGACTTCACTTCCATTGAACCCATTTCCACCGGGCCCATTCCGGGTGCTTCCCGCAGGAAGCACCCCGAAGCGGGATAGAGAGCACCGGCCCAACCAAAGGTTACGCAGTGGCCGTGGTCATCCGCGGCGCGTCGCTCACGGAGACGGTTTCTTTGGCGGTGCCGTTCAGTTCTTTCTGGCCGGGCTTGCGAATGTCGATCGAGCCCTTGAACCAGGCTCCGTCTTCTATGCTAATTCTCTGGCAAACGACGTCGCCCCCAAGCGAACCCTCGTTCCTTATGTCAACCCGGTCGCTGGCGGTGACGTTACCTTTCACTTTGCCTAGAACCACGACTTCCTTGGCATTGATATTGGCCTGGACCTGGCCATTGCGGCCAACCGTGACACGGTTACCCGGCAGATTGATGGCGCCTTCCACGCGACCGTCAATGTATAGCGATTCGGAGCCGGTGACTTCGCCTTTAATGACGAGTGACTTGCCGATGGTGGCTTGCTCCTGATTGTTGAGAACGGCATTGCGAGGCGCCGCGACCGGCGTCGGCTCGCTGGAGAGCGTAGGCGTTGTATTCATAACTGGTTTCTCCGGTTCCGGGGCAGGTTTGGGATTGGGACTGGGGTTTGTGTTCGTCGTGCTAGCAGGCTTCCACATCGCTTCTACATCCTTTCGGTTTGATGGCAGGTGCGCAGCCAGCTATTTCTTGCCGTCTGCTATGAAATAACCACTCGTTTCCAGGGATAGCCAATGAGACGCTGGCACGTAAATAACCAAACTCCTCCTAGCCGCCCCCAATTCCAGAACTGCTGGATTGGCGCTGCCTTCCGCAGTGCTGCGCCCCTTGGTGGCAATCCGCAGCACTGCATGACGGATGTAATTATTCCTCCGTTATTGGCATTTCTTATATCGGGCAAGACCCTTAGATTGAAAAGCCTATTCGTGCTAGCACGGGGTTAAGGCACTTGCGGCCTTCCTTGCCTCGCGACCCGCGCCAGCGCCTGATCTGACGCGGTCATAACTCAAATCCAGCTAGCCGAACTTGGTAATTACGGCCTTACCACAATGCAGGATCACAATCCGGAGGCAGCTGATATCGCTCGCCTTTTTTCGAAGGCTCGGCGGTATGGCGAACAACTCCATTCTTTGGCTGCGTTAGGGGTTGCTTCAACCTCAGCCTGGCAACAAGCGGCTTCTTGGATTGCATGGCAAACTCGCGCTTCTTCGGCACAGATGATGTCCTCCAAAATGCTTTGCGGAAAAAAATGACGATGACCCAGCACCATTCCGGTAACTGGGTTTTGGACGACGGGAGCAAAGAAGCTTTCAGCAGCGGAGGGAAATGCTCAAAAGACCCACAGGCGCCGCAGGGATTGGCGTGGCGCCCGAATGCGTCATGGCCGGCTCACCCGGCCGGCGGTCGGACGCGATGACATATCCAGCCAACAGCAGAATCAGAGCCGAGAATAAAGCAAGCCTCCATGGGTCTACCGGTGTTGTCGGCCCGTTGCGGGCTTGAAAACCGCCCTGGGGAACGTGGACAAAGAAGAGCAAAGTCACCGATACCAGAAGAACAAATAACCACATTTTGCTTCGGCGACTCATCGCTTGAGAGTCGCCCGAATGGACTGCCGGTTCAATAAGGCGTTTCTCTTAGTGCCAGGGAAACGGTCTGACCAGCCTGCCGGAACCCAGCCGCACGCTCGCAACCCGCGGCAAAGCCGGAAGGTTCGCCGTTACTATGGGTTAGAGCGCTGTATGATCGATGTCAGGGCGTGAAAGCCATGCTGAGCGAACAACAGGTCCTCCATTACGTTGCCAAACAGCCCAAGCACATGGCCGGCTTCAAACAGCTCATCCATGATCTGGGGCTGAAGGGCCGCGACCGCCGCGAGCTGCAACAGCTTTTGCGCGAGATGACCCGCCGGCGCAAGCTCATCGCCATTGGCAAGGAGCGCTGGGGCCTCCCTTCCTCCGCCTCCAACCAGGACCTGGTCGTCGGACGGCTGCGCATGCATCGCGATGGTTACGGCTTCGTGGTTCCCGAACCCGGCTCGCTGCCGGCACGCGTCCAGGGCAAGCTGCAAGGCGACATCTTCATTCCTCCGCCCGAGGTCGGCAACGCCATGCATGGCGATCAGGTGCTGGTGGAGATGGGCCGGCTCCGGCATGACGGCAAGGCTGAAGGCCGGATCGTCCGTGTGATGGAGCGCGAACAGGAAACCGTGATCGGCATCTTCCATTACTCCCATGGCCGGAACTTCGTGACGCCCATCGATGAAAAAATCGCCATGGAGATCATCATCCCCCCGGGCATGGAATACCCCAAAGCGGATGAGGAAACCGGACCGTCCGAGGTTGACCGCGATCTGCGCGCGCCGACCCCAAAGCGTCCCGAACGCCAAAGCCCTCACCGCGTGCTCGGCGCGGAAGCGCAGCGCAAAAAAGACTGGTCCGACCTGGAAGGCGTGGTGGTCGAAGTCGAGATTGTGCAGTGGCCGTCCGCCACGCAGAGCCCGCGCGGCCGGGTAACGGAAATCCTGGGCTATGAAGACGAGTTTGGCGTCGACGTGGAGATGATCATCCGCAAGCACCATATCCCGCACATCTTCCCCGCGGAGGTGCTGGAAGAGGCCCAGGAGTTCAACCCCATCATCCACCAGAAAGAGATTGCGCAGCGGCGCGACTTCCGCGACCTGCCCATCGTAACCATTGACGGCGAAACCGCCCGCGACTTTGACGACGCCGTGCTGGTCCGCCGCCTGGATAACGGCAACTATGAGCTCCAGGTCCACATTGCCGACGTGGCGCAATACGTGGAAGACGGCTCCGCCATCGACGAAGAAGCGCGCAAGCGCGGAACCTCGGTTTATTTCCCTGATCGCGCCGTGCCCATGCTACCGCTGGAACTCTCCACCGATATTTGCAGCCTTCGCCCTGACGTGGAGCGGCTGGTGCTCTCCTGCATCATGGAGATCGATCCTCAGGGCGAAGTCGCGTTTTACGAGCTGGCCGAGGGCGTGATCCGCTCCGCCCAGCGCATGACCTATACCGATGTGAACGCCATCATCGAAGGCGACAAGACGCTGCTCCATAAATATGGCCCGCTGGCGGAGAACTTCAAGCTGATGTACGAGCTGGCGCAGATCCTGAACCGCAAGCGGGTGAAGCGCGGCTCGATTGACTTTGACCTGCCCGAGCCGGTCATTGAGTTTGACGAAAACGGCTTCATGAAAGGCGTTGAGGCCTCCGAGCGCAACTGGGCCCACCGCCTGATTGAAGAGTTCATGCTCGCCGCCAATGAGACCGTGGCCTCGCACCTGGAGCAGCGCGGCGTGCCCAGCCTGTATCGCATCCATGAAAAGCCGGACGCCAAGCGCATCTACGAATTTGAAACCATCGCCGCCAGCTTCGGCTATTCCCTGGGCGTCGGCGCGCTGCCCATCAAGCGCGTACAGACACGTGGTGATAAGCGGTCTCACTACGGCACTGGGCGCAAGGCCCCCACGGTCGAGCTGCCGGAAGAGGTGCACGTAACGCCGCGCATGTATCAAAAGCTGGTGCAGAAGATCGCCGGCAAGCCGGAAGAGCGCGTGCTTTCCTTCCTGATGCTGCGCTCGCTCAAGCAGGCCCGCTATTCTGAGGTCAATGAAGGCCATTTCGCCCTGGCTGCCACCACCTACACGCACTTCACCTCGCCCATCCGCCGCTATCCGGATCTGATCATCCATCGCATTCTGAAATGGGTGCTGCGTTCGGATGTTGGTGGAAACGCCCGTGGATCGCAGGCGCCCTCGCCTGCGCACGATAAAGTTTCCGGGGGTGGCCGTTTCCTCGCGCAGAAATCGCATGAAGCCGCATCGCCCTGGTCCAAGCGCGCGGAAAAAGGCTCGTCCGCCCGACGCCGTCTGGCTTCCACGCCCATGCCCGGTCCCATCTCTGAAGCCGAACTGCATGAGATTGCCGAAAGCTCCAGTCAGTCTGAGCGCGCCGCCGCTGAAGCCGAGCGCGAACTGCTGGAATGGAAGAAGCTCAAGTTCATGGAACAGCGCGTGGGCGAGGACTTTGACGGCCTGATCGTGAGCGTCACCAAGTTCGGTTTCTTCGTGGAGCTGACCGAGCTGTTCGTCGAGGGCCTGGTGCCGCTCAACTCGCTGGCCGACGACAACTACTCCTACCACGAAAACACGCGCCAGATCATCGGCGCCCGGTCGAAGAAAACCTACTCCATCGGCGACAAGGTCCGCGTCCTGGTGGATCGCATCGACCACATGCAGCGCAAGATCCAGTTCGCCGTGCTGGAAGAGAAACCCAAGCGTGCGGAGAAGAAGCACAGAAAGCGCGGATGAAGCCGCAAACCAAGGATTTAGCCTCTCTTATCCGCGCAACTCGCGATAGCTGGAATGCTATCCCTCTCGACATACCATCCTTCTCGACATGCCGTCCTTCTTGACGTGCCATCCCGAACCGCAGCCCGACCTGCGGCATATAGTGTGCGCGGTCCAAAGGCGGAGGTGAGGGATCTGCTCCGCTGCTGCTGTGGAGATAACGGGGGTGACTGCACCCCTGTTCGTTTCTCCACTGATCCATAGGCGAGAAAAATGTTCGGCCATTTGAACTCCCGAACGCCGGAGGCGCGACGAGAGATTAGCCCACCCTGAGGCGAGCGCTAGCGAAGCCGGAAGGGTGGGTAGGCGTGACAAAAATGTGAGCCCCAGCGGGGCGATACACATAAGCTTTCATCTTCGTTCTCGGCCGACTTGTCATGACACCTCGTTTTAAGGGGCGGCCTTGCAGGCCGCCCATGTGTAAGCTGAACTATGGACGCCGTTTGCGGTTTGAGGCCGCTGTGGGCTCCCCGCAAAGACGGCTGAAGCGCGATGCCTCCTGTTCTTCCCGTCCGGCAAGAAAACGAAGCAAGTCCCGGTTGGCCACCGAGCGGAGCGCCTCGGTGCGGTTCCGGTAGGCGAGCAGGAAGTCACGGGGGAAGATCGGCGGTTGATGCAGGCGGTCTTTACGTTGCAGGCGGTCGAACGAGGAGAGCGCAACGCCAAAGCCGCGGTTCAGGTGGCGGATGGCTTCAAAGAGCTCGGATTTCAGCTGCGGATCTGCTGGTTGCCGGTATGCGGGTTGCGGGTCTTGTGGGCGCAGAGCATTGGATTGAAGGCCCTGGGTTTGAGGGTTGGGGCGGCGGCGCGTGAGTTTGGGGCCCCCGGCACGCGCGCTTTTCGCGTGATGGGGTTGATGTTGCGCCGAAGAATTGGAGCGTATAGCTTTAGAAACAGCCATGTTGCCTCCTACATAGGCGATTTGGTTAGGGCGCGTTCGGTGTTCTAGCACCGGGCGCTGCCCGACTTGGTTTAAGTTTGTTTCTTCCTGGTTTTGCGGGGCATGGGCGATTTCGCCTGTGCCTTTTGTTTTTCCCGGAGCTTCTGATATCTGGTTTTCCTGCCGTTGGCGATTTTGGGCAGAGCCTTGCGTAGCCGCTCAATGTCGCTTTCGCTCCACAAGCGCATACGCATGCCGCCTGCCATCGTCTCCGGAGGCGCGGCTACCTTGCCATCTCTGATATAGCGGCTCAAACAAGCGTTGCTTATGCCTACCAGTTTGGCCACTTGCTCTGATGACTTCATTCAGTATGATATCTTACCGATTGCCTACGGAATGTCAAGCGAATTTTTATCTTTCTCCGTGTCTCCGTGCCTCCGTGGTGGATTTTTGTTTCCATCACCCTAACTTTGGCACCTTCCCCTTCAGCTCTATCACCTCCAGCGGACACTCCGGCCAGTTGTGCGTCCAGCACACGATGATGTCGCATTTCGCCGCATCGTGAAAATGCTTCACAAAATTGCGGCTCTCATATTCAAACTCAATCCTGGCCATCTGGTACCGCTCTTCCCCTACCTGCCGCAGCGCCTCGCAGTCGGGGAACTCGCTCTGGATGCGCGTCACCACAAACCCCAGGCTTCCCGCCATCATGGCAAAAAGAAACAGCACGCCCGCCTCGTTCGTCGGACCGTATGCCAGGTGAATCGGCGAGAGCGGCGGCCCATACACCGGCCGGTCGGGCATGATGGGCGCATAGCCCGCCTTGTTCTCCGTTGTTCTTTCCAATATCCAGGCGGCTTCCGGGTTGCCTTCGTAGTGCCTCGTAATGATGTCCAGTACGTCCGCGAACTCGACATCCAGTTTTGATTGTTCCGCATATTTGTGCAGACCTCGCGGTACCTGTTTCCAGCTCCTGAATCGTCCCATCAGCGGCCGTACGCTGTACCTGCTCTCGCGGTCATACTCCGTCATGGTTGGGACCTTGCCCATCTTGCGTACGATCCCCGCCCAGTCCCGGAACAGGTCATCCATGGTGGCCTCGTATCCGCAGCCCTCCCCGGCAAAGCCGCTCTCTTCGAGCGCCTGCGTGTACGATCCCAGAAACTTTCGGATCATCCCCATGTTGATCGAGGGACATAAGCCTCGCAATTCCGGTTGGCTGGGCGCGCGCCCCAGCTTCTTGGCGCACTCTTGAATGGCGGCAACGATTTCTTCTTTCGACATGTTTTTCCTCGCTAAATAAAAACAGCCACCTGTGGGGTGGCTGATTGCTGGCTGTGCGGCCTAATCGGCCTCATTCGCTCAACTTTTTTCTCTACCATGTAAATTTCCGTTTTTGTCCATTCGCAGATGGATACTACCGCCTTGCGTTATTGTTGCAACAAATGGCCGCTCATGATCCCTGCAAAATTGACGCATCTTGTTCTTAATACTAACCAACAGCCGAGCTAATGGGATGCCTCCCAGGTTTCCCGCAAAAACAAATTGTCGGACCCGGTAGTAATGAACGGCCTTGCATTCCAACTCACGATAACGGTTCTTCTTGTCGCACGTGAGCATCACCCATCCCTTTTGTCCGGCCAGTCTTAGAATGTGCGTGTCATCAGTGCCTTTGTCAAAACGGCTGGAGTAAATCTTGTATTTTATCGAACCGGCATCAAGGAGAGCTTTCACTTCTCCACAATCGAAACTTTCATCGAGGTAGAGGGTGAAGTTTTTAAGCAGCGGTCTTTGTTTGCCCGATCTCCCACGTGATCGCGCCTTGAATTTCTGCTTCGGATCGACCATAGCTTCTTGCTAAGACAGGAACCGAATCTCCGCCTAAATATCTGCTGGCCAATACAGCTGTAGTAATCCTCGAGCCCGTCAATACGGGCATTCCGAAGCATATGTTCGGATTTATCGACACTAATTTCTTTGCCTCAACGTCAGCATCATCCCGCATTTGTTGACTACTCAAGAATGGATGAAGAACCCGCGCGATCCCCGACGCATCTCGATCTATGCGCCGGAGATATGAATCAAGAATTGGGCCCAGTCCGCCCTGACCCCGCAGAGACACATTCAGATAATCTCCACCTTGCCAAAAAAAGATATATCTACCATCCGTCTTGAGTTCGTAATCAGCCAAGGGATAGCGCGATTGCTGCATCTCTAGCAGGTATTCAACCGCAGTTCGAATCGCGGGAAGTTTCACTCCATGAATTTCGGACAAACCCTTTATGACATATAGCTCTACCAGATTCTTGAATGAAAATACGCGCCGATTTGCGGAAGCAAAATGGAGGATCGGTTTTTTCCCCTTGAGCCAATAGTCCATACTCTGCCGGGGAATGTGCAGATATTTCACCGCTTCTGTCGCCCCATAATTGGGGACTTCAAAAGGGTTGAATCTGGCTTTTTTTCTTGCTGCCACTGTCCCCCCGTATTTGTTCAGTTCGCGGAAGGTGAACCTCTTGATTCGGTTCCCTTGAAGGCCATCATTGTACGATGTCTATTCTACAGTTTGCGAGAGTTATATCTGGAGTTGAACTCACTGAGGTAACGATGCAGAGGGTGATAAATGCGAGCTGAACGATCTAAGGATTTCACGTGTACTTACACACTTCTCCGGCCCATCTTGGCATCGACGGCTGTGCTACTCCCAGATTACTCCGAGCCTGCATCCTTGGTAAGAACGCTGGCCGCACAACAGGCCGAACGAGGTAGTTTTTCCGTTTACCATTTTCCGCGTTGGTAAACCGGCATGCCGGCGCCTCTCCCCGGCAGATATTTTATAACTCGATAGGCGAACAAAAGCAACCAAAATATTCTATCTTTATTCGCTTTTATTTCAACCAGTTACAGCCCCTATGCCGCCTTTTCCTCGCGGATGGCCGCTTTCACTTTGGCGGCGAGCTCCGCGGGTATTTCTTGCATGCCGTGTTCCTTGCGCGCGTGCTCCGCGCAGGCTTTCATGACTTCCTGCTCATTCTGGCCGCGAGCCGTGAAATCACAATCCACTCCGACGTCTCTGCATTTGATCACCATCGTCATAAGCTCTTCCTCCCTGATCTCCCATCGCCCGTTTTTGGAATCCCCGTTTTTGGAATCGATGTCAGGCAGGCCAGGCGCGTTGCCTCTTTCATCGCGGCGGGCAGGGCTTACCCGGGCGCACGTTACGAAACGCGGAGGCGGTGGGCTTACTTTCGTCATCTTTTCCCCAAATCGTCCTTGGACAAGAATGGCGCATGGCAAGCGCAACAACCTACGAATTACGCGCCGATACGGTCGGCGCAATCGCCCCTGGGCGCGTGCGTTTTATTGAGCACCAGGGCAAGCGCGTCCTGTTCATTAATTACTCGCACTGTGACGTGGCCATGCTGAAGGCGGTGGCGGAAGAGGGCCATCGCGCGATCGCCCGCGAGCAGCCCAACTCCGTGCTCACGCTGAATGACGTGACCGGGACCACGTTCGACAAGGAATCGGTGGCGGTGCTGCAAGCCAAGGTGGCCGCGAACGCGCCCCATGTGCGCCGCGCCGCCGTGATCGGCATCAGCGGGCTGCAGCGCCTGATCTATGAAGGTGTGCAGGCTTTTACGCGCCGCCGCATTCCGCTGTTTGAAGACCGCCAGCAGGCGCTGAACTGGCTGGTGGAGGAGTAACGTTCGTCTTATTAGGTGTTCAAAGTTGTTGTGGCCGGCCCTCTCTCCTGCTAAAGTTTGAGGGCTACTACCCCCTGCAAAAAATCTGTTGCCCGCCAGGAGCGTAACCATGTCGCGAATGATTCGCACGATTTGTACTCTGTTTCTGTTGGCTGTAAGCTGCGCCGCGCAGACTTCCGGTAAGAAGCGCGTCGCCGTCCTTGACTTCGACTATGGCACCGTCCAGTCCTATGTTTCCGCGATTTACGGCAGCAACCAGGACGTGGGCAAGGGCATAACGGACATGCTTGTGGAAAAGCTGGTGAAAGACGGCAAATATTCCGTGATTGAGCGCAAGGCGCTCGACAAGATCCTGGCGGAGCAGAACTTCTCCAACAGCGACCGCGCCAACCCCGCCACGGCGGCCAAGATCGGGCAGATCCTGGGCGTTGACGCCATTATTATGGGCTCCATCACCAAGTTTGGCCGCGATGACAAGTCCAAGTCCATCGGCGGCCTGGGCGTCGGCCCGCGCGCGTTTGGCATCGGCGGCGTGAAAAAGAGCGAAGCCAAAGCCGTGTGCGCCATCAGCGCGCGTCTGGTCGATACCAACACCGGCGAGATCCTCGCGGCGGTCACCGGCGAAGGAGAGAGCAAGCGCTCCGGCACATCGTTGATCGGGGGCGGAGGCGGCGGAGGCGGGGCCGGCGTTGGCGCCTTTGATTCTCACGCTTCCAACTTCGGGCAGACTCTGTTGGGCGAAGCCGTGACGCAGGCCGTGACCGACGTTGGCTCGCAGCTGGGCGCTTCGGTCGGCAACGTTCCCACGCGCAAAGTTGAAGTTACGGGCGTGGTCGCGGATGTAAGCGGCAATACATTGATTATCAACGTGGGCAGCAAGACGGGCTTGAAGGTCGGCGACAAACTGGAAATCAGCCACGCCGGCCGCCAGATCAAAGATCCCACAACAGGAAAAGTCTTGAAGACCATCACCACTAAAATTGGCGAAGCCACAGTGACCGAGATCGATGCCGATTCGGCCACGCTCAGCTTTAGCGGCACCGGCAAGGCAAGTGTCGGTGACGTGGCAAAAACGCCGGCAGCACAATCCAACTAAAAACCTGGGCCCGCTCGCATTCATGGGCGGGCCCAAATTATTTTTGGCGATGGCGCAGGTCAGGCCCGCGCTTTACGTCCCTTTTTTTCCGTTCTTGGCTTCCGCCGCTTTAGCGGCCTGCTGGGCCAGAGCGTGGTCCACCACGCGCTGCATTTCGAGCAACGGCGCTGGCTTGCCCGTCCATATCTCAAACTGGCGTGCGCCTTGCTGGACAAACATCTCCGCGCCGGGGATCACATGCATGCCGCGGGCGAGGGCCATCTTCATCATCTTGGTTTCCGCCGGGGTGTAGACCATCTCAAAGAAGTATTTGGCCTTCATCTCCTGCTCGGAGAGCGGCAGCGGATCGCGATTTCCTTCCATGCCCGCGGGCGTGGCGTTGATGATCACGTCAAATTCCAGCTTCTTGAGCATGGTGCGATTGATGGCTTTGGCGCGCGCCTGCTTGGCCAGCTTTTGCGCCGCGGCCGCCGTGCGGCTGAGAATGAAGACTTCGGCGCCGCGTTCTTTCAGTCCAAAGACGGCTGCGCGCGCCGCGCCGCCGGCGCCCAGCACAAGGACCTTGATGCCCTGCAAGCGAATGCGAATTTCCAGCGGACGCACCACGCCATTCACGTCAGTGTTGAAGCCGTAAAGATTCCCGTCCTGGCTGCGGACCAGCGTATTGCACGCGCCAACCTTGGCGGTCCAGGGATCGCTCTTGTCGAGCTGCTTCAGGATCTGCTCTTTGTACGGCATGGTAACGCTGAGGCCGGCGATGGGAATGTCCTGCACGCAGGCCATCAGGTCTTCCATAGTCTTGGCGTGCAGCGCCAGGTACACAGCATTCACGTTCTCCCGGCGGAACGCTGTGTTCAACATGGCGGGGGAGAGCGAATGGGCCACGGGATCGCCAGCCACACCGTAAACGCGCGTCGCGGCGTCTACCTGGTCAATGCGATAGGTATCGCGAAGCGTGCGCGCCGTCAATTGTCCGGGCGCGGTTTCTTCTCCCGGATTGGCAGCGGCAAAGGTGAACTGGCTTCCCGCGCGAACGCAGAGCACCCGGCTGATCACTCCCTGCTCACCCATGCACAGGCCGATCAGCGAATGCGAGTGGCTGTACTTTTCCAGGAATTTCATCATCACCACGTTGTCGTAGAGAGAATTGGCTGTGGTGACGATCTTGACGAAATCAGCGGGATACTGCTGCATCTTGGTGAATGTTTCTTCCAGTTTCTTGGTCCCGCGAAAGTCATGGTAGGAGAGGATCAGGTTGGCGGAACGGCGCAAGCGATTGAAATCAGAAGTTTTAAGCTGGACCGCGGTCTCAAGTTCAACATCCACTAGGTGGCAGCCGAGGGTGGCCGCCTTTACCAGAAGGTCGACCTCGGAGGCGATGGAACCGCGGAATTTTCCTCCCGCAACGGCCCGGCGGCAGGTGGCCACGATCAGCGCCTCAGGATGGAACTCCACGAAAGTCTTCAGCTTGGCCAGCCCCAAGGCAGGTTTGGAAAGATAGTCTAACCTGAACTCAATAAAGGGGTTATCGCGGACGATCAGGTCTGCCTTTTGCACCATTTCCACCGGATTGGAGGCGGCAATGGCCACGCATACCCGGGGCAGACGCGCGGGCAGGAACCTTGGTGCGTAACTGGATGATGTTCCATTCATTAGATTTAGAAAGGGCTGGCCATCATACGTGAGCAAAAATCACAGATTCAAGCACCGAATGCAAGAAGTGAAATGAACTTCTGTAATTAAGCGTATCTGCTTAGTAAATAAGAGTTTAGTTGAAGTCGAACGAAAAGCGGTGATATGTTCCACCCGGGACATTCTGCGTCCCGCGGGATTGACGTGTTTCCCGCAAAGGGCATGGGAGGAAGTATGAGGAAAATGGGACTTGTGCGGCAGGGGTTCGCGGGAATGCTTTTGCCGGGCATTCTTTTATCGGGCATTCTTTTATCGAACCTGGGCTTTTCACAACAGACGCAACCTGCACAGCCGCAACCGGCACAAAAGCCGCAGCAGCATGGCGCCAATTTCGACGTTGGCAACATGCCCACGCCCAATGACATGTACTGCTCGGGTTACATCACCACGGAAAAGGTTCCGGACAAGATATTCGTCGCGGCGGGACACAACAGCCCGGACCAGAGCCGCTTCGCCGGCGTGTCTGACGTGATCTTCCTCCACGGCCAGGGCATGAAGGAAGGCGACCGCTACCAGATTATCCGCCATGTGAAAGACACCAACCATTACGAGATTTATGGTGGACAAAGATCGGCGGTCCACAACGCGGGCGAGCCGTATTTCGAAATGGCGATCGTAAGAGTGACTGACGTGCAAAAGAACACGGCGATCGCATCCTTCGAGCTGAGCTGCGCTGACGTGATGCCTGGCGATATCGCCATACCTCTGGTGGAGCGTGAGGCGCCTCCCTTCCGCAAGGTTTCGCTGGACCGCTATGCACCGCCCAGCGGGAAAACCCAGGGCCGCATCATCATGGCCAAGGAATTCGATTCCTTCCTGGGCTCCAAATACAAGGCGTATCTGAGCATCGGCGCCGATAAAGGCCTCAAACCCGGCGATTACCTGCGCGCTACCCGCACTTACTCTTACACCTATCATGATCCCGAGGCCGGGCTCTCCCTGAAGGCCAGCGAGTACGAAGACACGCAGGTGCATCCGCAGAAGCTGCCGGTCGGCGATGTTTCCAGCCTGCCGCGGCGCACGCTGGGTGACTTGATCGTGCTCCAGGTGCATCCCAAGAGCGCCACGGCCATGGTGTTGACCGCGCTGGAAGATATCCATGTGGGAGACGGAGTGGAGTTGATGGATACCAGCGAGGCCCCGGTGCTGCCGCCGATCCGGCCTTCGTTCAGCAACGCGCCGCAGCCGGACGCGGTGAACGCAACCGCGGCCCCGCCCCGGATTACCTGCACCGCATCGCCCACAAGCCTGCGTGGCGGCGAGAGTTCCAGCATCAGTTGCGAGGCCGTAAGCCCCGATAACCGTCCCATCAACATCACTTATGTCGCCAATGGCGGCAAGCTTTCTTCCAACCGCAATCAGGCGACGCTTGATACCACGGACACGGGCCCCGGCCCCATCTCTGTTCGCGCCACCGCCTTTGATGACCGCCAGTTGAGCGCATCCACCGTAGTTACGGTGAACGTGGAAGCGCCGGCCCCATCGTTGCCCACGGCCCAGAAGCTGATGGAGCTTGATTTCAAAACTGGCAGCTCGTACGTGGACAATCGCTCCAAAGCGGTGCTGGACGATGTGGCTTTGAAGTTACAGCAGGACCCGAACCTCACTGCTGTGCTCTCCGGCTCGGCCCAGCCTGGCGAAGGACCGCGCATGGCCATGCAGCGCGCCCAGAATGCGATGACCTATCTGACCAAGTCCAAGGGCATCGATGCGCAGCGCATCCAGGTGAAAGCCAGCTCCGAACCCGGCCAGAAAGTGGAAGTCTGGACCATTCCAGCGGGGGCCACCTTGCCGGGCGCTACGCCGCCAAGCGCTACGCCACCAAGCACCACGCCGCCGCAGAGCGAGCCACAGCCGTCGCCCGCTCCGCAGCCGACGCCGCCACCAGACATTAACCAGTAATTTCAAAAGCGATGGAAGAGCAGTCCCAAACCCTGGACTTTTTAGTCCAGGGTTTTCTTCTGCGTCACCGGGAATAAAACCCCGGGCAAAAAGAGCAGAGGGCTTCCTTCCCCTCTGCCACTGCCCGCGTGCAATTCAGCGGAAACGCAAAGGACGTGCATGCTGCGCGTCCCAAAATGGGAGCAAGACTTCATTTTTCTCCAATATTCATGCACCTTTCAAGCCACCTTCACACTCCATCTCTAATCTCTTCCTTGCAACGCTTCGCAAACTCCCCGGGTCTGAAAAGACGGGGAGGAGTGGGGCGTTGATACAACAAGAAAGGAAAGTGACTCCATGAAGCTGGTACGAATCCCTTTGAAATTTGTATTGTTTTTCGCGATTGTCGGCGCTTGCCTGCCGGCGGCGGCGCAAACCGGAAACATCAAGACGGTGTGGATCATCCTGATGGAGAACCACAACTGGTCACAGATCAAAGGCAGCAGTAGCGCGCCTTACATCAACAACACGCTTCTGCCCATGGCATCTCACGCCGAGCAGTATTTCAATCCGCCGGGGATCCATCCCAGCCTGCCCAACTATCTCTGGCTGGAAGCGGGAACCAATTTCGGCGTATTGGATGACAATGCTCCCAGCTCGCATCACTTCAGCACCACCCAGCACCTGGTAACGCTGCTGCAGAACAAAGCTGTTTCCTGGAAGACCTACCAGGAAAATATCTCCGGCACCACGTGTCCACTGAGCAGCAGCGGGCTCTATGCGGTAAAGCACAATCCTTTTGTCTATTTTGACGATGTGACCAACACGCTGAACCCGAACTCGGCCGAATGCATCAACCACGTGCGGCCTTTCACCGAGTTCGCTTCCGACCTGGCCAATAACAACGTCTCCAGCTACAACTTCATCACGCCGAACCTGTGCGATGACATGCATGACAGCTGCAAGCCCACGCGCAATCCGGTCAAGCAGGGCGATACCTGGCTCTCGCAGAACATTCCCCTGATCCTGAATTCGGCCGCTTACCAGGCCGGCGGAGCGATCTTCATTACCTGGGATGAAGCGGCATCCGGCGATGGGCCGATCGGGATGATCGTGCTCTCGCCGTTTGCGAAAGGAAACGGCTACTCCAACACCATCCACTACACCAGCGGCTCCACGCTGCGGACATTCGAGGAAATTTTCGGCGTAACGCCGCTGCTGGGAGACGCTGCCAACCAAACGGACCTCAAGGATCTGTTTGCGGTCTTTCCGTAGCACCGGCGCCGTCTGAGCTGAAGAGGGACGTCCGCGGCGCTGCCCGGACGTCCCTTGAGCGGTACAGCATTGGCATCTCATGAGCGGGTGATTTACTCTTCCCCGCATGACTCTTCGTGCCCTCATGCACCTGCTCTGCGCCCTCATACTCGGCGCGCCGCTGGCCTTTGCCCAACAAGATCGCGCGGCTGCCGCTTATGACATCGTGATCCAGAATGGCCGCATCGTCGATGGCACCGGCAATCCCTGGTACAACGCCGACATTGCGATAGCGAATGGCCGCATTGTGGCCATAGGCAATCTTCGTGCCGGAATCTCCCGGCGCGTGATCGACGCCGCCGGCATGGTCGTCTCTCCCGGATTTATTGACATGCTGGGGCAGTCGGAGACCGCGTTGCTGATTGACAATCGCTCCATTAGCAAGCTGGCCCAGGGCATCACCACCGAGATCACCGGCGAAGGAGGATCGATCGCGCCGCAGAACGCGCTGACCATTGCGGCGGCGCAGCCGTCGCTCGATCCATATCATTTGAAAATCGACTGGACCACGCTCGACGACTACTGGATGCGTCTGGACAAGAAGGGCACGCCCATCAACATCGGCACATACGTTGGCGCGGCGCAGGTGCGCGAGGCCGTGCTGGGCGACGTGAATCGCGCGCCCACAGCGGAAGAGCTGGAAAAGATGAAAGCCCTGGTGGCGCAAGCCATGCAGCAGGGTGCGCTGGGCGTCTCCACGGCGCTGATCTATCCGCCGGGACACTATGCGAAAACAGAAGAGCTGATTGAGCTGGCCAAGGTTGCAGCGAAATACGGCGGCATCTATGCCACGCACATGCGCAGTGAAGGTCTGAACGAGGTAGCGGCGGTGCGTGAAGCCCTGCGCATCGGCCAGGAAGCGCATCTTCCGGTCGAAATATTTCATTTGAAGGTCAGCGGCAAATCACGGGCAGGCAAGATGGTCGAGATCGTCCGCATGATCCAGCAGGCGCGCGACAGCGGTCAGGACGTGACCGCCGATATGTACCCCTATCTGGCCGGCGCCACGGCGCTCGCCTCCAGCCTGCCGCCGTGGGTGGCGGATGGCGGCATGAGCAAGCTGCTGGAGCGCCTGCGCGATCCCGCGGTGCGGCAGCGGATCAAGACCGAGATGTCCGCGACGGGCGAGCGCACATGGGAGAACCTTTATCTCGATGCTGGCGGAGCGTCTGGTGTGATGGTGGCTTCGGTCGTGAACCCGGAGCTGAAGCAATACACCGGCAAGACCGTGGCGGAGATCGCGGCGCTCCAGAAAAAGGAGCCGCTGGATGCGCTCATGGATTTTGTTCTGGCCGACAAGGGTCTTTCCGGCGCGCTCTATTTCATCGCCAGCGAGGAAGACCTGCAAACCGGCTTGCGGCAGCCCTGGACCAGCATCGGGCTGGACGCGAACGAACTGTCGCTGGATGGCCCGCTGTTTGAGCCGCACACCCATCCCCGCGCCTTTGGCAGCATGCCGCGGTTCCTGGGACACTACGTCCGCGATCTGCAACTGCTGCCCCTGGAACAGGCCATCCGCAAAATCACTTCCCTGCCGGCTCAGCGTGAACGCCTCGTCGGCCGCGGCCTGATCAAAGAGGGCTTCTTCGCCGACATCACGATCTTTGATCCCGGCTCCATCATCGACAAGGCCACTTACACCGAGCCGGCGCAGCTGGCGGAGGGCGTGAAGTACGTCCTGGTCAACGGCCAGGTCGCGTTCGAAAACGGAAAAGCCACGGGAGCGATGGCGGGCCGGGCGCTCAAGGGACAGGGGGCGAAGTAAACTTTTGCAAACACGGCATTTACCACTCAATCTCCATTAACAATTATTTACAAAACCAAGCGCCATAAGCCGTTAATATGCCGTCCAATAGAAGGGTTGGCGCAGTAAACTCGCATCGGCACATTCCTAGCGGTACCGGCCCCCGCCGGCAACCGGCAATTGCTGAAAAATCGAAGTCTGTATAGGATTTCAGATTTCCAAGACTGCCCTTGAGAGGACAGATGTCGAAATTTTCACCCCAGATCCTGACCGGCCGCGCATTAGCGTGCGCGTGTCTGGCGCTTGTGTTGAGCGGCTGCGGCAATACCAGCGCCGATTCCAAACAAAAACCCGGCGGCGGTGGAGGCAAGGGCGGCCAGGGTCGCGGGCAAATGGTCATTCCCGTCGCCGTGGCCAAAGCCGAGGTGCGGGATTTGCCGGTGCTCCTGAACGGGCTGGGGTCGGTGGACGCTTTCAACACCGTAACGGTCAAAAGCCGCATCGACGGTCAGCTGGTGCAAGTTGCTTTCAAGGAGGGCCAGGAGGTGAAAACGGGCGACCTGCTGGCGGTGATCGATCCGCGCCCGTATGAAGTGCAGCTCAGCCAGGCCCAGGCGACGCTGTTCAAAGACCAGGCGGCGCTCAAGGACGCGCGGCTCAACCTGGAACGATTTCAGCAGCTCTATAAAGAGGGTGTAATTCCCAAGCAGCAGTTTGATACCCAGGGCTCGCTGGAAGCCCAGTTGGATGGCGCGGTGCGTGCCGATCAGGCCCAGGTGGACAACGTAAAGTTGAATCTGGCGTACACGCGCATCACGGCGCCGGTGAGCGGGCGGGTCGGCTTGCGCATGGTCGACGTGGGCAATATGGTGCACGCCTCTGATCCCACTGGCTTGCTGGTAATCACGCAGTTGCAGCCCATCGCGGTGCTCTTCAGCCTGCCGCAGGACAACCTGCAATCGGTTTCACAGCACATGCGCAACGGCCGGCTCCAGGTGGAAGCTTACAGCCGCGACGACCAGACAAAACTTGCCACCGGCACGCTGACCACCATCGACAACCAGATTGACGCCACCACGGGTACGGGAAAACTGAAAGCAGTCTTTGACAATCGCGACCGTTCACTTTGGCCCAATCAGTTTGTGAACGTGCACCTGCTGCTGGAGGTGAGGAAAAACAATACCGTGGTCCCGGCCGCGGCCATCCAGCGCGGGCCGCAAGGCACCTATGTGTTCACTGTGAAGGCAGACAAAACGGCGGAGATGCATCCGGTGACCGTGGCGTTCTCCGAAGGAAATTTCTCGGCCATTACCAAGGGTGTCAGCCCTGGCGATCTGGTGGTAACCGACGGACAAGACAAGCTCCAGCCCGGCACGCGCGTGGAGATCCGCGGCGGCGGACAGAAACCCGAACAGGCACAAACCGGCGAGGGTCAAGGACAGTAAGTAGAGATGGCTTGCATCGGGCACGCGTTTACGCGTGCCGCAAGTGGCGAAAGATAAAACATAAGAAGGTTGTGTCAGGACACGCGTTACCGCGTGCCGTAAATGCGATTCCAGCGCAAAAAACATGCCCAACGGCGGTCCATCAAGATTATTCATTCTGCGTCCGGTAGCCACGTCACTGCTGATGATCGGGCTGCTGCTGGTGGGTATCGTGGCCTACCTGCAACTGCCGGTTTCGGCGCTCCCCCAGGTTGACTATCCCACCATTCAGGTGATCACGTTCTATCCCGGCGCCGGTCCGGAGGTGATGGCCTCGTCGGTCACTGCGCCGATGGAACGGCAATTCGGCCAACTTGCTGGGCTCAGCCAGATGACCTCCACCAGTTCCTTTGGCAGCTCTATCGTGACCCTGCAGTTCAGTCTTGAGACAAACATTGACATCGCCGAACAGGAAGTGCAGGCCGCCATCAACGCGGCCGCGACTTTCCTGCCTCGCGACCTGCCCAATCCGCCGATCTACAGCAAGGTCAACCCGGCTGACGCGCCTATCCTCACGCTGGCCCTGACCTCGGACAGTTTGCCGCTTTCCAAAGTGGAAGACCTGGCGGACACTACGCTGGCGCAAAAGATCTCCCAGCTTACCGGCGTAGGCATGGTTTCCATCAGCGGCGGACAAAAGCCGGCGGTGCGCATACAGGCCAACCCCACCGCGCTGGCTTCTTACGGCCTGAGCCTTGAGGACCTGCGCACTGTGCTGGGGCAGGCCAACGTGGACCAGGCCAAGGGCATTCTGGAAAATCAGCGGCAGGCTTTCACCATCGCCACCAATGACCAGTTGCTCTCCGGCAAGGAATACAAGGACGTGGTAATCGCCTATCGCAACGGCGCGCCGGTGCGCCTGCGTGACGTGGCCGACGTGATTGACGGAGCGGAGAACGCCAAGCAAGCCGCGTGGATGAACCTGTCGCCGGCGGTGATCGTCAACATACAGCGCCAGCCCGGGGCCAACATCATCAGCGTAGTGGACCGCATCAAGAAGGTGCTGCCGCAGTTGCAGGGAGCGCTGCCGTCTTCGGTCAAGGTCGCTGTCCTCACCGACCGCACGCAGACCATTCGCGCGTCAGTGAAAGATGTGCAGTTCGAATTGATGCTCACGGTGGCCCTGGTGGTGATGGTGATTTTTCTCTTCCTGCGAAATCTTTCCGCCACCATCATTCCCAGCGTAGCCGTACCGCTTTCGATTGTCGGCACATTCGCGGTGATGTACCTGCTGGGCTACAGCCTGGATAATCTGTCCCTGATGGCGCTCACCATCTCCACCGGTTTTGTGGTGGATGACGCCATTGTGATGATCGAAAACATCGATCGTTTTCTGGAAGAAGGCCATTCCCCGCTGGAGGCCGCGCTGAAAGGCGCTGGGCAAATCGGCTTCACGATTATTTCTTTGACCGTTTCGCTCATCGCGGTCCTGATTCCGCTGCTGTTCATGGGCGATATCGTGGGCCGGCTCTTCCGCGAATTCGCCGTCACCCTGGCCGTGACCATTGTGATCTCAGCTCTGGTTTCTCTTACGCTCACGCCGATGATGGCTGCGCGCCTGCTCAAAGATCCCAAAAAGGTCAGGCACGGCCGCTTCTATCAGGCGTCTGAGCGCGCCTATGAGCGCGTGATTGAATATTACGGGCGGACCCTCAAGTGGGTGCTGAAACACCAGACGGCAACAATCCTGGCGACGGTAGGCGCGCTGGTTCTGACTCTTTATCTATATGTCATCGTGCCCAAAGGATTCTTTCCAGTGCAGGATACGGGCGTGATCCTGGGGATTTCTGAAGGGCCGGAAAACATATCGTTCGTCTCCATGGCGGAGCGCCAGCAAAAGCTGACCAAAGTGATTCTTGACGATCCTGACGTGGCCAGCTTGTCGTCGTTTATCGGCATTGACGGGACCAACACCACGCAAAACAGCGGACGCGTCCAGATCAACCTGAAACCGCATGAAGACCGCGACGCAACGGCCTCGGACGTGATCCGCAGATTGCAGCCGGAACTGGCCAAAATAGAAGGCATCACCTTATACATGCAGCCGGTGCAGGACCTCACGGTGGAAGACCGGGTGAGCCGGACGCAGTTCCAGTACTCGCTGGAAGACGCCGACGCCAATGAGCTGAACGATTGGTCAGCGCGCATTCTGGCCAAATTGCGCACGCTGCCGGAGCTGCGTGACGTGGCCAGCGATCAGCAGAACGGCGGGCTGAAAGCCGACCTGGTGATTGACCGCGATACCGCGGCGCGCTTCGGCATTCTGCCCCAGGCCATCGATGACACGCTTTACGACGCGTTCGGCCAGCGCCAGGTTTCCACCATCTTTACGCAGTTGAACCAGTATCATGTGGTATTGGAAGTAGGACAGCAGTTTCAGAATGATCCCAGCGATCTCAGCCACATCTATGTAAAGTCGGTTACGGGACAGCAGGTGCCGCTCTCAACCTTCAGCCATTTTGTAACTTCCCCGGCCCCGCTTGCCATCAATCATCAGGGACAGTTTCCGGTGGTGACCATTTCATTCAATCTTGCGCCGGGAGAATCGCTGGGCAAAGCCACCAGAGTGATCGCGCAGGCGGAGCAGGAGATGGGAATGCCCGCCAGCATTCACCCCAGCTTCCAGGGGACGGCGGCGGCGTTCCAGAATTCTCTCGCATCTGAACCGTGGCTGATTCTGGCCGCGCTGGTCACGGTCTATATCGTGCTTGGCGTGCTGTACGAAAGCTACATTCATCCTGTGACCATCCTCTCCACCCTGCCTTCAGCGGGCGTGGGCGCGATCCTGGCCATGATTGTCACGCGCAACGACCTGACGGTGGTCGCGCTCATAGGAATTATTTTGTTGATCGGCATCGTGAAAAAGAATGCCATCATGATGATCGATTTTGCGCTGGTGGCCGAGCGACAAGAGGGCAAGCCTCCGGAAGAAGCTATCTATCAGGCCAGCCTGCTGCGCTTTAGGCCGATCATGATGACCACCATGGCCGCGCTGCTGGGCGCCGTTCCGCTGGCCTTCGGGCGTGGCACCGGATCGGAGCTGCGCCATCCGCTGGGCATCACCATCATTGGCGGGTTGCTGCTGAGCCAGCTTTTCACCTTGTACACCACGCCGGTGATCTATATCTGGTTTGACAAGCTGGCGCGCCGGTTCTCGCGGCTCCAGATTGGCAATGAGATTGTGCCGGAAAAGGAGCCGGTCGCGGCGGACTGATTTTTTCTGTAATCCCGACCCTGAGCGTTCTGTGCGAAGGGGAGGGACCTCTATAAGGACAAAAGTTTTGGGTATGACGAGGAATAACAGATATGGCGCGCGGAGATCTCAGGGCTATTACTTTGTTTATTTGCTTTCAAGTCTGAGGGGCACATTGTACGTTGGCCTTACTGGCAATCTCTGGAATCGAGTTCAAGAGCACAAGGATGGAGTGTTTGATGGTTTCACACGGAAATACAAGATCAATCGATTAATGTATTTTGAAACCTACAACATCGCGACGATAGCCACTGACCGCGAACGGCAGCTCAAAAAATGGCGTAGAGAGAAGAAGATCGCCTTATTTGCGAAAAGTAATCCGCAGTGGAAGGATCTAACCCCTGAGCTTCTTCAGATCATAGGGTTCCCTCGCCCTCGCAAGCTCGGGCTCGGGATTGCACAAAAAGCATGAACATCTCCGCACCATTCATCCGCCGTCCGGTAGCCACGTCGCTGCTTGCGCTGGGCGTGTTGATGGCGGGTATTCTCGCGTACACGCGGCTGCCGGTGGCGCCGATCCCGCAGGTGGAATACCCGGTGATCAGCGTAGGCGCAGGCCTGCCTGGCGCCAGCCCGGAGACCATGGCTTCGTCGGTGGCGACACCGCTGGAGCGCCAGTTCGGGCGCATTGCCGGAGTCAACCAGATGACCTCGACAAGCCAGCTGGGCTCGACCAACATTACCCTGCAATTCGATCTCTCGCGCAACATCGATGCCGCCGCTCGCGACGTACAGGCCGCGATCAATGCGGCGCTTGGTCAGTTGCCCGCAAACCTGCCCACGCGGCCCAACTGGCGCAAGGTCAACCCGGCGGACGCGCCCATCATGATCCTGTCACTCACCTCGGACATCATGACCAAGCCGCGAATGTATGACGTGGCTGATTCGGTGCTGGCGCAAAAGCTCTCGCAGGTGCCGGGTATCGGGCAGGTCTTTGTGGGCGGCGGCGCCAAGCCGGCCGTGCGCGCGGAGGTAAATCCCACGCTGCTGAGCAAGCTGGGCGTGGGCGTGGAACAGGTGCGCGCGGCGCTGGGCGCCGCGAATGCGAATCGCCCCAAAGGCGAGATCGCCAACGCCGTAAATGCCTGGCAGATCACCGCGAACGATCAACTCTTCAAGGCCGAAGACTACAAGAAGATCATCGTTGCCAGAAACGGCTCGGGCGTAGTCCGGCTGCAGGACGTGGCCGATGTGCAAGACTCGGTGGAAGACATCCGCAATACCGGCGTGGCCAATGGCAAGCCGGCGGTGCTGATGATCGTCTTCCGCCAGCCCGGCGCCAACATTATTCAAGCCGTGGACCGCGTGAAGGCGCTGATTCCCGAATTGCAGGCGTCCATTCCCGCGGCCATCAAACTGGAAGTTGCGCTGGACCGCACCACCACGATCCGCGCCTCGGTGGCTGACATTCAGATCACGCTGGTGATCTCGATCATTCTTGTCGTCTTCGTGGTGTTTGTCTTCTTGCGCAATCTGCGCGCAACGTTCATTCCCAGCGTGGCTGTGCCTTTGTCTCTGATCGGCACGTTCGGTGTGATGTATCTGCTCGACTACAGCGTGGACAATCTCTCGTTGATGGCGCTGGCCATCTCGACCGGGTTCGTCGTGGACGACGCCATCGTGGTGATTGAAGACATCACGCGCTACCTGGAGCAGGGCATGGGGCCGGTGCAGGCGGCCTTCCGCGGTGCGCGCGAAATCGGCTTTACCGTGCTCTCCATGAGCACTTCGCTCGTCGCCGTCTTCATTCCCATCCTGCTGATGCAAGGTCTGGTGGGCCGGCTGTTTCGCGAGTTCGCCGTGGTGCTGAGCACGGCCATCGCCATGTCACTGGTGGTTTCCCTCACCGTCACGCCGATGCTGTGCGCCAAGTTTCTGCGCCCGCAGAGCGAGAGGAAGCACGGCCGCATCTACCGCGCCAGCGAACACGCCTTTGACGGGATGCTCAAGCTCTATCGCGGCAGCCTGGGCTGGGTCCTACGCCATCAGCTCGTTACGCTGCTGGTCACGATCGCTACGGCCTGCCTCAGCATTTATCTCTACATCATTGCGCCCAAAGGGTTCTTCCCCCAGCAGGATACGGGACGGCTGGGCGGATCGATCCAGGCGGAACAGGACATCTCCTTCCCCGCCGTGCGCGACAAGATGCAGCAGTTTGTGCGCATCGTGCTGACCGACCCCGCGGTCAATAATGCCGTGGGCTTCGCCGGCGGCCAGGGCAGTTCCAACACTGGACGCATGTTCGTGGTCCTGAAGCCGCCCAGCCAGCGAGGCAAGGCCACGGCAGACCAGATCATCAACCGGCTGCGGGGCAAACTTGCCGTTGTTCCCGGCGCTACGCTGTTTCTTACCGCCACCCAGGACCTGAACATCGGCGGGCGGTTTGCCAACGCGCAGTTCCAGTACACCATTCAGTCAGAAGACCTGCAGGACCTCAACTTCTGGGCGCCGCGGATCCAGGCCAAGCTGCGCACGCTGCCGGAGCTGCGCGATGTGAACTCCGACCAGCAGGATAAAGGGCTGGCCGCCGAGGTCGTCATCGATCGCGACACCGCGTCGCGTCTCGGCATCTCCCCGGCGCAGGTGGATGCCGCGCTGTATGCCTCGTTCGGGCAGGCGCAGGTCTCCACCATGTACAAGCAGTTGAACCAGTACCACGTGGTGATGGAAGTAGACCCCAAGCTACTGCCGGGCACTGACGCGCTCCAGAACACTTATGTGAAGTCCAGCACCGGAGCTGAAGTCCCGCTCGCCTCCTTTACGCGTTACCAGCCTTCGAACACCGCGTTGCAGGTAAACCACCAGGGGTTCTATCCGGCGGTGACGCTTTCGTTCAATCTGGCGCCGGGCGTCCCGCTGGGGAACGCCGCCAAAGTGGTGGAAGGCGCCATGCGCGACCTGGGCGTGCCCGCGAACGTACACGGCGGCTTCCAGGGCACGGCCGCGGCCTTTAAGGATTCGGCCCAGAGCCAGCCCTGGCTGATTCTGGCTGCATTGATCACTGTCTATATAGTCCTGGGCATGCTCTACGAGAGCGTGATTCATCCCATCACGATTCTCTCTACCCTGCCCTCGGCCGGCGTGGGCGCGATCCTGGCAATCATGCTGACCGGGAACGACCTCAACGTGATTGCCCTGATCGGGATCATCCTGCTGATCGGGATCGTGAAAAAGAACGCCATCCTCATGATCGATTTCGCCGTCGACGCCTCCCGCCGCGAAAACATGACCCCGGAGGAAGCGATCTTCAAGGCCTGTCTGCTGCGCTTCCGCCCCATTATGATGACCACCATGGCGGCATTGCTGGGCGGTCTGCCGCTGGCCATCGGCGGCGGCACCGGATCAGAGCTGCGCCGGCCTCTGGGCATCGCGATTGTCGGCGGATTGATCGTCAGCCAGGCGCTTACGCTGTTTACCACTCCTGTGGTTTATTTGTATCTCGACCGCATACGGCTGCGCGTGGCGCGCTGGAGGGCTTCGCACCGCAAACCCGAACCGCTCCTGGGACCGGCCGGGGATTGAGATTCAGCCGCAGATTACGCTGATGGGCGCAGATCAAGGCTTTCAGCTTAAATCTGCGGCGATTAGCTCAGTTACCGTAAAATGCTTCCACGTCTTTTGTCATGACAGCCTGAGTCGAGCAAAGGAGCAGCCTTGGAAGTTTCTTTCAGCCTCATCGCCATATCGATCTGCGCCGCGGTCCTGCTCTTCCTGCTGCTGAGGACCTATAACAGCCTGGTGCGGATGCGGAACGTCGTTCGCAACGGCTGGTCTGATATCGATGTGCAGCTCACCCGCCGCCATGACCTGGTGCCGAACCTGGTGGAATCCGTGCGCGGATACATGACGCACGAACGCGAGACCCTGGAAGCCGTTACCCGCGCCCGCAGCCAGGCCATAGCGACAGCCGGCGGATCCAGTCTGGCCACGCGCGCGGTGGCGGAGATGGCCCTGGGCGGCGCGGTGGGAAACCTGTTCGCCGTGGCCGAACGCTACCCCGCTCTGAAAGCCTCGCAACAGTTTCTGCTGCTGCAGGAGCAGCTCACCTCCACGGAAAACCGCATCGCCTTCGCCCGCCAGCACTACAACGAGAGTGTGCGCCAGTACAACACGTCGCTGGCGGAATTTCCGCGCAACCTGGTGGCAGGCATGATGGGCTTTGCTCCGGCGGCGCTGTTCGCTGCCGATGCGGGGGACAGGGCGAACGTGGAGGCTTCGTTCTAAAATCCCGAAGCGCAGCGAGGGAGCCCTACAACAACGACGTTTTTTCAGGAAAACAAAGATCGCTGGGCCCCTATTGCGTCATCATTGTGATAGCGACCTCTCGCTACGCTCGAGGTTTCAGAAAAAACTTACGGATCAATCTGCACGGCATCTACGGCCTTGCCAACTACATCGATATTTTCATTGGTAATGGCGTCAGTGCCGGTATCGAAGACATCGAGTTCATCGCCTTCGCAAACATAGACCACGTTGCGCCCGGTGATCGGACGGATGGCAGTCACGCCAAAGCTCGTACGCAGGCTGGAGAACTCAGGGAACAACGCGGTGCTCGACGTGGTGTTAAAAATGGTAAGGCAACCTCGGACCTTGCCGGGGACGCTGTTGTTCACCGGCGTGCAGGCGATCGCGCCCACGTACAGCCGATGGTTCGCCAGGCCGATCTTTCCGTGGTGGCCGTCTGTGATGTTCACAGGAGCGGACGCGGTCATCGCTGCCGTGTTGACGATTTGCAGCGTGCCCGTAGAGCCGCCGACCGGCGTGCCCGCGACGTATAAACTGCTGCCGTTGAGCAGGCCAGTGGTGGCCGCCGCAACAGGAACCGAAGCGACGGCGGCCGGAGGTCCGCTGAAATCGACAAGCATTACGCTGGCGGAGGCGCCCGCACACTCCGCGCCGCAGTTCAGGATGAAGGCCTGGGTCTCGCTGGCATTAAATACGCCGAAAACGGGCTGGTCCTGGCCGGGCAGGCTCACGGCCGTGGCTGCCTCGGCCGCGGTATCGATCACAAAGAACGCGTTGGTGCGCGGCGCCGGCAGGGTCTGCGGATCATCGGCGAAGACCAGCAGCTTGCTTCCATTCGGACTGAGCACGAGCCGGCGCGGCGAAGGCACTGACACAAAGATCACGGTTGCATCAGCCGTATTGACGATGGCAACCTGGCCGGTATTGCGAACCGCGGCATAGGCAGTCTTTCCATCGGGGCTGATGGCTACGTCCTCCACGCGCTCAACGAAGGCAACCGCGTGCGCGACTTCTTCCTTGGCATTGTCAATCAAAGTAAGGCCGTTGGTGGTGGCATTGATCACAGCGGTAATGCCGCCGCCCGTAGCCATGCCTGCCGCGCCGGTGGAGTTGATATGCAACGCGGGGAAAAGGTCGCTCAGAGGATTGTTCTGGGAGACGAAGCGGTCGGAGCTCGCATCCATGATATCCACGGCGCCTGCCCCGGCCCTCAGGATTCCAGTTTGGTCGATGAAGGCATTCCCCTGGGTATTCGAGACCAAGATGCGCTTCTTCAAGCCAGAGGTCTTTTTAGTACTGGCCTGGCTGGATCCACAGTTGGTGAGAGACAATGCTAAGAAGATAACTAGAAAGCTATATAGAAAGATGTAGTTCCATGATCTAGTTTCCATGCAGTCGCACGGGCGCCTACTACTCGCCGTCCCCCTGCCGGCTAGAACGAGACAATGGGAGCTTCTTGCAGAGAATTTTTGAGGACTACCAATCTATCAAGTTTTACCGCAGATCAGGAAAAGGCTAGCCGCGAATTTCGCGAATGAACACAAATGAATGCGAGAGAACGCAGCGAGCCCGACTAGCGCGGCGAGCTGCTTGTTCCGGGTGCGGAATGAATTCTGCAAGCATTTGGTTCTCAAGCGGTTTGGAGCGGAGCGCCAAAATTGAAGATTTGCGTTTTTTCGCGTGTATTCGCGGCTAATTCTTTTCTTATCTGCGTCTATCCGCGTAATCTGCGGCTAAAGCTTCTTCAGCGCCTGTTCCAGATCTTCAATCAGGTCGTCGGGGTGTTCCAGACCGATGGAGAGGCGCAGCAGGTTGACCGGGCTGCGCGTGGCGGCGCCTTCGACCGAAGCGCGATGCTCGATCAGGCTGTGCGGTCCGCCCAGGCTGGTGGCATGGGTAAAGAGTCTGACGCCGGCGGCGAGTTTGAACGCCTCCGCCTGGCCGCCCTTCACCTGGATGGAGAGCATGCCGCCAAACCCGGACATCTGCTTTGCGGCAATGCTGTGTCCCGGATGGCTGGGGAGGCCGGGATAGTGAACAGCCTCGATCTGAGGCTGGTCAGCCAGAAACTCCGCGATCTGGCGTGCGCTCTGCGACTGGGCGCGGACACGATACGGGAATGTCTGCAGGCCGCGCAGCGTGAGCCAGCATTCGAAAGGCGAGGGCACGGAACCGCCATCGCGCTGGATGCTGCGGACCTTCTCAAGGAGCGGTCCGGCCTCGCGGAAAATCAGCGCTCCGCTCAGCACGTCCGCATGACCTGACAGATACTTGGTAACGGAGTGCATGACCACATCAACCCCGAGCTGGAGCGGCAGCTGCAGCAGAGGCGTGGCCCAGGTGTTGTCACAGGCCACCAGCGCCCCGGCTTTTTTAGCGATGGCCGCTACGGCGCGAATGTCGATCACGTGAAGCAGGGGGTTTGAGGGCGTTTCGACCCAGATGAGCCGGGTTGCAGGCGTCAGGGCCCGCTCTACCGCGCCGGGGTCCTGCATGTTGACGAGGGTGTGCTTGAGGCCCCAGCTCTCCAGCAAGCTGCTGAGCAGAATGACGGTGCCATAGTAGACGTATTCGTCGACGATGACGTGGTCGCCGGGCGCGAGCGCATGTAGAAGCGCGAGAGTAGCTGCGTTGCCGGAGGAGAAAGCCAGCGCGGCCGCTCCTTCTTCGAGCGAGGCCAGGGCCTCTTCCAGCGAGGCGCGGTTGGGATTGTCCGTGCGCGAGTAGAGGAAGCCGCCGGGAAGAGAGCCGTCATCGGCTTTTTGATACGTGGTGGAGAGATGGATGGCGGGGGTAACGTCTTGACTGCCGCCTTCAGGTTTCCTTCCGGCGTGGACTGCGCGGGTTTCAATTTTCATTGTCGTTAGTTATATCAAACCTCGCCGCAGATTTGCGCAGATGGCCTCAGATCAAGAGGGCTTAGCCGCGAACGAACGCGAATCGCTGCCGCTGGGGGAATGCTGGGATTTGTAGGCGGAGGGCGATGGCAGATGATGAGTATCCGCTAGCGTTTCTGCCGCTTGAAGAACCCCACCCACTCCGGCAGCCCGTTGCTGCCGCGTTCGCGATAAATCACGCTGACCAGCTCCCACGATTGCTGGCCCAGGCTGACCGCCGCGGATTCGAGTTCCTGCTCCGTTTTGACCCTTTCCATGTGGTACTCCCATTGCGTTACCGGCAACGGCTTTACGTTGAGCATGAAAGTCTGCGACTGCGGGTTGTTGCCCGCCAGCACCGTCAGATCGACGTTGAAGGAACCAGTGGAGGCGTTCGGCAGGGCCGTAAGAACGATGGTGTTGGCCCCGGGGTGCCCGACGGGTACCTGGGCAATGACGCCTGACGGCAGTCCGGAAAGGCTGAAGTCAAATCTTGGCCGCTCGTTGACAACAATATTTACGGCGAATGACGCCATGGCCCCCTGGGTAACAGTCACGATGGAAGGGCTGATGGAGACGTTAAACGCGGGCGAGACCTGCGCCGGCAGCCGGAAGGAAAGTCCGGTCAGCAAGATAAACAGGGCAACGGCGGTGCGGACGGTTCGTGGCATCATTCCCCCTTTTCAGGCAAGGATAGACTACACGCTATTTGGATTATCCATGGACTTTGCCGCCTGTTTGCATGAAACCCATGATTGGACATCCAGAGAACGGCTTTCGTTCTTACTTTTGCAGATGAAAAGAACGATGTGGCATAGCCCGGGCGAAGGGAAATTTTCGATCATGGAGCGGGGAAAAGCGGCCGTATGTCGAGCGCAAAGGTCTGCGTCTGCTGGTTCTGGCCTGCCGCTGCCGTCACCTGGATGGCGTAGGTTCCGCTGGGGGTGTTGGGCGGGCAGCGCAGAACAACGGTATTTGCGCCGGTCTTGAGGACGGGAACGTCCGCATGCACCGCGGCCGGAACGCCCTCAACTCGCAGGCTGAAGGATGCGGCTTCAGTGGTATTCAGAAGGATGGTCAACTCTGTGCTGCCGCCCTGAAGCATCACCAGCCGGGTGGGTGCTACATCGAGGCTAAACGCCGGGCCATAATAAGGAATGCCGGGAAGAGTGCCGGCGCTGGGAAGAAGCAATTGCAGAAGAAAAATGGCCTGGAGCATCATGGGGCATGTCCTCTGCCCTTTTAGAAGCGAATGGTTTGTGCCGGGATTTCCACAGCACCGCTCATTTCCACAGCGCTGCGTCCTCAGAGCGGGCATTCCCTGGCACGCGATTCTCAAGCACAATAGATTCTGTACTCCATGACCTCCTCCAACGACTTCAAAGAAACGGTGCGGCAACAGGCGGACATCGTCCGCATTGTGGGCGACTACGTGAAGCTGAAGAAGTCGGGCGCGCAGAACTTCAGCGGGCTGTGCCCTTTCCATGGCGAGAAGACGCCGTCGTTTTCCGTGCATGCCACGCGGCAGTTCTTTCATTGCTTTGGCTGTGGCAAGTCGGGTGACGTTTTCAAGTTCATCCAGGAGATTGAGAAGATCACCTTTCCAGAAGCGCTGCGGCTGCTGGCGCAGAAGCTTGGGATCGCGCTGCCCAAAACCCAGTACAGCTCAGAGCATGAAGCCGACGACGCGAAGCAGCGCGGGCAGCTGATTGAAATCCACGAGCGCGCCTGCAAGTTCTTTGAAGACCAGCTGCGCCGACCCGAAGGGGCGCACGCACGCGAATACCTGGCCGGGCGCGGGCTGAAGGAAGAGACGATTGCGACGTTTCGTATCGGCTTTGCGCCCGATTCGGGGTTCACGCTCAAAGACCGGCTGAAGTCCGAGTTCAGTGAAGAGCTGATGAGGGCCTCAGGATTGTTCTCCTGGAAAGAAGGCGCGGACGGCGCTAACACCCCAGAACGCGCAAAACCGGCGCGTTCCGGGGACCCCGGCTCGGGCGGTCTCGCCACAGCTGCCATGTATTCCAGGTTCCGCAACCGCGTGATGTTTCCCATCGCCAACGAAAATGGAAAGATCATCGCCTTCACCGGCAGGACGCTGGCCAAGGACGAGAAGTCCGGCCCGAAATACATGAATTCGCCGGAGACACCGATTTATTCCAAGGGCCGCGTGCTGTACAACCTTGACCGCGCGAAAGAGGCGATCCGCAAGCTGGGTTACGCGATCATTGTGGAAGGGCAGATGGATTGCATCGCCGTGTATGCCGCCGGTTTTCACAACGTGGCGGCAAGTTCGGGCACGGCGTTCACTGAGACCCAGGTGCGGCTGCTGGGCCGCTTCAGCAAAGATATCGTCGTGAACTTTGACCCCGATACGGCGGGAGCCGCGGCCACGGACAAATCGCTGGGCATGCTTCTGGAAGAGGAATTCAACATCAGGGTGCTGCGGCTGGAGGCGGGGTTTGATCCCGATCTGTTTATCCGCAAGAACGGCGCGGAGGCGTATGCGCGCGCGCTGAAAGGCTCGCTCAAGTATTTTGATTACCTGGTGGAGCGAGCGCTGAAGCTGTTTCCGGTGCGGAGTCCGGAGGGGAAGAAGAACGCGGTCAATTTCCTTCTGCCGCATATTCATCGCGTGCCCAGCCGGATTGTGCGCGATGAGCTGTCCAATGACATCGCACAGAAGCTGAACATCGACTCCGCCGTTCTGCGGCAGGAATTCAAGTCGGCGGCCGTGAGCCGGGCTTCCAGCGGCCTGCGCGCGACGAGCGCGTCCGACGTTATGCCGGCGGAAAAGGTGCTGGTACGGGCGGCGTCGTCAACCGTGGCTGAGGAAGCCGGACTGCGGCGCAGCGCCGTGGAGGCGTTGGCGCAAGAACATTTGCACGCGGGGCTGGCCACAGAGTCCCTGCTGCAGTCGCTGCTGGAAAATGCGCTGGCCGAGGAACGGGGCGAAGGCGTGGACGATCCCATGCAACTGCCGTTGCTCGAAGCGAACCGGCAAACGCTGGCAAAGATCCTGATGCAGGAAGATGAACCGCTGACTGCTGAATTGCTGGCGGGCGCTCTGGAGGCGCTGCGGCACCGGTCGCAACTGAGCCAGAGAGAAGGCGAGATCAAACGGGGGATTGTGGAGGCTGAGCGTCGCAATGACGTAGCGGCGCTGCTCCGGCTGAAACAGGAAAAACTGGAGCTGGACAGGAAACTGGCGTCGGGAATGTGAGCCGGGGGTTAAGCCCTTAACCCCTTCGTCCTAAGCGATAATATTGTGCATCGAGCTTTGGAAGCGCCGCGAAACTTGCCGGCCCGCTGAGCATCTATATGTATGAGGGGAATTCACAGACAGAGGCCCTTGTATCTCATTTGTTTTAAAGCGGGTGGGTCCGTTAAGGCACTTTTCTTCCTCCTGAGACTATGTTAACCTTAGTACTCTCGGGACGTGCGCGCATCCAAACCTAAAATCCCGCCGATATTCTTTATTGGATACGAGCGTACAGCCCCGTATTGTCACGAAAAAATGAGGTCGTGGTTTGGCTCTAGACGATAAATTTGACGACATAAAAAAACTGATCGACGCAGGCAAAGAAAAGGGATATCTCACCTATGACCAGGTCAATGACCTAATTCCCGGTGATGTCCACTCCCCAGATGATCTGGATGACCTGCTCACCACGATCGGGACCCAAGGCATCGATGTCTTGGATAGCTCCAAAGGATTGCCTTCCGAGCAGAAGTTTGAAGATATCGAGGAAGGCGAAGACGTTGAACTTGATCTGACGCCCGGCGCGCTCGAAAAAACGAACGACCCGGTGCGCATGTACCTGCGCGAGATGGGCACGGTTCCGCTGCTCACGCGCGAAGGTGAAGTTGAAATCGCAAAACGAATTGAGCGCGGACAACTGCGCGTGCTCAAGGCGCTTTCCCGCTCTCCCATCGTCATCAAAGAGATTCTCGCCCTGGGCGAGGACTTGAAGCGCGGCGTCCGCTCCATCAAGGAGCTGGTCGCCTTCGACGAAGAGGAGATCACCGAAGAAATCGTGCAAGCCCGGCTGAAAGATTTTGTCGGGCAGATTGATGACATTGGCAAGCATTACAAAAAGGTCCAGCAGCTCGAAGAGAAGCTGGAAACCGTCAAGCAAAAGAAGAAACCGAAGGAATCGCGCAGGTATCGCTGGGCGCTGGGACGGGCCCAGGTCATGGTCTCCGGCGGGATCCGCCGGCTGAAGTTCACCAATCCGGAGCGCAAGCGCCTGATTGACCGCGTGAACAAGACCGTCGACTCCATGCGCTCGCTCGATCGCCAGATCAACAATCTGGAAAAGAAGATCGAAGCCACGCGCGTGGAGGAGACCAAGCGCGAATACCGGCGCATCCAGCGCCAGCACCGCAACGACCTGGAAAAGCTGGAGCAGGAAACCGGCGTCAGTTACCAGGAACTCCGCCGCACGCAGCGTGAGATCATCCAGGGCGACGTCGACGCCGAAGCCGCCAAGCGCGAGCTGATCGAAGCCAACCTGCGCCTTGTTGTCTCGATCGCCAAAAAATATACCAACCGCGGGTTGCAGTTCCTGGATCTGATCCAGGAAGGCAACATCGGCCTGATGAAAGCCGTGGACAAGTTCGAATACCGCCGCGGCTACAAATTTTCAACCTACGCCACGTGGTGGATCCGCCAGGCCATCACCCGCGCCATTGCCGATCAGGCCCGCACCATCCGCATTCCGGTGCACATGATCGAAACCATCAACAAGCTGATCCGTACCTCGCGGCAGCTGGTGCAAGAGCTCGGCCGTGAGCCGACCTCAGAAGAAATTGCCAAGCGCATGGACATCCCGGTTGCCAAGGTCCGCAAGGTCCTGAAGATCGCGCAGGAGCCTATCTCGCTGGAGACACCCATCGGTGAAGAGGAAGATTCCCACCTGGGCGATTTCATCGAAGACCGCTCCATGGTCTCGCCCGCCGAGGCCGTGATCAACGTGAACCTGAAAGACCAGACCGCACAGGTCCTGCGCACGCTCACCCCGCGCGAAGAGAAGGTCATCAAGATGCGCTTTGGCCTGGAAGACGGCTCCGAGCACACCCTGGAAGAGGTCGGGCAATCGTTCGCCGTCACCCGCGAACGTATCCGCCAGATCGAAGCCAAGGCGCTGCGCAAACTGCGCCATCCATCACGCTCCCGCAAGCTGAAAGCGTTTATGGATGGGATACGCGAAGCATAGCGGGATTTGGTAATTGAGTAATTTGGTAAATGGGTAATTAGAGGCGCTGCTGAAAAGCGGCGCCTTTTTCATTGACGGTTAGCATGGCTAAGTCTGGAACGTACAAAATTGAACAGTTTGGAGAAGCCCAAAGCTTTATATTGTGCCCGTACCGTTTCGGTCGGGCGGTCGTCTGGGGCGCTTCGGGCGGCCGCATTCCACAGGGCGCAGCGCAGACGGGCTGCGCCTTTTTTCCCGATCAAATCTGCGGCAAGAGCTTTATCAGCGCGTCTTCACCGCTTTGCACGCCGATTCAAACTCGCTCTTGCTGCCTTCATGCAGCGTCACCGCCACGACCTCAGCCATGTACGGACGCCCCGGCGAATGGACGGTGTAAAGTTTCGCATCGGGCTCAAAGTTGCGCGCGATCGATCCATGATCGTCCATCACCAGATCGGGATTGATCCATTTGCCGCGCAGCTCCAGGCTCGGCTTTGTGTTGCCCGAGAACTGGCTCGCCACGCTGCGATTGTTCATATAGAAATTGGCTGTCTTGCCGTTGGTATCAGTCCGGATATTTTTTTCAAAGTCTCCGCCCACGCTCAGAAAGAACGTCTCTCCGCGCGGCGTGCATAGGAAACCGTTGCCGGACACATGCGTCGTGCCCAGCCCCTTGCCGCTCTTGGGTGAAAAAAATATATAAAGCACGTAGTCGCCGCCGGCCAGGTTCGAGTGCATCCGTCCCCAGCCCTGCCACTGCGGGATCAAGTGGAAGCGGCCGCCCATGAAGAATCCCCAGGGCGCGGTCACCGCGACGACTCCAATGCCTACCACACCACACAGCAGGGCGACCAGCACCAGCTGCGTGACGCAGCCCAGCCGGGATTTCCTCGGAGGGGTAACTGTGTCCATTCGAGAAGTAGTTTATCGCAGCGTGGCAGGACGTCCTCTCGAAAATGAACCCCGAGGGAGGACACGGCTTGAGCCGTGTCCCAAAATCCCCTTACGCTACTTCCGCCCGTAGGGTTCTCGCTCCGCTGCCCGCTTCCACTGCGCTGCTTTCTCTGATCTCGGTCAGCTTGGCCAGCACAAACGCTGCCACCGCCAGTTCCAGGTCGCGCACGGCAACGTCGAAGAAGTGTCCCGTGGTAAGCAAAGCCACCGCAATGCACACCAGCCACGCCGACGCCACATAGGCGCCCAGCCGCGTCGCTTTGCTCAGGATCGCCAAACCCACAACCATCTCAATCACACCCACAACATGCATGAGAGACGTCGGACTCAAAGGCAGCATCCTCTGCGCCAGAGGGCTCACGTACTGCTCCCAGTTGGTGAGCAGGTTAAGAAATTTGTCCAGCCCGGCAAGAAAAGCCATCAGCCCCAGGGCAATTTTTGAAATTGTTTGCAATGTTTGTAGTCTGTTTTGCATTGCCAGTATCACCTCGTACCTATATAGAGCGCCGAGGCATTCGCAGGTTACAAGGTCTCACTGGGTCGCTCGGGCAAGCCCAAACTATCTATCCATCGAATTACCTATAGACCATCCACCTTGCTTCTATTACACTTGTCGGCACTTTTCCTAAGGTTAGTGCCCATGCTCTCTGTTCGAAATCATCTGTTCGCCGGCTTTCTCTTCGTCTGGTTCGTTTGTCTCTCAACCTTCGCGCAAAACGGCGATGCGGCGCCGGCTCCCTGCGGCATGCTCTCCGGTCTGAAGAGCGCCTCCGGACACAATCTCTTCTCTGAGCAGCAGGAGGAATGGCTGGCTGAGCTGATGGAAAAAGAGGTCCGCGCCGATTTCAACGTGATCGAGGACCCGGAAAACTACCTGCAAAAGGTCGGGGACCGGCTTCTGGCCCAGCTTCCGCCCAGCAATACTCACTATCGCTTCGTCATCATCGACACACCCGAGCTGAACTCTTACGGCCTGGTAGGAGGCCGCATCTTCATCCACCGGCGGATGATCGCTTTCGTCCAAAATGAAGATGAGCTGGCCGCGCTCCTCGGGCATGAGATCGGTCACATGGTCGATCACCACGTGGTTCTCCGCTTCTCCGACTGGTTCAGGCAAATGGGGGTAACAACGCTGGGCGACCGACAGGACGTGCTCCATCGCTGGAAGCAGTTTGAAGACACCACGGCCCGGCTCAAACACGGGAACGACGAACGGCGCGAAGCCGAAGAACAGCTCATCGCCGACCGCATTGCCTTTTACGCCCTCACGCGCGCCGGCTACAGCCCGGAACGCGCTCTCGAGTTCTTTGACCGCTTGTTTGAAACCAAACGCAAGCCGGGAAATTTCTGGACTGACTTCTTCGGCATGACCAACCCCAACGGCAAACGCTTGCGCGAGATGATGAAAAGCGAACAGCCCCTGGCCCGTAACTGCATCGTCCCCGGCGGCGCTTATGCCGGCCACTTCGCCGACTGGCAAAAGACGATTATCGCTTCCACCAAATTTGCCGGCCGGTCCAACACCGAGCTTCCCGGCCTGATCAGGAAAGTGACTCTTCAGCCCCAGCTGCGCACTGATCTGTATCACGTCCAATTCAGCCCCGATGGCAAGTACCTGCTGGCCCAGGATGAGAGCAGCATCTTTGTGGCGACCCGCGACCCGCTGGCCAGCCTCTTCCGCATCGACGCGCTCGACGCCCATGCCGCCCAGTTCACTCCTGACTCGCGCTCCCTGGTCTTTTATGACAAGGAGCTGCGCATCGAAAAATGGGATGTCGCGGCCGCAAAGCGCACTTCCGTGCACCAGCTCGCCATCCCCGACTGCTTCCAGGCTGCCCTCTCGCCCTCAGGCGCATTCCTCGGCTGCATCGACAATGAATTCGGAATCAAGCTGGTCGACGTGGAGACCAACACCGTCATTTTCAAGCGCAAGGACTTTTACGCATTCTCTTACTGGGGAGAGTACTTCAACTTTCTGCTGGCGCGTCTCACGGGCGAGAATATTCGCCTCTTCGATATGAAGTTTTCTCCTGACGAGCGTTACTTCCTGGCCGGCCATGCCGATTCTTTCCTGGCGTATGACACCAGGGACCGGGCGGAAGCCCATCTTCCCGGCAAGATCAAAGGCCTCGCCCGGTACAGCTTTGCCTTCACCGCGCCGGACGAGTTCGCCGGCCTGCAATATGACACTCCCAAAGACATGAAGCTGGTTCGGGTCCACTTTCCCTCCGGCGATAAAATCGATGACTTTAAAGTGGAGGCGGATGGATGGCTCTCCAACACCGGGAACCCGGATTGTCTGCTGATGCGCCCTGCTGCTGCCTATCCGGTTGGCATTGTCGATCTGAAAGCCAGGAAGATCACGCAGGCTTTCCAGAGTCCGGCGTTTGCAGTGTATGGCCAGGTCTATGCCGGAGAGCAGAATAGCGGCGAACTCGCCCTGTTCAACACAGGGGACAGCAAGATGATTGGAAAACTGCAGTTGCCGGAGAGCCGGCTGGGCAGTTCCAGGACCTCGGTTTTCTCCGCTGACGGCAAATGGCTCGCTGTTTCGCAAGGCACCCGCGGCTCGCTGTGGAAACTCGATAGCGGCGAACGCATCTTTCTCGCCCGCGGTTTTGATGGCGCTCTCTTTGAAAACGACCAGCTCATTACCAAGTTTGCCAAGGACATTCCCTACCCTTCCCGCGTGTTTCAATTCGACTTGAGCGGCGAGACCAACAAGAAACCCACCAACAAGAAGCTCTATGACGTAGTGGACGCATTCGGGAACGCCCGTTCGTGGCAGTGGGGCGGCCTGCTGATCGGTTTGTACCCGGATAAACCCAAGCAGGCGCTCACCGCGGGGCACATCACCCTGCAGGTCCGGGACGTGCACAATAACAATCTGCTGTGGGAACGCAAGCTGCACCATGATCCGCCCTCATTCTTCTACAGCCCTGCCGCTATCACGCTGCTCATTTCAGACCTGCCTGGCATCAAGGAAATTGCCGGCGAAGACCCCGCCCTGAGCGCCCGCTTGAGCAAGATCGATGACAAGCAGGCATCCTACCTTCTCCAGGCCATTGAACCGCAGACCGGGAAAACGCTGGGCTCGGTCCTGGTCGATACGGGTAAGCTTTCGTTCAAGGTCACCTCGGGCTTCACCGTCGGGGACAAAATGTTCGTCGGCGATTCGCGCAACCGTACCCTCATCTACTCACTCAAAAGTGGCGAGCAGAAAAGTTCTCTGATTGGCCATGTCGCTGCTGTTTCCGCCGCCGGCGACAAGGTCTTGATCGAGAACGAGAGCGGGGTCGCCGATTTGTATGACACCTCGGACTTTCACTCCCTCGCGCATTTCAGCTTCTCCGCACGTATCGTCGACGCGGACTTCAACCGTGACGGCTCGTTGTTTGTCCTTACCTCTGACCAGAACGTCTATCAATTAACCACGGACCAGCAGAGGACGGCCACACAGTAAATCCGCTTCTGGCTGCGAGGCGCGGAGGACGTTGATCTGATACGGCCCCGGGGCTTCCTCTGACCGTCCTCCCAGTTTTGATTGAAGAGTGAAAAGGCCCCAGGGCGGAGTGGCGCTGACGGGCCAGTTTTTCTGTTGTCTTCTGACGGTAGAACAGACTGGATTTCAAAAGGCGCGGGCCAGCGGCGGCTGCGCCTTTTTCCGTTATGCTGCAATCACAATTTGCTGGCAATTACGCATGCAGCCAGCATGACCAGGTACATCCCGAAAAGTCCGGCGCAAACGATCACAACTTGCGTTAACAAAGGCCGTTTCCTGAGGTATGCCGTTTGCGAATAGACAAGGGCAATGGCTGGAAACGAGGTATAGCCCACGGCTTCCACCGCAGGGACGGAATGATAGATCTTTGTGAGCACGATATAGAGCACGGCCATCACTCCTGCGCTCACGATCATGAACATTGACGCGATCCTCTGATCGCGCGGGGAAAGCTTTGGGCCGCCGGCAGCGCAACGTTGCAACATTGCGTTTGTCATCGTGTCTTCTCCTTCATTCCGCTTCGATTGTGAATGGTAAGTTTGCGGGTGCAGGTGGGCGTCAATCGCTCCCCCTAACACGTCGAACACCAGGCCCAGGGAAGCGCGCTGCCCCGCCAGCACGGCGGCAAATTCCTCGCCGTAACGCTTCCGCCACCGTGCTGGATACAGCCGGAGCAACCAATTCATGCGCTGGCCAGTCTCCGCTGCCCGGTACGCGCCACCGCCATCATGGACTCGAGGCGGGCGCGCAAAGCGCGTTCGCCAAGAGCTGCCAGCCGGTAAGGATTGCGGCGGTCTTCACTCTTCAAGGGCTCAATGAGCCCGCGCGCCTCCAGCCGGGCAAGAGCGCCATAGAGCGTACCCGGCCCCAGGCGCACCCCAGCGACAGCTTCAATATCTTCCGTCATGGAATAGCCGTGTTTGGGTCCATCGGCCAGGCTCACCAGGATCAACAGGGCCGGCTCAGAGAACCGTCCAAAATCATCGAGTTCGGCATCTTCTTTGACTTTTCGCATTGCGTGCATCGCTCCGCGTAATACGCAATACGTATTACGTACAACGATATTACGTATAACGTAATACAGTGTCAAGCGAAAAAAAGTCCCGCCAGGGTGAACTTCCTGCGCTTCCTCTCAAAGTGGTACTCTCATATCACCCATGGATTCCATCCTCACGTTGATCGCGCACCACGGCTACTCGATCATCTTCCTCGCCGTGTTCCTTGAATCTGTCGGCCTGCCCGTGCCGGCGGCGCTGGCTATGGTGGCCGGCGGAGCGGCCGGGGCTTCCGGAATCCTGAATGCGCCATGGGTGTTTGCGCTGTGCATCATCGCCATGCTGCTGGGCGACCTGATCGTGTATTTCTTCGGGCGCAAGATGGGCTGGCTCCTGCTCGGCTTTCTCTGCAAGATCTCCGCCAATCCTGAAACCTGCATCCTCCGTTCCGCTGAATCTTTCTACAAGCGCGGCAAGACCACGCTGGTGATTGCCAAGTTCATTCCCGGCATCAGCACTATGGCCGCGCCGCTGGCGGGCAGCATGAGGATGCGCCCTGGGCAGTTCCTGCTCTATGATCTTGCCGGCGCCCTGCTCTATACCGTGGCGTATGCCGGCCTGGGTTATCTCTTCCACAATTTCCTGAGCGTCATCGTGCATGGGTTCCAGGCCGCCGGACATCTGGTGGAATTCATCCTCCTGCTGGCGGTCATCGCATACATCGCCTACCGCATATGGCTGTTCTGGACGCACCGTATTTACCGCGTGGTGCCGCGCGTCCAGGCGGAAGAGGTCACGCAAAGGCTCCTGGCGGAGGAGGCCGCGCAAATCATTCTCGCCGACGTGCGCAGCCACGGCTACTATGATGGGAGTTCCGAGCGCATACGCGGATCGATCCGGCTGGAGCCCAACAACCTGCGTCTGGCTCTGGCCTCTCTGCCCAAAGACAAGGACATCTATCTCTACTGCACTTGAGTGCGCGAAGCCACCAGCGCCCGTGTGGCGCACATGCTGCGGGAACAGGGATTCAATGCCTTTGTGATCACCGGCGGTCTCGCCGCCTGGCGCAAAGCCGGAGGCCCCATGGAGCCGGTGCCGCCGGATGACATCGTGTTGCTGCCGACCTTCAGCTGAAAACAAAAAAGGCAGCTCTGCAGCTGCCCTCTTTGATCACCTCGTCCGCCTTATTACCTGAATCTTAGCGACCGTACCAGTATCGCTGTCTCTGGTCACGCCGGATATCGCGTGTATCGCGATAAACATTGCGCCGGTCTTCCTGCAGGTCGCGATATTCCCTGCGCAGCTCGCGCCGCTCATGCTCCGCCGCGCGATAATCATGCGCCCACAACGCCTGCCGCAGCTCGTAGCGGTCGCGCGCAATCTTTGCTTCGTCCCGTCGAATGTCGCGGATGTCGGCGCGCCGGTCTGCGTAGTCGCGTCGCAGATCGCGGCGATCATAGCCATCCTGCGCTATCAGGCTGCCGCCGCCCATCACCACCATGAAAACCAGGCCAGTCAAAATTCGTTTCATCTATCCATGCCCTCCCGGCGATTTGTTTTGCTTGCCGGTATAAACACGGCTGACACGTCCAGAGTTTCGTAAAGAAGTGTAAGAAATATCTTTGCCCACTGGCTGCGGTGCGCTTTGCACCGGACAAAAGAACCATCGCTTAAATCAGGTTGACAGTAACGATTATAATCGTATTAAATCATTATATTCCGGCTTGCCCGCTTACAGCTGCCGCCGGGGTCTCTCTCGATGAATAGTTCTGCCGCCATGACCAGACGCGAAATCCTTGCCCGCAGTTTGGCACTCGCCGCGGGAGCTGCCTTCGCCGGCCTGCCCATGAGCCTGTATGCCAGCGAATTCTATGACCTCGCCGTGCTCGACGTGGCTTACGCCGGCTCCATGGGCTCCATGATGGAAGGCCCTATCAAGGTTTCTGCGGCCCAGCACTTGAAGCTCGAGTTCCGCGGCCGCGCGCAGGGCTCCAGCGCGCTGGCGCAATTGATCGTAGGCGGCAGTATCCAGCCGGATGTCTTCATCCCCGTCACGCCAGGGCCCGCGCTTACTGTCCTGCGCGCAGGCAAGGCCGACTCTGCCCAGCCCGTTGCCCATACCGAAATGGTGATCGCCTACAGCCCGAAGAGCCGCTTCGCCTCCCGCTTTGAGGCCGTTGCCAAAGGCAAGCATAAAGAAGATTGGTGGAAGATCCTGCTGGAGCCCGGTCTGCGCTTCGGCCGGACCGATCCCGTCACCGATCCGCAGGGCCGCAATATTATTTTCACCATGATGCTGGCCGCCAAAATCTACAAGCAAACCGGCCTGGTGGAAAAAATTCTGGGTCCCACGATCAACGAGCGGCAGATATTCACCGAGCCAACCGTGATGGCGCGCCTGCAAAGCGGCGAACTGGATGCCTCATCGGCTTACAAGATCCAGCCCGGCCCGCTCAATCTCCCCTACGTAACGCTGCCAAACGAGGTGAACCTGAGTGGCCAAAACATTCATGCCGACCATCCCGATGTGACCTTGTCCGTTGGCGGGAAGACGTATAACCCCGAACCGCTCATCTACTATGCCATGGTTCTCAAGGATGCTCCCAACGCAAAGGGCGCAGCCGCCTTCGTGGAATGGCTCAAAGGCAATGAGGGCCAGGCGATCTTCCGCCGCTACAATTACGATCCTCCAGGAGATGCCTCAGCACTGCACACATGAGCATTCAACGCCATTGGATCGCACGGACCGGCGCCGCGCTGTTTGCGTTGGCGCTGCTCTATCCGTTCACCGCGCTGCTGGCCCGCATCGGCCCGTGGCAGTGGGGCGACGACGTGCGCGGACCGGCGCTCTCCTCCGTCCGCGTCTCGCTCCTGCTCACCGGCTTCGCCATGCTGATCATCGTGGCCGTGGGCACACCGGTTGCGGCTTATATTGCGCGCTGTTCTACTCGTGAACGCCTCTGCTGGCAGGCGATCTTGCTGGTCCCCATTCTGCTTCCGCCGCTCGCCCTGGGCATCCTGTTGACATTGGCCTTCGGCCCGTACGGCGCCGCCGGGGCCGCCTTGGAACACTTGGGTCTTCGCATGACCAACAGCGCTCCGGCGTTCATCATGACGCAGGTTTACGTCGGCATGGGCTATTACGTCCTTGGCGCCGTCGCTGCGTTTGACGCCGTGCCCGCGATCCTGCAAAAGCAGGCGGCGCTGCTCGGGCTCACGCCTGCCAAAGTATTTCTGCGCGTCACGCTGCCGCTCTCGCGCTTGGGGCTGGCGGTGGCGCTCAGCATCGCGTGGGTCCGTGCCATCGGCGAATTCGGCGCCGTCGTGGTTACGGCTTACTATCCTTCCGGCATGCCGGTGCAACTGTGGGTCAACTTGCAAAGCTTCGGATTGCCCGCGGTGATGCCCTTGCTCGTGGTATTTCTGGCGGTCGCGCTGCCTCTGCCCTGGCTGGTGCACGTGCTGGCCCAGAGAAAACGCCATGCTTAGGGCCCACATCATCAAGAAGCGCCGCGAACTCCAGGTCGACGTTGAGCTCGAGCTGGAAGCCGGCGGCGCGCTCGGCCTGTTCGGCGCTTCCGGCGCGGGCAAGAGCACGGTACTGGCGTGCATCGCCGGAATTGAGCAACCTGATGACGGCCATGTGCAGCTTAACGGTCTCCGCCTGTTCCCGCCTTCTCTCCCGTTGCATCGGCGTCCGGTGGGATACCTCACGCAGGAGCCCGGCCTCTTCCCTCACCTGAGCGTGGGCGAAAACATCAACTTTGGAATTTCGAAAGATGTTGCCGCCACCGCCGCGCAGCGGCAATGGATTGAGACGTTGCGCGACCGCCTGCAACTGGCGCCGCTGTGGAATGCCCCGGCGGCTTTGATCTCCGGCGGGCAGGCGCGCCGCGTCAGCCTGGCGCGAATGCTGGCGCGCAAGCCTCCACTGGTGCTTCTCGATGAACCTTTCGCCGGGCTGGACCGCCAGCTGGTGCGCGAACTGATCGACGATCTTGTCTTCTGGGGCCGGACCATCGGCTTCAGCATGATCGCCGTCGACCATCAGGCCGAGGTGCTGAAGCGCCTGTGCCCGCAGCAGGCCATCGTGCTGGAGCAAGGCAGAATCGTGCAGCGCGGGACCTGGAGCCAGTTCCATAGCGCTCCGGCAACGCCGCTGCTGCGCTCACTGCTGGCGCCGCTATGAGACCGGCGCAACTTTTGCAGCCGGAAAAATATTTCGTCCGTTCCGAAGATGAAGGAGTGAAAGCCATGCGCGCTGACTCGCAATCGAAGTTGTATCCGCTGCGCGACGCCTGCAAAGTGCTGGGCGTAAGCTATCCCGCGCTGAAGCAGTGGATTTATAAAGGCAAGATCAAGACGGTGAAGACTCCGGGCGGGCACCATCGCATTCCGGAAACCGAGATCGACCGCCTGCTGCCCGCCGCCCCGCAGCGTGGCCCGGTGCAAAAACGCAGAGAGACTTTCCGGACCATCAGCGGGCGCAACCAACTGGTGGGCCGCGTGGTTGAGCTGAAGGTTGAAGGCCTGATGGCGCAGGTCACGCTCTCGATTGCCGGCCAAAAGCTCACCGCCATCATTACCGCAGACGCCGTCCGCGAAATGCGCCTGGAAAAAGGCCAGATCGCCGCGGCGCTGGTCAAGTCGACGGACGTAATGGTGATGCGCGCCCGATAGCCGGTGCAGCGGCGTCAGCCTCTGTAGGTATCAGGGCTCGGATTTATCCGTGCCGTATATCTGCAACTTTCACGTAAACTGTACTGCCAATTTAGTACACGAATATCTATGTCCACCGCTGCAGCCATTCAGCCCGCTCCGGGAAGACAGCTCAAGCTGGGCGGTCTTGCGCTGGCCATCGCATTTGGGCTGGCCCTGCACTGGCTCCCGCTTACCCACGGCCTCACCGCTCCCGCGCGCCTGATCCTGCAGATCACCGGCTTTACCGTAGCGCTCTGGGTTTTTCAGGTCATCAATCCCGGATTCGTTTCCATTCTGATGATGGGCCTGATGCTCCTGGCCGGCGTGCGGCCGCCCTCAGTCTTCAGCGGGTTTTCCAGCGGGGGCTTCTGGGTGCTTGTGTGCGTGCTCTTTTATGGCTTTGCCATGCAGCAGACCGGGCTGGCGCAACGCATGTCCTATTACGTGCTGGCGCTCTTTCCCGGCACCTACAGCGGTGTGATGTCGGCATTTCTGGTGATCGGCGCGGTGCTGGCGCTGGGGATTCCTTCCATGACGGTGCGCACTGCCATCATGGTGCCCATTGCATGGGCGCTGGTGAAATCGGTAGGACTGCCGCCGCGCAGCCGCGGCTCGGCGCTGATCATGCTTACCTGCGTGGAGATGGCGGTCTTTCCCGGCTGCGCTTTTCTCTACGGATCGCTGTTCGGCCCGGTGGTCGATCAGATATTTCACGCGCGGCAACTGTCTCTCACCTGGCTCGGATACGCGCAGGCGCTCACACTGCCGGTGCTGGCCATCTGCGTGGCGCTCATTTTTCTGAACCGCCTGGCGCTCAAGCCGGAAGCTCCGCTCAACGTCAGCTCCAGCTTTGGGCGCGAACGCCTGAACGCGCTGGGAAAAATCACCCGCGGCGAGATCATCACAGCGGCCGTTGTGCTTGCCTCCATCGCCTTCTGGGCCACCGACCGCTACCATCATCTTCCATCATTTCTTATAGGCATGTTCGGGCTGACGGTCTTTGCGCTCTGCGGCATCGTGCGGGATAAAGACATCGGCACAGGAATTTCCTGGCCGCTCGTCCTCTTTATGGGAGGCGTGTTCAGCCTGGCCGGAGTGGTCCAGGAATATAAAATCACCGACTGGCTCGCCGGGCTGGTCCTGCCTTCAGTCACGCACCTGGTGGGCATTCCCGTGCTGTTTCTTCTTGTGGTCGGGCTGGTGATGTACCTGGCGCGCTTTCTCGATCCCTCCGGCATGCTCGCCATTCCCATGGTGTTTCTGCCGGTGGTGGAAGTTGCGGCCCGCGCCGGTATCGCGCCACTGGCGACCATGGCCGCTATTCTTATCACCTCAGTGCCATTCTGGGCGTCGTATCAAAATATATGGATGGCGATGGGCGAAAACATCACCGAGGGCTTGGCCTTCACCGCGGGCCAGCGTGCGCGCCTGGCAACGGTCTATGGTTTGGTAGCGTTGGCGGCCCTGGTGCTCGCAGCTGGATACTGGAAGTTGCTGGGGTTGCTGTGAGCGGGCCACGATGAACGCATCGGGCGTTCATCGCGGCGTCAGCACCGCGTAGCGCGTGACCGTATAGCCGATGGCCGCCCCTAGAAATACATCCGAGGGGAAATGAGCGCTGGAGGTCACGCGGGAAAAACTGATGGCCGTGGCCATTCCGTACATCACCCAGGGCACCCAGCGGTGATTGTGATAGCGGCTGGCAATCACCGTGGCCACAGAAAAAGCTCCGGCCGCATGCCCCGAAGGGAAGCTGCTGCCTTTGAAGGGCGACTTACCGCCGTTAAAAAATGTGTTGCTGAATGACCCTCCGGGAGGAACATCGGTGGGCCGTTTTCTGCGGGTAATCGCCTTCACGGCAAGGTCGACGACAGCGGCGTTGGCGTACGCTTCTGCGGCCAGCAGCGCCGTACTCACCTGATATCGGTCGTGCCGCAAGTATCCGGTGAACATCAGAGTCATCGGAATCGCTACTACTTCAGCGGTGGTGATTGAAGTATCAAAGGTATCGTTCAGGCGGTCCAGGTTCACCGCATGGTCTTGGAAATACGGCATCACATGCGGATCGGCGACAATGAGCCCTGCCGTCACGCCAGAAATGGCCAGCGTCGGCAGCCAATGATGGCCTTTCGCCAGTTGCACGGGAAACGTCCAGATGTTCTTTTGATCGCGGAGAAAGTCCCTGGGCAGGCTCGCCCACGTCACCTCGCGCGCCGCCGGTGATCTGCTGTCATCGGTCGCGGGTCGCGTCGATGACTGCGACGAACTGTCCGGCAAGCCGCCTCCGGTCGTTTGCGCAAAGGACTGAGTCGACGTACAAAAGACCGGCGCGGAAAGAATCCCCGCACACAAAAGAAGAATTTGCAAAAACCGCTTTTCTATCCCCATCGAGTGGTTGGATGCGGTTCTCTGGTTCGGGTATGCCATTGAGTTTACTCGCAAACAGGTGGAATCGCCCTTTTCACGCCTCAAATCAGCAAGCGTAGCGTTTGTAACCAACGCGCCATTCGTGCCACGGTACGGCACTGTCCTAATTTGAACACTCAGGACACTTCCCACGGCACTCGCACTTACCACTCTTTGTCTCGTTGTGAAATAATTATGGGTTTGCCCGAAGCATACAGAAATGTGGGCCAGGCACTCTTTGCCTGTGCTGATCAAGCGGCACGGCCGGTGCAAAAGCGGTTTGGAGCGAAGCGACAGGAGACAAATGGACTTTCAACTCACACCCGAACAGTTACAGCTTAAGAAGTCCCTGCGCGAGTTTGCCGAGCGCGAGATCCTTCCCCATGTGATGAAGTGGGACGAAGCCAACCACTTCCCCCTGGAAATGATTAAGGAACTGGGCCGCATGGGCGTGCTGGGCATCATTTTTCCCGCCGAATACGGCGGCGCCGGCCTGGGCTACGTGGAATATGTGATCGCCATTGAAGAACTCTCGCGTGTCGATGGGTCAGTGGGCATCACTGTGGCGGCGCACAACTCGCTCTGCTCCAACCATATCTTCCTCGCCGGCAGTGAAGAGCAGCGCAAGAAATATATTCCCCGGCTCGCCACCGGCGAGTGGCTGGGCGCATGGGGCCTCACCGAACCCGGCTCCGGCTCTGACGCGGTCAGCGCGCGTATGAGCGCGGTGCACAAGGGCAAAAAAGGAGGGTGGGTGTTGAACGGCACCAAGACGTTCATCACCAATGGCCACCATGCCGATGTTGCCGTGGTGATCGCCGTGACCGACAAGACCGCGCGCTCGCATGGCCTTTCCGCCTTTATCGTGGAAAAGGGGACGAAAGGCTTTCGTCCCGGCAAAAAGGAAAACAAGCTCGGCTTGCGCGCCAGCGATACCTCCGAGCTGATCTTTGAAGACTGCCACGTACCGGAGGATGCGCTGGTCGGCGTTGAAGGCCAGGGATTCGTGGACGCCATGAAGGTGCTCGATGGCGGGCGCATCTCGATTGCCGCGCTCGGATTGGGCATGGCGCAGGGCGCGTATGAAGCGGCCCTCAAATACTCCAAGCAGCGCAAGCAGTTCGGCAAGGCCATCAGCGAGTTCCAGGCCATACAATGGAAGCTGGCCGACATGGCGACGGAGATTGACGCCGCGCGGCTGCTGACGATGCGTGCCGCCGCGATGAAGGACGCGGGCATGGAAACCACGCAGGAATCGTCGATGGCCAAGCTCTATTCCGGCGAAGTCGCGGTGCGGGCGGCCAACGAGTGCGTGCAGATCCACGGCGGCTACGGCTTCATCAAAGACTACCCGGCGGAAAAGTTTTATCGCGACGTGAAGCTCTGCACCATCGGCGAAGGGACCAGCGAGATTCAGCGGCTGGTGATCGCACGGCAACTGCTGAAGGATTAATTCTTGAGCAACCTCCAACATTGGGTCGACCGCATCCGCGCCGGCGAGGTGCGCGCGCTGGCCCGCGCCATCAGCACCATTGAAGACAACCGTCCGGAATCGCGCGAACTGCTGAAGGCGCTCTTCAACTTCACCGGACGCGCCCGCGTGATTGGCCTCACCGGCGCTCCGGGCGCGGGCAAAAGCACGCTGGTCGACCAGCTTGCCCGCGAATATCGCAAGCAGGAGCGCACCATCGGCGTCATCGCCGTTGATCCCACCAGCCCGTATACCGGCGGCGCCATCCTGGGCGACCGCATCCGCATGCAGGCGCACCACGCCGATGCCGGAATCTACATCCGCAGCATGGCCACGCGGGGCAAGCTGGGCGGCCTGGCCCGCGCCACCACGGACGCAGCCACCGTGCTCGATGCCGCCGGGAAAGACGTTGTCCTGATAGAAACCGTTGGAGTCGGCCAGGATGAGATCGATATCGTGCGCCTTGCCGACATCACTGTGGTGATCCTGGTTCCCGGCATGGGCGACGATGTGCAGACCATCAAGGCCGGCATCATGGAAATTGCCGACATTTTCGTGATCAACAAGAGCGACCGCGAAGGCGCCGACCGCGTGGAGCGCGAGGTTCGCTCCATGCAGTCGCTGGCCATCCGCTCCGACAAATGGACCCCGCCCATCGTCAAGACTGTGGCCAGTGAGGGCAAAGGCATCAGCGAGCTTGCCTCGGCCATCGCAAATTATGAACAGTACCTGGAACAAAAGGACCTTCTGCTCAAAAAGAAGATCGTCAATTGGCGGGAGAGGCTGATCGAGATGCTGCGCGATTCCCTTCTGGAACGGCTGCTGAGCGAACGCCTGCCGGAAAGCGAGATCGAGCGGCTGGCCGCCGAAATCGCCGAGCATAAGCGCGATCCGTATTCGCTGGTGGAGGAAATCGTGGGCAGCTTTGACGGATCTGTCCACCGCGGAGGCACGGAGACGCGGAGAAAAGAAAAGGTTGGAAGCGAGTAGCAATATGGTGGCACATCGTTTGTTCTTTTGATTTGGCTAAGAGCTAAGAGCCAAAAACCAAGGGCCAATAGCCAGGAGCTGTATTCATGCACACCATTGACCATCTCGGAATCGCGGTAAAGTCGCTGGCCCAGGCGCGCAAGTTTTATGAGCAGCTTGGCCTGGAAGTCTTGCGTGAAGAAACGGTGCCGCATGAGAAGGTCAGGGTGGCCATGATCCCTCTGGGAGAGAGCCGCATCGAACTGCTGGAGGCCACGAGTCCCGATTCGGTGATCGCCAAGTTCGTGGAAAAGCGCGGCGAGGGACTGCACCATGTCGCCATTCACGTCCCTGACCTCACTCATGCCGTGGAAACGCTCAAGGCCACGGGCACGCGCTTTGTCTCGGACGAAGTCAAGATCGGCGCCGGCGGCCATCTCTACGTTTTTGTCCACCCATCGAGCACCGGCGGCGTGCTACTGGAGCTGGTGCAGGACGTGCCGGAAGGGGTGTGAGTTTTTTCCGAAAAACAAATGCTGATCCTCGCCATCGACACATCCGGCACCTCCGGCGGCATCGCGCTCGCCGAAGCAGATGAGAAATCGTTTCGTCTGCTGGAGTCGTCGCCGATCGCCGGCGGCACATTCTCCGCGCAGCTGATTCCCACGTTCGCCGCACTGCTGACCAAACACGGATACCGCGTTCAGGATATCGGCGGCTTCGCTGCCGCCTCCGGGCCAGGATCGTTCACCGGGTTGCGCGTGGGCCTGAGCGCCATCAAAGGTCTGGCGGAAACCTTGCACAAGCCCGTCGCTGTTGTCTCGGTGCTGGAAGCCCTGGCCTCTCTGGCTAATAGAACGGGAACAATCGCCGCCGCGCTCGATGCCGGACGCAAGGAAGTTTTCTTTGGCTTGTATGAAAAACCTGAAGGCGCGTTGCTCAAGCTGCGCGAGGAGCTGCTGGGCCAGCAGGATTTCCTGGCAGCACTGGCAGCAGAAGGAGATGTTTGGGTCGTCACCAGTGACGCCATCATCTCTGAACTGGCGTCGTCTGCAAACTTTGGAGTGTTAGTAGTCGCGCGGCCCACAAGCGAGGATATTGCCCGCATCGGCGCCAGGAAACTTCTTGCCGGTGAAACTGTACCGGTGGATGACCTGGACGCTAATTATCTCCGCCGTTCCGACGCCGAACTCTTCTTCAAAGGAAATCGCTGAGACATGGCACGCGTGCGCATGGCGCGGGTGCGGCAGGGCGAAGCCGCCGACCTGCCGCGGCTTGTGGAAATCGCCTCCCATTCGGCGACTGCGGCACAGTGGAACCAAACTGAATACCATCAGCTGTTTGCCCCGGCACCACTGCAAAATCGTGCAACATTGGTTGTTGAACAGAATGGCGGAGTTGTCGGATTCATCGTCGGCCGGCAGGTTGGGGATGAGTGGGAGATTGAAAACATTGCGGTTACGGGTTCCGCGCGGCGCTGTGGCCTGGGCACGCGGCTGCTGGGCGAGTTCCTGGACCTGGTCCGAGACCGTGGCGGCAAAGAGATTTTCCTTGAAGTGCGCGAATCAAACCTAGCTGCCAGAGCACTTTACGAGAAATGGGCCTTCGTGGAGGCAGGACGGCGAAAAGGGTATTATCAAGGCCCGTCCGAGGATGCCCTGGTCTTGAAATTTATATTTCCATAGCCCCTACCGTTTTTGGTTGAACCAGCCCTGACCCTATGTTAACGTTCGGTGAAAGAACACGCAGGAGGTTCTTCGGAATGGTGGATTCCGTTCGCGAACAGCTTCTTGCCAGCCACGAAGAGTTTCGTAGGCTGGCCCAGGAACACAATCAATACTCCCAGCGGCTTCACTCCCTGATTGAGAAAAGATACTTGACGGAAGATGAGAAGCTGGAAGAAGTGCGCATCAAGAAGGTGAAATTGCGGTTAAAAGACCAGATGCACATGATCGAGCAAGAGTACCGGCGCTCGAACATCCAGGTCGCTTAACCAGAGATACTTAAATTTAGCCTCTCTCTGCACGGATTCAAGACCCGTGGGGAGAGGTTTGTTATTTGCAAGCCCGTCAGCGTCCTGCTTTCTATAGGCAGGGCAAAATATTAAAGGGGCACGGCTTCCGGGTCCGTGCCCCTCAATATTTAGCAGTTCTGACGGATGAACATGCCTCTTTAGTCTAGTAGAGTGGTTTTCGGCCGGGAAAATATACGCCAGGCGCAAAAAATTCGCGATTCTTTTCGTTCTTTTCTAACTTATTGTATCGCAATAAGATACAGAAATCCCTCAGGAACCAACAGGGTCGATAGCCGGGGAAAGAACTTCATCCTCGCCTGAGCGCCAAATCGATATAATCGAGCTTGAATGGTTCGTGACGGGATCTATTACGCCCTGGGGATGTTATTGGTCGCCGCCGCGATTGGCTGGCTGACACATTCGACCTTTCTTGCCCTGGTTCCCATTCTGCTGGCCGCGTTCTTCCTCTGGTTTTTCCGCGACCCGGAACGTGTGATTCCTTCCGGCGAGGGCCTGGTGGTTTCGCCCGCGGACGGCAAAGTGACCGATGTCTCCTCCACGCAGATGAACGGGCTGCCCTGCACGCGCATCAGCATCTTCCTGAACGTGTTTGACGTGCATGTGAACCGGGCCCCGATCGGCGGAGTGGTCCAGAGCGCGGTTTACAAAAAAGGCCAGTTTGGCAATGCCATGTCCGAGGCTTCGGCCAGCGACAATGAGCAGAACATCGTCACCGTGGAAGGCGAAGGCATGACGGTGGTGTTCAAGCAGATCGCCGGTCTGCTGGCGCGACGAATCGTCTTCAATCACAAACCGGGCGATAGGCTGGCCCGCGGCCAGCGCGTGGGACTGATCAAGTTCGGTTCGCGGACCGACGTGATTTTTCCCCAACCGGCGGAGATCAAGGTCAAGCCCGGTGACCGCGTGAAGGGAGGGGCTACAGTCCTTGCCTGCGTCGCGGTCCCGCACAAGTCCGCGCCCACGTCCGCGCGGGAAAACACAGGTGCCTTCCGATGAAGATGCCAGTACCGATGCGGCGATGGGAAGACCAGTTGCCGCCTCCGCAAAGACGTCGCATGCGCAAGGGCATGTATATTCTGCCTTCACTCTTTACCGCAGCAAACATCGGCGCCGGCTATTACGCGCTGAGCCAGACAGTGCTGGGGACGCGCCAGGATTTCTGGCACTTTGATCATGCCGCCATGGCCATTGGCGTTGCCGTGGTAGCCGACGGGCTGGATGGACGCATCGCCCGCATGACCAATACCACGAGCGAGTTCGGCCGCGAATTTGATTCCCTGGCGGATATCATCACCTTTGGCGTTGCGCCGGCTTTATTGGCCTGGATGTGGGGATTCAGCCTGCTGCCGGATCGTGGCTTTCCGGCCGTCCACGACAAAATGGTGCAACTCGGGCTGATCGCAACCTTCATCTTTCTCGTCGCCGGCGCCAGCCGCCTAGCCCGCTTCAATATTCAGGTAAGTCCTCAGCCTTCGAACCCCGGCCGGCCGGGGAGGAAGTATTTTGTGGGACTGCCGATCCCGGCCGGAGCGGGAGTGCTCGCCGCCACCATTCACCTTGTAAAGGGCTACCCGATTGTGTGGCCGCAACTGGCGCCGCTGTGGTTTGCCTTGTTGATCGTCGTCGGCTTTCTCATGGTGAGCACCTGGCGCTTCTACAGCTTCAAGGATCTGAACCTGCGCAGCCGGCATCCTTTCCAGATCATCATTTTGCTTTGCGGCTTCCTGTATCTGCTGGTTTCCTTTCACCACTACATGCTCTTCATCATGGCGGTCACGTACATGTTTTCCGGAATTTTTACCCGGCTGTCTTACGTATTCCGCCGCCGTCCACAGGAGCCCTCGCCGCACGAACCCGCCTCTCCCGCCTATAATGGTGCCGCGGAACCCAGATGAAGACAGAGACACAGAACCTCTTCCGCGTGGCCATTGTGGGCGCGGCCACGCTCAAAGGCAAAGAGCTCAAGGACGTGCTGGAAGAACGCAACTTCCCCGCCATGGAGATCAAGCTGCTCGATGACGACGAGTCATTAGGGCAACTGGAGCGCGTCCAGGACGAAGTGGCGCTGGTGCAGCCCGTGGGACGCGACGAGCTGGCGCAAATGGACTTCACGTTCTTCGCTTCGGAAGAAGACTTCACCCGCAAGAAGTGGAAGCTGGCGCGCGAAGCCGGCAGCGCGATTGTCGATATGTCTTACGCGCTGGAAAACGAGCCGAACGTGCCCATCTGCGCTCCCTGGGTGGAGCGCGAACTGGGCCAGCACACGCAATTCACGCTGGAATCAAGCTCCATCGTTACCGCCCATCCGGCTGCTGTGGTTCTTGCCCTGCTCCTGCTGCGGGCCCGCAAAGCCGGTGAGGTGCGCACCAGCATGGCCAGCGTCTTTGAGCCTGTGTCTGAACAGGGCCGCCGCGGCATGGACGAACTGCATGAGCAGACCGTGAACCTGCTCTCTTTCCAGCAGATGCCTACCGGCGTTTTCGATTCCCAGGTCGCCTTCAACATGCTCGGTCGTTATGGCCGAAGCTCCGCGCGGCCTTTGCACAACACGGAGCGCCGGATTGGCAATCACCTGCGCAGGCTGCTGGGCGAGCATGCCCCCATGCCCGCGCTCGCGCTGCTGCAGGCCCCGGTCTTCCACGCGCACACATTTTCCATTTACCTGGAGCTGGCCAGGAACGTTTCCGCCGGGGACTTCGCGCGCAGCCTTGCCGGCGAACATGTGCAGATTGCGCAGGCGCCGGAAGATTCTCCCAGCAATGTGAACGTGGCCGGCAAGGATGAGATCCTGGTTGCCGTGCACCGTGATTCTGTCCACGAAAACGGCTTCTGGCTCTGGGCCGCGGTGGATAACCTCCGTCTGGCCGCGCTCACCGCCGCCGATTGCGCCACTGCGCTGGCCGCCGTCCGTCCGCATGGAAAAGTCCAGTGAAGCACGCGCTGCCATTTTCCCGGCTCGCCGCTGTCGCCGTTATCGCCACGCTCATTGCTCTGACCGGCTGCGGCTATCACACCGCCGGCCATGCTACGCGGCTGCCCGCGAGCCTGCGTTCCATCGCCGTACCCGTCTTTGTGAACCAGACGCAAACGTACCGCATTGAGCAGATGCTCACACGCGACGTGGTGCGCGAGTTTCTCGCTCGTACCCGGTACCACATCTCCAATGACGCGGGGCAATCCGCCGACGCGGTACTGAAAGGCACGGTTGTCTCCGCGCAGGCCGCGCCTCTTACCTATGACGCGCAGACCGGACGCATCTCCAGCGCCGTAGTCACGGTCTCCATGAAGGTCTCTCTCATCGACCACAAAGGGCAAGTGCTCTTTGAGAACCAGAATTACACCTTTCGCCAGCAGTATCAGGTGTCGCGAGAAACCAACACGTTTTTTGAGGAAGAAACTCCGGCGCTGCAGCGCATGTCGCAGGACTTTGCCCGCACCCTGGTCAGCGATATCCTGGAGGCCTTCTGATGGCGGGACTACCACCCCAACACGCGAACATCGCGCGCGCCGGGGGGCCCGGACGTAGTTTTGCCCCGGCGGAAAAATTTGCCGCCGAGGTTGCCGGCCGCAAGCTCCGCGCCGGATATGTGCTCATCGGCGACGAGGTTTTCTTCCGCGACCAGTGCCGCCAGGCGCTTCTCGATCATCTGGTCCCGGCCGATCTGCGCGACTTCAGCCTGCACGATCTCGATCTGGCTGGCGTGAGCGTTGCCGAGGTCCTGGACCGCGCGCGCACGCCCTCGCTCATGGCGCCCTTCCAGGTGTTCTTTATCCGCGGCGTCAAGGAGCTTTATACTCGCGGCTCGCACGCTGACGAATTCGCGGCCATCGAAGCTTACATGAAGGACCCGAACCCTGACGCGGTGCTGATCTTTGTCGCCGATCACATCAGCATTCCCGCCGATGCCCGCCGCATGGAGATGCAGGATAAAGACCGCTACGAGCGTATCCGCGAAACCCTGGGCGAATACTGCGGCATAGTGGAGCTGGCGCGAGTGGAAGAAGGCGACGGCATGCGCTGGGTCATCGATGAGGCGCAAGAACAAGGCGTGAAAGTCGATCAGGACGCCGCCCGCGAACTGGTGGACGCGCTGGGTGCGGACATGATGCTGGTCAGCCGCGAGCTGGAAAAACTGGTGCTCTACGTCGGAGAAAAGAAGCAGGTGACGCTGGGGGACGTGGAAACCATGGTCCTCGCCGCCAAGCAGCGGTCGCTCTACGAACTCACGGATGCCATCTCCGCCAAAGATAAAACGCGGGCCCTGGCTGTGCTGGACGCGCTGCTCTCCACCAGTGAAGGCGATGACGCCGCTATCGGCCACCTCTATATGCTGGCCCGCACCTTCCGCCAGATGCTGGTCATCTTGGAAAGAAACGTCCGCGATGCCCGCGCTATCTGGCAAGCGCTATGGCAGGGCTTCCGTCTGCCGCCCTTCGCCGCCGAAGACGTCATCCGCCAGGCGCGCCGTTATCAATCCCGCCGCGAACTCACACGCGCGCTCCGGTTGATCGCCCGCGCCGATCTCGCGCTGCGCTCCAACCCTCCCAGCAAACGTCTGGTGCTGGAGAATCTCATCATGCAACTTTGCGAGGAGCCCAGGGTCGCGCCGTCATCACAGTGGCAGCAGGAAGAATTGCCGGTCTGACTTGGAGCGGCTTACAAATAGCGCCGGCTTGTAAACTCCACCAGCGCCCCCAGCTTGGCTCGCGCCGCGCCGGTATCAATCGATTGCACGGCAAGCGGCATGGCATCGGCCAGCGAATCGGCGCGGCCTGCGGCGACCAGCGCGGCAGCCGCGTTCATGAGCACAATGTCGCGGCGCGCGGACTTCTCGCCCTCCAGTATCTTCCAGATGATATCGGCGTTGGTCTTGAGATCGCCGCCCAGAATCGCGCTCATGGGTGCACGCTCCAGTCCAAACTGCTCCGGCGTGACTTCATAAGACCGCACCCACTCGCCTCGCACTTCGCCGATCTTCGTTGGCCCGCTGATCGAGATTTCGTCCAACCCATCTTTGCCGTGGACAACCAGCGCCCGGCGAAGTCCGAGCATCTTGAGCGCCTGCGCCAGTTTTTCCACCAGGTCCGCGGAATACACGCCCACCACCTGCGCCGAGGCCCGCGCCGGATTGGTGAGCGGCCCCAGCAGATTGAACACCGAGCGCAGCGGACGCAGTTCTTTTCGCGCCGGCTGCACATGCCTGGTGGCCGTGTGCATGGCAGGAGCAAACATGAACGCGATGCCCACCTCGCGCAGGCAATCGGCAATGCGCTCCGGCGGAATGGTGATGTTGACGCCCAGGGCTTCCATCACATCGGCCGAGCCGCAGCGCGACGTGATGCCGCGATTACCATGCTTGGCTACGCGCACGCCCGCGCCCGCGATGGTGAGCGCCGTAGCGGTAGAGATGTTGAACGTGTCACTGGCATCGCCGCCCGTTCCGCAGGTGTCCACCAGCGCATCGCGTTCGGTGTCGCTTACGTCCAGGGCCGCTCCGTCGCCATTGGCAATGGGTGTGGCCGCGGCGCGGATGGCTTCAGCAAAACCGACGATCTCTTCCACGGTCTCGCCCTTCATGTGCAGCGCCACCAGCAGCGCGGCGACTTGCGCGTCCGTGGCTTTGCCGGCCAGCAGTTCGCCCATCACGGCCCGCGATTCTTCCCGGCTCAGGGACGCGCGGTGGTTCGCGATTTTGCACAGCGCTTCAGTGATCATGGAGTGTCTGCACTAGCTTAGCAGGAAGGTCGAGTGCGGAGCACCGCACCGCGTTCATCACTAAAGGGTAAAGCCCGTCATCCTCACGTTCGATATACATGATCCGCGTTTTCTTCACCGCTTGTCTGCTTCTTCCCTGCAACGTACAAATACGAGCTCACTTCGGATGAATCGGCTTCGTCGCCTCGCGCAGTTCTTCGTCTTGTTCTACCTGCATCCAGGTCTTGAGCGAGGCCAATTCAAGATCGCTGGGCGTTCTCCCCAGCGATTTCCTCATCCTGCGCCGCACCTCCCGGGTAACGATCCAGCCTGAGACCGTGACTCCAATCACGATCCCAAATTCAAAAACCCCGTCAATTAGATCCATTGCCGGCCCTCCTTGTTGCGATTTCCCCTACCTGGCTTTTTTGCTGCCAGATTTAGCCGGGACCTTCTCAGGCACCAGAGCTTCTGCCGTCACAAATACCGGCTCAATGTCCGTTGGGACTGACTTAAGCCGCTCCAGCGCCTTCTGCACCTCAGGACGCAGCACCATCATCTCACCGATCATCTTTTTTGCGCCCGCATAATCGCCGGTGGCTTCCAGCGTGAGAAATTCACGGTCCAGGCCGACGACAGCGTCTTTGATCTTGCTCAGGTCCACGCTGAAAGTGCCGTCCGGGTGGGCGACGAACGCGCCTTTATCCAGAAAATAATTGAACTGCACCGCCATGCCCTTGGCGTGCGAATCCTGCAAGCCGAAGCGCAGCGTGCGGAAAGAAGATGCCAGGTAGGTGGTATAGAGTTTGCGCTCCGCATCTGGACCATGCGGAAGCGGGGCTTGTATCGCGCCTTTGTCGGCTTGCGTCATCAGGTATTGCAGCGCGAACAAGCCGGTCACGTCGGCCTTGGCTTCTTCGATGGCGCTATAGAGGTCTTTCAACTCCAGGCGCGGGTTGGTCTCGCGACCGTTGATCTTGATCTGGTGCGGGCCCAGGCCGTGGGTCAGCTCGTGCGCCACGATGTGGGTGAAGAACAATTCAAAACTCAGGTCCTGTTGCGCCGCCGGTTGCAGCACGACTTTGGAAATCGGTTCCAGCGTTTGCTTGAACTTTGCTTCCTGAATGTTCTTGAGCATCACGCGCTTGCTGCCCTTTTGCTGCACCACCTTGTCGTCATTGGGCAGGTTGTAGGCCGCGGTCTGGACGCCGTGGTTGCCGTCGCCCGCGGCAAACACTTCATTCACCACGCGGATCGGCGCCGCCGCGCCCAGCTTGGCCACGCGATACTGCGGGTCTTCCGGCAGATTGTTTTCGATCTCCTGCAGGTGCTCGCCCAGGAACGCCAGCCGCGCAGACTCCTTGTCGTCACGCACGTTGATGTAGGCCTCAAAGGCCGCTTTGTAACCGAACAACTCGTCGTTGTAGGTTTCGTACGGGCCAATCGTCACGTCGACAGGCGCGTCCAGGTCCATCCAGGCCATGTCGCTTTCAAAGTAATCGTTGGAGCCGAACGCGGCCGCGCGCGTGGTGAGAAACTTCTTGAGCGAGGCATTGTCGGTCAGCGCCGCGGCTTCTTTCAGCAGCTTGGCCGCGCGATCCAGATCGGCTTTGTATTCCTCGTTGTAGGGGACCAGTTTGAGCTGCTTGTCGGCATTGCGGCGCACCACCGTGAAGAAACCTTCAGCCTGCTCTTTTTGATCGGGGTGCGCTTTCACCCAGCTCTCAAACTCTTCCTTGGTCATATCTTCCGGATAAAAGTTCGCCCCAGCGGGTTTCTTCACCGGAACGCCCGGCAGAAAGGTCTTGTGCTCGTCAATCTCCGACCACGGGCCTTTATTGATCCAGAAATAATGCAGCCGCGCCTTGCCCAGCGGCGACTTGTCCTGTTGCAGCTTCTGGTAGAGCGCCAGATCTCCGCTCCAGAACTGCTGCATGAAAAGATGGTTCACCACACGCGCGGCTTCAATCAGCTTGGCCAGCGCTTTCCTGTCGCCCGCGGAGAGGCCGGAGATGTCGACATTCAGCGGCGCAGGCGCAAAGCGGGCGGCCATGCGGTTGAGTTCATCGGCATCGGGGAGCGACGAGGGCGGAGCGGGAGTTTTCTGAGCGGTAGCCATAACGGTACAAACCACGAGAAAAGTCAGGAGTCGGCGCATAAGCGTTTAGAGTTCCTCGTCTCCAAGGATAAAGCTAGGGGGCATAAATTGGTATTTGTTCTTGTTCGCAACTTCCCCGCTGGCCGTCCGTGGCCGCAGCCGAAGGGAAGCACTCTGCAATCGCTCCAATAACTCGCCGGCCTGTTTCGCGTCGATCCGATCCTCCACCAATGCCTGCGCCACTTCTCGGATAGCCCTCTGCACTGTCTTCAAGTCAACTAATGGCGGCAGCGTGAACCGTTTACGCCGGCTCCCAGCGTCCACTTGCGCTTGATGCTTGTAGCATAGCTCTTCGCCTTTCATGGCCGGGGCCTTACACTGCTGCCCGTTCTTGCGGAACACCTGACATCGCCGATAGTAGGCATACCGCTCTTCGGATTTCGGCGACTTTGACAATCTTCCCCTGCCCGCCCCGGTCCCCTTCAACTATGATTCCAAAGGGCTTACACGGCTCATCCCAGGTGTTGTGCTTCATTTACCCAATTACCAACTTACCCAATTACCAAATCGTCCCAGCCCTCCCCGGTACCCTCAACTAGGATTCCAAAAGACTTGCACGATGTATCCCAGATTTCCTCCGCGTTCCTCTGCGTCCTCTGCGTCCTCTGTGGTAAACGTTCTTACGCTACCAAAATCAGCATATAGTACTTCTTTTTTTGTTCGCTGTCAAGATGAAAATATGGGTTGCCGCTCAAGCCCTGGGCCCAGCAAAGCTTGCTCTAAGATGGAGTTAATCATCGGATCCGCGCTCTCCGCGGGGGACGACGCAAATAATTCAGCCCCGCGGACCGGGGCTGTGCTTGGCGGTTTCCGGAATTTTGCGTGGCGGCGTATCTCAAAAGAGAGCACACCCCACGGTTCTTCTATTTTTACTCTAATCTTGGTTTTTCGCGTTACAGTCAGGGTTTCACGCAGAAACATCCGAACTGGTTACACCTAAAGACAAGTCCGGGCTGGCAGAGGATCGCGTTGGTGCCGGCCGAAGAACCGGATGGAGTACGCAAACTCCTGGCGTGTTGCCCCTGAGCATTCAAGATGATCATGGCGCACAGTAGGGTACTGGAGATGAAGAGCTTACTGAGGCTTTTTAGCATTTTGATAAAGTCCTCCTCTGGTTTTTTGATTCGCGAGCGCGCGGGAAGCTGGCGGATGGCCACCTTTCCACGTTTTCTTGAACCGACTCTAATCGTGGGTTCCATCAAAAGGAATGTCAAGAAAATGTGAATGTTGGTTGTGTGCTGATTTCCCAAATCAGGACACTCCAGAATGTTTTCGGCGGCTGAAAGAAGGGTAGTGGGTCAGTTTGGATGTGCGAAATCAATGAACCGTCTTTTTCACGTCATCCCGACGGCCGTCAGCGAACACGCGCATTCATCAGCGTGTGAGCAGGCCGGAGGGACCTTGCGTTTGGTTTATTGAGTTCCAAGCACAAGGTCCCTCGATCCTACTCGCCCGCTGAAGAAAACGCGGGCTCGTTTACGGATCTCGGGATGACGGAACTTAAAAGTGGGTAAGCGGATTCCCACTGGAATATTTCAAACTAACCCACTACCGAAAGAAGGGCACCTTTCAGGTGCCCTTCAACTCAATATGCGCTCTTCCCTATTTCTAGTCCGGCGACTTCCGCTCAAAATATCCGGCATTCGCCTTCTCCCGCTCGTGCATGGCCATGGTGAAATCGCGGTTGGCCTCGGCGCGAAGGCGGCAGATCAGCTCGCGCATGGCGGTCACGCGCGCATGGCCAAGAAAGCTGACCTGGGAAAGCGTGTGCAGTTCCTGGACCACCGTTTCAAATCCGCCATTCATCTCTCCAATGGCCCGGTAAACATGCGCCTTGACCGGCATCGCACCGGCGGGATCGGGATTGGTTTTGGGGTTCGTGCTGCGGCGCTTGTGCTGGGAGAGTAGGCGCGTGAAACGCGCCTAGATCGGGTGATCGGGACATCGGGTGATCGGGACATCGGGTGATCGGGACATCGGGTGATCGGAAAAGCCGAAACTCTCACCGCCGAGGGGCGGGGGTGCCACACGGGGATAGCGAGGTATCCCCGGGGGCGAATCGGCTAAGTCTATATTTTTCTGGGATGAACGGGGACCCGGGGGGTCGGAAAGAAACCCCTTCCCAGTTTCACGAAGACCCGCGCTCACTCGCGTTAATCTCCGCTAAGATGTACCGCTTCCATCTCCCGCTCTTCCGCCTCTTCGCGTTTCTTCCGACCGGGAATGCGGTCGATGGAACCGCGGAACCAGCGCTGCAGGCGGTCGAGATAGACGAAGTAAACCGGCGTGATGTAGAGCGTAAGCGTCTGCGAGAAGATCAGTCCGCCGACGACGGCCAGGCCGAGCGGGCGGCGCGATTCGGCGCCGGCGCCAAAGCCCATGGCGATGGGCAAGGTGCCCATCAGGGCGGCCATGGTGGTCATCATGATGGGGCGGAAGCGGACGAGCGCGCCCTGGTAGATGGCCTCAGGCGCGCTCTTGCCTTCCTCGCGCTGCGCGCCCAGGGCAAAATCGATCATCATGATGGCGTTTTTCTTGACCAGGCCAACCAGCATGATCACGCCGACAAAGGCGTAAATGCTCAGCTCGGTATGGAAGAGCTTGAGCGTGAGCAGCGCGCCCACGCCGGCCGAGGGCAGTCCGGAAAGAATGGTGATGGGATGGATGAAGCTTTCGTAGAGAATTCCCAGCACGATATAGATGACCAGGATGGCCATCAGCAGCAGCAGTCCCAGGCCGGCGAATGACGACTGAAACGCCTGCGCCGTGCCTTGCAGGCTGGTGGTGATGGTCTGCGGCAGGACCTGCGCCGCCTCGCGATTGACGGCGTTGATGGCGTCGCCCAGCGCCACGCCCGGCTTCAGGTTGAAGCTCACGGTGACCGCCGGAAGCTGGCCCTGGTGCGTAACGGTGAGCGGCCCGACTTCTTTCTTGAAGCTGGCCAGAGCGCCCATGGGCACGAGCTGTCCGGTCTTGGAGTGCACGTAGAGCATGCTCAGCGCGGAAGGATCGCGCTGGTATTGCGGCTCCAGCTCCATGATGACTTTGTATTGATTGTTGGGCGCGTAGATGGTGGAGATCTGGCGCGAGCCGTAAGCGCTATAGAGCGCGTCTTCCAGCGAGCGCGGGTCGACGTTGAGCGCGGCGGCCTTGTCGCGATCGATGTTCACGGTGACCTGCGGGTTCTTGATCTGGAGGTCGCTGGTTACGTCCTGCAACTGGGGCAGGCCGCGCAGGCGTTTTTCCAGCTGCGGCGCGTACTGGTAAAGCTCGTTGGTATCGGGGCTCTGCAGCGTGAACTGGTACTGGCTCTTGGTGAGCTGCCCGCCAATGCGTATGGGAGGCAGGTTTTGCAGATAGACGTTGATGCCGGGAATCTGCATCAGCTTGGGCCGCAGCTCTTCAATGATCTTGTCGACGTGCGGGCGGCTCTTGCGATCGGTGAGGCGGGCGAAGATGCGTCCGGAGTTGAGCGCGGCATTTACGCCGCCTCCGCCCACGGTGGACATGTAGTTGGCGACGTAAGGGCTCTCGCCGACGATCCGCGCCGCTTCCTTCTGGTGGCGGACCATCTCTTCGAACGAGATGCCCTGAATGCCTTCGGTGAAGGCGAAGAGCTGGCCCTGGTCTTCACTGGGCAGAAAACCTTTGGGGATCGAGATGAACAGAACGGCCGTTGCCGCAAGAATCACGAAGGAGAAGAGCAGCGTGACCAGCGGATGCGCCATGACTTTCTTGAGGCTCCAGTCATAGCCGTTGCGCATGCCGTCGAAGATCGCTTCCGTCTTTCTGTAGAGAAGCCCGTGGCGCTGGTTATGGGTGCTGCGCAGAAAACGGCTGCACAGCATGGGCGTGAGCGTGAGCGAGACGAAGCCGGAAACCAGAATGGCAACGCCGATGGTGACCGCGAACTCATGCAGCAGCCGTCCGATGATGCCGCCCATGAAGAGCACAGGAATAAAAACGGCGGCCAGCGAGATGGTCATGGAAATAATGGTGAAGCCGATTTCGCGCGCGCCTTCCACCGCGGCCTGGTACGGACGCTTGCCCATCTCCATGTGGCGGACGATATTTTCCAGCATCACGATGGCATCGTCGACGACGAAGCCGACGGTGAGCGTGAGCGCCATGAGCGAGAGGTTGTCCAGGCTGTAGCCGAGCAGGTACATCACGGAGAAGGTGCCCACAATCGACATGGGCAACGCGAGGCTGGGAATGATCGTGGCCGAAATATTGCGCAGGAAAAGAAAAATCACCATCACCACCAGGGCGATGGTCAGCATCAGCGTGAACTTCACGTCATTGACGGAGTTGCGGATCGAAACCGAGCGGTCATACAAAATGTTCAGCTTGATCCCGGCGGGCATCTGCTGTTGCATCTGCGGCAGCAGCTTCTTGATGTTGTCCACCACTTCCACGGTGTTGGTGCCGGGCTGGCGCTGGATGGCGAGCACAATGGCGCGGTCGCCGCTGAACCAGCTTGCGGTCTTGTCGTTTTCCACGCTGTCGAAGACGTGGCCTACTTCGTCGAGCCGCACGGGCGAGCCGTTGCGATACGCGACGATCAGCGATTTGTACGCTTTGGCCTCAAGCAACTGTCCGGTGGCCTGCACCGTGTACGCGGTGGAGGTGCCAAACAACGTGCCGGTGGGAAGGTTGACGTTGGCGTTGGTAATGGCATTGGCAACTTCGTCGATGCCGATCTGGTGGACGGCCAGCGCGCGCGGGTCAACCTGCGCCCGCACCGCGTATTTCTGCGTGCCGAAGACCTGCACCTGGGCCACGCCGCTCACCATGGAGAGCCGCTGCGCCACGGTGGTTTGCGCCGCTTCGTCGACATCGGAAAGGCGCATGGTGGGCGCGGCAAGAGCAAGATAGATTACCGGCTGGTCAGCAGGATTGACTTTCTGGTACGAAGGCGGCGCCGGCATCTCGGGCGGAAGCTGCGAGGCCGTCTTGGCGATCATGGCCTGCACGTCTTGCGCCGCGGCGTCAATGTTGCGGTCGAGCGTGAACTGCAGCGTGATGCTGGTGCCGCCGAGCGCGCTGGACGAGGTCATGGAATCCAGGCCGGCGATGGTGGAAAACTGTTTTTCCAGCGGCAGCGCGACCGCGGCAGCCATGGTGTCCGGGCTGGCGCCGGGCAAGGATGCGTTCACTTGGATGGTGGGGAAATCCACGTTCGGGAGGTCGCTCACCGGCAATAGGCGATACGCAAAGATGCCGAAGATCAGGATGGCCGCCATGATCAGCGTGGTAGTGATGGGCCGGCGAATAAATAACTGTGTGTTCATGAACTACGATCCGCTCTTGATGTCGACTTTTGCGCCGGGCGTCAGGCGCAGCTGGCCGTCGGTGACCACGCGCTGGCCGGGTTGCAGGCCGGAAGAAATCACGGTGTCATCGCCCACGTTCCATCCTACTTTTACCGGCTGCTGTTGCGCCGTGAGGTCCTGGTTGATCACGTAAACGAAGGTTCCGCTCTGGCTGGTTTGCAGCGCCGCCGTTGGAATAACAATGGCATTGGGCTGCGACTTCAGCGTCAGGCCGACGTCAACAAATTGTCCCGGCCAGAGAACGTGCGCTGTGTTGTCAAACGTGGCTTTCAGCTTGATGGTCCCGGTGGTGAGGTCCACCGCGTTGTCGATAAACGTGAGCCGGCCCTGGAAGTGCTGGCTGCTGCCCTGCGGCGCCGCGTCCACTTTCAAAGTTTTTGCCGATGAGTATTGCTTGAGTTCGGCGAGCTGCTGTTCGGGGATAGCGAAGGAAACGTAGATCGGCTCGATCTGGTTGATCGTCACCAGAATCGGCACGTCATTGGCCTTCACCAGATTGCCTTCCTTCACGCCAATGTTGCCGGTGCGCCCGTTGATGGGCGACGAGATCGATGTGTATTCAAGATTGATCTTCGCCGTCTCCACGGCTGCCTTGTCGGCGGCGACGGTCGCAGCCATGGCGTTGGCGGCCGCGCCGGCGGCGTCCACCTGCTGCCTGGAGACCACGCCCTGCCCGCCCAGCCCCTGGTAGCGCTCGGCATCGATTTTCGCGTTCAACGCCTGGGCTTCGTCCTTGGCCAGCGTGCCTTCGGCCTGGCGCAGCGCAGCTTCAAAAGGCGCGCGATCAATCGTGAACAGAAGCTGGCCTTTTTTGACGAAGTCGCCTTCCTTGAAGTGCACGCCCACAAGCTGGCCGGAGATCTGCGCCTTGATGGTGACGGTGGAGATGGCCTCAACGTTGCCGATGGCCTGCAACTCCACCGGCATGGTGCGCGACGTCACGGTAGCCACTTTCACGGGAGCCCCTGCCGCCGGCTGAGGATTGGCTGCCTGCACAGCGTCTTTACTGTTGCATCCCAGGGCGATCAGGAGCGGCGCCAATGAAGCAATTTGGAGAACAGTGTTTCTAGTTTTCATGATTTGATCTTTTTCCCAGGCGCACGCTGTGTCCGTTGTGCCCGTTCGAATTGGTTCGTTCCGCCGGACCTTGCATTCCTTTCAGCCAGATTCCCGCCAGCGTGCTCGCGACCAGCTCAGGATCGAATTTCTGATATTTGCTCCCCCCAAACAACTCCTGGACCAGGAAGTGGTAGACCACCATCCCGAAAAAGCCCCGTGCCGAGAGCAGAGGGTCCACATTGCGGAAAGCGCCATCACTGACACGGCGGCGAATATGCGCGGCCAGCGCCTCATAATAGACAGCCACAAAGGTGCGGAAGAAACGCTGCGAGAGCTTGTGGTTCTCCAAGGCGGTGAACCAGAGCAGGCGCGTGAGTTCAGTGTCACGGGCGTTGCGGACAAGAAACTCGCGCGCGATGGCGGCGAAAACTTCAAAGTCGCTTCCACCCCCGTCGAGAATCTTCTTGATCTTGAGTCGCCGGCCGCGAGCGCTGCACAACTCTTCAATGATCGTCCAGTAGAGTTTTTGCTTGCTGGGAAAATGACGGAAGAGCAGCGCCTCGTTGATGCCGGCGCGCTGGGCAATTTCCCGCGTGGTGGTCCCGCGATAGCCCCTGCGCGCAAACAAGCCGGATGCGGAGCGCATGATCTGCCGGCGGCGGTCCAAAGCTGAGAGGCGGACTGGCATGGGGGAACAACGCGAAGTAAGTAAACACTTACTTTATCAGGTTGGACGCGCGGCCCTCAAGATGGTAAGAGTCTTGGGCGGTTAAGAAATGTAAAGGGTTGAGATGCGAATTACACCCTTCCCAGCGCCTCGCAGAACCAGCCCATGGGATCGGTCCAGCTTTTCTCCAGCTTGAAGCCGCTGCGGCGGAGCAGCCGCGCAATCGAGCGTTCGTTGAATTTGTAGCTGTTCTCGGTGTGGATGCGTTCGCCCTGGTCGAAATGGTAGCCGCGGCCCAGGTCCTGCACCCAGACCGTCTGCTCATACGTGCTTTCCAGGTGCATTTCGATGCGCGATTTTTTCCGGTTCCACAAGGCGACATGCTCAAAGGCGTCAACGTCAAAGCTGCCACTGAGTTCGCGGTTGATGCGCGCCAGCACATTTTTGTTGAAAGCGGCGGTCACGCCCTGGGCATCGTTGTAAGCGGCGTGCAGAACATCTGCGTCCTTGATCATGTCAAAACCGATGAGCAGTGCATCTCCCGGTTCCAGCGAACGGCGCACGTTCTTCAGAAATTCTTCCGCTTCTTCCGGTTCGAAGTTGCCGATGGTGGAGCCGATGAAGAGCACCAGCTTGCGTCCGGGCAGAGACTTCAGATCAGGCAAGCGATGGGTGTAGTCGGCCACGATGGGGCTGACGCGCAGCCGCGGAAAATGCCCGTTCAGCGTGGCCAGGGCGCCTTGCAGCGCCGAAGACGAAACATCCACGGGATAAAAGTCGGCGCGCAGCTGGCGCCGCAACAACGCTTCAATCAGCACCTGGGTTTTGCTCGCGCTGCCTGCGCCCAGCTCTACCAGGGTCAGGTTGTTTCCCGCCTGCTGCACCATCTCGCCGGCAAAATTTTTCAGGATCGCGCGCTCGGTGCGCGTGGGATAGTACTCCGGCGTCCCGGTAATCTGCTCGAACAGGTGCGACCCCGCGGCATCATAGAAGAGCTTGGGCGGCAGCCGCCGCGGCCGGGCGCTCAGGCCGCGCAGAACATCTTCCGCAATCGGACTGACCAGGACCGCCCGTTTGTTAATTGCCGTCATCCGCCAGCCTTATGCCGGAGAACTGCCAACGCGTTTCCGGCGGAAAAAAGTTGCGATACGTAGCGCGAATGTGCGAGCGCGGCGTAATGCAGGACCCTCCGCGCAGCACCATCTGGCTGCTCATGAACTTGCCGTTGTATTCGCCCAGCGCGCCGGCCGCGGGTTTGTACCCCGGATACGGCAGGTAAGCGCTGGCGGTCCATTCCCAGACATCGCCAAACATTTGCCGCGGCTGGCTGTCTTCGCCGGCAGCGGGAGCGGCCTCGGGATGAAACCTTCCCGTCTCCAGCAGATTGCCCTGCACCGGTGCTCGTCCCGCGGCGATCTCCCATTCGAACTCGGTTGGCATCCGGGCCCCTGCCCAGCGGGAAAAGGCGTCGGCTTCGTAATAGCTCACATGGCACACCGGTTCGGCTTCTTCGACGCGGCGCATGCCTGAGCAGGTGAACTGAAACCACTGGCCTCCCGACTTCTCCCAATAGAGTGGAGCGTTCCAGCGATGTGTTTGCACCGCCTTCCAGCCGTCAGAGAGCCAGAGTTCCGGACGCGAGTAACCGGCATCTTCCATGAAGGAGAGATACTCGCCGCAGGTGGCCAGGCGCATGGCAAAACGAAACGGCCGCAGGAATACTTTGTGCCGCGCCCCTTCATTGTCAAAGTAGAACGACTCTCCTTCAGCCCCGATCTCGTACAGCCCTTCGGGATAAAGCTGCGGTTTCTGCGGCGGCGCGCCTTGCGGCGCAGGCGCCGCGGTCGCCGGCTGATAGGCGGGACGAAGCGGGTTCGTCCAAAAGGCGTGTTTGATATCGGTAACGATCAGCTCCTGGTGCTGCTGCTCATGGTTCAATCCGAGCACCACCAGCTTTCGCGCTTCGCCGGCGACGGCAGCGGACGAGAGCAGCTTGAGCATGTGCTCGTCAACGTGGGCACGGTATTTGCGGACTTCGTCGAGTGAGGGGCGGGAAAAGGTATTGCGCAAAGCTTTTTCCGGCTGCTGCCCCACGGCGTTGTAATAGGAGTTAAAAAGATCGCGGAACTGCGGATGAAAAGGGCGGTACCCGGGTAGATGGCTGGAAAGGATGAAGGTTTCAAAGAACCAGCTGGTATGCGCCAGGTGCCACTTGGCCGGGCTGGCTTCCGGACAGGACTGCACCATCTGGTCCTCGGCGCTCAACGGCGCTGTCAGCAAGTCAGTCTGTTGCCGCACCGCCGTGTAGTGGGCGGACAACGCGGCCGCGCTGCGCTCTTCGGCCGAAGCGGGAGGGAAGGTCAAGACGGACTTCAAATGCGCCATAAGGGTTCCTCAAGACCAATCAACACCAGGGCAGACATAGTAAACGCCCGGCCCGCAAATTGCACCCTGCTGGGGCAAAAATGGCGTCTTCATGAGATGCGCGAATTCCGGCAAAGTTTCGCCCGTTTAGGCAGGCCGGGGTGGTGTATCTTCAAGGGGAATGCCCTCTGCGCGCACCATCTTTCACGTCGATATGGACGCATTTTTCGTGTCGGTGGAAGAGCTGTTTAATCCCGCGCTGAAAGGCAAAGCCGTGGTGGTGGGCGGGCAAAGAGACGAGCGCGGCGTGGTTTCTGCCGCGTCCTATGAAGCGCGCAAATTCGGCGTGCACTCCGCCATGCCGCTGCGGACCGCCGCCAAGCAGTGCCCCCACGCCATCTTCGTGGATGGCCATCCCGAACTTTATGGCAAATACTCGCAGAAAGCCAGGGAGGTCCTGCATGATTTTTCGCCCGCGGTAGAAATGGTCTCGATTGACGAAGCCTATCTCGATATGACCGGTACGGAAAGACTGCACGGCCCGCCCCTGCTCTCCGCGCACAAACTGCATCAGGAGATGAAAGAGCGCACCGGCCTGAACTGCTCCATCGGGATTGGAAGCACAAGGCTGATGGCCAAGATCAGTTCCGACAAGGCCAAGCCGAATGGCGTCCTTTATGTCCTCTCCGGGCAGGAGCAAAGCTTCCTGTCGCCGCTGGATGTTGGCAAGATTCCCGGCGTAGGCAAGGTGACCAAAGCCAGGCTGAACCAGATCGGAATCATGCACATCGGCGATTTGCTGAAAGTGGAAGAACGGGTCCTGGAAGAAAATTTTGGCAAATGGGGAGCGGCGCTGGCGGGCAAAGCGCGGGGTGAAGATGCGGGCGCCTGGTTTGAAGGCGAAGTCGGCGAGGAGTGGCAGGCCAAATCCATCAGCCACGAGCACACTTTTGGACACGATACGGCGGAGCTGTCCAAGCTGGAATCCACGCTGGCGCATCTTTCGGAAAAGGTAGGCCGGCGGTTGCGCGAACAGAACTTTACCGCTCGTACGCTCCAGCTCAAGTTGCGCTACTCGGATTTCACCACCATCACCCGCGCGCATTCCCTGTCCAGCCCCACACAGATGGATACGGAAATTGCGTCGGCCATGGCCAGGCTCTTCCATCACAACTGGGAGCGGGGCCGGCCCGTCCGCTTGCTCGGCGTGCAGGCTTCGAATTTCGAGGACAAGCCAGGGCAAATGGACCTGCTGGAAGGCGAAAACAAGCAAAAATGGGCGCGCGCCCTGTCGGCTTCCGATCGCCTGCGCGACAAGTACGGAGACTCCGCGATCTTCCTGGCGAAAACCATGGGGGGCACCTTCCGCGAGCGGGTGCATGAAAATCCAGTAGAAAAGCCGGATAAAAAGCGGTAATTGATCAAGGCGTTATCCGGCGAATGGGCGATGGCACCGGCTCACTTGATGAAAAAATAAAATCCGCCTGCAAGCCAGGATCGGTGGTATTTTGTTTCTAACGCTTTAGAAGCCATGGCGCTCATAGTTCTTATGATGATTTTTTAGCTCTATCTTCTTGTCATCTTTTCATCCTCAGCGTCATGCAAGAAAAGGTTTGCCCGGCCTTTTCCGGCCCTGAACAAAACAGGAAATGCAGGCTGCTCTATGTCTCCTCGGTTTGAAGAACTTGTAATCTTTATCGTCAGCGCCATACTGGTATCGCTGTTCGCCTGGATCCACTTGCGCGACCGGCAGAAAAGCACGGGCTTGTGGATGTTGGGCTGGATCGCGATGCTGGTCCACTTTGCCGCTCCCGCGTTCGACGACTTTTTCCCGCCCTTGATGCGCTTTACCCAGTGGATCAAGGTTGCCACGCTGATCGTTGCCGGCACCTGTTTCCTGCTCTCCGTTTCCGAGGTTTTCATGCGGCAGGGGAGGCGCATTGCGTTTGTCTTTTTCATTAGCGCAATGGCCATGCTCTACCTCACCTGCTGGCAACTCCATGTCCGCGTACCCTGGTTTTACATCTCCTTGCTGCTCATCAGCACCCTGTACGGCGTGGTGCAGGCAGTTGGTTTCTACGGCTGGAAAAGTCCGCATCTTTACGCGCTGTTCCTTTTGTTGCCTTACGCAGGATGGGCCGTTCAGCAGGCGCAGCATGGCGTTCTGCGGCACGGGCTGAATTTTTATCTGTTTGGTTTCTTTTACGCGACCGGGCTGGTCTATTTTCGCCGTTTCCGCAGGTTCACCCCCGGGGTGGTTTTGACCTCCGCCTCGTTCATTGCCTGGGGCAGCGTTTTTCCGTTGTCGGCCATTCTCTCCGCGCACGGAACCGGTCCTGGCTTGACAAGTGTTTTCTGGGACCTGCCAAAGTTTTGTGTGCCTTTTGGGATGATCCTGACGTTGTTTGAGAACCAGGCTGAAATGGCTTCCTCCGTTGCCGGCCAATACCAGGTTCTTTTTGAAAACAACCTTGCCGCTGTCTATGTTTCCACTCCGGAGGGTAGGCTGCTGAACTGCAACAGCGCTTTTCTCAGGATGTATGGATTTCGATCGAAGGAGGAGGCGCTCGCTCATTCGGCGGTGTTCCTGTATTCCCATCCGGAAGAGCGGGAACAATTCCTGAATGACCTGGGCCGGCAAGGCCAGGTGCTGAATTACGAGTGCACGCAGCGTCGCCGGGACGGCGCCGTGTTCTGGATCCTGGAGCGCGCCACCATCGTCACGGATGGCGATGGCAACAGCTTCATTGAAGGCACGGCGATCGACATCACCGAGCGAAAGCAGAGCGAGATCGCTCTGAAACAATCGGAAGAGAGGTTTGCCACGATTTTCCGCCAGAGCCCGGTTGGGTGCGGCATTTTGTCGCTGGAGGGCGTCTTCCTCAACGTGAATGACAATCTGCTGCGCATGCTGGCCCTGCCCGCGGAAAAAGTAATCGGCAAGAGCGCGGTTGAACTGGGTTTCTGGAAATCGCAGCAGCAGCGCGACGAGTTCTATCAAAGGCTTCGCGCGGAAGGCTCGGTGCAAAACCTGGAAATCAGGTTTAAGGACGCAACCGGCGCCGAGCATGTGGGCCTGTACTTTGCCACACTGGTGCGCATCGGCGACAAGGAATGCATCTTTGGCATGCAGCTCGACCAGACCGAGGAACGCGAACTGGAAGCAAAGTTTCTCCAGGCGCAAAAGATGGAAGCCCTGGGCCGCCTGGCCGGAGGCGTGGCGCATGATTTCAATAATCTTCTGGGCGTGATTGGCGGTTATGCCGAACTGCTGGAATCCAAGCTGGAACAGAACGAGGCTCTGCGCCGCTACTGCGCCAAGATCCTGGATACCACGGAGCGGGCGAGCGGCCTTACCCGGCAATTGCTTACCTTCAGCCGCAAGGAAATTGTGCGCCCCACGCCGCTGCAGCCCGCCCAGGCCCTGATGGAACTCACCGCCATCCTGCCCCGATTGATTGGCGAGGACATCGAACTGGTTGTCAATCTGCGCTCCACCGGGACGGTGGTGGTCGACAAAACGCATTTCGAACAAATCATTTTCAATATCGTCATCAACTCGCGTGACGCCATGCCCGCGGGCGGCCAGATTTTCATCGAAACCGAGGACCTGCTGCGCCCGGTATTCACTCCTTCCGGAAGTGTCGCCATCGGCCAGTACGTCGCCATCCGCATTCGCGATACCGGCGTGGGCATGGACGAGGAAACCCGGCTGCATGCTTTCGAGCCTTTCTACACTACCAAAGAGGTAGGACGCGGCACCGGTCTCGGTCTGGCCACCGTTTATGGCATCGTCCAGCAGTGCGAGGGAGAGATCGCCATTGAATCCAGTCCGCGCAAGGGCACTCAGGTCAGCATCTTGCTGCCCGTTACTGCTTCTGCCGCCACGGTTGACGGTGAAAGCGAGGACCAGACCATGAAGAGAGGACAGGGCAATATCCTGCTGGTGGAAGATGAACTGGAATTGCGCAACGTGAATGCGGAATTCCTGACCTCGCTGGGATACACCGTCACCTGCGCTTCCAGCGGCCAGGAAGCTCTGGCACTGGCCGCCACAATCGCGCAGATTGACCTGGTGATCACCGATGTGGTCATGCCCAGGATGAGCGGGCGTGAATTTGCCGATCAGCTCCTGCAACTCCGGCCGAACACCAAGCTGCTCTATGTCTCCGGCTACGCGGACGACGTGGTCCTGCAAAACGGCATCTCCATGCAAGGCATGCTCTTCCTGCAGAAGCCTTATTCCTTAAAGGAGCTTGCCCGCAAAGTGCAGGCGCTCATGTCCATCCCCATTCGCACCTAGCGCGCCGCATTCTTTTTTGCCGATTTTTTTGCAAGATTAACGGCTGCGCAGCCCTGTCATTTTTGTTGATAGACCTGCCAGCCCGGCTCCGCCTCAAGTTTGTTGTTGCGGAAAAATTCCCAGATCTTGGGATTCAACTCTTTCGATACCCCGTAATAGTTGTGGTCGTGCCCTTTCATTTCGACCACCTGGGCCTGGAAGCCGTGCTTGTTCAGCTCGGCCTGCGTGGCTTTTGCCAGCGTCAGAGAGAAATAAGGGTCCTCTGTGCCCACCCAGATCGTAATCGGGACCTTGCGCTGGGCCAGGTCGAGGTAGGGGTAAAAATCTTCTCCCATGGCTCCGGCATGCACGCCGGCGGCGGCAAAATACTTTGACTCCATCACTGCCATGTACAACGCAATAACCGCTCCCGCGGAATGGCCAAAAATGTAGATGCGTTTCCCATCGACAGAATTCTTTGCCCGGACGGCCTCTACAACAGCGTGCAAAAACTCCGGGCCGTCGGTGCCCATGCTCCACGCCTGCGAATTGGCTGAATCAGGCGCCGCCAGAATGAACCCTTCTTTTCCGGCCAGATCCTTCCATTCATTGATCTGTGACATTCCGTCGCGCCCGGAGCCATGCAGAAGCAGCAACAGGGGCGCCGGGGCCGCCAGCTTTTCCGGCACGAACGTGTAATAAATGCGTTCTTTGCCTTCTGCTGTGAGGGTTTGTTTCTCCGGCTTTGCGGCGGCCGAAGCCGCCGCGGCGGAAAGCGCCAAGAACAGCAAAACAAGCTTTTTCATGGTCAGGATCCTGGGCCACTCACTTAGACTGCGCGCCTTTTTGCTGGTGAGCACGGCCCACGCGCCCTGGACGGAGTATCCACTCCACGGCAAAGCAGACCAGCGCCAGCGCCCCCACTACCAACCCGGCAATGATCCAGGCAAAGCCGATCCAATCCGCATCGCCCATTCTGTTCTTGATGTCGGCCGGAACGTCACTCACCGAGAGCCGCGGCCCAACCATGCACAGCAGAAGACTTGCCGCCAGTAAGATCCATCCCAGCGCCACCAGCCGGGGACGTCTTTTTTTTTCCGGCGCTGCCTGCTTCATGCGCTCTGTTCCAGCAGCTCGTGCTCTTCTACCGGCTGCGGCTTCAGCTTCATGGGCAGCCAGCCGCGCACCAGAATGTAAAGCACAGGGATGATAAACAGGTTCAGAAAAGTGGAAACGATCATTCCGCCGAAGACCGTTGTGCCGACCGAATGCCTTCCCGCGGCGCCCGCGCCGGTGGCAAAGACCAGCGGCAGCACGCCGAGAATGAAGGCGATGGAGGTCATCAGGATCGGACGCAGGCGCAATCGGGCCGCTTCTATCGCCGACTCCACCAGCCCCATGCCCCGGTGCTGCAATTGCTCGGCAAATTCCACGATCAAAATCGCGTTCTTACTGGCCAATCCAATCAGCATCACCAGCCCGATCTGGCAGTAGACGTCGTTCTGCAATCCGCGCCACGACTGCGCCAACAGCGCGCCCAGCACCGCCATGGGCACGGCGAGCAGAATGATGAACGGCAAAACAAAGCTTTCATACTGCGCGGAGAGCGTCAGGTAAACCACCAGCAACCCGAGCCCGAACAGCATGACGGTTTGCGCGCCCGATTGGATCTCTTCCAGTGAAATCCCGGTCCACTCAAACGTGTAACCCTGGTGCAGGACTTCTTTTGAGATTTCTTCCATGGCATGGATGGCCTGGCCTGAGCTATAGCCCGGGGCCGCGCTGCCGTCGATCTCAACGCTGCGAAACAGATTGTAATGGTTGATGACGCTGGCGTTGGTCCCTTCTTTCACCGTAACCAGGTTGTCCAGAGAGATCATGCGGCCGTCGTCGGAGCGCACGTAGAACTGCCGCAGGTCGCGCGGCTGTGAGCGGTATTGCTGGTCGGCCTGCACCATCACGCGATAGGAGCGGTTGTTGAAATCAAAATCGTTGATGTACTGCGAGCCCATGTAAATCTGCAGCGCGGAGGTGATCTGCGAAAACGGGACGTTGAGGCTCTTGGCCTTTTCACGGTCAATCGATACCACAAACTGCGGATCGCGCGCCGTGAAGATGGTGAACAGCGGATGCGCCAGCTCGGGACGCGTGTTTGCCTTGGCGATGACCTGCTGCACTACGCCTTCCAGTTCATCCAGGCTGCCGCCGCTGGTTTGTTGCAGTTCGTAAGCGAAGCCGCCGAACGTGCCCAGTCCCTGGATCGCCGGAGGATCAAACGGGATAACCATGGCTTCTTGAATGGGCATCAACTGCCCGCGGATGGCATTCAGCACGCCCTCGGCGCTGTGGTCTTTGCCTTTGCGCTCGCTGATGTCTTTCAGGCTGGCGAAAATAATTCCCTGGTTGGAGGCACTGCCGGTAAAGCTGAAGCCGGGCACGGAGAAGACGCCTTCCACGTCGTGGTTCGCGCTGACGATGGCGGCCGCGCGGTCCATCACCTTCGTCGTGTATTGCAATGACGCTCCCGGAGGAGCCTGCACGATCACAAAGAAGTATCCCTGGTCTTCCTGGGGCACAAAGCTGCTGGGCACGCGCTGATAGACAAAGAAGGTAGCGGCCAGCCCGATCAGGAAGACCGCAACCACCGCGGTTCTCCAGTTCGTCAGGCGATGCAGGAACGCCTGGTAGCCCGAAGTCCCGCTTCGTATCCCGGAATTGATGGCGCGGAAGAAACGGTTCTGCGGCTTTTCGCGATGGCGCAGCAGCAGCGCCGCCAGCGCCGGCGAGAGCGTCAGCGCGTTGAATGCCGAAATCGCGATGGAGAACGCAATGGTCAGCGCAAACTGTTGGTAGAGCCGGCCGGTGCTGCCAGGAAAGAGTGACACCGGAACAAACACTGCAATCAGTACCAGTGAAGTCGCTACCACGGCGCCGGTCACTTCGCGCATGCCGATCCTGGTGGCTTCGCGCGGGTCGCGCACTCCTTCTTCTATATGGCGCTCCACGTTTTCAATCACCACAATGGCGTCGTCTACCACCAATCCTGTAGCCAGGGTGATGCCAAACAGCGTGAGCGTATTGATGGAGAAGCCGAAGAACTTGGCGAAGATGAACGTTCCCACCAGAGAGACAGGGATCGTAATGGCCGGAATGATCGTGCTGCGCCATCCTTGCAGGAACAAAAAAATCACCACGATTACGATCAGGATCGCTTCCGCCAGCGTCTTCAGCACCTCGCGGATCGATTCGCCGACCGCCCTGGTGGTGTCAAACGCAACCTGGTACTTCAAGCCGGCAGGGAAACGCTGAGCAAGCCGGTCCATCTCTGTTTGCACGTCGCGGCGAACCTGGAGAGCGTTGGCGTTGGAAAGCTGCATCACGCCCAGGCCCATGGCGTCCACGCCGTTATAGCGAAGCTGGCCGCCATAGCTTTCCGCACCCAGTTCCGCGCGGCCCACGTCGCGCAACTCCACCAGCGAACCGTCCTTGGAGCGCTTTACCACGATGCGCTCGAATTCTTTTGGATCGCTCAACCTTCCCACGGCGCGCACGCTGATCTGGTAGGCCTGGTTGGCGGGTGCGGGTTGCGCTCCCACCTGGCCCGCGGCCACCTGGACATTTTGTTCGCGCAGCGCGGCGGTTACGTCGCCGGCCGTCAGGTTGCGCGCCGCCAGACGCACCGGATCGAGCCAGAGCCGCATGGAATACTTGCGCTCGCCAAAAATAATTACGTTGCCCACGCCCTTTACCCGCTTGATGGCGTCGCGCACGTAAAGATCAAGGTAGTTGCTGATAAAGAGGTTGTCGAACTCTTTGTTGTCAGAGTAAAACCCGTAGGCCACTACGAAAGAGCCGGTGTTCTTACTGATGCTTACTCCGGTGGTCTGCACCTCGATCGGGAGGCGGCCCAGCGCGCTGGAAGCGCGGTTTTGCACGTCCACCGCGGCCACGTCAAGGTTGCGGTCCAGGTCGAAGGTGGCGCTGATGGCGCTGGTCCCGTCATTGCCGCTGGTGGAACTCATATAGCGCATGCCTTCCGCGCCATTGATGGCCTGCTCCAGCAGCGTGGTCACGCTGGTCTCCACCGCCTGCGAGTTCGCGCCTGTATAGAACGCGCTCACGCTCACCGTGGGCGGGGTGAGGTTGGGATACTGTGCCACCGGCAGTGTGGGAATTGCCACCGCGCCCGCCAGAACGATCAGCAGCGAGCATACGGTGGCAAATACGGGCCTGCGAATAAAAAAATTGACCATAAATCCTGTCGCTTCGCTCCAAACCGCCGGAGCATTTCCAGCAAAATGATTTTGTTTCTGCGCCTGTTGCAGGCGGCTCGGCATACCCGGGCCGCGCCGCTCATCCACCTTGAGACATTTCCGCTCGGAGAGATTCCTAACCAGCTTTTATTTGCGCTAATCCACGGCGAAAATATTTCTTACGATTGCGGCACGACCGGCATGCCGTCCGCCAGCATCTGCACGCTGGTCACAATAATTTTGTCGCCGGCCTTGATGCCGTCGAGCACCACGTAATCGTTTCCGATCAGGTCGCCCACCTGGATCACGCGCTGCCGCGCCACCGCCTGCTGGCCCTGGCCCTCCGCCACGAAGGCAAAGATCTTTCCGCTCAGACGCGAAACCGCGGTCACCGGAATCACCGGAGCGCTGCGCTCTGACCACACCACGCGGGCGTGTACCTGCTGCGCGTTGCGGAACTTCCGTTCCGGATTGGGCACCTGGGTCTTCACCAACAGCGTCTGTGAATCGGTGTCGACGTGCGGAGAGATAAAGGAAATCCGTGTGCGCGCCAGTTGCTTGCCTTCATCATCCACGATGTCCACGGGCATGCCCACACGCAGGGTCGCCGACTTTTCCGCCGGAACGCTGATGTAGGCTTCCAGCGCGCCACCCTGGTCCAGGGTGGTCAGCATCGTCTGCGCGCTTACGTGGTCGCCCACGTGGACGGGAATATCGCCCACCACGCCCTCGGCCGGCGCGCGCACCGTGTAATAGTGCAGCTGCACCTGCTGCTCGCGGATCCCCGCTTGCAGGGCCTCCGCGTCCGCTTTGGCTGCATCGTAGGTGTTCTGCGCCTGGTCCAGATCGGCCTTGGCCGTTACCCCGGCGGCATAAAGCTTTTTCTTGCGGTCCAGGTCGACCGCGGCCTGCTGCAGCACTGCCTGTTTCGACTTAAGGCCAGCTTCCTGATTGTTCACCGTGGCCTGTTGCTTGCGCGGGTCGATCTCCAGGACCGGCGCTCCGGTTTCAACGCGCTGGCCGGATGTCACAAAGATTCTTGTGATGTCGCCTTCCACCAGCGGCTGCAGCGTGGCGGCGTTCCGCGATTTCAGCGTGGCCAGGTAATCGGTGGAGAACGGCACTGTTTGCGACTGCGCTGTGATCACCTTCACCGGAAATGCCTGCGGGCCCGCGGGCGGGCCGGCCTTTGCGCCGTTCCCACAACCCGCTATCAGGAGAGCAGCCGCGATCAGCGCCGCGGCGTTGATTACTAAATGCTTCATCTTCATGATCATGGATCTTTCTATGTTAACCGGTGTTGGATTCCAGGCACGCTAACGCCGATTCAAATTAGACGTGCGAGCAAGCGCAAGGGTGTTCTGCCCCGGCGGATTGTGAGAAAAGATAACAGGAACGTGTGCGGTGCCGCGGCGAATCTGCGCAGAGCCATGCCAGAATTTGTTGCAACCAAAAGGTATGCCCACTTTAACAACCCTCAGGGGAAACGATAAACTTTACCATTTGTTCGCCTGTTCGTCAATTGGGGAAACCGCGCATTTTGGACAGCCATTCCACCGGGTCCCCGACGTCAGCCAGGCGGTCTGCTTGCCGCTAATCTTCACCGCTTAACCTCAGGCGATACGGCAAATATATTCCTCCTTTCTGCCTGATTGGCTGATACGAATTCCCCAACCGCAACACATAACCATTGAGGGTTGATTCCGCCTCCGGTCAGGTACTCGTGTGGATTCCCGGCCCTGTGTGCTGGCCGGAGCGCATTCCGGCCTTCAGGAGCCCCCAATCATGCTGGTGAACTTCGATAAGGTTCTGACCCTTGTGCTGAAAGAAGAAGGCGGCTTTTCCAACGATCCCAGGGATCCGGGTGGCATAACCAATCTTGGCGTAACCCAGCGCGTTTGGGAGGCATTTATCGGCCATGATGTGGATGAGGCCGCCATGCGCGCCCTCACGCCCGCCGCCGTCGCCCCGCTCTACCGCAAGAGCTACTGGAACCGCATACATGGCGACGACCTGCCTTTGGGTGTGGATTACGCCGTCATGGATTTCGCCGTCAATAGCGGCACCAGCCGCGCGGCCATGGCGTTGCAGCGGGCTTGTGGCATCGAGGATGACGGCGCTATTGGCCCCCAGACCATGCAGGCAGTCAACAGTGCCGATCCCATCACGCTGATCGGCAGCATCTGCGATCAGCGGCTGGCCTTCCTGCGGTCACTGCCATCCTTTGACACCTTCGGCCGGGGATGGACCGCTCGCATCCAGCGCGTTCGGACTGCCTCAGAGCAAATGCAGCAGACGCCTGAAGTGGGCATCGGCGAAGGACAGGGATAGAGATAAAAGCCATTCGCAACCAGGATTCTCTTAGAACCATCCGCTCCGGCGTCTGGCGCTCTTCCCATTCATTCCAATGCTATAATCAAGGCGAACCTTCCGCTGTGAAGACCCCTTTTTTGCGACAGTAACAGCGGATTCCTAGTGTCGGGACGTGGCTCAGCCTGGTAGAGCACTCGCTTGGGGTGCGAGGGGTCGGCAGTTCAAATCTGCCCGTCCCGACCAACACTCCTCCCTGAAACAAAAAGCATGATCGGCAAAATACTCTCTTGCTGCCGACCCACGAAGCACCCCAAGGTGTAATGCGCCGGAGCGCAGCGCAGGCGCACAAAAAAAAGCTGTGCGAGGGGCGGCCGCGAGCTTTGCTCGCGCTGCTTCAAATCTGCCCGTCCCGACCAACTTCTCTTCGTGCAAACAAACATTCGAAATTAGCAGTGATCTCTGCTGCCGACCCACGAAGCACCCCAAGAGGCCGACGCGCAGGAGCGAAGCGGATGCGCGCAAAAGAAAAAGAAGTGCGAGGGGGCTCGTGCAAAGCACGAGCTGTTCGGCAGTTCAAATCTGCCCGTGATCCCTCGCTGTGCTCGGGATTTCGGCAGCAGGCTCCCGCTTCGCTCACGCCTGCTAACGCCTCAATCTGCCCGTCCCGACCAACACTCCCCCTGAAATAAAAAGCATGATCGGCAAAATACTCTCTTGCTGCCG